>CAKRJH010000007.1 GCA_934351255.1 uncultured Lachnospiraceae bacterium
GATGCACCGGGTATTGTGGCAATCTACTATTACACATCTCCTGAATTTGCCAGAAATTATACCCTGACGATACAGGGCCTTCTAAACGGCTATAGTGTCCAGAATGATGGAACGATTATTATTGCAGACGATGGAGTAGTTGTTGCCAGTAACGATGAGAAACTTCTGGGGCAGAATACAATCGGCAACGAG
Organism: uncultured Lachnospiraceae bacterium; assembly: GCA_934351255.1. Classification (GTDB taxonomy): domain Bacteria; phylum Bacillota; class Clostridia; order Lachnospirales; family Lachnospiraceae; genus Jutongia. The sequence goes on from CAKRJH010000007.1 coordinate 193, forward strand.
GTCATTCAGGAAATGAAAAAGCATACAGACAGTCGGCACATTCATCATTTGAAGAGTGAAGGAACCGGATGTTACGGAATCATGCTGAAGCAGCGAGATTATTATATTTATGCGTATGTGCCGGATACAGAGGTGTTTCATAACCTTCCATTAAGTGTAGCGGGTGTTGTTTTTCTTTATTTCCTGATGTTCAGTATATTTTGGCTCTGGGCATACAGGACGAATCAGATTCATCAGAAAATAGAACAGGAAAAAGATGAAAAATATAAGGCAGAACTTCTGATCGCTGCCAAAAAGGCAGAATCCGCCAATGAGGCAAAAACGGAGTTCCTTCAGCGAATGAGTCATGATATACGGACTCCGATCAATGGGATCTGCGGTTTTGTCAACATGGCAGACCACTATGCAGATGATATGGAGAAACAGACGGAATGCAGAAGAAAGGTTAAAGAGGCATCTAATCTGTTGCTGGAACTGGTAAATGATGTTCTGGACATGAGTAAGCTTGAGTCAGGTGAAATTGTTCTGGAAGAGATTCCATTTAATCTGAGCAGTATCTCCAGAGAAGTATTTGTTGTAATCGAGCAGATGGCTGCAGAACAGAATATCAGGATTGTGTGGGAGAAAAAAGAAATCACACACCGGGATTTTATTGGAAGCCCGGGGTATGTGAAACGTGTGATGATGAATATCCTGTCGAATGCGGTGAAATATAACAGAGAAAACGGACATATCTATGTCAGCTGCATGGAAATTCCATCCGAACAGCCGGAAATGACGACAATGGAATTTGTCTGCCGTGACACTGGGATCGGAATGAGTGAAGAGTTCCAGAAATGTGTGTTTGATCCATTTGCACAGGAACACACAGGAAGCCGCACAAAATTTGCCGGAACAGGCCTGGGAATGCCGATTGCAAAGAATCTGGTCGAAAAAATGGGAGGAAGCATTTCCTTTGAAAGTGAAGAAGGCACCGGAACTACCTTTGTGATCCGGGTTCCATTCAAAATAGATATGGAAGCGGATAGACGTGAAGAACAGAAAGAGGTATCAGAAAAATCAATAAAGGGACTGCATGTTCTTCTGGCGGAAGATAATGAGCTGAATATGGAAATCGCTGAATTTGTGCTTCGGAATGGAGGCACCAACGTGACAAAAGCATGGAATGGTCAGGAAGCTGTTGAGCTATTTAAACAGAGTGAACCGGGTGGATTTGATGCCATTCTTATGGACATAATGATGCCGGTCATGAATGGTTATGAAGCCACAAAAATGATCAGGTCGATGGACAGAGCGGATGCAAAGACAATACCAATTATTGCCATGACAGCAAATGCGTTCACGGAGGACAGGCTGAAAGCGAAAGAGGCAGGAATGAATGAGCATATTGCCAAGCCTGTTGATGTGGAATTGCTGATAAAAGTAATTCATAAATTACTGGATAATAGTCAGAAGGAGAATTTCTTCAGGAGTGAAAATGTTTCAGGATCAGGGGATTAAATCATATGTATATCCGTACTGTGAGCAGGTATATTTATGAATTGGAGAGGAAGCGTAGAACAATGACAGTAAAAGAGTGTTATGAAAGCATGGAATCCGATTACGAAGGAGTCATAGGAAGAATTGGCAGTGAAGGACTGGTTAAGAGATTTGTCTTAAAATTTCTGGATGACCCCAGTTATTTAAATCTGGAAAAGGCTATACAGGAGCAGAACGCGGAAGAAGCTTTTCGCGCAGCGCATACACTAAAGGGGATTTGCCTGAATCTCGGCTTTGACAGGCTGTATAAAGTCAGTGCGGAACTGACGGAGAAGCTGCGGGGAAGTGATCTCAACGGATACGAGGCCGTGTATGGGAAGGTACAAGATGAGTATAAAAATACCATAGATGCCATTCGCAAATTAGAGGAGTAGCTATTAACTATGTCTTATCAGGTCACGGAAGAGGAAACTATAATTTTAAGATGTTATTTGTTTCGAAATGGAACGAGACTTTTATTGTACGTTTGTTGTGCAATAGAGGTCTCTTTTTGCGTACATACCAAACAGAGAATCTTATATGAACGATAAACGGAAAACTAATCTATAAGGAGGAGTTGCCGGCACTTGCGATTGGTATGGAGCCGGCAGATGAAAGACTTTTGGATGAAACCCCTCGTGACCCTAAGAATGGATATGTAAATGAGGCCAGGGAATATGGGTGCGGAGTGATACAGATCACGGCGTCTGATATGGGGGTTGAGTTGTATACAGATTTCGGATTTGTACATAATAGGCATTTTGACTATTCCCGGACTTTATGGTATGGTGGTTAGCGATGACTAACTAATGTGCTATATGAAGGGAGAAGTACTATGACACCGGAACAATATAAACAACTTTCTATCAAGGAATTTACGCAGGCAGCGAAAGTGTATGACAGTGGTCATGCCGGAATATATGAAATGTGCAAAGAGGATTATCCGCCGATTCTGGCAGAGCTGGAAAAAGAAGAATTTCATGATGTGCTGGACTGTGGGTGTGGAACAGGGCCAATGATTCAGCTGCTCCATGAGAAATATCCGGATAAACATTATGTGGGACTTGACCTTACGCCGGGGATGATTCAGGTGGCGCAGGATAAGAACCTTTCCAATACAGAGTTTGTTGTAGGGGACAGTGAGAATCTTCCTTTTGAAGAGAATTCTTTTGACGCGGTTATCTGTTCAAACAGTTTTCATCACTATCCGAATCCACAGGCGTTTTTTGACAGTGCGTATCGTGTCCTGAGAAAAGGCGGCCGTCTGGTGGTGCGCGATTACACATCATCAGATTTTGTGGTCTGGCTGATGAACCATGTGGAAATGCCTCTGGCCAACCTGGTTGGACATGGAGATGTGAAGATATGTAAAACATCTGAATTTATTGCCATGGCAGAAAAGGCCGGTTTTCAGGTGATGACCATGGAGAAGCAGAAAGGGTTCCGTGCACACCTTGTTGCAAGAAAGTAGGATGGTTATTTGAAAATTAAACAGGAAGGAGTCGTTTCTATGGGGATCTTGCATAAAGGGATGAAAGGTTATCCGCTAATGAGGATTTGATTCTGTAACATACAAGGTCGCGGATTCGTTTACGCAATTCATAGATATGTTATTTTAGCATTTGTGGCAAAACTCTGGTTTTGCCCTTTTTTGCGTGCGCAGCGGGCCGGCCAGTCGGAAAATCCCTGCGTTGAATTCACAGACCGGTTATGGTATGATGTAAGATACGTAAGTCGACATAAACATCAGTTAGCATATATTCGGTAAGTATTATATAAGTAATCATGAGAAAGGAATGAAAATCAGTATGAAATATTTTGGGACAGATGGCTTCCGCGGAGAGGCTAATGTGGGATTGAATGTAGTGCATGCCTACAAGGTGGGACGTTTCCTGGGCTGGTATTACGGTCAGGATCACGAGGATCACAAAGCACGGATTATTATTGGAAAGGATACGAGACGTTCCAGCTATATGTTTGAGGACGCCTTGTCCGCCGGTCTGACAGCCAGCGGAGCAGATGTCTATCTGCTGCATGTCACACCGACTCCGAGTGTGTCTTATGTGGTGCGCACGGAGCAGTTTGACTGTGGTATCATGATCTCTGCCAGCCATAATCCTTACTATGACAATGGACTCAAGGTGATCGATGGCAATGGGCATAAGTTGTCTGCTGAGATCGAGGAGAAGATTGAGACTTACATTGACAGTCCTCAGGATACGATCCCGATGGCTACCAGAGAGGCCATCGGATGTACGGTGGATTATGCGATCGGAAGGCACCGCTATATTGGGTATCTGATGAGCCTTGCAACCCGCTCCTTTAAAAATGTCAAGGTGGGTCTGGACTGTGCCAACGGTTCTTCTTATTCTGTGGCCAAGGGTGTGTTTGATGCGCTGGGTGCGAAGACCTATGCGATCGGAATGAATCCGGACGGAACCAATATCAATGCGGACTGCGGTTCCACACATATTGAGAATCTCCAGAAATTTGTGGTGGAAAACCAGCTTGATGTGGGATTTGCCTACGATGGAGATGCCGACCGCTGTCTGGCGGTGGATGAACAGGGACAGGTGATCGATGGAGATGCGATCCTGTACCTGTGTGGCTGTTATCTGAAAGAAAAGGGCGAGCTGAACCATGATACCGTAGTGACCACGGTCATGTCTAACATGGGACTTTACAAGGCATTTGATAAAGTGGGAATTTCCTATGAGAAGACCTCGGTAGGTGATAAGTATGTCAATGCCAATATGATGGAATACGGGTATTCTCTGGGAGGAGAGCAGTCCGGACACATCATCTTCAGCAAGTATGCAGTGACCGGTGACGGTGTGCTGACTTCGCTGATGCTGATGGAAGTAATGCTGGAAAAGAAGGAGAAACTGTCCAAACTGCGCGAGGGACTGCGGATCTATCCACAGTTGTTAAAGAACGTCCGCGTGGCCAACAAACCGGCAGCCCGTCAGGATCCTGATGTGATCGCAGCGGCAGAACAGGTAGAGAAGGAACTCGGCGAAGACGGCAGACTGCTTCTTCGTGAGAGCGGAACAGAACCGGTGATCCGTGTAATGGTTGAGGCGGAGACTGAGGAACTCTGTGAGAAGTATGTGGACCGGATCGTACAGGTCCTTCATGACAAAGGGCATGTCACAGAATAGGATGACTGGAGACAGTTGAGAAGAAAACAGGAATAACCGAAAAAGAAATTCTCAAAAACACTTGCAGATAGGCAAATGTTCATGATATAGTATGAAATGGTGATTTGCAGGGGATTCCTGTGTATTTTTAAGGAGGATATTATAAAATGAGTGTACAGGTAGAAAAGTTAGAGAAGAGTATGGCGAAGTTAACCATCGAGGCAAGTGCAGAGGATTTTGCAAAGGCCATCGAGAAGGCATACCAGAAGAATAAATCAAAGATCTCTCTTCCAGGTTTCCGTAAAGGAAAGGCACCTCGCAAGATGATCGAGAAAATGTACGGCACCGGTATTTTTTATGAGGATGCAGCCAATGAGCTGATCCAGACTGCATATCCGGATGCAGCGAAGGAGAGCGGCCTGGAGATCGTGGCAAGACCTGAGATCGATGTTGTTCAGATTGAAGACGGCAAACCATTTATCTTCACAGCACTGGTTGCTGTAAAGCCGGAGGTTACTCTGGGACAGTACAAGGGCGTAGAGGTAGAGAAGAAGAACGCTGAGGTTACTGAGGATGAAGTGAACGCTGAGATCGACCGCGTGCGCGAGAGCAATGCAAGAACCGTTGTCGTTGAGGACAGAGCCATCGAGGATGGCGATATCGCAACCATCGACTTTGAGGGATTTGTAGACGGTGTTGCATTTGAGGGCGGCAAGGGTACCGATCATCCACTGACGATCGGATCTCACTCCTTCATTGACAACTTTGAGGAGCAGCTGATCGGAAAGAACACCGGCGATGAGGTTGAGGTCAATGTAACATTCCCTGAGCAGTATCAGGCAGAGGATCTGGCAGGAAAGCCGGCGACCTTTAAGGTAGTGATCAAGGAGATCAAGAAGAAAGAACTTCCGGAGCTTGATGATGAGTTCGCGCAGGATGTATCTGACTGCGAGACCGTAGATGAGTACAAGGAAGATGTCAAGAAGAAACTGTTAGAGAACAAGGAAGCTGCGCTGAAGCGCGAGAAGGAAGAGGCAGTTGTTTCCAAGATCGCAGAGGACGCTGCGATGGAGATCCCTGCACAGATGATCGAGGAGCAGGCGCGTCAGCTGGTCAATAACTTTGCACAGCAGATGCAGTCACAGGGGCTGTCCATGGACCAGTACATGCAGTTTACCGGCATGACCATCGACAAGATGCTTGACGAGATGAAGCCACAGGCTGAGACACGTATCAAGAACCAGTTAGTTCTTGAGGCAGTTGTTGCAGCAGAGGATATCAAGGCTACCGAGGAAGAGATCGAGGCTGAGCTTGTTAAGATGGCAGATGCATACAAGATGGAAGTTGATAAGCTCAAAGAGATGATCAATGATGAATATAAGGAGCAGATTGCTTTAGATCTGGCTGTTCAGAAGGCAGTAGACTTTGTCGTAGATGCGGCAGTTGAGAAATAATTTTTGATTTGTGCCAGCCTGACAGGTGGATTTTCCTGTCAGGCTGGTTTTTTGAAGAGGAGGTTATGCTATATGTCTTATACGATTCCGTATGTCATCGAGAAAACAAGCGGAGGGGAACGATCCTATGATATCTATTCCCGCCTGTTACAGGAACGTATCGTATTCTTAAACAATGAGGTAAATGACGATGTGGCCGGACTGATCGTATCCCAGCTTCTGTTCCTGGAGTCCCAGGACACGACCAAGGATATCAGTCTGTACATCAACAGCCCGGGAGGTTCTGTGACCGCCGGACTGGCAATTTACGACACGATGAATTACATCAAATGTGATGTGGCAACCTATTGTATGGGAATGGCTGCCAGCATGGGAGCATTCCTGCTGTCCGGCGGAGCAAAAGGCAAGAGATATGCTATGCCAAATGCGGAGATCATGATCCATCAGCCATCCGGCGGAGCCAGAGGCCAGGAGACAGAGATACGTATTGTGGCAGATCATATTTTGAAGACCAGAGAGAAATTGAACCGCATCATGGCTGAGAATACCGGAAAGCCATTTGACGTGATCCAGGCGGATACAGAGAGAGACAATTATCTGACCGCACAGGAAGCGATGGAATATGGACTCATCGACCATGTGATCTCTGCCAGAGATTAAGAATAAATAAGGAATGGAGTAGTATGGCAGGTAAGAAAGAAGAGATTAAATTAAAATGTTCCTTCTGTGGTAAGACACAGGATCAGGTGCGTAAGCTGATCGCCGGCAATGGCGTGTATATCTGCGACAACTGTATTGATCTGTGTTCTGAGATCCTGGAGGAAGAGCTTCTCGAAGGGGAGTTTGCAGACAGTGACGGGGATATTAATCTGTTAAAACCAAAGCAGATGAAAGAATTCCTGGACGAATATGTCGTGGGACAGGAGGATGCCAAGAAGGTACTTTCTGTTGCAGTATATAATCATTATAAGCGTGTTCTGTCTGAGCCGACTGTCGGGGATGTGGAGATTCAGAAAAGCAACATCATTATGCTGGGACCAACCGGTTCCGGAAAGACATTTCTGGCGCAGACACTGGCCAAAGTGCTCAATGTTCCGTTTGCGATCGCAGATGCGACAGCGCTGACTGAGGCCGGATATGTCGGTGAGGATGTGGAAAATATTCTGTTAAAGATCATCCAGGCGGCAGACTACGACATGAAGCGCGCAGAGCACGGCATCATCTATATCGATGAGATTGATAAGATTACCCGAAAGGGCGAGAACGTATCCATCACCAGAGATGTATCCGGCGAGGGTGTGCAGCAGGCACTGCTTAAGATCCTGGAGGGAACCGTGGCCAGTGTGCCTCCACAGGGCGGAAGAAAGCATCCACATCAGGAATTCTTCCAGTTAGATACCACGAACATTCTGTTTATCTGTGGTGGAGCGTTTGCGGGCCTGGATAAGATCATTGCATCCCGTATCGGCAAGAAATCCATTGGCTTTAACAATGAGGTGGCTGACCAGAAGGATGAGAATGTAGGAGAACTGTTCAAGCAGGTTCTTCCGGAGGATTTCGTCAAGTTTGGACTGATCCCTGAGCTGGTAGGACGTCTGCCGGTCAATGTGGGACTGGATCTTCTGGATGAAAAGGCATTGGAAAAGATCCTGGTAGAGCCAAAGAATGCGATCACCAAGCAGTATCAGAAACTGTTTGAGATGGATGAGGTCAAGTTGACCTTCACACCGGAGGCGGTCACTGCTGCAGCACAGTGTGCGGTAGAGCGCAAGACCGGAGCCAGAGGACTTCGCGCCATCATGGAAAATGCAATGATGGATGTGATGTACGAGGTGCCATCCGACGATACGATCGCAGAATGTATCATTACCAAAGAGGCGATCGAGGGAACCGGCAAGCCGGAACTGGTATACCGTGAGGGGGCCAAAGCGGCGAAGACCAAAAAGAAAAAAACAGGAACCCGGGAAGGCGAGATTGCCTGATAGAGAGACAACAGTACAAGAGGGCACTGGCGCAGACAGTGCCCTCTTTTTCAGAAAGTGCAACTTGCTGTAATATAGTGGTAATTCCTTTTATACAGAATAGAGAAAGGTAGGAGATAACATGCTTAAGATGCCAGTGATTGCCCTGCGCGACATTGTAGTGATGCCGGGGGTGACCACCTTTTTGGAGGTGGAACGAGAGAGTACCAAGGCGGCATTGTCTGCCGCAATGGCTTCCGATCAGATGATATTTGCAGTGGCACAGAGAACTCCGGAGACGGAAAAACCGGGAGAGCAGGATCTGTTTACCGTAGGTACTGTGGCCAAGGTGTCGCAGATTGCCAAGATGCCAAAGGGTATTGTGCGGGTGATCCTTGTAGGAGAATATCGCGCAACGCTGGAAGAACTTTCGCAGGCGGAAGAGTACCTTGAGGCAAGTGTGCTTGCCGCACCGGAGCCGGCAGTCGATGAGAATTCGCTGGAGAGTGCGGCCATGCTTCGCAGTCTGCAGATGCTGTTTGTGCGGTATGCCCAGGATCATGGCAAATTTAACCAGCAGATCGTAGAACAGGTGGATGCCTCCTCCAGCCTGGGAGAGGTGATCTATCAGATTGCGCAGAGTCTGCCGATCAACTATCTGGCCAAACAGAAGATCCTGGAGACCAACAGTGTGGCAGTACGTCATGAAGCTCTCTGTGTGATCCTGAGCCAGGAACGTGAGATTCTCAAGATCCAGAAGGATATCAGCGAGCGTGTGCAGGAACAGGTTGACCAGAATCAGAAGGAATACTATCTGCGTGAGCAGCTCAAGGCGATCCACAAGGAGCTGGGCGATGAAGATACGATCTCAGAGGCAGACCGGTTCAAGCAGCAATTGGATGAGTTGAAGGCACCTAAGAAGGTGAAGGAAAAGATTGCCATTGAAATCAGCCATTACCGTCAGGCCGGGATGCACTCTGCGGAGGCCAATGTTATCCGCGGGTATATCGAGACACTGCTTGCAATGCCTTGGAAGAAGACCAGCAAGGATAATATGGACATTGCCCATGCCAGAGAGGTGCTGGATGCTGATCACTATGGTCTGGAGAAGGTCAAGGAGCGCGTTCTGGAATGTCTGTCGGTCAAGAAACTCAAAAAGGACGGACAGGCACCGATCATCTGTCTGGTGGGACCTCCGGGAACCGGAAAGACTTCGATCGCGCGTTCCGTGGCACGTGCCATGAACCGCAAATACAAGAGGATCTGTCTGGGCGGCGTGCGTGATGAGGCAGAGATCCGCGGACACAGGAGAACGTATATTGGCGCGATGCCTGGGCGGCTTGCGGTGGCATTGAAAGATGCCAAAGTCAAGAATCCGCTGATCCTTCTCGATGAGATCGACAAGCTGGGAAGTGATGCCAAGGGGGATCCGTCTTCCGCACTTCTGGAGGTGTTGGATCCGGAGCAGAACAAGCATTTTTCTGATCATTATATTGAAATCCCTCTGGATCTGTCCCAGGCATTGTTCCTCTGCACGGCCAATGACATCAATACGATTCCAAGACCGCTTCTGGACCGAATGGAAGTGATCACGCTGGCGGGCTACACCAGCCGGGAGAAATTCCACATTGCCAAGGATCATCTCTGGGAGAAACAGAAGCAGCGCAATGGACTGGAGCGCAGTGACCTGACGATCACAGACAAGGCGCTGGAGGATGTGGTGGAGAAGTACACCAGAGAGGCCGGTGTGCGCGGCCTGGAGCGTAAGATCGCGCAGATCTGCCGTAGGGCGGCGATGGCGAAGGCGGAGCAAGGAGCAGAGAAACAGCGGGTTACCGTGCGCAACCTCGAGGAGTATCTGGGCAAGCCGGAAGTCAGAAACAATCCGGCGAATGAAAAGCCTGCCGTGGGTGTGGTGCGAGGTCTGGCCTGGACACAGGTTGGCGGAGATACGCTGGAGATAGAGACCATTGGTCTGCCGGGTGATGGCAAACTTAGATTGACCGGCAAACTTGGAGATGTCATGAAGGAGTCGGCGCAGATTGCATTGACCTTAGTTCTGTCCCGTTTGCCGGATACATCATGGATCCGCGAACATGACATTCATCTGCATGTGCCGGAGGGGGCAGTGCCAAAGGACGGTCCATCTGCGGGTGTGACTATGTCCACGGCACTTTGCTCACTGCTCCTGGGACTGCCGGTGCGCAGTGATGTGGCTATGACCGGAGAGGTGACTCTGACCGGACGTGTGCTTGCCATCGGCGGTCTCAAAGAGAAACTGCTGGCGGCACGTGTGGCCGGGATGCGGCAGGTGATCGTGCCGGAGCAGAACCGCCGGGATGTCGAGGAGTTTGAGGAGGAAGTGACTCAGGGACTGACCATAACGTTTGTAAGAGATGTACAGGAAGTCTGGAAGGAGAGTATCGTAGGATATGAAGATTAAGAGCGTCAATCTGGAGACGGTGTGCGGAATCACCAGCACTATGCCGGAACACGACAAACTGGAGATTGCCTTTGCCGGTCGTTCCAATGTGGGAAAGTCATCCCTGATCAACGGGCTGATGAACCGGCGTTCTTACGCCAGGACATCCTCCCAGCCGGGAAAGACCCAGACTGTCAATTTCTACAACATCAATGACCTGTTGTATTTTGTGGACCTGCCGGGTTATGGATATGCCAGGGTTTCCCAACATACGGTAGAACAGTGGGGAAAGATGATCAACCGGTATCTGGAGGGCTCAAAGACCCTGCGCGTGGTCTTTCTTCTGGTGGATATCCGCCATAAGCCCAATGCCAATGATATCCAGATGTATGAATGGTGCGTACACTATGGATTTAATCCGATCATCATTGCCACCAAGGAGGATAAGATCAAGCGATCCCAGAAGCAAAAGCAGATCAAACAGATCCGGGAAGCGCTGGATCTGGTCGAGGGAACTCCTGTGATCCCGTATTCTTCCATGACCAAATCCGGCCGTGAGGAGATCTGGGAATACATTGACATGATGTATGAGGCATTTACAGAGGAACAGAATTGACAAACCGGTTCGCTGTGATAAGATGGAAAAGACAACAAACACGGGAAGGGAAACCTTTCAGAATGGAGCGGAATATATGAAGATCGTAGTATTGGCCGGTGGTTTGAGTACGGAGAGAGATGTATCCATCAACTCAGGCACACAGGTATGTAAAGCGTTGCGTGAAAAGGGACATCAGGCAATCCTGCTGGACGTCTTTTTTGGATATGGACAGGAGGGACAGGAGCTGTCCGGCATCTTTGACGGAGAGGCAGATCTGAACCATTTTTCCGATAAGATCGATACCGTTGATCCGGATATTGCGCAGATCAAAGCGATGCGCCCGGGAGATTCCCAGGACTTTTTCGGACCGAATGTGCTGCGGATCTGTGCGATGGCAGATATCGTGTATATGGGGCTGCACGGAGCCGATGGAGAGAACGGAAAGGTGCAGGCGGCATTTGACATCCACGGAATCCGCTATACCGGTTCCGGCTATCTGGGAAGTGCGCTTGCCATGGACAAGGGCATGGCCAAAAAGATCTTTCATGCAGCAGGCATCCCGACCCCGAAGGGCTATACGGTGACACCACAGACGGTGAGACCGGTGCCGGAGGAGATCGGATTCCCTTGTGTCGTCAAGCCATGCTGCGGCGGATCAAGCGTCGGAGTCAGCATTCCGAACAATGCACAGGAATATGATGAGGCACTGCAGGAAGCGTTCCGCTATGAGAATGAAGTGGTGGTGGAAGAGTTTATCCGCGGCCGCGAGTTCTCTGCCGGTGTGATCGCGGGGGAACCGCTTCCTATCATAGAGATTATTCCAAAGAGCGGATTCTACGATTATAAGACGAAATATCAGGCAGGAATGGCACAGGATGTGTGTCCGGCTGTCCTGGAGGAAGATCAGACCAGACAGATGCAGAACTGGGCGGTAGAGGTGTACCGTGAGCTGAAGCTGGAAGTGTATGGAAGAATTGACTTCCTGCTGGATGCGCAGGGGAATATGTACTGTCTGGAAGCCAACACGCTTCCGGGTATGACTCCAATCAGTCTGCTGCCACAGGAGGCAAAGGCTGTGGGGATCGAGTATCCGGATCTTTGTGAGAGGATCATCAAGGAAGCACTCAGAAAATACGAAGACTGAGCATGCTCCGGAATGGGGGAGACTATGTCAGAGAAAATGACCGGACTGACTCCGGCGGCAGTGGCTGCCGCGACAGGAGGAACCTATTATGGACCGGAAGATCAAAAAGAGATTACGATCGCATCGGTGACGATTGACAGCAGGCAGGTGGAAAAGGACAGCCTGTTTGTCGCGATCAAGGGACAGCGCGTGGATGGCAACCGGTTTGTACCGGGAGCGTATGAGTCAGGCGCACTGTGCTGTATGTCCACACTGCCGCCACAGGATGACTCTGTGGCATATGTGCAGGTGGAATCCTGTGAGCAAGCGCTGAAGGATGTGGCGGAGTATTACCGCAGCATTTGTCCGGCAAGAGTGATCGGGATCACCGGCAGCGTGGGCAAGACCAGCACCAAGGAGATGATGGCCAGTGTATTGTCTCAGCGGTTTGCTACACTCAAGACCCTCGGAAATTTTAACAATGAGATCGGTCTGCCGCTGACGATCCTTCGCATCCGACCGAGCCATCAGGTGGCTGTGGTTGAGATGGGCATCAGCGACTTTGGAGAGATGAGCCGACTGGGCAGGGTAGCCAGACCGGATGCCTGTGTGATCACCAATATCGGACAGTGCCATCTGGAGAATCTCGGGACGAGAGACGGCATTCTGAAGGCAAAGACGGAGATCTTTGATTATCTGAAACCGGGTGCCCGCGTGTACCTGAACGGAGAGGATGACAAACTCATTACCTGCAGGGAGGATCACAGGATCGGCAGTCCGGTGTATTACGGATATAAGGATAGCTTTCCGGTCTATGCCACGGACATCCGGCCTCAGGGTCTTGCGGGGATCCGTGCCTGTATCCACACACCAAAGGGCAGCTTTGAGGCATACAGCCATGCTCCGGGCAGGCATATGATCGACAATGCCATGGCCGCGGCCTGTGTGGCCCTGGATCTTGGCATGACGCTTGAGGAGATCTCGGCCGGAATCGAGCAGTTTGCACCGGTGGGCGGTCATGGACATGTGATCCGGACAGACTGCCTTTCGATTCTGGACGACTGCTACAATGCCAATCCGGTTTCCATGAAAGCAGGGCTTGATGTGCTGGCCGATGTGCCGGGACGGCGTGTGGCGATTCTTGGCGATATGTTTGAGCTGGGAGAGCAGGAAGCACTCCTGCACGAACAGGTGGGACGCTACGCGGCAGACAAAAGGATCGATGTGCTGATCTGTATCGGCGGGCTTGCCAGACAGTATCAGAAGGGGGCACTGGAGGCTGATGCCGCATCAGGGCTGCGTGTGTATTATTTTGCGGACAGGGACAGTGCACTGGCAGGACTGCCGGAACTGATCCGGCCGGAGGATTCCATTCTGGTCAAAGCATCCCACGCCATGGGCTTTGAAAAAATAGTTGAAAAGCTCCGGGAACTATGATAAAATGACCGAGTATGAAAAGGCTGTGAATGTGTACAGTAGTGATCTGTGATCCGCCAAGAGAATGAGGGCCGTCGGCTGGAAGCCTTCTGCGTTCCCACAGATGACGAATTTCCCACAGGAGCTGCACTCTTGAATCAGACAGTAGAGAGTGACGGATCTCACACGTTACGTGAAATGAAGTGTTTATGCAGGGCTCCGGACAGGAGCAAACATAAAAAACAGGGTGGTACCGCGGAGTATTCCGTCCCTGGACAGCGTCTGCTGACAGAGGTGCCATAACACAAAAGACTGACATGCTCTCTGTGACAGACAGAGGGCATTTTTTATGTTATGATAAAATGCCCATACTACAAGCCGCAGGCAGAAAGGACAATGACATGAAAGACAAGTTGAAAGGAATTATGGAAAATGCCACCAGGCAGATTGAAGATTCTACACAGTTAGAGAAACTCAATGAGATCAAAGTGGCATTCCTCGGCAAGAAAGGTGAACTGACCTCCATTCTCAAGGCCATGAAGGATGTAGCTCCGGAGGATCGTCCAAAGGTAGGACAGATGGTCAATGAGGCACGCACGCAGATCGAAGCGAGATTAGAAGAGAAAAAGGCTGCGTTTGAGAAGGCGCTGCGCGAGGAGAAGATGAAGGCGGAGACGATCGATGTTACCTTACCTGGTAAGAAACAGATGATCGGCCATCGTCATCCGAACACCATCACCCTGGAGGAAGTCGAGGACATCTTTGTGGGCATGGGTTATGAGGTTGTGGAAGGCCCTGAGGTAGAGTATGACTACTACAACTTTGAGGCACTCAACATTCCGGCGGACCATCCGGCGAAGGATGAGCAGGACACGTTCTACATCACAAAGGATATCCTGCTTCGTTCCCAGACCTCGTCTGTCCAGGTGCATGAGATGGAAAAGGGCAAGCTGCCGATCCGTATGATCGCTCCCGGAAGAGTGTTCCGTTCCGATGAGGTGGATGCCACTCATTCTCCGACCTTCCATCAGATCGAGGGACTTGTGATCGACAAGAACATTACTTTTGCAGATCTGAAGGGAACGCTTCAGGAATTCGCCAAGAGACTGTTTGGCGAGGACACCAAGGTCAAATTCCGTCCACATCATTTCCAGTTTACCGAGCCAAGTGCGGAGATGGATGTAAGCTGCTTCAAGTGTGGCGGCAAGGGATGCCGTTTCTGTAAGGGATCCGGCTGGGTAGAGATCCTGGGCTGCGGTATGGTTCATCCGCATGTGCTTGAGATGAGCAATATCGATCCTGAGGAGTATACCGGTTTTGCGTTCGGTGTTGGTTTGGAACGTATCGCGCTGTTCAAGTATGAGATCGACGACATGCGTCTGTTATACGAGAACGATACACGTTTCCTGAAGCAGTTCTAAGAAAGGGAGGATAGAGAGATGAATACATCATATTCATGGATGAAGGCCTATGTTCCGGATCTGGACTGTACTCCACAGGAGTACACCGATGCGATGACATTGTCAGGCAATAAAGTAGAAGGATTTGTCAGATTCGACCAGAATCTGGAGAAGATCATTGTAGGAAAGATCAATAAGATCGAGAGACATCCGGATGCGGATAAACTGGTGATCTGTCAGGTACAGATCGATGAGGCCGGCACAGAGGTGCAGATCGTGACCGGTGCACCGAATGTCAAAGAGGGCGACAAAGTCCCTGTAGTTCTTGAGGGAGGACGCGTAGCATCCAGCCACAAGGACGGAGAGGCCGAGGGAGGATTTAAGATCAAGAAAGGTAAACTCCGCGGCGTGGAGTCATTCGGCATGATGTGCTCCATCGACGAGCTGGGTTCCAACACCGATATGTATCCGGATGCTGCTCCGGACGGCATTTATATCCTGAGTGATAATCCGGAGTACAAGGATGCGCCGGTGGGATCCGATGCCATCGAGCTGCTGGGCCTGCACGATGTGGTATTTGAGTATGAGATCACATCCAACCGTGTGGACTGTTTTGGAGTACTGGGTCTGGCCAGAGAGGCTGCGGCAACCTTTGGCAAGGAGTTTGTTCCTCCGGTGGTTGCCGAGACCGGCAATGATGAAGATGTCAATGACTATATCTCGGTCAAGGTAGAGGCTCCGGAACTGTGTCCTCGTTATGTAGCCCGCGTTGTGAAGAATATCAAGCTGGCTCCGTCTCCGGAATGGATGCAGAGACGTCTCGCTTCCGTGGGCATCCGTCCGATCAATAACATCGTTGATATCACAAACTACGTGATGGAAGAGTATGCACAGCCAATGCATGCCTATGATCTGGATACGATCGCCGGAAAGCAGATCGTGGTAAAGAGAGCTGCAAACGGTGAGAAGTTCATGACGCTGGACGGTCAGGAGAGAGAGCTGGATGATACCATGCTGATGATCTGTGACGGTGAGAAGGCTGTCGGTATTGCCGGAATCATGGGCGGTGAGAATTCCAAGATCACCGATGATGTGCAGACCATGCTGTTTGAGGCAGCGACCTTTGACGGTACCAATATCCGCAAGACCGGCAAGAAGCTGGGTATGAGAACCGATGCACAGGCCAAGTTTGAGAAAGGTCTGGATCCAAACAATGCCCTTGAGGCCATGAACCGTGCCTGTCAGTTGATCGAGGAGCTTGGTGCCGGTGAAGTGGTAGGCGGCGCAGTTGATATCTATCCGGTAGAGAAAAAGCCATTCACCATCCCATATGACGTGGATAAGATCAATGCCCTGCTGGGAACGGACATTGATGAAGATACGATGGTCGGATATTTTGAGAAGATCGATCTGCCGGTAGACCGCGAGAAGAAGGAAGTATTTATCCCGACCTGGAGACAGGATCTGGAACGTCTGGCAGATCTTGCAGAGGAAGTGGCAAGATTCTACGGATATGACAATATTCCGATGACACTGCCATCCGGAGCAGCAACTGCCGGCGGACTGTCTGAAAAACTGCAGCATGAAAACATTGTGAGAAATCTGGTGGAGGGCTATGGCTTCAATGAGGGCATGACATTCTCCTTTGAGAGTCCAAAGGTCTATGACAAGCTGCTCCTTCCACAGGATGATGTGCTCCGCAAGAGCATTGCGATCACAAACCCTCTCGGCGAGGACTACAGCGTGATGAGAACCTCCGCGTTAGGGGGGATGCTGACTTCACTGTCCACCAATTCCAACCGCCGCAACAAGGATGTACGGCTGTATGAGCTGGCCAACGTCTATCTGCCAAAGCAGCTTCCGCTGACGGAACTGCCGGATGAGCGTATGCAGCTGACCCTGGGTATGTACGGAAACTGCGATTTCTATGATCTGAAGGGCATGCTGGAGTCCCTGTTTGCCAAGATGGGACTGAGCGATACCGCAGTGTTTGATCCGCAGGCCGGCAAGAGCTTCCTGCATCCGGGACGCCAGGCAAAGGTGATCTATCAGGGCAGAGAACTGGCTTATCTGGGTGAGGTGCATCCTGAGGTACTGGCTAACTTCAACATCAAGCAGAAAGCGTATGTGGCAGTTGTCGATATGGCGACTCTGACAGAACTCTCTAACTTTGGTAAGAAGTTTGTTGAGATTCCTAAGTATCCGGCGATGACACGAGACATCAGTCTGACGATGAAGAAAGACATTCTGGCAGGACAGATCGAGGAGATCATCCGTTCCAAAGGCGGAAAACTTCTGGAGTCCTATGAGCTGTTCGACATCTACGAGGGCGCACAGCTTGAGGAGGGTTACAAATCCCTGGCCTACAACATCGTCTTCCGTGCAAAAGACCGTACACTGACCGATGACGAGGTCAACAACGCCATGAACAAGATCATTAAGGCGCTGGGTGAGATAGGAGTGACACTCCGCCAGTAATTTATAAAGACATTTTATTTAGTAAGAGGGTAGTATGAAAGCAAGGTTGAGAAAAGTGATTTCGATACTGGCGCACATCTGCTTTGTGGTCTATCTGATCGCGCTGGTATATTTTCTCTTCTTTTGCGAGCAGTTTGGTCGAATGCCAAGTGAAAACTATCGCTACAATTTTGTTCCGTTTCAGGAGATCGCGCGGTATATCCGCTATCGTCACAATATAGGATGGAGCCATTTCATGATCAATGTATTTGGCAACATCCTGTGCTTTATGCCATTCGGATTTGCACTTCCGATCCTTTCGGAAAAGCAGAGACATTGGTGGAAGGTGACGGGACAGTCCTTTCTGGCCTCCTTCCTCATTGAGGGGATTCAGCTGGTCAGCAAGGTGGGCTCCTGTGATGTGGATGACGTTATCCTGAATACTTGTGGGGGAGCTATAGGATATTTGTTGTTTGTGATAGGACTACAGATTTGGAGAAAGATTCCCCACGGGGAAGGGGAGTCTTCCAAAATGCTTTGAGAAAGAAGAAAGGCATGGTTAATCTATGACGACGAGGAAGAGAAAGAAACGGGCCGATGACGGTCTGCGTTTGACTGATAAGCATCATCCGGTCTTCGGAGTGATCTCTACGATCCTGGCGGTGGTATCGCTGGTGATCTTTGTGGTGATATGTCTGGTCGTGGGGCAGAGCCATACGACTGCGGACTTTGCACTCGCTGTAGCAGGGCTGATGTGTTTTGTGATCAGTATCTGCGGGTTTCTGATCGCGTGGCTGAGTCTGCGGGAGGAAAATATACGTCCGCTGTTTCCGACGATCGGAGCGGTGGGCAATGGACTGCTTCTGGTGGCGTACCTGCTGTTGTATGTGTGGGGAACCATTCTTTAAGTCGTGCAAATCGAAAAGTTTTCTAAACTATGGCTTCGTTGGCTTTACAGCCCGGGGCCATTTCGTTAACATAAAAGAAATGTCATATGGAAAGGAAGAATGTGATGTCAAAGATATCATCAGAAGGTAATGAGCCAAAGACTACTCTGGAGGATGACGCCCTCATCTACCAGATGTTGAAGGAAGAGGACGAGCAGAGTACCTCGCAGACCTTTAAGAATCTGTCCTGGAAAGGCAAAGTACAGTTTTTCAAGGACTACTATCTCAAGACTGTCGTTGCGGTAGTCATTTTTGCGATTCTGGTGGGCATTGTGGCCAGAGATGTCTGGTTCCGACCACAGAATATTCTCTATGTGGCAGTGACGGACGACAAGTTTGACGAGCAGCAGATTGAGAAACTGCAGGATGCGGTACAGACTTATCTGGCAGTGAACCCGAAAAAGTACGTGGTGCGTATCGTGACCAGTTATACCACTGAGAATGCGCAGTCTGACCAGCAGCTACAGACCTATCTCTACGCCGGTTCTGTGGATGTGATCATTTCTCCGAAGAAGCAGTTTGTATACTGGGCGAAGGGCGGATATTTTTATGCGCCGGACAACACCCCGGAACTGTCATTTTACAATGATTATCCGGAAGACGAGAAGGCATATTCCAATGTCAAGGACGGAGCGGCTGTACGTCACGAAAAGGAAGTCGATGAGACACAGTACAACTTTGGCGTCAGTCTGAAACATTCGGAGAAGTTTAAGAACCTGAAGGGAACCAGTGAGGATTCCTATATTGGCGTGGTCAATTCCACCAAGCATATGGATGAGGCGGTTGCCTTCCTGCAGTTTATGTTAGACAATAATATTCATGCGGGAGATGTTTCTCCAGAATTTGGAAACTGATTGCCCCGGACTACGCCAAAATACTTTGGAAAATTTTGGCAATACCTCTCAAAATGAGGTGAATCAACCAGCAGACTTAAAATAATTAGAAGATAGTGGGCCGGTGGTTGACACTACTTAACTTTTGTATATAATAGGTTTCATGACAAAGGCGTCACGAAGAAGTAAACTCTTCGTGGCGCCATTTTTTGTTTGTCCCGCGAAGCGCGTTTTGCAGGGCAAGACAGTCAATGTGTATCGATACAAGAAAATGAAATGAAATGGAATAGTAAAGGAGGACGAGAGTATGTCAAATGAAGTAATTCAGTATGTAAACGACAATCTTTATGGCGTCTGGTTCCTGATCGGTGCTGCACTGGTATTCTGGATGCAGGCTGGTTTCGCCATGGTGGAGGCTGGTTTTACCAGGGCGAAAAATGCAGGCAACATTATTATGAAGAACCTCATGGATTTCTGTATTGGTACCGTGATGTTTATGCTGATCGGTGCATCACTCCTGATGGGAGAGGATGTCCTTGGATTTATCGGAAAACCGGGTTTTGATCTGTTTACCGCCTACAGCAGCGTGGCAGATGGAACAGCACAGTTTTCAGTATCCAGTTTTGTATTTAACCTTGTGTTCTGTGCGACCACGGCAACCATCGTATCCGGTGCCATGGCAGAGAGAACCAAGTTCTTATCTTATTGTGTATACTCCGGAATCATCTCAGCATTGATCTATCCGGTAGAAGCACATTGGATCTGGGGTGGCGGCTGGTTAGCAAGCCTTGGATTCCATGACTATGCAGGATCCTGTGCGATCCACATGGTCGGCGGTATCTGCGCACTGATCGGTGCAGCAATGCTTGGACCTCGTATCGGAAAGTTTTCCAAGAGAACCGGAAAGCCTCATGCGATTCCGGGTCACAACCTGGCGATCGGTGCACTCGGTGTGTTCATCCTCTGGCTTGGCTGGTACGGATTCAACGGTGCAGCAGCTACAGATCTTCCGACACTGGGTTCCGTATTCCTGACAACAACAGTTTCACCGGCGATCGCAACCGTAGTTTGTATGATCTTTACCTGGATCAAATATGGTAAGCCGGATGTATCCATGTGTCTGAATGCATCACTGGCCGGCCTGGTTGCCATCACAGCCCCTTGTGATGTCACAGATGCTCTCGGTGCAAGCGTGATCGGTACTGTAGCCGGACTTCTGGTAGTCTTTGGAGTATGGCTGTTGGATTATGTATTAAAGATTGATGATCCTGTTGGTGCCGTAGCAGTACATATGATGAACGGTATCTGGGGAACAATCGCAACCGGTTTATTTGCAACTTCATCTGCTCCTGGTTTCAAGGTGGCACTCGAAGGTGGTACGATCAAGGGCGAAGGCCTGTTCTATGGCGGTGGATTTTCACAGCTTGGTCTGCAGCTTCTAGGTGTGATCAGTGTAGGTGCCTGGGCGGCAGTTACGATCGTGATCGCGTTCCTGATCATCAAGGCAATCTTTGGTCTGAGAGTAACTGAGGAGGAAGAGTTAAAGGGTCTGGATGCAACAGAGCATGGTCTTACTTCAGCATACGCAGACTTCATGCCAGCCGGCAACATGTTCTACTCAGCAGGTACCATGCCGGTACCAAAGAGTGGTATCATTCCTCTGACAACGACAAGCAAGAAGACAGATGGTACCCAGAAGAATGTGGTCGCAGCCCCTCCGGTGGCAGCGGCAAAGAAGGTGGTCAAGGCAGGAGATACCACCGACAAGCTCAGCAAGGTATCTATCATCTGTCAGCAGAATAAATTTGACGAACTCAAGGAAGCACTCAATGCCATCGATGTCAATGGTATTACAGTGACCCAGGTTATGGGTTGTGGTTCCCAGAGAGGTATTAGTACCAAGTACCGTGGTGCTGAGCTGAATGTTATGCTCGTACCTAAGGTTAAGGTGGAAGTCATCGTCAGCGCCGTTCCGGTAGAGAAGGTGGTAGAGACCGCGAAGAGTGTTCTGTATACCGGCAATATCGGTGATGGTAAGATCTTCGTATACGATGTGGAAAATGTCGTAAGAGTGCGTACCGGAGAGGAAGGATTTGACGCATTGCAGGATGCGCAGTAAGAGATCCTCTGAACATACATAAAACCCATTATTTAGTATCTATCTGAAAAGGCCGCCGGGCAGTGATTGTCCGGCGGCCTTTCGCTGTGCACGGGATTGGCAGATAAAAGCGCGTGTTGTATCAGTAAATGATTTATTAAATGATCTCAAATTTATCGACATCCACGACACCCAGAGTGGTGAGTTTCAGCGTCGGGATGACCGGCAGGCTCGTAAACGATAATGTCATAAACGGATCAATGTCCGGGTTGACACCGAGTCCGTATGCTGCCTCATGGATCTGGTGGAGCTTTTCTTTGGCGATGGCCGCACATTCGGTGCTCATCAGACCTGCGACAGGAAGTTCATAGGTGGCAAGAACCTTGCCGTGGTTCACGACAACCATGCCTCCCTGGCAACGGTCGATCGCCTGTACTGCTGTCAGGATATCGTCATCATTGGTTCCCACCACAATGACATTGTGGGAATCGTGGGCAACGCTGGTGGCGATGGCTCCCTCTTTGAGGCCGTATCCCTTCAGGAAGCAGACACCGATATGTCCGGTCTGTTTATGGCGTTCCAGAACACACATCTTGAGGATATCCTGAGATATGTCTGTCGCGGAGGCGAAGCCCTCGTCGGTGGTGATGAGCTGTCCCGGAATCAGACCGATCACTTTTTCAGGGGTACGTTTCAGTGCGAAATCTGCCGTGGTAAGTTCTCCCAGATGAACGGTTCCGGTGACCTTGTCAAACAGGGACTTATAAGAAGAGGTCGATGGAGTGCCGCAGTGCTGATCCAGATACTCCGGAGTCATCAGGATACCGGATTTGTATACGCTGTGGATCGCAACCGTATGTGGATCATCGAGTACGACAAGATCGGCCAGGTAGCTCGGTGCGATCGCACCATGACCGGTGAGTCCGAAATAGGATGCGGTGTGGAAGCTGGCCATGGAATAGGCGGTTGCTTCGTCCGTTCCGGCGGCAATGGCCTCGCGCAGGATGTAATCAATGTATCCGGAATCCATCATGTCATCGATGTGGCGGTCGTCCGTGCAGAACATGCAGCGGGTGGCATACGGCTCTTTGCATAGAGGCAGAAGTGCCCGGAGATTCTTGCTGGCAGTGCCCTCGCGGATCATGATCCACTGTCCGGCGCGGAGCTTCTCGACAGCCTCTTTTACAGTGGTGCATTCATGATCGGAATAGATGCCGGCTCCGACATAGGCCTGCAGGCTGTTTCCGGATAATCCGGGAGCGTGTCCGTCAATGATCTTTCCGGCCTCGAGAGTGCTATAGGTCTTGGCGATGGTCTCGGGATCCCGGTAGATCACACCGGGCGCATTCATCATCTCTGCCAGTCCGAGAATGCGGGGATGTTGCAGGTAGCGCGCAGTCGTTTCGGAATCAATGACGGCGCCGCTCTCATCAAACGGGCAGGACGGAACACAGGATGGCATCATAAAGAATACATCCAGAGGAAGATCTGCGGTGGATTCCAGCATGAAGTCCACGCCATCAGTACCGCAGACATTGGTGATCTCATGGGGATCGGTCACAACACAGGTGGTTCCGTGGGTCAGCGCTTCTCTGGCAAAGACCGCGGGAGTGACCGTGGTGGACTCCAGATGGATGTGGCCGTCCAGAAATCCGGGGACGACTGTTTTTCCGGACAGATCGACTTCCTGCCGGCCCTGATAGGTTCCGATCCCGGCAATCCTGCCCTGCGAGATGGCGATGTCACCCTGCAGAAATTCACCGGTAAATACATTGAGATAGCGGGCATGCTTCAGGACAAGATCGGCCGGCTCACTGCCCATGGAGACTGTAATCTGCTGCGAATAATGATCCATATTCATGGTGATAATTCTCCTTTCAAAGACGTTCAATCTATATTGTATCAAGTTATCTTTTTACTCTGATATCATACCATGAATAGAGGAACTTTTGCGAGTGTTTTGCCGAATCGTCAGTAATCTGGTACAATTAAAATCAGAAAAAAGGGGGTTGGAATCTATGAAACATGGAATCAAAAAGGGCATTGCCCTGCTTGTGATGCTTTGTGTGATCCTGGCGGGATGGTTTGCGGATATTCCGGGGATTTCCGGGGAAGATGCAGCTGCGGCAGTGCGGATGCAGGTTCATTTTCTGGATGTGGGACAGGGCAACAGTGTCCTGGTAAAGCAGGGGAGTCATTTTATGCTGTATGACGGAGGCGATGCAAAGGCTTCGTCCAAGGTGGTTTCCTATCTGAAAAAGCAGGGAGTGAAGAAGCTCGATTATGTGGTGGTCAGTCATTATGATGCGGATCACTTAAACGGTGTCATCGGTGCACTCCATGTATTCGGAGTGAAGAAGGTGCTGGCGCCGGACTACACCACGGACAGTGCCGTGTACCGGTCGTTTCGGACTGTGATGAAGCAGAAGGGACTGACCAGTGTGCATCCGCGTGTCGGGAAGAAGTATCGCCTGGGAAAGGCATCATTTACCATTCTGGCACCAGGGTCAAAGTCGTATACGGATGAAAACAATTACTCCGTCGCCATGCGGCTGGTCTGCGGGTCTGCCAGCTTTATGATGACCGGAGATGCAGAGGCTCAGAGTGAATATGAGATGATGGAGAGTGGTCAGAAACTGCGCAGTGATGTATATCTGTGTGGCCATCATGGCAGCTCATCATCCAGTACCCAGGGATTTTTGAAGGCGGTTCGCCCAAAGTATGCAGTGATCAGCTGTGGTAAGGGCAATTCGTACGGGCATCCCACCGCGCAGACCATGTCGCGGTTAAAGTCGCTTGGATGCAATGTGTACCGGACCGATGAACAGGGAGACATTGTGGCATCTTCCGATGGCAGAACGATCCGGTTCAACCACAAGCCAAGTACCACCTGGGCGGACGGAAGTGGACACAAGGCTACGCCGGCACCGGATCAGGGTTCGCCGTCCGGGGCTGTGGAGACGAGTTATATTGGCAATAAAAACAGCCGGGTATTTCACCGGCCGAGCTGCAGGAATCTGCCATTCAAGAAAAACCAGGTCATTTTCAAGACCAGGGATGCGGCAGTAAACGCGGGATACAGAGCCTGTGGCAACTGTAATCCCTGAGATGCGATGGAATGATCATGAGTATGGGGTACAAAACCAGAAATAATTTACATCGGTATGTGCCGTATACACAAAATATAATTGCAGGGAATCTGACACCTGATTGCCGGACTTGGTGTTAAGTTTTGGCGAGAGGGTGTCATAGTCTTTTATAGAGGGATCTCCCACGGCAAGTACACCGAAACTGTCCAGGTTATCAAGAGAGTGGAGCGAAAAATAGGAGTCGATGACCGGGTAGGTCGTCAGTGTTTTTGCCTGCACATTCTGCAGAAAGTAGCATCCGTTTTCTTTTGCATAAACCTGTTTGAAGTATTGACCGATGTTGTAAGCCCACTTCTGACGTCTGCGGACTGAGCTGTTGTAAAAAGAGGAGACATTGTTGCGGATCGCCAGCAGAGTGCCATTTTCGCTGAGGATCAGCTCATGGGTCTCCTGGCTGTCGTATCGCTTGAAGGTGATGTCCCAGAAATAGGCCGTGTAGGTATGGAAACTGGTATCGGTACACTGGTAGCAGACGGCATCCCAGGAATACCAGTTCTCAAATTTGGAGGAAAAGGTATACTGATAGCATCCGGCATCATAGAAGCGCTGGATAGCCCGTCTGGCCATCGATACCGCATCGACACCGGACAGGCCGACAGTCTCGGGATCGACCTGTTTGCAGGAACTTTTCCAGACACCGGAGATCAGCTTGATGCGGTCATATTCCGACAGGGTCTCAGATTCCTTTTTGGCGAGAAGAGACTGGGAGTCGGTATTCTGGCGCACGGCCTGGGGCTTATTCATATTGCGCTCAAAGATCCGCGGCAGTGACCATATCGGGAAGATGGCAGAGCCACACAGGATCGCTGCAAACAGGAGCAGCAGGGGAAGATATTTTTTCTTTTTTTTCATAGTGTGACACCATCCTTTTTCCAGTGATTACTTCTATCATATCATACATTTTTGTGGGACAGATATTTTTTTGATGCATCCGGGATGCAAATAGTATGCTTTTTTGATGCAACTGTGGGGTAAGGTAGTAGAGGGAATGATACTTATCAGTAAGGAATTCGATGTAGAAGTGGATGCAAGAGACAACCTCCGTTCACAGAACAGGCAGCAGTAAATGGGGAATATGACGTTATGGGAAGCAAATGGAAGGAGACGTGATGAAGATGAGCAGAAAGACTCTGAACAGACAGATGCTGGCAGTCATGTGCTGCGCAGCCCTGTGTCTGACGGGATGTGGGAAATCCAAGGTATCCTATGAGGGAGGGAAAAAACAGTCCGAGACGACCAGCACTCCCGGGGGACAGGACACCAAGACCGGGAGTTCGACGCAGGATATCACGAAGTACCCGATCGCAAAGACTCTCGGAATCAGCCAGAACTGGTATGAGGACAGTGTGGACACTGTGAACTGTACGCAGAAGGTCAAAGCGCAGATCCACATTCCGGATGTATCGGAACTGGGGACAGTGACAGTCAGAGAGCATTATCTGACCAAAGCAGAGAAAAAGCAGATCTGCGGGGAACTGTTTGATGAGGGCAGCGTTGAGGTTAATATAGCCCGGGTTCCGTCAAAGGAACTGTATCAGCATGAGGTGAGCCGCATGGAAGATATGAAATCCTACCGGTCTGAAGCGAGCCAGTCGGGAGACGATTACTGGGTGGACAATGAAGAGAAGCAGATCAATCTGGAACTTGCCAGAAAGAAGCGGCTGGCCGCCAGGGCAAAGAGAATGTCCCAGATTTCCAGGGATCCGGGAGATTACCGTCAGGATGCCTATCTGGGAAAAGTCGGAGAAACGTACGGAACCATTACTTTTCAGAGCAATCCGAAGCGAAACAGAAATTCCTGGAGTTATCGGGTAATCGATGCCACGGGCTTTGTATCTCAGGGAGCCAATCCATCCAAAGACCTGAAAAAATCGTATATGGTCAAGATCAACGGGAGAAAACTGTCCCAGGCGATAGACTGGCAGGCGTACCGGGACCAGACGGAGGATTCCCTGTTTTCGGATGAGTATCTGGAGTACGTAGATTCCATGAATACCCTGGAAAATCAGTGCCAGATGAGTAAGGAAGAGGCGGTTGGCAAGGCACTCGCGCTTTGTGAGAAACTGGGACTGTCCCATATGACCACAACCGGTGTGTCATCCATGGTATTTTCGATTGCAGATCAGAAGGAGGACAGTGGTTACCGTCAGGAGAAAAACGGATATGTGATCACACTCGGTCATGAGATCGCGGGGGCTGCTTCCAGCAACCTTCTGTGGACCGATGGAAATTCGATCGAGGATAATCTCAGTGATTATCAGAAGGGCGGAGATTATCCGCTGGAGCAGGTCAAGGTATATCTTAACGATCATGGAATCGTGCAGGTGGATTGTCAGGGAATGATGGAAGAAATCTCGGCAGATTCGGTCCGGTCGGCCCTTTCCTTAAAACAGATCCAGGAGACACTGCGCAAGAATCTGTCCAAAGTCGATACCGACCGTGCCCATACGATGGACTGGACCAGTCTGTCGCTGGAGTATCAGTTGATCAAAGATTCCAGACAAAAGGATCAATATATGTATCTTCCGGTGTGGATCCTTTCTCATTCAGAATATCAGGGATACAGCGATGGGGAGTATCAGAACAGTGCAGATCAGGCGATCTGTGTGAATGCGATCGATGGCAGTACGATCGATGTCCTGAAACAGGCATTGATGGAGACCACGGATTATTATGATTCGTATCAGGATATGGCCAGTGGCGATATTACGAATCTGTATTGAGACAATAGGATGAGGATGAGAAGTCTCAGAACATCAGAATGTATGAGTGGTAACGGAAAGTCTGGAGGGATGCAGGATGGTAAGAAAAACGATGGCAAGGGTGGTCAGTCTTTCGGTTTGCCTGGGGCTGTGCCTGTCCGCGGTGGGATGTGGCAGGACGAAGGTGCAGTATGAGGGCGGCAGGAAAGCACAGAGCACCGGGCAGCCTGAGGATAAACAGGATGGCAGTGCATCGCAGGAAACAGGTGATGTGACGCAGTATCCACTGGCGAAGAAACTGGGGGTGACTTCCGGAAAATATGAGGATTCTGTGGATGCCGTCAGTGCTGCTCAGTTCGTCAGGGCGGATATCACACTGCCGGCTGTCTCCGAGATGGGCACGGTCTCTGTACAGGAGAACTATCTGAATAAGGCAGACAAAAAAAGGCTGTGTGACTATTTCTTTGAGACGGGGACAATCGAGGTAAATACGGCGATGGTTTCCTCCAAAGAACGGATCGGGGACGAACTTCGGAAGATGGATGAAGAGGACTTTGGGGACTATGACAAGGACATGCAGGCGCAGCTCAAACAGGAATACGCCAGGAAAAAGAAGATGTATGCAAAGGCACCGCGTATGGCAGACATTTCCAAAGATCCGGGAGACTATCGGCAGAATGCCTATCTTGGAAAGGTCGGGGATAGCTATGCGACACTGACCGTGGACAGCAACCCTGCGCGAAGGACCAGCTCTTTTGAGATGAAGGTGCTGGACGGCAGCGGATATATGAATGCAAAGAACAAACCGGGAAAGAGTGTGGTCAATGCCGGAAAAGTGACGATCAATGGACATGAGATCGACACATATACGCAGTGGCAGTACATTGGAAACGATTCATTCTATCTGGATGAGACCGAGGAAGCACAGGCCGATGACAGAACCAATGAATGTTCCATGAGCAGAGAGGATGCATCCAAAAAGGCGGAACAGATCTGCCGGGATCTGGGATTTGAAGATATGGGAGTGGCATATGTGTCAGATCTCTATTTCAATACGTGGTCAGGAAGCGGTGTGGACAGTTATGAGAAAAACGGCTACGCTGTTACATTGACCAGACAGATTCAGGGACTTGCCGTGGACAAAAATATCTGGTCCAGTTCACAACTGACCTGTCTGTCGGATTATGAGCACGGTGGAAACTATCCGGAAGAATATATCCAGGTAGTTCTCAATGATCACGGGACTCTGTATGTGTATGGACAGGGAATGATGAAATCCAAAGTCCAGAAAAAAGTACAGTCCATGATGGGATTTGAACAGATCCGGGAAGTGCTCCGCAAGGAACTGGCGAAGGTCGATCAGGATCGGGCGCGCAGTCCGGAGTGGACCAGACTGCATCTGGAGTATCTGCGGATCAGGGAGAACCGGGATCGAAGTTATCTGTACCTTCCGGTCTGGATACTCAGCACCGGCAGTGATGAATATGTCATGGGATCAAGACAGTATGCGGTGGAGTATTCCATCTGTATCAATGCGCTGGATGGCAGTCCGGTCGATCTGAGCAAACAGGAATTGACCGAAAACCTTGACTCTGCGTATGATATGTTTGTGGATGATGCGTACGAACAGCTCTGTCAGACAAAGAAATAACCGGACAGTCAGTCATGGACAGCCCGGTGTATCAAAATTCTCATATAGTTTCGCTTGGACGAGGGATCTCTATCGTAAAGATAGTTCCCTCGTTTTCTTTGCTCCAGATATCCAGCGAGAACCCATGCTTGTTGAGGATCAGGGAGGCAAGTGACATACCCAGACCGGCACCACCCTGTGCGCGGGAGCGGGATTTGTCTGCCATATAGAATTCATCGCAGATGTGTTTTCTGGTTTCTTCATTCATACCATATCCGTGGTCAATGATCTGGAAACGGTAGCCATCCTCTGTTTCATGACCGAGGATCTCCACGCAGGAGCCGGCATTTGAGGCTTTTCTGGCATTGTCCAGAAGATTGATAAATACGGATTTTAACAGTTCCAGATCACCGTAGATCACAGCGTGCTGCACATCCTGTGTCAGAGAGACCCGGTCGTGTTCATACAGAGGCCCGACGCTGTCAGCAGCCTGTGCGCAGAGTTCGTCTGTGGCGATCTCGGAGCGAAGAATGTCATGTTCCCTCAGATAGATCAGATCAAATAATTTCATGGACATGGATTCCAGACGTTTGCCCTCGCTGTAGATGTAATCATATGCTTTCTGACGGTTGTCCTCAGAAAGTTCCAGACGTCTGAGGGTATCTGCATAGCCGATGATCGAGGTCATCGGGGTCTTGACTTCGTGCGTGAAATCGGCGACGAACTGCTCCCTCTGGTGGATCATATCCTGCAGCGCCTGGATCTGTTCCTTGATCGCCAGTGTCATCCGGTTGAACTGGGAGGCCAGTTCGCCGAATTCATCGTCCGTCTGAACGGAATCGATCAGTGAGTAATCGCCTCCGGCCACCGTGCAGGCAGCCCGGTTCAATGCCTCCAGTGGAGCAGTCAGACGTTTGCCGGCGAGATACATCAGCATACCGCAGATCGCAAGCACGCCGATGAGAATGGCCACGTAGAGGCGGAGCTGGCGAAACAGGAGCTGGTAGATGTCTGTGATATCACGTCTTGTGATCAGGACGTATTCCCGGGACAGGACAAGCTGCTTCTGTGCGACATACAGATAGTAATGTCCGGCTTCGCAGGTGGACTCGGACTGGGTGGTTCCGGTCTTGAGTGAAGTGATCAGATCCTGTGGGAGATAATTCTGGTAGGTAAGCATCGTATAGGACTCCGGATCCTCTGCATTGGTATACATCAGATAATTGGAATAGAACACAAATACAGTGGTCTGGGCATCGGTCATCTGCCCTGTAATGTCTGCCGAGATCGTCTGTAATGTGTCCTGAATTCTGATCGGGTCATTATTAATGCCGTCCAACATCTGGTACTCCATGGTTTTCTCCAGATAGCGGTGGGAGTTGACTGCCATCGTCTGCTGCAGTGTCAGCGCATGGGAAAAATTGATGTAGATGATCAGAAATCCCATGGCACAAAGAGCCAGCGCCAGAATGGCGATATTCATCATAATGGTTTTGTAGCGAAATTTCATGGCATGTCCTATTCATCCAGTCTGTAGCCGGATTTGTACAGTGTTTTCAGATGTTCTCCAAGATTCAGCTTCTTGCGGAGCCGCTGGATGTGCAGTTCCAGGGTGCGGGTGTTTCCGTCGTAATCCGTCTGCCAGATGGCCTCGTAGATTTGGTCTCTGGGGAGCACATGTCCCTTATGGGTGACCAGATAGATAAACAGGTCAAATTCTTTGGGGGTCAGATCGATCTGGCGGGAACACCGGTGGATCTCGTGGCGATCCAGATCTATGATGAAATCCAGAAAGGACAGGATGTGTTCCTGCGTCTGGAACCGGCGGAGTACGACATGGATCCTGGCGATCAGTTCGGAGATCTCAAAGGGTTTGACAATGTAATCCTCGGCCCCGAGATTCAGTCCTGCGACACGGTCGGAAAGGGACGCTTTGGCCGTCAGAAAGATCACCGGGATCTGCATGGGTTTGATATATTCTAACAGTTCATATCCGTCGATGTGGGGAAGCATGATATCCAACAGGATCAGGTCAAAGTCATGATCCTCGAGAATGTCCGCTGCCTGCAGTCCGTCATAAGCACAGTCGCAGACAAAGCCCTCGGCTTCCAGATTGATCCGGATCAGATCTGAGATCGCACGTTCGTCTTCCACAATAAAAATATGCATTGGTTTCACAAGGTTTCCCTCCTGTCAGTGTTTGCGGGTCAAGCCGGGCAATTTGTATGTAAACATACATTGCTGTCTGCTTCTGCCCCTTATATCACATCATAGCACAAAAATGCATCAATTAGTTTGCCACGGCAGATAAAAAAAGGATGCATTGACGGTATATAGTAATCTCAGAAGCAGAAGAATCCGGAAAGCGGACAAAACGGCCGGAACCGGAGGAGAAAACACAGATGGAGAGAACAGGCAGGTGAGAGAATGAACCGAACCGGAACATATGGTGTGCTGCTGATGTGCGCGGCAGCTTTGATGATATTGCCCGGCTGCAGCCGGAAGGAAGCGGCGCTTGGACAAAGGAAGAGCGTAAAGGTAGAAAATTATCAGAGAAATGACTGGCAGACCACCGTGGTTCACAGGGGGGACATTACACCGACCATCCGCCTGAGCCTGGAACAGAAAGACTACGATTTCCAGAGTTATCAGCTTGATCTGGAGCAGCAGGGCAGTCTCACCGTGAAAAAACTGTATGTGCGTCAGGGAGACCGTGTCGCCAAAGACCAGTTGATGGTATCCTTTGTCAATAAAGAACTGGATCAGCAGATCAAAGAGCAGAAAAAACAGGTTCGATCGATCCAGAGACAGATTGACAGGCTGCAGATGCTCCAGAGAATGCAACGGACAAAGGAGCGCGCCGGAGAGATTGTGGATCTTATCCAGGACAGACAGGTGGCAGAACTTTATCTCAAAGAGATCCGTGGTAAGCACCGCAAATATGAGATCCGTTCAAAGCAGGATGGAAGAGTTACCTATGTGGAGGAGAATCTCCGACAGGGGACAGCAAATGCAAGGACGGGGCTGATCACGGTGGTTTCCGGAAGTAAGTATTACGAGGCGTCCACCAGACAAAAATATGCCTTTCGGACGGGGCAGACGTTTCGTGCCTCCCTGGAACATGGAAAATGTACCATGACCGTGGTGGAGGTTCACAAAAAGAAGGGACAGACGACGATTCTGTTTGAACCGGAGATTGCACTGGATGGTTCCGGAGAGAATCTTCGCCCGGAGATCGTGATTCGGCAAAAGAAGATAACGGATGTACTCTATGTCTCCTCGGGTGCTGTCAGGACATGGAATGACAAGTCTTATCTTCTGGTGGAGGATGAGAAGGGATACCCGGTGGAAACACCGGTGGAGGTGGTGACCACGGTCGGCAAAAAGACAGTCATCACAGGATCGGTAAAGGAAGGTGCGGTATGCAGGGAATAACAAAGATCAGAAAACAGTGGCTCTGCCTTTTGTGCGCCGTGATCCTGACGGCGACAGGCTGTCAGAAGCCGTCCGGGGCGCCAAAACTTCTGGAACCAAAGAGCCGGTCCGAGTCGTATCGTCCGGTGGATGTGGGAGAGGTCTGTGAGCTGACATTGAAGCGCGGATATGTGATCGGAGAGGACACACCGTGTTATTACCGCCAGGATGGCGTAGTGGATGCCATTTCTGTGGATGTGGGACAGCATGTCAAAAAGGGGGATGAGATCGCGGTACTCGGGCATCAGGAACTGGATGATTCGATCACGGAACTGCAGGAAGAGTTATCACAGTGTATCGACGATCTGAAGTATGAAACCCTCGTCCGGAATCTTCAGTTTCGCGCGGAAAGGATCATGGGAAACGGTGCGTCCCAAAAGTCTGCACTGACTGTGGAGAAGGCAGAATGGAAGTATGAGAAACAGGAGCGCACTGCACATATCACAAAGCTGCGTAAAAAGATTTCGAGATATCGGAAAAAACGGGCCAGCCTGACCCTGACAGCGCCGTGTTCCGGAACGGTGACATTTACCAAGGATCTGAATGCGTCAATGGAAGTTTCGCAGTATGAGACGGTGGCAGTCATCAACCGGGATGACAGTCTCAAATTGGAATTGGCAGATGACGCGTCTGGCGAGACATACAGCGACCTGGATTCGGGATATCTGAAGAATGTATTTTTTCGGAAAGACGGCACGAATCAGCCATTGCAGTTTGTTCCTTATACGGATCGTCAGATGGCAGCTATGCGCAGTGCGGAACTGTATGGGAGAGTGATACTGACGGCTACGGCCGGAGCGGATACGTCTGACTGGAAGCAGGGCGATATGGTGGAGGTCTATCTGACACCGGACAAGTCAGAACCGGTGCTTCGTGTGGCGCTGGATTCTGTCTATGAGGAGGGACAGAAGAACTTTGTCTATGTTCGTACTGAATCCGGCAAAGAGAAACGTGAGGTGAAGCTCGGTGTAAAAAATGAGTTTTATGCGGAGGTACTTTCCGGGGTGGCCGAGGGGGAAATGGTCAGTTATACGTCCGAGACGACATTGCCGTCTGCGGAAAGTCTGATCACTGTGAAACGATCCCGCCATGCGGTGACGGCGGCGCAGACCGAGGAACAGGCCGGCCAGACGTACACACATGTGTTTCCGTATTGTTCCAGTCTGGAGGCAGAGGTGGAGTCTGTTCCGGTTTCCGAAAAGGATACGGTCAAAAAGGGACAGATCCTGTGTGTCCTGAATACCGGACAGGGGAAGGCGCGCAAGCTGGAACTTACATATCAGATCCAGAGGGAAAACAGACAGTACCGTGAGCAGATGAAAGCACTGGATTATCAGATGGCGGTCAATGAGAAATCCAGAAGGGAGGCTGTCGGTGAGATGGTGGATTATTATGTCTGCCAGAAGAACATTATTACGGTGCAGGAGCGGCAGACACGCAGGAACCATCAGTATCGGTTGTGGATGCTCAGATGGCAGCTGCAGGTTCTGCAGCGGGAAACGGATGCCGGAGGAAAGACCGTGATCCGTGCCGACAGGAATGGCGTGGTGGTTTCGGTTTCTGTCAGTGAAGGTCAGCAGCTGGAGAACGGCAGTCATGTGCTGGTGACACTGGCAGATCCGGCCAGCCTGAAATATACGGCAGGGCTGGGGACGAAATACGATGAGGACAAAGATCTGTACCCTCATATCGTCTTTGGGCAAAAGCTTGCCCTTGGGACAGGGACCGATCAGGATGCGGAGCAGTGGACTGCAAAAATGGTGGGAATGGGTGGCAGTCCCGACCGGATTTTTGTGACCGGAGGAAAACAGCCTCACGTGATCCGGGCAGCGAGCACAGAACTTCCTGCCGCAGTGTATTTCAGGCTGTACGACCAGTCTGGAAAACAGCTTGAACATATATCACTGGATAAGTTTACGATCCTGGCTGTGAAAAGTCCGATGCGGGAGGTATGCCGCATTGAAAAAAGCTGCCTGCAGGAGGAGATCGATAAGGTCAGCAGCCAGTCTACCACCTTTGTATGGATCCGCAGCAATGACATGTGGATCAGACAGTATGTAACCGTCATGGAAGAATATGAAGAAGGGGCATATGTCTGTATTGCACAGGGAGTACAGGAGGGCGATCATGTTTCAGATAGTATGGAGTAAATTGAAAAATAAAAAACTGCTCAGTGGCTGTCTCCTGTTCGGCATGGTGCTGTTTGTGGCATTGGCTGCCTGTACGCCGATGTTCCGTGAGGGGGCCTTCAATCTGCTGCTTCAGAACCGTTTCAATCAGGTGATCGAGGCGAAAAATGAGTATCCGCTGGTGTACAGTCATACGGAGCTGCTGAATGAAAAGAGTGGGAAACTGACATTTGATAAGGTGTTTCGGAATCTGGACCAGTATCCGGAGGCCTGGCAGAAATATACGGGACTGGCGCAGTATGAACGCCAGGAATTTTTCGGATTCAATGGAGGCAGGGTATCGCGCAGCAGCAGTAATGACAGTCTGGTGATGACGCTTGGCTGTGTTCTCCATATGAAAGACAAGATCCGTCTGGTGGACGGAACATTGTGGGAGGATGCGGATTCCGGCAGGGCGGGATATCCCTGCATGGTTTCCGAAAAGAGTATGGATACGCTGCAGCTGTCGCTTGGGGAGACGATGGAGTTTTCGGAATATCAGGATACCGATGGAAATCCATTGTCACTGTGGGTGGCAGGGGTGTATCAGGTGGATCCTGACAAAGGCGATTTCTGGGTCAAGAGCATGGATGAGTATAACCGGATCGTCATGATCGACCAGAATGCATTGAAAGATATTATGGACAAATATACAGTGACCATGATGGAAACCGAGGCGAACTGGCTGCCGGATTATGTCCGGGTAAAGCACAGCGATATCCAGAATATGTTATATTACCGGGATCAGTTTTGTGAGACGGATGGGGCATGTTATTCGGACAATTACCGCAAGACGCTGTTGTCTTATCTGGCAGATGCCAGACTGCTGACGATCTTGTTCTGGGTGTTGGAACTTCCGGTGTTTGCACTGTTGATGGGGTATATCTATCTGATCGCCTCACAGTTGATGGAGTCAGAACAGCATGAGATCGTGCTGTTCGCGGGAAAGGGATTTTCCCAGCCGGGGATCGTGGGGATCTATATCCGGCAGACTGCACTTCTTTCGCTGGCAGCACTGGTGATCGGCCTTCCGCTGGGTGTGGTGTTTTGCCGGCTGGCAGGTGCGGCACATGGATTTTTGCAGTTTTCCTTTACCAATATGATGAGTTACCGGCTGGTCTGGCAGATGCCGGTCTATGCACTGGCAGCATCGGTATTTCTGATCCTGTTTATGGGACTGATCTCCGCCCTGTATACGAGAAAACTGGTCAATCAGGAGATGGTCAGCCAGAAGGCAAAGAATACGCTCAGGAGAGGACGGTTTTCGCTGGGGATCACTCTGTTGCTGCTGGGAGTCAGTCTGTACCTGCTGTACAATTACCGGCAGCAGCTTGATACTCTGGCGCAGGATGTGCTGACGGGAGGAAAGCTGGATCCACTGATCTTTCTGGACATTGTGCTGTTTCTGGTGGGAATGGCGGCGCTTGGCGTCAGTATAAATCATCTTCTGGTACGGCTGGTATACCGGCTGGGACGGTCGCGGTGGCGTGTGCCTTCGTATGCGGCATTTTTGCAGGTGATCCGGGAGGGCGGCCGGAGCCGCTTCCTGGCAGTTTTTCTGATCTTCACGCTGGGTCTTGGAATTTTTGAGGCCAATGCGGCCGGAACCATCAACCGCAACGGTGCAGACCGCGCCAGGTATGATGTGGGATGCGATCTGGTGTATCAGGAGGAATGGAACTATTCTTCCTATATCGATACGGAAAAACGCGAGGTGATACATTATTATGTCGAGCCGGATTACGGGAGGTTTCAGGATCTGAAGACACAAAAACTGGCCGGGAAGTTTACCCGTGTCATACGTGATAATCTGGCAGAGTTTACCGGACAGACCGGGGATGTCACGATGATGTCCATTTCGACCAAAGAGTTTGGGCAGACGGCATCCCTGAAGCAGGCCAAAGGAGAGAAACACTGGTATTATGCGCTCAATGCATTGGCCCAGGAACCCGGTGGCGTGATCCTGTCCCGAAATGCGGCCAGGGATCTGAAGGTGGACGTGGGGGATGATATTTCATACTGGCACAGCAATCCGAATTATCCGTCGGATGAGAGCCGCAGAGTCAGTGTGATGGGAAAGGTGTGTGCGATCGTCGACTCCTGGCCGGGATATGACCGGTATCAATATGAGTACGATGACAATGGGAAATTACAGGAAAAAGAACAGTATCTTCTGGTAAACAACTATTCGTATTTTGTAGCCAAATGTGGTATGGAGCCGTATGAGATCTGGATGTCCTGTCCGAAAAATGTCACACAGGGACAGATCCTGCAGTATATGAAGAAGCATAAGATACAGACCGAATCCATTACCAGTGCCGCACAGGAACTGGAGCTGCTTGCGGCTTCTCCACTGATGCAGATCACCAACGGATTATTTTCTCTGAGTTTTATTATCAGCATGGTTATATTCTGCACCGGATTTCTGATCTACTGGATGGCATTGATGAAAGACAGGGAGGGACTGTACGGGGTATACCGCTCCATGGGCATGACGGCGGGAGAACTCAAGAGACTGCTGATCCGGGAACAGTTGATGTCCTCGGGGATGTCGGCGGTGGCCGGCGGTGTGGCAGGCCTTTTGGCATCGTGGCTGTTTACTCATGTCTTTGTGGTGATCTACCTGCCAAAGAGACATAATCTGCCACTGGAGATTTATCTGGATGCGACAGATATGCTGCGGCTGTTGATCGTCGTTGCAATGGTCATCGTGGTCTGTCTGTGCATTTTGCTGGGGCAGATCCGAAGGCTGAAACTGACACAGGTCATGAAAATGTAGGAGGTGACATACATGGAACAGGATGTGATATTGAGTGCAAGCCATGTATCCCGTGACTTCAGACTGCCGGGAGGACATGTATGTCATGCCCTGCGGGATGCGGGGATACAGGTGGACCGGGGCAGTCTGGTGATCCTGAAGGGGCGGTCCGGATCCGGAAAGACCACGATGCTGAACCTGCTGGGTGGTCTGGATCCGCTGGAACACGGAGAGATCCGGTTTGACGGGCAGGATTACCGGACCATGTCGCGGGAGGCACTTGAGAAGATGAGGCGGTATCAGATCGGATTTGTCTTTCAGTCGGTTGCCTTGATCCCAAATATGAGTGCGTATGAAAATATCGAATTCGCACTGAGGCTGGCGGACAGCAAGGTGGACTGGAAGCAGCGTGTGAACCATCTTCTGGAGATGGTCGATCTGTCCGGAAGGGGGCATCATATACCGGCGCAGCTCTCTGGTGGAGAACGCCAGCGCATTGCCATTGCAAGGGCGATGGCCCACCGGCCCAAACTGCTGATCGCGGATGAACCCACCGGTGCGCTGGACACGGCAATGGGACTGCATATTATGGAACTGTTTCGGCAGTTTATCCGGGAGGAGCAGGTGACGATCCTGATGACAACCCATGATCCGGGGCTGATGGAGCTTGCGGATGTGGTCTATGAAATGGAGGACGGTGAGATCATTGGACGAGAAGAAAATCATCCTGTACTGTGATGATCTGGTAAAGATCTATCAGTCGGACGGAGTAGAGGTAATGGCGCTCCAGGGATTGGAACTGGAAATCTTCCGGGGGGAGATCCTGGCCATTATCGGAAAAAGCGGAAGCGGCAAGTCCACCCTGCTCAATGTCCTCGGAGGACTTGAGCGGCCCACCGCGGGAAAATTGTATCTGGAAGAGCAAAGTGTCTTTGATCAGAAACGGGCAGATCTGGTGCGATACCGCTATGAAACGGTGGGATTTGTGAGACAGACTGCCGAGGATAATCTGTTTCCCTATCTGACCGCACTGGAGAATGTGGAGGCACCGATGATGGCGGCTTCCGGCAGAAGGGGAAAAGGTGGCGCCGGAGAGAGAAGAAAGCGGGCAATGGCGCTGCTAACCCTGGTCGGCATCGGAGAGAAAGCGGATTCCTATCCGGCACAGCTCTCCGGAGGACAGGCGCAGAGAGTGGCCATCGCTGCGGCGCTTGCCAACATGCCGAAGATCCTGCTGGCCGATGAACCAACCGGGGCAGTGGACACCCAGACATCTCATGAAATTCTGACGGTATTTCAGCGGCTGAGGGAGGAACTTGGGCTGACCATTATCATTGTGACACATGACCAACGGCTGGCAAGAGATGTGGACAGGGTGTTGATGATCTCGGACGGAAAGATCAGTACAGAGCAGCACCGCCGTCAGGAGGATATCTACTCTGTGCTCGATAAAGCAGGCCGGATCAAACTGGATGATGAGATCCTGGAGAAAGCCGGAATTTACGATAAGAGAGTGAAGGTGGAGGTACGGGAGGGAAAGATTATCCTGAGCGGTGTCAGACAGGACGAAGACAATGAGGAAAGGAAGAGATTGTGATGAAAACAGGGAGAAGACGGATATGGAGGATGGCGTGGATCCTGCTTGCCACGGCGGGGATTTTTTGGAGAGCCGGACAGGCAGACGCCAAAACGCCTGCTTTTGCGACAGAAGCCGGACAGGCAGACGCCAAAACGCCAACTGTTGCGCCAGAAATCGGCTGGCAGGAAGCGGTACCTGAAGTCACGACGGGACTCAGATGGCAGGAAGAGACACCTGACGTCACCCCGGAGACGACGTCGTCTCCGGCACCGGCAGCCACGCCGTTTCCACTCAATTATGTGCAGGAAAGTGATGGAACAGTGACGATCACCGGATGCAGTGAGGAGGCCAGAGTCATCACGATACCGGAGCAGATCGCTGGGAAAACCGTGGCCAGGATCGCACCCCGGGCCTTTGAAAATAATCAGACATTGTCGGGGGTGACGATTCAGGGAACGGTTCGGGAAATCGGAGAGTTTGCTTTTGCGGGAGATACGGCATTGCTGTCGATACATGTGTCCCAAAAACTGGACAGTATCGGAAACGGTGCATTTTACGGATGTGCCGGGCTGTTTGATGTGGTCTTTGCAAAAGGAGTGCTGACGATCGGGGACTATGCGTTCCGCGATTGTGCGAAACTGGTCGATTTCGATCTGACCCGCACGAAGCGCCTGGGAAGAAATGTCTTTTTGGGATGCCCGTCGGAGCTTCTTCTGGTGGTCAGACGGGGATCTGTTCCGGAAAAGTATGCCAGAGAGCAGAAACACTCCTATGTCTATCCGGACCGGACTGTCCGAAAGGGAACGCGCTTTACCAGGGGAGGACTCCGCTATCTTGTGACGTCCTCCGGGAAAAAGGGATGTGAGGTCAAGTTCCTGGGATTGTCGTCCAATTCGGTATCCAAACTGGTCATACCGGATACGGTCAGCCTGTACCGGGTTTCTTATAAAGTGATAGCAGTGGATGAGTATGCCTGCTTCGGGAACAAGAAACTGGGCAAGGTGATCGTGGGAAAATATGTCAGAAAGATCGGTGCTCATGCCTTTTCCTATTGTCCAAGGCTGAAAAAAATCATCTACCGCGGAAAGCATCGCTGACGGCGGCAGATGATCATTTGTCAATGGATCATTGTGCTTGATTTGACATGGCTGGTACCTATTGGAACGTGACTGTGTGTCCTTTTGGAAAGACTGCGATGTAGGTTTTGCCGGGATTTATATGCAGAACCTTGCCGGATTTGGTGCGGTATACCATGGAATGAGACGACTCATTGCGATGCCAGGTGATTGGAATGCGCCTGCCATTGGTGATGTAATACCCTTTGCCGGAATGATTGGAGATCTCCATAGTCTGATAGCCCTTGTCATCAATGTTGGACTCCTCCACCATTTGGACGATCACATTTTTGAAGGCAAGCTGGCGGTTGTTGGCGGTGTCCATGTGTTTCTGGTTGTATTCCCATTTTTTGTAGACCTGTTTCTTCGGATCATATTTGAGAACTGCTGTGGAATACGTGGAAAACGGAAGCATGATCCTGCGGGTCTGTTTTCCGTGATCGGAAGTGACATCTTCCTCGTTAAATGTAAAATGTTTTGCAGTTTTGGAACGACTGGCCTTTGTGCGGTAGCCGAGGGCTTTCGTTCCTTTTTTTAGTTTCTTTCCATCGGTAAAGACATTGTGCGGTGCGCGCAGAGAGGTGTCTCTGGCATAGACCACGCTGCCGATCCCGGACAGACCACTCAGGTTGTTGATATGGAGCTGCTCGATCTTGGCGGTCGCATATTTGGTGTGTCCAAAATGACAGTAGATCGCGTCCCATTCGTAAGCAAACTGGGCATAGTAATGTCTGGCGCTGCGCACGGAACCGATCCGTTTGACACGGGAGGGATCCTGATAGATGGCCATCATCCGGGTGATGCCGCCCTCGGCGAGGGCTTCGTAGATGATATCTGCCTGTGAGGTGCCGGCCTGATGCAGAAATGCGTATT
The DNA here is from genome assembly GCA_934351255.1 of uncultured Lachnospiraceae bacterium. Lineage (GTDB taxonomy): Bacteria > Bacillota > Clostridia > Lachnospirales > Lachnospiraceae > Jutongia. Next base: position 41,008 of record CAKRJH010000007.1, read on the forward strand.
CAATATTATTGATCATGACGGCATAAGGGCGTTTGGCTGCCTTGGCCGGGGAGATCCACTGGCCGTTTATGGTGCTCTGGACTTTGCCGGCGTGCGGATCGCTGGTCGGTGTTGGCTGCAGTGTCGGCGTCACCGTGGGTGAGGCAGAAGTCTGGATGGCTGCGGTCTGTTCGTATTTTGGTGCATGAATCTTGTGGTAATTCCACCAGTAGACGGAACCTGCGGCAGCTGCCAGAAGCACTAGGATCAGTGCCATAAGGATCTTGGATTTTGTTTTCATTGGTACATAGACTCCTTTGAGATATTTTATTCGTTATGTTCAGTATAAAAGAGGAATGGAGAAATTACAAATTTTAGAAGGTGCAAATTTTAGGGCTTGCAAAATACCCCTTGGGGGTATATAATGCAGCACAGAAATAAGATGTAACTTTGATCGCAGAGCAAAATCTGATAGTTTGCTCGCGATTCCTTCGACGTAAAACGTCTTCGGAATGGAGGTTTATATGCATGCATGTTCAGAGGCAGAAAACTGTTGCTGCTGCCAGAAAAAGAAGCACAGAGAGGACAAGGAATACCGTGATCTTCTGAATCGGCTGAGCCGCATTGAGGGGCAGATCCGCGGGATCAAGGGAATGATCGAGCAGGATGCCTATTGTACGGATGTCCTGGTACAGGTTGCGGCCGCGCGGGCGGCGTTGAACAGTTTTAATAAAGTGCTGCTGGAGAGTCATATAAAAACCTGTGTGGCAGATAATATACAGCAGGGGAATCTGGAAGTTGTGGATGAACTGGTAGATACGCTGCAGAAGCTGATGAAGTGACCGGACACAGGATCTGTGGATGGTCAGATTCTATAAATGTGAGAGATGAGAGGAAAGGAATGATGAGGTTATGAGACAATATCAGGTGACGGGAATGAGCTGTGCAGCCTGTCAGAGCCGTGTCGAGAAAGCGGTCGGCAGCCTGGATCAGGTCACGTCGTGCTCTGTGAGTCTTCTGACACACTCTATGGGCGTAGAGGGAGAGGCGAGCCCTGACGAGGTGATCCGGGCTGTGGAGGCCGCCGGATATGGGGCAAGTCTGAAAGATGCAGGGGATGCCGGCGCGGATGCGAGACATCAGAGAGAGCGGGAGGCACTGGAAGACCATGAGACACCGGTTCTTCTCCGCCGCCTGATCGCATCTCTGGTATTTCTGGCGGTGCTGATGTATTTCTCCATGGGACATATGATGTGGGGATGGACGCTGCCGTCGTTTTTTGAGGGAAACCATGTGGCGATGGGGCTGGTGCAGATGCTGCTGGCCATTGCCGTGATGGTGATCAACCAGCGCTTCTTTATCAATGGATTTAAGAGTCTGTTTCATCTGGCTCCCAACATGGACGCACTGGTGGCGCTTGGTTCCGGTGCGGCGTTTGTCTACAGCACGTTTGCACTGTTTGCTATGACGGATGCGGTGGTTCGAGGGGATCATCAGGGCGTCATGCATTACATGGATGAGTTTTATTTTGAGTCCGCGGCGATGATCCTGGCACTCATCACCGTGGGAAAGATGCTGGAGGCGCACTCCAAGGGAAAGACCACGGATGCGCTCAAGGGACTGATGGAACTGACACCGGTCAGGGCAGTCCTGCTTCGTGACGGAAAGGAAGTGGAGGTTCCGGTAGAACAGGTACATCCCGGAGATGTGTTTGTGGTAAAGCCGGGACAGAGTATTCCGGTGGATGGAGTGATCCTGGAGGGCCACAGTTCCATCGATGAGTCGGCACTGACCGGAGAGAGTATTCCGGTGGATCGTGTGCCGGGGCAGGAAGTGGTGGCTGCAACAGTCAATCAGGAGGGCCATCTGACCTGTCAGGCGACCCGTGTGGGCAATGATACGACATTGTCACAGATCATTCAGATGGTCAGCGATGCAGCGGCTACCAAAGCGCCGATCGCCCAGATCACGGACCGCGTTTCCGGAGTGTTTGTGCCGGTCGTGATCACATTGGCGGTGATCACGGGAGCGGTCTGGCTGCTGGCCGGCAAAGACGTAGGATTTGCTCTGGCCAGAGCGGTGTCCGTGCTGGTGATCAGCTGTCCGTGTGCGCTGGGACTTGCGACTCCGGTGGCGATCATGGTCGGCAATGGCGTGGGTGCCCGCCACGGAATTCTGTTTAAGAATGCGCAGGTTCTGGAGGAGGCAGGAAAAGTAAAGGTCGTGGCATTGGACAAGACCGGTACTATCACGCAGGGAAAACCGGTGGTCACGGATGTCTACGTGGTGCCGGGGCTGAAGGAAGAAGAACTCTGGAAGGCTGCAGCCGGACTGGAGGGTAAAAGTGAGCATCCGCTGGCGAGGGCAGTGTCTGACTATTCCGGCGAACACGGCATTGATCCGTGGAATGTGGAGGACTTTCAGGCATTGCCGGGACACGGACTTTGTGCCATGTATCAGGGGAAGAAACTCCTCGGAGGCAGCCAGAGCTTTCTGACTGAACAGGGGCTGATGACGCCGGAACTGATCAGGATCAGTGAGGATTATGCCGGACAGGGAAAGACACCAATGTGGTTCTCCTGTGGGGATAGCATCCTTGGTATGATCGCGGTGGCTGATACGATCAAACCGGACAGCACCAGAGCGATCCGTGAACTGAAAAATATGGGCATCCATGTGGTGATGCTGACCGGAGACCACAAGCGTACCGCAGAGGCGATCGGCCGGGAGGCCGGCGTGGACCAGGTGGTGGCCGGTGTGCTGCCGGACGGCAAGCAGAAGGTGATCCGGGAACTGCAGAAATATGGCCGTGTTGCGATGATCGGGGATGGAATTAACGATGCTCCGGCACTGACCGGCGCAGATATCGGCATTGCGATCGGAGCCGGTGCCGATGTGGCGATCGATGCGGCACAGATCGTCCTGATGAGAAGCAATCTGCTGGATGTACCCGGCGCGATTCGGCTGAGTAGAAAGACGCTTCGCAATATCAAGGAGAACCTGTTCTGGGCATTTATCTACAATATCATTGGAATTCCGCTGGCAGCCGGCGTGTGGATCCCACTGTTTGGCTGGACCTTAAATCCGATGTTTGGAGCGGCAGCGATGAGTCTGTCCAGCTTCTGTGTCGTATCCAATGCCCTGCGCCTGAATCTGTGCAAGGTATACGATGCGCATAAAGACAAGGCCATTGCACGGCCTCATATTGAGGCGGGTGTGCTGGAAATAAATGACAATACCATGAAAGGGGACGAGACTATGACTAAGACCATGAATATTCAGGGAATGATGTGTGGACACTGCGAGGCAACCGTCAAGAAGGCACTGGAGGCGATTGACGGAGTGGCATCTGCGGAGGTAAGCCATGAGAAGGGCACCGCGGTGGTTACTCTGGATAAAGAGGTGGCCGATGAGGTTCTGAAAACTGCAGTGGAAGAAAAAGACTATACCGTAGACAAGATCCGGTAGGATATCCGGCATGGTCAGGGCTTTTCCAATCCAGACAGAATATGTTATAATGAGCGGTAGTTTTACCGCTCATTATTTTTGGCAAAACAAAGCAAGATAGAAAGAGAACAGAATGGGGACAGATATGAAAGATTTGACGATATACAACGGTGACCTTGAGCAGCTGCTGGGACAGGTGGATCTGACCAGTGAACCGCCTGCCGGTGAGCCGCAGCGCCAGTACTGGTTTATGGGACAGTTAAAGCAATACGTGGCGAACAAAAGCCGGGAGCTGGGACGGCCACTGACCAGTCACATTGTCACGTTTGGCTGCCAGATGAATGCCAGGGATTCCGAGAAGATCCAGGGAATCCTCACGACCGTGGGATATCAGGAGACTGATACCGAGGATGCGGATCTGGTACTGTACAACACCTGTACCGTCCGCGAAAATGCCAACCTCAAGGTATACGGGCATCTCGGACAGTTGAAGAAGATCAAACAGAAGAATCCGGATATGCTGGTCATGCTGTGTGGCTGTATGATGCAGGAGCCGGATGAAGTGGAGCATATCCAGAAAAGTTTCCGTCATGTGGATATCATTTTCGGGACACACAACATCTTCAAACTGGCAGAGCTGATGTCCATGCGGCTGTTTGATACCAGCAAAAAGAAGCGGATGGTTGTGGATGTCTGGAAGGATACGGATGCCATTGTCGAGGAACTGCCCAATGAGAGAAAATATTCTTTCAAAGGCGGTGTCAATATCATGTTTGGCTGCAATAACTTCTGCAGCTACTGCATTGTGCCATATGTCCGGGGCAGGGAACGGAGCCGTGAACCGGAGGATATCATTGCGGAGATCGAATGTATGGTCCGGGATGGCGTGGTGGAGATCATGCTTCTGGGACAGAATGTCAATTCCTACGGAAAGAATCTGGAGCATCCGGTGACGTTCGCTCAGCTTTTGGAGCGCGTCGAGCAGATCCCGGGATTACAGCGGATCCGTTTTATGACATCACATCCAAAGGATCTGTCCGATGAACTGATCGAGGTGATGGCAAAGTCCAAGAAGATCTGTCCGCATATGCATCTGCCATTGCAGTCGGGAAGCAGCAGGATCTTAAAGATCATGAACCGGCATTATGACAAGGAGCATTATCTGGAACTGGTAGAAAAACTGCGCCGCGCGATTCCGAATATTGCGCTGACCACCGATATCATTGTGGGATTCCCGGGGGAGACCGAGGCGGACTTCGAGGATACGATGGACGTCGTGGAAAAGGTACAGTATGACAGCGCATTTACCTTTATCTACAGCAAACGTACCGGTACTCCGGCGGCAGCGATGGAAGACCAGGTCGATGAGGCGGAGGTCAAGGCACACTTTAACCGTCTGCTGGCCAGAGTGCAGGAAATTGCCGCCAGCAAGGCAAAAGCGGAGGAAGGGACAGTACAGGAGGTGCTCGTAGAACAGGTCAATGAGCATGAGGAAGGACTGATGACCGGACGCACCGCCAAAAACTATCTGGTGCATTTCCCGGGGGATGAGACGATGATCGGAACGATCCGGAAGGTTCGTCTGAATGAGAGCAAAGGCTTCTATTATATTGGAAGTCTGGTGGATTAGCATCTGAAAGGGAGGCATGTCTGTGAACTTTCGAGAAAAACAGGAAAAAAGAGAGCATGAGATTTTGAGCCCATATGCAAGTTTTGCTGACGAGAGCCGGGGCAGAGAGCGGGAGGAGACACCCTGCGATATACGAACCGACTATCAGCGGGACCGGGACCGCATTCTGCACTGCAAGGCATTTCGCCGCATGAAGCAAAAGACGCAGGTCTATCTGTCGCCGGAAGGGGATCATTACCGCACCCGTATGACGCATACGCTCGAGGTGGCACAGTGCGCCAGAACCATTGCCAGGGCGCTTCTGCTCAATGAAGATCTCACCGAGGCGATCGCACTTGGCCATGATCTGGGACACACCCCGTTTGGGCATGCGGGAGAGCGCTCGCTCAATCACATTATGAAAGCCCAGGGAGGATTCCGGCACAACGAACAGAGTGTGCGGGTGGTCGAGAAGCTGGAGAAGGACGGGATGGGACTGAACCTGACCTGGGAGACCAAAGACGGGATCCTCAATCACCAGACCGGCTGCACGCCGGCGACGCTTGAGGGAAAGATTGTCCGCCTGTCCGACAAGATCTCCTATATCAATTCGGATATTGACGACTCGATCCGTGCCGGAGTGATCCGCGAGGAGGCTCTGCCATTCTGGGTGACGGACGTGCTGGGACACAGCACCAAGGAACGTCTGAATACCCTGATCCACGACATTGTGGAAAACAGCGAGGGAAAGGCGGAGATCATCATGTCGGACGAGGTCGAAAAGGCTATGTTCTCTCTGCGTACATATATGTTTGAGAACGTATATACCAATCCGATCGCCAAGGGGGAAGAAAAAAAGGTCGAGCATATGATCGAACAGCTCTACGATTTCTATATCACCCATACCGAACAGCTCCCGGAGGAATTTTCGGCCCTGATCCTGCTGGGTGAGACGCCGGAGCGCGCAGTCTGCGACTTTGTGGCATGTATGAGTGACCATTATGCGGTTAAGCTGTACAAGGAGATTATGATTCCGAAGGCGTGGAGTATCCAGGGGTTGGAGACGCATGAGAATGGGTAAGGCGGGCTTGCGAGATCACTTATTATAATCATGAAAGATGGTTGAAAAAATTGAGAGTGTAATCATCATCTTAAGGGGGAGTTATCATGTTGCTGTCACATAAAATGACCATCAAATTAAGTGAAAATTACAGTAATATTCTCGGGCATATGTGTTATGCGGCATATAAGCTCTGGAATGTCTGCAATTATGAAAGATTAAACTATAAGGAATTGAATCTTCCTGTTGAATATCCGGACTGGTATTACCAGAAAAAAGTTCATAAAAATAATTTGTGGTATAAACAGCTTCCATCACAGACAGCACAAGAGGTATGCAAACTTCTAGATAAGGGATGGAAGTCATTCTATGCTCTTCAAAAATCGCATGGTGTCGAAAATCCACATCCGCCACATTATAAGCATGATAGAATACCGGTTACTTATATGCAAAATGGTATAAAACATATGGATAATAAGGAGATTGTTCGCTTGTCAATATCAGGGGAGTTGAAAGAATATATGGCTGTGACATATGATATCCATGACAAATTTCTTTATCTTAAAAATAAAATTTTTAAGAACATGGATAATATTAAACAGATCAAGGTATATCCTCCTGAAAATGGAGTATGCAACATTATTGTTATCTATAAGGTGCAAGATGTACAGATGTTGCCGGACAATGGAAGATATCTTTCAATAGACCTCGGTGTTCATAATCTTATGACCTGTTATAATTCCACAACTGGTGAGTCATTTATTGCAGGAAGAAAGTATCTTTCTTTTTGTGAGTATTATAACAAAGAAATTGCACGAGTACAGTTACAGTGGAGCAGTCTACAAAAAAGAAAAGGTATAAAGTATCCAAAGTCGTCAAAACATATCTGTAGATTATATAAAAGTAAATCTGATGCGATTTATGACTATCTGCACAAAGTAACGCGTTATGTCGTGGATTATTGCATTAGAGAAGATATCCATACTGTTGTAATCGGTGATATTACAAATATTAGAAAGGGGAAAAACTTTGGCAGTGTAACGAATCAGAAGATTCATGCTCTGCCATATAAAAAAATTTATAATTTGCTTAAGTATAAGTGTGCAATGGTAGGAATTCATTTTATTCGCCAGAAAGAATTTTATTCAAGTCAGACAAGTCCTCTGGCTGATAGAGTTGACAGGAGACATGCGGACAAAAAGAATCGTGTTAAGCGTGGTCTTTATCAGGACGGGGAATATATATGGAATGCAGATTGTGTTGGTGCATTTAATATTCTCAGGCTTTATTTCCAGAAACAAAAAATAGACATTCATTTGGATCCAATTTCAATTGGTGTTCCTTATATTGCAAAAGTAGCTGTATAAAAAGCAGTAATGGTGTCATGGACGCACCCTGAATCTACGGAGCTCAAATCCGCACATCAGATGCTTGGTACATTTAGTTATCGAGTAGTTCACGACAAATTGTCCTATACATAATAAGTAAAAGAGACAATTTGATTTTTACAATGAAATCAAAAAGATGATTGCGATTTGATTTCAATTTGGAAACGATCGAAATATAATAAAAATAGAGGCGATATCTATGGCGAGAGTATCTCTGCGTTGCAAAGAAAACTCTCGGGGGCGCTGCTTATCAGTATTACAATGTAAAAGAATACGGAAATGGTTGCATTATTCTGGAACCTCGGGAACTGGCAGTGCCAGAAAGCATTTCAGCCAGAACTCTGGCAGATATGGATCGTGCGGTACGTAACTTCAAGAGAGGCGATGTTTCTCCGAACATTGACTTGTCAGATTTGTAGAATAAAACGGAATATAGAACTTTACAAGAGCAGTTAGTCTATGACAAATAGATTAGCTGCTTTTTTATGCAAAAAACTTGAATTAGACACAACTAACTGCTATAATGACAAAAAGTCATTAAGAAAGGCGGCTTGTTATGCCCAAAAGAATCAATGATACGGAAGTACGAAAAAAGCAAATCCTGGAGAAGGCATCGGCATTGTTTCTGGAAAAAGGATATGCCGGAGTGGGAATCGATGAGATTGCTGCCGCATGCGGGGTTGTCCGCGGCACGATATTGCGATACTTTCACAGCAAAAAAGAACTCTACGATGCGATCCTTTTCGGACGGGGAAATCACGCCGGAACCATGTTAGGGGAATATTGCGATGATAATAGTATTCCCGTAACAGAGATTATCCGGAAACTGCTGATGGTTACGGAGGCACAGTTTGCCCAGGTTATCACTGCGTATCGGGATAAATTGGAACAGGAAGAATTTCGTCAGAACTTTGATGTGTTTCGACTTCCCATTTTCAGAAATGAAGCCAAAATGCTGGAGAAAATATTGATTCGTGGAAATGAGGAAGGGGTATGGGACATCCGTGATCCGCATATCCGGGCATACAGTTATATGTTTGCCATGTTTGGCCTGGCGGAGACGCCGGAGATGGACCTCGAATCCATGAAGCAGGAGATCCGGGAAGTAACCAGACAAATGCTGCAGATTGATATTCCGGATGACTATGAGAAAGGAGAACCAACATGTCACTAAAATATACCATCATCAAAAAACTGTTTCACATCATACCAATGCAGAAAGTTATGGCAAAGCCATATGACGAACTTTTGAAGACATTTCATACAGTCGGGGCGAAGCCTTCCATTCCGCAGCTAAACGATCCGGAATTGTCCTTTCAGACGCATAGGGTAGGAGAATCTCCGGTGCTGGAAATTTCCCATAAACAGAAGTCCGGGTACTTGTGCATTTATGTGGCCGGTGGAGGAATGCTGAAATATCCGAAACCGTCCCAGGCCAAGAAATTGATCCCGTTGGCAAAAACTACCGGAAGGGATATGCTGCTTCCATATTTTCCTCTTGCGCCGGAGAATGATCTGATCGATGTGCTGAATATGTTGTATGCGACTTATAAAATGGCGTTGGAGCAGTATCCGGCCGAGAAGATTGCATTCTTAGGAGGCTCCTCCGGGGCGGCTATGGTTCTCTGGCTCATGTCATGGATCAATATGAGCGGAGAAGGCGTTCCGATGCCGGGAAAGATTGCGCTCAGTTCTCCGGGGTCCGCGCTGTCTGCCGAGGAGAGGAAACGCGCGGAGGAACTTAACCGGACGGATCTGATCATGAGCACCACTGCACTTGACAATATTTTCAAGGGAATGGTAGGAGATAAGGAACTGCCGGATGCATTGCTGTATACGTCCAGGGGCATTTATGATGGCATAAAGGACGTGTATCTGTCCTATGGTGGCGATGAAGTCTTTTCAGCGGCCGCACATTCTACTGCGGAGCAGTTGAAACGCTATGGCGCAAAAGTGACTCTGGAGATTGCAGAGGGGATGTACCATACATATGCGGTGATGCCGCTGGTGAAAGAGGCGGAACCGGGACATCAGAGGCTGGTGGACTATCTGACGGTGGAAGAGTGAAAGTGATATTGGGGAATAGGAAAAGAGCGCGGGAAAAGTCCCACGCTCTTTTGTCGCCTGTAATGCGACATATAAAATTGAGTCACGCAATAGAGTTTCTATGATTGAAATTTAAAGAAAAAATTCGAAAAATCGAATAATTCTTTCTGATTTTCATTGATATGTGCTCTGCTTTGTGGTATTATATTTATTATACTGTAATTATTGTTATTTATGCAGATAGATTTGGATAATAACTAAGGAATGGTTTGATTTTTAGTATTGCGAGGTAGAGCATATGTCGATTTCGTATAATGGATTATGGAAGTTGTTGATTGACAAAAACCTAAAGAAAGGTGATCTGATTGAAAGATTAGAGATCAGCAGCAGTACAATAGCAAAAATGACAAAGAACGAAGCGGTTTCTTTGCGGATACTTGAGAAGATTTGCCGGGAGCTGGACTGTGATTTTGGGGATATTGTTCACTATGTGAAAGATGAGGAGGGTGAATGATCATGGAATACAGTGCAGGATTAACATCCAAGCTGTTCTGGCTGCAGGAGTCCAGAAATATAGACTGGGGAGAGAATATCTACCAGGTAAAAGCAGAATTGCCCATGTGACAAACTAGAAGAATTAAGATTGATCTGGACGATGGCGTTAAGGTCAATTATACGAAATTCTAGGGTGTGGAAGTGGCACAGAAAGGCAAGAAAGCATTGAAAGTGGATTTGTTGGCAAAGATATAAGGTGAAAAAGGAGCAAGTATTCGATGCAGTATCTGTGATGAAAAAGTGGTTAATAAGTGATTATTTGCTAGTCATTTTATAGGAGTGTGATCAAAAAGTGGTCATTTAGTGGCCAATATCGAACACTTTTATCGGATACAAATATCCAGTAAGTATTCAATAGTAGTTGATAAGTATCCATTAATGACCATTTACTGGATACTTCTTATCATACTGATTGAATAAGAGCAATTTGTGCAGATGGTCTGCACAAATTTATACTAAAGCTGAACAGATAGACTTGTTGGCAAAGAGATAATAAAATTAACCTAGGAGGTGTGAACAGTGAGATTAAATAATATTAAGATTAAAAATTTTAGATGCTTTGAAAAAGTAAGCATTGATTTTGATAAACATATAACATTGATTGTAGGTAAAAATGGAGCCGGAAAGACAGCACTATTGGATGCTGTGGCTGTTTCAATCAGTTCATTTTTGCTAGGAATTGATGGAGCAGTAAGCCGCAGTATATTAAAAGATGATGCAAGGTATGAGTTTCATGACTTAAATGGAACGATTGATCCTCAGCATCAATTTCCAGTAAGTATTGAAAGTGAAGGAGACTGCCTGGGTGAGCAGGATAAGCAGTGGCTCAGGTCGTTGAATTCTGAGAATGGCAAGACGACGATAAAGGATGCAAGCCAGCTAACGGGCATTGCGAAGAAAGCACAAAATAGAATTATGAAGGGAGATAAATCGTTAATTCTTCCGCTCATTTCATATTATGGAACCGGACGGTTATATGCACAGAAGAAGGAAAAGAGAAATTTACAGTCATTAACAGAATTTAAGAGACAGGTTGGATATGTAGATTGTATGGCAGCAGAATCAAACGAGAAATTGATGCTCAATTGGTTTCAGATCCAGACGATGAAAAGCCTTCAAGAGCAACAGAAAACAGGAATGATAGAAAGACCCTTGCTTTTGAAGACGGTTGAAAAAGCTATATGCAAAAGCTATGAGAGAATCAGTGGATCAAAAAATGCCAGTATTTTCTTTGATCTTGATACGCATAGATTAATGTTGGAATTTGAAACGGATGACGGTGATGCACAAAAATTTGCGATGGATGAAATGAGTGATGGATACAAGAATACACTTAGTATGATTGGAGATATTGCTTATCGTATGGCTGTTTTAAATCCAACGCTAGGTGATCAAGTATTGAGTGAGACACCGGGAATTGTTTTGATTGACGAAATAGATTTACATTTGCATCCTAAGTGGCAGCAGAGCATTTTAAATGACCTTAATGAGATTTTTCCTAAAATCCAGTTTGTTGTCAGTTCTCATGCACCGGCAGTAATTAATTCTGTGCCAAAAGAGCAGATTCGTATTCTGGATAATGGCAAAATCTATATGCCTGTAGCACAGACTTATGGAAGAGATGCTAACTCTATTTTAAGAGAGGTTATGCAGGTATCTGACAGACCAATTGCTGTAAAACAGCGTATGGATTTATTCGATGCGTATATGGATGAAAAGAAGTATCAAGAGGCAGACACGGTGTTAAAAGAAATCGAAAACATTGTTGGGGCAACGGATCCGGATGTTGCGGCTGCGAGAACTTCTCTGGATCTGGAGATGATATTGGGGGAATAGAGTATGATTGTTGTAAAAAGAGGAAAAGAACCTAACAGTCTCTTGGAATTCCGTAAAAAAAATCCGGATGCAGATTATGAGGACATGCCATCAAGTGTGCGTGCAGATGTTAGAGAGCAGATGTGGAATGAACAAAAGCATCTTTGCGCATATTGTATGAGGAGAATAGACAGCCCGAGTGTTGTAAGAATAGAACATTGTCGATCGAGACATCCGAAGGATGAGGTGGTACATGATAAAAAGGCAACGTTGGATTTTAAATGGATGCTGGGTGTTTGCTATGGGAATAGTTTAGTAAAAGGTGTAAAACCTGCGGATACGACCTGTGATGCTCATAGAAATAACACAGAACTTACCATAAATCCATTTGATGAGATGTCAGTCAAAAAAATAAAATATAAAACAGATGGAAGTATTTATTCAGAGGATGCGGAAATAAACAGAGATGTGACGGATACCTTGAATTTGAATTGTCAAGCTATTTCTCTTCCACAGACACGAAAAAAAGTATTACTGGAAGCTCAGAAAAGAATCGTGCAGAAATGCAAAGGGAAGTCACAAGATGCCTATATGCATGAATTAGAGCGTACATATATGAATTTGGTTCAGGAACGGAATTTAACACCATATTGTGGGATTATTATCTCCTGGCTTGAGGGCAAATTGAAAAAATGACAAATTGTGCAGACGGTCTGCACACATTCATGTAGAAGGTGAAAAGATGGACTTACAAAATATACAGGAACAATTAAATACTGAATTTGCAAAGGCGGATGTTCGCATCATCTTCTGGTTTGACGATAAGGGAGATTATGCAGAAGAAGTCTCAGAAATACAGTTAGACACAGCCAAGTTGCACATTTTAGACGGAGAAAACTGGCTGTATTCTAAGTGGCTGTTAAATGAATCGGATGAGGTGTTACAATGTAAAGAGAAGTAAAAGAGCGCGGGAGAAATCCCACGCTCTTTTGTCGAAGTGATAAACCGTTGATGATCAGCTAGGAAAAAGCAAACGAAAGTTTATTTGGTGGCATCTTCAATAATTCCGGATGGAGCAGTTCCAGCGACTGCCTGTGTCAAAAAATCATGAACGGATTTTCCGGTGTTTCGTGGCATGAAGCAGGTATGTCCCCTGTCCAATTTGGCAATGTCCTGCATTTCGGCGTCTGTCAGGGTGAAGTCAAAGATGTTCAGGTTTTCTTTCATCCGCTGAGGATTGGAGGTTTTCACCAAGGGCAGAATGTTTCGCTGGACAAGCCAATGTAAAACAACTTGCGCGGGTGATTTTCGGTGTGAATTTGCGATGGCACAAATGGTCGGATGATTCAGAATGCCTTCTTGTCCCGCGGCAAGTGGTGACCATGCCTGCATTAGAATATTTTCTCGCTCTAAATATGCCTGCTCGTCCGGACGCTGGAAATATGGATTGCATTCTAGCAGATTGGAGGCCGGTTTTATCTTATTCCAGAACATAAAATCAGCCAGTCTGTCCTGAGTGAAATTGTCAATGCTGATCGCACGGATCTTTCCCTGTTTGTACAGTTCTTCCAGTGCCCTCCAGGCGCCAAAGTAATCATGGTACGGCTGATGGATGACATACATGTCCAGATAATCAAGCCCTAATCGTTCCAGTGATCTGGCAAAACCGCGCATGGAACCTTCATAGCTTATATCGGGAATCCACAGCTTTGTTGTAATGAAAAGATCTTCTCGTGGGACGTTGCAGCGGTGAATGGCCCTGCCGACTGCCTCCTCGTTGCCATAGGCAGTTGCTGTGTATTATTCATGGTGATGCCTCCTGCAAGATTTTGTAACTCTATTGTACGCAAGATCAAGGACTATATCAAATACTTATAAAGAATATTGCTGTTGAAGCGGGCAGAAGAAATTATCACATTATTTGACAAAACACAACAGGAATTGAGCAGTGAAGAACAAATGATCACCGGAAAAATATTCATAGGTGGGATGATAAATAAATCGATCATCACTGCGGCCGCGGCACTGCGAGAACAGTATCCTGAGGTGTCTTTTGATTTTTACAGCGGGGATGCTACGGATGTAATGCAGCGGCTGGATCACGGGATTCTTGATTTTGCAGTTTTATTAAAACCCATAGATAACATGAAATATGAATATATCACCTTGAAAGACAGTTCGTATTGGGGGCTTCTTATGCCTAAAGCGTGCAGATTGGCCCAAAAGCAATTCGTAGAAAAGGAAGATTTATGTTCCGTACCTCTGATTTTTCACAGCCGTATCGGACTCCAACGTGAGATTACACATTGGGCACAAACCGATATAGAGCAAATGAATATTGCGGCTACCTACAATATCCTGAGTGGCAATCCTTTGGAATATGTCAGAGGTGGCCTTGGATATCTTTTGACAAGCAGTGAGTATCTGGAGGGAGTGCCAGACGAAACGCTTTGTTTTAGAACACTAGATCCGGCGTTGGAACTAAGCTATGCACTTGTCTGGAAACGATATGCGGTGATGTCGAGGGCTGAACAGGCTTTTTTTGGAGCAGGTGAAGCCTGGAAGCGGAGTATGATCAGAAACGGAGTTTCGGTAGCATCTGTGACGTGGTACAATATATGCAGTATTAGTGGAGTTCTGATACTGATTGCTTGTTATATGGAGATATGAAAAAGAAGGAGGATTACATTATGGAACGAGTAGTTAAATTTTTGAAAGATGCAGAAACATATTATCTGGCAACCGTAGAAGGCGATCAGCCAAGAGTACGACCTTTTGGAACCGCCCACATTTTTGAAGGAAAGCTGTATATTCAGACTGGCAAGGTCAAGGATGTGTCCAAGCAGATCCACGCCAATCCAAAGGTAGAACTCTGCGCGTTTAAGGATGGGGAATGGCTTCGTGTGGCAGGAGAACTGGTGGAAGATGACAGACGGGAGGCGAGACAGTCTATGCTGGATGCCTATCCATCTTTACAGAAGATGTATTCTGCGGATGATGGAAACACAGAGGTGTTCTATTTTAAGAATGCAACGGCCACATTTTCAGCATTTACCCATGAACCGGAAGTTGTGACATTTTGATGGAAAAGGAAGAATGTCATAAAATGCGGATACTTGTTTCCAAAAATGGCGATCATGGATTGGAGGATGTACCGGAATATACTTTAATTGAGTTTGCATACTATAAAATGGCGTTAGAGGCCGGAGTGCAGATGAATGAATGCAGACTTTTTATGACAGGCAGAGAGATTCCGGTGCGTTTTGAAGGGAACGCGGACAGACTGAAATATTATCAGACAGGAGGAGATAGTTGTGAAGACATTAGTGGCGATCGGAGAGGCATTGATCGATTTTGCACCACAGCAGGCGGGCAGACCGATCAAAGATACGGAGAGTTTTATGCCAAAGGTAGGAGGTGCGCCTGCCAATGTATGCGGAGCATACGCCAAACTTGGCGGCAGGGCAGTTATGCTGACACAGCTCGGAACGGATCCGTTCGGGGATAAGATTGTGGAGGAACTTGCGCAGAGCGGCATAGATACTACCTATATCTCACGCACAGAGGAAGCCAATACATCGCTGGCCTTTGTGGCATTGCTGGAGAATGGAGACCGGGAGTTTACCTTTTTCAGAAAGCCGGGAGCGGATATGTTGTATCAGCCGGAACAGGTGCCAGAAGAGGTGTTCGCGGATGCGTATGCACTCCATTTCTGTTCGGTTTCGCTGGGAGAGTATCCGATGAAGCAGGCACACAAAAAAGCGATTGAGAAGGCTTTGGCGGCGGGAGCGATGATCAGTTTTGATCCGAATCTCCGGCCACAGTTATGGCCGGATCAGGCACAGCTTAAGACGGCAGTGACAGAGTTTCTTCCGTGCGCTGACATTCTTAAGCTGTCCGATGAGGAACTGTTCTTTATCACAGGCAAAGAGCACATTGAGGATGCAGTGGATGAGCTGTTTGACATGGGCATTTCCGTGATTCTGTATACGAAGGGAAGCCAGGGTGCGGAGGTGTATACCAGGACAGCACATGCAAGCGTACCGGGCAGCGGGAAAAAGGCGGTGGACACGACCGGCGCCGGAGACGGATTTATCGGATCGTTCCTTGGCCAGCTCGCGTATGACGGCAGAACGCTGGAGGATATGAAGACCATGGCAGATGAAGAATGGAAACCGTATCTGATCTATTCTAATCGTTACTGTGGAGAGAGTATTCAGAAAAAAGGAGCGTTGTCTTCCTATCTGACCAGGCAGGAGATGGAAACGCTCTTTGGTTGAGACATCCCGGTATGTTCCGATGGAAAAGAACAGAAACTTTGCAAATAGAATATAATTGTGGTACAATGGCGCGGGTTAGGAATAACTAACCTGTGCTTTTTCGTTTTAGAAAATGGCTTGCAAAAGGGCAAAACACCGGTTATGACCTTTTGATCGGGAAAACAAGGAGAAAGGAGACTGAAGAACTATGTTATCATGGAAAATTTTTATGATCCTGGCGTTGATCGGCCACATACTATGCGGGATTTCGGATGGATTTCTTACATATGCACCGAATGGAAAAGTGGATCTGACCAATTTTAAGGACTATGAAAAGTCGAAGGTGGCGTTTCAGGGAATGCCATTGAAGAACCTGTCGATCGCGATGCTGCTTGGTGTATGTGCGATGACGCTTGAAATATTTGGGTATCTGGCGATCTGTGACTGGATGCGTCAGTATTCCCAGACATATTACATGATCATGTATGTAGCCACGCTCGTCATGTTTATCAACCTGGCGCTTCATCATCTGTTCTGCTGTCTGGTAGAATGGTTTTTTGTGAAGCTGGATCTCACGGAGACTGCATTGAATGCGGTATGGGATTTCTTTAAGACGACCTGTTATACCATGTATCTGGGATATCTTGGGATGCTGGTATTTGCAGCTGCGTTTTTGATCGCGGTTGTGACCGGCAGGACACCACTTCCGGCGTGGGCGGGGATTTTCAATTTACTGCCCCTTGCGGTTGTGATACTGCCGACGAAACTTCCTGCAAAAGCGAATGTGATCGGAGCGATCATGTTTGCAGGATTACTGTTTTTGATCTAGGGAACATCCGGGGTTATTTTTCCGGCTATGTGATAAAGATGAAATACGTTTGATGATATTTGGAGGTAAGGAACATGTTTGTATTACAGAATATTTTATATTGTCTTTTGTTTATCGGTCTTGTGAAATGCGCGGTGAGAAACAGCGGATTAAACTGTTTATATTTTTATCCGCCGGAATTTATTGAGGAGGCGCAGAAAAGAGGACTTGCCGATAAAGAGGCTACGATGAAAAAAGGAAAACAGTTTATGATCCCGTTTTGCATCGTTATCTTTTTTATTCTGGTGCCGGTGATCGCGTGCTGGAATCATGTCACAGATTTCAAAACGGCATTCATCCAGGCGTACATACTTCTTGTGGTCATGAACTGGTTTGACGGCATTGTCCTTGACAGACTGTGGGTGGGGCACAGCAAAGTCTGGGTGATTGAGGGAATGGAAGGAGTTCCTTATATCAAGCCATGGAAATCCGTGTTGATTAAGAGAACTCTGGCAATGATCCTGTATCTGGCGGTGGCTGTACTGATCGCGGGACTTGTCGTGCTGGTCGGAAGAATTTAATGTAAGTGGAAAGGCAGGATATTATGACCATTCATGAATTTGGAAAAGAACATGAGAAAACAATTTTACTGATTCATCCATCTGTTGTTAAGTGGGATTACTTTGAAAATGTGATCCCATTGCTGCAGGAAAAGTACCACCTTCTGGTTCCGGCGCTGCCCGGCTATGATTTCGAGAATGACAGTGATTTTACCAGTGTGGAACAGATCGCTTCGGAGCTGAATCGGTGGCTTAAGAAAGAGGGCTATCAGGAATTATATGCGGTATACGGCTGTTCTATGGGAGGATCCATTTCGCTGTTGGTGGCACTTGGACAAAAGATCCCGATCAGGCATTGTATCAGTGACGGAGGAATCACGCCGTATCAGCTGCCGTGGATTGTGACACGTTTTATTGCGCTGAAAGATTATCTTATGATGATGATCGGACGGGCAGGCGGTGTGGGACTGTTGGAAAAAGCCTTCGCAACGGATGAGTATTCCAAGGAGGATCTGCAGTATGTTGCGGATGTGCTGAGGCATTGCAGCAGCAAGACATTGTGGCGGACGTTTGAATCCTGCAATAATTATAAGATACCGGATCCTCTGCCGAAGCTGGATACACAGCTCCATTACTGGTATGCATCGGAGGAGGAAAAGGAGAGAAAACAGGATATCGAGTATGTGAGACGGAATTTCCCGCAGACTGATTTTACGGTATTGCACGACCTGGGACATGGAGGTCTGGTGCTGTTGAAACCGGAACTGTTTGTGGAAATGATCGATCAGTTGGGATGAATAAGAAATAAAAAATTCATTCGTGCAGAGAATCAGCACGAATGGATTTTTTTGAGGAAGCCATCTACTTCTCTCAGATAGTCGTCGATCTGTACCACCATTCCAAGATGACCACCCGGCACGTGGCGGATGTCAGCATCCAGATCCTGAAACAAAGTTTCCAGTATTTTCTGGTCTGCTTTGGTGAAGATATCCTCATCCGGAATAAAAATCTGGATTTTTCCGCGCAGATATTCAAAATCTGCGGGCTTAAAACAGGGATAATCCTTCAGCACATACACGCATTGAAAACTGTGTATAAACCGCTCCTTATACTGTAGATCCGAGGTGACGGTCTCGTAGAAAGTCATTCCGTATTTTTGGTTTTGAGGAGACTCACAGGCCAGAAATCCGGGACCTTGTTTTCGCAGCATGTTCATGACGGTTTTTGCAGGAAGGAGTTTCATCAGTGTCACAAGGATTGGCTCCACAAATCGTTTTTTCTGAATGTTCCGCAGATAATCCGAGTCTACGGTCAGAGTCGTCATAAGGCACATTCCCTGTACCATTTCCGGGTAGCGCTTGGCGAAGATCTGTGCGTAGACACCGCCATCGCTTGCACCTAGTAAGATCACCCGGCGGATGCCAAGTTTTTGCAGAAGGGCGTGGGCAAAGTCGATCTGCTCGTCGGCGTTGATCGTATGCAGAGGATATTCATAATTCAAAAAACGATATTCTTTGCTGAAATGGGAGGCATAGGCCATCCACATTTCATGCATTTCCAGACCGTGGAAAAACAGGATGACCGGTGCATGTTCTTTCCCGCCATATTGATAGCGGACCGGGATGCCGTTTACATCCAATGTCTGAAATGGATAAGTTTCTAAAAATTCTTTATATTCTGTCTGGAAATTTTTCATGTTGAACGGATATTCCTTTCTGAATCTGCAGACGGATGTCTGCGTTCTCTTACTATTTTCTGGAGAATTCGATAATCAGTCTACATTATAACAGTTCTTTGGGGCTGCGTCCGTCCGCAAGGTGATGTTTTTTCTCAGTAAGACGACTTCATCAACAATCAGTTTATGGTGGCACGGCTTTTCTGACGGCTGATACACAGATAGACTGCGAATAATGCCGCGAAGAACAGAAGCTGGATCCCGATGCACATCCAGTAGTCTGACATGGAAAGTATATCGCTGGAATATGGTGCGATCATATTGGTAATGCGGACATTCCAGTAGACCGGAAGGAAGCGTCCGATGGACAGCACGGTTTTTCCTAAATATGCCTGTGGCACGAAGATTCCACATAAGAAACTCATGCCAAGTCCAAGGATATTGGCGATCATATTGATCATATTAAAATCCATAGGGAAAGATCCAAGGAGCAGGGCAATGGCCGTGGCGACCAGCAGATAGACCGCGCTGTTCAAGATAAACAGCAGACCGGTGTGGGAAAAGAGCTGTGCCGGTCCGTACATAAACAGGGCAATGCCAAGAAATCCGACCCACCACAGGACGACATAGATCAGACAGCCTAGTCCGAGCTGCAGACTGATGCGGGACTGAGGGATGGCTCCACAGGACATGCGTGCTTTCATGAGCGGATCGCGAAATGCCATTAAAACCGGGGAGAGTCCCTCCAGAAGCATCATCAGGATGATGTACGGAAAATATTGGAAGAAATAGCCCATCGAGGAATTGTCAGATTTGTCGGAACTGCTAAAAGAGATCGTGTTGACTTCCGGAACGTCATCCAGTGATTTCCGGGTGGAGGCGATGGCTTCCTTCACGGATGCTCCAGTTTTCAGATATTGCGAGAGTGCATGCAGATAGGTGTCAATCTGCCGGTCTACAAAGTAACCGCTGCAACTGTCCTTACGCTTGCTGGTTTCTACGAGAGAGTCGGAGCTGCCGGTGCGCAGGGAATCCTCAAAGCCTTCCGGAATCGTCAGAACATAATCGATCTGATGGTAGTACATGTTATCCCGCAGATCGTCCCGGTCTGTCCAGGAGAGGGACACAATATGATGTATGGTGGCCAGATAGTCTGACAGAGCACGGCTCGCGGTAGATTGATCGCGGTCAAAGATACACAGGTTGACAGCGGATGCCTGAAACTGCTTCTCATTGGAGGAGGACGCATTGATGCTCATCATGATCAGCAGAACGACAAATACGATGAAATACACAAAGGTATTGGGCAGGTTTTTCTTTGCCACGCGGGCAAATGCGTTACAGACTTGCATATGTTTTCCTCCTTGTGACCAGACAGGAAATGCCAAAGAAGATCAATGCCATGAAAGACAGGGAGAGGAGATCTGTGGCAAACCGCTGCAGATGGTCATAATTATTCAATGTATAAAAGCAGTCGGAAATCAGGGCTGCCGGATTGATCCGGTTGAAGAGTGGAAAATGTTTTTCTACGCTCATCCGCATGGTGCCCACCATAAGACCGCTTAAAAAACAGCATGGCATAACGACGGCAAACATGACACTTGTCTTGCCTCCCTCAGATTTTGGGCCGATACAGCCCAGGAACATCCCCAGTGAGATACTGCAGGAACTGCTGATTACGATGGTAAGCAGGCTGAGCAGGGGGTGCTGCGCCATATGGATATCGAGTACGCCCACTATAAACAGAAATGCCAGGATGTTCAGACCGGATTCTACCAGAATATAGGCGGCCAGCTCTCCGGCGATCATATTCAGTTTTCGGCGGGGAGAGATGGTCTTGCGGGCGGCAAGCGCCGTCAGATTGGCAGCGTTTTCGATGGACAGATGGATCCCTCCGAGCGCGGTGTACAGACAGGCCATGGCGATCAGGTTGTAAAAATACTGATTGTAGGGATCGGCGTCGGAACGGGTGAGAGAAACCTCTTTGCGGGGTTCGATCGTCTCCGTCAGAGAAGTCATCAGGTCTGCCAGCTGCTCCGGATGTTCCCGCACGGTTTTTTCCACAAAATCCCGGTTTACCTGAAACTGTGTCAGCAATGCCTGAAGAATGCTCTGATTGATGGAAGAGTCCGCGGCATCTGCATTGACACTGAGTGTGACCGTATCACCGGCATGGAAAATGCCGTCGGCCTTCTGCTGTTCCAACAGGTGTTTGGCAGTGTTGTCATCGCAGTAAGTGACAGAAAGCATGGCGCCGTTTTTGTCCGTGGAGAGTGCATCTGCCATGGTACAAAAAATATTGGCATTGAAACTTTTGTCTGTGACGATTGCGACCGGTATCGTATGGAAACTCTCGCTTTCCGTCATATTGGAAAATGCGACTTTGAACAGACAGGCCAGTACGACAGGGAAGACCAGGATCCAGAACAGGTTGGTCTTGTTTCTGAGCAGGCGTAACAGCGTATATTTGAAAACAGATTGCATGATAACCTCCATGTTTTTTTAATCCCGCAGTTCTTTGCCGGTAATCTCTAAAAATACATCGTTCAACGTTGGCAGCTGTGAGTAGACATGACCAATGGAGAGATCTTTTTCCTGCAGATAACCGAGCAGACGGACCAGATTGTGTTTTCCGCCATCGCACAGCACAGTAAGCGTATGATCCTCGTAGTCTGCCTGATATACGTGTGGCAGGGTGCGGATGTGGGCGAGATCCTCCGCCGGAAGATCCATCAGTTCGAGGGTGATGATCTCGCTTTTCTTGATGAGCCGGATCAGCTCTTCCTTGGTGCCAAGAGCGATGTTTCTTCCTTTGTCCATGATGGCGATCCGGGTACAGATCTGTTCCACTTCTTCCATGTAGTGGGAGGTGTAGATGATCGTGGCACCGGCACGGTTGAGATCTACGATCCCCTCCAGAATGTTGTTCCGGCTCTGCGGATCGACGGCTACGGTAGGCTCATCGAGAATGATCAGTTTTGGTTTGTGTGCGATCCCACAGGCGATGTTTAAGCGGCGCAGAAGTCCACCGGAGAGTTTTTTTGGATAAAATCCCGTAAACTCCTCGAGCCCGACAAAGGAAATGGCATCATTGACACAGCGTTTGCGGGTGGCGGAGTCTTTGACATACAGACTGCAGAAATAGTCGATGTTTTCGCGGACTGTCAGTTCCTGAAAGACCGCGACATTCTGCATGACGACACCGATCTGGCGCTTGATGTCATAACTGTCCGGACGCATGGGACGGCCGAAGACTTCGATATTGCCTTTGTCGTAGGATAGCAATGAGAGAAGGCAGTTGATCGTGGTGGTCTTGCCGGAGCCGTTTGGCCCGAGCAGACCGAAGATTTCGCCCTCCTGTATGGTCAGATTCAGATGGTCGAGTGCGAGCAGTTCTTTGTACCGCTTGACCAGATTTTCGATGTTTACGATTGTTTGCATGGGGATCCTCCCTTGTATTTTATGGTTCTATCGATAGCATAAACGATAAAATATGGAAACAGAAGTGCAGGATGTCAGGAAAAGAAGATGACATTTGTCACAAAGTTCATTATACTGGAAATAGTGCACACAGGAGAGGAGGAGCAAATGCAACGACTGATTGATCAGGGAATTCTTTATGTGGCAGGGCTGCTCCTTCTGGGAGGGACAGCGGGCTGGGTTCGTCCTGTGCTCGCAGCCCTGTTTGCATTGATTTATGTATCTGTGTCCAATTATGTGAGAGGGAGCAGGGGGGGGCTGTGTGTTGCGGTGATGCTGACCGGGATATGCTGTTTTTTGCCGGAGCTGCTGTGTTTTCTGCCACTTATCTGTTATGATATGGTATGGCATTGTCTGGAACGCAGACGGTCTGTGTTCGCGGGCGTGGCCGTTGTGGTGCTGATCGCAGCATATGCACTGCTGCGGGGAGGACGTACCATGGGATCCGGGCTTATATGGCTGGGATTTCTGATGGTGCTTGCCGGAGTGGGCGCATATCGGACGAGACATCAGCTTCAGCAAAAAGAGGCATATATCCATCTGAAAGACAGTTCGACGGAACTGCGGATGGTCATGCAGAGGAGACAGCAGGAGCTGATGGAGAAACAGGATTATGAAATCCATCTTGCCACACTGCAGGAGCGCAACAGGATTGCCAGGGAGATTCATGACAATGTGGGACATATGTTGTCCCGCGCCATTTTGCAGATGGGAGCACTGCAGACGATCCACCGGGAGGCACCACTGCACGGACAGCTTGGCCAGATCAATGATACGCTTGGGGATGCGATGAACAGCATCCGGGAAAGTGTGCATGATCTTCACAATGAATCGCTGGATCTGCGGCAGGCTATGTATGAACTCTGCAGGGAATTTGAATCAGAGTATCACGTGGAGCTTCACTATGATATGACGCAGGAGATTCCGCGCACCGTCAAGTACTGTTTCCTTGCGGTTATCAAGGAAGCCTTTGCCAATGTAGTGCGTCACAGTGATGCGGATAAGGTGTCTGTCTTTGTGTGTGAACATCCGGGATTCTATCAGATGTCTGTGGAGGACAATGGAACGACAGCCAGTCTTCCGGATGCAGCCGGGCCGGGAGAAGGAGGAATCGGTCTTGCCAATATGACGGACCGTGTCCAGGCACTTGGCGGGTCGATCCACTTTCGGGCGGATAACGGGTTTCACATTATGATCTCGATTCCGAAGCAGAAACCATGAGAGGAGCATATATGAAGGTTGCAATTATAGATGATGACCAGCTTGTCGCGTTGTCATTGAAGACGATCCTGGAGGCGGATGCGCGGGTCGAGGTGGTGGGAACCGGTACGGATGGGATGGAGGCTGTTGCACTGTATCAGAGGGAACAGCCGGATGTCCTGCTGATGGATATTCAGATGAAACCTATGGGAGGGCTGGAGGCTGCCGGGGAGATCCTGCAGACGGATCCGAAGGCGAAGATCCTGTTTCTGACCACGTTTTCTGATGATGCCTATATTATCAAAGCGCTGGAACTTGGGGCGAAAGGCTATATTTTGAAGCAGGATTTCGAGGGAATCCTTCCGGCGTTATTTGCGGTAGATCAGGGGCAGAGCGTCTTCGGTGGTGAGATTGTTAATAAACTGCCGGTGCTGATGCAGCCCAAAACGGCATTTGACTACAGCCAGTATGAGATTGGCCCGAGGGAACAGGAGATCATTGCCCAGGTGGGGAGTGGAAAAAGCAACCGCGAGATTGCGGATGCCCTGTGTTTCAGCGAGGGAACGGTACGCAATTACATCAGTACCATACTGGACAAGCTGTCGCTGCGTGACAGAACCCAGCTTGCCGTGTTTTACTGGACAAAGGTGCGCTGATGCCGGAATGCAGCCGGTGGGATGGGAAAGACAGATGTAACATACTCGGTGAAAAAGAGAGGAATGAGAAAATATGAACGCGAGAGAAAAGTCGGATTTTACGCAGGGCAGTATTCTGAATAAACTGATCCCATTTATGATCCCGATCCTGGGAGCCTTGATCCTGCAGGCGGCCTACGGTGCGGTCGACCTTCTGGTTGTCGGACAGTTTGGAACGACGGCGGGATTGTCTGCCGTGTCGACCGGAAGCCAGATCCTGAATCTGGTCACCTTTGTGATCACGCAGTTCGCGATGGGAATCACGGTACTGATCGCCCGATATATCGGTGAGAAGAGTGAGGGGCAGATCGGGGAACTGCTTGGAGGTGCGGTGACGATCTTTGCCATGATCTGCGTCCTGCTGTTTGTGGTGATGGTGTTCTTCGCAAGACCGCTGGTCATTCTGATGCAGGCTCCGAAGGAGGCAGTTTCACTGACCGGAACTTATGTGAGGATCTGCGGCAGCGGCATCATTTTTATTGTGGCGTACAATGTGCTGGCCGCCATTTTCAGAGGATTTGGGGACAGCAGATCGCCGTTGTTGTTCGTGGCTGTGGCGTGTTTTGTCAATGTGATCGGAGACCTGATCCTGGTGGCCGGACTGCATCTGGATGCGGCGGGCGCAGCGATCGCGACGGTTGCGGCGCAGGCCGTGAGCGTGGCGCTGGCGTTGATCATCCTGAAAAAGAAGCGGTATGGTTTTCAGATCAGAAGACAGGATTTCAGGCTCAATCGACAGTGCAAAAGGCTGGTTCGTGTGGGGGTGCCGCTGGCATTGCAGGAATTTCTGACACAAATGTCGTTTTTGGCACTTTGCGCGTTCGTAAACCGGCTTGGGCTCGAGGCTTCCTCGGGCTATGGCGTAGCCTGCAAGGTGGTCAACTTTGCGATGCTTGTGCCAAGTGCGCTGATGCAGTCCATGGCATCTTTTGTATCGCAGAACGTCGGTGCCGGCAAGCATCGGAGAGCGAGAAAGTCCATGCTCACGGGAATGGGAGTGGGGCTGGTGGTCGGAGTGGTCGTATTTATCGTCGTCTGGATCTTCGGAGATACCCTGACATCGCTGTTTACGAAGAATGAGGCAGTCATCCGCAAAGGAGCACAGTATCTGAGAGGGTTTGCTCCGGAGACGATCGTTACCGCTGTTTTGTTTAGTCTGGTAGGATTTTTCAATGGATATGAGAAGACGGTGTGGGTTATGATCCAGGGATTGACGCAGACTCTGCTGGTCAGACTGCCGTTTGCCTATGTGATGAGTATACAGCCGCATGCAAGCCTGACC
This sequence comes from uncultured Lachnospiraceae bacterium, assembly GCA_934351255.1. GTDB lineage: Bacteria > Bacillota > Clostridia > Lachnospirales > Lachnospiraceae > Jutongia. The sequence goes on from CAKRJH010000007.1 coordinate 66,866, forward strand.
AGGATCGGTCTGGCAGCACCGGTTGCAACCTGCTTTGGAATTATGTTAAATATAATATTTTATCTGGTGTTTACCGGAAGCCACAAGAACGATGTGAACTGGATGAATGACTATTAAAAAAGGAAAAGAATGGAGAAAACAAATGAAAAAACGTTGGATGATTAGTATTGCTGCATTGATTATTTTCGGGATCCTGCTGTATTTTACGCTGACGACGAGCAGCACTGTGGATCTGGACACATATCAGCCGAAGGTGTATTCGACCTGCGGAGCACTTCTTCCGCCTGTGCTCGCCATTGGGCTGGCGCTGATCACAAAGGAAGTCTATACGTCGCTGTTCGCAGGAATCGTGCTGGGCGCCCTGCTCTATGCCAATGGCAATCTGGTGCTGATGCTCAATACCATGCTGTTTCACGAAGAGGGCGGGATGGTGTACAAGCTGGCGAGCAGTACCAATGTTGGTATTCTGATCTTTCTGGTCGTACTCGGGATCCTGGTGGCTTTGATGAATAAGGTGGGAGGCTCTGCCGCCTTCGGCCGGTGGGCCTCCGGGCATATTACCTCGAGAAAAGGATCCCAGCTTGCGACGATGGTGCTGGGAGCACTGATCTTTGTGGATGATTATTTCAACTGTCTGACAGTGGGCTCAGTCATGCGTCCGGTCACAGACCGTCATCAGGTATCACGTGCCAAACTGGCCTATCTGATCGATGCGACGGCCGCACCGATCTGCATTATCGCACCGGTATCGAGCTGGGCTGCCGCGGTGACGTCATCCGTCCCTGCAGGAAGTAACATCAATGGATTTTCCATGTTTCTGCATACTATACCATTTAACTTTTATGCGCTTGGAACACTCATCATGATCCTGTGTATCATTGCCATGGATTTTGATTACGGTTCCATGAAAGTGCACGAACAGAATGCGATTGCCGGAGATCTGTTTACGACGCCGGATCGCCCGTATGAGGACGCGGACAAGGAAGTGGCAAACAGTAATGGCAAGGTCATTGATCTGGTATTTCCGGTGGTGGTATTGATCATCTGCTGTGTGATCGGGATGATCTATACCGGTGGATTTTTCTCCGGGGAAAGTTTTGTCAATGCCTTTGCCAATGCGGATGCATCCCAGGGACTGGTCTTTGGAAGCATTGTCACGCTGGTGATCACGTTTTGCTTTTATATGACCAGAGGCGTGATTTCGTTTCAGGAGTTTGCGGATGCGATACCGGAGGGCTTTAAGGCGATGGTGGCTCCGATCTTAATCCTGACGATGGCGTGGACACTGTCGGGAATGACCAATCTGCTCGGAGCCAGATATTATGTGCATGATATTGTGGCGGCATCCGCCGGAAGTGTGGCGATCATCCTGCCGGCATTGATCTTTGTGATCGCGGCGTTTCTGGCATTTGCCACAGGGACAAGCTGGGGGACATTCTCGATCCTGATCCCGATCGTATGTAATGTGTTCGGGGAGGCATCCTCCTATGAAATGCTGGTGATTGCGATCGCAGCCTGTCTGTCAGGTGCGGTGTGCGGCGATCACTGTTCACCAATCTCTGATACGACGATCATGGCGTCAGCCGGGGCGCACTGCAACCATGTCAATCATGTTTCGACCCAGCTTCCTTATGCGATGACCGTGGCTTGTGTGTCAGCGGCAGGATATGTGCTGGCCGGTGTGATTGGATATTATGATGGCCCGGCGATCGTGGCATTTCCTGTGACGATGGCGGTGCTGGTGGTGACGCTGTATGTGATACGGAAACGCAGTGGGAAGAAGTAAGGATTACAGTATAGAATAGTTTTCCGGAAGAATGGGATCAATTTGATTGAGCAGTTCTTTTGGAAGACTATTTTTTTGCACACTTCGTGATGATAGAGATAGCCTGTTTTTTTGATGGAGATGGTATTTTTCGTCCAACCGCAGTATAATAATTCTGATGTGTTTGGAAGGGAGTCAACAAAACGCCCTGGATTGGAGGATACTATGAACGAAAACATGAGAAAAAGAAATGAAATTCTGGCGCAGACAGTGATCAAGGGACTGGAGTCCAGAAACATGTCAGGATATTATGCAGCAGACAAAGAAGAGGCGCTTCAGAAGGCACTCGAACTGATCGGAACGGGAAGTACGGTGGCGATGGGTGGCTGCCAGAGTGCACATGAGATCGGGCTGATCCAGGCATTACAGGAGGGCGATTACCGGTACATTGACCGTTCCAATATGACACCCCGCGAAGGTCTTATGGCGGCGTACGATGCGGATGTGTTTCTGTCCAGTGCCAATGCAATGACCAATGATGGGATCATGGTCAATATTGATGGAAATTCCAACAGAGTTTCCTGCATCGCGCAGGGACCGCGGAAGGTCGTATTCATTGTGGGTATGAATAAAGTCTGTTCGGATCTCGATGAGGCGATGAAACGTGCCAGAAATGTAGCGGCACCGGCCAATGCACAGCGTTTTGAAGTGAAGACACCGTGTAAGATGACCGGAAAATGTCTGGACTGCAAATCTCCTGACACGATCTGCTGTCAGTTTCTGATCACGAGATATTCCCGCCATGAGGGAAGGATCCATGTTATACTGGTCAATGATGTACTGGGATATTAATAGAAATCTGTAAAACATCCTATAATGCCAGGAAAAAACAAGGAGGAGCATATGTCGATCAAAAAAATAGCAGAAATCGCCGGGGTATCTGCGGCTACGGTATCCCGTGTTCTCAACAATCCCAATTATAAATGCTCTTCTCCGGAGGTGCGCGACCGCATCTGGAGGGCGGCGATCGAGCAGAATTATACGCCGAACACGGCAGCCCGCAATCTGAAGATGGGGATCCGGCATTCAGAGAAAAAGGTATATTATATCGGAGTTCTCATGACCAGAATGGAGAAAGCGACGACGGATCCTTTCTTTAATGAGTTGATGCGGGTGATCGAAAGCGAGATCCACAAACAGGCTGCCATTCTGACCAAGGTATGGTATATGCCGCTGTTTTCCAACGACAGGAAATGCCGCCAGGAGGATCTGAACCGGATCATTGATGAGATGTATGAGGAGACGGATCCTCACTGTGACGGCCTGATCATTATCGGAAAATGCAATCAGGAGGCGTTGATCAAGTTGAATGCCAGGTTTAAGAGTGTCACCTCGGTGAACCGCAATTCCACCAACTATGAGGTGGATGAGGTGCTCTGTGACGGAGAAAAGGTGGCGATGATGGCCGTGGAATATCTGATCTCGCAGGGACACCGCCGCATCGGATATGTGGGAGACTGTCAGAATGAAGCGAGATTCCGCGGGTTTGTGAAGACATTACATAAACATGATCTTGAGCCGCAGGAAGCTTACATTGTGCAGACGGAGCAGACTGAGACGGAGGGGTATGCCGCCATGCAGGCGTTCTGCAAAGCGCAGGATCAGCCGACGGGGATCTACTGTGCCAATGACATCACAGCGATCGGCATGCTCAAATACCTTTCCAACAACAGGATACGTTATTATAATCCTTCGGTCATTGCCAGCGATGACATTGAGGAGGCGCAGTTCACCCAGCCGATGCTGACGACGGTGAGCCTGCCCAAGGAGGAGATGGGGAAATTTGCGCTGTATCTGCTGATCGACCGGATGAGCGGAGGCCACAAAAGCGTGGTGCGGACAGAACTGGAAGGGAAGCTGATGATCCGCGGAAGCTGCAGACCTGCTGCGGAGAGTCATATGTTTGACAAGAGTAATCTTTGAGAAACCGCATATTAAAAACTGCACAAAAGAAATGAAATTTTTGCTAAAATTCTATGCAATTTTAATCTTGTCATTCTGGGAAAAAGGGAGTAAAACATTAGGTGAATCAAGAAAGAAATGCTTGGATCAGGACACATCATAGAAAGTGACAGGAGCACAGAGAGCCGCTGGCAGGTGAGAAGCGGCAGACTGTTTTTTTGTGACATCCCCTGGGAGCAGCCCGCTGAAATGATATCAAAGTAAGCCGGGACGTCGTCTTTACGTTACAGAAGAAACTGTTAGATCTGACAGTGAATGAGAGATCGTATTTAGTGATAAGTACGATAATACAAAGTGGTATCACGGAAAATTCCGCCTTTGTTATCCAACCGGATAGCAAGGGCGTTTTTTTATAGATAACAAATAAAACAAAACAAATGAAAAGAGGGAAAGATTATGAGTGGAATAGGAATGATGATTATTGCAATCGTAGTACTCGGCGGAGCCTATCTTCTCTATGGACGATATCTCCAGAACAAGTGGGGGATCGATCCAAATGCCAAGACTCCGGCGTATGAGATGGAAGATGGCGTCGATTATGTACCGGCAGATACCAATGTGGTGTTCGGACATCAGTTTGCATCCATTGCGGGTGCCGGCCCGATCAACGGACCAATACAGGCGGCGATCTTTGGATGGCTTCCGGTACTGCTCTGGATCCTGATCGGCGGTGTGTTCTTCGGAGCCGTCCAGGATTTCGCATCTATGTACGCATCCGTAAAAAACAAGGGACGTACGATTGGATACATTATTGAGGAATATATCGGTAAATTGGGAAAGAAACTGTTCCTGCTGTTTTGCTGGCTGTTCTGTATTCTGGTTGTGGCAGCGTTTGCGGATGTGGTTGCGGGAACCTTCAATGGATTTGTGGCCAATGACGCAGGCACCGTCACCAAAGTGGCAGCCAACGGAGCGGTTGCTACGACATCTATGTTGTTTATTCTGGAAGCGGTTGGCCTGGGATTTTTCCTGAAGTATACCCACTTTAACAAATGGGTGAACACCGCACTGGCCATTGTCTTATTGTTTGCAGCCATCGCACTGGGACTGAAATTTCCAATGTATGTCGGCCTTGGAACCTGGCATATCATCATCTTTGCCTATATCCTGATCGCCAGTGTGGCTCCGGTATGGGCACTGTTGCAGCCACGTGATTACCTGAACAGTTATCTGCTGATCTTTATGATCCTGGGCGCTGTGGTCGGTGTATTTGTAGCCAATCCATCCTGCAATCTGGCAGCATTTACGTCCTTTAATGTAGATGGACAGTATATGTTCCCAATCCTGTTTGTAACCATTGCCTGCGGAGCTGTCTCCGGATTCCATTCTCTGGTATCCTCCGGTACGGCATCCAAACAGATCAAAAATGAGAAGAACATGCTTCCGGTTTCCTTTGGTGCCATGTTGATGGAGAGTATGCTTGCCGTCATCGCTCTGATCGCGGTGGCATCCTTTGCCAAGGGGGAGGCAGCAGCACAGGGGCTGACGACACAGCCTCAGATCTTTGCGGGAGCTATTGCCAATTTCCTGTCAGTGATCGGCCTGCCACATTCTCTGGTATTTACCCTGATCAATCTTGCGGTATCCGCGTTTGCGCTGACCTCACTGGATTCCGTGGCCAGAATCGGCCGTCTGTCTTTCCAGGAATTTTTCATGGACAGCGATAGCGATGAGAAACATATGAATCCGGTCATCCGGCTGTTCACCAACAAATATTTCGCCACCGTCATCACTCTGGTGCTTGCCTATATGCTGACCAAGGTCGGTTACGCCGAGATCTGGCCGCTGTTTGGATCTGCAAACCAGTTGTTATCTGCATTGGCACTGGTTGCCTGTGCGGTCTTCTTAAAGAAGACAAAACGTCAGGGCGTAATGCTCTGGGTTCCTATGGTATTTATGATGGCAGTAACCTTTACCGCACTGGGCATGACGATCTTCAAACTGAGCAAAGCCTTTATGACAACCGGACTGGATCTCGGAAACACGCTGCAGCTTGTCTTTGCGGCATTGCTTCTGGTACTTGGTGTCATTGTTGCCATTCAGGGCGTGAAAAAACTGTTTGAAAAAACCGAAACCGCAAAATAATCTGAAATGGTTAAATTTTTCTAAAGCATGTTGAAAAATAAAATAGTGATGGCTATACTTACTGATAGCAGGTGATGTACAGCCTTAGAAACAAGTTATGACAGAGGCATTATGTGATTCATGGTGCCTCTGTTTTTTTATTTATAGGAGTCTGTTATTTCCTATAACCATAGGGAGGTTGATAGATTGACAATGATCGAGAATTCCGGTCAGACATTGACGGGTCTGACAGACGAAGAAGTGAGCAGCCGGGTCGCGCAGGGACTGACCAACCGGACGGAGATTTCCACGGACAAGACCACGCGGGAGATTATCCGGTCCAATGTGCTGACATATTTTAACCTGATCTTTTTGGTCATTACGGTGCTGCTGGTGCTGGTGGGATCGTTCCGTAACTTGACGTTTCTGCCGATCATCATTGGCAATACGCTGATCGGTATCATACAGGAACTGCGTGCCAAGAGGACACTGGAGAAGATGAGCCTGTTAAATGCACCCCATGCAGATGTACTGCGTGGCGGTGTGCTGCGGCAGATCTATTCTGAGGAACTGGTGCAGGATGACGTGATCCTGTTGACGGCCGGCAGACAGATCTGTGCGGATGCCGTTGTGCTGGAGGGAAGCATTCAGGTCAATGAGTCACTGCTTACCGGTGAGGCCGATGAGGTGGAAAAGACCGCGGGAAGCACCCTGATGTCCGGAAGTTTCGTGGTGTCCGGTGAATGTTATGCCCGACTGGTCAAAGTCGGAGCGGAATCCTATATTTCCAAACTGAGCATGGAAGCCAAATCCATGGGAGATGGTGAGCAGTCGGAGATGATCCGCTCGATCAATCTGATCGTCAAATGGGTCGGTATTGTGATCATTCCAATCGGCGCGGTGCTGTTCTGGCAGAGTCATTTTGTGAATGGAGTATCGATCAGCCGGAGTGTCACATCGACGGTGGCAGCCATTATCGGAATGATTCCGGAGGGGCTGTATCTGCTGACTACGATCGCACTTGCCCTGAGTACCATGAATCTGGCCAAGAAACGTGTGCTGCTTCATGACATGAAGAGTATAGAGACGCTGGCGCATGTCGATGTTCTGTGTGTGGATAAGACGGGAACGATCACGGAACCCGATATGAAAGTCAAGGAAATCGTGCCATGCCGGCGGGATCCGGAGCAGAGTGTGACACAGGAGGCGTTGAGACGTCTGTTGTTCGACTATGTCGTGGCATCCAAAGACAACAATGCCACGATGCAGGCACTCAAGGAATATGCCGGCCAGCAGGGTATCGCAGGTTCGGGCCGGCAGGCTGTCAGCCAGCTTGCGTTTACCTCGAGCCTGAAATACGGAGGCGTCACCTTCGAGGATGGCAGTTATCTGCTGGGCGCACCAGAGTTTATCCTTCGCGATGAGTTTAACTCTGTGGAAGCCGAGATTCTTCCGTATGCAGAACAGGGAGACCGAGTGCTTCTTTTTGCAAGATATGAGGGAGAACATATGGAAGCGGGGCTGACCGGGCGTGTGATCCCGCTGGGATTTGTCGCACTGGCCAACCCAATCCGCGAGAATGCCGTGGAGACATTTGCATATTTTAAGAGTCAGGATGTAGCTGTCAAGGTCATTTCCGGCGACAATCCAAGGACGGTGTCACAGATTGCATTGCAGGCTGGGATCGAGGATGCGCAGAACTATGTGGATGCCACGATGCTGGATACTGACGAAAAGATACGTCAGGCCGTATCTTCATACACGGTCTTTGGACGCGTGACACCAAAGCAGAAGCAAAAACTGGTACAGGCGCTGCAGGCGCAGGGACATACCGTGGGCATGACAGGCGACGGTGTCAATGACATCCTGGCGATGAAGGATGCAGACTGCAGTGTGGCCATGGCCTCCGGAAGCGAGGCGGCGGCTCAGGCGGCCCAGGTGGTTCTGTTGGATTCGGACTTTGCACATATGCCGGATGTGGTGTATGAGGGACGCAGAGTTGTCAATAATATCCAGCGCTCGGCCAGTCTGTTCCTGGTCAAGAATATCTTTTCTCTGCTTCTGGCGGTATTTTCCATGGTATCGGCACTCACCTATCCTCTGGAACCGGCACAGATCTCTCTGATCAGCATGTTTACCATCGGATTCCCGGGGTTTCTGCTGGCGATGGAACCAAACAAGGAGAGGATCGAGGGGCATTTCATTGTCAATGTCATGATGAAGGCCCTGCCGGGCGGTCTGACCGATGTGATTGCTGTGGCAGCGTTAGTCATCTGTGGATCGGTCTTTGCCATACCGGGGGAGAGCATCGGTACGATCGCGACCATGGTGCTGTCGGTTGTTGGTTTTATGATCCTGTTTAAGATCAGTGAACCTCTCAATGCCATGAAATATGGAGTGATCGGCATCAATGTGGCAGGGCTTGTTCTGGCTACATTTTATCTGAAAGAGTATTTTGCGCTGACAAACCTGTCCAGCATCTGTATTCTGCTGATGGTTGTCTTTGGATTTGCTGCGGAATCACTGTTCCGCTATCTGACGATTCTGGCGGAAAAACTGTATGCGCTGCGACGCAAGGGCTGACGTGCTATGTGCTGGGGGGAGAACTGATATATGATATACTGAGGAAGAATAGATATATTGAAATTATAATATACGAAAATAAGGAGTCGCATTTTGAAAATCAGAAATTCATTTTTATTGCTGCTGGCATCCTTTGTGTGGGGCATCTCCTTTGTGTCCCAGAGGACAGGCGGCGTGCTGATGGGATCATTTACCTTCAATGGAATCCGGAGTTTTATCGGAAGTCTGTTTCTGTTGGGATTGTATTATGTTCTGCGTGCTCTGCGGGGCAGAAAGGGTGGTGGGGAGACTGTCGTACGCGATGAGAGCCAGGCTGTGAGGGAGCGCAGGAATCTCATCCTGGGAGGGATCGTGTGCGGAGTGGTTCTGTTTGTGGCGACCAGTCTGCAGCAGGTCGGGCTTACCATGGGTACCGGTTCGGGAAAGGCCGGCTTTCTGACAGCCTGCTATATCGTGCTTGTTCCGATCTGGAGCATCTTTCTTGGAAAACGCTGTGGATGGAATGTCTGGGTGGCCGTCTTTATGGCTGTGGAAGGTCTGTATCTGCTGTGCATGAAGGGATCTTTTTCGATGCAGACCAGTGATCTGCTTGTCCTGCTGTGCGCACTGTGCTTTTCAGTTCACATTCTGGTGATCGATCATTTCAGTCCGCTGGTGGATGGGGTTAAACTGTCCTGTGTGCAGTTTCTGGTCTGCGGAATCCTCAGTCTTCCGTTTATCTTCTTTGTGGACATGCAGGGATCTTTCGCCAGTGTACCACAGTGGCTCACACGGTTTGGATCCATGGACGCGTGGATCGCACTTCTGTATGCAGGGATCATGTCCTGCGGTGTGGGATATACGCTGCAGATCGTGGGGCAGGAGGGAATCAACCCCACGGTGGCATCTCTGCTCATGAGTCCGGAATCCGTGTTCTCGGTTTTGGCCGGTTTTGTTCTGTTACAGGAGACGCTGACCGGGAGGGAGATCCTGGGCTGTGTCATCATGTTTGCCGCGATCATATTGTCGCAGATTCCGTGTAAACCGCTGAGAGGACGAAGCCTGCGGGCTCAGAAGGGAACTGCGTGATTATGAGAAACCTTATTCAAACAAAAAAGGAGATATTCCGGGACATATACGTTGTACCGGAATGTCTCCTTTGCTTTTGCAGCTCCTCCTATTTGGAAGAGGTGTTCCTGTGAAAGTATCGTCTGTGTCAGATCAGAATTCATTGCCCGGAAATTTCGGGATGCCATCAAATCCGGCCTGCAGGATCCTGCGTCCGACTTCGGTGTCCATGGAAGGGGAAGGATTTTAAGAAAAAAATGACAAAGTATCTGAATGAGTAACCTACCTGTAACCCGGTGTCATGTATGATACAGTCAGAACCAAAAAAGACAGTATATCCGAGAGGGAGGACGAGATGGAATTACTCAGAGTGGAACATTTATCAAAGGTATATGGGGAGGGACAGAATCAGGTGAAAGCCCTGGACGATGTCTCATTGTCCGTGGAGAAGGGAGAGTTTGTGGCGATCGTCGGAGCCAGCGGATCGGGTAAGTCGACCCTGCTGCATCTGCTGGGCGGTGTAGACCGGCCGACCGGCGGAAAGGTGTATGTCAATGACACCGACATCTTTGCGATGAGCGATGATGAACTCGCGATCTTCCGTAGAAGACAGGTGGGGATCATCTATCAGTTTTACAATCTGATCCCAATCCTGAATGTGGAGGAAAATATCGCAATTCCTCTGGAACTGGATGGAAGAAAAGCGGAGCCGGGTCAGATGGAAGAGATGCTTCAGATGCTCGGTCTGACAGAGCGCAGGGGACATCTTCCCAATGAACTTTCCGGTGGACAGCAGCAGCGCACCTCGATCGGCAGAGCGATGATCACAAGACCGTCCCTGGTTCTGGCAGATGAGCCGACCGGAAATCTGGACACCAGATCCAGCAATGAGATCATGAATCTGCTGAAACGTTCCAACCGGGAACTGAATCAGACGATCATTATGATCACACATAATATGGAACTGGCAAAGGCGGCAGACCGCACGATTATGATAGAGGATGGTAAGATCGTATGAATTTGATGAAGATGCTGGTATATAAGAACCTGAAACTCAACAAAAAGAGATCGATCGTCACGATCGTCGGGATCATTCTGGCCACCGCATTATTATCGGCGCTGGTCACACTGGTGTCCAGTTTTCAGTACAGTATGATCCAATATGAAAAACAGAAAAACGGAGATTATCATTATGCGTTTTCCGGAGTGACCAGAGAGGATCTCCCGGAATTTGAGAATAATCGTGCCATAGAGAGCATGTTTGAAATCTCGCAAGTGGGTTACGCCAGAGTACAGGACTGTAAAAACGAGGATAAGCCTTATGCCTATGTGGTGGAGACGGACAAGACAGGGTTTGAGAAAGCCGGCTTTGAGCTGATCGAGGGCAGAATGGCAGAAAATGCTGATGAGATCGTGATCCCGCGTCATCTCAAGACCAATGGGCGGGTAGACTACAAGGTAGGAGATGAGATCCGCCTGTATGTGGCCCGGAGATGGGACAAGACCGAAAAAAAGACATTGACACAGAGTACACCGTATCTTGGGGATAAGGAAAAACTGATCAACCTGAAAAGCCATAAATACAAGGTCGTGGGTATCATGGAGAGACCGGGATATGGCATGGAGGACTACAGCGCGAGTGGATACACCTGTGTCACCTATTCCCAGGATCCGACGGACAATATGACCGTCTACGTGAGATACACCGCCAAAGGACTGCGGAACCAGTATGCGGTGACCGCGGGAATCCTGGGTGTGGATGAGAGCCTGTTTACCAGGGTCAATAATATTGATGAGATGACGGATTTTTCCGAGGAGGATATGACCAGGTACGATGATCAGATGGAGAAGGCCAAATATGGAATGTATGCCAACGGAGGACTGATCCGTTATGAGAGGATCTACCCGATGGACAATACGTTCAAGAGCTTGTTTATCATGGCCATGTTTGTGGCACTGATCATCATACTGACTTCCGTATACTGCATTAAGAACAGTTTCCAGATCTCGATCACAGAGAAGATAAGGCAGTATGGCATGCTGTCCAGTGTGGGAGCTACCAGAAGACAGATCCGCAAAAGTGTGAAGCTGGAAGCTGCCATGCTTGGCGTGGTGGGTGTGCCTGTCGGGATCGGAAGCGGTCTGCTGGCAGCATATATTCTGACCAAGGTCGTCAATCTGCTCCTGCAGGATTCGCTGAGTATCGAGATGGTATGTCACACGTCCGTGATCATGCTGGCGCTGGCGCTGCTGTTATCGATCCTGACGATCTACTTCTCCGCACTTGGAAGCGCACGCCGGGCGGCGAAGGTGACACCCTTGGAAGCAATCCGGAACACACATGAGATCAAGATGAAACCCGGAAAATTAAAGACGCCGCGTTATATCAGCAGATTCTGGGGCATTGGAGGTGTGATCTCTTATAAGAACATTAAGAGAAACCGGAGAAAATACCGCACGACAGTGATCTCGATCGTCATCTGTTCGATCACATTTATCGTAATTTCGTATTTCATGTCGCTGGCATTCCATCTGGTGAGAATGTCTTACGGAAACCAGTCTTATAATATTTCGATGGGTGCCGATGGAGATTCGGAGGTGTCCAATGAGAAACTGGCCGGGATCATCCGCGAGATCGATGGGGTCAAAGATTTTGTGGTGGCGAAGGAATACTATTTTAATGTAGATCATCCGGAGCTGACCGGGGACTTCCGGGAGTATGAGCAGCAGATGTATGCGGACGGAGAGGAACAGAGTTCGGATATGACCTTTAAGCTGATCGTGATGGAGCAGAAAGGCTTTGACAGTTATGTCCGTCAGATGGGACTGTCCGATGTGGGAACCGGGGCGATCCTAATCAACCGGGGAACGCTGGAGTTCTACGATGAAAAAGCGGGCAAATACAAACAGCGGGAGACCAGACTCTTTGATTACAGGGCGGGAGACAAACTGAAACTGCAGTATTATGTGGACGATACGGAGGATGAGGATTCCTCCGACACGGAGACTCTGAGTGATGAGGCAGATGCCGGGGAACGCAAAGAACTCGGGATCACACTGGCCGGAACGGTGGATGAGGCACCGCTTGGATATATGGATGCAGGTTTTAGTATGCCTACGCTGATCGTAGACCAGAGCGGATTTGATGCGCTGTGGAAGGGCAGAACCTATGATTATCAGAATTCCGTAAGACAGCAGGTCTATGTGGATGCAAAAGATGCAGACACCTGTCAGGATACACTGGAAAAGACATTGCCCGGTGTGTTTGTCGATGCTGTGAACTATACGGTATACAACAGCGACCGCGAGATGCAGCAGGAGAAATCCCTGTTTATCCTGATCGGAATCTTTGCCTACGGACTGATCGTGGTGATCGCGCTGATCGGTATCACCAATATTATTAATACCCTTGGTACCGGTATGGAACTGCGCAGCCGTGAGTTTGCGACCCTGCGAAGCATCGGAATGACCGACCGGCAGTTTGCCAGAATGGTGCGTCTGGAGAGTCTGTTCCTATCAGCCAAGTCACTGGTCATCGGACTTCCGGTGGGACTGATCCTGACCTATGTGATCTGTCTGATGGAAAATAAGATGGACACCGTGGTGATCTATCAGCCGCCGATCTTCGCGATGCTGATCTGTGCTGTGGTTGTAATCCTTCTGATTTATGGTATTATGAAAGTGTCCATGGCGAAGATTGGACGGGGAAATATTATTGAGACGATCAAAAATGAAAATTTATAAAGAATGGAGCTGCAATGAAAAAGATACTTCTTGTGGAAGATAACCGGGGGATCCGGGAGGCATTGCAGGATACATTTACAGAACCGGACTATGAGTTTGTGACAGCCGGAAATTTACAGGAGGCCGGGGCAGTCGTGATGCGCGAATGCCCTGGTCTTGTGTTACTGGATGTATCTCTGCCGGATGGCAATGGATTTGAATTTTACCGGGATGTGCTGGCCGGACGAGGGGTGGCGGTCATCTTTCTGACGGCGCGTGACGAGGAAAATGATATCGTGAAAGGCCTGGAACTCGGAGCTGAGGATTACATTACCAAACCGTTTTCGGTGAAGGAACTGGTGGCGAGGGTCAACCGCGTGTTTCTGAGACAGAAAAAGGTCCCGGCTGCCTCCGTACTGAACGTCGGAGATGTAACCTATGATATGGACAAAAAGGAAGCCAGGCGTCAGGGGGAGACAGTGTCGCTGTCCAGCCTGGAACTGCGCATTCTGGATCTGCTGTTTGAGAATCATGACAAGGCAGTATCCCGCAGTGCCGTGATCGACTGCATCTGGGAGGCCACCGGCAATGATGTTTACGACCATACCGTAACCGTATACATGAGGCGCATCCGGCAGAAGATCGGCGATGACATCATTAAGACTGTCAAGGGCGTGGGATACCGCATTGACACGGAAGGCGGCGCATAACGTCTGCAGAATGGAGATCCGTATGAGAAATTTGGAAGACAGAAAACATGTGATCCGTATGTTGATCCTGTATACATGCATCGGTATGGCAGTCATGAGCGTGACGGCCTTTTTTCAGTACAGGGCATATACCGCAAATTATAATCAGGCAGTGGGGAGGATCTGCGCGCAGGTGCTTGCACAGTATCCAAAGACATCGGCCAGTAGTCTTGCGGCAATCCTCAATGACACGGCAGACCGGACTTCTGTGGCAGAGGGAGAGGATTTCCTGAGAACATATGGTATCGATATGAAACGTGATGCAGCGGTGCGTTCCAACGACCGGAAACTGCAGCAGTTTCTGGTCGTGGATGCGGTGCTGATGCTTGTGGTTTCTCTTGGATTTGCTCTGATCGTCTTTGCCCAGCACCGGTATTACAGAACACAGATACGCCAGACGGCACAGTATCTGCAGCGGATCAACCGGGGAGACTATCAGTTGAAGATGGATGACAGCCAGGAGGGAGAGGTCTCTATCCTGAAAAGTGAATTGTACAAGACCGCGATCGTCATGCGGGAGGCAGCCATGAATGCCAGGGAGGACAAGATGCGGCTTAAGGATTCGCTGTCCGATATTTCTCATCAGCTCAAGACGCCGTTGACTTCACTCTCTATTAATATAGAAAATCTTGAGAGCCATCTGGACATGGAACCACAGGCGAAGCGCAGGACACTGCGCCGGGCCAGATGTGACATTGGAAATATCACCCAGATGGTACAGGCTATTCTCAAACTGTCCAGACTGGATGCGGATGTGGTCGAGTTTACCAGAAAAGAGACCGGGATCGAGGAGATCGTGGACAAGGCGGTGGACAGTGTGACTGCGCTTTGCGACCTGAAGAATATCGAACTGACCGTGCGCCCGGACAGTGACCGGAGTGCTGTGCTGTACTGCGACGGATACTGGCAGACGGAAGCGCTCACCAACATTGTGAAAAATGCGGTGGAGCATGCTGTAAACCGCGTCGTGATCGGATATTACCGGTATGAGATGTACGATGAGGTGATCGTGGAAAATGACGGAGAGCCGATCAGTGAACAGGACCGCAGGCAGATCTTTACCAGATTTTACCGCGGGGAGGATGCGTCCCCGGACAGCATAGGGATCGGCCTGTCTCTGGCGGAGGCGATCGTGCGTCATGACAACGGTTATATCCTGGTGGATGCAGCCGGCCGGCAGCAGGATCGGGAAGAAGGAACCCGGTTTACCCTCAGGTATTTTCACGACAGATCAAGTATTGCCGTTTGCGATAGTCTCTGAGCAGTTTGCGAGGGAAAGTTACCGGCTTTTTTCAAAGACTACATTTACAAGTCGGTACGGGTGATTTATACTGTATGGTAAGTCCGGGAACCGTGGATGAAGAACAGTCACCATGGAGTCCGGGAGACATATATATAAAGAGTGAGAAAGCGGTTTGTAAGAGAATGGAGGTAAGTCATGAAGATTTTGGTTACAGGAGGAGCAGGTTATATCGGAAGCCATACCTGCGTAGAACTGTTAGAAGAAGGATTTGAGGTAGTCATCGTCGACAATCTGTACAATGCAAGTGCGAAGGCGGTACAGCGGATTCAGGAGATCACCGGAAAGGAACCGGTCTTCTATGAGGCAGACATCCGCGATTACGAGGCGATGAGCAAGATCTTTGGCACAGAGAAGCCGGACGCGGTGATCCATTTTGCAGGCCTCAAGGCGGTGGGAGAATCTGTCGTAAAGCCGCTGGAATATTATGAGAACAATATCGGTGGAACGCTGACACTGTGCAAGGCTATGCGCGAGAACGGCTGCAAGAACATTATCTTTTCTTCTTCTGCGACCGTCTATGGCGATCCTGCCTTTATCCCGATCACCGAGGAATGTCCAAAGGGTGTATGCACGAATCCGTATGGCTGGACCAAGCATATGCTGGAGCAGATCCTGACCGATTTCCACACCGCAGATGAGGAGTGGAATGTCATCCTGCTTCGTTACTTCAATCCGATCGGAGCACACAAGAGTGGACTGATCGGCGAGGATCCAAAGGGAATTCCGAACAACCTGCTTCCATATGTGGCACAGGTGGCGATCGGCAAGCTGCAGTGCGTCGGTGTATTTGGCAATGACTATGACACCCCGGACGGAACCGGAGTGCGTGATTACATTCATGTTGTGGATCTGGCCAAGGGTCATGTCAAGGCCATCGCCAAGCTGATGGAGCGGCCGGGCGTCAAGATCTACAATCTGGGAACCGGCAAGGGATACAGTGTGCTGGATGTCATCAAGGCGTTTGGAAAAGCCTGTGGCAAAGAGATCCCATATGAGATCAAGCCGAGACGAGCAGGGGATATTGCCACCTGCTATTCCGATGCATCCCTGGCCAAAAAAGAACTGGGATGGGAAGCTCAGTACGGCATCGAGGAGATGTGTGCGGACTCCTGGAGATGGCAGTCCAAGAATCCAAACGGTTATAATGATTGATAAGAGTTGTGTGGCAGTCTGTCGTAAGGCAGACTGCTACATTTATACTTAGGAAAAGGAGACACCATTCTGATGGAAAGGGATATATAATTCTGATGGAAAGGAATATATAATTTTTATGAATATCAATTTGTGGATCGGACTGCTGATCCCGTTTGTGGGGACGTCGCTCGGAGCTCTGATGGTTCTGTTTATGAAGTGTCAGATCAAGGAGATGCTGCAGCGTATTCTGATCGGTTTTGCAGCTGGTGTGATGGTATCTGCTTCGTTCTGGAGCCTGCTGATCCCTGCGGTGGAGCAGTCAAAACAGACCTATGGACGCTGGGCGTTCGTGCCGGAGGCGGTTGGATTTTGCCTGGGAATGCTATTTTTACTGTTGATCGATACATTGGTTCCCAATATGCATCTGGATGAATCGGTGGAGGGGCCGAAGAACAACTTAAAAAAAACGACGATGCTTGTCCTGGCTGTGGTCATCCATAACATTCCCGAAGGAATGGCAGTCGGGGTTCTCTATGCCGGGTGGCTGCAGGGAGATTCCCTGATCTCGCTGTCGGCGGCACTGTCGCTGTCCCTGGGAATTGCCATTCAGAATTTTCCGGAGGGAGCGATCATTTCCATGCCGCTGTATGCGCATGGAATGAGCAAGCCCAAGGCATGTATTCAGGGAATCCTGTCGGGTGCAGTAGAGCCTGTAGCTGGATTTATCACGATTCTGATCGCTTCCTGCATTGTGCCATATATGCCGTATCTGCTGAGTTTTGCGGCCGGAGCCATGATCTATGTGGTGGTCGAGGAACTGATCCCGGAGATGTCCGAGGGGCGGCACACCAATCTGGTGACATTATCATTTATGGTGGGATTTGTGGGAATGATGATTTTGGATGTTGCGCTTGGATAAAACACAAAGAAACTGTGCATGGTAAGAATACCGTGAAAAAACGCAACTGATCAGTGCATGACAGAGAAATCCTCGCAGTAAAAAGAGCATCAAAAAAAGCAGGGTACGGGAGTCGAACCCGCCTCCTCGGCTTGGGAAGCCGATGTACTACCGATGTACTAACCCTGCAGATCTGTAGATATTTTATCACGTTTTCATGGCATTTGCCATAGGAAATTTTATTTTTTTGAGGAAAGAGGAGGTTACAATGTGTACGGCAGCGACTTATCAGACCAGAGATTTTTATTTTGGAAGGACGCTTGACTATGAGTTTTCTTATGGGGAGGAGATTGTGATCACTCCCCGGTCGTATCCGTTTTCGTTCCGACATGTGGACAGGAGACTGGAAACCCACTATGCGATCATCGGCATGGCTCATGTGGCGGGAGGATATCCTCTGTATTACGATGCGGTCAATGAAAAGGGAGTCGGGATGGCCGGGCTGAATTTTGTGGGAAATGCTGTGTTTGGTCAGGTACAGTCCGACGGAAAGGATATTGCGGCCTTTGAGTTTATTCCATGGATCCTGGCACAGTGTGCCTCTGTGGCCGAAGCGCGGAAACTGCTGGCTCAGACGAGGCTGGTAGGTACGCCGTTTGCACAGAATATGCCGGTGGCAGGGCTGCACTGGATCATAGCCGACCGGCAGGAATGCATTGTCGTGGAGAATATGGCAGATGGCATGCATATCCATGACAATCCGGCCGGTGTTCTGACCAACAAC
Source organism: uncultured Lachnospiraceae bacterium (assembly GCA_934351255.1). Classification (GTDB taxonomy): domain Bacteria; phylum Bacillota; class Clostridia; order Lachnospirales; family Lachnospiraceae; genus Jutongia. The sequence continues at coordinate 84,938 of CAKRJH010000007.1, forward strand.
CCACCGTTTGAACAACAGATGTTCCAGTTAAATCAGTATATGGGGTTGTCGGCGCGCCAGCCACAGAATCAGTTCTCTGCACAGATCCCGCTTGGATGTTACAGCCGTGGGATGGGAGCACTGGGACTTCCGGGAGATCTGTCATCGACGTCCCGGTTTGCCAGAGTGGCATTTGTGCGAAGCCACTCCATCAGCGGTTCCACTGAGGAAGAGAGCGTCAGTCAGTTTTTCCATATTCTCGGATCTGTGGATCAGCAGAGAGGCTGTTGCGAGGTCGAAGATGGCAAATATGAGATTACGATCTACACATCCTGCTGCAATGCCACCAGAGGCATTTATTATTATACGACCTACGGGAACAGCCGGGTCTGTGCAGTGGATATGAACCGGGAGAATCTGGAGCAGGAGACACTGATCTGTTATCCGATGAGGGAGAAGATGGAAATCTGCTGGCAGAATTAACATTTGACAGTGACCGCCCTGGCCGGCGTGAAGGTATCAGCGCAGGATCTCGTCGATCGTAGAGACTGTGCTGAACGTGCCTTTGTTGGCGGAGATAATGGACTTGACGCGCTGTAATTCAAAGTAATTGACATAGCAGATCAGCGTCTTGTTCTCGCCGGCGATCACGCCGCAGGAATTGATGATCGTGCAGGTCTTGTCCAGATCCTCCTTGATCTGGCGGATGATGGCATCCGGATCCTTGGTGATGATCGTCACCTGTTTGATGGCCTCGAAGTGATCGGTGAAGTGATCGATGATCGCAGTGGCAATGATATAGACCAGAAGGCTTAACATGGCCGAATCGCGGTTGATCAGCAGAAAGACCGAGATATAGACGACGCTGTTAAAGGCGATCAGGATCGGTGAGATGCTGAAATCCTTGCCGGTGCGGGTGTAGATCCTGTGGACAATGATATTGGCAAAGATCTCGGAACCGTCAATGCAGCCGCCGTTGCGCAGGATCAGTGACAGCCCGATTCCCAGGATAGCACCGCCGAACGCCACGGCCAGAAAGTGTTCAGTGTTTAATTCAAACGGGATGCGTTCAAAATAGGCAAGGCCGAGCGTGTAGACGGCAAATCCGATAAATGCCTTGGCAAAGAAATATTTTCCAAGGAAAAGGACTCCTGCCACAAAAAAGGGAAGGAAGACGACGAACACGCAAAGAGACAGGTTAAACCCGGTCAGTTTACTGATCAGGATAGCGATGCCGGCGGTTCCGTAGTCGATCGCATCGTTGGGAAGCAGGATGCAGGCTACCGAGAAACTGGCCAGGATTGCTCCGAGGATGATCGCCAGATAGGAGATGATGAGTTTCAGTCGTTTGTTCATGGTGTCGATACCTCCTGTTTGATGGTTTTCTTTATCCTATCATAAAAAGTATGCCAAAATCTACCGATTCATGCCGAGAATGAATATTGACAAGCCGGAAACGGAAAAATTATACTATATTAAGAATTAATCTTATGATGAGAAGGAGGACTATTACTATGGCAATAAACAAATATGCAGGAACGCAGACAGAGAAAAATTTACAGGATGCATTTGCCGGTGAATCTCAGGCCAGAAACAAATATACCTACTTTGCTTCCGTGGCCAAAAAGGAAGGCTATGAGCAGATGTCAGCGCTGTTTCTGAAGACGGCGGACAACGAGAAAGAGCATGCAAAGATGTGGTTTAAGGAACTTGCGGGCATCGGAGATACCAAGGCGAATCTCGAGGCGGCTGCCGAGGGAGAGAACTATGAGTGGACCGATATGTATGAGGGATTTGCCAGGACAGCCGAGGAGGAAGGATTCACGGAACTTGCCGCCAAATTCCGTGCCGTCGGTGAGATTGAGAAGCATCATGAGGAGAGATATCGTGCCCTGCTTCACAATCTGGAGACTGCCCAGGTCTTTGAAAAGAGCGAGGTCAAGGTATGGGAGTGCCGCAACTGCGGACACATTGTTGTGGGAACCAAGGCACCGGAGGTATGTCCGGTCTGCGCACATCCACAGAGTTATTTTGAGGTACATGCCGAGAACTACTAAGAGATACGGATCAAGAAATATTGATACGCAAAAGAACGTCAGCAGACGGAAGTTTTTCTGTCTGTTGGCGTTCTTTTCGACATAAGGAGACTACAAGTACCAGCGAAATATTGAGAGAAAACTACAAGCGGTAGTGAAGTGATAGAGGGAAATGACAGGAAGCAGTGAAGGAAACGATGAACACTGCAAATGGCCGTGAGGCGGGAAAAGATCAATATCAGTGAAGTGGGAGGAAAGAATCTGTGGCTGAGAAGGAAAAGCGAGACCATAAAGGATATCGGAGATTGTCCATTGTGATCGTATTGTGTGCCGTAGCCGGGCTGATCGGAGGTGTTTTCGGAATGAGGGCGCTCCGCCGGATGGACAGAGAAAAGAAAGTGCATGAACCGATTACAATCATGGCGGCACACAAAGATTACAAAAAGCTGGTGGAACTGGTTCATAAGAAATATCCGCAGATCCGGCTGGAGATCCGGAACTATGAGAGGACAGATTTTTCGGCCGACACGGAAGAACAACTGGTCAGCGCAGAGATGCCGGATATTTATTTTACGGATATTGCATGGAATGAGAAAGATCAGACTGCGCATCTGGTGGATCTGTCCCGCTACCGGGTATCGGAGATGTACGATCCGGTTCGTCTCGATGAGTTCGACATTGATGGGGGAATCTATCTTCTTCCATATGAGTTCCATGTATGCGGGATCGGTTACAATAAAACGCTGTTGGAGAAACATCACATCGATGTGCCGCAGAGTTTCCGGCAGCTTAAGGAAGAGACCATTCCGGCACTAAAGAAAGCCGGGATCGGGATTGCTGAAAGTCAGATAGACAGTCCGGAAACGGCATTCGAGCAGTTCTTTGGGGTGATGGATACCGGATTCCTGGGAGGAATCGAAGGGAGACAGTGGCAGAAGGCTTATGGAGACGGCCAGAAGAATCTGTCTGCATCCGGAGATGCCCGGATCAAGAACGATGCCGGATATTTCCAACAGTGGATCGACTGTGATATGATAAAAATGAAACAGGACAACAGGGATTCGCTGGAGCATTTTAAGGAAGGAAATACTGCGTTCTTCGTGGGAAACATGGAGACTTTTTCTGAATATGATGACGGTACGGGAGATCAGTATGGGCTGATGCCATATCTGTCAGAGGACGGCAGCCAGAACATGTATGTGAACATGATATCGTGCTGCTATGGTCTGAACAAAGAGTTGGAACGGAACGGTCATGAACAGAAACTTCAAGATGCGCTTCATGTGCTGGAGGTCATGTCCGATGAGGAGGGCTGTCGGGTGTTGATGGAAGAGTCTTCCGCTGCCATGTGTGCAGCGAAAAAATGGCGGCTGCCGCCGGATTCACCATATGCAGAGGTTCTGGACAGAATCAACAAAGGACAGATGGCTTCCCGGGTGTATGACGGCTGGGAAGACCTGATCGTTCCGTTCGGGGAAAAGATCTTGGAATGGGTGCAGGGCAGCTGCAGTGCACAGGAGGCATTACGGACATTGGACGATGAACGGGCCGGGAGGACAAGAATAATACCATAATACAGGGGGGGAGATCTATGGGACTGGAATCACAGGAGATTGCAGAAAGGAATCGATGGCACCGGGCGATGAACATGGCCCTGATTTTGATGCTTTTCGGACTGCTGGCGTTGGGAGTGACATCGTTTTACTACTATGCACAGGATCAGCTTTACCGCGAATCCATTGCACAGCTCAAGGAGATTGCCGGTCAGATATACGAAAAACTGGGGATTGAGCTTGATTATCAGTGGAGTTATCTGGAGCGGATGGATGAAAACCAGAGAGACACGAAGAACATGAGTCTGCAGGAGTTTACAGAGTACATAGACAGTGCGCAGAGTCTGCTCAGCCCGGCAGACTACGCGCTGGATCTGATCGCTGTGGATGAACAGGGATTTTTTTACGATGCCCATGGCAGGCAGGGACTGTGGAGCTGTGTGGATCATCTGACGGGCAGGGAGCGAAGCAGTTTTCTGACCAGCTACTGGTCCGAAGGAAAAAACTATGTGGCATTTGCCCGCAGGCTCCATCACCCTCAGGAGGTCGCCGGACATACGATCCGGTATTATGTGCTGCTGCAGCCGATCGAGACGATTGCTCCGCTGTTTCGGAGCAGTTGTTTTCAGAGTCCTAACACCACCTATGTGATGGATGAGAATGGCACGAAAATGTTTGAGGATTCCGTGGCGGAGGAACTGGATTTTCAGGGAAGCAATCTGGAATATTCGCTGGAGAAACTGGACTATCTGCACTTGGACGGCTATCAGGAATTTCAGAAAAAAGCACAGGAAGAATCCTTTGCCTGTACAGATGTCAGGATACATGGTCACAGATATTATATGGCATTGAACCCGTTGGCCCAGTACAGCTGGTCCATGCTGACGGTGGTGCCGGCCGAGGAGGTGGCAGTCAGTACCGGATCCATGCTCCAGTCTCTGCTGGGGGTTGCGATTCTTATGATGGTCGTGTTTGCGGGGATGATTGTGATCGTCATAATGGAGGCATTACAGTATCTGAAGAACCGGGAACTTCTGGAGATCAAGACACACAGTGAGAATCAGCTCACTGAGTCCAATCACAAACTCCAGAAATTACAACAGGCACAGCAGGAGGCTCTGGAGTATGCACGGTCTGCCAGTCGTGCCAAGTCGGATTTTCTGGCCAATATGTCTCATGATATCCGCACTCCGATGAATGCGATCGTAGGGCTTGCCAGCCTGATGGAGCATGAGCCGGATCTGTCCGATAGCATGTGCAACTATATTCAGAAGATTCAGATGTCCAGCCGGCATCTGCTGGGGCTGATCAATGATATTCTGGACATGAGCAAGATTGAGGCTCAGGAGATCCGTCTGGTGGAGGAGCCGGTGGATCTCAAGGATCAGGTAGGACAGGTCGATGCCATTATCCGGACGCAGGCCGAGCAAAAGAATCAGAGTGTGCAGGTTCATTTCCGGAATATACGACACAAATATCTGATGGCGGATGGCATCAGGCTTCGCCAGATCCTGCTGAATCTGTTGTCCAATGCAGTCAAATATACTGCAGATCATGGCCGGATCACGCTGGATATTGAGGAAATGGAATCGGGGGAAGTCCAAAGGGCACGGTACCGGTTTGTGGTCACCGACAATGGCTGTGGCATGTCGGAGGATTTTCTGGAACACATTTATGAGATCTTTACCCGTACGGAGAATTCTACGACCAATAAAGTCCAGGGAACCGGGCTGGGTATGGCCATCACCAAAAATCTGGTGGATCTGATGGGCGGTGAGATCCGGGTGGAAAGCAGAATTGGGCAGGGAACCCGTTTTGAGGTGACACTCGAATGGAAGATCGATGTCTGGGAACAGGAGAGACGGAATCGCAGAGTGATCGCAAGCAGGGAAAAAGCGGTTCATGAGGGATCTCCTCTGGCCGGGATGCATTTTCTGTGTGCGGAGGACAATGCGCTCAATGCAGAGATCCTCCGGGGACTTTTGGAACTGTATGGAGCCAACTGTAAGATCTGTAACAATGGTGTGAAGGTTGTGGAAGCATTTGAGGCATCCGGGGAGGGAGAATACGATGCGGTGCTGATGGATGTCCAAATGCCGGGGATGAACGGATTAGAGGCGGCAAAAGCGATACGCGCGGGAAAGTACTCCTGCGGGCATGCAATCCCGATCATTGCGATGACTGCCAATGTCTTTTCGGAGGACGTAGACCGCTGTATGGCGGCCGGGATGGATGCGCATATTCCGAAGCCGATTGATATTACGGTCCTGGAGAAGATCATAGCACGATGGGAAGCCAAAGGATGAAGATAACGTTGCGTGCTGGTGGTCAGTATGTTCGGCATGAACGTGCATATCACGGTGCCGCTGGCGATGGATCATGAGGATATTGTCGGCTGAGTCTGATAATTTGACGAAGAACAGCCATACTATCTAAAAAAGATAAGGGGATCAGAAAAGATGCAAAACAGGGTTGAGTTGTTAAAAGGATATTTGAACCGGCTGTCACAGGGAGAAGCACCGGAGACAGTCAAAAAGGATTTTGTCGAGACCTTTCAGCATGTGGATGCCTCAGAGATCATGGCCGCAGAGCAGCAGATGATCCAGGAGGGAACGCCTGTGGAGGAGGTGCAGAAACTGTGTGACATTCATTCTGCGCTGTTTCACAAGGCAACCAGAGAGGAGAAAGAGCATACGGCCAGGAAACTTGCGCTGCAGGACGGACATCCGTTGCAGACCTTTGTTCAGGAAAACGACAATCTGGAGGAACTGCTGGAACAGGTGCGCGCAGAACTGGAGCAAAAGGAAGTGGAACACAGACTGGTGGAGAGGCTCCGGGAGGTTGCAGTGCACTATGCCAAAAAGGGAGATCTGCTGTACCCGCATCTGAGTGTGGAATACGGCATCACAGGACCTTCCGATGTCATGTGGACCGTTGACGATGAGATTCGGGATGAACTGGCAGATCTTGTCTGCATCCGATGTCATGACGATACCTGGATGGAGAGACTGGAGGCAGTCTGTCAGAGAGTGGAGGAGATGATCTACAAGGAGGTCAATATTCTGTTTCCAAATTGCGCGCTGTATTTTACACCGGAGGAATGGATCGGAATCTACCACGATGCCAAGGACTATCCGGCATGTCTCGGCGTGACACCGAAGAACTGGCCGGCTGCGGAGAAAGCAAAACCGGTCAGGGAACACAGCGATCCGAGGCAGAAGATTCGGATGGCCGGAGGAGAGATGACTGTGGAACAGCTCACCGCGCTTTTGAACACATTGCCGATGGAGATCACCTTTGTGGATGAGCAGGATACGAATTGTTATTTCAATGAAGGGCCAAAGGACTTCAAGAGACCCGGCATGGCACTTGGACGAAAGGTATACACCTGCCATCCGCCGAAGATTGAACAGCAGGTGCGGCGGATTCTGCAGGAGTTCCGCCTGGGAACGCTCGATGAGGTTCCTGTCTGGATGGAGAAAAACGGAAAGACCATGCTGGTGACATACATGGCAGTCAGAGACCATGAGGGCCGGTATCTGGGAACCGTGGAGCTGGTACAGGACATGGGATTTGCAAAAGAACATTTTATGTCTTAAGGTATAAGAGGTACCGGAGATATCGTTTGCACAGGATCGGAGGAAAAGAATATGAGTGGAACCGTTCATGAAGTGAGTGATCAGAGTATTTTGGAGACATTATGTGAGGAGGCGGCCGCCGTGGCACAGGAACTGTGCGAGAAGGCTGCCCTGAAGAAGGGACAGCTTGTGGTGGTTGGCTGCAGTACCAGTGAGACACTGGGAGAACAGATCGGAACCTGGTCGGTTCCGGATGCCGGCAAGGCGATTTACAGGGGGCTGGCCAGTGTCTTTGACCCACGGGGGATCAATATAGCGGCACAGTGCTGTGAGCATCTGAACCGTGCGCTGATCGTGCCACAGGAAGCGGCAGTGGGACGGGATATTGTCAATGTCGTGCCCCAGCCCAAGGCAGGTGGATCATTTGCAACAGCTGCCTACCAGGCCATGAAGGATCCGGTGGCTCTCGAATGGGTGCGCGCGGATGCGGGCATTGATATTGGGGGGACCCTGATCGGAATGCATCTGAAACCAGTGGCAGTGCCGCTGCGTTTTGCACAGGATCATGTCGGTCATGCCAGAGTGAGTGGTGCGAGAGTGCGTCCGAAATATATCGGAGGATGCAGGGCACAGTATGATCCGGATCTGGGATGATCCGGGCAGCAAAAGAGTCGCTTGCGACTCTTTTGTTCGTTTATAGTATTTAAGCCAACTGGCAGTGTTTATGGAAAACAGATAAAAGAAAAACGGCCCCTGGGAAAAGGGGCCGCTTGGATGACTCAAAGTCATCCGCGTATAATAGGGTGGGAGTAGAAAGTTTTCACTTTCTGAAACCTATATTATCATATCTGGAGAAAAAGTCAACACTTTTTTGAAAAAAATATAATTTTTTTTACATGGCAGTGGATCACCATGTTTTATGGTATACTAAACAAGATTTATTAATGAATGGAGGAAGACAGATTGAGCGACAGAAAGATATGGATCACCGGTGCGTCCGGAAGAATCGGGACGGAACTGGTCAAAGCACTCAAAGCTGATATGGGAAACAAGATAGTTGCGACAGATCTGGATGTGGACATCACAGATCTTGAGGAAGTCAATTCCCACATAGACATCTATCGTCCCAATATTGTGATCAACTGCGCGGCGATTCCGCGTTCCCAGTATTGTGAGGAGCATATGGTAGAGACCTTCAAGGTCAATGCGCTCGGGGCAAGAAACCTGGCGATCGCATCCCGCAGACTGAATGCCAAGATCATTCATATTTCCACGGATGATGTATTTGACGGAAAGACGGCCGGTATGCTGACCGAGTTTGACGTGCCACTGCCGGTATCGGTCTATGGCAAATCCAAGCTGGCCGGAGAGAACTATGTCAAGGAATTAAATCCAAAGCATCTGATCGTGCGAAGCTCCTGGGTGTACGGATCCGGCATTGACAGGGACTTCTTTACACAGGTGGTCCGCCACGGACAGGAGGGAACCAGTTTTGACGTGACGGTGGATCAGGTGAGTTCGCCGACCTGTATTGATGATCTGGTGAATTTCCTGCTGGCATTGATGGACAAGACCGAATATGGTATCTACCATGCATCCAGTGAGGGGGCATGCACCCGCCTGGGCTTTGCATCTGCCGTACTGGAACAGATGGGTTATGATCCATCCCTGGCCAGAGGTGTATTTGCCAATGGCGCGACACAGACGTCCACGCTGCTTGAGAATCTTATGATGAAGATGACCGGGGTCTATGAGATGCCACAGTGGCAGGACGGCTTGAGGAAACATGTCGAGATCATCAGGGGGAGGTCAGATTCATGACAGAGAACACACAAAAGAAACGGAAAAAACTGGGGCTGACCTCGAAGATCTTTATCGGACTGATCGGGGGACTGATCTGTGGCGTGCTGCTGAATCTGTGCGTGCCACACAGCACCTTCCGTGACAAGGTGCTGGTAGACGGTATTTTGTACGTGATCGGCAATGGTTTTATCCGGTTTATGAAGATGTTAGTCGTGCCGTTGGTATTCTGCTCACTGGTCTGTGGTGCCTCCGCGATCGGTGATACCAAATCGATCGGAAAGGTCGGCGGCAAGACGATTCTTTTCTATCTGGCGACCACGGCACTGGCTGTGTCTGTGGCTATCGGTGTGGGTACATTGATCCGTCCCGGTGTGGGACTGGATATGTCATCCATCGAGAAGAGCGATGTGGCGGTGGCACAGAGTACATCGGTGGTGGATACTCTGATGAATATTATTCCGGAGAATCCATTCCAGTCACTGGCGGAGGGAACCATGCTGCAGGTGATCCTGTTTGCATTGATCGTGGGTATTCTTCTGGCCAGGATGGGAGAGCGTGCGGAGTTGATCTCCAATTTTATGGCACAGTGCAATGACCTGATGATGGAGATGACAGAGCTTATTATGAGTTTTGCGCCGATAGGCGTGTTCTGTATGCTGGCACGTACCTTTGCCAATCTGGGCTTTGACGCCTTTGTGCCTCTGCTCAAATACATGGGCAGTGTGATGATCGCACTGGCAGTGCAGTGTCTGGGCGTATATATGCTGTTGTTGCTGTTGTTTACGAGATTGAATCCACTTCGTTTTATCCGCAAATTTTTCCCTGTGATGGCATTTGCTTTCTCTACGTCTACTTCCAATGCGACGATCCCTATGAATATCGATACGCTGGAGGAAAAGATCGGTGTCTCCCGGAAGGTTTCTTCTTTTACCATTCCACTCGGAGCTACGATCAATATGGACGGTACCTCGATCATGCAGGGGGTGGCCGTTGTATTTGCCGCACAGTCATACGGCATCCATCTCGGGGGTATGGGCTATCTGACTGTGATCGCAACCGCAACTCTGGCATCTGTGGGAACAGCAGGGATCCCATCCGTGGGACTGGTGACACTGTCCATGGTCTTTACTTCCGTGGGTATTCCGGTGGAAGCCATTGCGCTGATCATGGGAATCGACCGAATCCTGGATATGATGCGCACTGCGGTCAATATTACCGGTGATGCAGTGTGTACGACGATCGTGGCGCATCAGAACGGAGATCTGAACAAAGAGGTCTTTTATGAAATGGAGAGTGCAGATGACTGATACAAAGAGAAGCGCGGAAAAATGTCAATGGATATAAGAAAGAATGATGGTGAGGAACCTATGAAACATACATTTGCAGATGGAACAATCCGTCTCGTTGCAACGGATCTGGATGGGACACTTCTGAATTCGGACAAACAGCCTCCTGCAGGTTTTGAGGACTGGGTGCTGGCACACCCGCAGGTAAAGGTCGTCCTTTCCAGCGGACGTCAGTATTACAATCTCTATGAACTGCTTCCGGCGTGCCGGGACCAGCTTTTGTATATCGCAGACAACGGCGGTTTTGTCTTTGAGAAAGGAAAAATGCTGTACTGTGACGGTATGGATGCCGGGGAGGTGCAGCGTGTGATCGGTTATTTCCGGCAGATTCCGGAGACGACCATGGTATTGTCCGGGGAGAAGGCCGCTTACGTGGAGAGAGCCACCAGCGATGAGGGCATGGAAAATGTCCGGATGTACTATCGCAAGCGGGAAGTCGTGGAACGTTTTGAGGATGCATTGGCAAAGGATGTGATCGTCAAGATTGCGGTCTATGTCCCGGGACACAGGGCGCAGGAGGTATACCGGACGATGCCGGACTGGAGTGACGGTGTGCAGGATAGTGTCCTGGAATCCGTACTTTCCGGGGACAGCTGGATCGATGTGGCACATATGACAGCCAACAAGGGCGCGGCGATCCGTTATCTACAGGGACGGTATGACATTCCGGCGTCCCAGTGCCTTGCCTTTGGAGACTTCCTGAATGATCAGACGATGCTGGATGCGTGCGGACTGGCCTATGTGATGGAAAACGGCTATCCGGAGATGGTACGAAACGCCAGATATCTGGCTCCGTCCAATGAAGAAGAGGGCGTTATGCAGGTGCTCAGAGAACGGGAGGGAGTGCAGACATGTCAGTAGCAAAAGGAGTGTGTATCTATCTGGTGGTCGTTAATGTGATAGCATGGATCCTCTATGGTGTGGACAAAGCCAAGGCGAAACGGGGAGCCTGGCGCATCCCGGAGGCCACGTTGATCGGCTGGGCAGTGATCGGAGGTTCCGTGGGAGCATGGCTTGGGATGAAGACATTCCACCACAAGACCCTCAAGCCCCGATTCCGCTACGGCGTACCGGCCATTTTTGTGGTGCAGGCAGTGTTGGCCTGTGCAGCCTGGTATTTTGCCGGGGCATGAGTCCTTGGATCCCCTGTGTGATGAGAAATTGATATGCTCTCTCTGATGGCGTAGTCTTAAGGAAAATTAAGACCCGCTAAAGGGAGAGTTTATGTTTTTATAGTAAAATGTTACCAAACAAAACAGGCTGGCCTGGATTAGGAAAGGTGGAAACACATATGAAAAAGAAAAAAAAGAAGAAAAAGATCATCCTTATTGTCGTGCTGGTTCTGATCGCAGCAGGCATTGTGTTCGGTGTTATCAGACACCGTCAGAACAAGGCGAAGGATCAGAGCGGGAGCGATGCAGTGACGATGGAAGACATGACATTGGAAAAGATCGATCTGCAGAAACAGATCAGCCTGTCTGGAACACTGGCGAGCGGAGCCGATTACAATGTCCGTTCCTCCCTGAACGGGGTGAAAGTCAAGTCCGTTGAGGTCAAGGTCGGTGATACCGTCCGGAAGGGAGATGTCATTGCCATTCTTGGCGATAAGACGACCCGCAAGCAGCTTAAGGACGCGCAGGATGCCCTGGCGCAGACCATCCGCAAGAATGCCATTGCCAATGAGGGATCCAGAGAGGAATACGCCGCAACCCATAAGACCGGCGTGACGACGCAGAAGCGCAATACCAAGGATACCAGGGAGAAAAAGGCGGCATGGCAGAAAGCGATCGCTGACAGCAGGAAATACCAGAAGCAGCTTGCAGCGGCCAGGAAAGACCGTGCGGCCAAGCAGCAGACGGAGACTGCCAACAAGAAAGCGTTGGATGATGCACAGGCATCACTGACCGCACTGGAACGCCAGATGGATACGCTGACTTCTAACCTGGAAGATCTCGCCGCTCAGCTTGAGAAGGCCAAGGCCAAGTATGATGCGGCGGTGGTGAGCGGCAATCAGACGGACATCACGACCTGGAAGCAGAAGGTCGATGAGACCGAGACTGCGTATGATGCGACACAGACACAGTATGCAGCGGTTAAGAAGAGTGCCACACAGGCCAGATACAACGTGGCAGATCTGACGACGGCTGAGGCGGCCAGCCAGGCAGCCTACACATCCGCCAAAGCTAAGGAAACGACGATCAAGACAAAATACAACACCGCCAAAGAAAGCATCAAAACGACCCATGAGGCGTATGTGACGGCGGCACAGACAGAGTCTGATACCAAAGATGCCAATGAAAAGGCTGCAAAGGAACATGAGAGAAGCCAGGAGAGCACACAGATGGATCAGGAAGAGTCTGAAAAAACGGCGGTAAAGAATGTCGATAAGATGCAGAAACTGCTGGATCAGTGTACCGTGAAGGCTCCGGCATCCGGTGTGGTGACCGCGGTCAACGTCAAGGCGGGAGACCATTACAAGGGGGATACCATTGCAACGATCCAGAATACCGAGGATTATAAGGTATGTGTCAGCGTCGACCAGTATGATGTCGTGGACATTCAGGCAGGCATGAATGCAACCGTATCCACGGGTACCACAGACAGCGATATTGAGGCGCAGGTTTCCTCTGTGGCAATGACACCGGTCAGCGGCGGCTCAAACGACAGCTCTTCCTCCGAGGGTTCTTCCACCAGCAGTGCAAGTTATGCGGTGGAGCTGACTTTCAGAAACTCGGATGAGATCCGTGACAGGCTCCGTGTCGGTATGACGGCCAAGGTTACGATCATCCAACAGGAGGCACTGCAGGTCTATGCGGTATCCCAGGAATATCTGACTTCCGATGAAGACGGCAATGATATGATCCAGGTTCGGGAAAGCGACGGGACCATCCGTGACATCAAGGTGGAGACCGGGCTGGAGACGGATTATTACATTGAGATCCGGAGTGATGAACTCAAGGAGGGCATGGCAGTGGTTCCACAGCAGAGCATGGATGACGGTATGGGAGATGGCCTCTATTGACCGGCAGGATAAGGATTGGAGCAAGATATGGAAGAAAAAGAAGTTGTCATAGAATTAAGACAGGTAGTCAAACGCTTTTTTGAGGGACAGGAAAATGAGCTGGAAATTCTGCACGGAGTGGATCTTCAGATCCGCAAGGGTGAGTTTGTATCAATCGTGGGAGAGTCCGGTTCCGGAAAATCCACGCTGATGAACATCATCGGTGTGCTGGATCGTCCCACCGGCGGTACCTACTATCTGGGTGACATGGATGTGGCCCAGGCATCGGATAAGGAACTTTCCCAAATCCGCAACCGTGAGATTGGATTTGTCTTTCAGACCTACAATCTGATCTCGCGGACCTCCGCGCTTAAGAATGTGGAGATGCCGATGATCTATGCGGGGATAGGCAGGGTGCAGCGAAGAAAACGTGCTGAGGCTCTGCTTGAGATTGTGGGGATGGCAGACCGCAGCGATCATATGCCGGATGAGCTCTCCGGTGGACAGAAACAGCGTGTCGCCATCGCCAGAGCCATGGCCAATATGCCATCTATCATTTTGGCCGACGAGCCGACAGGAGCACTGGATTCGGAGACCGGCCGCAAGATCATGGATATCTTTCACCATCTGCATCAGGAGCAGGGCATGACGATCGTGCTGATCACACATTCCAGGGAACTGGCCGAGGAGACCCAGCGTATCATTACGCTCAAGGATGGCAATATCATCGGAGAGAGGAGGGGAAGCCTTTATGCTGATTGAGAATATACGTCAGGCCCTTGCCGGGCTGATGGCCAATAAAATGAGAACTCTGCTGACGATGCTTGGTATCGTGATCGGTATTGCTGCAGTAATCTGTATCAGTACTCTGGCCAATGCAGTGAACCAGTCTGTTATGAAGTCCATGAGTGATATGGGTGCCAACAACATCAGTCTCTATGTGGACATGGTCGATGATGGGGAGGGATATGATACGATCCGTGAGATGAGGGATTCTGACTATATCACGGATGATATGCTCCGGAATCTGATGAGCGAGTTTAAGGATGAGATCGAAGGCGTCAGCCTGAATGAAGATATGGACCAGTCACAGATTCAGAACGGCCGCAATAAGGCAACTGTTGAGATGATCCGCACGAATTCCATCTATCTGAAGAAGCAGAATCTGAAGATCCTGCGCGGACATGATTTTACCAGGGAAGAGTATGTCGGCGGCAAAAAGGTCGCTCTGGTGTCCGACAAATTTGTCGACAAGATGTACCGTGGAAATCTGGACAAAGCGGTTGGAAAAGTGTTCGAGACCGAGGTATACGGTAAATTTTACAGCTTTACCATCGTGGGTGTATACCGTCAGGATGACAGTAAGAACCTGTTTGACGGAGATATGCCGTCCCAGGTCACAAACTGCTACTTTCCATACCTGAGTGTGGAGGAGAACGGTCAAACAGGTCTTAAACTAAATATGGTGGATCTGATCGGAAAGCCCGGTGGCGACATGGATGATCTTGCCAGCCGCGTGCAGGACTATCTCAATGAAACCTATTATTCAGACAATGACTCCTACACCATCACAGCGATGAGCATGCAGTCCATGGTGGAGGAGACCTCATCCATGATCAATACTGCCAAACTGGCATTTTCCGCGATCGCGGCAATCTCGCTGCTGGTCGGTGGAATCGGTGTCATGAATATCATGATCGTATCGATCACGGAGAGAACCAGGGAGATCGGTACCAGAAAGGCTCTGGGAGCCACCAATGGGGCAATCCGTCTGCAGTTTATCACGGAGGCTATTACAATCTGTATCATTGGTGGTATTATAGGAGTATGCATCGGTGTCGCGGGGGGCATGACTGCGGCGAAACTGATGGGATTCCCGGGTGGACCGACGGTGAGCAGCATCGTGATCAGCGTGCTGTTTTCAGCAGCATTCGGAACCTTCTTTGGATTCTATCCGGCGAACAAGGCAGCACGTATGAATCCAATCGATGCATTGCGGTATGAATAGAATGAGTGATGAGAGAGGAGCGTGGCAGGATGGAGATGAAGGTAAGACGCAAGATATTGATCGCAGAAGATGATAGCGACATTGTGGAGGTACTCAAGATCTATCTGGAGAATGAGGGATATGAGGTGACCTACGCCGGAGACGGACAGAGTGCCTATGAACAGATCTGCAGACAGAGACCTGATCTGGCGATCATCGATATTATGATGCCGGTGATGGACGGCTATGAGCTGACCAGAAAGATCCGGGAGACCATGAATTTTCCGATTCTGATCCTGTCTGCCAAGGGACAGGACAGCGACAAGATCCTGGGATTGAATCTGGGCGCGGATGACTATCTGTCCAAGCCGTTCAATCCGCTTGAAGTGGTGGCCAGAGTAAATGCAGGGATCCGGCGTTCCTGTCAGCTCAATGACGGTGCTATACAGGAGGAGCAGGAGGTGATCGAAATCGGAGATCTCTCCCTGAATGTCAAGACAATGATCCTCTCCAAATCAGGGAAGAACATCCCATTGACCGGTATGGAATATAAGATCCTGCGCCTGTTCATGTCCTCGCCGGGGACGGTATTTACACGTGCACAGATCTACGAACAGGTGACCGGAGAGGTATTTGCCGGAGATGACAATACTGTGATGGTACATATCTCCAATCTGAGAGACAAGATCGAGGATGACAGCCGGACACCAAAGTATCTGAAGACGATCCGGGGACTTGGCTACAAGTTTGAGAAACTGTAGACCGCAAGAGGTATGGATAGGATGATGAAGAAAAAGAAATCGACCAGTATGTCCTGGTTTTTGATCAAGTATATGGTGCTCATGACGATCTGTGTGGGCGTTCTGTTCGCCGCAGCATCGATTCTTCTGACGATTGTCTCCACACCACAGAGCGGTATTCCGGGGGGGCGCAAACTCTCCGGGATCGAGGGGCATCTGCTGACCGAGGATTACCGGTATGTTCAAAGGATGCTTCTGTCAGGTCGTGAGGGCAAGATTGAGATCGTGGATGAGAGTGGAACCTGTCTGTATTCCTCGGACAAGGTCAAATTGAACTTTACCAGAACGGAACTGCTGATCCTGATGTCCCTGGATGACAATACAATTGGATATCAGGAGAATGTGGGTATTGATGACCACACGGAGTATTCCCAGTACAAGATCGGTAAAGATGGAGTGTACGATGAACAGAGGATCATTGTCAATGGCAATGGAGAGATCCTGTATTCTACGATCGACTTTGGGAAAAAGAGTCTGTCCTCCGCTGAGATCCAGTACCTTTCCGGCTACACAGCAGACGGACTGCACATCCGCAAATGGGGCTATCAGACCAGGAACGGGCAGAAACGGTATCTGATCTATATGGGCAGGGGCAAAGTCACAGATGCCCGGATCACGCACATCAAACAGTTTATCGTGGTCACAGTCTTTCTGACGCAGCTTGTTCTGGTCATGTTTTTGTTTGCTCTCCGCTTGCGGGAGCGATGCATACGTCCGATGAATATCCTGCGACATGCGATGGGAGATGTGGCACAGGGAGTGTCGATCAAGCCGTTGGATTACCGGGGGCCAAAGGAACTGGAAGCACTGTGTGAGAGTTTTAACCGCATGCAGAGGAAACTGGCTGAGTCGGAGCAGAAACGGCAGAAGATGGAAGCGGAGCGTCAGACCATGCTGGCGGATCTCTCCCATGATATGAGGACGCCGACGACAGTGATCTCCGGATATGCCAGGGCGATCATCGACGGACTGGTCGGCCCGGAGAAACAAAAGGAGTATCTGGAGAGTATCTGCCGCCGTGCAGAAGTATTGTCCAGTCTGACCAATTCCTTCTATGAGTACAGCCGACTCGAACACCCGAATTTTCGGATGGAGGTGAAGCCGGTCGATGTCAGCCAGTACCTGAAAGCCTATCTCGCATCCAGATACAGTGATCTGGATGACGCAGGTTTTGCAATGGACATCGAGATTCCGGATACGCCGGTCATGTGCCAGCTTGACCAAGAGCAGTTTCAACGTGTCTTTGAGAATATCATCAACAATACTATGAAACATAATGAACAGGGCGGCAGGATCTTTGTAGCATTGTTTGAGGAGTCGCAGAGCGTGGATATCATTATCGGAGACGATGGCTGTGGCATTCCGGATGAGATGAGAGAGAGTATTTTTCATCCGTTTGTTGTGGGGGAGAAAGCCCGGACGCAGAACAATGGTTCCGGACTTGGCATGTCTATTGTTGAAAAAATTGTTCAACTACATGGCGGAACTATTCAACTTTTAGAAAAAGGGGCGTATAATCTTAGTACTGCATATCGCATTACATTGCATAAAATCTAATAAAAGGGATGAGATGATTTATGACAGGCTATGAACAGTTAGAACGCAATCTGACCGATATGGTGCTGGAAGAACAGGCCAAATTGGGGTATATGAAGGAAAAGATACGGTTTTATTATCCGCTGACGACCCTGAATCATTTCTTCGGGGGACAGGATACTGCGGCGGAGATGATGACACGTCTGGAGCAGATGCCACAGCAGATCCCGGGGCCGCTGGGAAAGACGGGGGTTACCCGGAAAGGAGACCGCTTCTGTCTGGAAGTGACGGAGGAGGGCAATGACTATGTCCATGGGACAAAGGACGGATCCCGGTTTATTGAGGAACTGATCCGGCTGGTATCCAAGCATGGATGCACCATGGAGCAGGTGATCGCACTGTTTCGCAGTCACAGCGAACAGGTGGAGATCAGTCCGGCAACGCATGGAGAGTTTGATCTGTCCATCCGTTTTCTGGATGATCCGCTGGATCCGTATTATTACTGCCTGAAGGATGAGGGGGCACACATTACCTACCACCGCTATCTGCCGGCAGATTACCGGGATTTTGGATTTGATGAGTAAAAAAGGGGTACCGCATATGCGGTACCCCTTTGGTGATCTAAGATCAAAGAGTGAAGGAAAATAATTACAGCTGAGGACCAGCAGTAACCAGAGCCTTACCAGCCTCATTACCCTCGTACTTGGAGAAGTTCTTGACGAATCTTGCAGCCAGGTCTTCTGCCTTTGTCTGCCAGTCAGCAACATCTGCGTAAGTATCGCGAGGATCCAGGATGGCTGGATCTACACCAGGAAGCTCGGTAGGAACTTCAAAGTTGAACATTGGGATGGTCTTTGTAGGAGCCTCATTGATCGCACCACTTAAGATAGCGTCGATGATTCCACGGGTATCCTTGATGGAGATACGCTTGCCGGTTCCATTCCATCCTGTGTTAACCAGGTATGCCTTTGCACCGCTCTTTTCCATCTTCTTAACAAGTTCCTCAGCATATTTGGTAGGATGTAACTCCAGGAATGCCTGTCCGAAACATGCGGAGAAAGTAGGGGTTGGCTCGGTGATTCCACGCTCGGTACCTGCTAACTTAGCTGTGAAACCAGATAAGAAGTAGTACTGAGTCTGTTCAGGAGTCAGGATAGATACTGGAGGCAGTACGCCGAAAGCATCTGCTGACAGGAAGATTACGTTCTTTGCTGCAGGAGCAGAAGAGATAGGCTTTACAATGTTCTTGATGTGGTTGATTGGATAAGATACACGAGTGTTCTCGGTAACAGTCTTATCTGCAAAATCGATCTTGCCGTTTGCATCAACAGTAACGTTCTCTAACAGAGCGTTTCTCTTGATTGCGTTGTAGATATCCGGCTCGGACTCGATATCCAGGTTGATAACCTTTGCGTAGCATCCACCCTCGAAGTTGAATACGCCGTTGTCATCCCAGCCGTGCTCATCATCACCGATCAGCAGACGCTTAGGATCTGTGGAAAGGGTAGTCTTTCCTGTTCCGGAAAGACCGAAGAAGATTGCGGTGTTCTCACCGTTCATATCGGTGTTTGCGGAGCAGTGCATAGAAGCCATGCCCTTGAGTGGTAAGAAGTAGTTCATCATAGAGAACATACCCTTCTTCATCTCACCACCATACCATGTATTGATGATAACCTGCTCTTTGCTTGTGGTGTTGAATGCGACACATGTCTCAGAGTTCAGACCTAACTCTTTGTAATTCTCTACCTTAGCCTTAGAAGCGTTGTAAACCATGAAATCCGGCTCAAAAGAAGCTAATTCCTCGTCAGTAGGCTGGATGAACATGTTCTTGATGAAATGTGCCTGCCATGCAACCTCTACGATGAAACGAACTGCCATACGTGTGTCAGCGTTTGCACCACAGAAAGCATCAACGACGAATAATCTCTTGCCGGAAAGCTCTTTCTTAGCGATGTCAACAACCTTTGCCCATACATCTTCTGTCATAGGATGGTTGTCGTTTGGATACTCAGGAGTATTCCACCATACTGTGTTCTTGGAATTCTCGTCTACGACAATGTACTTGTCTTTAGGAGAACGACCGGTATAGATACCTGTCATAACGTTAACAGCGCCAAGCTCTGTTTCCTGTCCTACCTCGTAACCCTCGAGACCAGCCTTGGTCTCCTCCTCGAATAATAATTCATAAGAAGGGTTGTAAACGATTTCTGTTGCACCAGTAATGCCATACTTAGTTAAATCAACATTTGCCATTTTTTTTACCTCTTTTCTAAAATTATTAGCTTCGTACTCGAGATGCACAGGCCTGACTATGCTCTCAAGTTAAAAGTATATATAATAATTTCTTGAAAATCAATAGAATTATGACGAATTTACTTATAATTAATGAGAAGATGTTTTATATTGTTTTCAGAAGGGTTTCATGATAAATTATTAAAAGGTAAACAATCAGAAGGGAGAATACATTCATGAAAAGAGTGTTACGAGATGCAATCTTACTGCTGGGAGGCCTGATCTGGGGATGGCTCGGGTCATTTCTGTGCTTCCTGAGCATTTCCAATGTGGTGGCGATCATCAAAGAGGGCAGTGTTTCCGCGGAGATCGTTGTATTTTTATGTTCTGTTGCGGCGCTTTTGGCTTATATCGCCGGACTGGTATATTTTATCATCCGCAGCCACAGTATGAAGGAAGTCTTTTTGTTTGTGCTGATTCCATGGGCAGTTGCCACGGCACTGTTTATCGTGCGCTTTCTCTTTGCCACCAGAGCAGGTGATCTCTCCAACAATGCAATGGTGAGCTATCTGTTTTTCTTGCGATGAAGATCAACAGAGAAGATATGCTGGAACTGACGCGCCGGATGACGCTGAAGCGCAACTGTTTTTCCAGGATTGCGGGAGCCTATGTGGATGAGAATGGAGAACTCATTGACAGTTTTAATGTCAGTTTTAAGGGGCTTACCGAGGCGGAGAAGCAGAAGCATCTCGGGATGGCCAAGGCCGTGCCGTTTGCACGGACGAACGAGGAATTGATCGATCACCGATATGACAGGGAACACCGGGCTTCCGGCGGGATCCGCAGGCTGATGCTTGCGATGAAGCAGTGTGCCCTCAAGAACGATGCACTGATGTACACCTTCTATGAATATGTGGCGGCCAGATACCGCAGCACGGATCCCTATGGCATCTATGTCTTTCACGGGGCCTATGATGTGCCCCTGAAAGGAATGGACAAACAGAGCCAGTGGGAGTCTGAGGAAGTCTATGAATTTCTGATCTGTGTGGTCTGTGCGATCGATGGGGACTATGAGCCTGCACTGCCGCAGAGTGGATTTCTGTTCCCGACCTTTACGGACCGCAGCAGTGATGCCGGAGGCATCGCGGTCTATCAGCGAGAGGGCTGTCTGCATCCCGAGTGGGTAGACGAAATATTGTTTTCATGAAAATAACCTCCGTCCTATGGCGTGCCTTCTTCTGCCATAGCCGGAGGTTATTCCTCATTTTTTGATTCCATTGTTTTCTCTTTTCTTATGCCGGGTCAGTTGATTACTTTAAGTACATGCCGTTGATGCCGACTGCCTGGTAAACCATGACTGCCTCTGCAAAGAAGTTTCTGATATTCTTGAACATATTGGCGTCCTCCTTTCCGGTTGTGCTTCTGTTTTCTGTTTACGATTGCATCATAACCCAAAGCCATGTATAATACTTGCCAAAGAGTGGAGAAAAGTAGCCAAATCTTGCGCATGACAAAAAGAAAGGATCGAAAAAATGATACCTGCGTTTGAAAATAAGGAAAAACTTGTGGACATATTCGTGAGAAGATCCTCCCATGTGGGACCGCATCTGCACCGTGAGATTGAGTGCGTCTACGTGACTTCGGGCACGCTGGAGATCGGCATGGGACAGAAGTTGTTTCATATGGAACAGGGCGACTTCGCCATGATCGTGCCGGAAATGATCCATTCGTACCAGTGTTTTAGTGAGGGAAAGAACCGGTCGGTCTACCTGCTGATCGCTCCGGAACTGTGCGGGACATTCATCTCGACGCTTGACAGCAGCTGTCCGGTCGACCCGGTGATTCCGCGGGAAAAAGTACACCCCGATATCCCGTATGCCCTGAAACGGCTCCAACAGACCGATCAGGGGGCACTCCAGCTTGCATTTGTCACGATCATCCTGGCGCAGTGTCTTCCATTATATGAGATGGTGGAAAAGAGCGCCCTGACCGGCCAGGATATGGTCTATCGGATGGTTTCCTATATTTCCGCACATTACCGTGAGCCGGTCACATTGACGGGGATGGCGCACGATCTTGGGTACAGCCCATACACCATGTCACGCATGATCACATCCACGTTCCACCGCAATTTTAACCAGTATGTCAATGGAGTGAGGCTAAAGGCTGCGGAGACGATGCTGCGCTACACGGATCATTCTATTACAGACATTGCTTTGGATGCAGGATTCGAGAGTCAGAGAACCTTTAACCGTGTCTTCCGGGAACAGTATCGTCTGACTCCGAGGCAGTACCGCCAGCAGTTCGCTGCAGAGAATCTTTAAGAAACTGTAATACCTGTAAAAAAATCTTAATCATCCGTGGGAAATGTTAACTTCTTTAAAATGTCTTTATATTAAAAGTTCTCTCTTTACAGATGGCCGCAACGGATGCAATATAGAAAAGGATTTTTAAGAAAAAGGAAGAAAAGCAATGAAATCACAAATTAAAATCGTATTGGTCATCCTGGTCCTGATGATCCTTGGAGGAACGGTCTGGGGAATCAATGAGGGGATGACGTACCGGACCAAAGACCATGATGTAAAAGAGGGACGTTCCCGACTCGAAGAGATGGGAGAGACATCGGTGGAAGATGCAAAAAAGAAGGTTGACGCTGCCTGGGCGACTCCGACGCCGGCCGCACAGCCACAGGTGTCATCTGCGGCTGTGCCGGGGCTGTACCGGGAAGGGACGACCTATTCCCCGGAGGGCGTCCTGCCGGATGAACAGTGTACCATGTGGAGAACGCATCCCCTGAAGACGGGAAAGCTCAAGAAGCTGCTGGAGGACAGTGTGATCCTTGGGGACTCCATGGTCGAGGCCATTGATGATTTCAGCATTCTGTATCCGGATGAGATCGTCTTTTTGCGTGGCGTATGTGTCAATAATACAAAGGATCTGGTCAAAAAGACGATCCGTCTGAAACCCGAGAGGGTATTTACGATATTCGGGATCAATGATATGACCTACTATCAGAAAGATGCAAAGCAGTTCGCAAAGGATTATCATAAGATGCTTGAGAATCTGCAGAAGCATCTGCCGGGTGTGCAGCTCTATGTCTGTGCGATCACGCCGATCCGGAAGCATGCGGTCAATAAGGAACCGGCGCTGGCACGTGTGGACCGGTATAACCGGGAACTGATCGCAATGTGCAGAAAGTATCAGATCCCGTTTGTCAATTCCACACCGATACTGACCGGCAAAGAGGACTATTATGAACCGGACGGCATCCATCCGGGATATCAGTATTACCCGAAATGGCTGACAATGCTTGTGCAGAAAGCCGGGCTGCTGTGAACTATGGAATATGAGAGCGGTAATGCTCCCACATGAGGAGTTTGATGTGATGATGAGAATAGGAAAATATATCATGCTGCTTTGCATGCTGGCTTTTCTGGTGCATGTGGCCGGTCCCGGGCAGTATGCAGATGTGTCGATAAAAAAGTTTGAGAGCCGGATTGTTCCGGATACTTCCGATGGAGAGATCTCACGCTCGGATAGCAATGGACTGCGCAAATACTACGGCATCCAGTCTGAGGATGTGGATGGATTTGTTTTATATGTGCCGGGCGAGCATATGTCTGTACAGGAGATGCTGATCGTAAAGACGGCGTCGCAGGATGAGATGGAGCAGTGTGAGGAGGCCGTACAGCGGCGTCTGGCTGTACAGAAAAAGAGTTTTTCCGGCTATGGGACAGAACAGATGGGGCTGCTGGAGCAGGCCGTGATCGAACAGAAGGGACAATATCTGTTCTTCGGCGTGGGAAAGGATGCCCGGATATGGCAGAAGCACTTTGAACAAATGATTGAGAAAAAACACAGGTAGGATGCGGTCATGATATTTAGCAGTTTGAATTTTTTATTTCTTTTTTTGCCGGTGGTGCTGACGGCATATTATCTGGCACCTGGCAGACTGAAAAACGCCGTGCTGTTGTTGGCCAGTCTGTTTTTTTACGGTTGGGGAGAGCCGGTTTACATTTTGTTGATGCTGTTGAGCGTGGGATTTAATTACTTTGTCGGTCTGGATATTGCAGGAAGCCGGAGAGGAACACGGCTCAGGACATATTATCTGGTGCTGGCGGTGTGTGTGAATCTGTTTTTGCTGTTCTTTTTTAAGTATCTGGGGTTTGCACTGTCCATCCTGCATCTGAAGGGAGTGCAGATCGCACTGCCGATCGGAATTTCTTTCTACACCTTTCAGGCATTGTCCTATGTGATCGATGTCTACCGGGGGCGCGTCAGCGCACAGAAGAATCCGCTGGATTTTGCGCTGTACATTACGATGTTTCCACAGTTGATCGCGGGACCGATCGTGCAGTATATCGACATGGAAAAACAGCTTCGCACCAGGACCATGTCCTGGAGCCGGTTCGGGATCGGTGCGGAGTATTTCACCAAGGGACTGGCAAAAAAGGTTCTTCTGGCCAATCAGGTCGGGGAACTTGCCACGGCCATCCAGTCGATTGACAGTGCGGACAGGGGCATGTGTACGGCGTGGATCGGTGCGATTGCCTACACCCTGCAGATCTATTTTGATTTCAGCGGATATTCTGATATGGCGATCGGTCTTGGACACATGTTTGGCTTTGAGTTTCCAAAGAATTTTGACTATCCGTATCTGTCCGGATCGGTGACGGAATTCTGGCGGAGGTGGCATATCACGCTGGGAACCTGGTTCCGGGAATACGTTTATATCCCGCTGGGAGGCAACCGGGTCAGTGCCCTAAGACATGTGTTCAATATTATGATCGTCTGGATGCTCACCGGACTCTGGCATGGCGCCAGTTACAATTTCCTGTGCTGGGGACTCTATTATGGAATCCTTCTGCTTCTGGAAAAAAGAGTATATGGCAGATACCTGGAAACATGTCCGCGCATGCTGCGCAATCTGTACACGATGTTTCTGGTGGTGCTTGGATGGGTACTGTTTATGAGCCCGAATCTGACATCGGCACTGCAGTATATGGGGAACCTGTTTGGCAGCAGCGGTGTGGTTGTGGATGCACAGAGCCTGTATTATCTGCGCAGTTACGGTCTGATCCTGGCGGCGGCGATCGTGTGCTGTACCGACCGGGTATACCGGCTGTTCCAGCGTCAGATCCGGACGGCTCCGGCGGTGGCAGTCATGATCAATGCTGTGCTGTGGGTGGTTATCACTGCCTGCCTGGTGTCAGACACCTATAATCCATTTTTATATTTCAGATTTTAGAGACAGGGATGAGAACAATGAATCGAAAAAACCTAAAAAAACACAGATTTTCCGGCGCGATGGCCGGGATGATGACCGGAATCCTGGCAGTCGCTTTTGCCGGATTTCTGGTGGCACCAAAGCATGGACTCTCTACGACAGAGAACCGTATCCTGACGCAGAGACCCAACCTTGACAAAGAGGATATCCTGTCCGGTGCATTTGAAAAAAAATGGGATCAGTTTGTGGATGATCAGTTTCCTCTGCGCGATCTCTTTGTACGGATCCGTTCCGATCTGTCTGTCGCTGTGGGAAAGCGGGAATCCCAGGGTATCTATCTGGGAAGACATCAGGAATTGATGGAGCAGTTTTCACCGTATGATACCGGAAGCCATCAGAAAAAAATGAACGGACTCCGCAAGTTTTGTCAAAAGAATCCGGATCTGAAACAATACATGCTGATCGCACCCACCGCAGTGCAGACCCTCAGGGACGATCTGCCATCCGGAGTATCGGTGACAGATCAGAAGGAGTATATTGACCGGTTGTACCGGGATGTGACAGATATGGGGGTGACGCCGGTCGATGTCAGCGGGGAACTTACCAAACTGGGTCAGAAGGCATATTATCACACCGATCATCACTGGACGACCGCGGGAGCATATGCCGCAGCGGAAAAGACCCTGCGCATGATGAACCTCGATCCGGGTCAGGTGGAGTATACCGCGCAGAATGTCTGCGATGATTTCAGGGGACAATTATCATACAAGAGTGGAATGTGCGCAAATGCAAAAGAGAACATTCAGATCTATTTCCCGAAGAACGGAGTTGACAGCGTAGTCAATTATGTACAGGAGCAGAGGAAGTCTGCCAGCCTGTACGAACCGAAGCTGTTGTCTTCCAAAAGTGCCTACGGGGTGTTCCTGGGAGGAAACCACAGTCTGGTCAAGATTGCCAATGCCGTGGACAGCGACAGGGTGCTTCTGATGTTTAAGGACTCCTATGCGAACTGCTTTATTCCGTTTCTGACACCGTATTTCAAGGAAATCGTGGTGGTGGATCCGCGGTATTATTATGAAGATGTTCAGGAACTGATCGAGGCGGAAGAAGTGACGGATGTTTTGTATCTGTACAATGCCAATACGTTTTTTACAGACAATTCCCTGACGTATGTTCTGTCAGAATAACAGGAAACCGGGACGGTGTTGGAGGAGAAAAGGTGTGTACGACGGGTGTCAATTCGAGCTGGGCGGTTTACAGATGAGATTTCTTGGTTTAGAATAAACTAAGATTATTGTGACAAAAGGAGGCAGACCATGGTAAGTGAAGAGAAGATCTGTAAGATGACCAAGCTGGCTGTCTTCGAGGAAAAGAATCTGGAGCAGGTGCAAAACGGAGGCAGTTATTTCCGCTGGGACTATGTGCGCAGCCATGTGCTCAAGGTGATTGCCAGCTATACGGCAGGATATCTGATTTTATTGATCCTGTTTGGGCTATACTATATAGACAGCTGGTCCTCTGCGGTGAGGGTGGAGGATATTTCCGCCTTTATCATGGCAGTGCTTGCCATCTATATTCTGGTCATGATCGGATGTATCTTCTTTGGTATCGTGATCTACAGCCAGAGATATCAGAGGATTGACCGGGTCCAGAAAGAATATGTCCTGATGCTGGAAGAGCTGCAGCAGTTTGGACAGGAGAGTAAGGAGGGGACAGGCGCATGAAAGTGATCTTGATGCTCAGGGATCGTCTGCTGGATTTCTATGACAGACACACCAAGATAGTCCAGCCTCTGCTGAGACTGCTCCTCTGTCTGATGATCTTTGGCACGATCAATCAGAGCCTGGGATATAATCCGCAGGCAAAGCCATGGTATGTGACGCTGATCCTGGCAGCGCTTGCCGTATTTCTTCCTATGGAGATCTGGGCATTTATGGCAGCCGGACTGGTGGCAGTCCAGATCTACCACGTATCGGTCGTTCTGTCAGTTACCTTTCTGTTGGTCTGTGCGTTTTTGTATTTTGTCTATTTGCAGTTTTCGCCGAAATACGGGATGCTGATCCTGATCACTCCGCTATTGTTTGCATGGAGGATCCCGTATGTGCTGCCTTTATTTCTGGGGCTGACAGGGTATCCGGTGGCAGCAGTGCCGCTTTGCTGCGGCATCTTTGTCTATCAGTTCCTTGAGGGGACGGTGGATGTCCTCGCCACGGCATCCGGGGATCATCTGACTCTGTATCATCAGGTGATCGACCAGTTTTTTGAAGACAGACAGTTTTTCTGGACACTGGCGATCTTTGTGGCGGTGCTGATCGTTGTGTTTATCATCCGCACACAGAACTTCTCCTATGCGCGGGAGATTTCCTATGTGGCAGGTGCCGTGCTTATGGTGCTTCTGTTCCTGATCGCCAATTACACAGCGGATCTTGGGATGGAGACGATGCCGCTGATCGTGCAGATCACACTTAGCACCCTGATCGTATGGGTGATCCAGTTGTTCCGGCTGAGTCTGAATTATGCGGGCGCCGAGCAGCTGCAGTTCCAGGATGATGAGTATTATTATTTTGTAAAAGCCGTGCCGAAGATGAGTGTGTCGGCAGCCGACAAACAGATCAAGCGTTTTAATGCACATCTGTTTGGAGAGAACCGGTTCCGTTCCAGAGCGGAGAATAAGCAACAGCAGACCCAGCACAGACAGGAGGAATCATGACAGCATTGCGCAGCATGTTTATGAAATATATCTACAATCTGTATCCACCTGATATCTCTGTGATTGACGTGCTGGAGATCCTGATCCTGGCATTTACCATATATCACATCAGTTTATGGTTGAAGAGGACCAGGGCGTGGACACTGATGAAGGGAATCGTTGTGTTATTTGCGTTCTACATCATTGCCTATGCGCTGGGGATGAGTGTGATCACGTGGATCTTTGAGAAGACACTGGCGCTGGGAATCACGGCATTGATCATCGTGTTCCAGCCCGAACTTCGCACCGCACTGGAACAGCTTGGACGACGTACCGCGGTGGCCAATATCTTTTCACTGGAAGACCAGAAAGAAAAGCAGGGACGGCTGTCTGACCGCTCGATCAATGAGCTGGTCAAGGCATCTGTGGAGATGGGAAAGGCCAGAACAGGGGCATTGATCGTCCTCGAAAAGGAGATTTCCCTGTCCGAATATGAGAGAACCGGAATCAATCTGGATTCCGTGATCAGCAGTCAGCTTCTGATCAATATCTTTGAGCACAATACACCGCTTCACGATGGTGCGATCATTGTCCGCGGAGACCGTATTGTATCGGCGACATGTTATCTGCCGTTGTCAGACAATATGCGTCTGTCCAAAGACCTGGGTACCAGACACCGCGCCGGTGTGGGGATCAGTGAAGTCAGCGACAGTCTGACGATCATTGTGTCGGAGGAGACGGGATCGATCTCTGTGGCGGTCGGAGGCAAGCTGCATCGGAATCTGGATGTAGATATCCTTCGATGGCACCTGACACAGTTCCAGGGCAAAGCATCGGAGAACCGCAGCCAGAAGAGCCTGTGGAAGAACATCCGCAGGAATAAGGCACAGGGATAGAAGGGAGGACGAAGATGAAGACAGAGAAAAAAAGCCGGTTTTCACGGCAGATCCTTCTGAATAATATCGGCCTGAAACTGCTGGCACTGGTGGTGGCCATGGTCGTCTGGACACTGATCATCAACATTGAGGATCCGACGCGGAGCAAGACGCTGGTCGTTCCGGTGCAGACGATCAATGAGGACTCGCTGATTTCCGTCAATAAAGTCTACGAGGTGATCGAAGGAGACACCGCTTCGGTGGTGGTCACCGGCAAAAAGAGCGTGATCGACCGGCTCGACGAGCATGATATCAGGGCTGTGGCAGATCTGTCGCAGCTCTCGACGGTCAATGCTGTCAATGTGGTGGCAAGCCTGAAAAAATCCATCTCCTCCGAGGTAAAGGTAGAATGTAACCAGGTATTGAAGGTCTCCCTGGAGGAGATGGCCAAGAAGCAGATCCGGGTAGATGTGGAGACGGAAGGGGTGCCGGCGGATGGATATAGTGTCGGAGAGACCGTTTCCAAGCCCAATATGATCGAACTGACAGGTGGAGAATCCGCCATCGGAGAGATTGAGAGTGTGAAGGTGACCGTCAATGTGGATGGAGCCAGTGAAGATCTGGTCAGGAGTGTGGTGCCAAAGGCATATGATGCCAAGGGCGAGGAAGTGAAATCCAACACCCTTAGCTTCAGTGTCAAAAAGGTGCGCGTCAGAGTCAGATTCCTTCAGACCAAGAGCCTGAAGGTCAAGGTCAAGGTGACCGGACAGCCTGCCGACGGCTACGAATATGTAGGCGTAGAATGCTCGCCGGAGGAGATCGTTGTGGCGGGAGACACCGCATCGCTGGCGGCCATGGATGAACTGGAGATTCCGGTCAGCATAGAGGGAATGCGGTCCGATACCGGTTCCGTCGAGCAGAATATCTCGGCACAGGATTACCTGATGGATACCGGACTGACGGTGCTTGAGGGGTATACCCAGATTTCATTGAAGATCTCCATAGACAAACTGGAGACCAAACGTTTTACGGTGGATGCCGGAGACATTCAATTCCTGAATGTTCCGGATGGATATAAAGCAAGGGTCTCCGGAAAAATGAACACCGTCAAACTGACGGTGCGCGGTGGCAAAGAGGCACTGGCTGCACTGGATGACAGCGATATTACCGCATATGTTAACTGTAAGGATCTGGAGGAAGGAAAACACGTTCTGCAGGTTCATATCAATGAACGCAACGGATTCACACTGGCCTCCACCAATATGATAACAGTACGGCTGACTCCGGTATCTGCGGAGAACAACACACCGACGCCGGAGCCGACAGCCACGGATGATCCCACGAAAGAACCATAGAGAAGAAAGGCATGGTAAAGAGACATGAACATCAAGAGAGAAGACGTAAGAAACATAGCAATCATTGCCCACGTAGACCACGGCAAGACCACGCTCGTGGATGAGCTGCTCAAGCAGAGCGGCGTGTTCCGCTCCAATCAGGAGGTGGCAGAGCGTGTCATGGATTCCGGGGATATCGAGCGTGAGCGCGGCATTACGATCCTGTCCAAGAATACAGCGATCAATTATAAAGGCACCAAGATCAACATCATTGACACCCCGGGACATGCAGATTTCGGTGGCGAGGTAGAGCGAGTGCTCAAGATGGTCAATGGCGTTATCCTGGTGGTCGATGCATTTGAGGGGGCGATGCCTCAGACCAAGTTTGTGCTCAAGCATGCACTGGCACTGGATCTTCCGGTTATCGTCTGCGTCAATAAGATTGACCGTCCGGAGGCACGTCCCAACGAGGTCGTCGATGAGATCCTCGAACTGTTTATCGACCTGGATGCCAATGAGGAACAGTTAGACTGTCCGTTCATCTTTGCATCTGCCAGAGAGGGAATTGCCTCATACAGCGCTGAGGAGAAGGGGACAGACATGGTGCCCCTGTTCGATACGATCCTGGACTACATTCCGGCGCCGGAGGGAGATCCGGATGCAGGAACCCAGGTGCTGATCAGCACCATAGATTACAATGAGTATGTCGGCCGGATCGGAATCGGCAAAGTCGACAACGGAACAGTCCGTGTCAATCAGGATGTGGTGATCGTCAACCACCACGATATCAACAAGCATGAACGTGTCCGCATCAGCAAACTCTATGAGTTTGAGGGCCTCAACAAAGTCGAGGTCACAGAGGCCGGCGTGGGATCCATCGTAGCGATTTCCGGTATGTCGGACATTCACATCGGAGATACCCTGTGCTCCCCGGAGAATCCGGTGGCGATCCCATTCCAGAAGATCTCAGAGCCGACGATCTCCATGGATTTCATGGTCAATGACAGTCCGCTGGCCGGCAAAGAAGGAAAGTTCGTGACATCCCGTCATCTGCGTGACCGTCTGTTCTCCGAGCTGAACTCAGATGTCAGTCTGCGCGTGGAAGAGACTGAGAACATGGATGCATTTAAGGTGTCCGGACGAGGCGAACTGCATCTGTCCGTCCTGATCGAGAATATGCGCCGTGAGGGCTATGAATTTGCCGTATCTAAGGCGGAAGTGCTGTATCAGACGGATGAGAGAGGAAAGAAACTGGAGCCTATGGAGCGTGCCTTTGTGGATGTGCCGGACGAGTTTTCCGGAGCTGTCATCCAGAAGCTGTCTGCCAGAAAGGGAGAACTGCAGGGCATGTCAGACATTGGCGGAGGATATACCCGTCTGGAATTTCTGATTCCATCCCGTGGACTGATCGGCTATCGTGGAGAATTCCTGACCGATACCAAGGGTAACGGAATCCTGAACACAACGTTTGAGGAGTACGGCCCATACAAGGGAGATATCGAGTACCGTAAGCAGGGATCCCTGATCGCCTTTGAGGACGGAGAGACCGTTACCTACGGTCTGTTTATCGCCCAGGAGCGTGGTACTCTGTTTGTGGGTCCCGGACAGAAGGTTTACGGAGGCATGATCATTGGACAGAGTGCCAAGACAGAGGATATTGAGATCAATGTCTGCAAGACAAAGCATCTGACCAACACCCGTTCTTCTGCGGCAGATGATGCCCTGAAGCTGGTACCGCCAAAGATCCTGAGCCTGGAGGAAGCGCTGGAGTATATTGACACCGATGAATTGTTGGAGATCACGCCGGAGAATCTGCGGATCCGCAAGAAGATCCTGGATTCTACGATGCGTTTCCGTGCCAAGAGGAATGCAGCGAACAAATAACAAGTAAATATTGGAGACGAAGAGCGTAAATCCATGGCCGAACAAGTCGAAGTTTGTTTCACGGACAGGGTCCCGCAAATCATTTTCCTGGCGCATAATAGTTCTAGCATTTGGAAAAAATGAATATAGATACAAGGAACTAAAGGAGGAAAAGTATCATGTTGGATAAGGTATTTACAAACAATCATGTAACCATTGCAGGACAGGTGGTCAGCGATTTCCGCTACAGTCATGAAGTATACGGAGAGAATTTCTATGTGGTCGACATCGAAGTCTGCCGGCTGAGCGGATCCAGTGACACCATTCCGGTGATGGTATCCGAGAGGCTTCTCGATGTGGGCAGGAATCTGCAGGGACTCTATCTGATGGCTCAGGGACAGTTCAGGTCTTACAATCGTCACGAGGAGAATCACAACAGACTGGTATTGTCCGTGTTTGCCCGAGAAGTACAGATCTCTGAGACAGCGCTGCCGGAATGGGAGACCGAGCATCAGAATCCCAATGCCATCTTTCTGGATGGCTATGTGTGCAAGGCTCCGGTTTACCGCAAAACCCCTCTGGGAAGAGAGATTGCGGATGTCCTGCTGGCAGTCAACCGTCCTTATGGCAAATCAGACTATATTCCATGTATCTGTTGGGGAAGAAATGCCAGATATGCCCAGCAGTTTGAGGTGGGAGCGCATGTGCAGATCTGGGGACGCATCCAGAGCAGGGAGTACCAGAAGCGCATCGGCGAGGATGAGTACGAGAAGAGAGTAGCCTATGAAGTATCTGTGAGCAAACTGGAATTTCTGCGTGTGCCGGAGATGGAAGAGCTTGCCATCGCACAAATCCAGTAGATTTTTGTGGATAAATATGGTAAAATGGCGGGAGCTGCCCAGGTAGTGACCGCCATTTTGGGGTAAAAAGGAGAAAACAATGGATCATAAGATAGTACAGGTCTATTATGGAAATGGAAAAGGAAAAACATCCGCCGCCGTCGGACAGTGCATCCGCGCTGCCAGCAGTGGACAGACCGCGATCATCATTCAGTTTCTGAAAGGAAAGGATGCGGAGGAATTTTCATTCCTAGGCAAACTGGAACCGGATATCAAGTTGTTCCGCTTTGAGAAGGATGACAACTCCTACGCGGATCTTCTGGAATCCCAGAAGAAGGAGGAGAAACTCAACATTCTCAACGGATTTAACTTTGCCAAGAAGGTACTCGACACAGGAGAGTGCGATGTGCTGGTGCTGGATGAGGTGCTGGGATTGATCGACCTTGATATCCTGACGTTGGAAGATATCATCCAGCTGATCGAGATGTGTGATGACTTTACCAAACTGGTTCTGACCGGCCAGTCTCTGCCGGAGGAGCTGGTACCGTATGCCAACATCATCTCCCGCATTGAACTGGAGAAAGACGATACAATATAATCAAAAATACGACAGGAGGAAGAAGACATGACAGATATTATTATGGTAGGCTGCAATGGCCGTATGGGACAGATGATCACAGGGATCGCAGCAGAGGATCCGGACATTCAGATTGTTGCCGGAATCGATCCGTTTGACGATGGACACAATACATACCCGGTGTTTGCAAAGATTGAGGACTGCGATGTCAAGGCAGATGCGATCATCGATTTTTCATCCGCAAAGGCAGTGGATGCGACTCTTGCCTATGCAGTGAAGACACAGACACCGATCGTGGAGTGTTCCACCGGGCTGTCTGAGGAGCAGATCGACAACTTAAAGGCCTGCAGTGAGAAGGTAGCGGTTCTCAAGTCCGCCAACATGTCACTGGGTATCAACCTTCTGATGAAACTGTTGAAAGAAGCAGCCCAGAAGCTCTGTGTGGAAGGCTTTGATGTGGAGATCGTGGAGCAGCATCACAAGCATAAGCTGGATGCTCCGAGCGGTACCGCGCTTGCACTGGCAGATTCTGTCAATGAGGCGATGGACGGACAGTTTGAATATATCTATGACCGGTCCCAGGTGCGCCGGGAGAGAGGCAGGAAGGAACTGGGAATCAGCGCTGTCCGTGGCGGATCCATCGTGGGAGACCATGAGGTGATCTTTGCGGGACAGGATGAGGTCATCACCTTCAAGCACACGGCATATTCCAGAGCGGTATTTGCCAAGGGTTCCGTGGCTGCCGCCAAATATCTCAAGGGCAGGGGCGCAGGACTGTATGACATGTCCGATGTCCTGCTATAATCCGATATGAATAGTCTTGCAGGACAGATGGACATGATCCTTCTGATCTTTCTGCTGCTGTGTACCGCGGTGGGGTATGCCAGAGGCCTGGTGGGGATGCTCGCCAGACTGGTGGCCATGGGAGCGGCTCTGATGGGAGCGGCGGTGATCGCCGGGCTTTACAGCGCGGGCAGCCAGACGGCAGCGGACATGGAGGGACAGATGACAGACATGGCATCCACATGCGGTGTCTTTCTCGTGAGTTTTGTGGTGTTGCAGGTCGTGCTGTTGTTGGTCGTGCGGTCCCTGAACTGGATCAACCGGATCCCTGTGGTGGGACTGATCAACCGGCTGGCCGGTGCGTTTGTGGGATTTGTCGGGACATTTTTCCTGGTATGGCTGGCCGGAAGCTGGCTTCTCATGAAGATCCCACAGCCATTTCTGGATGAGATGGGACTGACACACCATGTGTTGGAGCAGACGATGATATTGTCGACGTTTATCAATTGATTCATAGCGGAGGGATACAGAGACGATGAATCAGCCAAAGATCAATTTTCAGCGGCAGCTCGATGAGACGATCGGGAGACTGACGGAGGAACACAGGGTTCCCACTCTTCTGATGCATAGTTGTTGTGCGCCATGCAGCAGCTACTGTCTGAGTTATCTTGCGGAATATTTTTCCATTACGATTTATTATTACAATCCGAACATTTCTCCGGTGGACGAATACAAACACCGTGTGGAGGAGCAGAAACGGCTGATCCGGGAACTCCCGGTCCGTCATCCGATCTCCTTCGTGGAGGGGCCGTATGAACCGGAAAAGTTCCGGGAGATCAGCCGCGGACTCGAGGATGTGCCGGAGGGCGGGGAGCGCTGTTTTGCCTGCTATGAACTGCGCCAGAGACAGGCGGCACAGTATGCGGCACAGCATGGCTTTGACTATTTTACGACCACGCTGTCGGTGAGTCCACACAAGAATGCCGCCAAACTCAATGAGATCGGACTTCGTCTGGCACAGGAATACGGAATCCCGTATCTTGTGTCGGATTTTAAGAAAAAGAACGGTTATCTGACATCGATCCGGCTCTCAGCCCAGTATGGACTGTATCGCCAGGATTACTGCGGCTGTGTGTACAGCCGGGCACAGCGCGAGCGTGAGAAGGGGTTGCAAAATCCGTCATAGGCGGTTATAATGATCCCAGTACAAAATCAAATACAGGTTTTCGGGGCGGGGTGAGATTCCCCACCGGCGGTATTTCCGGGATACATCCCGGGGGAGCCCGCGAGCCATGCTGGAGACAGATGGCATGATCCGGTGAGATTCCGGAGCCGACAGTATAGTCTGGATGAGAGAAAACACACATGACAGGTTCGAGAGAACCTGCTATCGTTGCATGGACAGCCCCGGGGAGACCCGGGGATTTTTTTATAGAAAACTGCGGGGAGCATGACAAGCTTCGGAAGGAGGATGTATGGAAGAACAATATATGAGACGTGCGATCGAACTGGCCAGACAGGGGATCGGTTTTGTGAATCCCAATCCCCTGGTGGGGGCGGTCATTGTCAAAGATGGCCGGGTCATTGCAGAGGGATACCACGCCAGATATGGGCAGCTGCATGCGGAGCGGCACGCGTTATCCAGATTGACGGAGGATGCCCGTGGGGCAGAGATGTATGTCACGCTGGAACCGTGCTGTCATCAGGGCAAGCAGCCGCCATGTACCCAGGCGATCATCGAACATGGGATCCGCAAGGTATATGTGGGATCGGATGATCCCAACGAGCTGGTGGCCGGCAAAGGGATTCAGATCCTGCGGGATGCCGGGATCGAGGTGGAGACCCATGTGTTAAAGGAAGAGTGCGATGCGCTCAATCCGGTCTTTTTCCATTATATTACGACGGGAACTCCTTATGTGGTCATGAAATACGCGATGACGATGGACGGACGCATAGCCTGTGACAATGGAGCGAGCCAGTGGATCACAGGACCTCAGGCGAGACAGCATGTCCAGAAGACCAGACACCGTCTGGCCGGGATCATGGCCGGGATCGGGACAGTCCTAGCGGACGATCCGATGTTAAACTGCCGCCTGGAGGGCGGCAGCCAGCCGGTGCGCATCATCTGTGACAGTCATCTGCGGCTTCCGCTGACAAGCAGGCTGGTGCAGACGGCCGATGTCTATCCGCTGACCGTGGCGACGATCTGCCGGGATGAGGAGCGTCTGGAGCCATACCGCCGCAAGGGCGTGGATATTATCCGGACCAGGACGGATGCGTCCGGAGAACAGATCGATCTGCAGGATCTGATGGAGAAACTGGGACAACGAGGGATCGACAGTGTGCTTCTGGAAGGCGGAGGTACACTGAACCGCAGTGCGCTGGCGGCCGGCATTGTGTCGGAGGTGCAGGTGTATATTGCGCCGAAGATCTTTGGCGGAAGCGGAAGATATTGTCCGGTGACCGGAGAGGGTGTGACTTCGCCGGATCAGGCATGGATGTTCGGGAAGCCACAGATCACGACGATCGGGGATGATGTGCTTCTGACGTATCGCACAGCAAAGTGTGCAAAGGAGGTGTAAGACGGTGTTTACAGGAATCATTGAAGAGATGGGAACCGTCAAACATGTCATGCCGGGAGCGGTGTCTGCCGTGCTCTCGATCCAGGCGGACAAGGTATTGCAGGGGACGCAGATCGGAGACAGTATTGCGGTCAATGGCGTGTGCCTGACCGTGACCTCGATGCAGGGGGGATGTTTTACCGCGGATGTGATGGCGGAGACTCTCAGACGGAGCAGCCTGGGCAGCCTGCACGGGGGAAGCCGCGTGAACCTGGAGCGGGCGATGGCGGCCGACGGCCGGTTTGGCGGGCATATGGTGGCCGGCCATATCGATGACACCGGGACGATCCTTTCCATGGAACGTGAGGACAATGCAGTCTGGGTACGCATCGGTGCACCGGATCACGTGATGCGCTATATCATCGAGAAGGGATCGGTGGCGATAGACGGTATCAGCCTGACTGTGGCAAAGGTCCGGGAACATGACTTTTCGGTATCGGTCATCCCGCATACCGGAGCGGAGACGACACTTCTTCTGCGGCATCCGGGGGATCTGGTGAACCTGGAAAATGACCTGGTCGGCAAATATGTGGAGAAACTGCTGGGACTGACCGCACCGGAGACGGGGCATGCCGAAGGATCCGGCGGACTGACCATGGACAAACTCCGGGAATACGGATTCTGACGAAAGAACAGTAAGAGAGAAAGAGATGAGCACAGAAACGGAAAACCGTTTCGGAATGGAGGAAACATGAGTTATCAGTTTGACAAGATTGAGGATATTCTCGAGGATCTCCGCCAGGGCAAAAACGTGGTGATGATCGACGACGAGGATCGTGAAAATGAAGGAGACGTGATCTGCGCGGCACAGTTTGCCACGCTGGAGAATGTCAATTTCATGGCAAAATGGGCCAGAGGCCTGATCTGCATGCCTATGAGCGCAGAATTTGTCCGGAAACTTGGACTCAAGCCGATGGTTGCCAACAATACAGACAATCATTGTACTGCGTTTACGGAGTCTGTGGATCACGTGGATACCACGACCGGGATCTCAGCCTACGAGCGCGCCTACACCGCGCGTAAGATGGTAGAGGATGACATCAAACCACAGGATCTGCGTCGTCCGGGACATATGTTCCCGCTGCAGGCAGTACAGGGAGGTGTGCTGGAGCGCAACGGCCACACCGAGGCGACAGTGGATCTGATGAAACTGGCCGGCCTCAAGGCGATGGGACTTTGCTGTGAGATCATGAAAGATGATGGAATGATGGCCAGAACAGAGGATCTCGTGGCATTTGCCAAAGAACACGGGCTCCGCTTCGGACGCATTGCCGATCTGGTGGCATACCGCAAGGAGCATGAGGTGCTGGTAGAGTGTGTGGCAAAGGCCAAGATGCCGACCAGATACGGAGAATTCACCATCTATGGATATGTCAATAAATTAAACGGCGAGCACCATGTAGCGCTGGTCAAGGGGGATGTCACGGACGGCGAGCCGGTGCTCTGCCGTGTGCACTCAGAATGTCTGACCGGAGATGCCCTTGGATCTGCCCGCTGTGACTGCGGCCAGCAGTATGATGCAGCCATGAAACGCATTGCCAAAGAAGGCCGCGGCGTACTGTTGTATATGCGCCAGGAGGGACGAGGCATTGGACTGATCAATAAGATCCGTGCCTACGAACTGCAGGATCAGGGACTGGATACCGTAGAGGCCAATCTGAAACTCGGCTTCCCGGAGGACGCCAGAGACTACACGATCGGAACGCAGATCCTGGTGGATCTGGGCATCCACAAACTCCGCCTGCTGACCAACAATCCGGCCAAGGTATACGGACTGGCTGGATATGATCTGGAGATCGTCGAGCGTGTGCCGATCGAGATGGAGCCGGGCAAGTACGATGCCTTTTATCTGCGCACCAAGAAGGAAAAGATGGGGCATATCCTGAATCTGCCACAGGAGTAAAAAGAGCAAAAGCGGCACGAAATTGAAGCTGACACAAAATGACGTAACATGTAAAGCAGTATATAAGAAGACGTTGAAGAAAGGAAAATTATCATGAGAACATTAGAAGGAAATGTAGTAGCAGAAGGAATTAAGATCGGCATTGTAGCCGCACGATTCAATGAATTTATCGTATCTAAGCTGGTGAGCGGAGCGCAGGACGGACTGGTCCGTCACGGTGTCAATGACGATGATATTGATCTGGCATGGGTGCCGGGTGCTTTTGAGATTCCGCTGGTGGCTAAGAAGATGGCCAAGTCCGGCAAATACGATGCAGTGATCTGCCTGGGAGCAGTGATCCGCGGTGCAACCAGCCACTATGACTATGTCTGCGCAGAGGTCAGCAAGGGCATCGCCAATGTCTCTCTGGAGACAGAGACTCCGGTAATGTTCGGTGTGGTTACCACAGACAATATTGAGCAGGCTATCGAGAGAGCGGGTACCAAGGCAGGAAACAAGGGCTATGACTGTGCACTCGGTGCGATCGAGATGATCAATCTGAGTCGTACCCTGGGATAAACACCGCGGATAGGAGCGACTATGTTTGGAAAATTACTTCCACAGGAAGACTACGCGTCGACCTATGATATTGACTTTGCATCATATTATAAACAGGGATATCGGGGTGTATTGTTTGATATCGACAATACCCTGGTCGAGCATGATCAGCCGGCTACGCCGCGGGCGATCAGACTCTTTGAGGAACTTCGTGCGATGGGCATGCAGGCCTGTGCCATTTCCAATAACAAGGATTACCGCGTCCGGCCATTTGCGGATGCGGTAGGTATTCCGTATGTGTATAAGGCAGGCAAGCCATCCGCCAGAGGATATCGGAAGGGCATGGAGATCATGGGAACCACGCCTGAGACGACCCTGTTTGTCGGGGATCAGCTCTTTACGGATGTGTGGGGCGCAAACCGTGCCGGCCTGCATTCCATCCTGGTAGGACAGATAGCAAAGCACGAAGAGATACAGATCGTGTTGAAGCGCAGACTCGAGGCGGTCGTGCTTCTGGAATACAAATATAAGAAAAAGAATAAA
Source organism: uncultured Lachnospiraceae bacterium (assembly GCA_934351255.1). Lineage (GTDB taxonomy): Bacteria > Bacillota > Clostridia > Lachnospirales > Lachnospiraceae > Jutongia. The sequence continues at coordinate 124,580 of CAKRJH010000007.1, forward strand.
AAATGAAAAAACTTCCATACTAATCCCTAATATCACTGAAATACGCAGTTATATGGGGGATTAGAATTGAGAAGTAAATATATTATTTGTATGATCGGATGTGTTGTGTGCATGCTTGGGCTGACCGGAAGTACCGGAGTGGCATATGCAGACACGATCCGTCAGGAAAGGGCGCATATCGGTTTGGCGGATGCAGCCAAACTGGAAAATCTTCAGGCGGGAGCATTGCAGGAAAATGAGGACGCACAGACGGTTCAGGCATCCAAAGCGGTGATGCAGGAGAATGCTGTGATCCGTAAAGCAAAGAAAAAGAGACAGGAGAGCAGGAAGAGCCGCCGCATTTTAGAGCGGATCGTCGAGGCGGAAGCCGGCGATCAGAGCTACCGGGGCAGACTGCTGGTGGCCTGCGTGATATTGAACCGTGTCGACAGCCCGCAGTTTCCCGATACGGTGGAGAAAGTCGTCTTTGCACCGGGACAGTTTTCGCCGGTATCCAACGGCAGATATTACAGTGTGACGGTGAGCCGGACGACGAAGAAGGCTGTGGCAGCGGCATTGAAAGGCGAGGATCCATCGCAGGGAGCGCTGTATTTTATGGACCGCCGGTATTCCGATCCGGATGCCGTGGCATGGTTTGACCGTGCGCTGACACCGGTCATGAAATGGCAGGGGCATGAATTTTACAGGTAGCTACGTGTAACTCTGTGTGAAAACGAGATTTTGCTAAGTTATTGAAAAACTGCATAAAAACAGAAGGAAGCCAAGTTGTTGATCCTGTGAAAAATGACGAAAAAGAAAGAAGAAAGTCACAAAATCAGAGCTGCGAGAAAGCCTTGATTTTGTGGCTTTTTGCGTCTGGGGTTTAAGGAGTGGGGATGATATAATATGCGCGAAGGCAAAAGTGAACATAGTGATCCGTCAGATACCGGTGCTTGCACCGGGCAGATGGATGCTCGCTATGTGAACGCGCCCGTAATATAACTCCAAAATCCAGATGCGTTGCATCTGCCGCGCATTGTGCTTTAAGATTTTGTCGTTCATAAATTCTGATTTTGAATTCCTGGAAAAGGAGTTCGTGTTCTGAGAAAAATGCAGATAATCTACATGTCTGCCCAAAGTTCTATTATTTTCTAATCTAATTCTATAATCTATGATTTCGTATTCTCAAAAAATTCAGATTTATCAAATGATTTATTCTGGTGTGATCAAGTTTACATTTGATCATTCAAAAGTAACGTTAAAACATGTTGAAATAGCAAAATAATGGAGGAAGATTGCCTATGGCAAACACAAGGGAGTACAAAAGTGATGTCTTCTGTATGTTGATGGAAGACAAGAAAAATGCATTGCAGGTGTACAATGCATTGAGTGGAAAACATTACACGGATCCGGAAATTGTGGAGATCATGACGATTGAGAAAGGGATATCCCTGTCGATCCGGAATGATGCATCGTTTATCGTAGAGTCCGACATAACATTTACGGAGCACCAGTCTACATACAATCCGAATATGGCACTCCGAGAGATGATCTATTTTACGGATACGATCCGCAAGTTGGTGGCATCCAGGGATCTGTTTTCAAAACATAGAATCCTGTTGCCATCACCCCGATTTGTGGTATTCTATAATGGAACAGAGCCAAGACCGGAATATGAAGTTCAACGGTTGTCAGATTCGTTCATCCACAGGGAGCAGGAGGCGAATCTGGAGCTGAAGTGTGAAATATATAACATCAATCCGGGAAAAAGTGCTGTGCTGTTGGAGGAATGTCTGGTACTGCGGGAGTACACAGCATTCGTAAGCAGAGTCAGAGAAAATCATAATGCGGGAATGGAACTGAACCAAGCGGTGGAAAAAGCCATAGATGACTGTATCGCCGATCATATCCTAGAGGATTTTCTCATAGAACGCAGAGACGAGGTGAGACATATGGTAGTGATTGATAATACCTGGGAACGCAGAGAGCAACTGATCCGGGAGGAAGAACGGGAAGATGGGAGGAGAGAAGGAAGAAAAGCGGGACTGAAGTCTCAAGTACAGAAAAAGCTACTCAAAGGAAAATCGGTCGATCAGATCGCGGACGAGTGTGAGGAGGAAGTGTCTGTAATTCGTGAGTTGATTCGTGAGATCGAGCAAGAGGGCATTTGATGAACTTGAAAAGCTGCATAAAAACAGAATGAAGCCAAGTTGTTGATCTTGTAAAAAATGACGAAAAAGAAAGAAGAAAGTCACAAAATCAGAGCTGCGAGAAAGCCTTGATTTTGTGGCTTTTTGCGTCTGGAGTTTTAGTTGTGAGGATGGTATAATATGCGCGAAGGCAAAGTGGAGCTTTTTCGAACCTTTTGCCGATGCGATGTGAAATTCTGATTTTGAATTCCTGGAAAAGGAGTTCGTGTTCTGAGAAAAATGCAGATAATCTACATGTCTGCCAAAAGTTCTATTATTTTCTAATCTAATTCTATAATCTATGATTTCGTATTCTCAAAAAATTCAGATTTATCAAATGAT
>CAKRJH010000008.1 GCA_934351255.1 uncultured Lachnospiraceae bacterium
TTTCATGAGAATATTCCTTCTCGTTTTTCGTCTGGCGCATACAACTACAAAATAATAAACCCGCCAAACAAATGCCTGTAATTATATATACTATCTTTTTCATAATAATTATTCTCTCTCCCTATTAAAATACTTTGTTTGTAAAAATTGTTCGTTATAGTAACGAGTATTATTATAATGTTATATTACTTCTGAACAATGTAGAAGTCAATATAAAATAGAGTACACCGGTGGACTTCAAAATAATTTAATCAAAAAGGACCTAGATAAAATATCTAAGTCCTTTATAGTAATTAGTATTAACTTATGGTGTAGCAGTAGTGTAGACTTAACCCACATTTCACTCCTATTTACTGCTACGTACTACTCACAAAAAACCTTATTTAAAGGCATTTCTTAGAACTTGCCAGCGTCGGCTGCTTCCTGAACAGCAACGGCAACAGCAACGGTCATACCAACCATAGGGTTGTTACCTGCACCGATCAGACCCATCATCTCTACATGGGCTGGTACAGAAGAAGAACCAGCGAACTGTGCATCACTGTGCATACGTCCTAATGTATCTGTCATACCGTAAGAAGCAGGACCTGCAGCCATGTTATCCGGATGCAGTGTACGTCCTGTACCACCACCGGATGCTACAGAGAAGTACTTCTTGCCTTTCTCGATACACTCTTTCTTGTAGGTACCAGCTACTGGATGCTGGAAACGGGTTGGGTTGGTAGAGTTACCTGTGATAGATACATCAACGCCCTCTTTCCACATGATTGCAACACCCTCTGGAACAGAGTTTGCACCGTAGCAGTTAACCTTTGCACGAAGTCCCTCAGAGTAAGACTTGCGGAATACTTCTTTGACTTCGTTTGTGTATGGGTTGTACTCAGTCTCAACAAATGTGAAACCATTGATACGGGAAATGATCTGAGCAGCATCTTTTCCTAAACCGTTCAGGATGACACGCAGAGGCTTCTGACGTACCTTGTTTGCCTTCTCAGCGATACCGATAGCACCCTCAGCAGCTGCGAATGACTCATGTCCTGCGAGGAATGCGAAACACTCTGTCTCCTCCTCGAGCAGCATCTTACCAAGGTTACCGTGTCCTAAACCTACCTTACGGGTATCTGCAACGGATCCAGGGATACAGAAGGATTGAAGTCCCTCACCGATTGCAGCGGCAGCATCAGCTGCACGGCGGCAGTTTTTCTTGATTGCGATTGCAGCACCTACGATGTAAGCCCAGCAAGCGTTCTCGAAACAAATTGGCTGAATACCCTTGATCTGATTGTACACATCAAGTCCAGCATCCTTTGTAATTTTCTCAGCCTCTTCGATAGAAGAGATACCATAGCTGTTTAATACAGCGTTAATCTGGTCGATTCGTCTTTCATATGATTCAAATAATGCCATGATTCGTTTGCCTCCTTTTCTAATTATTCGATTACTTCATCTGTTCTAGGGTCAATAAGCTTCACAGCATCTGCAACACGGCCATACTGTCCGGCAGCTTTCTCCCAAGCAGTGTTAGGATCATCGCCCTTCTTGATGAAGTCAGTCATTTTTCCAAGGTTTACAAACTTATAACCGATGATCATGTCCTCTGCATCCAGTGCGATTGCAGTTACATAACCCTCAGCCATCTCCAGATAACGAGGACCTTTCTTCAGAGTACCGTACATAGTACCAACCTGAGAACGGAGTCCCTTACCTAAATCTTCCAGACCTGCACCGATAGCCAGTCCATCCTCGGAGAATGCACTCTGGGAACGGCCGTATACGATCTGTAAGAACAGCTCTCTCATAGCAGTGTTAATCGCATCACAAACTAAGTCTGTGTTCAGTGCTTCCATAACAGTTAATCCAGGCAGGATCTCAGCAGCCATAGCAGCGGAATGAGTCATACCGGAACATCCAACGGTCTCAACCAGTGCCTCCTGAATGATACCTTCTTTTACGTTCAGGGAAAGCTTGCAGCAACCCTGCTGAGGTGCACACCAGCCAATACCATGTGTAAAACCGGAGATATCTTTTACTTCCTTTGCCTGAACCCACTTTGCTTCCTCTGGGATAGGTGCTGCACCATGGTGAACACCCTGAGCAACTGGGCACATTTTTTCAACTTCCTGTGAATAAATCATGTCGAACTCCTTTCAATATGCTTTTTCTCTGCGGTATACCGCAACTAAAAGTATTATCGCACTATTTTCTCATTAAGTCTACTCTTTTTGAAAAATTTTGACAATTTTCCCTCTTGCATTTTGAAAGAAAAAGGAAGTTAGTGTCTTTTTTCGACGATTTCATCCCTTGATTTGAAGATGTGTCCTTTGGGAATATAGCCCCGCACACTGGATAATGGATAGATATTGGTGTTACATCCGATGATCGTGCCGGGGTTCAGGACACTGTTACATCCCACTTCGACAAAATTGCCCAGCATGGCGCCCATCTTTTTGAGGCCGGTTTCGATCAGGTCTCCCTCATAACGGATCACTACATTGGTCTTGTCGGATTTGACATTGGATGTGATCGAGCCTGCTCCCATATGCGACTTAAAGCCCAGAATGGAATCTCCGACATAATTGTAATGCGGAACCTGGACATTATTGAACAGGATCACGTTCTTAAGTTCGGTGGAGTTTCCGACCACGCAGTCATCTCCCACGATCACACTGCCGCGGATAAATGCTCCGGGACGGACTTCAGTGCCCTGGCCGATGATGCAGGGACCGTTGATCGTGGCCGTCGGTGCGATCGTGGCGGTTCTGGCGATCCAGACATCCTCTCCTTTTTTTTCGTAGAGCGATGGATCCAGTGTGTTTCCGAGCTCCGTGACATATGCCTTGATCTTCGGCAGAATCTCCCACGGGAAATCCACATCCTCAAAAATATCCCTGGCGATCGTCTCGTCCAGATTGAATAGATTTTTGTTTTTTAATTTTTCGTACATAGCGTTTATCCTTTCCGGGTTTTATAGTACACAGCGGCTGCATCGAACTTGTTTCTGAGCAGATACGCGTTGTTGATCTGCTTGACGCCGTCCACCCTGCGCACGACAAAATCCTCTAATTTTTTCATATATTCTGCTTCTGAGATGGTTCCCTCTGCCACGTAGGTCAGGCCTTTCTCCCAGCTTGCGGTCAGTTCCGGGTTCAACAGGGAACGTATGGAGCTGTCCACCACATCATACACCATTTCTCCGAGGAGTTCCGGTGTAATGATCTGTGTCTTCTTGTTGAGTTTGAGATATTTGATCTTGACCAGCTTGCTGAGGATCTCCGCACGGGTCGCACTGGTTCCGATGCCGCTTCCTTTGATCTGGGAGCGCAGCTCCTCATCTTCGATCAACTGCCCGGCATTTTCCATGGCAAGGATCATCGATCCGGAATTGTATCTCTTCGGCGGAGAGGTCTCTCCCTCCTTGATCTCCAGCTTGTCCAGAGATACCATGGTCCCCTTCTTTAACTGTCTGATCACTTCGACGATACTCTGATCGGTCATCGGCTGGTCGGCGTCCTGCCCCTCCGGTTTCTCGTCCTTGCGGTGCGCAAAGGATGCAGTGGCAATTTCCAGATATCCCGCCTGAAGCATCACCTTGAAATTGGAGAAAAACCGTTCGTTATCCTGCGCGATCACCAGATTGATCTTCTGATACTGTGCCGGAGGATAAAAGATACACAGAAATCTCCGCACGATCACCTCATAGACCTGCTGTCCGGTGGGACTGACACTGCGCAGAGCACCGAAGCCCTGTCCGGTGGGAATGATCGCATAATGGTCGGTGATCTGCTTGTCATTGCAGTATCTGGTCTTGGCAATGTTCTTGTAGGATTCCTCCTGCAGGATCTTCGTCGCAATAGGTTGTACCAGAGGATAATTGCGCAGTCCGTTCAGATTGCGGTGGATCTCCTTACATACGGCAGTTGACAGGACTCTGGCATCGGTACGCGGATACGTGACCAGCTTCTTTTCGTAGAGTTCCTGTACGATCTTCAATGTCTGGTCGGGACTGATCTTAAACAGCTTGGAGCAGACATTTTGAAGCTCTGCCAGATTAAACAGCAACGGTGGATTTTTGTTCTCTTTCTTTTTCTCAATGCTCTGTACAATGCCCTCGCATGGCAGTCCGTTCTGACTGAGTGTCCGGATCAGTTCCTGTGCGTCCTCACGTTGTTTGAAGCCGTTTTCCTTGTAGAGTTTCGGTGAGTTCTCATAGCGGGATGGTTCTACCGCCCTCCACTCTCCCTCAAACTGCTGGCCACTCCAGCTGTAGCTGCCGATCACGCGGTAAAACGGGGTCTTGACAAACTGGCGGATCTCACGTTCCCGGCGTACTACCATTCCGAGGACACAGGTCATCACACGACCGACAGAGATTGCCGACCATTTGTTGGTACGCAGATAGTTCATGACGGTCTGACCGTATTTCAGGGACAGCACTCTGGAAAAGTTGATGCCCATCAGATAGTCTTCTTTGGCACGCAGGTAGGCTGATGCCGACAGATTGTCATATTCGCTGAGCGGTTTGGCTTCCCGGATACCTCTGGCAATCTCTTCCTCGGTCTGGGAATCGATCCATACCCTTCGTTTTTCCTTGGTTGCCGGGACTGCGGCCATCTGATCGACCAACCGGTAGATATATTCTCCTTCGCGTCCCGAGTCGGTGCAGACATAGATACAGGTCACATCTTCCCGGTTGAGAAGACGTTCTACAATGCGGAACTGCTTTTCGACATCTTTGATCAGCTCATAGCGGAAGGTCTCCGGGATAAATGGAATGGTCTGCAGGGACCATTTCTTGAGAGCCGGATCATAGGCGTCCGGGTAGCTCATGGTCACCAGATGTCCCACACACCAGGTCACCACGTATTCTGGGGACTCCAGATATCCTGCACCGGCATTGCCCGAGACACCGAGTGCCTTTGCAAATTCCTTGGCCACACTGGGCTTCTCTGCGATAAATAATTTCTTACTCATGTAACTGCTTAATCCTTTTTGTAATGATTAAAAATGGTGCCGGAAAAATTCCGGCACCGTGGATAAAGGGTATCGAATGATTACTCGTACAATGGATACTTATCCGTTAATGACTTGACGATTGCGGTTGCTGCTTCCATGTTTGCTTCATGATCATCTACGATCATGGCAATGGCCTCGGCAACACGGTCCATATCTTCTGTATTGAAACCTCTGGTGGTCACGGCTGCTGTACCGAGACGGATACCGCTTGTGACAAATGGCTTCTGTGGATCATTTGGAATGGTATTTTTGTTGGCAGTGATATGTGCTTCATCCAGCCATTTTTCGACCTCTTTACCGGTCAGTCCCTTATCAGACACATCCATCAGCATCAGATGATTGTCCGTACCGCCGGAAACAATCTTGATCCCGCGGCTCTGTAATCCTTTGGCCAGAGCCTGAGCATTGTCGATAATGCCTTTTCCGTATTCCTTAAAACTTGGATCCAGTGCCTCCTTGAAGCAGACTGCCTTGGCAGCGATCACATGCATCAGAGGGCCGCCCTGGATTCCAGGGAACAATGCCTTGTTCAGTTTGTGCTCTTCGGCAAATTCCTTGCTGGAAAGGATCAGACCACCACGTGGTCCACGCAGTGTCTTGTGTGTGGTCGTGGTAACGACATGTGCGTAAGGTACCGGGCTCTCATGGTAGCCGGAAGCAACCAGACCGGCAATATGTGCCATATCTACCATCAGATATGCGCCGACGCTGTCGGCAATCTCACGGAACCGCTTGAAATCTATTTTACGTGCATATGCGCTGGCACCTGCTACGATCAGTTTTGGCTTGCACTCTTTGGCAATCGCTTCGACCTGGTCATAATCGATGAATCCCTCGTCATTGACACCGTAAGGTACACAGTGGAAGTACTTGCCGGACAGATTGACCGGGCTTCCGTGTGTCAGATGTCCGCCGTGGTCCAGATTCATTCCCATAAAGGTATCACCAGGCTCCATCAGCGCAAAGAATACGGTCATGTTGGCCTGTGCACCGGAATGTGGCTGTACATTTGCGTAGGTGCAGCCAAACAGTTTCATGGCGCGGTCTCTTGCAAGATCCTCTACGATATCCACATACTGGCATCCGCCGTAATAACGCTTGCCCGGATAGCCCTCTGCGTATTTGTTGGTCAGAGTGCTTCCCATGGCTGCCATAACAGCCTTGCTGACCAGATTCTCAGATGCGATCAGTTCAATGTTCTGACGCTGGCGGTTGGTTTCCTGATCCATGGCCGCTGCCACTTCCGGATCAAAGTTCTTTACTTCCTCAAATGAATACATAAGCTTATGCCCTCCTTTGTGTGTAATTATACATTAACATCGTCAATTGCTTTGCCGATGTCATGCCTCATGTACTTGTTCTCGAAAGAAATCCACTCTGTTGCCGCATAGGCGTTGGCCCGTGCTTCCTTTAAGTCAGCACCCTTTGCGGTAATACCCAGAACTCGTCCTCCGTTTGTAACAATTCCGGCTTCGGTCTTTTTGGTTCCGGCATGGAAACAGTAATATCCATCCTTGCCCTCAAAATTCTCGAATCCGGTAATTACCTTACCTTTTTCATAATGCTCCGGATAGCCTTCAGAAGCAAGTACCACGCAGACAGCTGCATTATCTTCAAACTGAAGATCAATCTCATCGAGTCTGCCGTCAATGCAGGCGTTCATCACATCAATAATATCGTTTTTCATACGTGGAAGTACAACCTGCGCCTCAGGATCACCAAAACGTGCATTATATTCCAATACCTTCGGGCCGTCTGCTGTCAGCATCAGGCCTACAAAAAGGATTCCCACAAAATCTCTGCCCTCAGCCTTCATGGCATCCATAGTCGGCTGATAGATCTTGTCCTCACAGAATGCCTGTATCTCAGGGGTATAGAACGGACTTGGTGAGAATGTTCCCATACCTCCGGTATTAAGACCCTGATCTCCGTCCTTGGCTCTCTTGTGATCCTGTGCGCTGGTCATTGGTTTGATGGTCGTACCATCGCAGAAACAAAGCACCGATGCCTCGCGGCCCACCATGAAGTCTTCAATGACTACAGTGTTGCCGGCATCGCCAAACTGCTTGTCCAGCATCAGAGTGCCGATAGCCGCCTCTGCTTCCTCCAGTGTCTGACAGATCAGTACGCCCTTGCCAAGAGCCAGTCCGTCTGCCTTGATCACGATCGGGAAGGAACAACTGCCGAGATATAACAGGGCTTCCTCCGGAGAGTGAAACGTCTCATAATGACAGGTCGGAATATTGTATTTCTTCATAAGATCCTTGGAAAAACTCTTGGATCCCTCGATGATCGCTGCATTCTTACGCGGTCCGAATACACGAAGCCCTCTCTGCTCAAAGACATCAACAATGCCTCCTACCAGAGGATCGTCCATACCGATGATGGTCAGATCAATCTCCTGCTCCTGTGCAAAATCTGCCAGTTTGTCAAATTCCATGGCGGAAATATTGACGCATTCTGCAATCTGGGCGATTCCGCCGTTGCCAGGTGCACAGTAGATCTTGTCTACCTGTTCACTCTGGGATACGCTCCATGCGATCGCATGCTCGCGTCCACCGCTTCCTACTATTAATACTTTCATGACATTACCTCCACTAGTGTATATGTGCAATGTGGCCATCAATGGATACTCTGCCGGCTCCGATCAGATCGATTGCCTGGGGGAGGAGTTTCCATTCAGCCTGTTCCATGACACGTTTCTGAAGAATCTCAGGGGTATCACCCTCTTTTACGTCCACTGCTTTTTGTAGAAGGATTGGCCCATGATCGGCCTCCTCATCCACAAAATGTACCGTGGCACCCGTCACCTTATTGCCCATGGAAAGAACGCTCTCATGAACTTTTAGCCCGTAATATCCCATTCCGCAGTGGGCCGGGATCAGGGACGGATGGATATTGATGATCCGGTTTCGGTACGCCCGGATCATCTGTGGTGGTATGATCACAAGATATCCTGCCAGAACTACCAGATCGATATCGTAGTCCCGGAGGATATCTACCATAGCTTCTGCAAAGGCGTCACGGCTGCTGTAGTCCTTTGGACTGATACATACGCCGGGAATGTCGGCTTTGGCTGCCCGTTCCAGTGCATAGGCATCCTTTTTGTTGCTGATCACCACGGCAATCTCCGTATTGTGGATCGTTCCATCCTGTACCGTATCGATAATCGCCTGGAGGTTGGTTCCTCCTCCAGATACACAAACAGCTATCTTCTGCATGGTGGCCTCCTTAAATCAGTGTAACACCCTTTTCGCCGGAAATCACTTCACCGACAACATAAGCCTTCTGGCCGGATGCATTTACTGCAGCAACTGTCTTGTCCACATCTGCAGGATTGACAGCGAGCAGCATACCGATACCCATGTTATATGTATTGTACATCATCTCTCTGGCAATGTCGCCATCCTTGGCAAGCATTCCGAAGATTGGTGGGATTGGATAAGAATCTGCCTTGATCTGTGCGCGTACACCCTCCGGAAGCATACGCGGAATGTTCTCATAAAAACCACCGCCGGTGATGTGGCTGCAGCCCTTGATCGTTACGCCGGCTTCCTTGACTGCCTTGAGAGCTTTGACATAGATCACGGTTGGAGTCAGAAGTGTCTCACCGAGAGTCGCGCCACCCAGACACTCATAGGATTTCTCAAGGGCTTCGCGCTTGATATTGAATACTTTACGAACGAGGGAATATCCATTGCTGTGTACTCCGGAGGAGGCGATTCCGACCAGAACGTCTCCACTGGTGATCGTCTTTCCGGTGATCATGTCAGCCTTGTCGACAATACCTACAGCAAATCCGGCAAGATCGTACTCATCGATCGGATAAAATCCAGGCATCTCGGCTGTCTCACCACCGATCAGGGCAGCCTCTGACTGACGGCATCCCTCTGCAACACCGCTGACGATCTTGGCGATCTTCTCCGGCTCGTTCTTGCCACAGGCAATATAATCTAAGAAGAATAATGGCTCACCGCCTGCGCAGGCGATATCATTGACGCACATGGCCACACAGTCGATTCCGATGGAATCATGCTTGTCCATTTCAAAAGCCAGTTTTAACTTGGTGCCTACTCCATCGGTTCCGGAAACCAGAGTTGGTTCCTTCATGCCCATAAATTTCTGAAGAGAAAAGGCCCCGGAAAAACCACCAATATCAGTCAGCACTTCTTCTCTCATCGTACTGGCAACGTGTTCTTTCATCAGCTGAACTGCTTTGTAACCAGCCTCAATATCTACACCAGCGTTCTTGTAATCCATGTTTATCCTCCATTCTGCAAATCGCATATTGATATGTTTTGTGGAAACACTGACCCACAAATTGTCTCTATTGTAGCATAAAGGTTTGTTTTTGTCATGATAATTCTGCCCACGGGAATAACAATATCAGATGTACACTGGTTCCTTCACCTGGTTTACTGGTGATTTTGATGGTTCCATTCATCATTTTGACCATGCTTTTAGCGATGGTCATACCCAGACCGGTTCCCATCTGATCTTCCACATAGGTATCCTCTGCCCTGGAAAACGGCTCAAAGATCTGATCCAGAAATTCCTCATTCATGCCGATTCCATTGTCGGTCACTTCGATATCGTACAGCGAGGAATCCCGGGTATTGCCGGATGTCTCTGTAATGCTGATGGAGATCCGTCCGCCATTCGGGGTATATTTGATCGCATTGCCGAGGATATTAACGATGACCTGTTTGAGCTTGCGCTGTTCTCCCTCCACATAGTCATGCCACAATCTGGAAATGTCCAATTCAACATGGTGCTGGCGGTATCTGGCCTGCTGGCTGACCATCTCCATGCTTTCGTCCAGAACCTGGCTTAGATAGAACGGACGTGTGTCGGCGGAACTGGTGTCTGTCTCCATATACTGCAGTTCCTGTGTCTCATTGAGAAGCTCCATCAGATGATTGCTGGCATGCCCTGCCATATCCAGAAATGTCAGCACCTTCTCTTGATTTTCAATAAAATTCTGAGCAAGTTCCAGTGCGCCGTTTACGGTATTGATCGTATCCCGGAGATCGTGGTTGATCCGGCGCATAAAGGTCCGTCTCATGGTATCTGCTTTTGTGGCCTGTTCACAGGCTGTACGTATCATCTGATCCTTGGTGTGTTCCTGCTCAAGGCGCCGCCGCTGCTCTTCCATCCGGTGGTTCTCTTCATCAATCATTTTCTGGATACTCCGGATTGTCATAGTCGCCTCCGTCACCTGTCCGTCCTGTCGGGAATACGGTATGATATTGATCAGACACCATTCGATATGGCCGTTTCGTAAGGTTCTCTGATACCTGCGATTCAGGCTGTCTGTCTCTGCAAGACCTTCGCGGATGTGACGGATGCTTAAAAATTCCCGAATCTGGTCCAGATCCTCTCCAAGGATCCGGTTCAGTTTGATGTGGGTCTGTATCTCCTGTGAATATACACCGTTCGGATACTCTCCATGTCCATTGCCAAGAATTTCATAATATCTGTCATTTTTCAGATCGATATGATAGACTTCGCAGTAATCCACCAGAATAGTCCTCAGTGTGTTTATGTACATCTCGTACATTTCAAAATTTGCACTCTCTGACATGTTTTATTCCTCATTTGCCATCAAAAGTTATCAAAAACATCATACTACCAATATCTCCCGTAATCCACCATCTATTTTCGACACGTTTCGACAATTTGAGGAAGTATCTTCAAAAAATTGAAAAAATCTCACATGGTGATGGTCTTCCTGAAGCCATACGGCACCACTTTGATCGGTGCGAAAGATCCTGCTTCCTATCTTCTCCAGGTTGTCCAGTGTCTGCCTGTGAGGATGTCCGTACCGATTCTTTTTTCCGCAGGAGATCAGCGCTACATCCGGACAGTATATGTTCAGAAATTCCGGATCGGAACTGTTTCTGGAACCGTGGTGAGCCACCTTGAGTACGCGGAGTCTGTCATCGGAGGGAAGATCCTTCAGATAGCCTGTCACCGCTTCCTCTCCCTCTCCTTCGACATCTCCGGTCAGAAGCAGATGCATCGCTTCCGTCTGCAGATGCAGAACCATGGATGCTTCATTGGACGATGTATAGGATTCTCCCACAGAAGGTGTGATACAGCGGATGGAAAAGTTTTCTTCCTGATAGCTGTCCCCTGCCTGCCAGAACAGTACGTCCACGCCATGCTCTCCGGCAAGCCTAAGAAGATCCTGATATGCCTCCTGCTCACTTCCACAGGCCGGCATCACAAGCTTACGAACCGTGAAACCATATCTGCCACTGCTTTGCAGCAATTCCTGTACTCCATTGATATGATCCTCGTCCGGATGGGATACAAAAAGATAATCGACTCTTGCGATACCATGATATAGAAGATATGCCATTGTCCGGTTCGTTCCGACCTGTTTTTCTGAAGAGGAACCGCTGTCCATGAGAAAGATTTTGTCCTGCGGACTGCGAAAGAACAAACCATCCCCCTGGCCTACATCCAGCATGGCAAAAGTAAATGAGCCGTCTGACGCACCACGCAGGGGACATAGCATGAGAATGAGACCACAAAGCCAGAAAAGCAGCCCCAGCCTCCTTACTGCGAGATGATTTCCCAACTGTATCACGGCATATCCAATTGCTGATAACAGGGCCCATACCAATAATATCCAAAGATCCGGCTTTCCGGTGATCCACACATTTCCCGGAAGACGTTCCATACACAGGCATCCGGAATGATACAGCCACAAAATGCCGTGAATGCATCGTCCGGGAAGATATGCGGCCGGCAACCACAGGATGCCGATCAGTCCGGTAAGAAACCCCAGAATGACCAGAACAGAGGCCAGCGGAAGAACCAGGAGATTGAGCAGGCTGGAATAAAGCGGGATCTCATAATAACAGGACAGAACAACAGGAAGCGTTCCCACCCATATCACGATACTGGACCAAAGAGTCTGACCAAGCATCTGACGAAGCCTCCAGACACCTCTCCGGAGAATAGGAAAATGGCTTCCAGCCAGTCTCTCCCTGTGCCGGATCTGCCGTCGTCTCTTAGCATCTCTGGCATCCTCCTCTGTTTTATATCGCAGTTTTCCGGCAAGCGGTGCCAGAAGATACACTGCTCCCACCGCAGAATATGACAACAAAAATCCTGACTGATACATTGCCAGCGGATGTATCAGGAGAATCAGAAGACAACTGAGTGCCAGTGCGACCGGCAGATCATAAGATCTTCCGACGATCACGGCGAGATATACCAGAAACAGCATAATCACCGCTCTGCTTGTGGAAAAACTGAAGTCTGTCATATACCCATAACAAAAAACAAACAACATGGAAATTGCCGCGCACCATGGCAAGGGCAGTCTGGCTCTGCGGCAGAGACCGAAACAGAACATGCCGAGCAGCCCCACATGAAGACCGCTGATGGCCAGAATATGTCCAATTCCATTCTTCTGATATTCCTCTTTCTGTTCCAGATCCAGAGATGACCGGTCTCCCAGTATCATTGCGGACAGAATGCCGGCATCTTTGTCAGACAGCACCGTCTCATACACATGGTTCATGGCACTGCGGAGACGGTACAGTCCGGCTTTCACAGGATAGGTGTGCTGGCTTTGGATCTTTACCCGGGTGCCAAACATCGAGTAATAGATATCTTTTTGAGCGTAATAGGCTGCAAAGTCAAACTGCCCCGGGTTTGATGCCCGGCTGACCGGCGAGATGTTTCCCGTTACTCCCACGCGGTTTCCCGGAGAAGGGACTTCGGTTCCTTCCCAATATACCGGCAGATAGCGAAGTTCCCTGTTCTCACCATCCGACAGGTGTATTGTGACGTCTTTCAATACAATCAGCCAGTGTTCCTCCTCGCGGTCTCTCCTGGCGGTCTGGTATACGGTTCCTGTTACGGTTCTGCTGACGTTCTCGTCATATCCGGATAAAACAAAATACCGGGCAGAATATTCCTCGTAGAATATTGCCCGGTATATCAATATGATCAGGATATAAAACGCCAGGATCCATACTAATGGTCTCCTCACGCGACTCCCCCTTTGTGATAATAAAAGAATGTTACTGGATCACCAGATTCAAGTTTCTCTGGAACAAAACCGATAAGTTCAGAGAATCTCCATATTCCGTCACCTGGGATCCGTCAATGCTGAATTGGACTTTGTTGATGTTTGGAAGTTCTGTCAGTGTGTTGACGACCGAATAGATCGTGACTTCCGGTGAAATGTCTGAGTTTTTCTCGAGAAATTCGGAAGAAAAATCAACATAACAGACAGAATCCTTGACCGTCACGGTATTTAAGACGGTTCCCTGCGGAATGGTGTCTTTGATGGAAGAATCAATTCCATCCACAGCCTGTGTACCGCGGATCAGCTGCTGTATCGCCAATTCCTCCATCGGGATCGACGCGTCATAGGTGACATCCACAGGAACCTGGATCAGCTTGTTTCCGCTCATGTCTGCAAAATACAGGATCAGATTTGCGGACTTGGTATAACTGCTCTCTCCACCGGTATTGTCGATAAACATATCTGCTGTCATGAAACTGATGACTTCCCGGTTGGAATCCGCAAGCGGCTGTCCTGCCACATAAAACTGCACGGCATCAACTCCATCAATCTGGCAGAGCGTCTTGACGATCGCTGCCCGTCGAAGAATCTCTGAGGCACCGGTCAGATTGCCGTAAGCAGCATTAAAATACAAACTGAGCTGCCCTCCTTCTCCCAGAACAAAATCTTCGACTTTAACATCATCCGGGATGGCTTTTTTCATGGAAACTTCTTTTGGTTCTTTGCGAAGCTGGCTCAGATATTCCTGGATCTTGCGGCTGGTATCTGTCTGTTTAGCCTTGTATTTCTGATAGGTAACCTTGGTCTCTGAGGTATCTACCGAAAAGATATAATCTCCCGTATATTCCGTCTCCTGCTTCTTTTTGCAGCCGCCCAGGACCACGCACAGACTCAGAAACAAAAGGAGTGATACCATCTGTTTGATTTTCGGGTTCCATTGATTTCTCACGACGTTTGCATTCCTTTCTATGTGTGTTTATTCCTGTGCAATGTAATGAAGCGGAATACGGATCGTAAAAGTTGTCCCCTCTTTCTCCTTACTGTACAGTTTGATCGAACCGCGGTGCAGCAGGATTGCACTTCGTGTCAGCGACAGACCGAGACCGGTTCCTCCTGTCTCGCGGGATCTCGCCTTATCCACACGGTAAAAACGTTCAAATACGTTATCCTGTTCGTCCTCCGGAATGCCGACACCGGTATCCTGTACCGTCACATAAAAGAATTTATGATCTGCATTCAAGGTGATTTTTACCCAGCCGTCATCATAATTGTACTTAATGGAGTTCTCGATCAGATTGTTGAGCGCGATGGACATCTTTACCTCATCTACATCTGCCATGACCGGACGGATACTCTCATAGATCAGTTCAATGTTGCGGGTCGCTGCGATTGGACGCAGACGCTTGATGATCTGTTCAAGCAGATCGTTAATACTGACATTTGAAATATTGACCTGTGCAGAATTGCGGTCCATCTTGACCATGTTGAGAAGGTCATTGATAATACCTGTCATTCGGTCGATCTCATGGGTAATGTCCACCAGAAATTCCCGGTACATCTCCTCAGGCATGCCCTCCATGGAAAGCAATGAATCCGAAAGCACCTTCATGGATGCCAGTGGGGTCTTTAACTCATGAGAAACGTTGGATACAAAGGCTTGGCGGGATGTCTCGGTATTTTGGATGACATCGATCATCTGATTGAAAGAATCCGAGATGCTGACGACTTCCGAGAAGCCGCGCATATCGATCTTTTCATCCATATTGCCCTTGGAAATATCGTGAATGGAATCGGTCACCTGACGCAGTGGTTTGGCAATCAGGAACGAATACAGGATCGCAAATACCAGAATAAGCACTGTGAGCACCAGCAGTATAATGCTGGATTTCTGCCGGATATTAGTCGTGATCACCTGCTGGGAACGAGTGGAAAAACTCATGACGAGCACGCCATCCACCTCCTGCGAGGATGTATTGACAATCGGCAGTGTAAGCTGGACATATTCTCCCAGTTCATTGACATATTTGCTGCTGATATTGCTCAGACACCGGATAGCTTCCGAAGAAATGATGGTCTTGCCGTTTTCCTGATTGTAGGTATCCAGCACCACACGAAGATCCCGGTTTACCAGAAGGATACGGCCCTGATACATCTCTGCCACTCCATTGATTTCCTTTTCGACTTCAGAGGATTGCTGGTCTGTCAGATACCCTGAGGATATTACCATATTGGAAAGCATCGTTCCGTATGACTGCAGATTGTCGATCCTCTGGGATATCAGATTGGAGGAGTAGGCATTGGAGATGACATGAAAGAACAGATAAGTAGGCACAAGACCAATCACGATCAATACACATAAGACCTGTACCCGCATGCTGCGCAGAAAGTACCATATATTCTCTAATGTATGCTTCAATGCTATGCCCCTCCGAATGTAATATTACTTTTGAAAGAAATATCCCACGCCCCATTTGGTGTGGATGTATCTTGGATCGCTTGGATTGGGTTCGATCTTTTCTCTCAGACGACGGATGTGAACGTCCACGGTCCGGTAGTCTCCCGGATAGGAAGATCCCCATACTGTGTTGAGAAGGCTCTCCCTGCTGTACACCTTGTTTGGATGAACCATCAGAAGCTCCAGTAAATCAAATTCCTTGGCTGTCAGATTGACCTCCTGATCATCGATATAAACTCTTCGGCTGTCACAGTCAAGTTTCAGTCCCCCGTAGGCGAGAACCTTGGAGTTCTCCTCTCCGGTACGGCCTGACCGGCTGCGACGCATGATTGCCTTGATTCTTGCCTTGACCTCCAGGATATTGAAGGGCTTGGTGATATAATCATCGGCACCATACTCGAGTCCCAGGATCTTGTCCATGTCATCGCCCTTGGCGGTAAGCATAATGATCGGCACATCCGAAAAATCACGAACCTGCTGACAGACCTCAAAACCGGTCAACTGTGGCAACATGACATCAAGCAGTACGACATCGTACTGATTTGCCTTGATCAGATCCAGAGCCTCCTGTCCGTCATAGGCACAATCTACCTCCATGCCATCCTGCTCCAGACTGAAGCGGATTCCTTTTACGATTAATTTCTCATCATCCACTACTAAAACTTTTCTTGCCATGAACTGCCTCCCAAACGGTTACACCGTAATCTTATCTTTTATCTTCTGAAATATTCCGTCTTTGATGCCGGATATTTGCATAATGTCTTCTATCTGCCGAAAACTGCCATTGGTATCACGATAGTCGAGTATTGCCTGTGCTTTTGACTGACCCACACCCGGAAGAGTCATCAGTTCCGTCAGGGATGCCTGGTTCAGATTCACAAGAGCGGTCTGTGTCTGCAAAGCTGCAGTGCCGGATGAGGATGCCACCGTTTTCTGTCTACGGCGCCATTGCTTTTTTGTGTAGATCCGGATCTGTTCCCCGTCCTTCAGTTCTCTGGCCAGATTCTCGCAGTCGCGGCTGGCATGTCGTCGAAAGCCACCTGCCAGTTCGATCAGATCGTAGACCCGTTGTCCCGGTTCCAGATAATACAGCCCCTCCCTGCGGACCGCACCGCAGATGTATACCGCCACCCGTACCTGCGATGACTGCGAGGTCTCGGTCACTGGATCTGGATTTCCGGTCACAGCCGGAAGCGTCGAATTTCCTGAGGAGGAAACCCGGCCCGTGCTCCGTTGTGAAAAGACACCCAGATACGCACAGAAATACAGGCTGACAGCGATCATAAGCACGCTGCACACCACTATCGTTATCTTTTTTTCTATGTTCATGCATACCTCCCGTCCGAGGGCATACACAACATCTACCTCAATCCATTTCATTCTAGCGAATTCGTCCAAGAAATACAAGGGATATCCAGACAAATGTCATGAAATATTTCTTAAAATTCGTTAATGGAATACCTTTTGAGATCCGCTATCTCAATTTCGTTTGAAAAGCCAGAAGCCGGCAACCATCAGGAGTACAGCCCAGAACTTTTCCCACTGAAACGATTGTTTTTCCACGCCAAATGCACCGAAGAGCTCGATGACATAGGCACTGACAAGCTGTGCACAGACGATTAGCATGACCGCCTTGGCCGGACCAAGGCTGCTCATCCCCACGATCACGGTAAAGGTGATAAAAGCACCAAGAATTCCTCCGGTAAGCAGATACTTCGGCTCCACGCTCAGCAGATCCGCCACTCCAGCCTTTCGACCGGTGATATACCAGGCAGCCATACAGACTACAAATGCAGTAATCTGTACAAATGCTGCGGACATCCACACGCTGGTCTGCTTGGTCACCTCCGAGTTAAATACCCCCTGAACGCTCATCAAGATACCTGACACGATTGAAATCAACCAACCCATAACTAACATTCCTCCATTTCCGTTCGGATGTTCAACAGAAGCTATAAAAAAAGACCCATTTATCGTATCTGGGTCTTTTTCTATAGTATATGCGCTGATTATTTTATTATGCGGGAAGAACCTCATCCAGAATGCGGATCATCGTGTCAATGTGTTCTTTTTCAATCACAAGAGGTGGTACAAATCGGATTACATTACCGCTGGCACTGATCACGATCAGTCCCTTTTTCAGGCAGTCTGCCACGACATTACCCACGGGAATGGTCAGTTCCATCCCCTGCATAAAGCCGATTCCACGGACTTCTTTGATGCAGGAATGTTTCTCCATCAGCCCCTTTAACTGCTCCTCCAGATATGGAGTCAGTTCGCGGACATGCTCCAGGATCCCGCGCGCCTTGTAGATCTCAAATACTTTACAGACTGCTGCGGTAGCCAGTGGATTGCCACCATAGGTGGTTCCGTGATCTCCGGGAACCATGGCATCGCACACCTTTTTGCCGGCCACAAACGCGCCGACCGGTACACCGCACCCGAGTGCCTTGGCACAGGTCAGGATGTCCGGCTTGATATCGTAATGCATATAGGTAAACATCTGTCCGGTACGTCCCATACCACACTGAATCTCATCGAGGATCAGGATAATGTCGTGCTCATCGCACAGTTCGCGCAGTCCCCGGATAAACTCCCGGGAAGCCGGATGGATGCCACCTTCTCCCTGTAAGGTCTCCACAATGATCGCGCAGGTGTCCTCGTCCACCAGATCATTTACGCTCTTAAGATCATTGTACTGAGCAAATGATACTCCGCCGATCAATGGCTCAAACGGAGTCCGGTAATGTTCGGTACCGGTCACGGAAAGAGCACCCATGGTACGACCGTGGAACGAATGTTCCATCGCAATGATATGTCCTTTGCTCTGTGGATTTTTATTGTATGCGTATTTGCGTGCGAGCTTTAATGCCCCCTCAATCGCCTCGGCACCGCTATTTGTGAAGAAAACCTTCTCCAGTCCGGTTGCCTCTGTGATGTATTCTGCCGCTTTGACAGAAGGCTCATTGAAATACAGGTTTGAGATATGGATCAACTTGTCAATCTGATCCTTCAGAGCCTGTTTATATTCCTCATCTCCATAGCCCAGAGATGACACTGCAATTCCGGCACCCATGTCCAGATATTTGTTGTCCTCATCATCATAAACATACACACCCTCTCCACGGGTAATGGTCAGGGCACGGTTGTAGGTATGGATAAGATGTCTGTCCGCTTTCTGAATATTCATAATAGTATCACATTCCTTTCTCTTGTCACAATCTGCTCTTAATTTTCATGGGAATATTTGTGATCGTTGGAATCAATGATCGCAGTACCGATACCGCGTTTGGTAAAGAACTCCAGCAACAGACAATGGTCTCTGCGTCCGTCCAGGATATGGACACGGTTTACTCCGGCGTTCACTGCGGAAATACAGTTTTCTACCTTTGGAAGCATACCGCCGGAGATCGCGCCGGAATCGATCAGTCTGTTTGCTCCGGCAATATCCATGATAGAGATCAGGGATCCCGGATCGTTCGGATCCAGATATACACCTTCCACATCTGTCAGGAATGCCAGTTTCTCTGCACTCATTGCACCGGCAATGGCGCAGGCTGCATCGTCCGCATTAATATTGTAGGTATGTCCCTCATCACCAAATCCGATCGGCGCAATGACCGGGATAAAATCGTTGGCAAGCAGTGTGTCTAACAGCAGTGTATCGACATGATCGATATCTCCTACATACCCGATGTCGCTGCCGTTGGGCATCTTCTTCTGTACGTGGAGCATGCCGCCGTCCTTACCGGATACACCGACGGCTTTGACACCGACCTTCTCCAGCATATTGACCAGTTTTTTGTTGACGCGGTTCAGTACCATCTCGGCAATCTCCATCGTCTCCTCATCAGTCTTGCGGAAACCCTCAATGAATTCGGTCTCCTTGCCGACCTTGGAGATCCACTTGCTGATCTCCTTGCCGCCGCCATGTACGATGATCGGCATCATACCAACCAGTTTTAACAGGGCGACATCCTGGATCACGCTCTGCTCCAGAGCCGAATCCAGCATAGCACTGCCGCCGTATTTTACTACGACAATTTTATTGGCAAAGTCACGGATATAAGGAAGAGCCTCGATCAAAGTCTCTGCCTTGTCCGTTATCACGCTCATGTATTTCTCTTTTTCTTCTGTTGTCATTCGAATCTATCGTCCTTTCCTGCCCTGCAGTTTCAGATTGCAGGAACAAATCTCCGGTGCGGTATTGCTTCCGGTCGTTTGGTGTATCCGGGTTTCTTCCTATGGGAACATTGGTACAAGCTGCAGCCCGGTGTTCTCCGGCAGTCCAAACAGCAGGTTCATATTCTGTACTGCCTGTCCGGCAGCACCTTTTACCAGATTGTCGATCGCACCCATCATGATCACACGGTTTGTGCGGTGATCCACACAGAAATTCACGTCCACAAAATTGCTGCCCTCGACCCAGCGTGTTTCCGGATTCACTCCCGGCTCCAGTACGCGGACAAAATACTCGGGATCATAGTATCTGTGATAGATCTCACGGATCTGTTCGTCAGTCACTTCCTTTTTCAGAGATGCGTACGCGGTCACCAGAATGCCTCGGTTCATCGGGACAAGATGTGGGGTAAAGTTGATGATCACATTCTCGCCGGATGCATAGCTGAGCTGGTCCTCAATCTCCGGAGTATGTCTGTGGGTAGCCACACCATATGCTTTAATACTTTCATTGACCTCACAGTACAGGTTAGGAACCTTGGCTCCACGTCCTGCTCCGGAAGTTCCGGATTTGGCGTCAATGATCACGGTATTCATATCGATGATCCCCTCTTTGGCGAGTGGATAGATCGACAGTGTCGAACAGGTTGGGAAGCAACCGGGATTGGCGATCAGCCGAGCTTTTTTGATGTCATCTCTGTTGATCTCACACAGACCATATACCGCCTCGTCGACGAAGGAAGGACTCTGATGCTTGATGCCATACCACGTTTCATATTTTTCTATATCTTTAATACGAAAATCGGCGCTCAGATCGATGATCTTCACTTTTGATAAGATCTCTTCGCTGACCAGGGAGCCGCAAAGCCCCTGAGGGGTAGCCGTAAAGATGACATCCACCTGGGAGGCAAGTTCATCCATATCCTCTCCCTTGCAGATGTTTTCCACTAACTGAAACATATTTCCAAATACTGCACTATATTTCTGATCAATATAGGAACGGGAACCGTACCACACGATCTGAGCCTGTGGATGCTGTAATAAGATCCTCACAATCTCCTGACCGGCATATCCCGTAGAACCGATAATACCAACTTTAATCAATTTTTTCACCTCATATCTTTGAAATCCTGTCCATTATACCCCTCTGTTATCTATTATGCAAGAGGATTTCCGGATTATTTGCATATTTATAACATTTTAACTCTGGCATAATACAATACTGCTCTGTCATTTCTGGATTTATTTCATTATGATATTTGTTGATTTTGAATTTATGCAAATATCCTGTATAAATATACATTCACATACACTCATGACGGAACCACCTTCATATATGGTGTAATTTTCAAGCATCATCTGGTTCATAAAAAAATCTCCCGGCTCACCGGGAGATTCTGTCATTCACAGTTCATTCTGTTTTCTGAGGTATAATATAATATGTTCTTATTCTTGTGTCGGACATGTCGGGTATAGATTCACTCCCATGTTCTCCAGTCGTGCAAGGACGGTTGCAATCGGAAGTCCGACCACATTGTAATAATCTCCTGCCACATCGCGCACAAAGGATGCTCCGATTCCCTGGATCGCATAGGCTCCTGCCTTATCCATCGGTTCACCGGTTGCTACATAACCGGCAATCTGTGCATCAGACATCGGCATCATGTCCACGATCGTTTTTACGTGGAAGGTGTCGATCAATCCGTCTCCGTCTTTGATCGAGATCAGTGTCACTCCGGTATATACCTCATGACGCTCTCCCTGCAGGGCAGACAGCATCACTGCCGCATCATCCTCAGATGACGGTTTGCCATATACATGTCCGTCCTTGACCACTACGGTATCCGCAGCAATCACGACAAACTCATCACCGGTTACATAACCGGCCACATCTTCTGCCTTGGCAGAGGATAATGCTTCCACCATGTCTCCAACATTGTTGGAGTTCATGTTCTCCTCAATCTGGCTGACCATGATCTCACAGTCAATACCAACCTGATTTAAAATTTCTTTTCTGCGCGGCGACGCAGAGGCTAATACCACTTTTGTCATACCAATCTCCCTCCATTTGGTAATACAAAATGACTTCTCAGCAGAGAAGGATCCTGTTCAAATTCCAAGTGTGCATAATCATTGAAACGATCCAGGAAAAATCCATGTTTCTCGGGATCGTAATGTAACTGGGTAATACTGCAGTTCTCCAGAGAGGTTCCAAACATCAAGCGCTTTGCAAAGTCTCCTCCGATCAATGCAGTCAACAGAATGCGGATCACACCGCCGTGTGTGACGATGGCAATGCTTTCTTTGTCCTCGCTGATCCATTGGCGCACAAGAGGCATGACACGGTTCAGAACACTTGGCCCATCCTCTCCCTCCGGATACCAGATCTCCTCGATTGGAACGAAAAAATCACCGACATACTGATTGACCTCATCCAGGGCATTTCCCGTCTGGATGCGTCCCTCAGCAAATAGATCAAGCTGTTCCTGATAATATTCCTGATAGAATGCTTTGACTTCCGCATCCGGTTTTCCGGTCAATGTTCCAAAATCCACTTCCGCCAGATCCGGGGATACCGTCATATGTTCCAACAGTTCCTTCCTGTCTGCAAACGCAATCTGTGCAGTCTGTCTGGCACGGATCAAATCGCTTGTGTAAACAGCATCGATCGGATAAGATCGCATTCTCATTCCAAGTAGTTCTGCCTGTCTTCGGCCAACCGCATCGAGCGGTACATCTACATTGCAATCGGTGCTGTCTTGTCTTCCATGACGTATGAAATATAGTATCATCAGGTTTTTATTCTTCCTCCATCATAAGATTACTTCATTATATAACATATTATATTTATTTGGCAACGCTTTTTTGGATCATACCAGTTCTATGATCGCATTGAATTCATTGCCCTCCTCCGGTGCCTCTCCGATCTGTGCCGTCTTACCGTCCTCAAATGCTTCCATCAGCAGAGCAGGCGCATCCGGCGTCACACGAAGGATCGCCAGATAGCGGATCTGATCTTCCTGTGGATTATATACTGCAAACACCATCGGACAGGTGCCCGGAAATGACATCTTCTCCGGCATCGACACCTTACAGATTGTCAGATCATCGCGGATGTTCAGCGTCATGCAGTCAAAATCGTCCTCTTCATATGGACAATGTTCCGGCTGATGATATTCCTTCAGATAAAATGAAAGAAGAGTCTCGCCGGCGTTTTCATTGAGTCGGTCGATCATTCCTTTCTTTTCCCGGAAAAATGCCTGTGGCAATTCATGAGACTCGATCTTCTGGCGGATCATCTGATGGATCTGCTCCGGAGTAAGAGGTTTTTTCTCGTTTTTATTTTTGGTCATGGAAATATTGGTGGAAAATGGATTGATGATCATTCCACGCAGCTGTTCCTCTTTGTCCATCATATTTTTGATATCATCAAACTGAAGATTGAGATTGACAGGAAAGAGAAAATCTTTCGGACGTTTCTCCAGTTCTTCCTCCGAGGTAAATACCGTCAGATAATTTTCACCGTCCCTGGTGCGAAGCACTGCCGGCTGAAGATTGACTCCTGCCGGAATCGGCTGTTCTCCTGTGGCGCTGACGATCTTCTTTAACAGTTCCGGTGCGATATCCTTGGGAAGTTGTGCCGGAACGATCATCTTGTGTCCCATCAGGGTATTCAGAATCTCATTGGCAGAAGCACCCTCTCCTCCTGCCTTGATCTCTTCAAGTTTCTTTGTCAGTTCTGTCATTGGTCTGTCTTTTCCTCCTAACCATGCTTACGGGGTCATCTCAAAGAGTTTCCCCATCTTTTCTTTGTCCGTATCACTATAGTAACCATATTGCAGATACGAATAATCCCGCAAAAGTGTTTTGACCTCCTCGGACTCTTTGTCAGAATTATAATTGTGCCACGTCCCCTCCAGATCCATGTAACCGTTGACGTTCATGGCCGGAATCACCTGTGACATCTGCTCGATATATTGATTGTATAACGGCAGTTCTATGCCCGCCTGTTTCAATATCATATTTTCCAGATAGTTGTTACCGATCACTGCATTGTCAGATTCCTGGATGTCATAATTGGCCCAGATCACAAACGGTACACCGTAGCGCTTCTGGATATCCTCAAGGTTCCACTGTGATGACGATTTGCCCAGCAGATCCGTGTAGAAATCATCCTCCACAGACGGGAAATGGTCTCCGAACATACAAATCAGAGTCGGCTCCTTCTGTTTACTGAAATAATCTGTCAGATACTTGAAGGCCTGATCTGAGACATGAATGGATGACAGATACTCTTTGGCCTCTGAATAATAGGTATCTTTTACGTATATCGGATCATCCCAGTCTGTATTGGTCAGATATCCTCCGTGGTTCTGAATGGTCATATCAAAGACAAACAGAGGATCGTCACCCTTTTTCTCGTAGAGTTCAATGACCTTTTTGTAACTTTCCTTGTCGCTGATATAGCGGACATATTCCGGATTCTTAAAGTCATCGATCGTCAGGAAATCGTCAAACTTCATACTCTGATAAGCTGCAATGCGGTTCCAGTTTGCACCGCTGCTTGGATGCACAGCTTTCGTGCTGTAGCCAAGCTCTTTGAGGTAGGACGGCAGCGAAAATGTGCTGTCATGCATAAACTGCTGGTAGACGTTGCAGCCACTCGGAAAATACGCCATGGAATTGCCGGT
Source organism: uncultured Lachnospiraceae bacterium (assembly GCA_934351255.1). Taxonomy (GTDB): domain Bacteria; phylum Bacillota; class Clostridia; order Lachnospirales; family Lachnospiraceae; genus Jutongia. The sequence goes on from CAKRJH010000008.1 coordinate 24,389, forward strand.
CATGGCCTCAAATTCTGAGTTGCTGGTTCCTGCTCCAAATACAGAGACATAATCGACACCGCGGATCGTATTCTTTTTCATAGAATGCAGATACGGCAACGGATCCTTATTATAATTGACAGTTCCAGCCAGTGAGAAGTCTGCCAGACTCTCATTCATGATCAGAATGATGTTTGGCTTCTTTCCGTTTAACGATGTGTTTGAGGTAAACTGGCTGTTTCCCTGAATGCTGCTTCCTGTTGCCACGGTGGATGCAACCACCTTACCCTTTTTGGTGGTATCCAAAATCCTGGACACATCATCCGCAGAGAATCCATTTGGAGCGGAAACTCTGAGATAGTGAAGATTCAGGAAAAAGTTCAGATAGAATCCATTGGCACGGCAGGATGACACTTTATTCCAGACATTGTCTTTGATGCCGCAGTTCTCAAGTACCGGGGTATTGTAAAGCACACCGATCAGTGCACATGCCGGAATCAGACTGGCTGTGGACTTAAACAGACGTTTCTTCCAGGTGTTTTTCGGATTTCTGCGGTACGTTCTGCACAGGACGACACACCATATAATAAACATTGGGAAAATGACAAACTCAGCCGGTGCAAAGGACAGTGAGTAAGTGGATGCCACCTCCATACCTGTCTTCAGGCTCAGCAGATCAACCGGCAGAAACGGAGTGCCGCGCACTGTCATCAGGAAGATATTGGCCACTCCGGCCGGGAACAGGATCAGATCCATCACCAGCATAGCCAGTGAGATATTTCCGAATACCGCATATAATACTGCCTGTATCAGTCCCAGCAGCAGCCAGGAAAAGATCCATACCATAGGAACTATGATGGCTGCGCTTCCGCTCATGTTTTCTATCATCCAGAACAGGATCAGTGGATTCAGAACGATCATACAGATCTTCCAGTTTCGTTTCCATGCCTTGGATACCATGATCCACTTGATGAAATCACGCAGCCCTCGGATAGTACGTTTTTTTCCGTGTTTCTTATCTTTGATCTCCCGTTTTTCATAGATCTTGATATATGTGGTCAGACGTTCAAAACAGATCACAAACAGCACCAGAAGTTCAAATACAAATAAGATCAGCGGATAGACCTGGAAATAAGAATAATTATAGGAGATATCCAGTGATTTGGCATGAGTCTGCATGTTCAGCGTTGCCATATAGGTGTTTGGATCGGTGCGGTTCGTCGTATTTAACGTCGGAATAAGTTCGTATTCATTTTTGTCGGAGCTGCAGGAAATCCTGATGCAGCAGTTTGTATCCCTGTCTACATTGACTTTCTGATCCATCGTCACTGTATAAGCGGAATTGGCCTTGATCTTGTCCACAGGTACCTTGGTCTCAAAGACAATGGTATTGTTGCCGTCAAGCATCTGAATATCCAGGGTATCTCCTACATTGTCACGTTTAAAAGAACCAAAATTAATGGTAAATGCAGACAACTTGACCTTACGGTCAAAACTGAATTTCTGACGGACCACTTCGGTCTCGTCCAAAATACCGATCACAGCACTGTTGCTGTTTCCGGCTTCGGTAATAACCTGCTGGTTGGAGACAAGATTTCCGGTAAACATATACTGTGCGACCAGCATCAGTACTACCAGAACTCCAAAACAGATACTTCTCTTTTTTGTAAACATAAAATATTTACGAAACATAAAAAACCTCTAATTCCCTACTTTTTCTCGTCTAATTCTTTCAAATTTCTGCTGGCGATCGAATGGATGGAACTCTTTGGTGATGCCACCTTCTCTGTCTGTCCGGCAGTCGTCTCCACGTTTCTCTCGTCGTTCTGATGGTATTTATAGCATTTCAGGCTGTACAAAAAGATCACCAGTGCCAGCACAAAGTAAATAAGCTGTGTCAGTACATTGCTGCCCAGAACATTCTTGGCGTGCAATGCAATCGGCATGATCGCAATACTGTGTCCCGCGATGGACAGCCACACAAGTTTTTTGTTCTTAAGGCGGATCCCGTAAAAGATCATAATGGTAAATGCAATACCGATTCCATAAGAGGACAATGCCTGCCAGCCCCCCATCCAGGTGCTGAACGGTCGAACCTTGCAGACCACATCATACATGCCGGTCAGCGAGGAATCTCCCAGCTTCGAAGCGGCAATATCAATCGATCCGTACTGATCGATCAGATTGTTGGCAATGGAACTGTACACATAATTCAGGATATTGGAGACAAACAGTGTTGCCACACATTCTGCTCCGGCAAAACCCATACCAAATGTGACCGCATCCTTCGCTTTGGTGACGCCGGTCAGATAGAACCGGAATGCCGCTATGCGGACCAGTTCACAGAGAATACCGAGCACCAGCATCTGATATACCAGATATAGAACAATCATGGATGTCCTATGGGAAGATTCCATACGTGGAAACATTCCGCTTGCCATCATATTGACAAAGACAAGCACTCCCTTGTAAGCCGCATAAAATAACACGCCCAGGAAAAATGGTTTCAGGGATACCCGGAAGCGCATCTTCCAGATTACGATCGCCAGTACCGGAACTACAACCGCAAGTACGGAAGTTTGCAGCATGGCATTCATCATGGAACTTGAAATCGGATTCATATTTTCACCTCATAAGTATCTTTTTCATTAATGATTCTGTGTATTCTCCTTTTCCTCGAGAACAGAAGTACACATCGGACATCTGACTGCCTTGATGGAAATCTCAGATTGACAGAACGGACATTTTTTCGTCGTCGGTGCCGGATCCTCTTTTTTGTTCAGACGGTTTCCAGCTCCGTTGACGGCCTTGACGATCAGAAATACCACTAAAGCCATGATCAGGAAATTGATGATAGATGTGATAAACCGTCCATAGTTGATGGACGCTCCCGCGATCTTGATCGCATACTGATCAAAATTCATGCCACCGACTAATCCGAGGATCGGATTGATAATGTCATCCACCAGGGATGTTACGATGGAGGTAAATGCTCCACCGATGATAATACCTACCGCCATATCCATCACATTGCCTCTGGCGATAAATTTCTTGAATTCTGCAATAAAGTTTTTCACAATGATTCCTCCTGTGTATTTTATAGTCTAATATCCAAACCGTCCGTCCAGGGAGTCGTCGTGGTCGATCCATTCCTGCACCTGGATTTCCCGGTACTGATCCTGGGTATCCCGGATGATCACAGTCCGTATGCCCGCATTGATGATCATGCGTTTGCACATGGAACAGCAGTTGGAATTGCGTATGTATTCGCCGGTGGACACTTCCCTTCCCGACAGATACAGCGTACTTCCAAGCATCTTTTCACGTTCCGCGCTGATAATGGCATTGGCTTCCGCATGTACACTGCGGCATAACTCATAGCGCTCCCCACGCGGAATATTTAACTCCTGCCGGATGCAGTAACCCAGATCCGAACAGTTTTTCCGGCCACGGGGTGCCCCCACATATCCGGTCGCGATCACTTCGTCGTTGTTGACCAGTACTGCTCCATATCTTCTGCGAAGGCATGTCCCGCGCTTGCTGACCACATCGGCAAGATCCAGATAATAATTTACTTTGTCGCGTCTATCCATAAATGAGCCCTCCATCTTTCTATTCTACCAAATATACGCGCAAGTATCAAATTTCTTTCACTATATTAACGAAAAATAATGCAGTGCATGATAAATGCCGTGATCCGAAAGATCCTTTGTCACATAATCCGCAGCTTCTTTCAGTCTCGGATCCGCATTGCCCATGGCTACTCCGTGTGCTGCATACCGGATCATATCCAGATCATTCATGCTGTCGCCAAACGCATAAGTATTTGCACGGTCGATCCCAAAATGATCACAGATGTCGCGGATGGCTGTCGCCTTGGAAAATCCGGCCGGGATCACTTCAGCCACCGGGCCAAAGGTATGAAAGATCGCGGTATAATCTGTTCCAAGGATCTCGATAAGTCTGCGTGCATCCGATCTTGCAAAATCAACACAGAACTTATTGACGCGGTGCCCCGGAGTCAGTTCGTCCAGTCCGATAAACTGTTCTCCAAGTTCCTGTTCAAACGACATCACATAGACATCGTCCTTGTAGTAGTCGCGGTCCACACACAGCACATTGCTGCCCTCATACATGACCCCCATCTGACTGTCCTGAAACCGGCTCGTCAGATTCAGTAATTTTTCATAGGGGATCACATATTCCGACAGAACCTTTCCCTCGCATTCCAGATAAGTTCCGCAGCCTGCCAGAATCCCGTCAAATCCGATATCCAGAAGCTGTCTGGCGCGGATCGTGGAGCGGGTGCGGCCGCTGCACAGAAACGCAACATGACCATTTGCACGCAAGGTACAAATGGCCTGTCTGGTAGATTCCAATATATCATGGGAATAATCCCACAATGTTCCGTCAATGTCAAAAAATACGGCATTTCTCATGTATCTTTCTTCCTTTCAGATTTCTTTCTGAAAATGCTGGTAATCCTTTACGGTTCTCCAGTCTCCTCCCCAGGTAAATCCATATTTGTGAAACAGTTTGTAGCAGTAATCCGTGTGATCGATCTTATGCCGGAAGGTCCGGCTGCGGTCTGCATATTTCTTTCCGTTGGAAGGCTCGCAGACACTGCGTCCGTTGATCTTGTGAATGTACGGATTGTAGCGCGGATTAATGTCGATTGCCAGTCCATAACTGTGTTTGGACAGTTTTGTGGTTCCGCTCACTGCGCGGAAATTAAACGATGATGTGTTGTCTGCCGACATAGATTTCTCATCATCTGCTCCGTAATCATCAATCAGTTTCACGCTGTGAAGTTCATATCCGTGTCGGTATAATTTGTAAAAGATCGTCGTGACATCTGTGGCAATTTTCCGGTTCACGACCAGCTCGCCCACATGCGTCCTGTGATCATATCCCACATAGAGAAGCCGGATATACCGGAGATCATTTCTGGCTACTGTGCAATTTTTCTTGTAGGATTTTCCGCGCATACGGCGGAATACCGTATCGTCTATCTTTCTGCTGTAAAACAGAGAGTGGATCTGCTTCTTGCCAAGATCCGATACATCGATCACCGTGCCTGCAGGAATGTCACGAAACTGTTTCCTGAGTGCTCCTGTGGTATCTGCGTTTGTCGTCCGGCCGTGGCACAGACATCCGAACAGGATTACACCGGCCATCAGACAGCATCCGATCCTGCGTTTTCGCAGAAATAATGTAGTGCGTTTCAATTCGTGGCTCCTTATGCTCTATCGCTGTGATCCGGCAATCTCTTTGATCTGGCGGATCAGTTCCATATCTTCAGCGGTTACTTTCATGTTCGTGCAAAGACTGCGTCCCTCGGGTGTCGTGATTGTCAGTTCCATCACAGTCCCCTCCTTCATAGTTTTCCCGGCATCCGCCAGAAACAGACAGACACGCGGATGGCGTTCCTTAAACTGTTCCAGCATTCCCTTGATCTTCAGTAGGTTCATCGGATTCATCGTTGTACTCCTTCCTCCTCAAGTTCCAGACTGACTGACAGTCCATGATTGATTTGATGTAAGATTGGTCCGTCCAGATGACAGATTTTTTCTTTGAGTCTGCATTTGTCAATGGTGCGGATCTGTTCCAATAGGATGACAGAATCTTTTACCATATGATATCTCCCGGCATCCAATATGATATGGGTCGGGAGTTTTGCTTTGTTCATACGGGATGTGATCGCAGCGACGATGATCGTCGGACTGTGCCGGTTTCCCATATCATTTTGAATGACAAGTACCGGCCTGATCCCACCTTGTTCCGAGCCGACCACAGGCCGCAGATCTGCAAAATAAACGTCTCCTCTCTGAATGGTCATACACTCACGCTCACTTTCTTTGTATTGGTTATCGTTTATGTATTCCCATTATGGACAGCATACTTTGTATTTATGCCTTCGGATAAAAATCTTTTGTTCCGGCGATCTGACCGTTTTGGTAGTACACCCTCGGAACACGTTTGCTGACGTCACAGACAAATTCATAATTAAAACTGCCGGCCATATCCGCGGCTTCTTCCACGGAGATATGTTCGTCTCCATCGGTGCCGATCAGCGTCGCAAGATCTCCCTCTCGCACATCTGAAATCCCGGACACATCTACCATAAACTGATCCATACAGATCCGTCCGATGATCGGCGCACTCTGTCCATGAATCAGGACACGCCCCTGATTAGAAAGTGCTCTCGGATATCCATCCGCATAGCCCACCGGAATGGTAGCCACCCGGGTCGGTCCGGTGGTTGTGTAGGTACCTCCATATCCCACCTGTGTGTCCGCCGGAAGTGTCTTAACATAGGTGACCTGTGCCCGGATCTGCATAGCCGGCTGCAGTGGCATCCGGGATTTCCGTACCTGTTCCGATGGATACAGGCCATAGAGGCAGATCCCGTCCCTGACCATATCCAGATGAACCTCCGCCATTTCCATGATGCCGGCACTGTTGGAGACATGCCGGACCGGAATATGGATCCCACGATTTTCCAGTTTCTGAATAAACTCCATATATCGTGTGAACTGTCGGTTTGCCCATGTCTTATCCTTCTCATCCATCCTCGCAAAATGGGTGAAGCAGCCGTCGATACAAATGCCTGGAAGGTTTGCAATCTGCTCTATCACAGAGAGATTCTCCTCCACCGGAGCAAAGCCGATCCGGCTCATTCCGGTATCCAGTGCAATATGTACTCTGGCTGTCTTGCCGAGATTTACGGCTGTCTCAGACATCTGCTCTGCCATCTCGAGAGTGAAGCATGCTGTGTCAATCTCATACCGGATCATCTTCTCATACAATGGATGTGGAGTAAATCCAAGAATGAGAATCGGTTTGGTGATCCCTGCCTGCCTGAGTTCAATTCCTTCTTCAAGAATCGCAACTCCATAGGCATCCACCATGTCGTCGATCGCATGAGCAATCGGTACAGCCCCATGCCCATAGCCATCCGCTTTGATGATGGCCATAAATCCGGTGTCATCCCGCATGCAGGCTCTGGCACTGGAGATATTGGCACGGATCGCGTCCAGGTCGATCTCTGCCCATACTCTGTGATACGGTCTTTCCTCTGCTGTCATATAATCTTCTTTCATGTCACACGCCTCTTTTCTGCCTTTGTATCTATGGCAATACCCTGGTAAGGGTATCAAGAATGTCGGAAGCCATCATACTATATCGACTTCCTGTTTTATCATATTCTTCGGAGGTGGCACCGTGAATGCCAACTCCTGCACAGGCTGCGTCAAACGGTGCCAGCCCCTGTGCTGCCAGACCTGCAATCACTCCCGACAGGACATCACCGGATCCCCCGGTCGCCAGTCCATTGTTGCCGATCGTATTGATATAGAACTGTGTGCCATCACCGACCACAGTCCGGGCATCCTTAAGGACCACCACCGGAGGTTCCTGACCTGTCAGATACTGTGTCAATGTCTCAATCGGACCGTCACTGATATGGGACACGGATATTCCACACAGCCGGCTCATCTCCCTCACATGAGGTGTCAGAATGAAATTGGCTCCCGGAAGATCTTTTTTCCCAACGGCCAGCAGATTGATTCCGTCTGCATCCAGAACTACCGTCTTGTCCGAGATCTGTAAGATATGTTCAAGAATATGCGCGCTCACCTGCGACGTACCTACGCCCGGGCCGAAGACGACCACATGCGCCCATGCTATCCTGTCCTTAATCGTCAGGTCGAGGCTTTGGAGTTCATCATCTGTCGGGGCATCCCAGTCTGAAGTCACCGGAATTTCCTGAAGCAATGCCTCCGGAAGTCTGTTCCGGATCATCTCGGAATTCTGTGCAGCCGTCAAGACACTCACCAGTCCACAGCCACTGCGATAAGCCGCTGCCGCAGCAAAATAGCATGCTCCGCTCATATGAGGAGATCCTGCAATGACAAGCACTCTGCCACAGGTTCCTTTGTGAGAACGAGACTTTCTCGTCGGCAGTGCGGCAAGCACTTCCTCAAGACTGCGGGTAAACGCCCTTGGAGATGTCTTTTGCACCGCTTCCTGCGGAAATCCAATATCTACCGGAATCACATCTCCCGAATATTCCAGGCCCGGATACAGAAGATGCCCCCTCTTAAAGCTACCGAATGTCACAGTCAGATCAGCCCTGACCGCCGTCCCGTGTATCTTTCCGGTATCCGCACAGACACCGGATGCAATATCCAGCGAACATACAAAAGCCTGCTGTTCATTGATCCACCGGATCACCTCGGCAAACACTCCGGTGATCTTCCGGGACAGGCCGATGCCAAACAGCGCATCTACGATCACTCCCCGGAACTGTTCCGGATGTGCCTCATGAAGCGGGATCTTCAGACTGCGGATCATGCCGAGCTGAATCCCGGTCTGTTCACTTGCCTTATTCGGGTCTCCCACGCAGACAACCTGTACCGAATAGCCTCTCTGATACAGCAGACGCGCTACAGCCAGTCCGTCTCCGCCGTTATTGCCCATGCCGCAGACCACAAGCACCGGCTGTTCTGTCGTGATGCGTTCTGTCAGAAGCTGCACGGTGCACAGGGCAGCGTGCTCCATCAGGATCAATGACGGTATCTGCATCTGCCGGATGCTGTATTCATCAATTTGTTTTGCCTCGCGGGCATCCGTTACATACACGAAGATCTCACTTCCTTTCTATTTTCATGTGACCCATTATAACACCACAGAATCCAAACGACAATGATCCTGTTCTGAATTTCATGTTTTGAAACAAATTCCCGTTCTGAATTGATTTTCAAACAAGAATTATGTATACTGAATTAAATATTGAAGTCTTTGGGAGGTACTTATTTTATATGGATTATTTACAGGCTACTGAGATTTTGGAGAAATATGGACAGCAGCATGTCCTGGATTATTACGAGGAATTGACCGATGCGCAGAAACAGTCTTTGCTTGACCAGATTGAGGCGACTGATTTTTCGGTGCTAGACCAGATCAATGCTCCGGAGAGCAAGCAGAAAGGTAAGATCACTCCGATCAAAGCAATGACGCTCGATGAGATCGATGCGGATTACACCAACTACCGGCTGCGCGGTCTCAATGAGATCCAGGCCGGACATGTGGGTGCGGTCCTGCTCGCAGGAGGTATGGGCACCCGTCTTGGATCTGACAATCCAAAGGGAATGTATGACATTGGATTGACAAAACCGAGATATATCTTTGAATGTCTGATCCGGAACCTGTTAGATGTCGTGCAGGAAACCGGCTGCTACATTCCTCTGTTTGTGATGACCAGCGACAAGAACCACGAAGCCACCACAGCATTTATGAAGGAAAAGAACTATTTCGGATACGATCCGTCATACATTCATTTCTTCAAGCAGGATATGGCACCGGCTGCCACGTATGAAGGCAAAGTATATATGGAAGACACCTGGAAGATCGCCACTTCGCCAAACGGCAATGGAGGCTGGTTTTCTTCTATGAAACGCGCCGGCATCCTTGATGTGATCCATGAGAAAGGCATCCAGTGGTTAAATGTCTTCGCAGTGGACAATGTCCTTCAGAGGATTGCAGATCCGATCTTTATCGGGGCAACCGCTTCCCACAGCTGCAACGTAGGTGCAAAGGTCGTCCGCAAGGCAGATCCTGACGAGAAGGTCGGTGTTATGTGCCTCAAAGACGGTCATCCATCCATTGTAGAATATTATGAGCTCACAGATGAGCTGCGCAACACCATGGACGAGAATGGAGAACCGGCATATAACTTCGGTGTGATCTTAAACTATCTGTTTTCTGTAGATTCGCTGGAAGCGATCTGTGATAAGACCATGCCTCTGCACATTGTCGAGAAGAAGATTCCGTATATGGATGACAGCAAAACGTTGATCAAGCCGGACGAACCAAACGGCTACAAGTTTGAGACACTGATCCTGGATATGATCCAGATGATGGACACCTGTCTTCCGTTCGAGGTCGTGCGCGGCAAAGAATTTGCACCGATCAAGAATAAGACCGGAGTAGATTCTGTGGAATCTGCCCGTGCACTGCTTCAGGAAAACGGTGTCACCCTGTAACGAAGGATAAATACAATACAAATATAGCGCGAGGAGCACTACCACTGTGGTACTGCTCCTCGTTTTCTGTTTCCGGGTCTATGCGTTGATGATACTCAAAAATTGAAAAGTGACCCCGATATCACAGATGCAATATTACGGATCCAATAAAAATTCTGCCATGATCTGATTGCTGACATCAATGCCTTTTTCTGTCAGGCGGAGTAGGTCCTGATCCGGCGAATATTCCAGCCATCCCTGTACAATCAGATCCGGGATCACACCTGCATAGATCTGTTCCATGCTGCTTCCGAAGCGTTGGAGAAATTCTGTCCTGCTCACTCCCTCCGTTTTGCGGAGTCCCAGAAACATAAATTCTTCCATCTGCGCCCTGTGATCCGATATTTTATAGGAACCATAAATTTCTCTCCGGTCATCAAAAGCCGATTCCAACTGCTCAACATATCCGGCATACATCGTCATTTCCTGCGGATTGGACATGCGTGCTCCCTGCACGAAAGAACTGGCTCCAAGTCCCAAACCAAGATACTCTCCCATACTCCAGTAGACCAGATTGTGACGGCACTGCTTTCCGGGATGTGCATAGTTGGAAATCTCATAGCGTTGGTAACCGGACTGCTCCAGAACACGCGCCGTATCATAATACATTTGCCGTTCTGTCTCTTCCGACGGAAGTTCCAGCATTCCCTCAGCTTCCAACTGAGCAAACGCAGTTCCCGGTTCCACAATCAGACTGTATGCCGATACATGATCCGGTTCCAGTGCTGTGATTTTCTGCAGCGTGTCCAGATAACTCTCTCTGGTCTGTCCGGGAATAGCAGACATAAGATCAACATTCAGGGCAAATGCCCCGGTATCACGGAGTTCATGATAGGTTTTCAAAAAATCGGTATATGTATGGATCCGTCCGAGCGTCCGCAATTCACTATCCTGTGCACTCTGCAGTCCGAGACTGATCCTGGTGACCTTCATCTTCTGAAATGCAGCGATATGTTCCGGACTCACCGTACCCGGGTTGGCCTCCACCGTATATTCCAGATGAGGGGAGATCCATGGGAAACTCTGTCTCCATGCCTCATCAATCCGATAAAGATCTTTGCCGGTCAGACAGGTCGGTGTTCCGCCCCCGATAAATACTGTCTGTACTTCGTAGAAATCTCCCCAGTATTTCCCATACGCCCTGATCTCCCGGCACAAAAGTTCCACATAATGCTGTCGGGCCCGTTCATCTGAGGGGCCCGACAAAAAATCACAGTAATTGCATTTTTTCACACAAAAGGGAACGTGAAGATAGAGCGACAATGCCGTTCGTCTTTTATTCATCGTCCAGTTTTAATACGCTCATAAATGCGCTCTGTGGAATCTCAACATTTCCAAACTGGCGCATGCGCTTCTTTCCTTCCTTCTGTTTTTCAAGCAGCTTTCTCTTTCTGCTGATATCACCGCCATAACACTTGGCCAGGACATCCTTACGCATGGCTTTGACCGTCTCCCGGGCAATGATCTTGCTTCCGATCGCAGCCTGGATTGGAATTTCAAACAATTGTCTTGGAATTTCTTTTTTCAGTTTCTCACACATCTTACGACCACGTTCATACGCGGAATCCGCATGAACGATAAACGATAGCGCATCAATCTCCTCACGGTTGATCAGAATGTCCAGCTTGACCAGAGACGATGGCACATATCCATTCATCTCATAATCCAAAGAAGCATATCCTCTGGAACGGGATTTCAGTGCGTCAAAGAAATCATAAATGATCTCATTGAGAGGAAGATCATATTTGAGTACGGCTCTGGTCTCCTCGATATATTCCATACCGATATAGATACCGCGCCGTTCCTGGCAAAGTGTCATGATCGATCCCACAAATTCTGTGGTGACCATGATCTCCGCAGAGACCATCGGCTCCTCCATATGTTCAATCTCCGATGGATCCGGAAGGTTGGATGGGTTCGTCACCTCGACCATCTCACCGTTTGTCTTATATACCTTGTAGATAACCCCCGGTGCCGTTGTAACCAGATCCAGATTGTACTCACGCTCCAGTCTTTCCTGAATGATCTCCAGATGCAGCAGTCCGAGAAATCCGCAGCGAAATCCAAATCCCAGTGCAATGGAAGTTTCCGGTTCGAACTGCAGAGCCGCGTCATTGAGCTGTAACTTTTCCAGAGCATCGCGCAGATCCGGATATTTGGCACCGTCCGCAGGATACAGACCGCAATATACCATTGACTGTACCTTCTTGTAGCCCGGCAATGCCTCATCACACGGATTATCTACCGTCGTAACCGTATCTCCCACACGGGTATCCGATACATTTTTCAGGCTGGCTGTGATATAGCCTACCATACCGGCGCTGAGTTCCTCACATGGCAGGAACTGTCCTGCCCCAAAGATGCCGACTTCCACAACGTCTGCCTTGGCTCCGGTCGCCATCATCTGGATCTGCTGGCCCGGACGGATGGTTCCGTCAAACAGACGGCAGAATATGATGACACCCTTATAGGCATCATATAACGAATCAAAGATCAACGCCTTAAGCGGCTTGTCCTCATCCCCGCTCGGTGCCGGGATCTTGGTGATGATCTGCTCGAGTACCTGGTCGATATTCAGTCCGGTTTTAGCCGAGATCAGCGGCGCATCCGATGCATCCAGTCCGATGACATCCTCAATCTCCTGTCTGACACGCTCCGGTTCCGCACTTGGCAGGTCGATCTTATTGATCACAGGCATGATCTCCAGATCATGATCCAGCGCCAGATAACAGTTGGCCAGCGTCTGCGCCTCAATTCCCTGTGCAGCGTCCACAATGAGGATCGCTCCCTCACAGGCCGCCAGACTGCGGGACACTTCATAATTGAAGTCCACATGTCCCGGGGTGTCGATCAGATTGAAGACGTATTCTTCTCCGTTTTTCGCTTTATAGACGATTCGAACGGTCTGGGCTTTGATCGTAATTCCGCGCTCTCTTTCCAGATCCATATTATCCAATACCTGGGCCTGCATCTCTCGACTGGTCAGAAGTCCGGTCTGCTCAATAATGCGGTCCGCCAAGGTGGATTTTCCATGATCGATATGTGCAACTATACAAAAATTCCGAATATGGGATTCGTCGATTTTTTCCATGGGTACCTCCATAATTATGTAATTGGTCTTTTCCACCAACATGGATTATACCATGAAGTTATTTTCCCGACAACACCTGATCGAGTACCCCGGCAAGCGGCTTCATGGCATTGCGGGCTTCCTGCAGGGTATTGTTTTCGTTGCCAAGCTCAATCAGAAGAGAGCGTTTGCGCAGATGAAGATTGTACCGGTATCCCTTCAAATAGACCGGTTTTGCAAAGTCAGCATATTGTTCCATACATTTGATCCTCATCTGCAGACTAAATGCCAGATTATCTTTCAGGTTTTTATTTTTCAAGGAGGCAATATTTCCTTTGGTATTGCGGGACAATCCATTAAAAAACATCACCTGGGCAGTGGACTTTCCGTCAATCACAGTGGTACGATGGACTTTCTGCCCCACGCCATCCCGGTGAAGATCAATAAGAACCTGCAGGGAAGGATATCGGTTCAGATATCTGGTGACCCCTTTGTACGCCTGATTGTACGCCTTATTCCGATCAATCTTACCGTGGATCCGGTCATAAGGTGTCGTGTCATGCAGCACCACATAGCCCTCTTTTCTGAGATATTCTGCCAGGAGTTCTCCGACTGAGATCACAGATCTCTCGCTGCGGCTTTTACCCGGTGAGACAAACGCCTCGGACGCACCGTGGGTATGATAAATCAGGATCTGTGGCTTTTTACTCTTTTCAATTTCCAGGTTCCTGGACAGCAGATCCTCAACATTCAGGATTTTGGGATCTACCGATGTGGTCCGGTCCACAATGTAGAAATGAGAGATCAGATCTTTGAACCTTTTGGTCGATTTGAGTGCCTGGATCTGCTTCAGATTGGTTTTAACAGTACTTTTCACCGGCTGTTCCTGATTTTGCGAAAGATAAGACTGATTTTCATTTTCAATCAGGACACCATACTCCGCCGCCTGTGCATTCTCGTTCTGAACACTCTCGATCTTCGTATCCTCCTGCCCTTTTTTCTGAGTAGAACTGCCGGTAATATGTTTGCCGTTCCCGAAAAGTGTTGTCTCTTCCTTTCCTACCTGATCCGACACGCCGTCCAGAATATAATCTACCACGGCAGCAGGAACATGTTTTGCATTTGCCTGAATCAGAATTCCATACACTAATACACAGAGTATTCCGCCCATCATCCATCTACGTCTACGCATCTTCTTGTCCTTTCCTGCGTCGTTGCATACCATCTAGGACATTCTATTGAAAAAACGGACAAATTATGCCTCAAGAATCGCATCTTCAATTGCCTGTACCAGACAATGACTCAAGCCGATCATCTCAAAATCAATATCTTTTGGAGTGACATATTGTCCGGGATAGATCTCCATAACAGTTGGTACACCGATCGCAAGGACCGGTACACCTAGCGTTTTTGCATCAATGGCACTCTTATGCTCTCCCACACCGGAGCCTGGGCAGATTCCGGAATCGGTGATCTGAATTGAATGACATAGGCGCGTATGGCTCTGCGCGGCCAGGGAATCGATCACCAATACGCACTCCGGCTGGATCTTGTGTACCAGCGCCTGTATGATCTCCAGTGCCTCCATCCCGGTCTGCGACGTCACTCCCGGAGCGATTGCACAGATGCCTCCCGCTTCGTCCAGTTTCCTATGTCTTGTGATGATAATGTCATCCACAACCCGGGAACCAAGGGCATCGGCCACCGCTCTGCGGTTTCCAAGGCCTAGTACCAAAAACGGTCCGTCTGTCGGCGTTTTGCTCAACATTTCTCTTAATTCTTCTGTCACAACCTCATCGACACCTTCGTTTTGCACAAATTCAATCGTACTATACCGTCCAATCGGCTTTTCCATCACCCTGGCCCCGTGAGATGTCCGGATCGTCACCTTGCTGATTCGGATCCTTCCCTCATTACGCTCCCATTTTTCCAGTTCCACGCCGGAGATTTCCACCTTATCCCGTGTAAATTTCTCCTGTATTTCCAGTGCCAGATCTGTCCGTCCCATATATTTTTGCATCCTTTCGTTTATTTCTATAGTTTCCTACAAAAAATCAATATTATGTATTGACAAGCTAACTTCTTTCCCCTATTATTAATAAGTGTGTTTCCGACAAAGTTATCCGTGTCTTATTTGTGGAAACATCGATCATAATTAGATAATCCACAATAGGAGGTGTAAAGATGGCAAACATTAAATCTGCTAAGAAGAGAATTTTAGTTGAGCGTAGAAACGCTGAGAGAAATAAGGCGATCAAGTCTGCAGTAAAGACTTCTGTAAAGAAGGTTGACGCAGCAATCGCAGCAAACGATAAGGATGCAGCAGCTGTAGCATTACTCGCAGCTACAGGTGAGATCAACAAGGCTGCAAGCAAGGGCGTTTTCCACAAGAAGACTGCTTCCAGAAAGATTTCTCGTTTATCTCTCGCTGTGAATAAATTAGCATAATAAACGTAAATCATTATATTAACCCAGAAGAACTGTCATAGCCGGTGTATGACAGTTCTTTTTTTGATGTTTCTGTTTTATATTTCGTTTCAGTATGTTAGAATCTGCTCTTCTGTTGCTGTGAAAAATTAACACCTCAGCTGCAATTCTTTCAGATATAACGGATCCGGCAGCTTCCCGGCACGCCGGTCCAGCTGTTTTTTCCCCACTTTTTCATTTTCTTTGATTGGACGATCACTTTCTTCAGGCGGATATCACCCCGGAAGACGCCAGCTTTTGCGTATCTCACATTCTTACCGATCACAACTTTGCGCAGTCTCTTGCAGTTGGCAAAGGACTTTTTTCCGAGCATCGTCACACGGAATCGTTTTCCCTGGATCGAGATTGTCGCCGGTATCGTAACTTTTCTGGCATTTTTAGAACAGCGCACCACCTTCACAGTACGTTTGACACTGGACATTGCGGTGATCTGATAGGTCAGTTTGCCGCGGCGGATCCGGCTTCCCACCATGATTCCACCGGAAGTGGCCGGCTGATACTTTGTACCATCGACAACTGTTCCGCCCTGAGCCACAGGATCATCTGCCGGATCTACCGTTGTCCTTGGATCTTTCCCGGACGGATGATCTGTGCCCGGTGTTTCCGTAGCTCGGGTCTGCGGTGTCTTTCCTGGTGCCGGTGCTGTTGTGACTGGCGGCAAAGGAGTCTTTCCCGGTGCCGGTACTTTTGTGGCTGGTGCCACCGGTGTCTTCCCCGGTGCCGGTGCGGACGGAACAGGCGTAGTTGAAGATGGTATATCCGGGGCTGGAGTTGCCTGTGATCCGGAATATCTGGCATAATACTCCCTGTTCGTAGTGAGCGGTCCCACCATCTCATCCGGTGCTCCGCCAAATTGAGTCAATGACTCATCCTCATACCATCCCTCAAATGAATCCATATCCGTTTCCGGCTGATCCAGACTGGCAAATCGTCCTGAATCATAATATTTGTAAATAATGCCGCTTCTGGTATGATATGCAATATAAAATTGTGGATACAGGTGCATTGTTCCTCTGACTACAACGGCCTGTCCGGTCGTCATAATATTACCGGCATCGTCACGATATCTTGAGATGTTCCGGCAGTTTCCTATATGATCCCTGAGAACAAGTGTCTGTCCGTAGACTGCACTTCCTGTCACCACTTCATTGTCTGAAAGATGGAAATAAATCTCCTGACGCTGACGTTCGACATACACGCTGACATGAGTGCGTCCATCGGCCCGGATTCTGGTCTCCCGCAGGCTATCGGCATTGAGAAGCTGATATTTTCCCCCGGCCGCTTTGGAGACCGCTTTATCCAGATCTTCTGTATGATAGCGTTCACACAATGCATCCCCAATCGTCGCATCTGTCCTCCCTGTCTCAGACAGCGTGCCGATCAGTTCCATACCTGTAGTATCAGCAGATACTGCAAACAGAGTCATACTATATAGAGTATCTGTACGTGCCTGATAGACCGCATACAGGGTCTGATCATGATTCGGAATCAGATACTGGCTGTCAGTCGTATAGATCACCTGAGCGGCATCCGGCTCCACACCCCATCCGACAAAGTCGTATCCCTGCTTGACAGGCTTTACATCCGGCAGAGTAATACACTGTTCAAACACACCTTCCAGGCTGTCGGGATTCTGTCCCTGCGGCAGGCTTCCACCCTGCAGATCAAACTCTACGCGGTATTGTCCGCGCCGATAATACGCGGTCAGGATCAGACTTCCATCGGCCTGTACGACTCCGGAAAGCGTGGAGGATTCCCTATCCAGATAAAATCCCGGATAGATTGATTCTATATCTGACAGTTTCACATTACTGTCTGTATATCCATCATACGTATACTCTGCAGATTTCTTGAAACTCTGATCCAGTCTCTGTTTGTAGTATTCTACATGATAGACCACCGGTCTGGCCTTCCAGACCGCATACAATGTCATATCTGCAGACACCTGAAACTGTGTTCTTCCTTCGGCCGCTCCCGGCTCATTGGCCCAGCCTGCAAAGTCATAGCCGAGTCGTCTGGCCACCTGATCTACCTGTACAGGTTCCTCGTCCCAGACCGCATTTAAAGATACAACTTCCGGCACGGACGTAAGATTTTTTACGGTGCCTCCATCGGAAATTCCCACACGGGCTTCCTCGCCAAGCGACCAGCCCGCAAAGGATTTGTAAACCTGGATCACACCGGTCTCACAGACCGCTTCCGGGGCACCGAGATCCAGATTCACCTGATAACCCCTCCGGTAGACATTGCGTGGCAGAACAATCTCTTCATCATAATAACAATGCATCAGATCCGCCATAGCCCCTGCCGTGGCTTCCGGTGCCATAAAACGGATCTCATATTGGATCGGCGTAAAATAACGATATACCACACAGTCCTCGTCACCTACTACAGCATAGGAGCAACCGCTGTAAAAATATCCGGTATAATACCTGCTAATCTGAATCTGATCGCCGAAATCGCTGCCGTTGATCAGAGTCCCCCGCATTGCAGTGCGCTGAGTTGTTCCTAACGTTTTCTGGGCGTTTGGCCCGGTCCGGATCTGATCGATGCATGTCACATTGTGGGAATAGGATATAAATTTCCAGTGTGCATACAGCGTACTTCCCACCACTGCTGTATTTCCACTCTCAACCTTAGTCCCGCCTTCCGGTCTGGTATACCAGCCGTCAAAAAGGTATTCGCCGTTGTTACCGCTTCTGACCGCTGTCGGAAGACTCTTTGCCACGTGTTTCTTCTGTGCAAAATCATATTCCAGAAAGCCAAGTCCCTCCAGTCTGCCACCATTACAATCAAACACAAGCCCATTTGTCCCGTCCAGGGTATACTCTGTGTGAATATCGTAAATACAGGACTCGCTGTCCCGTCCCCAGCTTCCAAGGCTGATCCCGATATTCTGGTCTCTGGCCTGCAAAAAGCCATAGTCCTCTGTGATCCAGTTTGATTCGTCTGCGGTGCGCTCGATCTGATCGGACAACAGTTTTCCATTCTGGTATCTTGTCACCCGGACCGCATACTGCTGTGGCAGAATTTTCGCATATTGGTAGGCATTGACCAGAAAACGTGTGCTGTTCGTCGGATAAATGCTGACAAAATTCTTCGTCGGCTCCAGTTTCATGCTGTCCGTTGTCTTAATCGTTCCATTAAAGTTCTGGTGGTCATGATCCCACAGAATAGAATCTGTCCTGCCAACCCAATAGTCGTAGCAGTAATCCAGATACTGGTCATCGAGGCTGACCGATACACCAGTCTGTGATTTACGATAACCCTGTTTGTAGGAAAAGTTGGTACCGATGCCCTTCGGCGTGAGACTGTCTCTGTCTGCCGCCCTGACTTCGCAAGAGGGATACCATAAGAATCCGAATAGAAAAAAAAGAATAGAAACAACCCATAATCTCGACATTTTTCTCAAATAAGCATTACTTCCTATCTGCATCACTCCCGAAATGCCGTAATATGATATTTACTTTCTCTGTCAGAATATCTATATTGTAGTGAACCATATCTCATTTGGCAATGCGCAAAGTTACCAAAAATCGGACCTCCGTTTTCCCAAAATTTCTTACATATTTTTTTATGAGCAGTTTCCTATACAGGAATAAAGAGTCGCTTGCGACTCTTTCGCGCTCGAGCGGTGCTGTTTACAGCTAACTTCTTCTCCGCGAGATGCGCATCCTTGCGGAGCCTTTTTTTGCTTTATAGGAAACTTCTCGTTTCCTATAAAGCAAAAAAAGGGCATTATCCGAAGATAATGCCCTGTCACTGATCACAATATGTCAAGTCCTAAAGACAATGTCTATACCGTGTTCTTAGTCTACGCTGTAGTTTGGAGCTTCCTTTGTGATATGAATATCATGAGGATGGCTCTCCTTTAAGGATGCTGCAGAAATCTTGACAAATTTGCCGGTCTCCTGCAATGTCGGGATGTCCGGTGCACCACAGTATCCCATGCCGGAACGGATTCCTCCGATAAGCTGGAATACGGTGTCCTCAAGCATGCCCTTGTATGCCACACGTCCCTCTACACCTTCAGGTACCAGTTTCTTGGCATCTGTCTGGAAGTAACGGTCCTTGGAACCATTCTCCATGGCTGCGATAGATCCCATACCACGGTATACCTTATATTTTCTTCCCTGGAACAGTTCGAATGTTCCTGGGCTCTCATCACATCCTGCAAAGATGCTTCCCATCATACATACGCTTGCACCGGCAGCCAGGGCCTTTGTCATATCTCCGGAATATTTGATACCACCATCGGCGATGATCGGCACACCATACTCCTTAGAAACTGCATACGCATCCATGATCGCAGAAATCTGCGGAACACCGATACCGGATACCACACGGGTTGTGCAGATGGATCCGGGTCCGATACCAATCTTAACACAGTCAGCACCAGCCTCGATCAGAGCTCTGGTAGCCTCTCCTGTCGCTACATTGCCGGCAATAACCTGCAGATCCGGATATGCATCCTTTAACATGCGCACACAACGGATAACATTGGCACTGTGGCCATGTGCGGAATCCAGTACCACGCAGTCAACATGCTTGGCAACCAACGCCTCTGCTCTCTCCAATACATTGGCTGTGATACCAAGTGCAGCACCACAGAGCAGTCTTCCCTGATCATCCTTTGCAGCCAGAGGATATTTGATCTGCTTTTCAATATCTTTGATTGTGATCAATCCGGTAAGGGTTCCATCCGGATCAACCAGCGGAAGTTTCTCCTTGCGGGACTTTCCGAGGATCTTCTTGGCCTCCTCCAATGTGATTCCGGTAGGTGCCGTAACCAGCCCCTCAGAGGTCATGGACTCACTGATCTTCTTGGAAAAATCGGTCTCAAACTTCAGATCACGATTGGTGATGATACCAACCAGCTTACGGTCATCCTTTACGATAGGAACACCGGAAATACGGAACTTTGCCATAAGATTGTTTGCATCTGCCAGTGTATGATCTGGTGATAAGAAAAATGGATCTGTAATGACACCATTCTCGGAACGCTTAACCTTATCCACCTCATCAGCCTGCGCCTCAATAGACATGTTCTTGTGGATAATACCGATACCACCCTGTCTGGCCATCGCAATCGCCATACGGTTCTCCGTTACGGTATCCATACCTGCGCTCATCATAGGAATGTTCAAGCGAATTTTCTTCGTCAAATTTGTTGCAAGAGAAACCTGATTTGGAATCACTTCTGAATACTGCGGCACAAGAAGCACATCGTCAAAAGTAATGCCCTCTCCGATAATCTTACCCATCTTTCTTATCCTCCTTCGGTATTAAATTTAAGCATGAAAACACGCAAGAATCCAATTCCTGCGTGTTTTATGAATTTTGAAAAGTATACACCATATTAGGTTTTATTGTCAACCTTCGATTTTGCTTCTCGCTTTTAATTTCATCATCTCCAGCATCCTTTCGTCCGGAGTAAATCTGACGCGGACCATGCCTTTGTCTGATTTGATGACCATGATATAATGCGTATCCTCTTTATCCAGGGAAGAGAAATCTGACAGAGGAGCTGTCTGAAAACTGTCCAGCACGTGGGATGACTCCGGTGCAATCTTCTCTACCTTCTCCAGATCAGTCTTCATGACAGTCTTTCTGGAATTCCCGGCGACAATGCGGTCAAAGTCAATCTGTCCGTCCACAAAGATATATTCATAGTCTACATGTTTATTGGGCACAAAATAGATCAGTATGGCATCAATGATGATCCATCCAAACAGTCCGATGATCTGGAATTTTTTCAGCACAAACAGTGCTGAAAAAATTCCGAGAAACGGCATCAGAATCATCGCCACAATCACCATGATCCTCTGTGCGGATCTGCCCGGCGTAAGTCCGGACTTTACATATGTCTCATGGTATAAGCCATCCATTACATCATTCCCATTCCAGGATTAGCGGCCGGCATAGCAGGCGCATCCTCTTTGATTGTTGATACGACAGATTCGGTAGTTAACAGGGTAGATGCCACGCTGGTAGCGTTCTGCAGGGCACTTCTGGTAACCTTGGCAGGATCTACGATACCGGCCTGAACCATATCTACATAAGACTCAGACAGGATGTTGTATCCGGTGCCAACCTCTGACTCACGTACTTTGTTGATGATAACTGCTCCCTCTAAGCCTGCATTGTGAGCGATAGTGAACAGAGGAGCCTCCAGTGCCTTTAAAATGATGTTGGCACCCGTCTTCTCATCCCCGCTCAATGTCTCAGCCATGGCAGCAACCTTCTTGGATGCATGAATGTATGCAGATCCACCACCGGAGATGATACCCTCCTCTACGGCAGCCTTGGTAGCAGCCAGAGCATCTTCCATACGAAGTTTCGCTTCCTGCATCTCGGTCTCTGTTGCAGCACCTACGCGGACAACGGCTACGCCGCCGGCCAGTTTTGCCAGACGCTCCTGTAATTTCTCTTTGTCAAACTCAGATGTGGTCTCCTCAATCTGTTTGCGGATCTGGGAAACTCTTGCAGCGATGGCATCGGAATTACCGGCACCGTCTACGATCACGGTGTTCTCTTTCTGAACCTTTACGGATTTGGCACGGCCAAGCTGCTCCATAGTTGTCTCTTTCAGGTCAAGACCAACCTCATCGGAGATCACGGTACCACCTGTCAGGATCGCGATATCTTCGAGCATTGCCTTTCTGCGGTCACCATAACCAGGTGCCTTGACTGCAACTACGCTGAAGGTACCTCTCAGTCTGTTCAGTACCAGTGTGGTAAGAGCCTCGCCCTCGACATCCTCTGCAATGATCAGGAGTTTTGCACCACTCTGAACGATCTGCTCTAAGAGTGGAAGGATCTCCTGGATATTGGAAATCTTCTTGTCTGTGATCAGAATATATGGATTATCCAGAGTTGCCTCCATCTTATCCATATCCGTGCACATATATGCGGAAATGTATCCACGGTCGAACTGCATACCTTCTACCAGATCCAGTTCTGTGTGCATGGTCTTGGACTCCTCAATAGTGATAACGCCATCGTTGGAAACTTTCTCCATCGCATCTGCAACCATCTCTCCAACGGAATCATCTCCTGCGGAAATGGCGGCAACTCTCGCAATCTGCTCTTTGCCTGTTACCTTGGAGCTCATCTCAGCGATAGCCTCCACTGCGGTATCACATGCTTTCTTCATACCCTTACGCAGGATGATCGGATTGGCACCTGCTGCAAGGTTCTTCATACCTTCATTGATCATAGCCTGAGCCAGTACAGTAGCTGTGGTAGTACCATCACCGGCCACATCGTTGGTCTTGGTCGCTACTTCTTTGACAAGCTGTGCACCCATATTCTCAAAGCCGTCTTCCAGCTCAATATCCTTGGCGATCGTCACACCGTCATTGGTAATCAGCGGAGCTCCAAATGACTTATCCAATACTACGTTTCTTCCTTTTGGTCCAAGCGTCACCTTTACGGTATCTGCTAATTTGTTAACACCTGCCTCCAGAGATGCTCTGGCGTCAGCTCCGAATTTAATATCCTTTGCCATGTTCTTTTCCTCCTGTCTCTTACTGAACCTTTGCTACAATATCATTCTGGCGAACGATGATATACTCTTCGCCCTCTAATTTAACGTTTGTTCCGGCGTACTTGGAGTAGATAACCTTATCTCCGACCTCAACCTCCATAACGACTTCCTTTCCGTCAATCACTCCGCCCGGTCCAACTGCAATAACCTCAGCCTCCTGTGGCTTCTCCTGTGCGCTGGAAGCGAGAATGATACCGGACTTGGTAGTCTCTTCTGCCTCTAACTGCTTTAATACAACTTTGTCTCCTAAAGGTACTAACTTCATGATAAAACCTCCTTGCAAGCTTTTTACATTATTAGCACTCTTTTTATTTGAGTGCTAACTTCTGTGAATAATATAGATCATTTTTCCGGCAATGTCAAACATTTTTGCCTAAGTTTATATTTTATTTACATTATGCTATAGTAAATAAAAAAAGTACTTGGAAAGGAAACTCATCATGAAAGAACAATTATACACGATCCCTGTCAACGATGCGTTTGCAGAAGAATGCGAATGTCCCGTCTGCCAGATGGTCGATACCCTTGAAAAGGACGCGATCGATTTTGTTATGGGGCCAAGCTACATGGAAGATGATATCCGTATGCAGACGAATAAGGTGGGCTTTTGTTCCCACCACGTTAAACTTCTGTATAAAAATCAGAACCGTCTGGGGCTTGCCCTGATGCTCCACACACATATGCAGCATACCAACCGTCAGATTGAGTCGTTACTTGGTTCGGTCACACCGGTCAAAAAGGGACTGTTTGGCAAAAAGCAGGAAAATACCGGCCTGGTAGACTATCTGCGCAGCGTGGAACATTCCTGCTATATCTGTGACCGGATCGAACAGATCTACCGGCGGTATCTTGCCACAATCTACCACTGTTATCAGAAGGATCCCGAGTTTGCAGACAAATTCCGGCATAGCAAGGGGTTTTGTACGAAGCATTTTGCGGATCTGTATGAAGCCGCAGCTGACAACCTGTCCGGAAAGCATCTTGAGACATTTCTGTCAGACCTTGGCAATGTCTATCTGGACAATATGAAGCGTGTCACAGACGATCTTGAATGGTTCACTGACAAATTCGATCACCGAAATGCCGATGCGCCATGGAAAAATTCCAAGGATGCCCTTCCAAGGAGCATCAATAAGGTCAATAGCATTCCGGCAGACCAGGTGAAGTAGTCTGCATCCACCATTTTCTGGTTATACGGAATCCGGACAAGCTAAACCGCATGTAACTCAGAATACGTAACACAAAAGTCTCCATAACTTCCCGAAACAGGATGTCATGGAGACTTTTTCTGTTATTTTTACAATATTATTTATTCGGACGATAGGAACTCTTCAGGGAAACAATGCGGTTATATACCACATGCTCCGGTGTCGAATCCCTAGAATCCACACAGAAGAATCCCTGGCGTACAAACTGGAAGCTCTCAGACTTCTGCGCTTCTCCAAGTGCCGGCTCCACATAACAGTTCTTTAAGATCGTCAGTGAATTTGGATTCAGGTTCAGGCTTCCGTCCTCATTGTAGACGCCGAGCTCTTCATCCACGATATTCTCATACAGTCTGACCTCAGCCTGTACTGCAGTCTCAGCGCATACCCAGTGGATCGTTCCCTTGACCTTGCGTCCGGTAAATCCGGATCCGCTCTTTGTCTCAGGATCATAGGTGGCGTGTACCACGGTGACATTTCCATCCTCATCGGTCTCATAGCCGGTACAGGTGACGAAATATGCATTCATCAGGCGTACTTCATTGCCGGGATACAGACGGAAGTATTTGCGCGCAGGCTCGATCATAAAGTCATTTCTCTCAATATAGAGTTCACGGCCAAACGGGATCTTACGGCTGCCCATCTCAGGACACTCCAGATTGTTTGGTGCATCCAGATATTCGATCTCATTCTCCGGGTAATTGTCGATCACCAGCTTGATCGGATCAAGCACAGCCATCATACGTGGTCTCTTTAATTTCAGGTCTTCGCGGATGCAGTATTCCAACATCGCATAATCAGAAGAACTCTGTGCCTTGGAGACACCTGACAACTGCATAAACATACGGATGGATTCCGGAGTAAATCCTCTGCGGCGGAGGGCTGCAATAGACACCAGACGTGGATCATCCCAGCCATCGACAATACCATCTTCCACCAGTTTCTTAATATATCGCTTACCGGTGATCACATTGGTCAGATACAGCTTTGCAAACTCAATCTGTTTCGGTGGATTCTCAAAACCGATCTCACGTACCACCCAGTCATATAACGGACGGTGATCCTCAAACTCCAATGTGCAGATAGAATGGCTGATGCCCTCGATCGCATCCTCAATCGGATGTGCAAAGTCATACATCGGATAGATACACCACTTGTCTCCTGTGTTGTGATGATGCATATGTGCCACACGGTACAGAATCGGATCTCTCATATTCATATTGGAAGAAGCCATATCGATCTTGGCGCGAAGCACCTTCTCGCCGTCGGCAAACTCGTCATTTTTCATACGCTCAAACAGATCCAGATTCTCCTCCACACTGCGATTGCGGTATGGGCTGTCCTTGCCGGGCTCTGTCAGGGTACCACGGTATTCACGGATCTCATCGGCTGTCAGGTCACAGACATATGCCTTACCGGCCTTGATGAGCTGTACTGCATACTCATACATCTGATCAAAATAATCAGAAGCATAATATACCTGCTCCATGTCCAGATCTCCGCAGATCCACTTGACATCCTCCAAAATAGACTCTACAAACTCTGACTTTTCCTTCATCGGGTTCGTATCGTCAAAACGAAGATGGAAAGTGCCTCCATACTGCTTGGCCAGTCCGGAATTTAAGATGATGGACTTGGCGTGTCCGATGTGCAGATAGCCGTTTGGCTCCGGAGGGAAACGGGTGACCACTTTCTTGCAGTGTCCCTCCTCAATATCTTTGTCAATGATGTTTTCAATAAAATTACGGGAAATCACTTCCTCATTCTTTTCCTCTAAAACCTTGGTATCACTCACGGTTTTATCCTCCTTACAAAACTCAAGTAGAGTTATCATAGCACATAATCCTTTTTTAGAAAAGGGGCAATCCTTTTATACAGAATAACAGGCCAAGCCGTAAGGCCTGACCTGTCGCATTTTTATTTGAATCTGTGTCCACCCAGACGGAATCTTGCACCGGAAAGATATACGCTGAAGAAATGGAATGAGGTAAAATCTTTTTTCTTTCCATTGATCGTCAGATAGTTTCTTCCGCCAAGCACTTCCTTGGCAGCCTTGATGCAGGCTTTCCACTGGGAACTTCCAGTCTGTGATGCGTCATACTGTGACAGTCTGCGTTTGAGGGATCCGTTGCGCACCGGTGAGAACTGACCGCTCTGGTAGATCACTCCGGAAAGCGTATTCGGGAAACTCTTGGAACGGATGCGGTTCATGATGACAATTCCCACTGCCAGTTTTCCCTGATAACTTTCTGCTCCTGCCTCACAGTTGATGATCGCTGCCATCAGGCGAAGCTGTTTTGCTGAATAAGACTTGTTCGTCTTCTTGGTGGATGCCTTCTTTTTGCCGGTGGACGTACTGTTCTGATCTTTGCTGTCCCCGGTGTCCTGATCTTCCTGATCAGCCTGAGCCTGTGAATCAGATACTGTTCCATCCTGGGATGTCTGGCCATCCTCTGCAACCTCTGCGGTGGTAACCACCTGTGAGGCACAGGAAACTGCCGGCATCTGTATACTTCCAAATAACACTGCAGCGATCAAAAGCATCGCTGTGATCGTTGTTCGTTTCATGTCTTACTCCAATCTGTAAATGCAATTTCTTTGTAACAATTACGTAACAATTATAACACAGATTTAATTTTTTGCAACCTTTTTGCAAAAACAGCTCAAAAACAGCGTAAAATTTGGACAAAAAAAGAACAGATCTCCGTCTCAGAAAATCTGTTCCGCAACAATTTCTGTTATCTGTCACAATACTCGCAAACCGCATCAAATGGGATGTTTCCACCGAAAAGATCCAGCGCACTTCCCACGGTAAAATGAATCTTTCCTCCACCTATTTTTTCAATACTGGAAATGTCTTCCATACTGTGAATTCCCCCTGCATAGGTGACATTTCCTCTGGAATATCCGGCAAGAATCTCCACAACCGGAAGTTCGATCCCTGCTGCACGGCCCTCGACATCCACCGCATGGATCAGATACTCATCGCAATACTGCTCCAATTCCTCCAGGATCTCCACACTCAGACGTTCCTTCGTCCTCCGCTGCCAGCGGTCAGTGACAATATAATATCCATCCTCATACCGGCGGCAGCTCAGATCCAGAACCAGATGTTCTCTGCCTACCAGACTGCACAGGGCCTTCAGACGGTTATAATCGATCATGCCATCCCGAAAGACAAAGGAAGTTACGATCACATGGGTCGCACCCATCTTCAAAAACTGTTCTGCATTGTCCAGTGTGACTCCTCCGCCAATCTGCAGGCCGCCCGGATATGCTTCCAGAGCCAGGGATGCCTGGCGCAGATCTTCCTCATAATAGGGACTGTCGGCCGGATTCAACAGGATAATATGTCCTCCTGTAAGTCCTTTGCGCCGATACAACGCTCCGTAATAGGCTGCATCCTGGCAGGAGACAAAATTATCGGTGGCATAACTGCCCTCATCCTGCAGACTTCCGCCCACGATCTGCTTTACTTTTCCGTTGTGAATGTCAATACATGGTCGAAACCGCATGATAATCCCTGCCTTTATTCTATCTTGTAGTCCTTGATAACAATCTTGGAGATCGTCTGTGTGTCAAACTTCTGCTGGATCTGCTGCAGTGCATCATTGGCGATCTTATCCGCTCCTGCATCTTCTCTGGTGTAGGAAGCTGCCGTCTTTCTCATAATGCGGTTGATCTTGGATTTGTTCTGCGCGATCACCTGGTTCGCTGCGACATAATCATCCGCCTTTTTGTTGACATACAATGTGATTCCTGTCCAGCTCACATGATACACTTTGGTGTCTTTTTTCATTTTTTTGAGGGCAACGGATTTTGGCTTAGCATATACCATCTCCACATGGACATAATTGTCCTCCGGATTGGCCGTAGCCTCTGTCTCGTCCAACCCCAGATGAAGTTTGTCCGCCACTGTATTCACCAGTTTGTCACTGTGATTAAAACCAGGCAGAACGATCATCATGATCATCGCCGTGAAGGCCACTGCAATGATCAATACAAGCGCACAAATTTTGGTTCTGTTCTGTTTTTCCATACGAATCCCCATTCCTTTTTATTTAGACTTCACTTCTCCTGACGCATCGCTGGATCATCTCCGGAGTAAACCATTCGTTCGTGATCCAGATGGAGGTACCCTTCACCCCTCCAGATTTGGTGCGGATCAGCTCCGCGCTCTCACATTTCTTGAGTGCATTGACAATGATGGATCTGGTGATGCCGACACGGTCTGCAAGACGTCTCGTCACAAGAACTCCATGATTCTGACCCTGCATCTCTTCCAATACATACAGCATAGCACGTGCTTCGAGTCTTGACAAGGAACGCACGGCACTCCGTACATCCTGTTCCTTCTGGTGTCTGGTGGTATTTTCCTCGCAGACAGCCCGCTGCATGGCCAGTCCGATCACAATCGTGGCATTCTCGGTCAGAATGATGTCGTCCAGAGAAAAGGCTCCGCCCTGCCGATACACCAGAAGTGTGCCAAGGCGGCTTCCGGACATAATAACAGGAACCGCCATCGCCTCAAAGCGCATAGCGGTCTCCTCGTCAAATCCCAAAGTCTGCAGATTGACATTTTCTTTGGTGGACAGGATGCCAAGCAGGCGGTCCTGCAATGCCTCAGAAAGGTACTGGCCATGCTCGATCTGATCCAGCGTGGCAATTCCTGCCTGCCCATGATAGGAATGGCTACCGAGCAGTTTCCCTTTCTTGCTGACCAGCACCACATGGACATGCATCGCCTGGGACAGAACCTGACAAAACTCCTCAAAATCAATTTTGTCGGATCCCTGTCCGGTCAGAAGCCGGTTGATCTGTCTCGTTTTATCTAATAATTCCAGACTCATACTGTTGTGCTCTTGCTTTCTTCCTTTGCCTGAACATATCCGCACTGTTCATCCATGCAGACCAGTTTCTTTCCTTTTTCGACCATTGGACCGCCACATTTTGGACACTTGACGGACGATGGTTTCTGCCATGACATAAAGTCGCAGTCCGGATAATTGAAACATCCGAAATATCGTCTTCCCTTTTTGGTCATCTTGATCACGATATCGCCGCCGCACTTCGGACAGGCTACGCCGATCTTTTCAAAATACGGCTTGGTGTTTCGGCACTCCGGGAATCCCGGACAGGCCAGGAATTTGCCGTGAGGACCGTATTTCACGACCATATTGCGGCCACATTCCTCACAGATAACATCCGTCACTTCATCCTGGATCGTGATCTCTTCCAGCTCTTTTTCCGCTTTGGTGACCGCTTCATGCAGATCCGGATAGAAATTGCGGATCACAGTCTTCCACTGTACACTGCCTTCCTCCACGCGGTCCAGAAGCCCCTCCAGTGCCGCAGTGAAATTCACATCGACAATGCTTGCAAAAGACTTCTTCATAATGGAATTGACTGCCTCGCCAAGCTCGGTAGAATACAGGTTCTTCTGCTCTTTGGCTACATAATGTCTGCTGATGATCGTAGAGATCGTCGGAGCATAGGTACTTGGACGTCCGATCCCCAGTTCCTCCAGTGTCTTGACAAGGGATGCCTCCGTAAAATGTGCGGGTGGCTGTGTAAAATGCTGCTTTTTCTGGTAATCCAGTCCCTGTGCCTCCATGCCCTTCTCAATCGACTGGGAGAATGTCTTCTTGTCAACCTTGTCCTCCTCGGTCTGATATACTTCCAGGTAACCGGAGAAGAGCACCTTGGACGCGGACGTCGTAAAGCGGTATTTCTCACTGTCAATCTTGATCGATGTTGTCTCAAATCTGGCCGGAGCCATCTGGCTCGCCATAAACCGCTTCCAGACAAGCTGATACAAACGGAACTGGTCTCTGCTCAGGGAATCCTTGACTACCGTCGGTGTCAGATCCACATAGGTAGGACGGATCGCCTCATGCGCATCCTGGATTTTTTTGTCGGATTTTTTCTGGTCACCGGCCTGTGCCAGATATTGTTCTCCATACTGTTCCCGGATAAAGGAAGCTGCCATGGTCTTTGCCTCATCGGAAATACGTGTGGAATCCGTTCTCAGATACGTGATCAGACCGATCGTTCCATGTCCTTTGACGGCAACACCCTCGTACAGACTCTGCGCCAGACGCATGGTCTTCTGGGTAGAAAAATTCAACGTTTTTGCGGCTTCCTGCTGCAGGGTACTTGTCGTAAATGGAAGTGGATTTTTCTTAGTTCTCTCAGATTTCTTAACATCACTGACTGAAAAATGGGATTTTTTCAGTTCGTCAATGATCCCATCAACCTGTGATTCCTGGTCCAGTGCCATCTTCTGGTCGAGAAGTCCATAGAACTCTGCGTCCAGTGGCTTTTTGAGTCCCGGAAGTCCAAAGGATACCCCCAGTGACCAGTATTCCTTGGAGATAAAGTCATTGATCTCTTTTTCCCGATCACAGATAATACGCAGTGCCACAGACTGTACACGGCCCGCACTGAGTTTTCCCTTTACTTTGGCCCAGAGCACCGGACTGATCTGATAACCCACCATACGGTCAAGCACACGTCTTGCCTGCTGGGCATCCACCAGATTCATATCGATATCCCTGGCCTGTTTGATCGAAGCCTTGACGGCATTCTTGGTAATCTCATTGAAAGTGATACGGCTGGTTTTTTTGTCGGCTAATTTTAAGGCATAATACAGATGCCAGGAAATTGCCTCTCCCTCGCGGTCCGGGTCAGTTGCAAGATATACCCGGTCGGCTTTTTTGACTTCTTTACGCAGTTTTGCCAGCAGTTCTCCCTTTCCCCTGATCGTGATATATTTGGGTTCAAAATCATGTTCAATATCTATGCCGAGTGTACTCTTGGGCAGATCTCTGACATGACCATTGGATGCTACTACTTCATAGGAGCTTCCCAAAAATTTCTTAATCGTCGCCGCCTTGGACGGGGACTCTACAATCACTAAATTCTTAGCCATAGCGCACTTCCTTTCAAAAAAGGCCTTTTTCAGCCTAAATCGTATGTAAGGATACACTATTTTTTCTGGTTTGTAAAGAATAACTCCGATTCCACGGTATAGTAATGGTTTCCTTCTTCCCGCACAATACCTCTGCCAAGCAGTCCATGGATCACCTGCAGCACCTGCGGAACCGACATCTGAAGTGCCTCACAGATCTGGGAAATATGTACCGGAGACAATCCGAGCAGTTCATAAATTCTGGCCTCCTCCCCAGTCAGGTTCTTCACTATACGATCCTTGGTACTGCTGATATCCTCATCCACAAAAATCCCCATTCCGTCAAGGATATCCCGAATTTCGGTCACAGGAACTGCACCCTCTTTGAGCAGACGATTGCTCGCCTCAAATCCCGGATCCCAGACATTCCCCGGAACCACAAAGATATCTTTTCCCTCTTCAAGAGCATGGGAAACCGTGATCAGCGATCCACTGTTTTCTCTAGCTCCAATAACGAGGATCCCCTGGGATAATCCACTGATCAGACGGTTCCGCATCGGAAAATTGGCCGCCACCGGCCGGACTCCCGGTGCAAATTCTGAGATAACGCCACCCTGTTGCTGCATCAGCATATATGGTTCCATATTTTCCTCGGGATAACACTGGTCGATCCCACAACCGAGGATTCCATAGGTGACTCCTCCCGGAATAGAGAGCACTCCCTGCTGCGCTGCCACATCAATGCCTCTGGCCAGCCCGCTTACAACACCAATGCCATGTTCTGCCAGTTCGCGACCTATCTTGGCAGCAAAACTCCTGGCTGCGTAAGAAGTCGTCCTTCCACCCACGACAGCGAGACAGGGTCTGCCCGGATCCGGAAGATTGCCCTTGGCAAACAGGGAATATGGTGGATTGGCAATGTAGCGAAGAGACTCAGGATATTCGGAAGATCCACTTGTGATGAGCCGGATATTCTGACGTTTCATCAGTTCCAGATCCTTGTCAATCTTATGGAATGCCTGTGCACTCCGGGATCGTTCCAGGGAGGTAAGCTGTCTCCCGGTCAACAACCTGTCCTCAGCCAATTCCGCAACAGGTGCTCTATAAATCTGCTCCGGTGTTCCGTATCTATTCAGCAGTTTTTGGATCGTCGCACTGCCCACGTAGGGAATCTGCGATAACCAGTACTCATAATATGCTACCGGCATGTAAGCTCACCTCCCCAGTATTTATGATCTGCTGACCGATAATATACCGCCTCGATCAGATGGTGTTCTTCAATGCGTTCGCTGTCTTCCATGTCGGCAATCGTCCTTGCCACACGCAGGATCTTATGATACGCCCTGGCACTGAACTGCATCTTTTCATAGATCTTTCGATATGCTTTCCAGGCCTGGTCAGTCAGCACACAGAAGCGTTCGATCTCTTTTGCGGGAAGATCCGCATTATAATAGAAGTTTTCCTTCTGATATCTCTTTTTTTGTAGAGTCTGAACCCGTTTCACCCTCGCTCTCACGGTGGCAGAATCTTCCTGCGGCTTCGCGCGACCGCTGTGGGACAGCTCCTCGAATCCGATCATCACCGTCTCCGCACACAAATCCATCCGGTCGACCAGCGGTTTGCTCACCCGGGACAGATATGCCCGGATCTGTGGGCTGGTGCACCGACATCTGGTCCGGTCCGGGAAGTAACCGCAGGGGCAGGGATTCATCGCCCCCATCAACAGGACATCTGCCGGAAAACGATAGCTTCCCTGAACCCGGTTGACCGGCACAAAATGATCCTCAAGCGGCTGGCGCAGAGCCTCCACCGTCCCCCGGCTAAATTCCGGCAGTTCATCTAAAAACAGGACTCCCCCGGAAGCAAGACTAAGCTCTCCCGGCATCGGGATGCGTCCTCCTCCCACCAATGCTGCGGGCGTAATAGTATGATGCGGCGCACGAAACGGCCGGACATCCATGACCGGCTGACGATCACCGAGAAGTCCCGCCACACTGTACACCTTGGAGATCTCCATCTTTTCCTGAAAATCCGGCTCCGGCATGATTCCGGGAATACTCTTGGCCAGCATGCTTTTCCCGGAACCGGGCGGTCCGATCAGAAGTAGATTGTGCATACCGCAGACAGCGATCTCAACCGCACGTTTGGCCATGGCCTGTCCCTGGATCAATGCAAGATCTACGGCCGGTTCTTCCTGTCCGCGGGATTGCTGCATTTGACCTTCCTTGCTGCACACCTTCCCGGGAAGCGTCCCGGAATCCTCCATCTGCTGCAGCACCGAAGCCACGTCAGTCAGCGTAGATGCTCCCAGCACCCGGATACCCTCGATTGTCAGTGCCTCCGCCAGATTCTCTTCCGGCACCACAAAAAAACGGTATCCCTGCGAAAATGCCGTGTACACCATCGGAAGAACTCCTCTGACCGGACGGATCTGTCCCTGCAGGCTGAGTTCGCCGATAAAAATAATATCTTTTAAATTTTGTTCTGGAATAAAACCACCGGCAGCCAGAAGTGCCACCGCAATGGCAAGATCGTAACCGGTCCCATCCTTATGGATATCCGCCGGAGATAAATTGATCGTGACCTTTTTGACCGGAAACCGGAAGCCTGAATTCCGCAGAGCAATGCGCACCCGCTCTCTGGCTTCCCTGGTCTCAACGGACAGGGTCCCTACTAAAGAAAAACCCGGCAGACCATCCGAAAGATCTGCCTCAACCTGAATGATGCAGCCATCCACACCCTGAATGGCTGCACCCATAGATTTACTAACCATATGTGCTCCTTTCGTCATGCGTTCATGTCGCAGTACGAAAGCAGCTTCCCCAATAAAAATATAGCACAGACGGCTTTATTTATCCAGTATTTTCTTGATCTCATCCATAAAGGTATTGACATCCTTAAATTCACGGTAAACGGAGGCAAAACGGACATATGCCACCGGGTCCAGTTCCTCCAGTCTCCTCATCACCATCTCTCCGATATCCGAACTCGGAATTTCCTTGGCATCCCGCTTCATGATCTCTGCTTCCACCTGATCAACCACTTCGTTCATCTGATCGACTGAGATCGGTCTCTTGTGACAGGAACGAAAAACACCCTTTTCAATCTTACTGCGGTCATATGTCTCACGGTTCATATCTTTTTTCACAACGACTAACGGAATCGACTCCACCTTTTCATAAGTAGTAAACCGTTTCTGGCATTTATCGCACTGACGTCTGCGGCGGATGGATGCATTGTCATCTGCCGGTCTGGAATCAATAACGCGTGTATCATCTTCTCCACAAAATGGACATTTCATAGGCCCTCTCCTCCTTTGTAACTATACTGTCATTATAATGGATAACCTATAAATTGCAACATTTGTGAAAACATTTTTTTCGGTCAATCTCCACCAGGATCACATCGTCCCCGATACAGTTTACACAGCAGAACGGAATTTCATACTCATGATCCTGTCCGAGCATTCCAAACACCTTACAGGGGCCGGGCACGATCAGTGCCAGAATCCGACCTGTTTTCTCCTCGAATACCAGATCACATACCTGCCCAACCCGTTTTCCGTCACATAGATTGATGACTTCTTTCTGGCGCAGCTGGCATAGCCTCATGCGCACCTCCATTTCTTCCGCAAGATTCCGCATCAGTTGCCGGCGTCATTCCAGATCTGAGCGCATGGCCCGCAACGCCCTCTTTTCAAGCCGGCTGACCTGCGCCTGTGAGATTGAAATTTCCCTGGCTACCTCCATCTGCGTTTTTCCCTGGAAATATCTCATCTGTATAATTCTATGCTCACGGGGACTCAGATTATTCACCGCATTTTTCAGAGAAATTTCCTGAATCCACTGTTCTTCCCGGTTCTTTTTGTCGCTGACCTGATCCATAATATAGAGAGTATCCCCTCCTTCCGTATATACCGGTTCCTGCAACGAGAGAGGACTTTGTACCGCATCCATGGCAAAGACAATATCCTCCACCTTCATATCCAGATGATCTGCCAGTTCCTGAATCGTCGGTTCCCTGTCCAGCGTCTTACTCAGACCCTCCTTGGCATAGATCACACGGTAGGCAGTGTCCCGGATTGAACGGCTCACGCGGATGCTGTTATTATCCCGGATATACCGACGAATTTCGCCAATGATCATGGGCACTGCATAGGTGCTGAAC
The DNA here is from genome assembly GCA_934351255.1 of uncultured Lachnospiraceae bacterium. Lineage (GTDB taxonomy): Bacteria > Bacillota > Clostridia > Lachnospirales > Lachnospiraceae > Jutongia. The sequence goes on from CAKRJH010000008.1 coordinate 59,841, forward strand.
TTGACATCCAGTGACAGGTCAAAATGATCGATGGATTTCATCAGTCCGATGCATCCGATCTGAAAAAGATCGTCCATATTTTCACCGGAATTAGAAAAACGCTGCACAATGCTTAACACCAATCTCAGATTCCCGTAAACAAGGGTCTCCCGTGCCTGTTTATCGCCCCGGTACATTGCCTGAAACAATTCTTTCTTTTCTTTATCGGACAGTAAGGGCAGTTCCGTTGTGTTTACACCACAGATTTCAACTTTATACAGTGACATAGGCTACTCCCTTTCCTTCATTTTATAGAGTAGCATTCACCATATTTTTCCGGATTATACCTGGGACATCCGAAGGATTTCTTTTTTGAGCTGCTTCATGATCCGCTTTTCCAGACGCGAAATATACGACTGGGAGATCCCCAGCATATCGGCCACCTCCTTTTGCGTCTTCTCCTGACCATCGTACTGATTTAATCCATAACGCAGTTCAATGATCAGCCGTTCCCGTTGTTTCAGTTTGCGCATCGCAATGCGGAGCAGCTTTTTATCCACTTCATCTTCCAGCCCCTGCGAGATCACGTTTTCCTCCGTGCCCAGGATATCGGACAATAGCAGTTCATTTCCGTCCCAATCGACATTGAGCGGTTCGTCCAGAGAAACTTCCAGTTTTCTTTTGCTGGTTCTGCGAAGATACATCAGAATTTCATTTTCGATGCATCGCGAGGCGTAGGTCGCCAGTTTGATGTTTTTTTCCGGATTGAAGGTATTGATTGCCTTGATCAGGCCGATCGTCCCAATGGAGATCAGATCCTCCACGCCGACACCGGTATTATCAAACCGCTTGGCTATGTAGACGACCAGCCGCAGATTGTGCTCAATCAGTCCCTTTCGTACCTGCTCATCCTCCTGTCCTCCCAGTTTTTTGAGCACAATCTCTTCCTCCTCCTTGGAATAGGGTTCCGGCAGGATTTCCGCACCCCCGATATAATGTATTTCCCCCTTTCTCCAGGGCCAGAATAAACTCTTCAACTCCGGTATGATCCGGAACTGAAAACGATGAAGCATACTGATTTTAATCATATTCTCTCATTCCTTTCCTCAAATCGCTGTGAATGACACACTGGACTTCCTTCCCCTGCAGACCATGATCGGACGCCGCCACAAGTCCATGTCTGGCCACAATCTCATCGCCAAGAAACAGCACGTCAAACCGAAAAACCTTTAACAGACTGTCCCCACTCACTGTCTGGCAGGGAATCAGAAGATATTGACGGCCCTGCGTGGCATGCTCCAGCAGATTGGTACTGATCACATGAACCGGCTCCCGGCTGTACGGACTGTACAGGCAGTTTCCTGTATCCCAGATAGCTCTTGCGCAGACTTTTTGTGTCCCAAAATAAAAGGTGGCATCCACAATCTTTCCCCGGACATTCTTCTCCCGGAACAGACGTTTTCTCCACCGCCATAACACCGCTCCAAGCACCAGAAACCCACATATCACATAGAGCAGCGAGTCTTTGCGATGTAGTGGACCGGCCATAAGGGCACCTCCTGTCAGTATCGTCCAGAACAGATACATCAGGAAATCCCCGGCAAGCGCATGAAGCCCGCGGTATTCAAAAGCAATTCTAAGCACCAGAACACTCCACAAAGTGGCTCCGGCAAACAGGCTGCCGATCCCGGTTCCTCCAAGATACAGCACACTGCAGACCATCCCACCGGCGCACCCTGCAAGGACTGCGGCTGCAAAACGGATCCTGTGTCCGTGATGTCCCCGGAAATATGCTGTCAGCCAGAGAAGATGCAGATTGCAGACCAACTGGATCAGCAGCAATACGTCCCAGTAGACAACCAATGTTTATCATCCCCTTAATCTATGGCTATATTAACCTATTCTCATGAGATTTCCTGTCGAAAAAAGGCAGTAAAAAAAAGAGTTATCTTCCGTCTTTCGACAAAAAATAACTCTTTAATGAACCGTGCGTTATACAATAATATCCTGTCAGTTATCGGATACCGGTGCTGCCACAGCCTGCCCGGTACCATTCCATAAAAGTTGATTCGTGGCAGCTAACTGCGCACCCGATGCAGCGATGATACGGACCTCCCAGATCGTGTCCTCATCCTCTTTCAGGGTCAGATCCTGATCCACCACCAGATGTTTAGAGTCCTTCCACATCGTCTCCACTTCCTTGCCATTGACATAAATTCTGGAGTACGGCGTAAACCCATCTCCGACCAGCAGATATTTGCCCTGGAATTTACGTACATTCTGCAGATCGAAATCCGAATTCCCGAGTTTCAGGTCCGTTGCAACAAACGGACTGACACCATCATAGGCGTACTGATCTCCATAAAACTGATCGTATTCCAGCAGAGTCAGATTGGACAGGTAGTCGCCGGATGTCCAGTCAGTCTGCTGATGATACTTGGAAATGATCCCACCGGAAAGTCCGATCTTTTCCAGTGTCCTGGGATATAACTGATATGCCATCAGATCTTCATCCTGCTTCTCGAGCCCGAAATTATCCCAGATCACATACTGTGTCTGGTAGAGACTTCCATTGTTCAGGTCATCCTCGGTCAGATCCAGACTTGGCAGATGATCCCCATACAATACCAGGATCGTCTCTTCGTCCAACTCTTTCAATGCCTGGATCAGTTCACCGATCATCTGATCCACCTCATAGATTTCGTTGACATAATAGTTATAGGCATCCGCGTGATCCTCCGGTGCCCCGTAGACCTTGACATGATCCGGCACATTCTCCGTCACACCTTCATATTTGCCATGGCTTTGTACCGTAATGCCAAAGGTAAAATCATGTTCTTTGGTAGACTTTAACCCTTTCATGATCTCTGAAACCATGACATTATCCTTGGCCCAGCCGTTGGGATTGAGCTCGACATCATTCATAAATTCGACAGAGGTAAAGTCATCAAAACCCAGATTGGAAAAGACCACATTTCTGCCATAGAATTTGGCAGTATTGTCATGCACCACATGACAGGCATAGCCATAATTCTTCAGATCGGTACAAATGCTTTCCGAAGTCTGTTTCTTCAGGACTGTCTTATAAGGATATTCACAGGTCCCGAAATCCTTCTGATTCATTCCGGTAAGAATCTCAAACTCTGTATTCACCGTACCTGCACCCACAGTAGGAACAGTCACCAGCCCACTGGTATATTTCTTCTGCAGGGCATGGAAAATCGGCAGCGGATCCGTTGAAAATGTCAGATTTTTATCATAACTCACATCAAAAAAAGATTCAAGCTGGATCATGATCACATTTGGTTTGTCCTGTGCATTCTTAACCTTTTTCTCACAAAGCGGTTTGACAACCTTATCCACCATCTCCTTGGAATACCCTTCCGGTTCTGAGATGCCGGTGTCCAGAAGACTGTTGGTAAAGCAGTATACAAAGCCATAATTCTCATAGGCTTCCTGGATATTGGTATAATTGTCCGTCAATGCCTGTACCGAGGAGCTGGACTTGTGGATTTCAAAGACCAGAGCCACCAGTACCACCACGATCCCCAGAGAAATCAGCAGATTGCTCTTCTTGTAGTTGTCGCGTTTGACCGGTGTCGAGCGAAACAATGCGATCACTGCCACGATCACGACAATCACACCTACCACGATCATCGCCACATTGAGAACCGTCAGATAATGGCTGGCCACACTGATCGCATTGGAGATCAGCTTAAAGTCCACCGCGGAAAACGGAGTAACACGGAACTGTAATATAATAAAATTGGCGATACCAAATACCAGCCACACAATAGAAATGAGCGCATAGGCAAACATCTCTTTTTTGAAGAACCGGCTGATGCTGAGTGTCATCACGATCAGAAGTACATTAAACGCAAATAACAGCGGATTCTGTACCATGTAAACCAGCGCGTTCAGACAGGACTTGCGGTTCAGACTCTCGATCACAAAGTCCAGGAACAGCGGTTCCAAGATATACAGTAATATTATTTTTCGAAGTTTATCTATCTTTTCTCCCAAAACAGAGCCATCTCCTTATCCTCAGACAGGGCTCTCCCATCTCCACGGAAGATGCCCAGACAATATTGTCGTCGGCCGTACAGAAGCTGCTACAGCCTCTGTCGGAGCCGGTGCCGGAGTCTGTTCTGCTTTCGTCATTACAAAGGTAGTGACGATCTGCGTCTTATTGCCGGCCTTATCCTGTAATGTATAGGTCACCTGATACTGTGTCGCATCGATTGCCTTGATGCCGATCACAACATCACTGATCTTAAGTTTGTTCAGATTGTCAGAAACACCGGTGATATAGCTTCTTGCATACTCCTCGGTAATCTGCTGTCCAACAGGAGCAGCATAGATAGCTCCCGGGGTCACACCCTGGATCTGCGGTGCTTCCTGATCCACATAGAAGCGGCACTTGGCTGTCGCCGGAAGACTCGCATTCTGAGCACGATATACTGCACGATATACATTATCAGCAATCCTGGTAAAGGTTACGGTGACATATTTTTCATCCAGTTTCTTGCCTCCCTGGGTCACGGTGACACCCTTCATCGCCTCGGATTTCTTTAATTTGTTCTCAGAATTTACATAGCGCGTCGTAACTCCGCTGAACTGTGGTGTCTCCAGACTGCTCTGTACTTTCACCTTGACCGTCCTGGTCACCTTGCGTCCGATCTCATCCTTCAGAATATACGTCACGCGATAGGTTCCCGGAGTCTTTGACTTGATCTTCTTGACGGCTGATCCATGATACCTGATCTTGTAACGGATCAGATCTGTAGCATCATAACCGGTCGTATTCGTTCCCTTGATCCCTGCCAGAAGATCTACGGAACTGCCATACTCTACAGTCAGATTCCTGGCTCCGGTGATCTTTGGTTTCTTTTTGTTCCATGGATTCTTTTTGCTCCAGATATCTGTCGGATCCCATCCGCTCCCGGCAGGAATCTTGATTGTCCTTGGTTTACCCAGTGGTCCCGGCTTGGATGAATTGTAGATCTGTACCGGTGTTCCGGACGGAATCTTATCGTATATGTATTTGACATCTGCCACACAGAGTCTGATGCAGCCGTGAGAACACTGTGTTCCCAGCTTGTTATATGCATCCGAAGATAATGTGGATGGATCCATCTTATAGTACCATACAGAATGAAATAAAATACCCCCGTGGATCCGGGTACAGTACTGTCCATAACATGGTCCCATCAGGACATGCCAGCGCATCTTTTCTCCCAGCGAGAATGTTCCGACCGGCGTAGCTGCTCCGCTGGAACAGGTCATGGCCTTGATCGGCTTCATCCTTCCGTTGGACTGTCTCTTATAGATCGTCACTACATTGGCAGATTTGTTGACCTTGATCTTGTATGCAGACGCTGCCTGTGTCTGTCTGCCGGACAGCATCACCGACAGAAACAGTACCAGAGCAGCCACAGCTGCATATCTCCATACTCCTTTGTTTGTTCTCATAATCATCCTCATTTCCATCTCTGTGCTTACTGATCTGTCATGTTCTTATAAATACGTGCCACCTTTTCGGTAGATCCCTGCGCGACCAGATGACCGCCATCCAGAATGATGGCCTTATCACAAAGACGCTGCACCTGTTCCAGAGAATGGGATACAAACAGGACTGTCACGCCATTGTCGAACATATCCATGATCTTTTTCTCACTCTTACGGCGGAATTTCTTATCTCCGACAGAAAGCACCTCGTCCAGGATCAGAACATCCGGCTCTACTACGGTAGCAATGGAAAATCCCAGTCTGGACTTCATACCGGACGAATAATTCTTAATAGGAACATCGATGAACTCTCCCAGTCCGGAGAAATCCACGATCTCGTCAAACTTTTCATCCAGAAATTTTTTGCTGAATCCCAGCACAGATCCATACAGGTAGATATTCTCTCTGCCGGTATATTCCTTGCTGAAACCGGCACCCAGTTCCAGAAGAGGTGCCACTGTACCTCTGGTGGTCACCGTTCCGGTCGTCGGCTTTAGGACACCGGAAACGATCTTGAGCAGTGTACTCTTACCGGAACCATTCAGTCCCAGCACACCCAGCCTCTCTCCTTTTTTGATGTCAAAATTGATGTCACGAAGCGCCCAGAATTCGTTGAAACGAAGGTCATGCTTCACCATCTTGATCATATATTCTTTCAGGTTGTCAACGCGTTCCTGACTGAGATTAAATCTCATCCCCACATTCTTTACCTGAACCGCTACATTTTCTTTCAAATCGTCCTCCAATCCGGCCCGCGGGCGCATCTTTAGATATACAAAATAAATTTATCCTGTTTCTTGTAGAACAATACCGCTCCAATCACAAAAACCACAACAGCAAAAACGGAGGAACGGATCAGATAAGTCTGATCCATCGGACAGCCAAACAGTACCGTATTACGGAAATTGTGTATGCACATGTAGATCGGATTAAATCCGAATACCCAGTCATTTCCCCTCTTTACGATCTTATCAACCTGATAGAAGATCGCAGATGCGTACATGATCAGCATCGTAAATACCTGCCAGATATACTCCACATCACGGAAAAAGACACTGAGTGTGGCCAGGATCATACCGATACCGGTGGTCATGACCAGAAGGATCAGGATCGGGATCCACGCCTGAAGCAGATAAATAGACGGCGATACCTTCAGGACAATACTTACTCCCAGAAGCACCAGCAGTGAGATCAGAAACGTGATGAAGTTGGAGATTACCGAAGACAGCACATACATGTACTTCGGGACATAGACCTTTTTTATCATCGACGCATTGCCGCTGACTGCCTTTAAGGTACCTTTCGTCGAGGACGAAAAGAATCCAAACAGCAGTCGTCCGGTCAGTACATAGACCGGATAAGGATATCCCGGAATCGCCCTGCCGAAAAAACTGCCAAATACCAGCGTCAGCACGATCATCTGCAGCAACGGTTCCACCAGTGTCCAAAGAATCCCCAGATAGGACCTGCGATACTTCAGTTTGATGTTCTTCTTTACCAGCTCTGTGAGCAGAAAACGGTACTTGGTAAAGTTCTTAATCATCTGTTTACTTTTACCCATAATTCACCTCATCTATCTATTTTCAACCAATTCTTGGAAAACTATTCCGGGATCTCTTTTGCAAATGGACATAGTTTCACAAATACACAAAGGTAATTATAACATACCAAAGGTAATTGTCAACGCACAAGAATAAGCAAGAAGCGCCGATAAAATGGGCATATTGCACAAATCATCGACGCTTCTGTGTGAATTTTAAGAATCGTTACTTCTTCTTTTTACCTTTTGAAAACATTCCCTTTTTACGGGACTCTGTCTCATGTTCCTCCGGAGCAGATGCATCGTCCGGATACATTAAAGTCTGGAAATGTTCCAGCGCTTCTTTCTGCTCTTTGTTCAATGATGTCGGGACCTCAACTACCAGTGTCACATAATGTGTACCACGAACTTGCGGATTGCGTGTGGACGGTACGCCCTTATTGCGCAGTCTTACGGTCGTGTCTGTCTGTGTCCCCGGTTTGATCTTGTTAATGACCTCACCGTCAATGGTCTTGATGCGGATCTCTCCGCCGAGTACTGCGGTCGGATATGGAACAGAAACCGTGGAATAAATATCCATACCCTCTCTCTGGAAGATCGGATGTCTGCTGACATTTACCTCAACAAACAGATCTCCTCTCGGACCTCCGTTGACTCCCGGATCACCCATGCCCACCTTACGGATACGCATGCCCTCATCCACACCTGCCGGAATGGATACTTCCATTGTCTTGGTCTCATAGGTATATCCCTCCCCATGACACTGCGGGCATTTCTCGCGGATGATCTTACCGGTACCATGACACTCCGGACAGGTTGATACATTCTGCATCATACCAAACATCGTCTGCTGGGTCGTTACCACCTGACCGCTTCCGTTACATCTGGTACATGTCACCGGACTGGTTCCCGGTTTGGCACCACTTCCGTTACAGCAGCTGCAGGTCGCCTTGTATTTGAACGAAATCTCCTTGCTCGTTCCAAAACATGCCTCCTCAAAGGTCAGACGCACGCGGTGCAGCAGATTCTGTCCCTTCATCGGGCCATTTCTGCGGCTTCTGGAACTGCGGCTCCCTCCGAAGAGATCTCCAAAGATATCTCCGAAGATATCGCCCATATCCATGCCGTTAAAATCAAATCCACCGCCGCCACCGGCACTGCCGTCAAAGGCTGCATGACCGAACTGATCATACTGCTGACGCTTCTGTGCATCACTGAGCACCGCATAGGCCTCCGATGCCTCTTTGAATTTCGCCTCAGCCTCCTTATCACCCGGATTCATATCCGGGTGATATTTCTTGGCCAGCTTACGGTATGCGGATTTAATTTCTGAATCAGAGGCGGTCTTTGCGACACCGAGCACCTCATAATAATCTCTCTTGTCAGCCATAATCTTACTCCTTCTGTATTAAATCATGCAGTCGGTCAGATTATACCTCGCGGAAATCTCCATCCACTACGTTGTCATCATTTGCGCCTGCACCTGTTCCGGCTCCGGCAGCTCCGGCACCCATGTCAGGGCCGGCACCTGCAGCACCTGCTGCGCCCTGTGCCTGCTCGTACATCTTGGTAAAGACTGCCTGTGCACTCTGCATCAGTTTCTCTTTTCCAGCCTTGAGCTCCTCAATATCCGCATCGGATAACTGCTCAGGATTGGTACGGTCTACCACTGCCTTCAATGCATCAATATCTGCCTGAACCTTCTGCTTCTCTGCCTCATCGACCTTATCACCAACTTCCTCCAGAGCTTTCTGTGTCTGGAATACGATGGAATCTGCATCGTTGCGGGCATCGATACCCTCTTTACGCTTCTTATCCTGTGCCTCGAACTCAGCGGCTTCCTTGACTGCCTTATCGATCTCATCATCAGACATATTAGAACCTGCTGTGATCGTGATATGCTGCTCTTTGCCGGTACCCAGATCCTTTGCAGATACATTTACGATACCGTTGGCATCAATATCAAAGGTAACCTCGATCTGTGGAACACCACGACGTGCCGGTGGAATACCATCCAGACGGAACTGACCAAGTGATTTATTATCCTTGGCGAACTGACGCTCACCCTGTAACACATTGATATCTACAGCACTCTGATTGTCGGCTGCGGTAGAAAATACCTGGCTCTTCTTGGTAGGGATCGTCGTATTTCTCTCGATCAGGCGGGTTGCAACACCACCCATGGTCTCAATAGACAGTGACAATGGTGTGACATCCAGAAGAAGGATATCACCTGCGCCGGCATCTCCTGCGAGCTTACCTCCCTGGATAGAAGCACCCAGAGCAACACACTCATCAGGGTTAAGGCTCTTGCTTGGCTCATGTCCGGTCAATGCCTTTACCTTATCCTGTACTGCAGGGATTCGTGTAGAACCACCTACCAGAAGGACTTTGCCAAGCTCGGAAGCAGTGATTCCCGCATCGTGAAGTGCATTGTTTACAGGAGTTGCGGTACGCTCTACCAGGTCATGTGTCAGCTCATCAAACTTCGCTCTGCTCAGATTCATATCGAAATGGATCGGGCCGCTTGCATTCATGCTGATGAATGGCAGGTTGATGTTAGTTGTCGTTGCGGAAGACAGCTCTTTCTTTGCCTTCTCAGCAGCTTCCTTGAGACGCTGCATTGCCATCTTATCCTGAGAAAGGTCTACGCCCTGCTCTTTCTTAAACTCATCAATCATATACTGTGTGATCTTGTCATCAAAATCATCACCACCCAGGTGATTATCACCGGAGGTAGCAAGTACTTCAATGACTCCATCGCCGATCTCAATGATAGATACATCAAAGGTACCACCACCTAAATCGTATACCATGATCTTCTGCTCTTTTTCATTGTCAAGACCATATGCCAGTGCAGCTGCGGTAGGCTCGTTGATGATACGCTTTACATCCAGTCCTGCAATCTTTCCGGCATCCTTGGTTGCCTGACGCTGTGCATCGTTGAAGTATGCCGGTACTGTGATAACAGCCTCGGAAACAGTCTCACCCAGATATGCCTCTGCATCCTTCTTTAATTTCTGAAGGATCATTGCGGAAATCTGCTGAGGTGTATACTGCTTGTCATCGATCGTAACATGATAAGGGGTTCCCATATGTCTCTTAATAGAAGAAATGGTCTTATCTGCATTGGCTACAGCCTGACGTTTTGCAGGGTCACCGATCAGTCTCTCCTCTCCCTTGAATCCGACTACGGAAGGTGTGGTTCTGGAGCCCTCTGTGTTGGTTACAACAACCGGCTTACCACCCTCCATAACTGCTACACATGAATTTGTTGTTCCTAAATCAATACCAATAATCTTACCCATTTTTATGTCCTCTCTTTCTCTTAATTTACAACTTTAACCATACTGTGACGAACTACAGTTTCGCGGTACATGTAACCTTTTTGCAATTCCTCGGCTACGGTGCCGCTCTCCAAATTATCATCATCCACTGCCATAACGGCATTGTGGAGGTTTGGATCAAACTCTTTTCCCACCGCTTCAATCGGTGTGACGCCCATCTCTTCCAGGGCGGCGGTCATCTGCTTGTAGACCATCTCCATACCCTGTACAAACGGATCCTCTTTGTGATCCGGTGCCACAGCTCCAAGGCCTCGCTCGAAATTGTCCATCACCGGCAGGATCTTTTCTACTACGCTTTTGGCACCGGTCTCAAACATCTGTGATTTCTCACGGTCCGTCCGCTTGCGGAAGTTTTCAAACTCAGCGAGCTGACGTACCCTTGCCTCTTCAAGCTGAGACACCTTTTCTTCCAGCTTTGCGACTGCCTTATCTTTTTTCTTGCCGAAGATCTTCTTTCCGGTTTCCGATGAAGCCTCTTCTTTGCCGGTTTCCTCCGGTTCTGCAGCCTCTTTTTCTATGGCCTTTTCCTGTCCGGCTGTGCTCTCAGCCTCCGGTGTTTCCTCAGTCGCTGTTACAGTTTCCTGCTCTTTTTCAAGCTCCTGATCCATTTCCTTGTTTTCCATCTCTTATCGTTTCCCTTTCTGTTAGGATTTTTCCTTAAAAATATCATCGAGTTCTTCCATCATGGACTGCAGCGTGGCCACGACCTTATCGTAATCCATCCGCTTTGGTCCGACGATACCGATCTTTCCATAGACCCCCTCATCGATATGATATGTGGCGGTGACCACGGAACAATCTTTCATCGACTCGACATTGGTCTCATCTCCAATATAAACCTGTATACCGGTTTCCTCCTTGCTGTCCTCATCCCGGGGATCAATCAGAGAGTTCAGAAGTTTCTTTTCTTCAAACACCTCCAGAAGATTTGCAGCCTTGGACCGGTCTGCCAGTTCCGGATATTTTAAAATATTCGTAGTTCCGCTGGTATATACCTGCCCCTCTTCCTGATCGATCAGCGTCTTGCCGATCACCTCCAGAATCGAATCCACCACTGCAGAATGAACATTGACCTGTTCCTTGATCTGCTGGATCACTGCCAGATTCATCTCCATGACATCCAGGCCATTCAGCGCTGTATTCAATATGAAGTTTAATTTGACGATCTGTTCTTCATCCAGTGGCTCCGCAATGTTGATCATCTGGTTCTTGACGGTATTGTTATCCAGAACAACCACTGCGAGAAGCTGACACGCTTCCACGGATGTGATCTGAATAAATTTGACTTTCTTGGATACATACGTCGGTCCTGAGACCATGGATGCGTAGTTGGTGTTGGCTGCCAGAAGTTTTGCCATATGTCGCAGCAGCACATCCATCTTTCCGGCCTTGCTTTCCAGCTCCTCCTTCATATTCTGCACTTCCTGCGTCTTCTCATCCATCATGGTATCCACATATAAGCGGTATCCTTTGTCGGAAGGAATCCTTCCCGCTGAGGTGTGGGGCTGAATGATGTATCCCATCTCCTCCAGATCAGACATCTCATTGCGGATCGTAGCTGAACTCAGATGTAAGTCCGTATCCTTGGAGATCGTCCGGGAACCTACCGGCTCGCCTGTCTCCAGATACGTGCGGATAATAGCCTGCAATATCTTGAGCTTGCGTTCATCCAGTTCCAAACAATCACCCCTTTCTGATTTTTGTTAGCACTCTTTAGAGTGGAGTGCTAACATCTATATGTAAGATAGCACTTGCCATTTTCTATGTCAAGGGATATTTCTAAAAAAAATATAAATTCAAAAAGAAAGCAATCAAATCAAAGATCTGACTGCTTTCTCTGTCTACTTCTACTATATTATATTGTATTCCGAACGGATTATACGCGGGCGCAACAGTTACATCTGCTCTAAGATCTCTGTCAGGATCTGGTTGACCATGGACGGATCGGCTTTGCCCTGCATTGCTTTCATCGTCTGTCCCACCAGGAATCCGATAGCCTTCTTCTTTCCGCTCTTGTAGTCTTCAACGGATTTTGGATTGTCCGCAACAACTCCTTCAATGACTCCGCGCAGTGCGCCGTCATCGGATACCGTCTTCATGCCGTGTTCCTCAACGTACGCTGCCGGATCCACATCATGCAGGAAGATCTGTTCAAACACCTCTTTGGCTACCGTACTGTTGATCTCTTTGGCTTCAGCCATATCGATCAGTGCCGCCAGATGCTCCGGTGAGAATTTCAAATCAGAAGCATCTATCTCATTCTCTTTCATCAGACGCATTGTCTCTCCCATCAGCCAGTTGGAAACCTTCTTCGGATTCTTACAGATCCCGGTTGTCACCTCAAACAGATCGGCCAGATGTTTATCACCTGTCAGGATATCCGCATCGTACTCCGGAAGATCAAACTCACGGATATAGCGAGCCATTCTCTCCTCGCGCATCTCCGGCTGTCTGTCACGCACCGTCTGGATCCAATCCTCATCGATCATAACCGGTACCAGATCCGGATCCGGAAAGTAACGATAATCCTGTGCATCCTCCTTGGAACGCATTGCATAAGAAGATTCTTTGTTATCATCCCAGCGTCTGGTCTCCTGGATCACAGACTTGCCTTCCTCCAGAAGTTCGATCTGTCTCTGGGATTCTCCCTCAATCGCATGACTGATCGCCTTGAATGAGTTCAGGTTCTTCATCTCAGTTCTGGTTCCAAACTCAGCAGCGCCTGCCTCACGCACCGAAATATTGACATCTGCACGCATGGATCCCTCCTGCAGTTTGCAGTCTGAAGCGCCAAGATACTGGATCGTCATACGCAACTTCTCCAGATAGGCAATGACCTCCTGGGCGGAACGCATATCCGGCTCTGATACGATCTCGATCAGAGGGACACCGGAACGGTTGTAATCCACCAGAGAACTTCCGGTCCACTCATCGTGTACCAACTTTCCGGCATCCTCCTCCATATGGATCTCATGAATTCCAATAGATTTTTTGCCGGCTGCTGTCTCTATCTCGACGGACCCGTTGCGGCAGATTGGAAGATAAAGCTGTGAGATCTGATAGTTCTGCGGATTATCCGGATAAAAATAATTCTTGCGGTCAAATTTATTGCAGCGGGTGATCTCGCAGTTCGTCGCCAGACCCACGGCCATCGCGTACTCTACCACCTGCTTATTCAATACCGGAAGGGATCCCGGCATACCGGTACATACCGGACAGGTATGTGTATTGGGAGCTCCTCCAAACGCCGTGGTACAGCCGCAGAAGATCTTAGTCTTCGTCGCAAGCTCCACGTGAACCTCTAATCCAATGACAGTCTCATATTGTTTCATCAGTCCTGTACCCCCTTCCACTCTCTGGTCTTCTCATAGGCATATGCAGCCTGAATGATCTTCTTTTCCCGGAAACAATCTCCAATTAACTGCAGACCGATCGGCAGACCCTTGGAGTCCACTCCACATGGCAGGCTGATTCCCGGCAGACCGGCCAGGTTGACAGATACCGTATAGATGTCTCCAAGATACATTTTCAGAGGATCCGACAGACTGCTTCCGATCCTCGGTGCTGTGGTCGGCACTGCAGGTCCGAGGATGACATCATATTTTTCAAATGCCTGGTCAAATGCCTGCTTGATCAATGCCTTGGTGCGCAGTGCCTTCAGATAGTAGGCATCATAGTAACCAGAGCTCAGCACGAAGGACCCCAGCATGATACGGCGTTTCACCTCCGGTCCAAATCCCTCGGAACGACTCTTTTTGTACATATTATGAAGTCCCTCATACTCGCTGGTGCGGTATCCGTATTTTACACCGTCAAAACGCTCCAGATTGGAACTCGCCTCGGCACAGGCGATAACATAATATGCTGGAATCGCATAGTCCACCAGGCTCAGGGTAAATTCCTCCACGATCGCACCTTTGTCACGCAGGGCATCAGCCGCCGCAAGGACTGCATCTTTGACTTCCGGATCCAGACCTTCCCCCAGGTAATCCTTCGGGATACCGATCCGCATCCCCTTGACATCATCCACCAGGGCAGCCGTAAAATCCGTATCCTCTCTGGCGATGGATGTTGAATCCTTGCTGTCATGCGAAGCCAGCACCTCGAGGATCGTGGCACAGTCTGTCACATCCTTTGCCACCGGTCCGATCTGATCCAGAGAAGATCCGTAAGCAATCAGTCCGTATCGTGACACTGTACCATAGGTCGGCTTGATGCCGGTCACGCCACAGAATGAACTTGGCTGACGGATCGATCCACCGGTATCGGATCCCAGAGCATAGAAACATTCCCCGGCAGCTACAGCTGCGCAGGATCCACCGGAAGAACCTCCCGGTACATGTTCTGTATTCCATGGGTTGCGGGTCACTCCGTATGCAGATGTCTCCGTCGTGCTTCCCATCGCAAACTCATCCATATTCGTCTTGCCCAGGATCACCGCACCGGCCTCCTCGAGATTGGTCACAGCCTGTGCGCTGAAAGTCGGCACAAAATTGTTCAGAATGTGGGAACTGCAGGTCGTGAGCAATCCCTTGGTGCACATATTGTCCTTAACGGCAACCGGCACACCGGCCAGAGGGCCTGTCAGCTCGCCGGCATCGATCTTTTTCTGGATCTCTTCGGCTTGTCTGCGCGCTCCCTCCTCATCCACTGTCACAAAACTGTGAATGGTATCTTCCTTGTCACGGATTGCCTGAAGCGCGGCTTCTGTGGCTTCAAGTACCGTGATCTCTTTGTCTTTTATCTTTTTACCAAGCTCTACCGCGGTAAGATTCATGATCGACATGGTATTCCTCCTCTACATTCTCTATACAGTCTTCGGTACCAGGAAGCAGTTTTCTTTCTGCTCCGGTGCATTGGCCAATGCATCTTCATGGCCGTCTCCATTGGTCACCACATCTTCACGGAATACGTTGTGTACCGGAAAGACATGTGACATTGGTTCCACCGAACCGGTATCCAGCTCATTTAACTTGTCAATATAATCCAACATCTGTTCCATATCTTTCTTGGCTGCCTGCGACTCCTCCGGAGTCAGCTCCAGCTTTGCAAGAATTCCTACATACTCCATGGTTTCGTCTGAAATATAATTTGCCATTGTTTTTCCTCCACTGATTATGGTTCCAGTCTGCTCATGTCTCTTGGGAACATGGTCGTCTCACGGACATTATCCTCCCCGAGCAGCTGCATCGTCAAGCGCTCCATGCCGATTCCCAGACCACCGTGTGGCGGCATACCACAGGCAAATGCCTCGAGGTACTGCTCCATCCCCTCGGAGGTCATGCCACGGCTCGCCATCTTCTCCAGAAGTGCTCCGGCATCGTGGATTCTCTGTCCTCCGGTCGTGATCTCCAATCCATGGAACAAAAGATCAAAGCTCAGGGTAAAAGTTGGATCCTGCGGATCATCCATCGCATAGAACGGACGCTTTTTAGATGGATAATGTGTCACAAACACAAAATCTGCATCGTATTCTTCCTTGTAATACTGTCCGATCAGGTGCTCCTCCTCCGGTTCCAGATCATAAGGGTTTCTGATCTGACGGTGATATTTTTCGGCAACCTGTTGCTTGGCCACGTCAAACCGGACACATGGGATCTGATCAACCTTTGGAAGTGTGACATTCAGGATCTTAAGTTCCTTTGCATAGTCCTTCTGCAACAGTTCCATGGCATACTGTAAAAATCCGGTCTCCATAGCCATGATATCCTCAAAGCCGTCAATGTATCCCATCTCAAAATCCAGACTGGTATACTCATTCAAATGTCTCTTGGTGTTATGCTTCTCGGCACGGAACACCGGCGCAGTCTCAAACACTCTGTCAAATACCCCCACCATCATCTGCTTGTAGAACTGCGGACTCTGCTGCAAGATGGCCGGACGGTGAAAATATTCCAGCTTAAACAGGTTGGCACCACCCTCGGCACTCTTGGCTCCAAGTTTTGGTGTATGGATCTCGGTAAATCCCTGACTATACAGAAAATCACGGAACCCTCTGACCAGGCCCTCCTGGATACGGAACTTTGCACGTTCTCTGACATTTCGCAGTGAGATAGACCGGTTGTTTAACTTGGCCTCCAGAGAAGTATTTAACTTCCATTTGGAGATGGCCAGTGGCATCTGTCTGGTAGGTTTTGACAGGATCTTAATGGAGGTCATGCGGATCTCAATGCCCTGTGGCGCACGCTCCTCGCGTCGTACCACACCCTCCACTTCTACGGTCGCTGCCTCCGGCAGATCCTTCAGATCAAAACCACTGACACCTTCCTCGTATACGCATTGTAACAATCCCTCAGCCTTGCGAAGCACCACAAATGCAACCTCGCCCATATCACGGATCGTATGTACAGCACCATCTACCTTTACGGTCTGTCCAATGCACTCTTCCTGCAACAGTTCTGATAATTCCTTGGTTTCTTTTTCTTTTACTCCAGTCAAAAATTCCATAACAAGTCCTTTCCGCTGCCTCAGGCAGCCCATCCATTTTCCATGACGTGCTGTGCCGACATCCTGGATGTACCGAGTTGTATACATGTATACCGAAAACGAGTAAAAAAAATACCCGAGAGATCGAAATCTCTCGGGACGAATAATCAAATATCCGCGGTACCACCCGCTATTTACACGAATCGTGTACAACTCACACACATAACGCTGTGTCCTGCGCATGACCCTACTGCCTTTCAGATCACGGGCTCCAGAGTGTTCCTCCCATGGGCTTCTATCCATCAGACGCTTTCAGTCGGTGACGTCTGTCCCTGTCGTACAATACAGTGACCATGTTCAGTCTCTTTCTTCGCTTTTGCTGAGGCAAGGATAACATACCTTACATCATTTTGCAAGCCCTTTTACGAAAATAATTTCTTAAAAAAGTCGGAAATGGCTTTGAAAATTCTGCCAAAGATGCCACCGGCTTCCTTTGCGATCGCATCCGTATCCACATTTTTGAAATCAAATCCGGAGTCCTTCAGCTTCTGATACAGGTCCTTTGCCTGCTCCTTGAGGGCATCGACATCGATATCCTGCTTGGAGATCTTAACCATCAGATCCGTGAGCTGATCTTTCTGTGCCTGGGTCAGACTCACATCCAGCTTCTGGGAGCATTCCTCGATGGTATTGACAATATCATCCCGACTGGTCTGTCCATCCGAGAAGATCTCCTGCTTCACGGCAGCCACAAGCTGCTCTACTTTTTCGGAATCGCCGACACTCTCTGCGATCTCCGCGGTTGTCACCAGCTCATCAGTCGCAGCGTCCCTGGTATCCTCCGAAATATCCTGTCCGGTCATGGCCGAATAGGCCTTCATGGCACCCACCAGTGCCGATGTTCCGGAAATCGTAAACGGAGCTACCACCTTGACATCCGCATCCTGCAGTCCCGCTGTGAGCAGGGCATTGCAGTACATGCCAGAGGTACAGTAATTGATATTCTGTGTCGTCACATGAATGCCGGTGCCGGACTCTGTCTTGACCACCATCACGGAGGAAAGTGCTCTGGTTCCGATCACATTGGAAGCGATATAGTCTCCCAGATAATCATGCTCCTCCTGATTCGTGACCTCCACGGTCTTATAGTTCGCCAGATCCGCCTCGGTAATGCCAAATCCTGCCAGTACCGTGGCTTTTTCGCTGCTTTTCAGATTCTGCCCAAATGCGATATACGGCTGGTAATTCGTGTCCTCATTCACAACCGCCTCATCGGCACTTGCCGCTTGGCATGGCACGATAAGCAGTGCACATACCAGAATCAGGCTGATCAGTCTGCCCACAGTTTTCTTCATAATCATCAAACCAACTTTCCACTTGCAATACGCTCCATGGCGCGCTTGGTGTTCTCCAGACTGCCAAAGGCTGTCAGACGGAAATATCCCTCTCCGCTTGGTCCGAATCCGGAACCTGGAGTACCTACAATGTTCAACTCATTTAACAGATAGTCAAAGAACTCCCAGGATGTCATCTTGTCCGGTGTCTTCAGCCAGATATAAGGTGCATCCTTCCCGCCAAACACTTCATATCCCGCATCGGTCAGTCCCTCGCGGATCAGTTTGGCATTGTTCATGTAATATGCGATCTGCTCGTTTGTCTGCTTCTGTCCTTCCGGAGTATACACAGCAGCTCCGGCTCTCTGGATAATATATGGAGCACCGTTAAACTTGGTTCCGTGACGGCGTGCCCAGAGGCTGTGAAGTGTGGTCTCTCCGCATTTTAATTCCTTCGGGATCACCGTAAAGCCCAGACGTGTCCCGGTAAATCCGGCATTTTTGGAGAAACTGCGAAGCTCGATAGCGCATGCGCGTGCTCCCTCACACTCATAAATACTGTGCGGAACATTCTCAGTAGAAATATATGCTTCATATGCTGCATCATAGATGATCACAGCACCGACCTTGAGGGCATAATCAACCCATACCTGAAGCTGGTCTTTGGTCAATGTCGTACCGGTCGGGTTGTTCGGGAAACACAGATAGATAATGTCCGGTGTCTCTTTGGGAAGCTCCGGCACAAAGTTATTTTCCTTGGTGCATGGCATATAGATCACGTCGGACCACTTCTCTGTCGCAGGATCATATACACCGGTTCTTCCTGCCATCGCATTGGTATCAACATACACAGGATAAACCGGGTCCTGTACCGCGATCTTATTGTCCTGCGCGAAGATATCACCGATATTGCCGGAATCGCTCTTGGCACCGTCGCTGACAAAGATCTCATCTGCCTCAATCTGGCATCCTCTGTCCTGATAATCCTGCTTGGCGATCGCCTCGCGCAGGAACGCATAGCCGAGATCCGGCGCATATCCCTTGAAGGTCTCCTTCTTGGACATCTCGTCAACAGAGGCATGTAATGTATCGATCACAGTCTCGCAAAGCGGCAATGTAACATCGCCGATTCCCAGACGGATGATCTCACGGTCCGGGTTTGCCTGTGCATAAGCATTTACTTTTTTGGCAATTGTTGAAAACAGATAACTGCCAGGTAATTTCAGATAATTTTCGTTGATCTTAAACATAAGAATCTCCTTTCATCGTGTAGCATCATCAAGTCGACTTCAATTTTACACAATCAACGTATGGTTTGCAACTGTATGCTTTAGAGTTTCCATTTATTTTTAAGCTTTTTTAAGAAAGTCTTTACCACGGAATCCTGATGCGACTGTTCCCGGTGCATCAGGGAGATCACCTCCCCGCAGACACGAACCAGCTCCGCACTGTCATAGCCGGACGCTTCCTCCTGTCCGGTACACTGTGGTTCATGTACAAACAGCCTGTCATCCTCTTTTTGCAGGTATCTGCCGGCGATCAGGCTATTGGACTCCTCATATTGTGCCATAAATGCACGTCGTTGTTCTCCGGTAAAATACACCGGCTCCTGCAGTCCGTTCTCCTCCTGCTCCTTTAGCTGGCAGGCGGTCAGATATGGTACGATATAATTTTTCTTGGTCTTAAACTCCGGAAGACTATTGAAAATTCTTTTCACTTCGAGGTATTTGCCGACCAGACTGACATTGACGGACTTCTCCGGCAGAGTAAACCCATCCAGGCCGAGTCCCAGAATATGCATAAAATCCGATATGATGGTCGGCTGCTCCCCGAGATACTGTTCCTTTTCGTAGACACGCACGATCAGATTATTGCGGCCGATGCCGCGTTCAATCTCCTCCAGGCGCGCCAGATAATCCATCCGGAAATACTGATATTTGCCGGAAGAAAGATATTCCGGAAAATCCATGGTCATCGTCTCCTTGACCTGCTGCGCCCAGTAGGACTGAATCAACTGGTCCTGCCTGCGCAGATAGACGATCACTTTGAGTGTGGCACCCATCTGTTCAAACCAGAGTCGGAATCTCTCCCATCTGTCAGAGTCAAAGTCGCGGTTGTTCCAGAACTGCTCATCGGAAAGTACCAATGTATCACAGTGTTCCAGAAGTCCCCGAATCTTCTCCATCCCCTCACGAGCCAGAGCCTCCTCCTGTTCATGGTCTCTTTTTTTGTCACTTCCGTAACACTTGTGAACAAGGAAATTGGCATTGCGGTTGATGCCGATACCCTCAAAGCGGTATCCCAGATCCGGATAACAGACCCGGTGTTTCTGCAGGGTCTGCCGGTTGGATGCACAAAAGCTCTGGATCGCCGATGTGCCTGTCTTGGGAGTTCCCACATGGATATATACCGTCTTACTGCCTTCTCCCATGGCGTTTCCTCCAATCTTCACATATATTCGTGGTTTTGCCTTCCGGAATTGACTTACAATTCTCAGAGGCGTTCCGACGCATTACGAGCGTTTTCCCTATAATTTTCCTATAAATTGAAAAACCTCAAAGGCTGATAAACAAGCCTTCGAGGCGCCCCTGCCAAGGATTCAATCTATTTCAATCCTTGGATTCTCGGAGTGACGCGATTTGAACGCGCGACCTCTTGCTCCCGAAGCAAGCGCTCTACCAAGCTGAGCCACACTCCGCTATAACAAAATGATTATATCACATTATTATCGAGATTGCAAAACTTTCTGCAACATTTTTAATGCACGGACATTTTTCTCCACATCATGGACGCGGACCATCTGCCATCCGGCCATTCCGGCAAGGACAGAAGTGACCATTGTACCTTCCTCTCTCTGATCCACCGGCAGATCCAGTGTCAGCCCAATCACGGACTTGCGTGATGTCGCAAGAAGCAGTGGAAGCCCCCACTGTCTGTACATTTCCAGATGGGCCAGCACATCCAGATTGTTCTCATAGGTCTTGCCAAATCCCACACCCGGATCCAGGATCACACGATCCATGGAGATACCGTGGTTCTCACAGATCTCCAGGCTGCGGTTCAGATCTGCCCTGACATCTGCCAGAAAATCCTGATACGTCGGTTCCGGTCTGTTGTGCATTACACAGATTGGGACATCATAGCGTGCCAGTACATCTGCCATGCTGCCGATCTCCCAGACACGGTCAGATCCGGAAGGTGCATAAAAGTCTTCATAACGCAGTCCCCAGATGTCATTGGCCATGTCGGCCCCTGCCCGCAGGGCAGCATCCATCACCGGAGCCTTGTAGGTATCTACCGAAACCGGAATGTCGAAGCGTGCCTTGATCGCCTCCAAATGGGTCACAACTCGGGAGATCTCCTCCTCAATGCTGATCTTCTGGTATCCCGGTCTGGTGGACTCTCCCCCGAGATCGATCAGATCTACGCCCTGTGCAATCATCTCTTCTACATGGTATAACGAGGCATCGACACTGTCATATCTTCCTCCGTCCGAAAAGGAATCCGGTGTGACATTGAGAATACCCATCACATATACCTTGCCCTGATCCCAGTCAAATGTTCTGTTTCCAATCTGCATCTGCTTCATCGTATCGTCCCATGCTCCAATCTGTTCTCTATGCATCTCATACGCAAACACCATGTTCTTTGGTATTCCGGGTTTCCCCCATGCATGTTATCTGCTGTGTTCCTGCGTATTTCGGACTTCAATCCTTAAACACATTATCTGCTGCGCTCCATCAGCGAAAAAAACATCTGCTGGTTCTTCGGTTCCTCCATCTCACCTCTGGCAGCGTACGTCACTGTCTGTGTGCCAGGCTTTTTGACGCCGCGCATCGTCATACACATATGCTCCGCCTCGATCATGACCATACATCCCTTCGGCGCCAGATGTTCCATGACGGCATCCGCGATCTGTGCGGTAAGCTGCTCCTGGATCTGTGGTCTTCTCGCATATACCTCCACGGTACGTGCCAGTTTGCTCAGACCAACCACCTTTCCATCGGGAATGTAAGCAATATGCGCCTTCCCGTAAAATGGCAGGAGATGATGCTCGCAGACAGAATAAAATGTGATGTCCTTTTCCAACACCATCCCGGTGTCCTCTGCCCGAAATGTCCGGCACAGATGTTCATCCGCCTTCTGTTCCAGCCCTGCAAAGATCTCGTGGCACATCGCGCTGATCCTGCCCGGTGTATCTAACAGTCCCTCTCTGTGGATGTCCTCTCCGATTCCTTCCAGGATGAGGGCAACCCCCTGTTCTATCTTTTTATCGTCCATACTCGTCCTCGTACTTTCAAACTTCCTGATATCCTATGCATTGTATCAGATACTCTGCCGGGTGTCAAAAAAATCCCAGACCTCACGCTGAAAGGACAGACTGCCACAGATGATCACCGGGGACTGATCTCCATTTGTAAGCCACCGCTGTAATGTGTCCGCAATCGTGCCGGTCTCCACCTGCACCTGAGATACCGCAGCATTTCCACGTCGGCACACATCCCTTACCGCATCTGCCAGTTTATCCGCCGGCAGTCCTCGTACCCCCGGTGCCCTGACTGCACAAAACTCCCTGGCATAGGGAACAATCTGCTCCAGGATACCTGGATAATCTTTGTCCGCAAATACACCCATCATGATCCTGCAGCTGCCCTTGTCAACACATTTTTCCAGTCCTCTGGCCAATGCCTGTGCCCCCTGCGGATTATGTGCCCCATCCAGAATGACAAGCGGGGACTGCGACAGGATCTGGAAGCGACCCGGCCAGCAGACCTCAGAAAATGCATCGGCAGCATCCTGTGCAGGCTCACTGATCCTTCCCTGTCCGGCCAGCACTTCCAACACCCGCCAGGCCAGACAGGCATTGGCAGCCTGATAATACACCGGCTGGCGCAGGCAGAAGGTCTTTCCATGATATTGGTAAAACATCTTTCTCTGATCGATATGGCACTGTTCCGGAACCACCGGTTCGGTCATGGTCAGATCATATGCTCCCTGTCTGCAGATCTCCTGCAAGGTCTTCTCCACCTCAGGAAGCTGATGCTGTGACACTATCGGTGTCCCGTCCCGGAAGATCCCGGCCTTGCTGCGGGTGATCTCCTCCAGGCTCTCTCCCAGAAATCCACAATGATCCAGTCCCACGGAACACAGAACCGTTACAGCACTCTTTGGCAGACAGTTTGTGGCATCCAGAGCACCACCCATCCCACACTCTACAATGGAAAAATCAACCTGCCATTTTGCAAACAGACACCAGGACAAAATCGTCTCAATCTCAAACGCAGTAGGAAGCGGCATCTGCGTCTCATCCCAGGCATCAAGCACCTGCCGGATCTGTGTCAGCGCAGCTGCATACTCCTCCTGTGAGACCGGTTCTCCCATTCCGCAGGTATTTCCGGCGCCAATCCTTTGAAACTGGTCCCGGTAATGCCGGACACAAGGAGAAGCAAACCGCCCAACCGTATATCCCATCGCAGCCAGACCTGCCGCAAGATATGCTCCCACGGATCCCTTTCCATTGGTACCTGCAAGATGGATCACGGTCTGCCCACTCTCGGGACATCCCATCTTCCGGCGCAATGCATCCACGCTTCGCAGACTGTATTCGCTCCCTGTCCGTTTCCGGATCTTCTCGATATATGCTCTCGCCTCCTGATATTCCACTATACTCCTCCTTTATTTTCTTTATAAGAAACGAGCAGTTTCCTATAAAGCAAAAACAGGCCATGCCATACTCCGGCACAGCCTGTCAGAACAATTCATAGAAATTATTTGATCTTGCGGACCTTTAAGACGCCATCGATTGCCTGAAGCTGGGAAACCAGTTCATCTGAAGATGGAGAATCAATATCAAAGATCGCATATGCATAATCTCCACGGCTCTTATTGTTGGCACTGGAGATATTGATTCCGTCGGAAGAAAATACCTTTGCAAACTGTGCAAACATATCCGGAATATTTTTGTGTGCGATCGTGATACGTCCCTGCGTATCGCAAACGCCGGCATCACATGCCGGGAAGTTTACGGAATTCTTGATGTTACCATTCTCCAGGAAGTCACGGATCTCAGCGACTGCCATAACTGCACAGTTGTCCTCAGACTCCTCGGTAGATGCTCCAAGATGTGGTGTTGCGATCACATTTGGCATCTTGACAATAGCCGGATTTGGGAAGTCGGTCACATACTTGGCAACCTTGCCGGACTCCAGCGCAGTCTTCATATCCTCATCATTTACCAGAAGATCACGGGCAAAGTTTAAGATCACCACGCCCTCTTTCATCTGATCCAGGGCATCCTTATTGATCATGCCCTTAGTATCTGGAAGATATGGAACATGAACGGTGATGAAGTCACAGTTCTTGTAGATCTCATCATAGTTCTTTACAATCTTGATATCTCTGGACAGGGACAGTGCATTGGTTACGGACAGGAATGGATCCACGCCGTATACTTCCATGCCCAGTCTGTTTGCAGCGTTAGCTACCAGAACGCCGATCGCACCAAGTCCGATCACACCCAGCTTCTTTCCATGGATCTCATGGCCTGCAAACTGCTTCTTGGCCTTCTCCATAGACTTGGAGATGTTCTCGTCGTCTGCATTTTCCTTAACCCAGTTCATACCACCGGCAATGTCACGGGATGCCAGAAGCATTCCTGCAAGCACCATCTCCTTGACACCGTTTGCGTTGGCACCTGGTGTATTAAATACCACGATACCCTTCTGTGCACAGTCATCCAGCGGAATGTTGTTGACACCGGCACCGGCTCTGGCAATCGCACACAGATTGTCAGAAAACTCCATCTCATGCATGGAAGCACTGCGGACCAGGATCGCCTGGGCATCTGCAGTCTCCTCTGTCTTCACATAATTGGCGGTAAGATGGTCAAGACCAACCGCAGCAATCGGATTTAAGCAGCTATATTTGTACATTATGCATTTTCCTCCTCAAACTTCTTCATGAACGCTACCAGCTTCTCAACGCCCTCTTTTGGCATTGCATTGTAGATGCTGGCTCTCATACCGCCTACGGTACGATGTCCTTTCAGATTTACAAAACCTGCCTCAGCAGCCTCCTTGACAAACTTGGCATCCATATCAGCATCACCTGTTACAAATGGTACGTTCATCAGAGAACGATCCTCAGGTACGACAGTTCCCTTGAACAGTTTGCTCTGATCCAGGAAATCATACAGGATCTTTGCCTTTTCTTCATTTCTCTGCTTCATCACCTCTAAGCCACCCATCTTCTTGAGCCACTTAAATACCTTGCCACAGATATAGATTCCGTATGCCGGCGGTGTATTGTACAGAGACTGGGCATCTGCGTGTGTCTTGTACTGGAGCATGGTAGGAGTTCCTTCCATCACATCTTCTGTGATCAGGTCTTCTCTCATGATCACGATCACGACACCGGCAGGTCCGATGTTTTTCTGGACACCACCGTAGATCACACCGTACTTCTCCACATCAACAGGCTCTGACAGGAAGCAGGAAGAAACATCCGCTACCAGAGTCTTTCCCTTTGTATTTGGAAGGGTCTTGTACTTGGTTCCGTAAATGGTATTGTTCTCACAAATATATACATAGTCGGCATCCTCTGAAATAGGCAGATCAGAACAATCCGGAATGTAGGAGAACGTCTTGTCCTCCGAAGAAGCGATCTTGTTTGCCTTTCCGTACTTGGAAGCTTCCTGCCAAGCCTTCTTAGCCCACTGTCCTGTCACGATGTAATCTGCTACACCATGTTTCATCAGGTTCATAGGGATCATAGCAAACTGCTGCGAAGCACCACCCTGAAGGAACATTACCTTGTAGTTGTCCGGAATGTTCATCAGATCTCTGAGATCCTGCTCTGCGGTCTTAATGATATCATCGAACGCTTTCGAACGGTGGCTCATCTCCATAACCGACATACCGGTTCCCTGATAATCCAGCATTTCCGCTGCTGCTTCCTGCAATACTTCTTCCGGTAATACCGCCGGACCGGCTGAAAAATTGTACACTCTGCTCATTTTTCGTTTGCCTCCTTTTTTGTAAATAACTTTATCTTAAACTATAACAATAGATAAGATCATTGTTTCAGATCAGACTCGTCAAATGCATCGTCCAATGTCTTTCCCGGTGCAACCATAGGGAATACCTTGTCATCGCTGTCAATTATACAGTCTATCACAACCGGCACCCCTGCCGCAATGGCTTCGGTCAGAACAGGAACAACTTCCTCTTTGCTGGTGATACGGTACGCCTTTGCGCCCATCGCCTCTGCCAGTTTGACATAGTCCACACTGTCCTTTAACACCGTATGCGAATATCTCTGCCCGTAGAACAGGGTCTGCCACTGACGCACCATACCCAGCACGGAGTTATTGAAGATAATCTCAACGAATGGGATCTGACTGCGAACCGCCGTCGCGATCTCATTCATATTCATACGGAAACAGCCGTCTCCGGCAATGTTTACCACTGTTTTATCCGGTCTGGCTGTCTTGGCACCGAGTGCCGCTCCCAGACCATATCCCATCGTACCAAGACCACCGGATGTGATCAGGGTACGAGGATGTTTATATTTGTAATACTGTGCGGCCCACATCTGATGCTGGCCTACCTCGGTACAGACGATCGCATCTCCACCGGTCACCTCATAAAGTTTCTCCATAATATACGGACCGGTCAGACGATCATCACTGTAGTGCAGCGGCATCTGCTCGCTGCGCTCCTGGACATGTTTCATCCATTCCTCATGGGAATTCTGAACCAGCTTCTCAT
Organism: uncultured Lachnospiraceae bacterium; assembly: GCA_934351255.1. Lineage (GTDB taxonomy): Bacteria > Bacillota > Clostridia > Lachnospirales > Lachnospiraceae > Jutongia. The sequence continues at coordinate 86,743 of CAKRJH010000008.1, forward strand.
TCAGTTTATTCAGAACCGTCCTGACATCACCCACCAGGCTCACGTCCACGATCACATTCTTGTTGATCTCTGACGGATCAATGTCGATCTGGATGATCTTTGCCTTTCTGGCAAATGCCTTGGTCGCGCCGCCTGTGACACGGTCAGAGAAACGGGATCCTACTACGATCAGTACATCACACTCACCGACAGACAGATTGGCCGCCTTGGTGCCATGCATTCCCAGCATGCCCACATACCGTGGATCAGTTCCGTCAAAAGCGCCCTTTCCCATCAGGGTATCTGTAACCGGCGCATCCACCAGATCTACCAGTCTGCGAAGTTCCTGATCTGCGCCGGAGATCACAGCACCGCCTCCGACAAAGATCATCGGTCTCTTCGCCTTGTTGATCAGCTTGACAGCCTGTTCCAGATTCTCCGGATTCAGACTATCCAGGGAAGGCTCCTGCGGTTTGATCTCCATCTTCCGGAAATCGGTCTTGTCTGAGGTCGCATTCTTGGCAATGTCCACAAGAACCGGTCCCGGACGTCCCGAACGTGCGATCTGAAAGGCTCTTCTGAGCGCCGGTGCCAGATCTTCCACCTCTTTGACAATACAACTGTACTTGGTGATCGGCATGGTCACGCCGGTGATATCGATCTCCTGAAAAGAATCCTTGCCCAGCAGAGCCTTGCCCACATTACAGGTAATCGCAACTACCGGCACACTGTCCATGTATGCGGTCGCAATCCCGGTCACCAGATTGGTTGCTCCCGGGCCGCTGGTCGCCAGACAGACACCGACTTTGCCGGTCGCTCTGGCATATCCGTCTGCCGCATGGGATGCCCCCTGCTCATGGGATGTCAAAATATGTCTGATCTCATCCTGATGACGATATAATTCATCGTAAATATTGAGAATGGCTCCTCCCGGATACCCAAAGACGGTGTCCACACCCTGCTCCTTCAGACATTCTACAACGATTTGAGAACCATTTAACTGCATCGTTCTCCCTCCATTCAACTGTATATTCATTCGTTATCCGATGTTTAGTCAACCTTCAGGATCGCACCCTTGTCTGCGGATGTCACCATAGAGGCGTATCTGGCCAGATAACCGGTCTTCACCTTTGGCTCCTTTGGAGTCCATTTTGCACGGCGCTCTGCCAGTACCTCATCGGATACTTTGACATTGATGGTATTGGCAGGGATATCGATGGCAATGATATCGCCCTCCTCGATCAATGCGATCGGACCTCCTACCGCTGCCTCCGGAGAAATATGTCCGATGGAAGCACCACGGGATGCACCGGAGAAACGTCCGTCTGTGATCAGTGCCACACTGGATCCCAGTCCCATGCCTGCGATCGCAGAAGTAGGATTTAACATCTCTCTCATACCAGGGCCGCCCTTTGGTCCCTCATAGCGGATAACCACAACATCACCGGCTACGATCTTTCCGCCACGGATGGCTGTGATCGCATCCTCCTCACAGTCAAATACACGGGCAGGCCCCTCATGAACCATCATCTCAGGCACAACTGCGGAACGCTTTACTACGCCGCTGTCCGGTGCAATGTTTCCGCGCAGTACCGCAATACCACCGGTCTGGCTGTATGGATTATCGATTGGACGGATCACTTCCGGATCCTTGTTCTCACAGCCCGCAATGTTCTCTCCGACTGTCTTGCCGGTAGCTGTGATCAGGTCTGTATGTAACAGTCCCTTCTTGGACAGTTCATTCATTACGGCATAGATACCACCGGCCTCATTGAGCTGCTCCATATAGGTATGGCCGGCCGGTGCCAGATGACACAGGTTCGGTGTCTTTGCACTGATTGCATTGGCCATATCCAGATTCAGTTCCACGCCTGCCTCATGTGCGATCGCAGGCAGATGAAGCATGGTATTAGTAGAACAGCCCAGTGCCATATCCACTGTCAGTGCATTCTCAAATGCCTTTGGTGTCAGGATATCTCTAGGACGGATGTCTTTCTCGATCAGTTCCATGATCTTCATACCGGCATGCTTTGCCAGTTTGATACGGTCAGAATATACCGCTGGGATCGTGCCGTTGCCCTGAAGTCCCATACCGATTGCCTCGGTCAGACAGTTCATGCTGTTGGCGGTATACATACCGGAGCAGGAACCGCAGGTAGGACATGCATGACATACAAAGTCATCGACCTGCTCCTCTGTCATCGTGCCTGCCGCATAGGAACCAACTGCCTCAAACATAGAAGAAAGGCTGGTTCTCTTGCCCTGTACATGTCCGGCAAGCATTGGACCGCCGCTGACAAAGATCGTCGGAATGTTCAGTCTGGCCGCTGCCATCAGAAGTCCCGGTACGTTCTTGTCACAGTTTGGCACCATGACCAGCGCATCAAACTTGTGCGCCATTGCCATACACTCTGTAGAGTCACAGATCAGATCTCTGGTCACCAGAGAATATTTCATACCACTGTGGCCCATCGCAATACCATCACATACTGCGATCGCAGGGAACACGATTGGGGTACCTCCTGCCATAGCCACGCCGATCTTTACGGCGTCTACAATCTTATCAATATTCATATGTCCCGGCACAATCTCATTGTAGGAACTTACGATACCTACCAACGGCTTGTCCAGTTCTTCTTTGGTAATTCCCAGTGCATTGAACAAAGATCGCTGTGGTGCGGTCTCCATTCCCTTCTTTACAACGTCACTTCTCATAGTCATTTGTCCTTTCTGTATCAGATACGCTCACAGATCAGATCACCCATCTGCGTGGTTCCTACCTGTGTCTTTCCCTCATCCATGATATCTATTGTGCGGTAACCGTCCTTGAGCACCTGTTTTACCGCAGTTTCAATGTCATCGGCCTCCTGCTCCAGATCAAACGAATAGCGCAGCATCATCGCCGCGGAAAGAATCGTTGCGATCGGATTGGCAATGTCCTGTCCGGCAATATCCGGTGCGGAACCGTGGCTTGGCTCATACAGTCCGAGCTTGGTCGCTCCCAGGCTTGCTGAGGAAAGCATACCGATGGAACCGGTCACCATGGAAGCCTCATCCGATAAGATATCTCCAAACATATTCTCTGTCAGGATCACATCAAACTGCTTCGGATCCCTGACAAGCTGCATGGCACAGTTGTCCACCAGCATGTTTGTCAGCTCAACCTCCGGATAGTCCTTTGCAACCTCAGCAACTACAGCTCTCCACAGTCTGGAGGAATCCAGCACATTGGCTTTATCCACGCTGCAGACCTTTTTATTTCTCTTCATCGCGAACTCAAATCCCCACTTTGCGATACGACGGATCTCATTCTCATCGTAAGACAGGGTGTCGATTGCCTTTTTGACGCCATTTTCTTCGATGGTCTTTCTCTCTCCGAAATAAAGACCTCCGGTCAGTTCACGCATTACCACAAAGTCAAAACCGCCCTCGGTCAGTTCCTCCTTCAGAGGACACGCGCCGCTGAGTTCATCAAACAGGATTGCCGGACGCACATTAGCATACAGGCCCAGTCCCTTTCGGATCTTTAACAGACCGGCCTCCGGTCTCTTGGATGGTTCGATCTGATACCAGTTGGACTGTCCCACATTACCGCCGACTGCTCCAAGCAGTACCGAATCGCAGGCCTTGGCCTTCTCCAGAGTCTCATCTGTCAGAGACTCTCCATATACATCAATCGAACAGCCGCCCATCAGCAATTCCTCATAATGGAATGTATGACCGTACTTTGCGGCTATCTTATCTAATACCTTCTTTGCCTCTCTGACAATTTCCGGACCGATGCCGTCGCCAGGGATCGTTGCGATTTTCGCCTCCATTTATTCACCATACCTTTCAAATAACATGCCGCATTGTACCGGAAGTACCATGCAACTTGTATAATTTGCACTGACTTATAGTGTACCTATATTATTTTTTTGTGTCAAGTCGACTATTTTTCCCAGATCATGACGGTTTTGCCCATATCTTTGTGAATATCCATCTCAAAGGCCCGTTTCATATCCTCAATGTTTCTCACGCGGATCTGGGCGCCCACAATATTGCGAAGATAGCTGACTACCCTCGGAGACTCCTGATACAGTTCCAGAGTCCGGACAAAATCCTCTCTGCCGCTGCGGCTGCTTCCAAAGAGCCGAAGTCCCTTTTCCAGTACCATACGGGTATTGATCGGAACCGGATACTCTGACACGCCGAGCAGGGATATTGTCCCCTCCGGACGGATGTGGTCTATAATCTGACTGATCGCCTTCTGGGATGCATCTCCTCCCACGCACTCAAAGGCGTGATCGATTGAAAGATCCTGCGGAATATCCATAATCTGCCAGGTCTCATCGGCAAACGCAAAAGATGAAAGTTTTTCATGTGATACGCCAAACACCACGATCTTGCTCTCAGGGAGCAGAAACTTCAGCAGAACTGAGGTGATATATCCAAGATTACCATCTCCCCAGACACCGATCCGTTTTCTCCTGCTGTGGGCGATCTTCTCAAACCGGCTGATCGCATGGACGCTGACTGACACCAGTTCGGTAAACGCTGCCACCGTCTCATCGATCCATTCCGGCACCGGCACAACACGGTCAAGTGCCATAGAAACCTGTTCCTGCATGAATCCATCAAAGCCGCTGGCCCGGAACAGACTGCTCGTCCGGTAATTCTCTGCGATGACATCATCGTGTTCGGTCGGAGTATTGGGGATCATGACCACACGCTGCCCAGGCTGATAGGTTCCGCTCGGATCCATGATCACTCTGCCGATTGCTTCATGGATCAATGCCATGGGCAGTTTTTTTCGGAGCACATCCATGGGACGGTTTCCCTGATAATATCTCTGGTCTGCATGGCATATGGAAAGATGTGTCGGGCGGACCAGTACATTTCCTCTCTCACAACTCACATCCTCAAATGCCACTTCAAATCGTCTGGGAGCCACCAGACGGTACACAGAATTGATCATGCTGTTATCGTTCCTTTCCAAAAAAGCGCGACAATCAATGCCGCGCCAGTTTTTATTTTCAGATATCCTGCTCTTTGATCAGGGACTGCGCCACTCTCAGATCATACGGATAGGTGATCTTGATATTGAACACCTCTCCTTCCACCAGATAAACCGGCTCGCCCTTCATGGTAAAGATCTTGGATGCATCGGTCAGAATATCCTTTTCCTTCTGAGTCAGAGACTGATACAGTTCCCGTAATTTCTTAGCCTGAAATGACTGTGGTGTCTGACCCTGATACATCTTGGTTCGCTCCGGAATCTCCGTGATCTTCTGATGATCCTCGCTGACCACGATCGTATCCGTTGCCGGGATCACCGTATCACAGGCGCCATACTTGCGGGCCGCCTCAATATTTTCCTCGATGATACGGTAGGTAAGAAACGGTCTGACAGAATCATGGGTCACAATGATCGTCTCGTCATCCAGACCATATGATTCCTCGATATGTGCAATGCTGTTCATGATCGTTTCATTGCGGGTGCTTCCTCCCTCCAGGACCACAATGTGGTCTCCCAGTTCGGGAAGATACTTCTCAATAATGTTCTTTGTATGTTCCATCCATGGTTTCGGGCATAGAACGATCAGTTCCTGAAATTCCTGATGAACCATAAACTTTCCGATCGTATGGATCAGAATGGGTTTGCTGCCCAGTTCGAGATATTGTTTGGGCTTTTGTGCGTTGCCCATGCGGCTGCCTACGCCTCCCGCCAGAATCACACCAAATACCATGTTACGCCACCTTTCCCGGAAACCCCGTCTTACTGCTTCGCGTTGATGTAGTTGATCAGTCCCTCTGCCTTGATAATCTCCTGCATAAACGGCGGAAACGCCTGACCCTGATACTGGGTATTCTTGGTCTTATCGTAAATGATACCGCTGTCAAAATCGATCTCAACCGTATCTCCTGCCTCGATCTCTTTTGCAGCCTGCGGACACTCGATGATCGGGAGTCCGATGTTGATCGCATTGCGGTAGAAAATACGTGCGAAAGTCTCAGCGATCACACAGCTGATGCCGGATGCTTTGATTGCGATCGGTGCATGCTCACGGGATGACCCACATCCGAAGTTCTTGTTGGCAACCATGATGTCACCCTTTTTCACACGGTTTACAAAATCCGGGTCAATATCCTCCATACAGCTTTTGGCAAGCTCCGCAGGATCTGATGAGTTCAGATATCTTGCCGGAATAATTACGTCGGTATCTACATTATCTCCATATTTATGTACAGTTCCACATGCTTTCATCTCTGTCCCTCCTGTCTCTTTATAAGCCCAGCTCAGATGGCTGAGAAATCTTTCCGGTTACTGCACTTGCCGCTGCCACAGCCGGACTAGCCAGATAAACCTCTGACTCCACATGCCCCATACGGCCTACAAAGTTACGGTTTGTGGTAGATACGGCTCTCTCTCCTTTGGCCAGACATCCCATATGGCCTCCCAGACAAGGTCCGCAGGTCGGTGTGCTGACAACACAGCCAGCGTCAATAAAAATCTTGACAAGGCCTTCCTCAATCGCCTGCATGTAGATCGCCTGTGTTGCAGGGATCACAATCGCACGGATTCCGTCGGCGACCTTACGTCCCTTCAGAACCTCTGCCGCAACTCGAAGATCAGAGATACGTCCGTTGGTGCAGGAACCGATCACTACCTGATCGATCGCAACGTCACCGGACTCCGCTACAGTACGTGTATTCTCCGGAAGATGAGGGAATGAAACGGTCGGCTCGATCTCTCCAAGATCAATAACATACGTCTCATCATATACAGCATCCTCATCTGCCTCATATGCAGTATATTTTTTCTGGGAGTGCTCTTCCATATACGCGATCGTCTTATCGTCAACCGGGAATATTCCATTCTTGGCACCGGCCTCGATCGCCATATTGGCAATTGTAAAACGGTCATCCATGGACAAACTGTGAACGCCCTCGCCAGTAAACTCCATAGAACGGTACAATGCTCCGTCCACGCCGATCATGCCGATAATATGAAGGATGACATCTTTGCCGCTCACCCATGGCTTTAATGCACCCTTGAGTTCAAAGCGGATGGCGGAAGGCACCTTAAACCAGGCCTCGCCTGTGATCATGCCACAGCCCATGTCAGTACTTCCAACACCTGTGGAAAATGCACCGAGTGCTCCATAGGTACAGGTATGTGAATCTGCGCCGATACAGGTATCTCCTGCCACGATCAGTCCTTTTTCCGGAAGCAAGGCATGCTCAATACCCATCTGACCCACCTCAAAGTAATTGGTGATGTCATGCTCCTTAGCATACTCGCGGACACATTTGCAGTGTTCTGCAGACTTGATATCCTTGTTCGGTGTAAAATGATCCGGCACCAGAGCCACTTTATCCTTGTCGAACACCGTCTTTTTCTTTAACTTGCTTACCTCATGAATGGCCACAGGACCTGTGATGTCATTGGCAAGTACCAGATCCAGCTTAGCCATGATCAGCTGACCGGCCTCCACAGATTCCAGACCTGCATGTGCTGCCAAAATCTTCTGTGTCATCGTCATTCCCATAATTCATTCCTCCATTCGAACTTCTTAATATGTCTCAACCTTTGACAGAATGTCATCGGTCAACTTCTTCTTTAAGGTCAGGATCGTCTCAAAAATCTCGTCCACCGGAACCATCTCCTTGACGCTCTTATCACGTGTGGACAACTCCACACAGGACTCTTTTAAGTTTCGAGGGCTTACCACGGCACGGATCGGAGCACCGATCAGATCGGCATCTGCAAACATAGCGCCCGGACGGACATCCGCACGGTCATCATAGATCACATCCACGCCGGCCGCTGTCAGATCCGCATACAGCTTGTCGGAAACTGCCTTGGTCTCCTCATCGTCCGCCCGCAGACAACATACCTCAACCTCCCATGGAGCGATCGTGATCGGCCAAATCGGGCCGTAGTCATCATGATGTGCCTCACAGATGGAAGCCGCCAGACGTCCCACACCGATACCGTAACATCCCATGATCGGGGTCTTCGCCTCACCGTTCTCATCGGTATATGTCATATGCATGGACTCGGTGTACTTGGTTCCGAGCTGGAAGATGTTACCTACCTCGATACCTCTCTTGATGGTAATGCTCTTCTTGCCGCAGCAAGGACAGATACCGCCCTCCTGTACCTTGGCAATGTCAACGTACCGGACAGAACCCATCTCACGCTCCAGATTCAGGCCCACATAGTGATATCCTTCCTTGTTGGCACCGGCCACCAGGCCTGAAATTCCCTCAAGGGAACGATCCAGATAGAACTCCACCTCATTGGAGAGATTATATGGTCCGATATATCCGGCCTCCAGCGGAGAATCTGCCTCGATCACTGCCGGATGGATATCCTCGCCCACCAGGTTGCGCAGTTTTGTCTCATTGACCTCGTAATCGCCGCGGACAAAACCAACAACAAATTTATCATCGGAATTCTTCTGGTATACCACTGCCTTGCAGGAAGCAAGTACATCGCTGTGCAGGAATGTACAGACATCCTCGATCGTCTTGCAGTCCGGTGTCTCTATGCACTCCAGAGGCTGTACTTCTCCAGGCTCATTGACCACTTTATTTTCGGCAGCTTCCATATTAGAGCGGAAGTCGCATTCGGTACAAAGTACAATAGAATCCTCACCTACCGGTGTCAGAAGCATGTACTCATGGGAAAGATTACCTCCCATCATACCGGAATCGGATGCCACGGTGATAACCTCAGGCACACCGGCTCTCTGGAAAATCCTGTTGTATGCCTTGTAACATACGTCATAATATGCTTCCAGATCTTCCTGACTGGTATGGAAGGAGTAGGCATCCTTCATGGTAAACTCGCGCACACGGATCATACCGGCACGTGGTCTTGCCTCATCACGGAACTTTCTCTGCATCTGGTAGATCATGAACGGATACTTGGTGTAGGAGTTTGCATACTCTCTGACGAGCTGTACCGCAGCCTCCTCATGTGTCATACCAAGAACCAGCTTGGAACCATTGCGGTCATTGAGTCTGACCAGCTCACTTCCCACGCTCTCATATCGTCCGGACTCCTCCCACAGATCTGCCGGCAGTACCACCGGGAACAGTACCTCCTGTCCATCAATGGCATCCATCTCCTGACGGATGATCGCCTCGATCTTGGCGGTCACTCTGCGCAGGGATGGGAACTCGGAATAAATTCCGTTGCCCACATATTTCATATAACCGCCGCGCACCATCAGCGCATGGCTGTCAATCACACAATCTGCCGGTCTCTCCTTAAATCGGGAGCCCACTAACTTTGAAACCTTCATGTCTCTCCTCCGTAAATCATTTATTCTTTGTCAAAAGAGATTCCAGGGAACATCCTGCTGATGCTGCTTGCAAGATCTTCTTCTGTCTCTTCCTCGTCATCCTCATCCTCTTTCATCATCGTGACATCGCCAAGCTGGCCGGACTCGATCAACTGGCCGAGAAGCTGGCTCACCAGTTCCAGTTCCTCCGGATCCTCGATGACATCAATCTCCATCTCACCGAATTCATCTTCAGAATAACGCAGGCAGGTCACTTCTACCTCCTCGTCGTCATCCGGAACGTCCACCGGCATCATCACCAGATATTCGGTCTCAAGTTCTTCTACCTCGAAGCATGCGATCGGTGTCATATCCGTATCTACGCCATCCTCGTCAGTGAGCGTAAATATAACATCCTCATCTGATTCAAACAGGGCCTCTCTATTTTCAGGACTCATACGATAAACTCCTCTCTTTTAAGAAATATTCAATCTATCTTATCACATTTTGCGTAAGAATTCCATAATTTGTGAAAATTCCTCTGCGGTCACCGGTTTGTCACTGTAGCCGGCCTGTTCCAGGATACGGATGATCTGTTCTTCCTGCTCCGGATCCATCGCCTCTTTGCCATGTATGGCCAGATAACGGATCTGTTCCCGGTAATTCTGACACTGTGCAAAATCCGGATATTTCCGCCGCAACCGTCCTGTTTTCGCGGTAAACCGCTCGATCAGCCGGTCATTGTCCGACATGCGGTGATACCGGATCCGGCGCAGTGCCAGCCGAAGCACAACGTGGAACAGAAACGCCAGCGCAAACACAACCGCTGCCGTGGACGCGACACGGACTGAAACGCGCTGTACAATCTTTGGCGTATTGCGGACATCGGTTCGTTCCCCATGCTGTCCGCTCGTCCGGCCGCCGCCCCGGAACAATCCCATCAACCGACTCCACAGGCTCACCGCAGGCTCCTCATCCGTGGAGGCCGCCGGTGTCACATCGGCCACCTGCCAGCCACAGCCACGTTCATAAACCTCCACCCATGCATGGGCATTGGCGTCGGTCAGATCCACGGAAACGACTGCCTTTTGCGGCATTGGATTGTAGCCGTCATAGTAATCGGATACCTTCTCGTCATACAGGATCTTTCCTTCCTCGGCAATCTCGTCAGAATCCAGCGCGTATCCCTCACAATATCTGGCCGGAATACCAAGTTCCCGGAAGATCAGCACCGCCGCACTCGCAAAATGGGCACAATATCCCTTTTTGTTTTCTCCCAGGAAATAGTTGATAAAGTCTTTGTTATGTGGTGTCGCTCCCGGCTGATAACTGTATGGAATATTCTCCTGATAATACTGTGCCAGACGTGACACAGCCCCGGATACATCTTCCCCGGAAAGACCAGCCTCCCGGATGATGTTCCGTATAGTCTCCCGGTTTTCCTCAGGTACATTCAGCCACTGCTTTAGATTCTGCCATTTTTCCTCCGGCACCTCTGCCTGTGAGACCTGCGGATAATAGTCATACGTCTGTCGGCGTGATGTGATCAGATAGTGATCCAGATCCAGCGAATAATACGGCAGATACACCCCCGCCGGTGCCTCGATATTTTCCAGAACCATCCTCGCCTTTGCACCGGATGTCTTATCGTTCTCATAGGCCTTTTTGTAGGCTTTTTCTGTCAGAGTGCCCGGCTCCTGATACTGGTTCCAGCGGTTCCGGTACGGTTCATAATCTGAGCCGACATACGTGCGCAGATAGATCCGCGATTCCGTATACGGAACAAACGTCAGATTCAGATCCGGGTTGTAATCCAGTCTCACGGAATTGACGCCGCCCAGACGTCCCGATGACAGGCCTCCGGTATTGTCATAGAAATTCATCAGGCTCCAGAGTCCGAACATCATAAAGTTCTCTACGGTATCCATGGTTTGGGTCTTCAACGTCCCGGCCGGATGCCTCTCATGATACTTCGACTTGGAGATAAACGCGGTGCATACGCCGGACACCAGGATCACCACGGCCAGAAGCATGAGCATGCACTGTACGACCGTGCGGATACTGTGTACATAGCGGATGCGCCCCTTTTTGTCCGTCTCCCACACGCGGTTGCTCCGGCGGATCTGATAATGTCCGCCACCACGGACCGCAAAGGACAAAAAGACACCGGACAGCCACATGACTACATAGAGAAAATCCGGTTCCAGCTCCATGTAAAGCGGTAGGAAAAGAATTCCCGCAGTCACCGGAAGTACCAGATAATACTGCATTCTTCTCGAGATCAGGACATTCAGGACCACAGATGCCGTCACACCGATAAAACTCATGGAGATCGTCACCGCCAGCGCTCTGTTCGACACACGCTCTCCGTAGCTTCGCATGGCATTGTTATCGAAAAATCCGGAGACTTCCTCCGCGAAATCATTGGCCACCGCATAATAACCGCTGTTGATATAGGTGTGAAGTCCTGCCGCCGCGACCACGATCACCGCAAACAGCAACAGATAACCAATGTTTTCCCATGCTTTCCGGTAATACAGACTGGCCGCATAGACGCAGAACAGCCCGATGACAGGATAGACCACAAGCGGATGATACTCGACACCGAGGCTTGACAGATAGCATCCCATCGTCCCGGACACCAGCAAAAATACGATCAGCGCCTTGCCGAGAAGATCCCAGATCCGGTTCTGTGTCTGTTGCTCAAATTCATCTGCCAGGTGGATCCCATCCCAGATATCTGGCGATTCTTCGGTTTTCTTTCGCGTATTGTTCCGGAATATCCTAGCCATGGAATACCACCTCCCCCACAGCTTCTCCCTGCTTCCTGTGAATCAGGACAAATGCCTGTACCATCGGATGGCAGTGACGCATCATCGCATCCAGATCCACGCCGGATGCACCGGGTTCTCCCAGCAGTTTGATCCACGCATGGATCCCGCTCTCCTCATCAAAGACATACGCCTCCTCAAATCGGTAGGCCTGCGGCAGCCACCACATCAGCCGCACCGGCATCGCATCCTGCACAAGGCTGTGGCACAGCCCTCTGGCAAAACTGCAGATTTCCTGCACTTCCTGCCGGTCCCCCGTCAGATCCAGCACCATGATCACCTGGCTCTGTGCGATATTTTCACGCTGTTTCACCATCAGAAGATCCTTCTTGGCAGAAATTTTCCAGTGTATATCTTTCAGACGGTCTCCCGGATGATACTCCCGGATATCCGTCACCTCTGCAAAGTCATATCCTTTGGTCTGTGTCTCCCGGCTCTCACTGACGCCGGACGCAAATCCGGTCAGATCGGTCTTCTCCGACAGTTCTTCCTCCGGCAGAAAAACACATCCCGCCTGCAGATTCAATGGCAGTTCAAAGCGCACCAGCCCCAGCATATCCTGAAAATCAACAGACGAAAGCGATAACTGTACCAGACCACAGTAATCACTCTGCAGCGGCAGTTTTAATGCTGCTCTGTGCCGAAACGGAAGTGGCATGGATGCCTCAAACTCTCCTCCGGTTCCAAAAAACTGATTCTGCAGTCTTCCATGTACCCGGCAGTCCAGAGAGATCCCGACAGCATGGTGTTCCAGCAGAATTTCAAGATGAGCCGTCTCCTCCTTTGCGACAGCTCGTTCCATGGAAAGCAGCCGGACCGTAACGGTCTTCCGGATACAGGATGCACTGTAAATCGATGCTACCGGAAGTACCACCAGAAGTACCAGTGAGATCATCAGAAAATGGCTGTGCAAAAACAGATATAGAGCCAGATCCGCTGCAAATACCAGCAGATACACGATACATCGGATGATTAGTATTTTTCGCATGCTATTTTCGTCCCTTTTCCTTAAATCCTCGGAGTCTTCACTTCTTTCATCAGAAGGAGCAGTGCCTCTTTGACATTCATCCCTTCTGCGCGTGCCCTGGCCCCCAGCCGTACGCGGTGCCCAAGCACCTCAGGCAGTACTCTCTGAACATCCTGCGGTGTCACAAACTCTCTTCCATCCAGCAATGCCATGGCCCGTGCCAGACGAAGCAGCGCGATACTTCCGCGGGGACTGGCCCCCATCTCAAAATATTCGCTGTCCCTCGATTTCTCGACAAGATCGACAATATACTGATACATGCTGTCGTGCACAAAAATCTTGTCGCAGACCGTCTGCAGTTCCAGGATCTCCTGACCGTCCAGCACGGCATGTACCTTGTCCGTCAGATTTCTGGTCTCTCCCTTGAGGATAGCCACTGCATCATCATGCGCAGGGTATCCCATGGAAATGCAGATCATAAAGCGGTCCAACTGGGATTCCGGCAGCATCTGTGTACCGGAAGCACCACTTGGATTCTGCGTGGCAATCACCACAAACGGATCCGGCAGTTCCCTGGTCACTCCGTCCACCGTCGCATGGTGCTCCTCCATGACCTCCAGAAGGGCAGATTGCGTCTTCGGCGATGTTCGATTGATCTCATCGGCCAGAAACAGATTACAAAAAATTGCTCCAGGGCGGTATTCAAACTCACCGGATGCATTGTTATACATAGAAAATCCCAGAATATCACTGGGCAGGACATCCGGTGTAAACTGCACGCGTTTATAATCCAGTGACAGTACTCTTGCAAATGTGGTCGCCAGCGTCGTCTTGCCGACTCCCGGGATGTCTTCCATCAGGATATGTCCTCCCGCGATCACCGCCGCAAGCACCTTTTGTACGACATCCCGCTTTCCCTGAATGACGGAATTGACCTCCGACTGAACCATCTGTAACTGTTCTCCCCATGCATGACTGTTTTTCAATAAGATTCCTCCTTATCTCTCACGGACCCCCTCGAGCCGATCCATCTTTTTAAACTCGGCCACAACCATCACGATTGCGGTGATAAAGGCAACCATATCCGCGATCGGACACGAATACAGGATTCCGTCAATGCCCATAAAACACGGCAGGATCACCAGAAGCGGAAGCAAAAACAGGATCTGTCTGGTAAGGGCCAGAAATATTCCCTTGTACGGCTTTCCAATCGATGTAAACAGATTGGAAGAGATCGGCTGCACAAAATTGACGATCGTACAGAACATATAGATCCGGAAATAGCGTACTCCAAATTCCACATACAGTTCTCCTCCCTTTCCAAACAGCGCGAGTATCTGCGTCGGGAAGACCTGGAATACGGCAAACGATACCACAGAAAGCGCTGCCCCGGCTCCCATTGCCAGCATATACGCCTTTTTCACACGGTTATAGTTACCCGCTCCATAGTTAAAACTCTCGATCGGCTGTGTTCCCTGGGAGATTCCGATCACTACAGAGAAGAACAACTGACAGACTTTCATGACAATGCCGGCGCAGGCGACCGGGATCACCTCTCCGTATACTGACTGCGCTCCGTATTTGCGCAGTGAATTATTCAGTACAATCTGAATCACCATCATGGCGACCTGATTAAAGGAATTGGCTGCACCAAGCATCATGACTCTGGACACCACAGGCCACCGGGGAATCAGATGCTCCCGTCCCAGTCTCATGGTCTTATAATGCATCAGATACCAGATGACCATCAGACCTGAGACAAACTGTCCGATAATGGTGGCAAACGCTGCCCCGGCCACTCCTTTGTCCATAACAAAAACAAACAGATAGTCCAGACCGATATTGATCACGGCACCAGTGATGCTGCAGATCATCGTCATCTGAGGACTTCCGTCTGCACGAATCAGATGTCCGCCTCCCGTCGTCAGGATCAGCATCGGGAATCCAAAGGCCGTGATACCCACATACGATCTGGCATAGTCCAATACATCCGCCGGCGACCCAAAGAAATGTAGCAACGGATCCAGGAAAAACAGGGTGATAAGCATTAGAACCGTGCCGGATAACAGCAACATCACTGCACTGTTCCCGATGTAATAACCGGCCTTCTCCGTTTCCCTTCTTCCCATACTCAGATTGAAATTGGAGGCTCCCCCGATTCCAAACAACAATCCCAGCGCCACACAGGATATCGTCAGAGGAAAGGCAACGGTTGTTGCTGCATTGCCCAATTCTCCTACGGAATGTCCGATAAATAACTGATCGATAATATTGTATACTGATCCGACCACCATCGCAATGATGCTCGGCACTGCAAATTTGACAAGCAGGGAACTGATCTTCCCACTTGCCAGAGAATCATCTCTTTTTTGTTCCATCTCTTCTTACGCTCCTCATTGTTCTCTTTCTATTGTACCAAGAAAAAGACAGAGCACGCAAGTTACTGTGCATGCTCTGCCTTAAGTCATCGACTTAACAGAATTAGTTACGATTATATTTCCGTTTGCGGGATACTGTGATCACCAGTCCCGTCAGACTGCCAAACATCAGGATTCCCATCGGCAGCCACGGTGTGTGATCCCCGGTATCGACGTCTCCGTCACTGCGGGACCCTCCTCCATTCTCTTTGCCGTCTCCGGAATCACCGTCGGCATCTCCGTCATGATCCCGATTGGAATCCGTGGTAGTCGCTGGCGTTGCACTCGCTCCCGGTGTCGCACCCGGACTTGCGATTGGTGTTGCACCCGGGCTGGCTGTCGGCGTCGCACTTGGAGTCACTGCCGGTGTCGCACTCGGACTCGCTGTCTGTGTCGCACTCGGACTTGCCGTCGGTGTCGCACTCGGGCTTGCTGTCGGTGTCGCACTCGGACTTGCTGTCGGTGTCGCACTTGGACTCGCTGTCGGTGTCGCACTTGGGCTCGCCGTCGGTGTCGCACTCGGACTTGCTGTCGGTGTCGCACTTGGACTCGCTGTCGGTGTCGCACTTGGACTCGCTGTCGGTGTCGCACTTGGACTCGCCGTCGGTGTCGCACTCGGGCTTGCCGTCGGTGTCGCACTTGGACTTGGCGATGGTGTCGGAGTCTCAAGTTTCTGATCCACCATAAAGATGGTTGCGTCCGACGCAGCACTATACGGTCCCTCATATTGTTTACTGTAAGTCACCTGGCCGTTTACATCCACCTTAAAGAAAATCGGCTCGGCCAGCTGATAATTCTGCGGTGCCTTGGTCTCTACCAGTTTATAGACTTCATCAACGGTCAGATTCCCGACCGTATGGATCTGATCTGCCTGGGTCATCCAGGAATCCACCTGTGCTCCCTGTTCTCCCAAATGATTGACCTGATATACTGCAAGTTCTGCGCCTGCAAGTTTATTCATATCTCCATCAACCTTGGCGACCTTTGCCTGAGCCGGTGCATAGGCATCCCGCATGACTACAGTCTGATCTGCCACGGTAGAATACATGCCATTTGGTGTATCACTTGTGTATACCTCACCATTCGTATCTATCTGGAAATAGATATCTGCGGCAACCGTATATCCTGACGGAGCGGCCAGCTCATGAAGCACATAGATCTGTCCCGGTATCAGTCCGTCCACAGTCTCCTTGGATGTAGCGCTGCTGGTCCAATTCTTTACCTCTGCTCCCCTGGTTCCATCAGCATTGACCAGATATACCGCAAGACTGGCATTCTCAATGGCATTGCCGGCAAGATCTGTTTTTGACACAGAGATCGCATGTGGCTGATATTCATCGACCATCGTCACCTGGTCATCCGCCGGTGCTGTATAAGTACCGTCTGCCCGGTCACTGACTGTCACCTTGCCATCGGCATCCATCTTAAAATAAATCGTATCTGCCTTTTTGTAACCTGTCGGTGCTGAAGTTTCAACCAGGGCATATACCTGATCCACTTCCAGTCCGGTCACATGCTGTGTCTGTCCGGCCTGACTGGTCCAGGTAAACACCGGTGTGCTCTGGATGACAGTTCCCTCTACCGGATAGATTGCCAGAGATGCCCCTGAGATCAGAGCACCGTCCGCATTGGTCTTGGAAATGTCGACACCCTTTGTCGCATAGCGGTCGACCATCGTCACCCTGCCATCAACAGGTTCGGAATAGGTTCCATCATATGTCTTGGAAGTGCTGACAGTTCCGTATTTGTCAACCTTGAAGTAAATATTACCGGCTTTCTTGTAGCCATTTGGCTCCTGTGTTTCAACCAGTACATAGATCTCGTCCATCGTCAGATTGCCGAGATTTTTCTCGGTTCCGGCCACTGTCGTCCAGGATTCAAGGATCGTTCCTCTGGTTCCATCCGCCTCCACATGGTATACGGCAAGCGTTGCTCCTTCAATCAGAGCGCCGCCCAGATTGGTCTTTGCTACCGGCACACTCCACGAGGTATATTTGTCCGTCATCTGAATCGTCTGATCTGCACCTGCATCCAGATAATTTTCTGTCATCTGATAAGAATACTGCACCTTTCCATCCCGGTCTACCTTGAAATAGATTGGATCGGAAACATCATATCCCTGCGGCGCTGCCAGCTCTACCAGTTCATAGATCTGATCCGGAATCAGTCCGGAGATTTTCTTATTCTGCCCCTTGACACTGTTCCACTTCTCGATCAGAGTTCTCGTACTGTCCGCATTCACCTGATTGACTGCAAGTGCAGCCCCGTCAATGCTCCGGCCATCCAGATCTACCTTGGAGATCTTCACAGACTGTCTGATATCTTTGAGAGTGTTGGCGCATTTCACCACAACATCCTGATTAACTCCAACCACTGCATTGACACTGTCCGCCGTGTTCTGCGTGGTTCCCACGGTATAAGCCACGGAAACACTGTCATATCCGGTTCCGGTCTTTACAGTCTCTGTCACCGTATAAGTTCCGGGCTCTACCGGGCCAAAATCATACTCATATGGTGTCTTTGTAAGGTCAAAATCTGCCAGGGTAACCGTTCTTGAGAATCCGGCTGCCTCGTTGACCACGGTAAATGTGATCTCATCAGCCAGTCTCTCGATATCATCCGCAGCCACACCCTGCAATGTCTTGGTCAGCTTCAGATTTCCCGCATCCGACAGGTCTGTCATAACCACCTGCCCGGATGGCTCATTCTTATAGGTTCCGCGGTAATCTGCAGAAGTCTTCACCTTTCCGTCTTCATCCACCGTAAAGTAGATATCTTTTGCCTCCACATATCCGGCCGGTGCATCCAGCTCAGACAGGACATAGACAGTATTCGTCTTTAATCCGGAGACAGTCCACAGGCCGTTGCTTCCGGTCGTGTTCTCACTGATCAGACCATTTTTATTTCCATCGGAATCAACCGCATATACCGCAAGTTTCGCACCTTCCACCGGATCAGAATCCACATCCACCTTCTTAACGACCACATCCTTCTTGATCTGTGTCATGGTATTGGTAAATGTAATCTTACGATTATCCCCCGGTTCCACCTTCACCGTCACATTGTTCACTCCAGACACCGATGATGCAGAGCCCGTCGTAAACTGTGTCGAATTGGTGTATCCAGTCACGGAAACCGTTTCCTGAACCGTATATTTCCCTTCCTGTGCCGGATCGATCACATAGATATACTCCCCGGCTGCAGTTTTCATATCAGCCAGCGTCTTCGTCGTCACACTTCCATCCGGAGCGGTGATGGTAAAGGTAATACCTTGCTCCACTCTGTCAAGATCCATGCTTTCCACACCGACAAGTACCTTCGTCAGGGTCAATGTGCTTGGAAGTTTCTCATCGTCCATGACCAGTGCAGATGATACAACCGGCGTAAAGGATCCGTTCCAGGCCGTAGAGGTACTGATCTTCCCATCCTCTGTCACCTTGAAATAGATGTCTGCCGCTTTGCTGTAATGTGCCGGAGCACCCAGCTCACGCAGTACATAGACAGTATCCGGGATCAGTCCGGTCACCTGATGAGGTGCCGCGCTGCTGGTCCAGCTGGCCACTGCCACGGTCGGCTGACCGGCAGAATCCACTGCATATACCGCAAGGGACGCTCCTGCCAGAAGGCTCGCATCCGATGTATCATGCTTCTCCACAGTAACCGCTGTCGTCTTCTTTTCCAGCGTATTGATAACAGATACGACACTGTCCTGATCCCTGCTCACTGTCACCGTCGCAGAATCCGCTTTCGTCGTACTGCTTCCCACGGTATAGGAAACCTCCACACTGCGATAACCCTCACTGGTCTTCACTGTCTCCGTCACCGTATATACACCCGTCGGCAGATCCGTCTTAGTATAACGGTAAACACCGCTGCTCAATGTGAATGCATCCAATGTCACACTGTCCACCAGCACTCCGGCAGAATTTGTGATCGTAAAGGTAATATCCTGTACTACCCGGGCCAGATCGGACGCCTCCACCCCCAGTAATGTCTTCTCCAATGTGATGCTTCCCGGTTTGTCACCATCGATCATCACAACCTGATTGGATGCCGGTGCGGTATAGGTTCCGTTCCAGCGGTCACTGGTCGTCACCGTTCCATCTTCGGCCACCACAAAATAAATATCATCAGCCTGGGTATATCCCTGTGGCGCAGACAACTCCTTTAATACATAGATCTGTCCGGCGATCAGTCCACTGATTGTTCTGTTCTGTCCTGCTACAGAATTCCAGGAATCCACAGCCGTCGCAGAAATCTGTCCGGCATCATCCACCGGATATACCGCCAGAGACGCCCCGGCGATCTGATTATTTTGAATATCGGTCTTGGATACCGTCACATCGGTATATACCACATCTTTTTCATCGACCATAGTGACCGTATCATTCAGAAGAGGCTGATAGTCTCCGTCCTTTCGGTCTGAGGTACTGATCACTCCGGTTCTGGATACCTTAAAATAGATATCCGCCGCGGTTTTATAGCCCGTCGGTGCATTCTCCTCGCGAAGCAGATAGATCTGATCGGCGATCAGATTGTCTTCCACATGCGCTGTTGCACTTGATGTCCATCCTGAGACACGAAGCAGGCTTCCATCTTCTGCCACGGCATACAGTCCCAGTGTCGCATCGGACAAAGGCTGAGTCAGTTCATCGTATTTGAGGAACTTGGCGGTAACCGGAATTCCCTGATAGTTGTTCGTGAGCGCCGCCGTTGTCTTCTGATCCGACTCCACCTTGACATTGAAACTTCCCCGAGTAGCATCCTGAGGAGTTCCACCGTTCACCCGGTATGTTGCACTCTTAAGTGTATATTCCGTATCCGCAGTCACTTTCTCTTCCACCTGATAGATGCCAGGCTGCAGATTCGTCATCTTATATTTGTAGACACCGTCCTCCAGTGTAAACTGATCCAGAGTCACCGTCGTCTTCTCCGGCGGACTGGCCACTGTATTGACGATCGTAAAGGTGATCTTATCCTTGATCGCATCCAGATCCCTGGTGGCAACTCCGGTGATCGTCTTGGTGATCTCCAGAGTTCCGGGGATCTTGTCATTTTCATAGTAGATCGTATCCCCGGATTTGAACTGATTGACATCAATGTCCTCAGGCAGTTCCTTTTTATCCTTACCGGTCAGCACAAAATAATACGGTGCAGTCTTCTGTACATAGCCATTCTGAGCCTTCGTCTCATACAGCACAAAGATGCGGTCCAGCGGAAGATCTTTCAAGAGAGTCGTTCCGTCAGTCTGCAGGGTGATGTTCTGGTATGGTTCATACGGAGTCTCTGTCTTAGTTGTGGCATTATAGGTATAAAGGCTGAATGTCGCGCCGTCCAATGCCACCATATCCTGTCCGTTGGTCCAGTATTTATACAACGTGATAGACCCGGTTCCGTAATCAACATATCCCGATGAATTTACGACTACACTTTTGACCACAGAATTCGCTTTGGACTCATCTCCGGAGTAACCGGATAAAGTAAACGAGTTAAATGCATTGGTTTCATCTAATGTATTCCCGGCTGCCAGACCGACCTTTGCCTTATAGGTAATGGTAAGCGGCGTCTCATCCGGCAGATAAAACACCATTTTTCCTTTGGACAGCGTCAGACTGTAATCCGTATCCCGCGTCAACACCGCGCCTGTCTTGGAGTTTGTCACAACAATGGAATCTTCTCTGACAGTCATCGCAGAGCCATATTCATCCACTCCCACAATGCGGTCGGATCTCGGCAAAAGGTCCAGGCCATCCGGATTCACGGAAACAGAATATTCAATATCCGGTGCTGTGTTTACATTGTATGTTCCCTGTTTTGTGACAAGTTTTTCCGGCTTCAGATGTGTAGACGTACTTCCCTTGCCGACCTGTTTTCCACCATAGTCCACGGTCGCACTGTTTTTGAAGTCTTTTCCTCCGGTCTTGATAAACGTCTCAATATCAGAAACCACCAGGGAATAGGTCACACGGAAGATCATTCCGTTGCAGGTCCAGCCATTCTGCTTGTATTTCTTCAGAATGTCCACCATGTGAAGGGTATTATCCGGGGCAGTAAGATCTCCCCCATCTGCTCCGGTATTAAAGGAGAAGTCCAGAGTGCTTCCGTCTGCTGACAGCGTTGTGTTCAGTTCCGGAACGATACCGTAGTAGTCTCCTTCCCAGCCATTGTCCATTTTAAGTTTCAGAGAGGCAGAACCATCCACATAGGACATGCCATCCGGAAGAATATCGTGAAAAATAATATCCTTGTTGGCCTCCAGCTGACCCATGTCCGCTGTCTTCATGGTCAACGTGTAGTTGATCTTATAGCCTCCATCTGCCTTTGCAGTCTTGGTCAGACAGTTGGAAGTCTTATATGTAGCCTCTTTTTCCTGAGAAGACGTGGTTCCACCGGTCGTCGGATCCTTATAGGTCACCTTGGCCTTGTTGCCGTAGAGTTTGCCATCCATGTCTGTATCCGCCACCTTGGTCTGATATGTGACATGGACATGGTGGTCCGCATCCTGTGTTCTTCCGGCTACTGTCTCGATAAAGGTATCCGTAAATTTCAGGGAGAATCCGTAATTTTTAACAGACGGATCCACTCCATAATCTGTCGAATAGGTCACCCCGCTGACAATGCCGTTGCCAGCCACCACCTGATAGTTGGAGACTACCAAGGTGCCATCGACATATACTTCTCCATCCTGATAAGACGTACCGGAAAAACTCCAGTTTGTCAGATAATCTTCAAGCTTTACATCCGTCACAACCGTCGGGAAATACATATCGACATTCCACGTGATCTTCCCGGTCGCGCTGTCATAGCCTTCACAGGTCTTGTCCGGAAGGAAATCAATATTCTGAGCCGGTTTGGTAACCTTGCCTTCTCCCTTGTACGTATAATCCTTTCCATCGTGGGTAAAGGTGATATCTGCCTCGTTCTTCAGATTGACTGCGCCGACCGAATCCATCACGGAATCATCCACGGTTGTGGTATAGGTGGCCTCATACCTGCCACTGGAGTTCTTGACAAAATCCTCCTTGCGCAGAGTAAACCCAACCTGGGTATAGTCCTGATAATTTCCGAGAATATCTTTAACATCCGTCACATCATCCCATGACATCACGCCCGGATCCACAGTCACAGTCCAGGTGATCACATTGCCGTTCAGAGATCCACTCTTGTTGACAGACGGAGCACCGCTGACGTTAAATCCCCAGCAGGTGTTATTATTGCTTCCGTCTCCACCGGTATTTTTTTTATAATCCACCTTGAATGTATTGTCTTTGTTCCAGCTTTTAGAAGTATCATAAATACCAAAGTCAATCTTTTCTTTATAGGTAATGGTGATGACGTCCCCTGCATAGAGTTCCTTTCCAGCGAGTGCATCACTCAGTTCCTCCATAGACGTATATGTCACATTATCATAGACGATATCATAAGCTCCCAGCAGCGGCGAATTCTGTGCTGCCGTACTGTCCAGGATCGACTTGATCGTGGATTTACCGTTCCTGCCGGTCAGTGTAACCGTATATGGAACATACAGTTCCCCCGTATCCGGATCGACCGTCAATGTCCCGGCATTTTTTTGAACATCGATGGAACTATCCACCAGATCATATTTCACAGTGACGTGAGTCTGGACATCCCCGATCTTAAGCATCGCATCCTTACTGGCAGCGTCATCTTTATTATCGACATCCACAAATCCATTTAAGTCAAAATGTCCTGTAACATCACTTCGATTCTGATCGATCTTGCTCGGATCGATCTTACAGTGGATCACATTGTCCGTAACACTAAATTCTCCCACAACATTTCCGGACGAATCACGCAAAGGGACCCTGTCGCGCGACTGCATGTTCACGTTTTTCAGATCAATCGCAATATCAAATTCACGTATATTGTCGTCATTGCTGATCTCCCAATCAAAGCCAAGAGACAACTGCTGGCCGTTTTTCAGCACAGCACCATCCGTCAGATCTTTGGTCACACCATCATCATCGACATAAGTCGCTTCATAATGTGTGACTGTCGGCTGCCCCGACTCCGCATACACCTTCAGATTTGTCCCATGGACCATGGTAATGACCATGGCAAAACACAGAAGGGATGCAAGAATCGTTCTCCATCGTTTTCTGGTTTCCTGTTTCATATCCGTTCCTCCCTCAGCATCCCCTATAAGGATGGGTGATGATTTATGATAAATTTGGGCATAAAGCACCCATGATTATTTTATATAGTATAACAACTATAATCTTAAAATTCAAGCCGTGCCCGGATTTCTTCCTGCATCCTGCGTATCTGCTGCTCCAGTTCCCGGGAAGAAACCAGTCTGCACCCCTGCCCGCGGATTATGATCTGCTCCAGTCCATCCGAGGTAGCCACGGTAATATCGTATTTTCTTCCATTCTCATGGCTGAATTTTTCAATGTACTGATCCGCCGTCTCCGCTTCTTTGGTGTATACCACGTGAATATTGTGATAATCCAGATACTCGGTGACATGCCCCTTCACCCGGTAGGCATCAAAGACCACGATCACCTCACAGCCGTAATACCCCTGGTAATTGCACATCGTATCCAGAAGTGACCCTCGGGCTCCATCCATATTGTCTGCCGCCAGTTCACTCAGACTCTCCCAGGCGAAAATGACATTGTAACCGTCGACCAGCAGATATTTATCCCGGTCAGGCACCGGCCGTTTATATTCTCTGGTCACAACACCGGATGTCCCGGATCCTGCGGAACGCTTCGCACTCCTGCGGTATCCGATCCCCTTATGAGGGATAAATCCATCTTTCTGATTGGCATGAGTCGCCCGGCGCAGGATTGCATCGATCTCCTCGGTTCCGACAAAGGTTTCCTCTTTCATCTTGGTCTGCGGCCGGTATCCCATGGACGGATCATAACCATCTGTCCTGACCGTATCCGCCTTATAGACTGCCTCGCCGTCCTGTAGTTTCCATCCGCTTTCCACATGCATGTATTCCCGCACCTGATCCCACGGAACCGCAAATCCGGCGCCGTGAGCACAGAACACGGATGCCGAAGGATTTCGCAGATCCAGTTCCGGATCATAGTGGATATGTTCCATGACCTCTCCGGCATTGTGGCACGGATAATATCCTCCGTAGACACAGGATAGTCTTCCCTGTCCCTTTGTATATGCCACGACTTCTCTCGGATAATCGGTCAGTTCCGACACGGGCCCTCTTCCGGTGATCACCGCATGCTCTCCCGAGATCTCCGGTCCTTCAAATGCCGCTCCCATCTGATCCAGATCCGTCATTGCACGTCCGACCTGATCGGACGGGATTTCCAGGGTAAACCGGTAAAACGGTTCCAGAAGAATCGACTGCGCCTGCATCAGTCCCTGACGTACCGCACGATAGGTCGCCTGCCTGAAATCTCCTCCCTCCGTATGTTTCGGATGCGCCTTGCCTGCGATCACCCGGACCCGGACATCCGTGAGTTCTCCTCCGGTCAGTACCCCCCGGTGTTTGCGCTCCATCACATGCGTAGCGATCAGTCTCTGCCAGTTTTTGTCCAGAATATCCTCCCTGCAGTCCAGGATCACCTCGATCCCGCTGCCCGGTTCCCCGGGTTCCAGCAGAAGATGTACCTCCGCATAATGCCGCAGCGGCTCAAAATGGCCGATCCCCTCCACAACATCGGAAATCGTCTCCTTGTAGACGATATTGCCCTGTCCAAAAGTGATCGCCACTCCGAACCGGTCATAGACGAGCTGCTTCAGGACTTCCATCTGCACCTCACCCATAACCTGTGCCTGCAGCTCACTGATCTCCTCCCTCCAGACCAGATGGAGCTGTGGCTCCTCTTCCTCAAGCAGACGCAGTTTCAGTAACAGTTCCGGCACGGACACGCCGTCATCCAGGATATCGATGCGGTAGGTAAGCACCGGCTCCAGGACCGGAAGTTCACCCTGTGATTCAAAACCCAGTCCCTGTCCTGCTTTCGTCTCACTAAGACCGGTCACCGCACAGAGTTCTCCGGCCGGCACACAGTCGGTTGTCTCATAGCGCTCGGCGTGATATCTCCGGATCTGGTGGATCTTTTCCGTCAATGTCTCCTGTTTTCCCTCATAGGTGATCTGATCACGGTTCTTTAACTCTCCACCTGTCACTTTCAGATAGGTGAGACGGTTTCCGGAGGCATCTCTGCCGATCTTGTAGATCCTGGCACCAAACTCCTGCGGATACTCGCGGTCCAGGAACCAGTGTTCCATCCCGGCCAGAAGGGTCCCGATCCCCTCCAGTTTCAGCGCCGACCCAAAGAAGCACGGAAACAGTTCCCGGTTGCAGATCAGTTCCGGGATCACTCTGAGATCAAAGTTTCCCTCCTCGAGATAGGTCTCCATCAGTTCTTCCCTGCACACAGCCACTTCCTCCAAAAAGGTGTCACTGAGTGGCTTATCTCCTCCCTCATATAAACTGTTGACCGCCCCGGTCACATCAACACAGGACGGAGACAGTTCCCTGCGGATCTGCTGCAGTACGTTCGCCGCATCGGTCCCCGGCTGATCCATTTTATTGACAAAGAGAAACGTCGGGATCTCATATCTCTGACAGAGTTTCCAGAGCGTCCGGGTATGCCCCTGCACTCCATCCGCTCCGCTGACCACAAGGATCGCATAATCCAGCACTTGCAGAGTTCTCTCCGTCTCCGGTGAAAAGTCAACATGTCCCGGTGTATCCACCAGCGTGATCTCCAGATCACCGCAATGCAGTCTGGCCTGCTTTGAAAAAATCGTGATTCCTCTCTGTCTCTCCATCTCAAAGGTATCCAGAAAAGCATCCCTGTTGTCCACCCGTCCGAGGGAGCGTATCGTTCCCGTCGCAAATAACAATGCCTCGGAAAGAGTCGTCTTTCCGGCATCTACATGTGCCAATATCCCTATAACCGCTTTACTCATTACTCTCAGTCCTCTATCCTAATAGCTGTTGTCCAGATTCATAAAACGCTCCCAGTCCTGACGTGTCCCGGAAGCACACAGTTTCAACAGATAGGTACAATCCTCTGTCTCCAATCCGACCCGGTACACATTGGCCGACTTCGTCAGTTCATAGACACAGGCCCCCTGGATCTGTGTGGCAAACTCGCCAAATTCGAGTGTCTCATCCGGAATCGTCTGTGTCAGATTGCCGTCGGCATCGTATACCTTCACTCCCTCTTTGACAAGATCCGAAATCCTGCTGTCTGAAAAGGACAGAGCCAGGAACGGTGCACCCATCTTGCGGATGTCCCGGTTACAGCTGTTCTCCGGCAGGATCGTCACGCTGGTCAGTTCGATCACCAGTGTCTCCCCCTGTTTTCTCATGGATTCCACCTGTGCAGTGGTAAAATCAAAATGTTCACATTCATTGACTGTTGTATACATCATATTCTCCATTCTATGTCTTTTGTTCTCTGTTTCAACGCTCGTCAGGCCGGGGACATTTTGACCTGCCCCGGCCCTGATATATTCAATATACCAAAAGACGGGTTGCAAACGCAACCCGCCTAAAGGACTATACTATGAATAAAACAAACAAAACAGACAAATTATCAAGAGCACTCCATCTGGTATTTCACATCCAAAATCTCCTGCTCTGCGGCATAACCACAGGCTACAAGACCTTTGCGGATCACCTGTTCCATCTTCTGTTCAGATAATTCCAACATCGTCTCGTTCTCGAGATGAACGGTACAAGGACACGCCTTACGACACTGTACCCGGTACATGTTCTTGCGGTCAATTGCTCCGATCTCTTCCAGAGTATTGATCATGCGGTATACCGTAGCAGTTCCGATCTTGGGATCCTGTCGAACTGCCTTGTAATAGATTTCTTTACAGCAGGCACAATCGCCTTTCAAAATAATGTCCAGCAAAATCTCACGTTGTTTCGTAATACGGCATCCTCTCTCTCGAAGCTGCTGTAACACGATATCTCTCTGTGACATAACTTTCTGCTGCACGATATCACCTCCTGTACATTCATCACTCTCAACACAGTTAGAATACCCTAACCGCAGTTAGATGTCAAGAACTTTTTTCTGTTTTTCCTATTCCTCAATATGTTCCCTGCCCTGATCGATGATGCTGCGGACATGGTCATCCGCCAGTGAATAAAAAACGGATTTCCCTTCCCTGCGGTTTTTGACCAGCTTGTTCTGCTTGAGGATCCGAAGCTGATGTGAGATCGCCGACTGCGTCATATTCAATGCCTGTGCCAGATCACAGACACAGACTTCCGCCTTGAACAACACAAACAGGATCCGGATCCGGGTAGAATCGCCAAACACCTTGAACAATTCTGCAAGATCATAGAGTTCTGTCTCCGGAGGCATGGTCTGCTCGACGATCTTTAACAGATCCTCATGTACCTCCGTTGCATCACAACACTCTTCTGTGATGCCGTCTGAATGATCGAGTGCCATATTCAGCTCCCCTTTCTCTTCTCTACTCTGGTTTGATCTCGTGCACCTTCAGCGTACGGATCGCATTGAGCACTGCAAGTACCATCACTCCGACGTCCGCAAAGATTGCCCACCACATATTGGCGATACCGATCGCACCAAACACCAGACAGATCAGCTTAATGCCGAGCGCAAAATAAATATTTTCATAGACGATGCGCATGCAGCGTTTCGCAATGCCAATAGCTGTCGCGATCTTGAGAGGATCATCGTCCATCAATACGATATCTGCCGCCTCAATAGCTGCATCAGAACCCATGGCACCCATGGCAATTCCGATGTCTGCACGTGACAGCACCGGAGCATCGTTGATACCATCGCCCACAAAGGCCAGCTTTTCCTTCGCACCCTTGGCTGCCAGGAATTCTTCCACGCTGCTAACTTTGTCCGCTGGCAGAAGTTCACTGCGCACCTGATCGATTCCAAGTTCTTCTGCCACCTGCCTGGCAACATTTCTTGCATCACCGGTCAGCATGATCGTATCATGGACACCGGCTTTTTTGAGTGCCCGGATCGCCTGCGCTGCATGTGGCTTGATCCGGTCAGAGATCAGGATATGTCCGGCATAGTCTCCGTCCACTGCCACATGTACTACTGTGCCCACATGGCTGCAGCTCTGAGGCTCCACACCGAGTTTTCTCATCAGTTTTTCATTGCCGCAGGCCACTTCCACGCCATCGATCCTGGCAGTCACGCCGTGTCCGCTGATCTCCTCCACATCTGTGATGCGGCTGTTGTCGATCTCACGGCCGTATGCTTTCTTCAGACTCTTGCTGATCGGATGGCTCGAATAACTCTCCGCCATTGCCGCATACTCGATCAGTTTCTCCTCGCTGACTGACGCATGATGGATTCCTGCCACCTCAAAGACACCCTCAGTCATCGTACCGGTTTTATCAAAGACCACGATTCTGGCAGAGGCAAGTGCCTCCAGATAATTGGATCCCTTGACGAGCACTCCGGCCCGGCTTGCGCCACCGATTCCGGCAAAGAAACTCAGCGGAATACTGATGACCAGCGCACATGGACAACTGATAACCAGGAATGTCAAGGCTCGGTAGATCCAGACATGCCACGCCCCACTGTATCCAAGGATCATGGAGATCACAGGCGGCAGGATCGCCAGTGCCAGCGCACTGTAGCATACTGCCGGTGTATACACGCGGGCAAACCGTGAGATAAAGTTTTCCGAACGGGATTTCTTGGAACTGGAATTCTCCACCAGATCCAGGATCTTAGAAACAGTAGACTCCCCAAATTCTCTGGTTGTCTGTATCCTAAGCACTCCGGACATATTGATACAGCCGCTGATGACCTCGTCTCCCGACTCCACCTGACGCGGGAGACTCTCTCCGGTCAGGGCACTGGTGTTCAGAGTGGAACTTCCCTCCACGATCACACCGTCGATCGGTATCTTCTCACCGGGCTGCACCAGGATCACGGTTCCGATCTCGACCTCATCCGGATCTACCTGTTCCACCTGTCCGTCACGCTCCACATTGGCGTAATCCGGACGGATATCCATCAGATCGCTGATATTGCGGCGGCTCTTGCCCACCGCGTAGCTCTGGAAAAGCTCGCCGATCTGATAGAACAGCATAACCGCGATCGCCTCATTGTAATCACCGCTCTTTTCATAAATGGCCAGACCGATCGCACCGATCGTGGCAACCGCCATCAGGAAATTTTCATCGAATACCTGACCGTTTCGGATCCCCTTGACGGATTTTTTCAAAATGTCATAACCGATGACCAGGTAGGCTGCCAGATACAGTATCATCCTCGGCAGCCCCTCCGGAAATCCGGAAAGCGGCAGTACGCTCGCCGGAATAAAATGCAACACGACCAACATTACAGCCGAGATCACGATCCGGATCAATACTTTTTTCTGTTTTTTGTTCATCGCTTTTCTTCCTTTCTCGTACCCCGGAGTCTTCTCTGCGATCTCTGATTAAAAGAAGATCTCGCAGTCATCCTCAACCTTTTTGCAGTTTTTCAGAACTTCCGGCATAACCTCTGCAGGAGTCTTTCCATCCTCAAACTCTACGATCATCTTGAGTGTCATAAAGTTTACGGTAGCATCC
The DNA here is from genome assembly GCA_934351255.1 of uncultured Lachnospiraceae bacterium. Lineage (GTDB taxonomy): Bacteria > Bacillota > Clostridia > Lachnospirales > Lachnospiraceae > Jutongia. The sequence goes on from CAKRJH010000008.1 coordinate 116,757, forward strand.
TTGACTCCCTGAGTCTCCTTTGCTGCCAGCTCCATCTTGTTTGCACAGTTTGCACAGTCCACATCAATCTTATACGTCTTCTTCATGTTCGATTCCTTTCCGCAGGTTCTCTGCTATAAACTTAAATATCATCATTCAAACATATGAATAATCATTCATATGTTGTCTTCAATATACCACATCTCTCTTATTTGTCAATAGGTTTTTTGGACATTATTTTAGAAACTGTCCGCAAGGCACAGCCGTCCCGAGGATGTCAAGTAATTTCCCCATTTCGATATTCTTCATACCCCTGAAGGTTCTGAGTTTTTATTTGCTCCAATCGCTTTTCACATT
>CAKRJH010000009.1 GCA_934351255.1 uncultured Lachnospiraceae bacterium
GTGAGAATGTAATTCCACGATTTAAATTTTCATCATCTTCAACCACGAGTATACCTGGCATAGCATATGCACCTCTCCTTTTAGCACAGTCATTAGCATATATGCACCTTGTTCCGTAAAAACGTAAGGATTACTGCGGGATTTACTTCTCTCTGTGGTCTATAACCCTCTTTGCCTTCTTCTCGGTACGAGGCAACGTTCCCACAGGTACCACTGTAACCTTAGGAGTAACGCTCATTTTAGATTTAAATTGCTCCTTAATTATCTGACCAGTCTTTTCAAAGTCAACTCTTCCCTCAGCTTCAACCGTAACAAGAATTACATCTCTGTTACAGCTTTCGTCATGTGCAATATTAATGTTATATTCACTTGAAACCCCATCAACACCACCAAGAATTTCCTCGACCTGACTAGGGAACATATTGACACCATGAACCTTAAACATATCGTCGCTGCGTCCCTTGATAATATCCAGTCTAGGATGCTTTCTTCCACAAGGGCATGTTCCAGGTATAATTCTAGATATATCGTGAGTACGGAAACGAAGCAACGGTGCCCCCTCCTTGACAAGAGTTGTAATTACAATCTCACCCTCCTCACCATCAGGAACAGGCTGAAGCGTTTTCGGGTCAATAATTTCTATGTAAACAAAATCGTCCCAGTAGTGCATACCGGTCTGCTCTTTACAGCTTATGCCAATTCCAGGTCCATATATCTCAGTGAGTCCATATATATCATAAATCTCTATGCCGAGTTCATTTTTTATATAATTGCGCATTTTTTCACTCCAACGTTCTGAACCAAACACGCCTTTTTTCAAATAAATCTGGTCTCGGATTCCCCTCTTATTTATCTCCTCAGCAAGAAGCAACGCATACGATGAAGTTGCAGTAAGCACTGTTGTCTTAAGATCAATCATCATCTGAATCTGCTTATCAGTATTTCCCGGTCCCATAGGAACAGCCATTGCACCAAGCTTCTCACATCCAGCCTGAAATCCTATACCGGCTGTCCACAGACCATAACCAGGTGTAATCTGTATACGATCCTTGTTTGTGATACCTGCCGTCTCATAACATCTGGCAAACATAATTGCCCAGTCATCTACATCCTTAGCTGTATACGGAATAATAACCGGCTTGCCTGTTGTTCCTGATGAAGAATGTATTCTTACTACCTCCTCGTCAGGAACAGCCTGAATACCTAAAGGATACGCATTTCTCAAGTCAGATTTACTCGAAAATGGAAGCTTCTCGAAATCTTCCTGCGAGTGAACACCATCTATCCCCGTATCTCTGTATATCTTTCCATAATAACTGTCTGTTTTGATAAGTCTTTTTATCTGTGCATCTACCTGTGCCAACTGTGTACTATTAAGCTTCATACTGTTCTCCTTTCTCTAAGCCTGCCAGAAACGCAGCTTTATTTGTGTCTATAAACTTAGCAGGTACTCTCTTACATATCTCATCAAGCACTGCCTCCTTCGTAAGTCCGAGCCTTCCCGAACCAACAGCAACACCTAAGATTGCTATGTTGAAATATCTCGATGAACCAAATGGTTCGCATAGCTCCTTGGCATCTATCACTATGCATTTGCATTTTTTGTTCAAATAGATAAGCATATCCCTACCATCATATCCTGTGTTGTTGAGAGATTCTGTGACCGGTTTAACCGGCACACTGTTTACTATTACTATTCCGTCCTTCTTTAGATACATGAGGTTTCTTACTGCTTCTGCCGGCTCAAACGCAAGTATCATATCTGCCTCGCCATAAGGAATAAGTGGAGAATACGCCTCACCTATTCTGACATGGCTCGTGACAGAACCGCCTCGCTGTGCCATCCCTATAGTTTCAGCAGAATGAACAGCATTTCCAGAATCCATAGCAGCTGCAGCTATTATCTTAGAGGCAAGCACAGTTCCCTGACCTCCAACTCCACAAATAAGTATATTTTTATTCATTGCATCCACCCCCTATCGCTGAAACCGGACAAATCTGACTGCATAAACCACATCCCGTACAAAGGCTCTCGTCAATAGTAACCTTTCCATCCACTGTTATAAGTGCCGGACAGCCAATCTCACGAATACATTTCTTGCACTGAATACATTTTTCAGATATTGCAAGTTTCTTATCAGGTTTTGATATTGCTATACAAGGTGATTTGAAAATAATAGCCTTTACACCCGGAAGCTTCTCGCACTCATTTACGGCATCTATCGATTCCTTGAGATTAAGAGGATTAACCGTTATCACTTTATGTACTCCAATTCCCTCAAGTACCTTTTTTATGTCAACCTTATCTACAATCTGCCCCATCATGTTGCGTCCAATGCCCGGATGCGGCTGATGACCTGTCATCGCTGTCGTTGAATTATCAAGCACACAAAGTATCATATCTGCATTGTTATAAACTGCATTTACAACACCTGTCATTCCTGATGCAAAGAACGTAGAGTCTCCAACAAAGCCAAAGCACGTTCCCTCCCCGTCAATCCAATGGAAGCCTTGTGCCATCGTAATTCCCGCTCCCATGCAAAGACAGGTATCTACCATGTCAAGCGGCATAGCATTTCCAAGTGTATAACAACCTATATCGCCACAGAAGTAAGCCTTTTTGCCCTTCATAGCCTGCTTTACAGCATAGAATGAAGCTCTGTGAGGGCAACCCGCGCAAAGCACAGGCGGTCTCATCGGAAGTGCTGGTGCATCTGAAATATCTAAGCCACCAGAAAGCTTCTCTGTACCAAGGAAATCACTTAGTATTGCAGCTACCTGATTTGAACTGTTTTCTCCACTATGTGGGACTTTGCCATCGAGTTTACCAGATACTCTAATCTGTAATCCATGCTTTCCAATAATTTTAAGAACCTGTTCCTCAATAAATGGACTTAGCTCCTCCAAGCATATTACCTCTTTTACTCCCTCTAATGCCTTAAGAAGTAAATCTTCAGGGAAAGGATATGCAGTTGCAATCTTGATTAACTTAATATCCTCATGGTATTTCATATATTCCTTTGCGTAAGAATAACTGATTCCCGAAGTAATAACTGCCTTATTTGAATTTCCACCCTCTATTTTGTTAAATTTGTAGCTTGAGAAGTCCCTGCCAATCTCTATATTTCTCTTTTCAATCATATTGTGGTTTGCAAATGACAATCTCGGGAAAATAACCCATTTCTTAGAATCCTTTACAAAGCCCTCATACTTCTTAGGTCCACAATATTCCGGATTATCAATAGATGCATATGCATGACATACTCTTGTCGTAGGTCTGAACAAAACCGGTGTCTTATATTTTTCAGAATATTTAAAGGCATCCTGAATCATCTGATATGCTTCCTCTGGTGACGAAGGATCAAATACCGGTATTCGGCAGAAATCCGCAAATCTCCTTGTGTCCTGCTCTGTCTGTGAGGATATAGGGCCTGGATCATCAGCCGATACTACAACCATTCCTCCCTTAACGCCAACATAGGCAAGCGACATAATCGGATCCGCTGCCACGTTAAGTCCAACCTGCTTCATTGTCACAAGTGTTCGCGCTCCACCATATGCCGCACTTGCAGCGACTTCCATTGCCGCCTTTTCATTTACTGACCATTCCAAATGTACACCATCATGTGGATACTTAGATATTGTTTCCACTATCTCTGAGGATGGTGTTCCCGGATATCCCGACACAAGGTTGACCCCTGCCGCCAATGCGCCGAGACCGATAGCTCCATTTCCCATTACATATTCCTGCATTCTACAAACCATTCCTTTCTCTGTTCATACTTACTTATTGTATCACAACAATATGAAAGATTAAATACACTATTAAGTTATACTCGCTTATAAATAATTGGCTCGTCATATCCAAAAGTTTTCTTTCCATTAACTTCCATGCTTTCAGATACTTCCAGGCAACTGTCAGAAAACTTTTCCCAAAGCTTAAATGTCATTACCGGAGAGAACTGGCTTGTACTGCCTCCTTCCCAGATTCCATCCTTTTCATGGTAGATTGCTGGGGTAAACTTTTCGGATTTTTTCAATTCGGTGTAATCAACATTTTTCATAGAACTATATGAAAATGTACTCTTATCTTCTCCTTTAGGTATTTCATAAGAATACAACACAATTCCATCTTCTTTCTCTGTAATAAGGAAAAGATGTGGTGAGGCATGGCGTTTCCCGTTTGTCTCATAGTAGCTTTCTTCCACAACAAATTTACCATTAAAATCTTTAGGAAGGTTCAAAATTTTTCCATTACAGATTGTATTAATGTGTTCTGCATAAGGATATATTTTTCCTTCTGTCTTCATCTTATCAAACTGCTCTTTGTTATTAAAGTGTCCCGTCATCATATCAACAAAATTATCGAGTTTCATCATGTTTTTAACCTCCAAATACCGATTTTTTCACCCAACTACACAACAAACTGCAAACATTCCCAATATACCTATCAGAGAACTCTTTTTGTCTTTATCGGTAATAAAATTATCTGCTAAGATATTCACATCTTTTTGAATTGTATCTACCTTATTCTCCATTCGGTCCTGCCTCTCCGTTATCGTTCCAACCTTTGCTGTTAAAAGATCCATTTCATTTCTGGTAACAAACTGCTGATTCTGCCTAATATAGTGACGCATCTCCCTAAAAGTACGCATAATAAATATACTCTGTTGTTCCGCTAATTTTCCACGAAGAACTGTTGCAAGCATATAAATTCCTTGCTCTGTAAATGCGTATGGTAAATATCTACGTCCGCCTTCCTGTCCAGCAAAAAAATCCTTTTTCCGTGAGGTCACAATTTGTGACCTCACGGAATCAATTTCACTATCTAACTTTAACATTGCTGTTCTGAATCTGGCAACATTACTTTCGTTTGCTTCTGTACAAGTGTCCCGATCTGGTTCATACTTGCCAGAAAATATGTTTTCTTTTGGCATATTTAATAATTCCTTTCTTTTTGTGATAGATTAATTATACCAAAAAATCTGGTGCTTTTCAGCTGAATTTTATACTATATATAGTGTTTTGTGTTTCATTAAAACTACTATATATAGTGGTGTTTTTTAGATATAAAAAAAGCAGGTATATTTCAACCTGCTTTTTTCTATTCTGCTTCTTTCAAGCTGTTATATATTTCATCCGAGAAAATACCAAGTACTTTTCTCTTCATTTCATCATTGCTTAATAATAAGCTGAAAAAGTCTTGATTCTGCTCCAATCCTTCTATTAATGCATCATCTATGTTGTCAAAATATGCAAATTCAAAATCTTTTTCTGTATTGTTCTTTGCTGATGTTTTTAGCTTCTCAGATTTCATCATGATGTCTTTTATCTGAAGCATAGCTTTTACTGCTACATCATTATCATATTCTTTTCCTGCTATACTGTTGATTTCTGCTATTATCTATGATAGTTGTCTAAATAAAAATCCTTTTCCCCCATTTCACTTACAACATCAACCTTTTTCTTACCACCAGTTCTTCTTTTACAATATTTTTTGAAATACTGATTATAAGTAAGTCCTTCTGTATTGTTAATAGAATGTAAATGGAATTTCTTAAATTCTTCACATATATGATCATTTTTGTATTTATTCTTTGCACGTATTCTGGTTTGTTCCGATTGCACCGAATTCATTTTTGCATGGCTAAACTGTATAACCCTTTTTATTGCTACTGCCATATTTATTCCCCCTCACTTTGAAACTTTTCAATGTAAAATAAATATGACTGTTGTATTTTCTGCTTAATTGCAAATAAAAAAGACCACCGAAGTGATCTTATAACACACATTAATTATTTTCTGTATCTATAGGAATACCTTTAGTTTCTATATGCTCGTAATATTTGTTTTGAACATTTTTCTCTGTATACTTTCCCTTCAAATATAATATTTCATTATCTATTTCATATAAAATTGTTTCTAAATGAGAATTGATGCCCTTAACATATGTATATATATTCCCATCTTCATTATCTGCATTATTCCTCATATCATTAAAAATATTTGCATTATCCATATTATTACATAGCACTTGATAAGATATAGGCGTTATCGTGACTATTACCATATCATTGTCAAGAACTTTATTCAGCGTACTTAAATTGCATGATGCATTATATTTCAATTCGCCTATTGTAAAATTGCCTTCATCATACTTTGATATAAAAGCACTATTTAAATTATATGACTCTTCAATCTCAGATTTAGTGGCTTCTAATAATGCTATTGTTCTTTGTTTATTTTCCTTTTTTTCTTGTATATTAGTAAAATTAATGGCTATTGTTGCACCAAGTATTATAACAATTAATTCCGTTACTGCCTCAAGAAATTTCTTACTAACTATGAATTCTTTAACCTTTATATTTGCATTATCCTTCTTGTCAATAAAATATTTTAAAGCAAATAGTACAAAAATACCTACTACACTAAATAAAAGTATCATAATAATTTTCCTTTCTAAAATTATAACTACTTTTATTATTTTAACATATTTTATATAGGTTTAAACATCTAAATTATATGCTGATGCTAATTAAATATGCATATGGATTTATCAAAAAGCCAACTTTCTTCCAAAAAATAACTAAGGTGTAGAAAAGTTGCTATTCAAGTGGAATTTATATTTTAATTTTCCACTTATTCCCCTTTACCTTCCACTTTTTCCGTATAAGGTATATCAAAAACCCCGTTGGCTTTCGGTTTTCTTATTAATAAGTGACACTTTTTGACTATTTATCATATTTTGTCACTTGAAACTACAAAACTTACACCTATAATTTTAAAAATAGCAACTTCTCTACACCTATGAAAAGACACTTTATGTTTTCTAAGTCCTGCACTTGTCTTTTTGATGCGAGAACTGTCCTAACTGTATCAAAAATTGATTTTTGGAAAACACATATTTACATCTTCCCCAAAAAAACCAACTTTCTTCCAAAAATTAAAAAGAACCCCCGAAGGAGTTCTTTTCTGTATAGCCTTTTTATTCAATCATCTGGAAGTATTTAAGTGCATCTATAATAGCTTCCCTTTTTTCAGCTGTTACCTGTGGCACTTTTGCCTTGCCTTCACCTGTGTTATAGTTTTCCCTTTCTATAATTCCAAATTCACGTTTTACTTGTGCTATATATAAATTTGTTACATGCAGGTCATATTTATTTTGCACATATTCCTGTATTTCTTTATATGTTGCTTTGCTTTCTGCACTTGTTATGTCTAATTCCGACATATCCAATCTTACCTTAATTTCGGCATCTGGAGCCTTTCGGGACAATAAAATTACAGTTTCCACATGCACCGTATTCGGGAACATATCCACATTACACATCCGTTCCACCCGGTACCCTCTCTCCTGCAGCACCACCAGATCCCTGGCCAGGCTCGTCGGCTTGCACGAGATATATACCAGATGTTCCACGCCATAATCGATGATCTTGTCGAGCGCTTTCGGATGGATGCCGTCGCGCGGTGGATCCAGGATAATATAATCCGGACGCTCCCGGATCTCATCGATCACCTTGAGCACGTCCCCGGCCATAAACTCGCAGTTGGTCAGGCCGTTCATGGCCGCGTTTTCTCTCGCCGCCTCGACTGCCTCCTCCACGATCTCCACGCCGATCACATGGCCTGCCACAGGAGCGATGATCTGGGCAATGGTTCCGGTTCCGCTGTAGAGATCGAAGACTGTCTTGCCCTCAAAATCCGCATCGTGCGCCAGAATGTACTTGCGCGCCTGCTCGTAGAGCACCTCGGCTCCCTTTGTATTGGTCTGAAAAAAGGAAAAGGCAGAGATTCTGAACTTCAATCCCAGGATTTCCTCCAGGAACCAGTCCCTGCCAAAGATCAGGCGTGTTTCATCGCTCTGCACCACATCCCCCATGCTGTCATTGAGAATGTGCAGAAATCCACAGATCTCTCCCTCCAGCGAGAGCGCCTTCAGGCGGTCTGCCAGTTCCAGGACCTGCTCTGTCAGATCCTGCTGGGATGAGGTCACCAGCCCCACCAGCAGTTCCCCGGTGGAGATAGAGCGGCGCACCAGAAGGTGACGGAGTACCCCCGTATGCGTATTCTTATGGTAATAGTCCAGTCCCTTTTCCCGTCCAAAGGCACATACACAATCCAGTATCCTGCTGAAATCCGGATGTACAATGGCACAGCCGGAGACCGGAAGAATATCATGAAAACTTCCTTTTTTGTGAAGCCCCAGCGTCAGCGGGCCATCCTTAACCTCATCGCCAAAAGAGAACTCCATCTTATTGCGATACTGCCACTGGGATGGACTTGGCAGGATCCCATCATATACAAACTCCGAGATGCCATCGCAGACAGGCCGGATCAGGTCAAGCACCTGATTCTTCTTGAGTTCCAATTGTTCTTCATAGGGAAGCGTCTGATAATTACATCCTCCACATGACCCAAAATACGGACAGGCCGCATCGGCTGTCTCCTGCGGTGCGGGTGCGATCACTTCCAGAAGCATTCCCTGCGGTTTTTCCCGGCGCGCTTTCTTGATGCGCACGGAGACAGTCTGTCCCGGCAGAACTCCCTTTACCTGTATCTGATACCGTACGTGTTCGCCCAGTCCATTGACTTCCTCGTACTCGACGATTCCTTTGTTGGGAAAGTCTGTCCTGGTGACTGTCCCCTGAATGATTTGTCCTCTTTTCACGCGAATTTCTCCATGTATGTTTTATTTGGTCTGAAAGTTGCCCAGAATCTTCAGAGAGCTGACACATTCTGCAACCGTGGCGAATGCATTGCGCACCCCCGGATCCTTCAGATTGCCCTCAAGGTCGACAATGAAGCGGTATTCCCATTTCTGACCCTCCTTAGGCCCACCATCCATCGGTCTGGATTCGATCTTGGTCATATTCAGTCCATTGTAATAAAAGTTGGCCAGCATATTGTACAGAGATCCCACCTCATGTTTGATCTCAAAGGAAATACAGATCTTGTTGGCATCTTTCAAGTATTCTTTTTTGCTGGAAATAATGACAAAACGGGTGAAGTTCTGTTTATTGAAATTGATACCCTCACAAAGCACCTCCAGACCAAAGATCTGCGCTGCCCTCACACTTCCGATCGCTGCCATACTTCCATCACCGGACTCGGCCACCTTTTTGGCAGCTCCGGCAGTGCTGGCAAATTCCTCGCCCTTCATCCAGTCGTGCTCCTCGAAGAAGGATTTGCACTGTTTCAATGCCTGCGGATGGGAATACACTGTGCGGATGTCCTCCAGACGGGTACCCGGCTTCACCAGGAGCGACTGCTGCACCCGCACCACATGCTCTGCCACCAATGTATTATCACAATGTACCAGCAGATCATAAATATCCTGAATACTTCCCGTGGAGGTATTCTCGATCGGAAGTACGCCATATTCTGCCTCACCGGAGGCTACCGCTTCCATAACGTCCTTAAATGTGGTCCGGTTGAAGCTCTTTACATCCTCTCCGAAATATTCCAGCATCGCCTGCTCGCTGAATGCGCCACGCTCCCCAAAGAAACACACTCTGGTATCCGGTCCGATGTCCAGCTTGTCCACTTCCTGCAATGGGAAGTCAGCCTGCGTGGAATCACTCTCTCCCAGCTTCTGATACTGATATTTACGGCTGATGGACATGATCTGACGGAACAGGTCCTCAATCGCAGTCTCATTAAACGGACTGTCCGCCATTTTGCGCAGTGTCTGGATCTTCTCGTCCTCCCTGGCGGCATCGTATACTTTTTTCCCGGTACTTCTCTTGTAGGCTGCCACATCATTGGCCACCTCCATGCGCTCCTCAAACAACTTCACGATCTGAGCGTCAATCTTGTCAATTTTACTGCGGCTTTCCTGCAAATCTACTACCATATCGGTTTTCTCCATTCTATATGTATTGTTCCCATGCACTTCGGCATTTTAATATTCCGGCACCTGCACAGCAGCGTCCTGCCCTGTGGCATCCTGACCCACAGCACCGTCCTGCGAATCGGTATTTGTCCCCGCATCGCCGGGTGCCGCATCCACCTGCGGGCTCTGCGCCGGCACAGCGGTTTTGGCCGGAAGCGGTGTCGCCTTTGGCGATGCCTTGGCATACTCCATGGTAAATCCTGCATTCTTTGCGACCTTTTCCGTGATCAGTCCCTGACTCTGCGCCCAGGATATATACCGGTTCCAGTGTCCGGACTCAATGGTGCCCCACTGTCCCTGTTCATCCAGCCACTGCCCGCTCATAAACTCCAGACTGTCCTGCAGCAGCGAAGCGCTGACCTCAGGAAGCTGGCTGCTCACCAGTCCGGCTGCCTCATCCGGATGCTGTGCCGCATACACATAGCCCTGTTTCACCACATTGAAAAACTCCTGTGCCAATCCGGCATTTTTCTCCAGAAATGCATCGTCTGCGATCAGGATCGGCGTATAGTAATCCAGTGCAGCACCGGCACTTCTCACCGGCAGAAAATTGTAGTCCAGACCGGCCTCATCGAGCTGGATGCAGCCCCAGTTAAAATATGTCCTGGCAGCCTGCACGTCCCCGGATAACTGTGACGGCAGATCTGTCAGAGTCTGTTCCACGGACTGATACGCAGGCTCCTGCCCCTGCTGTCCTGCCGCAAACGCAAGTACAGCATCATCCGCTGTCTGGTTCATCTGGGCCACCGTGCAGTCCCGGATCAGTTCAAACTCATCCATACCACTGTCCGCCAGTGTGACATACCCTGTGGTATTGTGCTGGAGCACGGCAGCCACCGCCGTCACGGCCAGAGGTTCCTTGCTTCCCAGTTCCAGTACCATGCGGTCCTGGGTATCCAGGCCGTACTGTGCTTTGCCCCGGGCGACCATCTGCTCCGTATCCAGCCCTTCCTCCGGCTGGATAAATTCCACCTTCAGGCCGGCCTCTTCAAACCAGCCTTTCTGCTGTGCCACATAGAAACCGGCATCATTGACCGGTGTCTCTTCATCTAATATTACTTTGATAATGTTCTTGTCATCCTCGGTCTGCTCTACCTTTCCGGAGGACTTGGGCGTCTTTGTCTTCCCACATCCACACAGGCAGGCGGCCATGCTGATCCCCAGCAGGACAACCATCCATGGTTTCTTCATACTCTTTTCTATTCTCCTAAAAATGCCTCATAACAACGGTATGCCTCATAGACATCCGCCTTGCTGGTGATCTCCCATGGCGCATGCATATTCAGGACTGCCACACCACAGTCGATGACTTCCATGCCATATAAAGACAGGATATAGGCGATCGTTCCGCCGCCTCCGATATCCACCTTGCCCAGCTCAGCCATCTGGAAATTCACGCCATGATCGTCCATGATCCGGCGCAGCTTTGCCAGATATTCTGCATTGGCATCATTGGAACCGGACTTTCCACGGGATCCGGTAAATTTGCTGAATACCACGCCGCGTCCCAGGAAGGATGCACTTCTCTTCTCAAAGGCCTCGGCAAACAACGGATCATACGCTGCATTGACATCGGATGACAGCATGTGGCTGTGCGCCAGACATCTCTTCAGTTTCAGTTCATTGTAATCTCCCTGCAGATTCAGGATCTCTGCCACGACATTTTCAAAGAAATGTGACTGCATGCCGGTCGCACCCACGCTGCCGATCTCCTCCTTGTCCACCAGCAGACAACATGCTGTCGTCTCCAGCTGCTGTGGTGCTGCAAGCATGGCAGCCAGAGAGGTGTACGCACAGACACGGTCGTCCTGTCCGTAAGACATGATCATGCTGCGGTCAAATCCCGCCTCGCGCGCCCGTCCCGCCGGAACGACTTCCAGCTCAGCAGACAGGAAATCCTCTTCCTCAATGTCATACTGCTCTTTTAAGATAGCAAGAACGCCTGCCTTGACCTTGTCCTTTTCCTCTCCGGTCAACGGCATGCTTCCCACCAGTACGTCGAGTTTTTCGCCCTCGATCACCTTGGCGGCCGTCTTCTGCATCTGATCCTGTGCCAGATGGATCAGAAGATCCGTCACACAGAATACCGGATCCTCCGGCTTCTCTCCGACAGAAACCGTAACCGTGGTTCCGTCTTTTTTGACAATGACACCATGAATCGCCAGAGGGATCGTAACCCACTGGTATTTCTTGATGCCGCCATAGTAATGCGTGTCCAGATACGCCATATCATCCGATTCATACAATGGATTCTGCTTCACATCCATACGAGGGGAGTCAATATGCGCTCCCAGAATATTCATGCCCTCCTCCAGAGGTGCCTTTCCGATCTGGAACATGGCTACGGATTTGTTCATGCAGACTGCATATACTCTGTCACCGGCCTGCAGTGGCTTTCCTGCTGCCAATGCCTCCTCCAGAGACTGATATCCGGCCTGTCTGGCCTGACGCAGAATCTCCGTCACACACTCACGCTCTGTCTTACCCACTGACAGAAAATCCAGATATTGTTTATTTAAGCGATCCAGTTCCTCCTTCTGAGCCTCTGAATACGTTGTCCATGCATTTACTCTTTCCATGTTGAAACATCCTTTCTCCGGTCAAATACTTGTCACTCGACATGACATACCAAGTTATATTGTAATACGTAATACGATCTGTGTCAAAAACAGAAGACCGGCCACCACGATCCCCTGGCACAGCTTATCCCTCAGATATTCTCCCCCCGACAATCCGCTCCTGCCAAGGACCGCAATGGACTGCATCGCGCTGGACATTCCTCCAAATCCACACAGAAACGCCGTCCAGATCTGCCGCACCTCCAGACCCCTCTGCCACGTCCGCACGGTATTTCCACCGATGGTGATCTCGCACATCCCCGCCAGCAATGTCCTGGCATCCTCACAGAACGGCAGTTTCTGCAGCAGATTGGCAAACACAGAAAAGATCACCATGTAGGCCCCCACTTTGAACAGCACCTGTACGCTGTCCTGAATACAGCGGTCCAGGCTTTCCATCAACGTACCTGTATGCAGCGTTTCCCCGTGAACAAGGCGGTCTGCACCCGCTCTGTGCGCAGGATGCCGCTCTTTATTTCTTCCCTGCAAGAGATATCCCTGCAGGAGATATTTTCCCCAACAGCACAGAAACGCTGCGATATAACCGATCACCAGCAGTATCACAGGATGCTTCATTCCCAGACAATATCCCGCCATATATTCCAGCAGAAACATCGGGCTGATATTATTGCACAGGATCAGCAGTCTCTGCCCTTCCTGTCTCGACATATCTCCCCGCTCACATGCCTCTCCCAGCATTTTTGCAGCCAGCGGAGGACCACTCATCAGGCCGGTCAGCCACGGAAAACATCCGGCGGCAGACATCGGGAGTACCCGGCCAAGCAGCGGATACATCCTGGCTCCAAGCACGGCCGGCAGATTCATCTGCTGTGCCATTCCGGTCAGCAGCATAAACGGAAACAACGTAGGCACGATCACCGTGGCCCACAGCACAAGTCCCGCTCTGGCCCCCTGCTGTACCGTATGCGGCTGCCACAGGAACAGCCCCATCATCCCCAGTATCAAGATCCACGTTACTTTTTTTCTCATACCAAAGCGTATGCCACGGCATCTTAAAACAGAACAGGCACACGCTCGCAGGAGATTTCCACTCAGGCAAACAACGGTTTTCTCCACACCGGACACCTTACGAGCGTAGCAAACAACGGATCTCCCCCGGAATATTTCCTATAAATTTAAAAAAGAAGGATATCCTGCGATATCCTTCTTTCGTATCCTGTTCATGATTATTCTTCGTCTGAATCAGCCTCTGCGGATGGTTCCTCCGTGGAAGCCTCCGGCTCCTGTGCCGGTGTTTCCTCCTCAGACTCCGGTGCTGTCTCCTCAGAAACATCCTCGTCGTCCTCTTCGTCATCCTCAATATCCAGTGTCACATATTCTCTGGAATCCTCTGTGTCATCCAGATCAAAATCTTCAAAATCATCCTCCAGCATATCGTCCTGCTCATCAAGCCATTTCTTTGCGGCATAATATACACCTGCTCCGATCGCTGCCAGGGAAGCTACCCCAACTACCTTTTTCAGAAAACTACTCATACCCAGACTCCTTTCTAATACGTGGTTAATTTGCGTGTGATATGGAACAGATATGGATCCAGTCCCTTCTGCATAGCCAGAGCTTCCTGAATATCATAATCCACAAACTCTCCATTCTTATATCCTACGACACGATTGCTTGCCCCCTCACACAGAAGCTCCACCGCTCTGGCACCCATCGCTGAGGCAAAGACACGATCCTTACAGGTAGGATTTCCACCTCTCTGGATATGTCCCAGGACGGTTGCCCTGGTCTCAACGCCGGTCGCTTCCTCGATGGCCTTGGCCATCTCATGGGAGTGGCCGATGCCCTCTGCATTTACAATAATGTGATTCTTCTTACCGATACGGCGGCGCATCTGGATCTTATCAATGATCTTATCCAGATTACCATCATATGCCTCGGTCGTCAGAATATACTCTGCACCGCTGGCAATACCGGTCCAAAGAGCGATATGTCCTGCGGTACGTCCCATAACTTCCACGATACTGCATCGCTCATGAGACTCGGACGTATCACGTAGTTTATCCATCGCTTCCATCGCGGTATTGATCGCGGTATCAAATCCGATCGTATACTCAGTACATGCAATATCCAGATCGATCGTACCCGGAACACCGATGGTGTTGATGCCGTTCTCTGCCAGACGGCTTGCTCCGTTGAAGGAACCGTCTCCACCGATGACCACAATGCCGTCAATGCCGTGCTTGCGGCAGATCTCTGCACCCTTGACCTGGTACTCTTTTTCCTTAAACTCAAGACAGCGTGCGGTGTAAAGAATCGTTCCGCCCAGCTGGATGATGTCTGATACCGACAGGGTGTCCATATCGATGATCTCCTCATCTAATAATCCTGCATATCCCCTGCAGATTCCCTTTACCTTTACGCCATTGGCGATTGCGGTACGAACTACAGCACGAATGGCCGCATTCATTCCAGGCGCATCTCCACCACTAGTCAACACTCCGATTGTCTTTACTGCACTGCTCATGTCTGTACTCCATTTCTTCTGTTAATCTCAAAAAAATGTATCGAATATCAAATTACGCATATCCACAGGATATTTTACGATAATTATGCCATTTTGTAAAGGGATAGTTCATGAGCGGATTCCCCCGCGCCTCCCCGCAGGTGACTTCAGAAGACTTCCCTCCTTGATGACCGCTTCGACCACTTCAAACTTCTTCCATTCAGTATTCCCAATTATTTCCCGTGCATTCACACTCTGATTCATCGGAAGCCGTTTGATCTGTTTTTCCTGCGAAAGATACAGGACGACCTGATTGGTTCCGTCAGACTCTGCCAATGCCTTGTCAAGCTCCTGCGCATGCCTCATATAGCTGTCCTTGTCGGCAAAGCGCAGCCAGAGTTCGCATGGCACCTCGTCAAACCGCACCACATCGGAACAGATCACCTTGGCCTGGCTGCTTCGTCCGTCCCGGTCCATGTCCACCTTGGCGCGTCCGCGGATAAACACCTTTTCATCGACATTCAGACGATTCTTAAACTTCTCAAAGTCTCTCGGGAAGACGACCACTTCCACGGTACCGTACATGTCCTCCAGCGTCACAAAGGCCATCAAGGTATTGTTTTTGGTGGTCTTGACAGTCTTGGCCGTGATCATGCCTCCGATCACGACATTCTCTCCATCCTCCACGGTCACCGCTTCCATATCCTGCTCCTCCGAGATCCGGAATCGGCTGCAGTCCGTGGTGCAGTTCTTCTGCAGAAGATCCTGATAGGATTCCAGCGGATGTCCGCTCAGATAGATGCTCAGGACTTCCTTTTCATAGGCCAGAAGTTCCTCCGGCTCATATTCACCGATATCCGGCATCTGCACACGATCCGCCCCCTGCAGTTCCTCATCTCCCATATCAAACAATGAGAGCTGTCCTGCCATCGAATCTTTCTTCTGGCGGTTGACATTGTCCAGGATCTGCTCATAGACCGCCATCTTCTGGCGGCGTGTTCCCTCCAGGCTGTCAAATGCTCCCGCCTTGATAAAGTTCTCCAGCGTATGGCGGTTGACTTCCTTGGAGGTCAGGCGCTGCATGAAATCCTCCAGCGATGTGTAGAGGCCATGCTCCTGTCTCTCCTCCACAATATTATCGATCACAGCAGCTCCCACACCCTTGATCGCTGACATTCCGAAACGAATACCGTCTCCGTCCACCGAAAAGGCACTCTGCCCGGTATTGACATCGGGCGGCAGGATCCGTATCCCCATCTGCCGGCAGTTCATGATGTACCCTACCACCTTGGCGGTATTGTCACGCACCGATGTCATCAATGCCGCCATAAACGGAAGTGGATGATAATACTTCAGATATGCGGTCTGATAGGACACCACCGCATAGGCAGCGGCATGGGATTTATTGAATGCATACTTTGCAAAATCAATCATCTCATCGTAAATCTTGTTGGCCGTTGCCTCGGGAATCCCGTTGGCGACACATCCCTTTACGCCTTCCTCTTCATTGCCATAGACAAAGTTCTGCCGCTCGGCCTCCATGACCTTGGTCTTCTTTTTGGCCATGGCACGTCGGACCAGATCACTTCGTCCGAAACTGTATCCGGCCAGATTGCGCACGATCTGCATAACCTGCTCCTGATACACGATACAGCCATGGGTCGGCGACAGGATCGGTTCCAGCTGCGGACAGTCATAGGTAATGCTGTCCCGGTTCTCCTTTCCCTGGATGTATTTGGGGATAAAGTCCATCGGCCCCGGACGGTACAGCGAAATACCGGCAATAATATCTTCCATACTCTCCGGCCGCAGCTCTTTCATGAACTGACGCATCCCGGCACTCTCAAGCTGGAATACACCCTCCGTCTGTCCGGCGGAGATCATATCCAGAACTGCCTTGTCTTCGAAATCAATGTGCAGCATATCAGCATCCGTCATGCCACACATATGTGCTGCATTCTGGATCACCGTCAGGGTACGAAGTCCCAGGAAATCCATCTTGAGCAGTCCCAGTTCCTCCAGCGTCGTCATCGTATACTGTGTAGTGATATTTCCGTCTGAGCCCTTGGAGAGGGGTACAAATTCGTCCACTGCCTTCGGGCTGATGACCACGCCGGCCGCATGGACGGAAGTATGTCTTGGCAGTCCCTCCAGTTTCCTGCTCATATCGATCAGATAATGGATATCGGAATCATTTTCGTACATGGAACGAAGTTCCGGATTCATCACCAATGCCTTGTCGATCGTGATATTGAGTTCCATCGGAATGGCCTTGGCCACGGTGTCCACATAAGAGTACGGCAGATCCAGGGCACGGCCCACATCACGGATCACACCGCGCGCAGCCAGCGTACCAAACGTCACAATCTGCACCACACGCTCCTTGCCATATTTACGCGTCACATAATCGATCACTTCCTGGCGGCGCTCATAGCAGAAATCCACGTCGATATCGGGCATCGTCACACGCTCCGGGTTCAGGAAACGCTCAAACAGCAGATCAAAGCGGATCGGATCGATATCAGTGATCCCAAGGCTGTATGCCACGATACTTCCCGCTGCCGATCCACGTCCCGGTCCGACACTGATGCCGTGATCTTTGGCATATTTGATAAAGTCCCACACGATCAGGAAATAATCAATAAATCCCATCGTGCGGATCGTATCCATCTCATAGTCCATGCGCTCTGTCAATGTCTTGCGCTGTGCCTCATCAGCATCCGGATAACGGCGTGCAAGTCCCTCACGGCACAGTTTCTGAAGATATTCCCAGGAGCTATATCCCTCAGGCACATCATACTGCGGCAGCTTATATTTACCGAATTCGATCTCGACATGACAACGGCTGGCGATCTTCTCCGTATTGTCAATGGCCTCCTGGGCATAACCGAACAGACTGCGCATCTCCTCCTCGGACTTCAGATAAAACTGCCCACCCTCATACCGCATGCGGTCCTCGTCCTGCACCTTTTTCTGGGTCTGGATGCACAGCAGAATATCGTGTGCCTGGGCATCCTCTTTGCGGATATAGTGCACGTCATTGGTCGCGATCAGCGGAAGTCCTGTCTCCTGACTCATGCGCAGCAGCCCCTGGTTCACGGCCTTCTGCTCCGGAATCCCGTGATCCTGCAGCTCCAGATAAAAATGATCCTGTCCAAAGATCTGCGCCAGAGTCAGCGCCTCCTCTTTGGCCTTCTCATACTGTCCCTGCACAAGCTGTGAAGCCACCGCCCCCGCCAGACAGGCACTGCACGCAATGATCCCCTCATGAAATTCCCGCAGCACATCGTAATCCACGCGCGGTTTGTAGTAAAATCCCTCCGTAAAGCCACGGGATACGATCTTCATAAGATTCGCATAGCCCTGGTTGTTCTCGGCCAGAAGGATCAGATGGTGGTACCGGTTCTCGCCCTTGGACATCTCACGGTCAAACCGCGATCCGGGTGCCACATAGACCTCGCATCCGATGACCGGATGCAGGCCGGCCGCATTGGCCGCGCGGTAAAAATCAATCACCCCATACATATTGCCGTGATCCGTGATAGCAATATGCTCCATCCCCAGTTCCCTGGCACGTTCCATCAGTTCCCCGATCTTACAGGATCCATCCAGAAGGGAATATTCCGTATGCAGGTGTAAATGTGCAAATCCCAAAACAGGCTCCTCCTTCTCTCTTCCGTACAAATGTTTGCTTTTTTATTATACCAAAAAAAAACTGCCGTGAAAACCTTCACGACAGTTTTTGTATCTATAGAATCTCCGGTCTACGCTTCCATCGCTCCCAGATAGGATAAGATTCCTTTCATCGCCGCGTCCTCATCTTCTCCGTCGATCGACACGATTACCTCCTCACCTGCTGTCAGTCCCAGTGTCATCATACCCATGATGCTCTTGGCATTGACTCTTCGTTCATCACACTCCAGATAGATACTGCTGTCAAACTGGCTTGCTTCCTGTACCAGCATCGCGCCCTGTCTGGCCTCTGATCCACTCTCCATCTGAATCTTAATCTTCTTCGTCAACATGATACATATCCTCCTTAACTACTCTATCTCAATTACTCTCATCTCTTATGCTGTCAGCAATCTCGCCAAGTTTTCTAAGCCTGTGGTTCACCCCTGATTTGCCAAGAGGCGGTACAAGCATCTGCCCCAGTTCCAGCAGTGATGCATCCGGATATTCCAGACGAAGTTCCGCCACCTGCCGCAATCCCGGTTTCAGTGTTCCAAATCCTCTGATTTTCTCGATCAATGTGATATCATCGATCTGTCGGCTCGCTGCCACCACAGTCTTTCCGATATTGGCAGTCTCACAATTCACCTGACGATTCAAGCTGTTGCGCATATCTTTTAATATACGAACATTCTCATATGCCATCAATGCCACATGCGCTTCCACGACATTGAGAAAATCCACAATCTGGGCACCCTCTTTGAGATAAACCACATAATAATTCTTCCGGCAGACTATCTTGGCCTCCAGAGAAAAACTCTGCAGCAATGTCTGTGTCTCCTGTGCGATCTCCGGCGAGACAAAGGACATTTCCAGATGATATGCTTTCTCCGGGTCCGTCACGGAACCAGATGCCAGAAACAGACCTCTGAGAAACGCGCGTTTACAACAGGTATTCTGCGTCAACATACGGTGTCTGGAGGTGAATCCGCTCCGTATCATCCCCATCTCATCCATGACTTTCATCGCCTTGAGGATCTCCACAACCTTGTCCGGCTCCCACACCTGCAGCAGGTAGTTTCTGCTGTCCGGATGGTCATTATTTCGCCAAACCGACAGATCGGCCCGATTATGGAACATTTTCCTTACTAACATATCGGATTTCACAGCCACTGTCAAGTTCTCTGTTCTGATTTCGAGGTAATGCCTCCCACCCTTGGTACAGCGGATCCTACCCGCCATAGCAAAGATGGCTGCAAACTCTGCAATCTGACAATGCCTTGCCGAACTCATCTGGCGCACCAGTTCCCGTTTAACATCTCCTGAAAAAGACATGATTTTCTCCTTTTATGCCACCGGTATATCAGCCTTTGCGCGCTGCATCCTTCTCAATGTCGCGATGCTCCACTTTCAAGCCGTAAGGGAGCTGCTGCATATGCTGTCCGAGTGCATTGGCAATGGATACCGAACGATGCTTGCCGCCGGTACATCCCACGCTCACGACCAGCTGATTCTTTCCTTCTATAATATAATTGGGGATCAGGAACTCCAGCATGTCATACAGTTTCTTCTCGAACGTCACCGCCTGTGGGGACGCCATGACAAAATCGTAGACCGGGCTGTCATTGCCGGTGAGCGGCTTCAGATCCTCTATATAGTATGGATTCGGCAGGAACCGTACATCAAAGACCAGATCCGAATCCTCGGGGATTCCGTACTTGAACCCAAAGGAGAGAATGGTGATAAAGAAGTTTTCATACTCCCCCTCCGTCAGGAAGATCTTGTCAATCTCATGCTTGAGATCACGCACCAGCATATGGCTGGTATCCAGGATAAAATCCGCCCTCTTTTTGATCGGCATGATCTCCTGGCGCTCATACTCGATTGCCTTGTCGACTCTTCCCTGCAAAGCCATCGGATGATTCCTCCTGGTCTCCTTGTACCGCTTCACCAGCACGGAACTCTCTGCCTCGAGGAACAGGATCTCATAATGAACCCCCTCCTGCTCCATCTTGTCCATGATCTGGTCAAACTGATCCAATCCTTCCAGATTCCGGATATCGATTCCGACCGCCAGACGGTCGATCGCATTTTCCTCCTGAAACAATCTGGTCAGTTTTGGAAGCATGGTCACCGGAAGATTATCCACACAAAAATATCCCATATCCTCCAGCATCTTCATAGCAGAACTTTTGCCTGCCCCTGACATTCCCGTCACAATCACAAATCTCATAAGCCGCTTCTCCTGTTGTGTTATCCTGTCCTGTGTTTTGTCTTATGTTATATCACCGTATCCTGGTTCTTATATCGTCTTGACTTCTAATTCCAGATCGACGCCAAACTTCGCTTTTACTTCCTCCTGCACATGGTGGATCACCTTCATGGCATCCGCATAGGTCCCCTCACCCACATTGACCACAAACCCACAATGCTTCTCAGATACCATCACATCGCCCACGCGGTATCCCCGCAGCCCTGCGTCCTGGATCAGCTTGCCGGCAAAATATCCCTCCGGTCTCTTGAAAGTACTGCCCGCGCTGCCATACTCCAGCGGCTGTTTCATGCGTCTCTGCTGGTTCAGATGCTGGATCTGGTCGTGGATCTGTCGAAGATCGCCGACCTGGAACTCAAAAGTTGCCGCAAGCACGATCAACTCATGTCTCTGGATAATGCTGTTGCGGTAGGACAGTTCCATCTCATCCTTCTGCAGTTCAAAGATATTGCCCTCTTTGTCCATAACCTCGGCTGACACGATACAATCTTTGATCTCACCGCCATAGGCTCCGGCATTCATCGTCACTGCGCCGCCTAATGTCCCCGGAATGCCGCTGGCAAACTCCAGTCCGGTCAGTCCCTCTCTGGCAACCAGCGCCGCCAGTCTGGACAGTAGCATACCGCTTCCCGCGGTCACCCTGGTATCCTGAAACTGGATAAAATCCAATCCGCGGGTACAGATGATCACGCCCCGGAATCCCTCATCCGGCACCAAAAGGTTGCTTCCGTTGCCCAGTATGAAGTAAGGGATCTGCTCCTCCTTACAATAGGCAAGCACGCCTGCCAGATCCTGACTGTTCTTCGGTGTGACAAAGACGTCTGCCGGTCCGCCGATGCGGAATGTAGTGTGTCTGCTCATCGGCTCCTGCGTGCGGATGCTCTCCGGCCCTACGATTTCTGTGAAACGATCCATATCCATATTAATACTGCATTCCTTTCTCCGCCTGCCGACTCTGGGACGCAGGCACAAATATATCCATATGATTGATTCTTCTTTCATAACCCAAAAGACCCTGCAAACGAATTTGCAGGGTCCTTATAACGTGCGCGAGAAGATTCGAACTCCCGACCTTCTGATCCGTAGTCAGACGCTCTATCCAGCTGAGCTACGCGCACATGCAAGAAGTATTATATCCTGCGATTCAAAAAAATGCAAGCCCTTTTTTGATATTTTTTTAACTTTTTTCAAATAATATTCCCAAACCCCCATTTTATGCCCTATTGAGGAGTAGATTTTTTTCAGATTGCACCCCGTTTCATTCCATGATACACTCTTTAGAAAAGAATACATCACGATGGATCACAGACAGCGTTCCACCGATCATGATATCTCATATCATATAAGAATGGAGCAACTCATGAAACAACGCAAAAACGAACTCTCTACGACCCAGGTCATCTCCCTGGGATTTTTTCTGGCAATCCTGGTGGGAACAATCCTTTTGTCCCTGCCGGTCTGCAGCGCCAGTGGCAAAGCCACACCGCTTATGGATGCCCTGTTTACCGCCACCACCTCCGTGTGCGTTACCGGCCTGGTCGTTGTGCCGACCTACGCTCACTGGAGCCTTCTGGGTAAGATCATCATTCTGATCCTGATCCAGCTCGGCGGTCTTGGCGTTGTCTCCTTTTCCACCGCGGTGATGATGTTTATTGGAAGAAGGATCACACTCAAAGATCGCATGCTTCTGGAGGATGCACTGAATCTCAACACTCTGAGCGGTCTGGTTCGGTTTCTACGCTGGATCCTGAAAGGCACCTTCCTGATCGAGGGACTGGGATTCGCCGGTTACTGTCTGGTATTTGTTCCGCAGTTTGGCCCCAAGGGCATCTGGTATTCCCTGTTCAATGCCGTCTCCGCATTCTGTAATGCAGGCATGGATATCATTGGGCCAAACTCACTGGAAAACTACATCACGCATCCCTGGATCAATATTGTCACTATGTTTCTGATCATCATGGGCGGCCTTGGATTTATCGTATGGATGGATCTTCTCGAACTGGTTCGCACAAGAATCCGGCGTCATGTCTCCTATCACACCTTATTCCAGCGGCTGCGGCTTCACACCAAACTGGTTCTGATCACCACCCTGGGACTGATCCTTGGCGGTGCTCTGGCTATCTTCATTCTTGAATATGACAACCCAGGCACGATCGGAAACTTAAGTCTGCCCGGCAAACTTCTGGCGAGCCTGTTTCAGTCCGTTACCACGCGTACTGCCGGCTTCCAGACGTTCTCCCAAAAGGCACTGAGACCGGGGACCATGATGATCTGCATCTTTCTGATGTTTATCGGCGGTTCCTCCATCGGAACGGCCGGCGGTGTCAAGACCACCACGATCGCCGTGCTGATCCTGAGCACCTGGGCCACCATCAAGGGCGACGGCCGCGTCGTTGTCTTTCACAAACACATCCGCGGACGGATCATCAAAAAAGCCCTCGCGGTCATCATGGTCAGCATCCTGGTATTATTTTCCCTGACTGTACTTCTGTATCAGGTCGAAAAAGGCTCTATGTCCGACATTGCCTATGAGACTACCAGTGCCATTGCCACCGTTGGCCTGACACGCAATCTGACCCCTTCCCTGCACACTGCCGGCAAGGCTATCATCATTCTGATGATGTATCTGGGCAGGATCGGTCCGATTTCCATGGCGATCATCTTTGGCAGCCACGGTTCAAGATCTCTGGCCGAATATCCGGAGGAAGAGATCACGGTCGGATAAGTTCTTGCCAGCCGTAATGGATATTAACCATCACTATAGTAGAAAGGAACAGAACATACTATGAAAAAATCGATTGCAGTACTGGGACTCGGCAAATTCGGAACCTCCATCGTCGAAGAATGCTACGATATAGGCTGTGAGGTCCTGGCCGTGGACATCAACAAAGAGAGGGTGCAGGCGGTATCGCCCTATGCAACGTATTGTGCACAAGTCGATGTCCGGGACAAGGAATCTCTTCGCTCTCTGGGCATCTCCAATGTCGACGCAGTGGTCGTGGCGATCACCGGCGACCTGGAATCCAGCATTCTCGGAACTCTGAATGTCAAAGAACTGGGGATCCAGCAGATCATTGCCAAGGTCAAGGATGAGACACAGAGCACGATCCTCAAACGAATCGGCGCCACCGACACCATCATTCCGGAGAAAGAGGCCGGCATCAATATGGCACGGCGTCTTGCCAGCCAGAATATTCTGGAGTATATCGAACTGTCGCAGAATATCAGCATGGCGGAAGTCCCTGTCCGCAAAGAGTGGAGCGGCCATACCCTGCGGGAACTTAATCTGCGCGGCAAGTATCATATCAATGTCATCGCCCTGCGCAGAAACGGTGAGCTTCTGACCACCTTCGGCCCGGATGATCTGCTGACCGAAGATCTGACGATGCTGTTGATCGCAGAGCAAACGCAGATCGAGCGTCTGACCAGATAACACAGAAACGGACAAAATAAACCCCCGATGCCGCATCCGGCACCGGGGGTTCTTCACGTGATGGCTCCTCGCTCCATCGTTTTGTCAGATCAATGATTCATATAATTTGGCAATCTCTTCCACACTGGTCTGTCTTGGATTGCCCGGGCGGCATGCATCGTCATACGCAGACTGAGCCAGAAACGGGATATCCTCCGCGTTTACGATACCTTTCAAATCCTTCTGAATGCCTACATCTTCGGCTAATTGCTTCACTGCGTCAATAGCAGCCTGACGATACTCTTCCTGAGTCATATCATCTACCCCTGCAACGCCCATTGCTCTGGCGATCTCACGATACTTTTCTCCGGTCTCAGGTGCATTGTACTCCATGCCCGTAGGGAGCAGGATCGCATTGGCGATACCATGAGGGGTGTCATACAGAGCCCCCAGAGGATGTGCCATAGAATGCACAAGTCCGAGTCCTACATTGGAGAATCCCATGCCTGCTACATACTGTCCAAGCGCCATGCCCTCGCGGCCTTCCGGTGTATTGTCGACCGCTCCCCTCAGAGAACGTGCAATGATCTCAATAGCCTTCAGGTGGAACATATCTGACAGTTCCCAGGCTCCCGCAGTAATATATCCCTCGATCGCGTGAGTCAGAGCATCCATACCGGTAGCGGCTGTCAGTCCCTTCGGCATGGATGACATCATGTCAGAATCGACAAATGCAACAACTGGAATATCGTGTGGATCGACACAGACCATCTTCCGATTCTTTTCTGCGTCCGTGATCACGTAGTTGATAGTAACTTCAGCAGCAGTACCAGCTGTGGTAGGCACTGCGAAGATTGGTACGCTCTTTTGGTGGGTATCTGCAACCCCCTCCAGACTGCGCACATCAGCAAACTCCGGATTGTTGATAATGATACCGATGGCTTTGGCTGTATCCATGGAGGATCCTCCACCGATGGCAATCAGATAATCCGTACCGGCATTTTTATACGCTTCTACTCCGGTCTGAACATTCTCAATGGTTGGATTGGGTTTGATGTTGGAATAAAGTTCATACTTCAGTCCCGCCGCATCTAACACATCCAGCACTTTCTGGGTCACACCAAACTTCACCAGATCCGGATCCGAACAGACAAATGCCTTTCCAAAACCTCTTGCCTTCGCTTCTGTCGCGATCTCCTGGATCGCTCCAGCCCCATGATACGATGTCTCGTTTAAAATAAAACGATTTGCCATGTAAAAAAATACCTCCTTCGTCGTATTTGTGTAAAATGACTAAAAGTCCCCAAACTCTTCGTCATCTCTTAATCATATTATACAAACTCTGGGAGGTATCTTCAAGAGAAAATCTGTGAATATTCTATTAATTTATAATACGATCATGGCCCCATGGCACAGTAGCAGTGACAGCATCACCGACAGCACGATCAGAAATCCGTTCTTCTTTTTCCAGAGCAGCAAAACAAGCATATCCAGTCCATAAATGATCATAGTAATGATCAGGATCCATGGCATATGGATTCCAAGTGTGGTTCCCGCCTTGATGTTCTGTAACACCATAGAGCAAAGGACTGTCAGCAGCAGTCCTGAGATGATCGGACGGATCCAGCGGCTGATCAACCGAAAGACATTTAACGCGCTGAATCTCTCATAGACATAATAAACCGCACAGAACACGCCGCCGGACGCAGCCACACTGCAGGCAAATCCGGCCAGTGCAGTCGCCAGACCGGTCACCACACTGCTGCCTCCCTGCTCATAGCCCAGAAGGTATCCCACACCGGTCAGGATCTTACACAGGATCGATCCCGGCAGCAGATTGGCCAGAGGAACCAGATGTCCATAGAAGGATGCTCCCTGGATCATCTCGGTATTGACAAACATACCATCTGCGACAGACAGATAGGCATCACCACCGCCAAAGGACATGATCGAGGAGACCAGTCCGCGTCCCAGATAGAGTAATGTCTGTCCATTCAGGATAAGAGCCGGAATCGATAGCACCACCAGCATCAATGTCCAGGCCGTCATCTCCTTTGCGAGTGGTTTGGCAGAAAGCCGGACATCACTTTGTGTCTCTGTGACACTGCGGTACAGCCCCACCAGAGCCAGTGCCGTCATCAGGATTCTCACCCCGATTCCCACATAGTTGTTGTACGGAAGAATGCCGGAAATACTCAGCAGATAGATTCCCAGAACCACCACGGATACTATAGTATGCTTCCAGGTAAATTTACAATGGGTATACAAAATACCGAAAAATGCCATGCCAAGCACCTGAAGCGTGGACAGGCAGACCAGCGGCTTTCCGGACAGCCCAAGGATCGCGTACACCTGTTTTCCGCAGGAAAGCACAAACACACCGATCAGGATCACAAGAGCACGTTTCCAACGGCCGACACTCTCCTGTCTTGCCTCGCAGAGCGTCTTGATGGCATACTCTGTCAGCAGGCAGGCAATAAACGAGGAAATACCGATGGAAAGCACCTCGATCTCTGCGAGCACTCTCTGGCTCATCAGAGACATAACGCTCAGGAGCAGAACTGTGACCAGTGATCCCGGAAGAGACATCAGCAGCGCTGCCATCATCATTCCGCGCACGCCATAGGCACGTTTTCCCAGACCTGTAGCGATCTCGACCGGCAGAGCGCCCGGTGTGATGCTTGCAACCACCACATCCTTGTCATAATCCTCTGGTGTGACCTGTTTCTGCTCCTCGACAACTTCTCGTTCAATCACCGGGATCAGCGCGCTTCCGCCGCCAAAACCGATGCATCCGATCTTGAACATTGACATCATCAGGCCGGACACCTTCTTCGCTGTATTCTGTTTTGGCTTCTGTGCGTTTCCCATGTCGATTCCTTCCTTTCTGCCCTGCGACCTGTTACAGGGTCAGGTGATTTTTCTCTGAATTAATGATATAAAAGCCTTTGGCATTCAGACTGTCTGTGCGATTGTAGGTCATCGGTGTCTCATCCATCTGACGGAAGATGGCACCGGCCTCCTCCACGATACACTGCATCGCTGCGGTATCCCACTCCATCGTCGGATTGTAACGATAATACACCTCTGCCTCTCCCCTGGCGATCACACATCCCTTGAGAGAGCTTCCCATCTTGACGAAATTGGTGATGCCATATTTTTCCAGGAGACGATCCATCTGTTCACAGCCATGAGAACTGCTCATCACCATGCGGATCTGGTCCTTGTCCGTCACATCCGACACCTGCAGACGATGTCCCTTCTGCTCTTTTGTGTCCAGATATGCTCCCTGTCCGCGGGATGCATAATACAATTCCCCGGTCACCGGAACATAGATCACCCCCATCACCGATTCGTGCTTGTAGGACAGTGCGATGTTTACTGTGAACTGACCGTTGCGCTTGATAAATTCTTTGGTACCGTCCAACGGATCTACCACGAAACAAAAGTCATTGTCCAGTCGGGCCAGATCGTCTTTCTCCTCCTCAGACAATACCGCATATTCCGGAAATGCCTCCTTTAACGCCTTGACAATGATGGCATTGGATGCCTTGTCTGCCGCTGTCAGCGGCATATCCCCGTCCTTGTACGTCACCTGCATATCCGTTGCATTTTCATAAATATCCATAATGGCCCTGCCTGCCTCCACGGCACAGGCCTTTGCCACTTCAAGTTCTCTCTCTAAGTTCATGTTGTATCCTTTCCTGATGCAGATCATCTGCAATCTCTCTGTAAACGTTTCCATTCATGCACAAATTCATACATAAATTCATATATTTATACGCAAATCAATATATTTATATACCAATTCATATATATTTTTATATACCTTCTTATATGGAAAATGGGCTTCGTCCTGCAGATATCTCAGAACGAACCCCATTGATTCTCTTTATTTCATACTTATTCTATAGGAATTATACCAAACTGTCAATCCCTATTATAAATATTTTTTGAGCTGATCCATAATGTAGTCTACGGACTGCTCCACGGTCTGACCGGTGGTATCGATCGTGATCTCCGGATTCTTTGGTGCCTCGTATGGGCTGGAAATTCCGGAGAAGTTTGGAATCTCACCGGCACGTGCCTTCTTGTAGAGTCCCTTGACATCACGCTTCTCACACTCTTCGATCGGTGTGGCCACATAGATCTCGATGAAGTTATCTGCACCGATGATCTCTCTGGCCTTCAGACGGTCAGATTCAAATGGCGAGATAAAGGATGTCAGCGTGATCAGTCCGGCATCATTCATCAGTTTGGCCACCTCAGACACACGACGGATATTTTCGATACGGTCCTGCTCCTTGAAACCAAGGTTCTTGTTCAGTCCCATACGGACATTATCTCCATCCAGCAGCATCGTATGCTTGCCCTCTGCGAACAGTCGCTTCTCCACCTCATTGATCAGGGTTGACTTGCCCGCTCCGGACAGTCCGGTCATCCAGATGGTCTTTGGTGTCTGGTTCTTCTGCTGTGCGCGAAGCTGTCTGGTGATATCCATATTATGCCAGGTCAGATTGTCGTCACGGCGCAGAGGATGCTCTACCACACCACAGGCTGACGTCATATTGGTCACGCGGTCAATGAGTACGAATCCTCCCAGCTCCTTGTGATGCTTGAACTCGTCAAACACAATCTTCTCGGAGCACGAAATATCACAGCATGCGATCTCATTTTTGTAGAGACGGTCTGTGGTCACATGATTTCCTTCATTGACATCGACTTTGTACTTGATGTTCATGATCACAGCCGGAACCGTCTTGGTGCCCAGCTTCAGCAGATAGTTCTTTCCCGCTACCAGCTTGGTATCATCCATCCAGAGCAGGGTCGCAGTAAACATCTTGCCGACATGCAGATTGACATCCTTGCAGATCATACATCCACGGGAGATATCCATCTCGCGGTCAATCTCCACCGTCACTGCCTGCCCCTTAAAGGCACGCTCTACCGGCTTGTTCAGGTCGTGAAGGCTCTTGACATGCGCGGTCTCTCCGCTTGGAAGAGAGACGATCTCATCGCCCACAGAGATCTCTCCGACTTCGATCTGTCCCTGGAATCCACGGAAGGTACGATCCGGACGGCTGACACGCTGTACCGGCATAACAAATCCGGTATCATCCACATGGTCTGTCACATCCACAGTCTCCAGATAATTCTGAAGGGTTCCACCGTGATACCACGGTGTTCTTGCGGACTCTGTCGTGATATTGTCACCGACCGTCGCAGAAACCGGAATGATATGCATGGTTTCAAAATCATACTCTACCGTCATACGCTTGATCTGTTTGGAAATATTATCAAATTCCATCTGATCGTAATCGATCAGATCCATTTTATTGACCGCATATACGACATGCTTGATACCCATCAGCGCACAGATACGGGTATGTCTCTTGGTCTGTACCAGCACGCCCTTGGATGCATCGACCAGGATAACGGCCAGATCCGCAAAGGATGCTCCCACGGCCATATTTCTGGTGTACTCCTCATGTCCCGGCGTATCTGCCACAATGAAACTTCTCTTCTCTGTCGTAAAATAGCGGTATGCCACATCGATCGTGATTCCCTGCTCACGCTCTGCCATCAGTCCATCCAACAGCAGAGAGTAATCCATCTCTCCGCCGGTGCTTCCCACCTTGGAATCCAGTTCCAGAGCCTTCTCCTGATCTGCAAAGATCAGCTTGGCATCATACAGCATATGTCCGATCAAGGTAGACTTTCCATCATCTACACTACCACATGTGATAAATTTTAATAAACTCTGCATTTTAGAAATAGCCCTCCCTCTTTCTTCTCTCCATGCTGCCTGCCGCTTCATTGTCAATCACACGGCTGGTTCTCTCGGAGGATACGGCACTCAATGTCTCCTCGATAATTGCATCCAGGGTGTCCGCATCGGACTCTACACCACCGGTCAGCGGATAGCATCCCAGAGTACGGAAACGCACCTTCTTCATCTGTACTTCCTCGCCCGGAAGCAGACGCATACGCTCATCATCTACCATAATGATATTGCCGTCACGGTATACCACCGGACGTTCCTTGGCAAAATACAGGGATGGGATCTCAATGTTCTCTCGGCGGATATACTGCCAGATATCCTTCTCCGTCCAGTTGGACAGAGGGAACACACGAACCTCTTCTCCCTTGAAGATCTTGGTATTGTACAGTTTCCACATCTCCGGTCTCTGATTCTTTGGATCCCAGCTGTGTGCGGAATTACGGAATGAGAAAATTCTCTCCTTGGCACGGGATTTCTCCTCGTCACGGCGTCCACCGCCAAACGCTGCGGTAAACTGATATTTGTCCAGCGCCTGCTTGAGCGCCTGGGTCTTCATGATATCGGTGTAGGCTGAGCCGTGGTCAAATGGATTGATGCCCTGCTCCACGCCCTCCTGGTTGGTGTATACCAGCATGTCCAGATCATATTTCTTCGCCATCTTGTCTCTGAACTCGATCATCTCATGGAACTTCCATGTCGTGTCCACATGTAAAAACGGAAATGGCGGCTTCTCCGGATAAAAGGCCTTCAATGCCAAATGAAGCATGACGGAACTGTCCTTTCCGACGGAATACAGCATAACCGGCTTCTCACATTCTGCAGCGACTTCGCGCATAATATAGACAGCCTCAGCCTCCAGTTCGTCCAAATGCGATAACTGATTCATAATTCTCCTCATTTCTGCGTTGCTTTTGCTTCGGTCTGCACTGGCAACGCTCCCCTGCAGACCAGTTTATCTATGACTTTTTCTTTTTGTCCAGAATGCGGATCTCATTTTTGAGGCGGTACAGTTCTCCGCGGAGTCTGACATATACCGCATACTCATCCTGTGGCAGTTCCTCCAAAGAGATCGCAAAACTCTGTTTTCTGATACGTTTTTTAAGAGCAGAGTAATCCTGCACAAATTTGTATTTCTCACCCATCAGATATACTTTTTTGACATCTCCCGGTGCAAACGCAAAGATAAACAGATCTCCCTGCAGATGCGTCCTTCCGAAAAACTTCTTTCTGATACGGTGTTGTGCCGGTTCTTCCAGCTGCCCCTTAAACTCCGCCGGCGCACTGATCTTTCCAAGGATCAGTTCATTGTTCTGCGGCACAGGATCATCATAGGAAGCAATCTCCGGAGCAAACTCCCAACACTTACGGAAATCCTGGTTCAGATCCATGCGGTTGCGTTCCTCTCCGGTAGCCGTATCGATCTCCATAAGAACTCCGACCTGATCCTCAGACCAATCATCGATCTCTCCACAGGTCGCCATCACCCGGTCACCGTCTTCTGTGACCAGCACATTGGCTGCGCGGTAGCATTTGCGGGTATTCAGACTCTTGATCAGTGTAAATGTTCCGGCGTGCTCATCCACCTGGCATCGCACGATCCGGGAATGTTCTTCATCCTCACACTCATCCTTTACTGCCACCTTACCAGAAGTCTGGATTCCAAACAACAATAAATTGCAAATATTTCCATCCACCGAAGTAATTGTACACTCCTCCGGTGTCAAAACTAAGGCATCCTGGCCGCTCCGGTTCGTCAGCAGCTTGTCTTCAAGCGGCGTGTCCTCCCATACGCCCTTCGGCGCAAGAACCCACTCTACCTTATGCGATCCGGCATGCAGCTTGAGTATCGTATGCTGATGTTTCAGAGTCAGATACAGATAGCCATCCCGGTATACCATACAAGTCACCGGACACCAGAAACCTTCCTCCTGATACCTGGTTCCCAGAACATCCTCCATCCGGATCCTGCCTGCGACCTCTCCGGTACGACGGTCCAGACAGAGAATCTCATCTCCGTCATAGCCCAGCTTGGATGGCACCATCATATAGAGATATTCCTCGCAAAAGGCGATCGCACCGCCAATACTCTCCTCGAGCTGATAGGTGTGATATATTCTACCCATGTAGTCCATCTCATGATACAGACACGGAACCATACGTCCATCAAATCCGACACGATTGACCTGTCGGTCCGCGTACAGGAATCTCCCCTTCTCAAGAGGGATCATACCCAGCTTGCTGGTCTTCATCTGGATGGAGTACCTCACTTCACCATACTGATCCACCGCGATCGGATTGAAACTCTGTCCATTGATCAGCATAAATGGAAAGCGGGAATCCTCCTGATGCTCCACGTGGG
Source organism: uncultured Lachnospiraceae bacterium (assembly GCA_934351255.1). GTDB lineage: Bacteria > Bacillota > Clostridia > Lachnospirales > Lachnospiraceae > Jutongia. Next base: position 32,478 of record CAKRJH010000009.1, read on the forward strand.
TGATAATATGCTGTACACTCAGCGGGATGCCTCCACAGTAGATCGTCAGATCTCTGCGGCTGATCACTGTACCGTTCTCATCGATCAGTTCCAATTTAAGTTTGTTGGTATATCCGTGATACAGTCCCAGCACAGCAACCCTGTGTCTGGTCCGGTACTGTGTCTCCCCGGTAAAATCTGCTCCCGGCTGCTTGCCAAGCACGGTATATCGCACCTTGCAGCTCTTTGGCGTATTGAACAAGAGCAGCGCACTCTGGATGCAGACTCCATACGGATTCGGAACGACCAGTAAATGTTTGAATGTGTAAAGACGGTCATCCAGCGCCTTTTCAAACGCTCTCTCCCTCATCTGCGTCATCAGAACCTGCGGTTTTTCCTTGCGGTAAGGCGACAGCACCTTATGTCCGAGTTTCACCTGAAACTCCCGGTCAAACTGCAGAAACTGTTTCTTCAGATCGTCTTCACTGTATGTGGTCTTCGTGGCATTTTTCACGTCCACACTTCGTCGAAATAATCCCATGTGACTCTCCTTTGATCTACAGCTTCATCGTGAGCTGGATTCTCTGTTTCTTCAGATCTACACTCATCACCTTGACATCCACGACATCGCCGACACTGACCACATCGAGAGGATGCTTTACAAATCCCTTGCTGGACAGTTCGGAAATGTGTACCAGGCCGTCCTGATGGACTCCGATATCCACAAACGCCCCAAAATCAATGACATTGCGGACGGTTCCCTTCAGGATCATGCCCTCCTTGAGATCCTTCATCTCCAGCACGTCGGTACGAAGGATCGGCTTTGGCATCTCCTCACGAGGATCCCTGCCCGGCTTTTCGAGTTCTTTCATAATATCGATCAGTGTGATCTCACCCACGCCCAGCTCTGTGGCGAGGGCCTTTTTATCTTTGACACGGTCCTCCAGACCCAGAACCTTCCGGCCTGCTGCCGCATTCCCGTCTTTCCTGACATCATCTGACGGTGCCAGTTCCACGGCCTGTGTGCCAAACGCCTTGGCAAACGCTGCGCCAAACGCCGAACTGGTATTCTTCACCACAAAGCCCTGCTGTTTCTTTTTCTTTGGCTGCTGTGGCTGCTTTCTGGCTGCCTGCTTCTTCTGAGCTTCGATGCGCTGTCCCAGCTCACGGACCTCCTCCATCGTCATGCCAAGTTTTTCCAGCAGAGCCTGCGCAGCCCCATAGGACTCCGGATGTACGCTGGTGGCATCCAGTGGATTATCTCCGCCCTGGATCCTCATGAAGCCCGCACACTGCTGATAGGCTTTCGGCCCCAGTTTGGCCACCTTCAGAAGCTGTCTGCGGTTCGTAAAACGTCCATTCTCCTCGCGGTATGCCACAATATTTTTGGCGATCGGCTTGGAGATTCCGGCAATGTGCTCCAGAAGGGATGCCGATGCGGTGTTGAGATCCACGCCGACTCTGTTTACACAGTCTTCTACCACGCCACTCAGGGTCTCGGACAGTTTTTTCTGGTTCATATCATGCTGGTACTGCCCCACACCAATGGACTGTGGATCGATCTTGACCAGTTCTGCCAGCGGATCCTGCAGTCTTCTTGCAATGGATGCCGCGCTTCGCTGTCCTACATCAAAGTTCGGGAACTCCTCCGTGGCCAGCTTGCTGGCAGAATACACTGATGCTCCGGCCTCATTAACAATAATATACTGCACCGGCTCATCAATTTCCTTGAGCATCTGGGCAATGATCTGCTCAGACTCGCGGGATGCGGTTCCGTTACCCACTGAGATCAATGAAATGCCATACTGTTTGATCATCTTTTTGACGGTCGCCTTTGTGGCTTCCACCTTATTCTGCGGCTGGGTCGGATATACCACCGTTGTCGCAAGCACCTTTCCTGTCGGATCGACCACGGCCAGTTTGCAGCCGGTACGGAATGCCGGATCCCAGCCAAGAACCGTCTTGCCTGCAATCGGAGGCTGCATCAGAAGCTGCTCCAGGTTTTTTCCAAACACACGGATTGCGCCATCCTGTGCCTTCTCGGTGAGTTCACTTCGCACCTCTCGCTCGATCGCCGGTGCGATCAGTCTCTTATAGCTGTCCTGTACGGCAGCTATAAGAGCCGGGCCGGTGTATGCATTGTCCGATGTGATCGTCATCTTTTCCAGATATTGCAGGATCCGGTCTTCCGGTGCCTCCAGACGGATCACCAGAAATTTCTCCGCCTCGCCGCGGTTCAATGCCAGCACTCGGTGACCCGCGATCTGGGACACCTTCTCCTGAAATGCATAATACATCTCATAGACGGACTGAAGCTTCTCATCTTTGGCCTCGGACCGGATCACGCCCTCTTCCATGGTAATCTTTCGTATATAGGTGCGGTACTGCGCATTGTCTGAAATCATCTCTGCAATGATATCCTGCGCCCCCGCAATGGCATCTTCTGCCGTCTTCACGTCCTTTTCTTCACTGACATAGCCCTGCGCCGCGGCCTCTAACGGTCCGGTGAGGTTCTGCTCCAGGATCAGATCCGCCAATCCTTCCAGTCCCTTCTCCCGGGCAATCGTCGCTCTCGTCCTTCTCTTTGGACGATATGGACGGTACAGATCATCGACCAGCACCTGTGTCTGTGCCTCCAGAATCTGTTTCTTCAATTCCTCTGTCAGTTTGCCCTGTTCCTCAATACTTGCCAGAACCTGTTCTTTCTTGTCCTGCAGGTTGCGCAGATACGTCAGTCTCTCCGAGAGATTTCTAAGCTGCTCATCATTCAGGGTGCCATGAGCTTCCTTTCGATACCGGGCGATAAACGGAATGGTATTGCCCTCATCGATCAGTTTGATGACCGCCTCCACCTGCCAGGTCTTGATGTTCAATTCCTGTGCAATCTGTTCTTCTATCTTCATCTTTTATATTTCCTCATAAACCTGAAAACCGGGGAAATGGCTCTACTACCATCTCCCCGGTATATCGCGCCAACAACTGTCTGATCCGGTCACTTACTGTGCGATACGGATCATATTGATCACGCCGCCCACACTCTGGGCCGCCTCTGCATATTCCCGCTCCGTCATCTCATCGGTCAGAAATGCATACTCATCGGTAAATCCCGGTTCTACAGGTGTAACACGGCCAAATGCCTGAGTTACCTGCTGTGCTCTGTCTGCTGCAGATCCTGAAATACGTACGAAGAATCTGTGAACCATGTCCTCGTATGCCACCAGATCTAACTTCTCCTCAGACCAGATCTGAGGAATGTTCTCTGATGCGTGCTTTGCACAGTCCATCACATCGGAAACCACAGCACTGGCGGTCGCCAGTTTTCCGGCTCCCTGTCCAAAGAACATCACATCGCCGACCATATTGCCGGTCACCATGATGGCATTGAACACGCCATCCACATTGTATAAAGGATGTCCCTTCTTTACCAGCTGTGGTGCTACCATAGCGCTGACCTTATCGCCCACCTTGCGGCTCGTACCAAAGATCTTAACCTTGGCTCCCAGGGACTTTGCGTATGTGATATCACGATCTGAAATCTTTGTGATACCCTCTGTATAAATATCCTCGAAATCAAGCTGCTTGCCATAGGCAAGGGATGTCAGGATCGCAATCTTACGGCAGGCATCATGTCCCTCGATATCTGCAGTCGGATCTTTCTCGGCATAGCCAAGATCCTGCGCTTCCTTTAACACGCTCTCAAAATCAGAACCCTTCTCTGTCATCTCTGTGAGGATATAGTTGGTCGTACCATTCAGGATACCTGAAATTCCTACGATCTCATCCGGAGCAAGAGCGGTCTGCAGTGGCCGGATGATCGGAATGCCTCCGCCAACGCTGGCCTCAAACAGGAAACTTACCTGATGCTCCTTTGCGATCTGTAAAAGTTCTGTGGCATGGTCTGCCACCAACGCCTTGTTGGACGTACATACATGCTTGCCGGCCTCCAGGGATGCCTTGACAAACTCATAGGCAGGATGGATTCCTCCCATGGTCTCTACCACAACATCTACCTCATCGTCGGTTACCACTTCCTGAAAATCATGTACCAGATACTTTTCCACGATGTCTCCCGGGAAATCTCTGAGATCCAGTACGGACTTTACCTCTACTTCCTGACCGACACGCTGTGTGATCAGCTCCTTATTCTCCAGCAGAATTTCCACTACGCCGGAACCAACGGTACCGTATCCTAATACGCTTACTTTAATCATGCCTTTCTCTCCTTCATCATTTGCTTACTTGGAAATCCATGACAGATAGGCATTGATAAACGGATCGATATTGCCATCCATCACGCCCTGTACATTGGACACTTCCTGATTCGTCCGGTGATCTTTGACCATCGTATATGGCTGCATAACATACGAACGGATCTGGCTGCCCCAGCCAATCTCTTTGGATTCTCCACGGATGCCGTCTGCCTTAGCCTGCTGTTCCTGCTGTTTGAGGATAAACAGCTTGGCTTTGAGCATCTGCATCGCCTTGTCTTTGTTCATATGCTGCGATCTCTCATTCTGACACTGTACCACGATCCCCGTCGGAAAATGCGTGATACGGATCGCAGACGAGGTCTTGTTGATGTGCTGTCCACCGGCTCCGCTGGAACGGTAAGTATCAATCCGGATATCGTCATCATTGATCTCGATGTCCACATCCTCCTCGATATCCGGCATTACATCACAGGACACAAACGACGTCTGTCTCTTACCTGCTGCATTGAACGGGGAAATGCGCACCAGACGGTGTACCCCATGCTCTGATTTCAGATAACCGTAGGCATTCACGCCGTTGATCTGGAGCGTCACGGACTTGTAGCCTGCCTCATCTCCATCCAGAAAGTCCAGCATCTCCACGGAAAATCCCTTCTTTTCCGCCCACCTCTGATACATTCTGCAAAGCATGCTGGCCCAGTCGCAGCTCTCGGTACCGCCGGCACCGGCATGCAGGGTCAGGATGGCATTGTCACGGTCATATTCTCCGGACAGCAGCGTCTCGATGCGAAGCGCCTCATACTCCTGTTCAAACGATTCCAGAGTCTGGGAGATCTCCTCCACCATCGCGGAATCATTTTCCTCCTCGGCGATCTCTATCAGCATCAGCATGTCTTCCCGGTCGGTCACCAGCTTCTCATAGCGCTCGATAACCTCTTTTAATTTCTTGCTTTCCTGCACGATGGCTGTGGATTTTTCCGGGTCTTCCCAGAAGCCCGGATCCTCCATCGTCATATCAAGTTCTTCAACCCGCTGTTTCTTTCCAGTCAGGTCAAAGTTGATTCCCCATTTCAAGCAGTGGCGTCTCGTATCCATTCAATGTCTGTCGCATGGAATCGAACTCTACCATCTTACTCACCTCTTTCTGAAGTTATTTTATTGGATATTCTGTCGTTGATCGTATGATCTGTGATTAATATTTTCTGCCACAGCACTGCTTATACTTCTTTCCACTTCCGCATGGACATGGATCGTTTGGCTGTACTTTCTTTTCCTTGCGGCGCTTTGGCTCCTTCGTAGCTGTCTCATCCTTGTTCGTGCCGGTCACCTTGGCTACCTGCTCACGCTCCACATGCTGCTCAATCTTGATATGAGTCAGAGCCTTCACCGTATCCTCGGTAATCGCATCGATCATGGAATCAAACATGTCAAAACCTGCAAATTTGTATTCGACAACCGGATCTCTCTGGCCATATGCCTGCAGGCCGATACCATCACGCAGCTGATCCATATCATCGATATGATCCATCCACTTGCGGTCGATCACTTTCAGCAGGATAATACGCTCTACCTCTCTGAGCTGTTCCACATCCGGGAACTCTGCTTCTTTGGCTTCGTACAGAGCAGTAGCCTCCTCTTTCAGGCGCTGTGTCAGATCCTCTCTGCGGTCACCCTCCAGTTCCTCTTTACTCAGATGGATGCGCTGCAATGGAATGATCGGAATCAGCAGGTTATTCAGCTCCTGAAGATCCCAGTCCTCCGGAGACTGATCTGCACCGATCACTGAATTGACGCAGGCTTCCACCTCGTCTCCGATCATCTTGTAAACGGTGTCACGCATACTCTCGCCGTCCAGAACCTTGCGGCGCTCTGCATAGATCACTTCTCTCTGCTCGTTGTTGATCTGGTCAAACTCTAACAGATTCTTACGAATACCAAAGTTGTTGCCCTCGATCTTCTTCTGCGCACTCTCAATAGCCTTGGAAAGCATCTTATGCTGTACCTGCTCTCCATCCGGCAGTGCATCAAACACACTCATGATACGCTCTGATCCAAACAGACGCATCAGATCATCTTCCAGGGAAATATAGAAACGGGACTCACCCGGATCCCCCTGACGTCCGGCACGTCCACGGAGCTGATTGTCAATACGGCGGGATTCATGGCGCTCTGTACCGATGATCTTGAGGCCACCAAGTTCCTTGACCCCTTCGCCCAGTTTGATATCGGTACCACGGCCGGCCATGTTCGTTGCGATCGTCACAGCGCCCATCTGTCCGGCATCTGCGATGATCTCTGCCTCGAGTTCATGGAACTTCGCATTCAGTACCTTGTGAGGGATGCCCTTCTTGGTCAGCATACGGCTCAGCATCTCGGATGTCTCGATCGTGATCGTACCCACCAGAACAGGCTGTCCTTTTTCGTGGGATTCGATAATATCGCGGACCACCGCATCAAACTTCTCCGCCTTGGACTTGTATACCACATCCTCATGATCAATACGCGCGATCGGAAGATTCGTCGGAACCTCGACTACGTCCATTCCATAGATCTCACGGAACTCTTTTTCCTCGGTCAGTGCGGTACCAGTCATACCGCTCTTCTTGTCGTATTTATTAAAGAAGTTCTGGAAGGTGATGGTCGCCAGTGTCTTGCTCTCGCGCTTCACCTTCACATGCTCCTTTGCCTCGATCGCCTGATGCAGACCGTCTGAGAAACGGCGTCCCGGCATGATACGTCCCGTAAACTCATCGACGATCAGGATCTCATCGTTATTGACTACATAATCCTTATCCTTCTGCATCAGGGAATGTGCACGAAGGGCAAGATTGATATTGTGCTGTAATTCCAGGTTATCCGGATCTGCGAGGTTCTCCACACTGAAGAAACGCTCTGCCTTTCGGACACCCTCCTCGGTCAGGTTGACATTCTTGTCTTTCTCATCAACCACGTAATCACCGGTCTCCTCAATGTCCTCATTCATGATAATGTCCATCTTGGAAAGGTCTTTCTGGGTACCACGGGTCAACTGCTTGACAAAAATATCACATGCTTCATACAGTTTGGTGGATTTGCCGCTCTGACCGGAAATGATCAGAGGAGTACGTGCCTCATCGATCAATACGGAATCGACCTCATCGATGATCGCATAATGCAAATCTCTCTGTACCATGTCTTCCTTGTAGATGACCATGTTATCTCTCAGATAATCAAATCCCAGCTCATTGTTCGTTGCATAGGTGATATCACAGTTGTAAGCAGCTCTTCTCTCGTCATTGTCCATGTTGTTTAAGATGACGCCGACAGTAAGACCCAGGAACTCATGAACCTGCCCCATCCACTCCGCATCACGCTTTGCAAGATAGTCATTGACTGTGACAATATGAACGCCCTTTCCTTCCAGTGCATTCAGATATGCAGGAAGGGTAGAAACCAGGGTCTTACCTTCACCGGTACGCATCTCTGTGATACGTCCCTGATGCAGGATAATACCACCAAGAAGCTGTACGCGGTAATGTCTCATCCCAAGAACGCGGGTAGCGGCCTCACGAACAGTGGCATATGCTTCAACCAGCAGGTCATCCAGTGTCTCTCCCTGCGCCAGACGCTCCTTGAACTCGGCTGTCTTGCCTTTCAGTTGCTCATCGCTCAAAGCTTCGTATTCCGGCTGCAGTGCCTCAATCTTATCTGCAAGATGTGAGATACGCTTTACCTCGTGTTCACTGTGTGTTCCAAACACCTTACTAAATAAATTCATATTTATCCCCATTCCCGTGCGCGGATTTTCTCGGTTCATGGCTTGGCGCACGTTCATAAGCCATCTCCTGTTTATAGGAAACCATCATTTAGTATAGCATTAAGCCGCCCGCTAATCAACCGGTTCCAAAAATTTCATATTTTATACATAAATGGTCAAAACCTTCATTTTCCTGCTTACCACCACATTTCGAACATTGTCGTATCACACACAAAAAGAGGATCATCCCCCATAGATGATCCTCTTTGAAACTTGTCTGTAAACCATATCACGAATCGAATCGTTCTGATCCTCTCCTAAAGAGCCGCCCTAAAACTCAGGCTCAATCAGACCAAATGTGTTGCCCTTTCTTTTATATACAACGTTCACTTCGTCTGTCACCGCATTGCGGAATACATAGAAACTGTGACCCAGCAGATCCATCTGGATGCATGCCTCTTCCGGATCCATCGGCTTCATGGCAAAACGCTTGGAGCGGATGATCTGGATCTCCTCGTCATCCGGAATCTCTTCCTCAACAAACGCCTTGCTCAAGCTGACTGCTGACTGCTGTGAATCCACAATCTTGTTCTTGTATTTGCGAAGCTGACGCTCGATAATCTCCTCTACCAGGTCAATGGATACATACATATCATTGCTGACCTGCTCTGCACGAACAATGTTTCCTTTCATAGGAATCGTAATCTCGATCTTCTGTCTCTCCTTCTCTACACTGAGAGTAACCTGTACCTCTGTCTCCGGAGTAAAGTAACGCTCCAGTTTTCCAATCTTCTCGTACACGGCATCTCTCAGACCATCGGTTACGTCGATATTCTTACCACTGATAATGTACTGCATGATTATCAACTCCTTTGCTATATGTTATCCCTATTATACCCCACCCCGGAGGTCTTTTCAAGAAAAACTGCACAATTTTATTCTCATTTTTTTGTATTTGTTGGACATTTTTCATGTCAATCCCTTTTTCAAACTTTTTTCTCACTTTGGTCATTTTTTCTTTTTTTCACAAAACATAGTTTCGTTCGACCATTTTTCACTTTTGAAAACAGACGTCATATCATAGTGGATAATGTGGATAATTTCGTGTATAACTCCATTTTTGGCATTTTTTGCCATTACAGATTGTGGATAATCGTTTCACTTATTCACAAAGGAGTCGACATTTGTCGAATCATCCACATTTTGTTTTTGTGAATATTACACAAATTTTACAAATGTCAACAAATTTTTATAAAAAAATGTTGTCTGACAATTCAGACAACATTCCTTTTGGTTCTGTCTATTCGACTGTGTAATCTGAGCTTAGCACTCGACAATCGCTTCCACTTCGATTGCGACATCCTTTGGAAGTCTTGCCACCTGTACACAGGATCTGGCCGGATACGGCTCCTCAAAGTACTCAGCATAGACTTCATTGATCGCACCAAACTGCTCCATATCGGAGATAAACACCGTAGTCTTGATCACCTTATCCATGGAAGCGCCCGCCTCCTCGATCAGATTCTTCAGGTTGGAAAATGCCTGTGCAGCCTGCTGCGCAGCCGTTCCTGTCACCAGTTCACCGGTCGCCGGATCGATCGGAATTACCCCGGAAGTATACAAAATACCATTCACCTCGATGGCCTGGGAATATGGTCCGATTGCTGCCGGAGCCTTGTCTGTAGAAATTACTTTCTTCATTATCGTCTTCCTCCTCATCATTTTGGTTACTTTTCCCTAAATATAGCACCTTTTTTTCTGCGCCGCAATATATTATAATAGGGTAAAACTTACATAAGATTGGAGATTATCATGAAAGCTTCTATACAACTGGGACGAACCCAGGAACTGATCGTGGTCAAGACCACGGATTTCGGCGTGTATCTGAACACCGCCACCGGCGAAGATAAGAACCGCATCCTCCTTCCCAAGGCACAGGTTCCCAAGGGCACCCAGATCGGTGACGCACTGAATGTCTTTGTCTATAAAGATTCCGAAGACCGTCCTATCGCTACCACTCTGGAACCGGAACTGGAACTGGGACAGGTTGCCAGACTGATCGTCAAGCAGGTCACCCGCATCGGCGCCTTTCTGGAATGGGGTCTTTCCAAGGATCTGCTGCTGCCCTTCCGCGAACAGCTTTATCCGGTCAAGGAGGGGGATGCCGTACTGGTTGCCCTGTATCTGGACAAGAGTGAGCGCCTCTGCGCCACCATGCACGTCTATCACCACCTGAAAAATGACTCGGATTACCAGAAAGATGATGAGGTCTTTGGCCGTGTCTACGAGATCAGTGACAACTTCGGTGTATTTGTCGCTGTCGATGACCGGTATTCCGCACTGATCCCCAAAAAGGAAGTATTTGAGAACTACCGTATCAATCAGCCGGTCTATGCCAGAGTCGCGCAGGTGATGGAGGATGGCCGTCTCACCCTGAGTGTCAAGAAAAAGATTCCGGAGCAGCTCAGTGAAGATGCCGCATTGATCCTTGATATGCTCGAGGAGGCCGGCGGATTTCTTCCGTACCATGACAAGAGCGCACCGGAAGCGATCAAGGCCAAATTCCACATGAGCAAAGCAGCCTACAAACGCGCCATTGGCAATCTGATGAAAAAAAGGCAGATCACCATCTCAGAAGATGGCATCCGCCTTGCATCTCAATCCTGATATCATATAATGTTGGGGAATACGATTTTTATTCTGTTTCCTCTATATAAGAGCCGTACTGACGAAATCTCTGATACCTCGCCTCGAGAAGCTGCTTCGTCGAAAGAGCAAGCAGACCGGGCAGGGTATCCGTCAGTGCTTTTTTTATGTCCTGTGCCGTCTCCGGCAGATGATGCTCCAGACCGTCAACAGGTTCCGGAAATATCCGGTCAGCCACATGATTTTGCATCAGATCGGCCGCTGTCATCTTCATGCGCTGTGCCGCCTCCGCCGTCCGGGAAGAATCTCTCCACAGAATACTTGCAAAACCCTCAGGGGATAAGATCGAATAAACGCTGTGTTCCAGCATCCATACCTGATCCGACACTGCCAGGGCCAATGCACCACCGCTTCCCCCCTCGCCGGTAAAGATACTGATGACCGGCGTGGCAAGCCGTGACATTTCCATGAGATTACGTGCGATCGCCTCGCCCTGTCCGCGCTGCTCCGCGCCAATCCCACAGTACGCACCCGCAGTATTGATAAGAGTTACCACAGGGCGGCGGAATTTTTCTGCCTGTTTCATCAGACGCAGTGCCTTGCGATATCCCTCCGGGTTTGGAGACCCGAAGTTGGCAGCCATATTTTCTTCGAGATTATGTCCTTTCTGGATACCGATCACCGTCACCGGCTGTCTGCCGAGCAATGCAATGCCACCGACTACCGCACCATCGTCACCGTACAGGCGGTCTCCTTTCATCTCCAGAAAATCCGTAAAGATCTCCGCGATAAATTCACGGGCATTAGGCCGTTCTACCCGTCTGGCAATATTGACTGAATCCATTGCCTGCTTCACGATTCCGACACCTCCTTTTTGCTGTGCATAGCCAGAAGAAGTCCCAATTCCTGGCGCAGTTTTCTGCGGTGAACGATACGGTCCACAAAGCCATGTTCCACCTGAAACTCTGCACGCTGGAATCCCTCCGGCAGTTCCTGGTGGATCGTCCCCTTGATCACACGCTGGCCCGCAAATCCGATCAATGCCTTTGGCTCAGCCAGAATAATGTCTCCCAGCATAGCAAAGCTGGCGGTGACTCCTCCTGTCGTCGGATCGGTCAAAACCGTGATGTATAAAAGCCCTGCATCATCGTGCCGGCCCAGTGCCTCGGACACCTTGGCCATCTGCATCAGGGAGAGGATCCCCTCCTGCATTCTGGCACCTCCCGATGTCGTAAAGATAATAACCGGCAATTTCTTTCGTGTGGCAGTCTCCACCGCCCGCGTGATCTTTTCGCCCACGACCGATCCCATGCTTCCCATCATAAAATGACTGTCCATAATGGCGAGCACCGTCTCCTGTCCACATATCGTTCCAATCCCGGTCACCACAGCTTCCGTCTGTCCGGACTTTTCCTGTGCCTTGCGGATCACCTGATCATACTGAGGATAGTCCATCGGATTTTGCGGAGCCATATGTGCATCCATCTCCTTAAAACTGCCCTCATCACAAAGAATCCGTATCCTTTCCTGCGGACTCATCCGAAAATGAGCATCACAGGCAGGGCATAATTTATAAGGGCCCACTTCCTTTCGATAGATAATGGACTTGCAGGTATTGCACTTGATCCACATTCCATCCGGGATGGAAGGCTCCGGTGCCTTCTTCTTTCTGGTATTCTTCCTGCCCTCTTTGGGCGTCAGGACAAAATACTCTCTCTTTCCAAATAGATTCAAGACCGATTCCTCCTAACTACTGTTCCGTCTGCGCCGCAAGCACCTTTTCTTCCAGAAATGAGGTGTTAAACTGTCCTTTGATAAAATCCGGGTGCATCAGGATCCGATTCTGAAAGCCCATGTTGGTATCCACGCCATCCAGAATAAATTCATAGAGAGACCTCCGCATCTTGGCGATCGCCTCCTGTCTGGTCTTGCCGTGCACAATCACCTTTGCGATCATGGAATCGTAATATGGTGGGATCTCATAGCCCTCATACACCGCCGTATCCACACGCACTCCCAGTCCACCGCCCGGCAGCATCAAAAAATCGATCGTGCCGGGACACGGTGCAAATCCCCTATCAGGATTTTCCGCATTGATACGGCACTCAATCGCATGTCCCAGAATGCGCACATCTTCCTGTCGTATTGACAGTGGTTCTCCGGCAGCAATCCGGATCTGTTCTTTGATAATGTCAACCCCGGTCACCATCTCTGTGACGGGATGTTCTACCTGCACGCGGGTATTCATCTCCATAAAATAGAACTCACGACTCGGTTCATCATACAGAAACTCCAGTGTTCCCACACTCTCATATCCCGCAATCTTCGCCGCCCGGACAGCGGCCCGGCACATGCGTGTTCTGGTCTGTTCGTCAATTGCCGGAGATGGTGATTCCTCCAGCACCTTCTGATTCCGGCGCTGCAAAGAACAGTCTCTCTCTCCCAGATGAACCACATGCCCCTGCCGGTCTGCCAGGATCTGTACCTCAATGTGTCTGGCCTTCTCGATCAATTTTTCGAGATACATGGAATCATCGCCAAATGCCTGACGGGATTCCTGTCTGGCTGAATCCCAGGCTTCCGTCATCTCCTCAGGCTTTCTGACAATGCGGATTCCCTTGCCGCCGCCTCCGGCGGACGCCTTTAACATTACCGGATATCCAAGATCCTGCGCCACCTCCAGCGCTTCCTCCAGGCTGTCCACCGTCCCATCACTTCCGGGAATCACGGGAACTTCCGCCTGTTTCATCAGATCTCTTGCGTGGGATTTATTGCCCATGGCATCAATCACCCCGGCCGGAGGACCAATAAACTGTATATTACACTCCTGGCACATTGAGGCAAAGGTGCTGTTCTCGGACAAAAATCCAAAGCCCGGGTGAATAGCCTGCGCCTTCTTCTCGACAGCAGCCGTCAGGATATTCGCCATATTCAGATAACTGTCCGCTGCCCGCGCCGGCCCGATACAGACCGCCTCGTCGGCCATCTGTGTGTGCAGAGCCTCACGATCTGCCTCCGAAAAGACCGCGACCGTGCGGATCCCCATCTCCCGGCAGGCACGGATAATGCGTACCGCGATCTCCCCCCGATTTGCAATCAATACTTTATCAAACATGTCATCACCCAATCATAAAAATAAATTCTGCCTGACAGGCCACCTTGTCACCGACATAAGCCTTCCCCTGTCCGACTCCGGCACTGCCCTTCAGTTTCACGATCTCCACTTCAAACCGCAGGGTATCTCCCGGAACCACCATCCTTTTGAATTTGGCATTTTTGATCCCACCGAAAAACGGGGTCTTCCCCTTGAATTCCTCCTGGGATAAGATTGCCACTGCGCCAGCCTGAGCCATCGCCTCTACGATCAGCACTCCCGGCATCACAGGTGCTCCCGGAAAATGTCCCTGAAAATATGGTTCGTTCATTGTGACATTTTTGATCGCTGTCACACTTCGTCCCGGTTCTATCTCCAGAATCCGGTCCACCAGCAAAAACGGCGGACGGTGTGGGATGATTTCCATGATCTGCTGTATATCCAATGATGTGTTTTCTGATGTGTTGTCCATGTGCTGCCTCCTTTTTCTATGTCCAATTTTCAGGACACACGTTTTATACTACACGGAACAGATTTTGTCCGTACTCCACAAATTCTCCATCCTGCACCAGAACCTCGGCAACCGTTCCTTCCACATCACTTGGCACCTCATTCATAAACTTCATCGCCTCTATGATACAGAGAACATCTCCTGGTGCCACATGGTCTCCAGCCTTCACATAAGGTGGTTTATCCGGTGCAGAACTTGCATAGAAGGTCCCGACGATCGGAGACTTTACATAGACCCCTTCCGGCTGCGCGCTTCCTTCATTCTGTCCTGAATCTTCCCCAGATTCTTTCTCCTGTCCGACTGAGGATTCCGGCACACCGGATGCAGCCGGCATCCCACAGGCATTTCCGGCCATCGGCACAGCCACCGGTGCTGCCGGCACCGCAGAGCCGGTATTACGGCTGAATCTGACACTGACATTGTCCATGGAAAGATCCATTTCACGAAGATCTGATTCCTCAAACAAAGACATCAACTCTTTAACTTCATTGTAATTCATGATTACCAACCTCCATTTTACAGACGCAGTGTTTCTCGTTTCCTACCGGTCTTCCCATTTTTTGAAGCATAGCACTGCATTATGTCCTCCGAATCCCAGAGAATTGGACATAGCATATTTTGTCTGCGGTACTTCGCGTCCCACATTTGGAATATAGTCCAGATCACAGGCCTCATCCGGTGTATGGTAATTGATCGTCGGAGGAAGGAAGTCTTCCTCCAGTGCCTTGACGCAGGCGATAGCCTCTATCGCGCCAGCCGCGCCCAGAAGATGACCGGTCATAGACTTGGTGGAGCTGACCGGCACATTCTTAGCCGCTTCTCCCAGAGCCTTTTTGATCGCTGCTGTCTCTCCCTCGTCGTTGGCGTGTGTGCTGGTTCCATGCGCATTGATATAGGAGATCTCATCCGGTGCGGCACCGGCTTCATCCATGGCCATCCGGATTGCTCTGGCTGCGCCGTCACCATCCGGACATGGTGCCGTAATATGATAGGCATCCGCTGTCACTCCATATCCGACGACCTCCGCGTAAATCTTTGCACCTCTTGCACGGGCATGTTCCAGTTCCTCCAGGATCAGTACCCCGGCACCGTCTCCCATGACAAAACCATCACGCTCCTTATCAAACGGACGGCACGCACTCTTCGGATCCGGATTATTGGACAGGGCGGTCAGATTCTGGAATCCCGCTACGCCGATCTCACTGATCGCACTCTCGGTTCCACCGGCAAAACAAACATCGAGATAACCGTGTTTGATGTTGCGGTACGCCTCGCCGATGCAGTTTGTTCCACTCGCACAGGCGGTCACAATATTTTCGCAGACTCCCTTTGCTCCAAAACGGATCGCAATATTTCCTGCCGCCATGTTCCCGATCGTCATGGTGATAAACAGAGGAGAGACCCTTGCAGGCCCCTTTTCTTTCATTTTCGTCACCTGCTCCTGTATCGTCACCAGTCCGCCGATCCCGCTTCCCACAATAACACCGACACGTTGTGCATCTTCCTGCTCCATGTCCAGTCTGCTGTCTTCAAATGCCTGTACAGCGGCAGCCATGCCATACACACTGTACATGTCATTTCTCTTCACTTCTTTTTTCGTCATGTACTGTTCCGGATCAAAATTCTTCACCTCAGCAGCCACCGTTGCCTTAAATCCGCTGGCATCAAACTTTGAGATCACATCGATCCCACACTTTCCGTTCCTCAATCCGTTCCAGTATTCCTCCACGGTATTTCCGATCGGAGTTACCGCGCCCATGCCCGTAACCACTACTCTGTTCATTGTCGTTTCCTCATCTCTTTCCATACACTACTGTTTCCTACATCACCATGCCGCCGTCTACATGAAGTACCTGCCCGGTAATATAGCGGTTTGTCGCCAGAAAGACAGCTGCATCTGCCACATCTTTCACGCTGCCGCCGCATCCCAGCGGAATGGTGTTCATGATCTGCTGCCGGATCTCCTCTTTGAGCACTGCCGTCATGTCCGTCTCAATATATCCGGGTGCGATCGCATTGCAGGTGATCCCTCTGGATGCCAGTTCTTTGGCCACCGATTTGGTCAGTCCGATCACACCCGCCTTGGACGCTGCATAGTTGGCCTGTCCTGCATTGCCGGACACTCCTACGACCGATGCCATATTGACAATGCTTCCACTTTTCTGTCGAAGCATAACTTTGCTGACGTGGCGTATCATATTAAAGGTTCCCTTCAGATTCGTCCGGATCACCTCATCAAACTGTTCCTCTTTCATGCCAATGATCAGGGTATCCCTGGTGATGCCGGCATTATTCACCAGCACATCGATACTGCCCCATTCTTTTTTGACCCGGGCGGTAAAATCCTGCGCAAATGCAAAGTCTCCCACATCCCCGGCCACGGCCATACACTTTACGCCATATGCCTCAATCTCCCGAACCACGGTCTCATCGAGATGACTGTGGTAATTCAGGGCAATGTTGGCACCCTGCGCTGCAAAGGCCAGTGCCACGGCTTTGCCGATACCTTTGGCTCCGCCCGTGACGATCACATTTTTTTCCTGTAACATTCTCTGATCTCCTTTTCTCCGGCCTTACGCCTGTGCAAGTTTGCTCAATGTCTTCTCCAGGGATTTCTGATCCTCCACATTCAGGATCGTCATCCCCTTCAGGGTTCTCTTGACAAAGCCACACAGGGATTTGCCCGGCCCCAGTTCAATATAAGTATCTGCTCCGGCTGCATTCATATTGCGCACAATATCCTCGAAGCGCACCGGACTCACGATCTGCTTCTCGAGGATCGGCACGATCTCCTGAGAGGATGCCACCACGGAGGCATCCACGTTGGTATAGACCGGAATCTCCATCTCCCCAATCTCCAACTTCTGTAATTCCGGAGACAGCCGTTTTGCAGCCGGTTCCAGAAGTGGTGTATGGAACGGACCGCTGACCTTCAGCTTCACAGCCATCTTTGCGCCCATCTCCCTGGCAATCTCTGCTGCCTCCTGCGCCGCCTGTGCGGTTCCGGCGATCACCGTCTGTCCCGGACAGTTGTAGTTGGCAGGGATCACCAGTCCATTGCCCGACTTTTCCGCCTGTTCGCAGGCCTGCTCCACAAGTTCCGTATCCAGCCCGATAACCGCATACATGGCTCCCTGCCCCGACGGCACAGCCTCCGCCATGAATTTTCCACGCTTCTGAACCAGAGCCACAGCCTCCTCAAACTTCATCGCACCGCTGGCCACATATGCTGAATATTCGCCAAGGCTCAGTCCTGCGGTCATATCCGCCCGGATCCCATGCTCCTTTAATACTTCCATCGCCGCAATGCTCATGGTCAGGATGGCCGGCTGCGCAAACTCCGTCTGCCCCAACATCTGTTCATCCTCAAAACAGATGCGGGAGATCGAATATCCCAGCACCTCATCTGCGGTGTCAAACACCTTTTTGGCGGTCTCATAGTTTTCATATAGTTCTTTGCCCATTCCGGCATATTGCGAACCCTGTCCGCTGAACATAAATACTGTTTTCATCGTTTTTCTGCCTTTCCAGACGCTGCCTCCGGCCGGTGGCAGACGCATTTTCTTGGTCTCCCATGATCTGTTTTTTCATATCTCCAAATCACAGGGTCAGTCAATCTATCTGATGTAGTTTCTGACTCTACATTTCCCGAAAACGCAACGACGTCCCCAAAAGGGACGCCGTTATGCATTCCCGTATTCTTTTGTAAGAATACACAGGATTACTGATTCTTCTCCACCAGATTTACAACATCCTGCACTGTCACGATAGACTCCGGATCGTCGATAGATACACCGAACTCATCCTCGATATCATTGACAATCTGGAACAGGTCCAGAGAGTCTGCATCCAGATCCTCTTTTACATTGGTCTCTAATGTAATCTCGCTTGGATCCTTGTCTGTCTGCTCTGCAATAATGTCTCTAATCTTCTCAAATACCATGTTTTTGTCCTCCTAAATGATATATATTGACTGTAATTAAACAGTAACACACTTTCCGCTACCAGGTCAACAAAATCGTTCCCCAGGAAAGTCCGCCGCCGAATCCACACAGCACAATGCGGTCTCCCCGTTCCAACAATCCTTTTTCCTGCAGTTCGTTGAGAGCCAGTGCAATACTGGCCGCCGAAGTATTTCCATACTCCTCTATATTTACATAAAACTTTTCCATCGGAACCTTCAGTTTCTTCGCTGCGGTCTCTACAATCCTCGCATTGGCCTGATGTGGCACAAAATAGCGGATCTGATCCGCCTCCAGACCGGCCTTTTCCAGCACAGATGTCACGCTGGATACTATTTTTTTGGTGGCAAACTTAAACACCTCACGGCCATCCATGGAAATATAACCGGTATGTCCCAGCGGTTCCACCTCATTAAAGGCATTGGCAGCCGGTACATAGCCGGAGGTAAGTACCTCCCACTTGGAACCATCCGTACCGATCTCCTCGATCTGGATCCCGGCTTCATCGGAACGCTCCACCAGCGCACAGCCGGCTCCGTCCCCAAACAATACACAGGTTCCACGATCTGTCCAGTCCACGATCTTGGAGAGAACCTCTCCGCCGATCACCAGAGCGTTGTTTACGACACCACTCTTTATATACTTGTCTGCCACACTGAGTCCAAACAGAAATCCCGAACACGCCGCAGTCAGATCAAACGCGATCGCACGGGTCGCACCGATGGCCTTCTGCACCTGACATGCCGTGCTCGGTGTTCCGTAGTCCGGTGTGACTGTCGCCACAAGGATCATATCCACCTGTTCGCCGTCCATGCCGGCCCTCTGCAATGCCTGCTGCGCCGCCTGCGCCGCCAGATCTGACAGATTCTCTCCCTGAGAGATGTGTCTGCGCGAGATGCCGGTCCGCTTTGTCACCCACTCATCACTGGTGTCCACGATCCCTGCCAGGTCGTCATTGGTCACGACCAGCTCAGGCACACAGGCACCTGTGGCAATTATTCTCGATGTTATCATAGACTTCCTCCAAATTTCTGTACTTGAGTATATTCTATTCTCCCACATCAAGTCAATACAAAAAGTTAAATTTTTTTAATTTTTATTCTCCAATGCCGATCGTCAGGAAAAAAACCGCCGGAATTTTCAGGGCACAAAGTACCTGTGCACAAGCCTCAATCGTACTTCCGGTCGTATAGATATCATCAATCAATACAACCCTTTGCAGGCCGGTGTGTCCTGCCCTGATCTCTCCCGGACAAAACGCCTCCCGCAGATTTGCCAGACGGTTCACAGCCCCTCCCATCTGTTTCTGCGGAAGCGTGTCACGACATCGCAGCACCAGATCTTCTCTGACCGGAATGCCAGTAAGCCTCCCAAGTTCTCTTGCCAGCAGAGCAGCCTGATTATATCCTCTTTTTCGAAATCGGTTTTTGTGAACCGGCACCGGCACCAGCGCCTGAATCTGATTGGCCGCAAGCCAGCTTCCATATTTCTGATACATCTGAAACGCGTAGAATGCGGCATATTCCCGCCGCCCATGATATTTGAAACGCAATATGGATGTCTGCAATGCCCGGTCGTACACAAACATCCCATAGCCATATAGAAATGTCGTCTGTTTCTGCGCACAGTCCGTACAATACAGTGCCTCCTCCGCCAGCGGTTTCCCGCATTTACAACATAACGGCTCTTTCACCGGGCGCAGATGCCCCAGACATCCCGGACAATGCATAGACCGTCCCACCCGCAGCACCCTGTCACACACCGCACATCTTGGCGGATAGACCAGCGAGGCGATCTGATCCACGACCGCCCCTGCCATCTGACGCATATTCTCTCCCATCGCAATCTCCCACTTTTCCCGTCATTTTTTGCAATTCCTCTGTAGTCCCCCGGCTGCCTCGCTGATACCTTTTTAGTATCATTGTGTCAGCCCTCGTTCATCTCCTGCTGCATCTCGCGGATGCGCAGCCCCAGTGTAGAATATCTCCTCTGCTCATGTACATTGTCGATCATCTGCTGTACCATCGCACGGCTTCCCACGATCGTCACACAATTCTTTGCCCTGGTCACCGCAGTATACAGCAGATTGCGGTTAAACAGCATCCGCGGCCCGCCGAGGATCGGAAGAACCACTGCCGGATACTCACTTCCCTGTGATTTGTGGATCGTGATAGCATAGGCGAGTTCAATCTCGTCCATGTCCCCAAAATCATACTCCACTTCGCGGTCCTCATCAAACCGGATACGCACACACTCTCCGGGAACGCTGATCTCCTCGATCACACCGCAGTCTCCGTTGAAAATGCCATCGCCCTCCTCAAAAATATCGCCGTAGGGTGTCCTCTTGGTCCAGTGAAGCTGATAATTGTTGCGGATCTGCATGACCTTATCCTGCTCCCGGAACAGGACACCATGAAATTCACGATCCAGCCTGTCAGGCATCGGAGGGTTCATATACTGCTGGAGTACCAGATTGAGATTTTCTACGCCCAGTTCTCCGCGCCGCATCGGAGAGAGTACCTGGATATCACGCGGCGATTCCGCTACATTGCCGGGCAGACGGTTCATGATCAGCTCCACCATGGCCGCCAGAACAGACTGGCTGTCCTGCCTCTCCAGATGCAGGAAATCGCGGTGTCTGGTATCCAGCACGATCGGCTCTCCCCGGTTAATGCTGTGGGCATTCATAACGATCGAACTTCTGGCCGCCTGCCGGAATATCCGTGTCAGATGAACGACAGGACAGAATCCGGCCTGGATCATATCTTTGAGAACATTGCCCGGGCCCACCGAAGGAAGCTGGTTCGCATCTCCCACCAGGATCAATCTGGTTCCCGGTACTAATGCCTTGAGCAGGGCATTCATCAGATAGATATCCACCATAGACATCTCATCGACGATCACCACATCGGCCTCCAGCGGCTGGAGCTCATTGCGATCAAAATGCATTCCCTGCCGATCCTGTCCCTCGGGATTGCCATTGATCTCCAATAGGCGGTGGATCGTCTGTGCCTCATAGCCGGTAGTCTCGCTCATCCGCTTGGCAGCTCTGCCGGTAGGTGCTGCAAGAAGGATTTCAAGCCCTTCCTCCTCAAACATCTTTGTGATCATATTGATCGTGGTCGTCTTTCCGGTACCGGGACCTCCCATCAGGATCATGATCCCGTGCTGCATAGCCTGAAGCACCGCCTCCCGCTGCAGTTCATCCAGTTCCACCTGCTCCTGCTGTTCGATCCGCCGGACCTTTTTGCGAAGCGCCTCCTCCTTCACCGTAAAATCCATATTCAGATCCAGAAGCATCCGCGCACAGTTCAGTTCCATGTAATACATCGTGCTCGCATAGAGACACCGCACGCCCTCCACCTCACGGACCAGGATCTGTTTGTTCAGGCTCATATCATCGATCTGTGCCTCCACCTGCTCCGGCTCGACAGCCAGCAGTTCACTGGCTCCCGCCACCATCTCCTGCTGTGGCAGATAGCAGTGTCCCTGCCCGCCGGACTGCTGCAGATAATACAGGATTCCTGCCCGGATCCGGTTTGGCGAATCCTGCTCAAACCCGCCATGTCTGGCAATACTGTCAGCAATCTTAAAGCCGATTCCTCCGATATCCTGTGCCAGCCGGTATGGATCCGTCCTGAGGATCTCATAGATGTCATCCTTGTAGAACTTGTAGATCTTGACAGCCATGTTCATGGAGATCCCATAGTCCTGTAAAAACAACATGGCCTGTCTCATCTGCTGTTTCTCCTGGAACTGATTGGCCACCCGGATCGCGATCGCCTGACTGATGCCCTTGACCTCTGCCAGCCGCTCCGGTTCCTCCTCGATCACACGGAAGGTATCATCGCCAAATTTGCGCACGATCCTGGCTGCCAGCGCTGCTCCGATGCCCTTGATGGCCCCGGATCCCAGATAGCGTTCCATCGCCAGGGCATTCTGTGGCTGCTTCTCCTCAAAGCTCTCCATCTGGATCTGCGGCCCGTAATCCTTGTGAACCACTTCTTTTCCGGTCACCTCCAGATACTGTCCCTCCGCCACATAGGAGAAATAGCCGACGCAGCACAGATCATCGTCTCCTTCATTCGACAACTGTAGTACCGTATATCCGTTGTCGGGATGCCGGTATACGATCTTCTCCACATATCCTTCCCATTTTCCCATGGTTTCTTCCTTTCTCCGGTATCCTGCCAGTGCATACTTCTTCTCCGCGAGATGCACATCCTCGCGGAGCCTTTTTCACATTACAGCATTTTCCTATTACATAAAAAAGGCCACTGCATATACAGTGGCCCGGTTTGTCTCATTAATTGTCTCTTTTTCCACTCAGGAACTCTACGAACTGGCCGGTACCAATCGCTACGGCTGTCATAGGATCCTCGGCTGTCATCGTGGTAATGCCTGTACGCTCCTCGATCAGTTCCTCCAGACCATACAGAAGGCTTCCGCCACCTGTCAGCACAATACCACGGTCAGAAATATCTGCCGCAAGTTCTGGTGGAGTCTTCTCCAGAACGGTGTGTACTGCTTCCACGATCTGTGAAGTGATCTCTTTTAAGGCTTCCATCGTCTCATCAGAGGTCACGGTAATGGTCTTTGGAAGACCGGTCACCAGGTTACGTCCACGGACATCCATGGTCACAACCTCCGGACGTTGATATGCAGATCCGATGTTGATCTTGATCTCCTCTGCGGTGCGCTCACCGATCAGAAGGTTATGTGTCTTACGCATGTAACGCACGATCGCATCATCAAAGTTATCACCGGCCACCTTGATGGACTCGCTGACCACAGTACCTCCCAGGGAGATAACTGCAATATCTGCGGTACCGCCTCCGATATCTACGATCATGTTACCACAAGGACGGGAAATATCGATTCCTGCTCCGATCGCTGCTGCGATAGGTTCCTCAATGATAGCCACCTCACGGGCACCTGCCTCATAAGTAGCATCCTCTACCGCCTTCTTCTCCACCTCTGTAACACCACTTGGTACACAGACGCTGATACGCGGCTTTCTGAATCTGGTCTTTCCACAGGCCTTCTGGATGAAGTAACGAAGCATCTTCTCCGTTACGGTATAGTCAGAGATAACACCCTGACGCAGAGGACGGACAGCAACAATGTTGCCCGGAGTACGTCCAAGCATCAGACGTGCATCCTCCCCGATTGCTTTAATCTTATTTGTATCGCGGTCAAATGCCACGACGGATGGCTCTCTTAACACAACGCCCTTACCCTTTATATAAACCAGCACATTCGCTGTTCCCAAATCAATTCCAATATCACTGCCAACCATTTGATTGTATCTCCTTTCCTCAAAAAAATCGTGTGCACTTACCATTATAACAAGTTTTTGGCAAAGTTCAAACGGAATTTTGCATTTCTGCGTTTTTCCTACATTTTTCACAAGAAAAATGTCAGAAACCGTCATTTCATTGAACCTTTTGCCATCAACGGCTGTCTCTGACAATAAATTCTACGTTCCCACTGTAGCTGCTGATCTCCGGAATATATAATACATCGACCAGACAGCCCTGTGCCCTGCCCGCCAGAAGGGCATCCCACATCTCCTGTCCATATCGTTCCAGAACGACTGCCTGCACCCCCTGGTCCACATGAAAATCGGTCAGGGTATAATACTGTCCGCCCTCTCTGGCGGTGAACTTCCCGATCTGTTTTTCCCGGCCACAAAGATAGACCCGTGCCAGATCCACCGCCCGGTGTGCAAACAGTGCCCCCTCATTTTCCTGTCCCAGCGGCTCCAGCAGTTCCAGTTCCTCCACCTGATCTCGTCCGATCGCCCCAAAATCCGACACGCAGTCCAGTGAGATTTTCTCAGTGAAATCCTCCTGTGTCAGGGTACAGTTCTGATATAATCTTTCCCGAAACGCCTCCAGATTATCCGGCAGCAGTGAAAATCCGGCTGCCAGCGCATGCCCTCCGTATTCCAGCAAAAGATCCTGACAGGCAGTCAGTTCCCGCTGCATATGATATCCCGGTATTGACCGTCCGGATGCCTTCCATCGTTCCTGCCCACCGGTCAGGATCATCGCAGGCCGGTAATACTTCTCCCGGATCCTGCCGGCCACGATCCCGGCCACACTCTCAGGACAGTCCTCCAGTGCAAGCACCAGCACAGGATATTCCGACAGATCCATCTTCCGGATCTCCTCCTCGGCGGTGTCCACCGCTTTCTGTGTAATGGTCTTGCGCTCCTCATTGAGCCGGAACAGCTCCAACGCCCGCTTTTCCGCCCGGGAAGGGTTGTCCTCAAGCAGCAGTTCCAGTGCCTGCCCCGCATCCTCCAGACGCCCTGCGGCATTCAGGCAGGGACCGATCCGAAAGCCGATATCCCGCGCCGTCACAGCCCGCTGAAATTCCTGCAGGCGGATCAGTTCATCCAGTCCGCAGTTGCCGGTCCGGTCAATCCTGGCGAGTCCCTCCCGGACGATCACACGGTTTTCTTTCTTCAGGGGCATCACATCCCCCACCGTGGCGATCGCAGCAAAGACGATCATATTGTCATCGTAGGCCGCCCCTGCGTATTGCTCATACAGCAGACGCATAAGCTGCCAGGCAACCACACCACCACAAATCTGTTTCCACGGATACGGACAGGCCTCCTGATGGGGATCCACCACCGCATCCGCCACAGGAATCACTTCATTTCCCTCAGGATCCCGGGGGATCTCATGGTGATCGGTGATGATATAGGTCACCCCGGCCTCCCTGGCTTTTTCGGCTGCCGCCAGTGCAGAAATCCCATTGTCACAGGTAATGATCGTATCTGCGCCGCGCTCTACAGCCTCCTCCACCATGTAATCCCGGATGCCGTATCCATCCCGGACACGGTGAGGCAGTCTCCAGATCACATCCCCGCCAAGCCTTTGCAGTGAACTCACCAGAATGTAACTGGACATGATCCCGTCCACATCGTAATCTCCGATGACACAGATCCTCCTGTGGTTCTGTATCTTCTCCCAGAGCAGGCCGGCAGCCCTCCCGGCATCCTTTAACATCTGTGGACGACTGATCTGATCCATGCCGGGATACAGATATTCGTCCATACTCTCCCAGTCATACAGTCCTCTCTTGATCAAGATTTCCGCCAGATTCTCCGAAATATGGTATCTGTCGGCGATCAGATCCAGCTTCGCCCTGTGCGGGCGGTACATCCACTGCTTCATTGTCAATACTTCCTCCGTCTGGTATACTTACTGTGTTATTGTAACACAGATTTCGCACATTTTTTCTTAGGTTTTCATAATAAAAGAAAGGAATCATCATCACAAATGAAATGGATCAAATACGAATGCAGGACGACGACCGCAGCCGCAGAACTGGCCGGTGAGATCCTGTATGCACACGGGATTACCGGGTTTGAGGTCACAGATCATGTGCCCCTGACTCCCGAGGAAGAAAAGCAGATGTACACCGATATTCCTGCGGACCGCGGCGTCGATGACGGAACCGCGGTTCTGACCTTCTACACGCAGCCGCAGGACGAGGAGATGGACTTTTACAGCACCGGCTCCTCCCTGCGTGATGAGCGGCTGGAAGAATCTGTCGAGATACTTCCGCCCGATGAGCTGGTACAGGCCATCCGTTCCGACTTTGCCGCATGGGGATTTCCGGAGCCGGACATCATCTGTTCGATACAGGACGATGCGGACTGGAAAGACAAATGGAAAGAAAACTTTACGGCATTCCGGGTCGCACCGGATATTATCATCAAACCGGTCTGGGAAGACCGTCCCGACTTTGCTACTCCGCAGGATCATATTCTTGAGATCGAGCCGGGTTCCTCGTTTGGCACAGGCACCCATGAGACGACCAAACTGTGTCTCCTGGCTCTGCGCAAACACATCCGCCCTGACACCACCATTCTGGACGCAGGCTGTGGCAGCGGCATACTCGCCATCTCCGCCCTGATCAGCGGTGCACTCTCTGCCTTCTGTCTGGATATTGACCCGAGTGCAGTCACCGGTACGCTGGAAAACGCATCGCTCAACCACCTCGACGATTCCAGACTCACAGCGATCCAGGCTAATATTCTGGAGGATTCTTCCCAGGTACACGCCATGCATCCTGAGCCGTTCCAGATCGTCGTGGCCAATATCCTGGCAGATGTGATCATCCCGCTGGCCGGTGTCATTCCGGAATTTCTGCAGCCCGGCGGACTCTTTATCTCCTCCGGTATTCTGGCCGAGAAAGCCGATCTCGTAGAACAGGCTCTGGTGGAACACCATTTCCGCATTCAGTCCAGAGACACTCTTGGCGACTGGGTCAGCTTTACCGCCCGGCTTGAAGATTAACGTTTCGCTGCATTACAGCAATTTTCTCTTACTCCGCAAAAGAGGCGTGCTCTCAGATCACTCTGAGAGCACGCCTCTTGGTTTATCCGGAACTACCGGATCATTATTTTGTATGGTTATGTGCAAGTTTTCCCTTCTTTAATACAAACCACAGGGTACCTGTGATACATACGGAAGAATAAGCACCGCAGATGATACCTGCCATCAGTGGTACTGCAAAGTCTCTGACAGACTCCACACCGAGCAGTGCAAGCATGAATACCATGATGAAGGTCGTCAATGAGGTATTGATACTACGTGTCAGGGTCTGAGTGATACTCTCATTGACCAGTTTCTCAATCGCCTCCGGACTTTTCTTCGTACCCAGATTCTCACGGATACGGTCGAAGATAACGATCGTTGCATTGATGGAGTAACCGACGATCGTCAGCATACATGCAATGAATGTGTTACCTACGGAAATACGAACCGCTGCATATACCAGCAGTACTACCAGTACGTCATGCAGCAATGCGAGTACGGCGGATCCTGCAAAGACAATATCCTTGAAACGGAACCAGATATACAGAAGCATACAGATCGCTGCCACAATAACGGCGATGATCGCGTCACTCTTCATCTCATCAGATACAGATGCACTGATGGTCTGCCACTGGATATTATCCTCTTTTACCTTGTAGGTGTCTACCAGGGTATCTGTCAGTTTGTTTCTCTGACTCTCGCTCAGTTCGACGGTCTTGACAGACAGTGCATTCTCACCTGCCACGTCAGAGATCACGACATCATTGGAGCCGCTCAGATCGATAAATGTCTTCTCAATATCTTTCTTCAGATCAGTGTCTACCTTGGTGTCGCTGTTAAAGGTAATGTCATAAGTAGTACCACCCATGAAATCCAGACCGTAATTTAATACGTTGCCGATCGTCGCCTTATTGACAAAGAGCATAACGATACATGCTGCGATCAGAACACCGGAGATTGCAAAGAACTTCTTTCTGTGCTTTACAAATGGGATGGTCTTGCGCTCCTTCTCCACACCGAAGAACTTCGCCTTGTTCAGTCCCAGTGCATAGAATGCATTCAGAACCACGCGGGTAATGTACAGCGCAGTAAACATGGATAATACGATACCAATAGCCAGGGTCGTTGCGAATCCCTTAACGGTACCGGATCCCTTCATATACAGAACGGCTGCTGCGATCAGGGTGGTCACGTTACCATCGACGATCGCGGACAGAGCCTTGTCAAAACCAAGTTTGATACTGGTCTGTACGGATTTACCCTTGGCCAGTTCCTCCCGGATACGGGTAAAGATAATGACGTTGGCATCCACCGCCATACCAAGGTTCAGGATAATACCTGCCACACCAGGAAGAGTCAGTGTGATATCCAGTACATTGAGCACTACCAGCAGAGCTACCAGATATAAGCAAAGAGCAATAGATGCTGCCACACCAGGAATACGGTAAATCACGATCATGAATAAGATGATCAGTGCAAAACCGATCGCACCGGCGATCAAACTGGTGTTGATGGCATCAAGACCAAGCTGTGCACCTACTACCTGTGACTGGATCTCCTTGAGTTCCAGAGGCAGGGCACCGATACGGATACCGCTGGCCAGTTCTTCTGCCTCATCGTATGTCTTGAAGCTTCCGGAAATCTGACATTTTCCGTCGGTGATGGCTGACTGTACAGCCGGTGCGGAAAGAACCTCTCCGTCATAAATGATGTAAATCTGCTTTTTGCCGTCCTCATAAGCCTTGGTAGAAGCCTTTGCAAACTTTCTTCCACCCTTGGAGGTGAAGGTCAGATCTACCACATATTCTTTGTTCTTGGTGGTCTGGTCCTGTGTCGTTCCGGCCTCCGCCTTCTTGACATCAGAACCGCTGCAGATGACATCGGACTTCTTATAACTTACGTGGTTGTCCTTGTCGTATTTGACATTTCCGTCATCATCCTTCTCCAGGTCATCCACGTAGACGAAATCCAGGGAACCTTCTTTTCCCATACCCTGAAGTACTTCCTCTGCGGAGGAATCGTCTACGTCAGGAATGTCGATAACGATACGGTTGCTGCCCTCCTGGACTACAGAAGACTCGGTACTGTATACCTCGGCACGTTTCTGCATCTTGCTAATCGTGTCCTTCATCTCTGTATCGGTCGGATTGCTCTTGGTCGCCTGATACTTGATGCTGACACCACCGGCCAGATCAAGACCCAGTCGGATATTCTGTGCGCTTCCCTTGTGAGCCGAACCAAGACCCACCAGAGTGGTGTAACCACAGAATGCGATGACTGCCAGCACAACAATAAGGCTGAGCAGTCCTTTTCTCTTGCTCTTCATGTTACTTATCTCCTTTTTACTAACTACTTTGCGGCCGTCTGCTCCTGCATGGGACAAACGACCAAACTAACGGTCATTATACCATAGTTCCGTGTTTATTGGCAAGCATTCCCGTCAGTCTGCATCGCCGGATTATTTCTCCGAACTCTGCTTGTCGATTTCGACAATATTTTCTTTGCGCATCGGGATACGGCAGTTTTTGTTGTTACCGAACTCAACGATCACAACTTCATCGGTAATGTCCACGATCACGCCGTAAAATCCACTGGTTGTCAGCACACTGTCTCCGCGCTCCAGCGTGGTCAGAAGCGAATCGTGTTCCTTCTGCTTTTTCTTCTGCGGACGGATCGCAAAAAACCAGAATACACCGATTACTGCGGCGTAGATAACGATCATTGAAACGATCTGCTGACCTCCTGTTGCGGCATTTCCTGCCAGAAAACTGATTGTACTCATGATAATCCTCCATTCAACTGTTCTAATTTTGCTTTTTTATAGTCCTGAAAACGACCCTGTTCGATCGCTTCCCGAATTTCTTCCATAAGGTGATTGTAGAAATACAGATTGTGTGTCACCATAAAACGCAGCCCCAGCATCTCCTTGGCCTTTAACAGATGTCTGATGTAGGCTCTGGAGTATTTGCGGCATACCGGACAGTCACAGGTTTCATCCAATGGTCTGTCGTCGCGCTCATACCGTGCATTCATCAGATTCATCTTGCCGTGATTGGTGTAGGCATGTCCATGGCGCCCGTTTCGCGCAGGATAGACACAGTCAAAGAAATCGACACCTCTCTCCACGGATTCCAGAATATTGGCCGGAGTTCCGACACCCATCAGGTACGTCGGCTTGTCCTCCGGAAGATATGGGACGGTCTCATCCAGAATGTGGTACATCTGCTCATGGCTCTCGCCCACCGCCAGACCACCTAACGCATACCCATCCAGATCCAGTTCCGAAATACGCTTGGCATGCTCAATGCGGATGTCCTCAAAGGTACCGCCCTGGTTGATTCCAAACAGCATCTGCTCAGGGTTGATCGTTGTCTCCAACCGATTCAGACGATCCATCTCTTTCTTGCATCTCTCCAGCCAGCGGCTCGTGCGATCCACAGAATCCTGCATGTACTTGCGCGTGGCAGGATGTGGCGGACATTCGTCAAATGCCATGGCGATCGTCGATGCCAGATTGGACTGGATCTGCATACTCTCCTCCGGTCCCATGAAAATCCTGTGACCGTCAATGTGGGAGCGGAACGTCACACCCTCCTCCCGGATCTTGCGCAGCCCCGCCAGGGAAAACACCTGAAATCCACCGGAATCAGTCAGGATCGGTTTGTCCCACACCGCAAAGCGATGAAGACCTCCCATATCATGAACCACGTCATCGCCCGGTCTCACATGGAGATGGTAGGTGTTGCACAGCATGATCTGGGTGCGGATGTCGCGAAGATCATCCGTGGACACAGCTCCCTTGATCGCGCCGATCGTCCCGACATTCATAAACACCGGTGTCTGGACCGTACCATGCACAGTTGTAAACTCCGCCCGCTTCGCGCGTCCGTCTTTGCATAATATCTTATACATACGTTCTTCCTCTTCTAACCTGTTCTCTTACTTGCGGAAAAACTCCGCAACGATCCGGATTGCAATGATCACCAGCGCAATCGGAACGAGTACTGTTACGGTAAATTTCAGCAGAGCACCCAGTATAATAAAGACAACCAGTATCACAGCCACGCCGATCGCCACACTCTTGATCCGGTCCCAGATCCCTGTCTGCGCAGTTCCTTCATAGGTGTAAGACTGCTCTTCATATACCTCATGAACCGGACGTGTACCCTCCTGTCCATGTCCTGCTTCATAGCTGCTGATAATGGTCCGGCAGATCATACGCGGATCTCCCAGCTCCTCACAGACCGCTTCCTCGCTCTTGCCACTGTTCTGAAAATATGCATCATAATACCGGATATTCTCCTGAACCACAGCGGACGGCAGCGACTGTGCCAGCGTCTCTCCCATAATGGTCAAAAATTCTTTTTTGGTCATAATCACTCTCTCACTCAACTGTATACGCAAACAGCTTTGCAGCCGAAGCGACTGCAAAGCTGTTCCTCGTATCATGATCTGGTCATGTCTGATTATTCAAATGCTTTACCAACGGATCCAAATAATTCCATCTTCTCTTTTACAGTAGCCTTGATAGCCTCTGCACCAGGAGCTAACAGCTTACGAGGATCAAATCCTTTGCCCTCTTTGTCCTTGCCGGCCTCGATGTACTCGCGGGTAGCTTCCTGGAAGGATAACTGGCACTCTGTGTTTACATTGATCTTGGAAACGCCAAGTGAGATGGCTTTCTTGATCATGTCAGCAGGAATACCTGTACCACCGTGAAGAACTAATGGCATCTCACCTGTCTTTGCCTGGATCGCATCCAGAGTCTCAAAGCTCAGTCCTGCCCAGTTCTCTGGGTACTTACCATGAATGTTACCGATACCTGCTGCCAGCATATCAACACCCAGATCTGCAATGATCTTGCACTCTTCCGGATCAGCACACTCACCGGCACCGATGACACCGTCTTCCTCACCACCGATGGAACCTACCTCACACTCAATGGAAAGACCTAAGTTGTGAGCGACATGAATCAGCTCAGTAGACTTTGCAAGGTTCTCCTCAAATGGGAAATGAGAACCATCGAACATGATGGATGTAAAACCAGCCTTGATGCATTTGTAGCATCCTTCGTAAGTACCATGGTCTAAGTGAAGTGCTACAGGAACTGTGATTCCCAGTTCCTCATCCATAGCTTTAACCATAGCTGCTACGGTCTTGAAACCTGTCATATACTTACCGGCACCCTCAGATACACCTAAGATAACCGGGCTCTTTAACTCCTCAGCAGTTAACAGAATAGACTTTGTCCACTCTAAGTTGTTGATGTTGAACTGACCAACTGCATAGTGACCAGCTTTTGCTTTCTTTAACATTTCGGTTGCTGAAACTAACATAAATCGAACCCTCCATTTTGTAATTTTGCAGACACCGCCTGCCGTTATTTACTATAACCGTGCCTATTATACCCCATTTATCACAAAAAGGGAATAAAAATTCTGTGAAATCCTCAAAAAAGTCACATTTACCGGAAAAGTTCCCGGATTTCGTCCATCTTTTCCATGGCCAGACGATACCCCATCCGATAACTTGCCTCCAGCACCTTGATGTCACCCTCCAGGCTGGCCAGCGGATACTGCGGGCGGATGATCACGACCCGTCCCATCTGCTCCAGTCTCTCGCACAGTTTCACCGACTCATTGTACTTGTGGTAGCGGGTCAATATGCGGTGTGCCACCTTCGGATATCTGTACCGAAGTGCCAGTGCTCCGAGCTTGTTGGATCCCTGACACGTCTTCTCAAAGCCCTCCGGCTGGGTCAGCACGACCAATGCCTTTTTCTGTCCGTCGTGAAGCAGTTTGTCGATCGGGATCGGATTGGACAGTCCGCCGTCAAAATACTCTCTGCCGCCAATCTTGCCGGGCGGCAGAAGCAATGGCATGGCGCAGCTCGCCAGCAGCACTTCATAGGTATCATCCACGTCCTCATTGGTAAAATAGCATGCCTTGCCTGTCTGTGCATCTGTCGTCACCGCCACAAATTTGCAGTGTCCGTCCTGAAATGTCCTGCGGTCAAACGGTTCCAGTTCCTGCGGAATGGTGCGGAACACGAAATCCACACCGAACAGACTGTGATCCGTCAGCAGATTTCGCTTGCCGACATACCGTGGATCATTGCGGTAATGTTCAATGATCCTCCAGTTTCTTCCTCTCTGTCTCGACACATAGGACACTCCGTAGGCACTGCCCGCAGACACTCCGATGCAATACGGAAATTCAATCTTTTCATCCAGAAGTGCATCCATCACTCCACAACTGAACACGGAACGAAATGTTCCACCCTCAAACAATACTCCTGGCACAACCGGTCACTCCTCTCATTGTTTGTCATAAATCTCGAATTTTGTCATGTTGCCGTCCAGCACATTGATATAAAATGTATTTCCCCGCAGGCTTTCCAGCGAGATCTCCGTCCCGACCCACGGGTCAATATTCTGATACATATACTGATCCTTCAGTTTCTTGGACGCATCCCAGATGTGAAGACGCACATCCGCCGCACATCCGTCATCTACCGTCACCTTCAATACCGGGTTCTCCATAAATGACCAGTCGGACAGATTGATCTGCACATAATCCGATCCGGATGCATCCACACTCATCCCTGCGCTCACACTGCTCTGCACATTGGAGCTGCCTCCCTTAGTCCAGTTTCCGGTCCAGGTAAGTGTAGTTCCCGGCGCGACCGGCTCCGCGGATGTCTCCGGTGCCGGCGTATTGGTTGAATCCGAATAGCTGTCAATGTAACTGAGCAGAGTATTCAGATAATTTCTCCGGGAATTCAGGAAATCCTGGTTTGCATAGACGCCGCTGTCCCCTGTGGACCACACACTTCTGTTTGCATTGAACCTTTGGACAAACTGATCATTGAGCGGTCTGTAGACATTCATATACCAGGTGGTCAGTTCAGCGGTACGGCTCCGGGTATAGACATCATTTGCCAGATGCGTCAAGGTGTCCTTCAATTTCTGACGGAAGGTGGCACTGTCATACAGATTCCGGAATATTGTCACCGGCACATTGGCCGAAGACCGGTTGAGCAGCGTGCCAATGTTGTTGGAACTCCACTCTGAGCCTGCGTTACCGCTCCAGGTCGGCACTCCGGTCAGATCCAGATCATACAGGCAGAATCTCCACTTGCCGTCCTCTTTGGCCACGTTCGGATTGGCATTCTGCGTCTTCCAGATGGACCAGTTCTTACCCGGCCAGTCATAGCCATTGTTCAGATAGATCATGATTCCAAAATAATCCAGTGCGGACTGCTCATCAATGTAGTGGTCGATCACATACTGATATGCTTCATCCCCGCTCAGATCATGCGTCTTCAGATAATCCAGCATATCCCGCAGATAATAGCCCTGATCGGTCACTCCCTCCGGCAGATCCCCGTCATCCAGCTTGTATCCATAGGAACTATACTGAGCCTCATCGCTGCCCTTATAGATCAATACCTGATCCTTGTCCACACCGTACTTGTTCTCCAGGTAATTATTCCGGTAATCACTCTGCAACAGATAATATCCCCAATATTCGCCATCAAGATACACAACGCATGGACGATAGTTCAGCGTCTCACACTGGACATCCGTCAGGAAACTCTGCATATACGCATCCTTGAACTTATAATTGAATGCGTCATTGCCACCGTTTCTGAGAACCAGAGTCTTATACTTGGTGATCGTGTCCCCCTGCTCATCCTCCAGGTCCGGGAAGAACGCGTACTTGAAGTTCTTCTTTCCATATTCATCACGGGCATACAGACGGAAACTCTTCTGTACATTTTCGCGGGAATAGTTGCCCTGGATACGGATACCACAATCCTGCTGCAGTCTGCAGGTCGTCGTCGTTCCGTCCGTCTCAAAATACTCAATGTGGGCATTGCGTTCCCACTCACGCCCCCTCTGTTTGAAGTTGGACGTCAGATTGTGCTCGACATCCGCCCCGCTCAGGCTGCCATGCTGCCGAATATATTCCTGCAGGGAATCCTGAAAGATTTTTCCTCTGGCATAGATGCCCACCTCATCGTCAAACAGATCGTCCTGGTCCATGGAGATCGAGATAACCGCCAGTTTCTGTCCGGCTGCACTGGCACTGGATGCTGCCCCCTGGATATGCGTAGACATATTACCGATGAAATAGGTATT
Organism: uncultured Lachnospiraceae bacterium; assembly: GCA_934351255.1. Lineage (GTDB taxonomy): Bacteria > Bacillota > Clostridia > Lachnospirales > Lachnospiraceae > Jutongia. Next base: position 67,099 of record CAKRJH010000009.1, read on the forward strand.
TGTGGCAACGGTTCCGTAGTTTCCCTGCGCATTCCGGCTGACCGCTTTGACCACTGTACATTTGTCCACCGCATTGTCCGACGGTGCCGTCATATTGCTCATGACCCTGTTGCCGGAGATATAGCTGTTCAAAGTCTCGATCTTCTCCGGAGACACTGCCGCAAGCACGTTTTTGTCTCCACTGCGGCTCTTGATAGAGATTCCGGTCTGATATGTCTTCCGGGAATCGCTGGTTCTCGGATCACTGCCATCTGTCGTATAGTAAATAACCTCGTTCTCCGTCGAAGTCAGTGTCAGTGTAAATGCAGACGGATAGGTTCCGCTTGCCTGTGACATGGTCACTTCAGAGTGGTTTACTACAGGTGTAGAACTTGGTTTTGCGGTGATTTCCGGAATGGCAGAAGACGTCATCACCGGAGCTGCCGTCGGTTTATCTGAGCCCGCCGGGCTGCTGGTCTTCGGTGGCTCACTGTCCTGTGGTTTTCCGGATTCTTCCGGAGACATGCTCTGTGCAGGACTCTGTGAGCCGGATGGATTCCCGCTGTCCGTCGGCTCTGTCGTTCCAGCCGGATTCACGCTGTCCGTCGGCTCTGTCGTTCCGGCCGGATTCACGCTGTCTGAAGGATCCGACGAAGCGGATGGCTCCAGGCTCGCCTGCGTGCCCGGTGTCTGGCTTTCCTTTGGGATCAGCGTCTCCTCCGGTGACACACTCGGAAACGGCAATATCGGCGGCTGTGGATTCGCAGTGGCCGAAGCTGTGCCTGCGACCACCTTCACCCTGCAGACATATTTCTTTCCCTGATATCTGGCAACGATCCTGGCGCTGCCCGGCGCAACCGCCCGTACGACACCCTTTTTAGAAACCGTTGCCACCTTCTTTTTGCTGCTGGAAAAGCGCACTTTTTTGATCTTGCTGCGCTTCAGCCGGATCGTCTTCTTCTGGCCCACAGCGAGCGTCAGTTTCTTCTGGCTGAGCACCGGCTTACGGGCCGCCTTTCCGGCTGAGACACCGGGCGCTCCCGCCAGGCAGCTCACGGCAAGTGTCATTGACAAGGTAATCCCCAATACTTTTTTCATAGGCTTCTTCCTCACTCCTGTAATATTTGAAAAAACCTCCCACAAATCCATCACTTCATGGCCAGAATGATCTCACGGGCCTTTTCTTCGCTGACCGGAATCGCAAAATTGCCCGGCTCGTACTCCACGATCGCACCTATGCCATCCTGCACCACAAAACGAAGCTGTCCGTTCTTCACCTTCTTGTCGGTATACAGTTTCCTGATCAATGCTTCCCGGTCGATATAGTCCGGGATCTGTGTCGGCAGTCCTGCCATCTCAAGCACTTCCGTCACCTTCGCCACCTGTGCCGGTGTCATATACCCCAGGCTCTCTGACAATGCCATCTCTGCCACCAGGCCGATGGATACCGCCTCACCGTGCATCAGCCGGTATCCGCTGACCGTCTCAATGGCCCTTCCCACCGTATGCCCCAGATTCAGAATCTCACGAAGGCCGCTCTCCCTCTCATCCTGCATCACCACCTGATATTTCACCCGGCAGTTTACCTCTGCCATATGCTCACAACACGCGGCATCACAGGCCAGGATTTCCTGCATATGTGTCTCCAGGAAATCCAGAAAGGATGCATCCGCCAGACAGGCATGTTTGATCGTCTCCGCCATACCGCTGGACATCTGTCTGGCCGGAAGAGTCTTCCAGGCCGCAATGTCCAGGTAAACCTTCTTTGGCTGGTTAAACATACCGATCAGGTTTGTCGCAAGCGGCGTGTCAATCGCAGTCTTACCGCCCACAGAGGCATCCGCTGCCGCCAGAAGCGTCGTCGCATAATTGACAAACGGAACCCCCCGTCCAAAGGTTCCCGCGATAAATCCTGCCAGATCCGTCACCACGCCGCCGCCGACTGCCACGATACAGCAGTCCCTGCGGTATCCCTTCTCCAGCATGGCATCCTCGATCATCGCCTTGGTCTGTCTGCATTTGCTCTGCTCGCCCTCCGGGAATGTAAAGCAGTGGACCACAAAGCCTGCCTGCTCCAGTCTGTCACAGATTGGGCGGGCATACAGCGGTTCCACGATACTGTCCGTGATCACCGCAATCTTTTTCTGTCCTCCGGTGAGTCCCCCCTTCAGATCCGCCACAAGCTGGTCCATCAGATCAAAGCCGATCTCGATCGGATAACTGTCATCTACCACTCTTTTTAATGTCACTTCAAATGTTGCCATAGTATTGATCTCCATTTTCTTGTTCTTGTTGGCGTTTCGCTGCGTCGCCAGCATTTTCTTGTAAACGTAAATAAACAAAACAGATCCGAGCCAGAGGCCCGGACCTGTTTTGGCACTTTATTCTATTTTATAAAACTTCCCCTCTTTTGTAAAGCAGAGTACGGGTCACTTTCTCTCAAGAACATTCAGGAGATTTTTGCAGTTTTCATCCACTGTGATCGTTCTGTAAAAGCTGTTGTCTCCCGCCTTCTGATGCCCAATTTTCATCTCGATCACATAATGTCTTTCTGCAGTCATCAGATCCCGGAACTGCTCCGTGGTCAGATTGCCATCCTCAATGTCCTGTCGGATCGCATCAATGATCTCCTGCTTGGTACGATCAATCGACGTCATCGTCTGTCCTTCCATCTCATCGCCCATCTCTGAGTACAGTTCGATATTCAGATCAGCGAGCACGTCTTCGGTCAGCTCTCCCGCAAACAGTCTTCTCTCCAGTCCATCTTTCTGCTCAACCAGTTCCTGCATATTGTGCAGCACCTTCGAGTTGTCCGGAATCGTATACTGCCAGTGGCTGACTTTTCCGTTTTTACGCTTTGCCGTAACATACACCATCTGGAACATCGTATCTTTGTCAATGGTATTTCTCCGGATATACTGCGTCCTCTCCCGGTACATTTCCTTTTGCAGATCCAGCCAGTCCGTATACTCATGAGGATCAAGATACAGATTAACATCTACATATGGGACATTGACCTTGACCATGTCCACCTGCTCTGCAGACGGAATACTGCTCTCTCCATATTTAAAATCGCGTCCGGCAAGCAGTCCGAGCCCGACAAGTACCAGTACCAGAAGACGGACATACGACGTCTTCTTCCAGATCCGGAAGGTCTTGTTCAGCATCATTTCCACACAGAAATAGGCTATTACCATCCCCGCTGCCAGCCCCACAAAGCTCATGATCGTCCCGCTTCTCAGATATTTGATCTCGTAAGGATCATTGATCACGGACTGTACCAGAAAGACCGGCATTGCACAGACCAGACCACCGGTCAGCGTAAAGACGATCCGGTAGACTCTCGCTCCCCATGAAAATGCCATGCCATCCCCGGCGCATTCCACCGCTCTTTTTCTGTAGCAGAAAAATGCCAGTACCAAAAACAGGACAGATGGTATCCAGAACAGGCTGCATTCCTGCATACAAACGCGGTAATCTGTCCGGATGTTCAGATGTTGCAGCGGATTATGCGTCATGAAAAACACAGATGGAACAAAGATCTGATCCCATCCGGAATTTGCATTGAATACCACACTTTCCCCGCTGAACCCATAGCAGAACATATTCTGCACGGTACTCATCAGATAATCCCAGATGCCATACAGGAAGTTCAATCCCACATATACACTGACCGCATAAAATGTATTGGCCGCAAGCGTCATCACCAGAATAGACAGGTGATAGAAAAACAGAGCGAACAGTGCAGAGACATACATCCCGGTTCCAAGCATCCTGCCACAGGGTACAGATGCCATCGCACCGGCGATCCACAGCGACGCCCAGAGCACCACATACGGCACCGCCAGGATCAGAAGTCCTGCCAGATAATGAGAAGCGAAAAGGCTTCCTCTGCTCATAGGAAATGCATGCACCATGTATGCCTGCTTTCTCTTAAACAGATAGCCGAACACACACAATGCCACCAGGAATGTGATCCCGGCCAGCACAAAACTGTTGCTTAGGATCTGCGCCGGCTCCATCAGGGCATCTGTCAACAAGTTTTTTATCTCCGCCGGACTCATGTTCATGTAGTCCAGACTCATACTGTATTCTGTATTTCTGACATAATCGCCATGAAGAATGGCCTGCATGTTAAAGATCATGGGAAGCAGGGAAAACATCCCGAAGACGAGAAGGCTCCCCACCCAGATGGGCCAGTATCCCAGAAAATCCTGTCGGATCAACTGCCTGTTTGGCTTTATTTTCTCTTTCATCATACGTTACTTCCTTTCCGATCATTCGCTGAGCGAACCCAGTTGCAGCCAGAGCTGTGAATGTTCCAGATCTTCATAATACACATATACCGTCGACGCACCCCGTCCACCATCCGGGCTCCAGGTATCCAGATCCATGTCATCAGCCAGGCCATCCACCTGTTTTGCATAGATGGAACGGTATCTGATCTCCAGCAGAGTACCATCCTCCTGCGCATACGTTTCTTCCTGCCACTGGCCATCCACCTCGCCAAAAACGAGTCTGGCAGCGCCGTTTCTTATATCCTGAATCAGGGCCGTATTTGCCTTGGACGCAGATTTGATCTCAAGATGTTCACTCATATCCATATCGTCTTCCACCGTTTTTCGAGAGACCCCCAGGATGGAAGACCGCTCCGGCTGTGTGCCCAGGAACACCTCCTCCGGGGCCTGCCCGGCCAGCAGGTTTTCCAGTTTCTTATGATATCCCTGTGCATTGCGGTACGTGTAATTTCTCACCACACTTCTGCCGCTCTTCGTACAGAATGCCACCCTGAGCCTGGCGCGTTCCAATGGTTCACACTGTGACAGACTCTGACTCTGTCTGGTCCACTCATCGCACAGGTCACGCATCTGGCTCACCTGTGTCTGACCTGTCACCCAGAACTGTCCGCCGCAGGTATCGGAAACCAGAATATTCGCAATCTTGTCAGCCTGTGGAACCCCGAGGCCAAAACTGTCTGTCTTGACCATCAGCAGGCCTCCAAACAGGAGAATCCCCATCACAGCCATTTCCACCGGGGAAAGACTTTTCCAGACCCGAAAACTTCTCTCCAGAATCATAGTGGCGATCAGATGGAACAGCACCACGCCGATCAGCACAAAAATACAGACATCAAGAAATCTTGTCGTATAGGCATACTCATTGAGCATGCCATCCAGATTGATCAGGCTGGTCATCATCACGGCAAACAGCAGGCTTCCACATATTGTAAAGATGCACCGGAACACCGGTTTACACCACCGAAATGCCAGCATGTCACCGGAACATTCAATATTTCTGCGGCGATACAGCAAAAGCGCCAGTCCCAAAAACAGGACAGTTCCTGCCAGGCTGTATCCGATCACTCCCCAAAACATAGACAGATTTACAGAAGCTTTTCCGTTGAGTGTCAGGCTTACCCCGACATTCTTCCACAGATATGCCACCGGTGTCAGCCACAGCGAAAGCCGGGAATCCGTATCGAGAAAATTCCAGTTGTTGATCAGGCTGTAGGCAAATAACTGTCCCAGGCTCATCGCACTGATACGGATCTCCAGATAGAGTGCCTGCAGGACTGCAAAGATCACGGTTCCCAGGATGGTATTCCCCACCAGGAACTGTGTCAGCACTGCCATAGAAAAGAAGAAGCAGGCTTCCACGATAGATTCCACCATACACAAAAGCAGAGTCAGTGTCATGCCACTGTGAAGCCCGAGATTGAGCAGGATCAACAGCAGATAAATGAATATACCGGGCAGGATCACCATGCTCAGGCCGGAGATCATATGACTGACAAACAAGGTCTCCCTGCGTACCGGAAACGAATGGATGGTATATGCCGCCCTTCGTTTCTGGACATCTCCAAATACCAGCATGGCCACAACCGCTCCGGCGATCGCGATCAGAACCGGATTGGTCATGATAAAAATGGCTGCACGCAGATAGGATCTGAGCGTGTCGCGGGTCCGGTTCATCAACAATGCCAGCGGAAATATTGTCGCCAGAAGAAGTCCAAGACTTTCCACAGCCCACCATCCCCAGAACCGCCGAACATCGGAATATACGATCCGCCGGTTATAAAACGATGTCTTTGACTGCATACTCTTCTCCTCCCAGTTCATAAATAAAGATTTCCTCCAAGGTAAGAGGAAGCTGTTCTAACAACAAAGGCTGATGTCTCTGCAGCTCCATGCGTACCCTCTGCGGATCGCCCTTGACGATCAGGGTATACACTTTTCCCATCCGGCTCTGATTCATCACCTCAATATCTTCTGTCAGCTGCGGCATCTCCCCGGTAAACGCCACCTGCACCTTGGACACACTGCCCTGGAGATCCAGAAGAGATCTCTCCAGCATGATCTTTCCTCGATGCAGGATACCTACATGGTCACACACATCTTCCAGCTCACGCAGATTGTGAGAGGAAACCATGACAGTCATCTGACGGGTCGACACCGCATCCAAAAGCACCTTCCAGATTTGTCTTCTCATCACAGGATCCAGACCATCGACCGGTTCATCCAGCAGAAGGATCTGCGGACAGACGCTGATGGTCAGTAAAAAGGCCGCCTGTTTCTGCATTCCCTTGGACATCTTGCGGATCAATCCTTTGGGATCCAATGCCGGAAAACACGGCAGAAGCTGTTCAAACATCTTCTCATCGAACCCCGGATAAATGCCCTGGTAATACTTCTTCATATCTAATACGGATGCCTGTCTGAAAAAAAAGACATCATCTGGAATAAATGCCATCTTTGCCTTGGCCTGTGGATTCTCAAATACCTCCTCGCCGTCGATCAGCACGGATCCACTGTCAGCCCTGAACACACCGCTGATGATACGCAGCAGCGTAGATTTTCCGGCGCCGTTGGGACCTACCAGTCCGTAGACCGTCCCCTTTTCCACATGGAAATCTGCATGATCCAGCGCCTGAAATCCATCAAAACTCTTACACAAATCGATTCCTTTTATCATCTCATAACCCTTTCCGCGGCCCGATCATTCCTGCCGCCCCTTCGTCTTGCTGTTCAATATATGGTCCACCCTCTGCAGGATCTCTTCCCGATCCATTCCCAGATACTGAAGTTCCAGAATTCCCCGCTCGATCTCATCCCAGAGTTCTTTCACTCTGGCTCCCTGTCTGTCCGGAATTCCGGCCACAAAGCTTCCCTTGCCCGGCACGGTATAGACATATCCTTCCTGCTCCAGCTCACGGTATGCCCTCTGGATCGTATTCGGATTGATCGTCAACGCCGTCGCCAGTTCCCTGACGGACGGAAGTTTCTCATCCTTCTGGATGATTTCCTGGATAATACGCTGTCTGAATCCATCCTTCACCTGCTCATAGATCGGACGTGAATCACGATAGTCCAAATGAATCACTTCACACGCTCCTTTCCATGTGTTCTATCTGTATTAGTTGACTTAGTACAGTTAATACAATACTCTCTTTTTCTTCTCCTGTCAACCCCAAAAAGACCAGATCTCCATAACCGGAAATCTGGTCTTTTGCCTGATCTACAGATTCAACTGATCCCGCAGGGCATCCATGCGCCTCTGCAGTCTGTGCAGTTCCTTTTTGTCGGCAGCCATCGCATCCAGTGCATTCTTGGCCTGCGCCTGCACCTGCTCCACTGCCTGTTCCATCGCTTTTTTCTTTCCCACGGCAAACAGTGGGATTTTCTTTTTGTCCTCCTCGAGGCTTTTCTGTCTCGCCTGAAAATCTCCCAGCTTCAGCCGCTGTTCATCCAGACGCTTCCGGATTCTTGCCATCTGCACCTCGAGCAGATCGTATTCGGCCTGCTCCTCAGAACGGTTCCATTTCTGCCGGATCCGGCAGGTCTTCTCCCTCGGCTGGTACTGCGGCAGTCTGCCAAGTCCGAAATCACAGGAAAGAGTCTCCATAGCATCAAAGACAAGATCGATCTGCCGGCGCGCCTCCTGCCGGTCCATCTGACCCCGGAATGCCGCGTCATCAATTTCCAGAACAACCGCCTCAAGCTGTGTTCCCACCCGCTGCTGTCTGCGTGCCGCTGCGGCCATCTTCTGTCTGCCCTGAGCCTCGTCCGGCTGTTCCCGGCCGACCTCGATCTGCTGCATTGCCGTATATTCTTTCCACTCTTTTACGATCTGTTCTGTCTTTGCCTCTGTCATGAATGCCTCCCCGGTCATCGCTTACATTTCTTGATATTGCTATAGCGGCCATAGCATTTCACCCCGGCTACCACGCGGTATGCCCTGACCTTATAATAGTTCGTCTTTCCTGCCTTTGCCTTGCGGTCCGCAAAAGACTTGACGGAACCCTTGGTCACCGTTCCGATCTTGCGGTACCCTTTGCCTTTTTTCACAGAGCGGTAAATCACATACCCGTCGGCATTGGAGACCTTCTTCCAGCTCAGAACGACCCTTTTCCCCTTTTTCTTTGCCTTCTTCAGGTTCACTGTACCCACCTTTGCGTGTACTGCCACCTTCGACAGATCCACATCACGGAAGCTGTCCGGTGCCACATAGGTCACAGAATCCGGAATATTGATCTCATGGATATTGACGCAGCCTGCAAACGCCCCCGCTTCAATGGTAGTCAGACCTTCCGGCAGTGCCACCACATTCAGGTTCTGGCAGTTTAAGAACGTGTCCTCCTCGATCACCGTGATTCCAGCCGGAATCTCTTCTATATGAAGATTGCGGCAATTTGCAAATGCCCCTTTGTGAAGGGTGGTCAGGTTCGGTGACAGTACGACCTCATTGAGATTCGTACACTCCGAAAATGCATATTCCCCGACCGAAACCACACTCGGTGAGAGCGTCAGATTATGCATATTGTCACACTGATAGAACATATACGGAGCGATCTGCGCTGCGGTACACTTGCTGATGTCGATCTGGATGTTCGTGCACTTGGTAAATGCATAGGATCCAAAGCTGCTGACGCTGGCCGGCAGTGTCACATTCAGATTCGTACACTGCGCAAAGGCATAGGCACCGATACTCACCGTGCCCTCCTCCCAGCTGCTGACAGTATTAAAATTGCCTGCATAGGCGAATGCGTAATCTCCGATCGTGCGAAGCTGCGCTCCGAATACAATGTCTGAGGTATTGTACCCCGAAAAAGAATACGGTGCCAGTGCTGTGACGGTCGCAGGAATCGTATAGGTCGCAGGATTGCGGTGCAGTCCCACGGGATAGCGTACCAGCGTCGTCTGGTCTTTGCTCAAAAGGACGCCCTCTGCGTCCTGCATATACGCCGTATTGTCCGGTGCCACCTCAAAGGCACGGATGGATGAGCACTGTAAAAATGCAGTGCCGTCAATGGCTGTCACCCCCGCCGGGATCGTCACCTTTGTGATCTTGTCCCTGCCCTGATATGTCCCGGCTAATGCCGTCACCGGATGTCCGTCAATCTGCTGCGGCACCACCACCTCCGTCTCGGAAGAGATGTCCACCAGATACTTTGTCAATGTTGCGTTCCCGGTCGCCTGATCCAGTTCATACTCATACTGACCGTCTGCCGATGTCTGCGCGCTCACCTCTCCGGTGCCTCCCAGTACAGCCACGATGCATGCCATCACAGCCACCCATATCAATCCCCATTTTCTGTTCATATTTTCTCCGTTACCTCCTTGTGCTTTCTTACCTTGTGTCGTTTCCTTTTCTATGTCTGATTATAACAGAGATTTCCCCGCCTCTCAACTGACACATCTTACGACAGCCACCCCCTGGATTTTGTCAAATTCGACGAAACTTTGTCAATTCTTAACGAATTCATCTTGATTTATTAACAATTTCTGCTATAATTAATCTTGGTTTTTTAATTTTCGTAATAATTATGTAATATTTAAGGAGTCTACATGAGACGCAATAAACGACACGTATTGACCGCGATCGCCCTCACTCTGGGGATCGTCACCAGCCAGTTCGGAATATCCTCTCCGGCTGCACAGGCAGCATCGAAAACTTATTTTGCACAGACTGTGACCGAAGAGGCCTATCAGAAAGCCATCACCAAAGGATTTCTCGGAAAAGCCTACGGAGTCGGCGGCGGCAGATATGTCTGCAACACATATGTAGGAGCTGCACTTGCAAAGGTTCCTTCCTATAACAGGCAGACCACTACCATCAAAAACCTCAAAGTTAAAAATCGTGGGAAATACGTTCCCACTTCCTATGACTGGACACGCGCCAACGTGCGCTACACCTACCACGACAAGCAGCTTCACAAAACCAAAACGGTTTCGATCAAGAAGAAAAACAAGGGCACTTCCCTTCGCAGTCTGGAAATGGGCGATGTCCTGACATACGGTTCCGGCGGCGGACATGTTGCCCTGTATTTTGGAGAATTCAAAAATGCCAGAGCAGTCATCAACCGCCTGGTATCCCTGGGTGTGTACAAGTCCTCCCAGATCCACAAATCCGGCCACCGCTACAGAGACAACCACGGCCGCGTGATCCTTCATGACTATCACACCGGAACACACTGGCGTGTACACGCCACAAACAGCGGTCTTCTGATCGACAATGCCGTGGTCAGCCGCCATTCCAACGGAACTTCTTCCTTTGGCAGATGGAGCAAGACCATTCCATCCGGTTTTACGACAGATGTAGTATCCACTCCGGATCTCCCGGAGAATCCCGTTGCGGACGAGCCTGCGACACAGACTCCTGCTCCGGAAGGCACACAGGATCCAGCCACGGTCCAGGAACCGGCAGCATAGCATAGACACAGCCATTCAAACGGTGTAGAATAAATCTACACCGTTTTTTTTGCAGAAAAACAACGAACCGAAACTTTGCAGGAACGCAATCAAAAAGGAGAAAACACATGAAAAAAACAACAAGGATCTTACTGAGTTTCCTTCTCACCTTCTGCCTGATCCTGGGCCTGGGAGAAGGCAGCACCTTCGTCCGCGCCGCCTCCGCGACCGGCAAGAGCTTTTCCTTTACTTCCGCAGACGGAACATGCACCGTCACACTCACGGAGTATATGGACAATCAGTGGTGGTATGAATATTACATCTCCATCAAAAACAACGGAACAGAGACGATCAAAAAATGGACCTTAAACGCCTCCGTCTCCGACACTTCCAAGCTGTCTGCTTCCAATGCCTACAACGCAAAGCTGGCAGTCGGATCCGGCAGCATGACTCTGTCCGGCCTGGGCCTTTCCCTGAACATCGCCCCGGGACAGACCTTCTCCGGCAGCGACTGTAAGATCGGCGCCGGCGGTGCAGTCTCCTTTTCACAGGGAAGTGTAAGTTACACGACACCGGCATCTTCCGGCAGCGGTAAAACCTACGGTACCGGTCAGACGACACTGGAGGATTTCCAGCTCGATTACACCCTGACCGGACAGCCTCAGAGCGGCGTGCAGACTCCATTTGACAAGCACGGCAAACTACATGTATCCGGCACACAGCTCACCGATTCCCACGGACAGGCTACGATCCTTCAGGGCATCAGCACACATGGTCTCCAGTGGGACAACATGGGCGACTACGTCAATGAAACGGCCCTCTCCAACCTGCGCGATGAATGGGGTGCAGACCTGATCCGTCTGGTCGGCTATGTCACACAAAATGGATATACTGTCAGCGAAACCGGTAGACAGCGCATTGACACCTATATTCAAAAAGGAGTCTCCCTGGCCAATAAGCTCGGCATGTATGCCATGATCGACTGGCATATCCATGCCGAAAATCCGATGGATACCAAAAGCGCTGCCATCAGCTTTTTTGACACCTATTCCAGAAAATACGCAGATGACGACCACGTTATCTACGAAATCTGCAACGAACCGTCCGATCTTCCATGGTCGACGATCAAATCCTATGCGCAGGACGTTGTAAGCACGATCCGTGCCAATGATCCGGATGGAATCATTGTGGTAGGAACCGGAAACTGGTCCCAGAACGTGGATCAGATCCAGAGCGGAGGCGGTATGCTGGATGCCTCCAACATCATGTATTCCTTCCATTTCTATGCGGCGACTCACGGACAGAACTTCCGCGACAAAGTGACCACGGCTCACAATCAGGGCATTCCGATCTATGTCACCGAATTTGGAACCTGCACCGCAGACGGCCAGTCAAACATCTCTCCAGAGGACACCAAAGAATGGCTGGATTTCCTGCGCGGCTACGGCATCAGTTATTCTGCCTGGAGCCTGTGCAATAAAAATGAAGCAGCCTCTCTGATCTCACCGGCAAGTTCCAAGACCTCCGGATGGACCGGAGATGATCTGGCCGGAAGCGGCGCGATCATCGTCCAGCTCTATCGTGGATATAAGGCAAAGCAGGGAGAGGATACACAGACACCGGCACCGGCAACATCCGCACCGGCGACTCAGACACCGACCCAGACACCAATTCCAACGAATGCTCCATCGCAGGACCCGGCTCAGTCTGGTTCCCCGGTCCCAACGAACGTTCCATCCCAGGATCCAACGCAGTCTTCGGCTCCGGCCACTCAGACTCCTGCCATTACACCAACACAGAGTCCAGTTCAGTCTGACTCTCCGGTTCCGACAAATGTTCCGTCCCAGGATCCAACGCAGTCTTCGGCTCCGGCCACTCAGACTCCTGCCATTACACCAACACAGAGTCCGACCCAGTCTTCCGCTCCGGTTCCGACGAATGCTCCGTCCCAGAACCCAGCTCAGTCTTCGGCTCCGGCTCCAACGAAAGCTCCGTCCCAGAGCCCGGCTCAGTCTTCCGCTCCGGTTCCGACGAATGCTCCGTCCCAGAACCCAGCTCAGTCTTCGGCCCCGGTTCCAACGAACACGAACACTCCGGGCTCAGCAGGCACTCCGAATACCCCTCCGGTATTCCTGAAACCAAGCGTCCGTCTCAAGAGGAAAAAGCTGACCGTCAAAAAGGGAAAGAAGGTACGCATCCAACTGCGCAACAAAACGCCGGATGATAAGATCCTGCGATTCCGTATCAAAAACAAAAAGATTGTCAAAGTCAATAAAAAGGGCGTTGTCACCGGATTGAAAAAAGGAAAAACCGTCGTTACAGTCATTATGAAAAACGGCGCCAGACTTAAGTGCAAGATCATTGTAAAGTAATAACAAGAAAAAAGGCGCTGCATCAACACCAGCCTCCTGTCACAGGATCGGCCGGTATCGGTGCAGCGCTTTTTGCATCCAAATCCTACTCCTCCAGATTCGGCCTGCGAAGTGCCTTCTTTTCAAACGTATATTCCGCTGTTTCAAACGGATAATGGATCTCATCCACGTAATACCACGGATCCTCGGAATGCAGCGGATTCTTCAGCACATGAAATTCCTGGGCCGGCATATAGCCCTGCGCCAGTAAAAAGGCTTTCTTTCCCTGCTCATTCTCACACAGATCCACCACCATCACCACATGTCCGGGACTTCCTCCCTTGATGAAGATATCTCCCACGCGGATATCCGATGGAGCGATCTTTCTGGAGTCCTCCTCCAGATTCAATGTCCCGGAATAGGCAAATACCATGCGCATGAATTTCTGAAATGACGCGTAGCTGCTGTCATTGGCGGCAGCGTCCACCCAGTACAGGCGGTCGCCATCCAGGGCAATGCCGCGGCCCCGGCTCCATTCATCAAAGGACGCCACAAATCCGCCGCCCATCTTGTACCGGATCTTGTCATACGCACCTTTCTGATAATAGTATTCCCCATACACACGCATCACAGAATCTGCACACTGCTGCAGATCTTCCTTCTCGATCGGCAGGCGAAATACCGCAACGTGTGCCTTCTGATTCCACTTCTTCTTTCCATTATAGAGGCGGACAGGGCTGCCATCTTTCTTCATCTTATAATGGCGCAGAAATTCTGCCAGAGAGCCCTTGTCCTCCTCGGTCCGCTGATATCCTTCCGGAGTCCGGATACGATCTTCCAGCGTCTTCCCCGACGCGTTGATCAAGCGGAGCTCCTGCCCGGAAGTCCCGTTTTCTCCTTTTTCTGTCACCAGATCCGGGATGGCGGCGAGCTGGGACCGGATCTCTCTGTGTCTTGCCACATAACGTCCCGCAATACAGCCGGCCGCCAACAGGCAGACCACCAGAGTCCCTATCACAACGCGGATTCTGCGTCTCCGTTTGTTCATGGTTCTCACTCCTATTCTACAGACACCAGTTCAATCTTGAAATTCAGCTCCTTGCCAGCCATCTCATGGTTCGCATCCAGCGTAATATTCTTGTCGTCCTTGGCAGTCACGGTTACCGGGAATGGCTGTCCCATGGCATTGGACAGGAACACTCTCTGGCCTACCTCCAGGTTCTCAGAGCCCGGAAGCTGTCCGATCTCCAGTTCCAGAATATTCTGTGGATCCGGCATGCCGTAGGCCTCCTCCGGATTCAGGTGAATGTCCTTGATCTCGCCCACGATCATATCCTTGACCGCTGCATCAAATCCCTGGATCATCTGTCCTGCTCCGCAGGTAAACTCCAGTGGTTCTCCTCTGTCGTAGGAAGAATCAAACTTAGTTCCATCGTTAAAAGTTCCTGTGTAATGCACCTTGCATTTCTTGTTCTCGTTGCTCATCATCAATCTCCTTCTGTTTTGTATGATATGTTTCAGTATACCAGTTGACCATGTCTTCTGACAAATCAATTCTGTTCCGGGTATTCTCTATCCATCCTGCTCCACGGTCACATCCACGCCCGCGATCTCCTTCTCCTCTCCCAGCGTAAACCGTATCTCCTTCATCTGCAGACCGCTCTGCGCAAAATACAGACGGATGGTCGTGTATCTTGAGAAAAATGGCATCTCATGCGTGAAGGATACCGGCTTGCCTCCGGTTCCGTTCCAGGTAAATGTTCCGCTGGCGGTTCCGGTATTGAACACAGTCATCGGAATCTGTGCCAGTTCACTCTGGTCGCTGGCCGCAGTCACCTGCATCTGGTAATATCCCGGATTGTTTATCACCAGACCGAAGCAGTAGCTGCTGCCCTTGTGAGTATCGATCTCTTCCAGATTCAATGTGAATTCCCGCTCTACTTCATAAAATTCGACATCCTCAAGCTGCTCCTCCCCGAAATTCGGAGCGTTCAGCAATTCTACAGTTGTCTCCTGCCCGATCATCCGCTTCATTGCATGCGTCGTCAGCAGGAAACGACAGACGTTCATGGCGGATCTCTGCAATTCTCCCAGGGTCAACGTCCCCTGTTCCAGCGCCTCCATCACATTGTCGTCTCCGGATGCCCCGTCCGGGCAGACCATGTAGACATCATTCTGCGCGCGGACCATCGCCGCAAAATTTTTCTTGTCTGCCTCGGGATTTTTCTCATCATTGATATTGGCCCACCAGTCCGTCATCACAAATCCGGTAAATCCCCACTCACGGCGCAGGATCTCTGTGACCAGATCATAGTTTCCCGCCGTCCACAGTCCGTTGACTTTGCCGTATGTGGTCATCACGGACTTTGATTTTCCACTGCGCACGGCGATCTCAAAGCCCTTCAGATAGATCTCTCGCAATGCTCTCTCCGAGATCACGGAATCCACAAAATGACGGTTATATTCCTGGTTATTTCCACAATAATGCTTAATTGTTCCGGTAACACCGGCACTTTCCAGACCGGTCAGTTCTGCCACAGCCATCTGGCCGGTCAGGTACGGATCCTCTGAAAAATATTCAAAATTACGCCCGTTGAGCGGATGGCGGTGAATATTCATCCCCGGCCCCAGCAGACAGTCCACCTTGTTTTTGGTCATCTCAATGCCAAGATATTCAAACAGGTTTCTGGCCAGCCGCCGGTTGAAGCTGGCGGCGATCAGCGTACCGTTGGGCAGGCTGAATGCCTTGGTACCACAGTCCAGACGCATCCCGGACGGCCCATCGTCACAGCACGCACACGGAATTCCATACGCTTTGAGTTCTTCGGAGACTCCACCAAACGCGGCTGCCGTGCCCGGAGTCACCTTCGGACTTCCCATACCTTCTCCACGAACCAATGCATTGAGCTGTTCTTTGGTAAGCTGACCGATAAACTGCTCCATGCTGGTGCGTCTCTCCAGCACATCCTGAAGCTTCAGTCCCTGATCCCCGGTATATGCAAACTCCATTGGCAGATTCCGGTTTCTACGTTCGGACTGCGCCTGCTCCTGTGTCGGCACAGACTCCCAGATCACCTCATACCGGTCGTCTGACTCCGGGTTGATGCTGGCCATCGGTTTCATCCGCCGGAACGGCTGTACCGGAGCCGCCACCTGCTGCAGCCCCTCAAACACCTCCGTGCGCAGTCTTACCCACTCATACACAGGAGCTGCACTGCGCACATCACTTCCCACATAGAACCGGTATTTGCCGTGTTCCAGCACATAGCAGGACGGATGTCCGGTCACACCGCTGTCATCGTAGGACGCCAGATGATATTTCTTCACGCTGATCTTCAGATCCTGGCTCTCCCCGGGACGAAGCCGCTTCGTTTTCTCAAAGCCGCAGAGGACACGAACCGGTTTACCAAGCATTCCCTGAGGCGCCTGCACGTAGATCTGCACGACCTCCTTGCCCGCATACGCTCCGGTATTGGTCACCTGAACATGGAACTCCAGATGTTCCCTGCCCTCCTGCACCAGAGTGGTCTGGATATCAAACGTGGTATAGCTCAATCCATAGCCAAACGGATAGAGGACACGTTCTCTGGCAAAGGTCTCAAAATACCGGTAGCCCACATAGATATCCTCTCCGTAGCAGTTGCCGTTTTTGCCGCCAAAATTCTGATCTGACGGATAATCCGCCACCTCATAAGCGATCGTATCCGGCAGCTTTCCGCTGGGACTGACCACACCGGCCAGCACCTGAGCCGTGCCAAGACCTCCCATCATGCCGCCCTGCCATACATACAGCAGGCTGTCCGGCTGGCAGTCCGCGAAGAAATTCATGTCCATGATATTGCCCACGTTCAGCAGCACGATCATCTTCGGGAATGCTTCTCTGACCTGTGAAAGCATCTGTTTTTCTTTCTCGGTCAGCAGATAGGATCCCTCCTGCAGGCTGTTGTCCTGTTCCTCTCCCGCGGTTCTGCCAATGATCACAATCGCCGTATCCGTACGGGATGCCGCGCTTCGCACGATCTCATCCTCCAGAGGCATCTCCTCCTGACTCCACGGCTCTTCTCCCCAGCCGCTTCCCAGCTCAAACGGATTCTTCTCATCCCAGTCACGGTAAACAGCCTCCAGTTCCTCATCCACCGGGATGCCACAGCTTCGCAGTCCCGCAGGGATCGTGATGGTCTCCGGCACATTGACCATGCCGCCGGATCCGGTTCCACTCTTATAATAATGAAACTGAATGCGGCCAAACACCGCAACACCCTGCCCCTTTTTCAACGGCAGCACCTCATGGTCATTGCGCAAAAGAACCACGCCCTCCGCCACCATCTTGGCAGCCTTTGCCTTATACTGTTCCCAGTCCAGTGTCATTTTCATCGGCACATTCCTCCATACCTTATTCTTTACTTGGAAAAGGACGCATCCCATCATCACAATAGAATGCGTCCCGTATGTTTCTGATATTCGTTCCTACAATGTCTTTCCTGTCAGCATCTCATAGGCCTGCAGATACTTGTCGATCGTCTTATCGACAATCTCCTGAGGCAGTGTCCAGTCATTGTCCGGATTGGCCTTCAGCCAGTCTCTTGCAAACTGCTTGTCAAAGGATGGCTGTGCATGTCCCGGCTCATATCCCTCTACCGGCCAGAAACGGGAGCTGTCCGGTGTCAGCATCTCATCTCCGATCACCAGGTTGCCGTCCTCGTCCAGACCAAATTCAAACTTGGTATCTGCGATGATAATGCCATGCTCCAGCGCATAATCGGCACATTTCTTATATAATGCGATCGTGCAGTCGCGAAGTTTTGCAGCATACTCCTCGCCCTTTCCGGGGAAATATTTCTCCAGATGCGCTACGCTCTGCTCATATGTAATGTTCTCATCATGATCGCCGATCTCTGCCTTGGTGGAAGGAGTGTAGATTGGCTCCGGCAGTTTGTCAGACTCCTTGAGTCCCTCCGGCAGTGTAATGCCGCAGACCGTGCCATTCTCCTGATAACTTGCCCAGCCGCTTCCGGTGATATATCCGCGGACAATGCACTCGATCGGAAGCATCTCCAGCTTTCTGCACATCATGCTGTTGCCGTCAAACTGAGGCTGCTGGAAATATTCCGGCATATCCTTTACGTCTACGGAAATCATGTGGTTTGGAAGGATATCCTGGGTCAGGTCAAACCAGAACTTGGACATCTGTGTCAGCACAGTACCCTTCTTTGTCACCTCATTGTGCAAGATCACATCAAAACAACTGATGCGGTCTGTGGCAACCATGATCAGGCTGTCTTCGTTGTCATAAATCTCACGTACTTTTCCTTCTTTGATTGGCTTCATCTCGTTCATGTGAACCTCCTATATGCATCGATGTCTTGTAACAACTACTCAGGTATCAGTATACCACATTCTTTCAAAAAGAGAACCTCTATTTGTCCCTGTGCAGGATATGATTCAGTTTGCGTTTCACCCTGTTGGACGGCTCCATCGCGATCTGTGCCTGAGCCTGTGCCAGCTTCTGCTGGGTCTCGACCAGATCATTGTGCAGTCTGAGTACCATATCACCACAGGCCTTCACCAGTTCCTCCGTCGTATACTCATCATACTGCTGCTGTTTCGGCATATCATAGAACAGTACGCCGTCCTCACGTCCCAGATAGTTTCTGGCCGTGTCCTCATTGGTCTTTGCAAACTGCTGCAGGTACTCTGCCGGACTCCAGCCCGGGAAGGTAGCCAGACGGTCATATCCCTTCTCGACATCATTCTCCTGGGTCAGTTCCAGAAGAAGCGGTGTCATGAAATTCTTGCGGCCATGGAAGCGCGCGTCCTCGTTGAGGATACGTTTGGCAGCCAGATAACGGCCGGCAATACTGGTATTGCGTTTGGTCTCGACTTCCTTGTAACTGTCGTCCAGCTCCAGCCCCAGAATATCCAGGAAATCTGCTGCCAGCGACGGCTTGTTCTCCGGTCCATACGACTTGAAACGCGACGGCTCAAACGCACGCACCGTCATGTGCTCCTGTCCCACTACCTCAGCGATCTTCTCCAGCGACTCAAAATAATCAAAGTGGTTTCTGTCTACCTTGCCATGCTTGACATACCATTCAAACGACTTCGTATAAGATGTCTTGAGCTTCTGGGTCCAGGCGGACTGGATATAGGAATCCTGACGTCTCAGATAGACGATCACATGAAGCTCATGTCCGGCATCGTTGATGATCTTTTTGATCCTCGCATATAATCCCGGCTTCTCAAAAAAAGCATGCCACAGGGATTCATCGGACAGCACGACATTCTCATACTCCTGAAACAGAGCCACCACCTTGTCCATGCCCTCGACAAAGAGTGCCTCCTCCCTGGCGGTATCACGCTGCTTTGTGTCTCCTATAAAATATTTCTGTAACAGAAAATGTGCATTTCTCTTGGGATCCACGCCCTCAAAACGGTATTCCATCTCCGGATAGGAAAATCCCACCTGTTTTAACGCCTTCATATTTCTGCGCAGGAAAAACTGCATCGTCGACGTTCCGGTCTTTGGCGTTCCAATGTGTAGAAACAATGTTCCCATGACAATCTCCTTCCAATTCTAAAAATCAGTCTTATTATTGTAACATATTATAATGTTGTGGTCAAAAGATATGGTGCTCCTCAACCGCTGCCACGATTTGTCCCCTGTATGGTCAGTCGATCAGATCATTCTGAAATCTTGACAAGTGTTCAAACGGCAGGATCTGCCGCCCGCGAAACAATCCACAACCGTCATTGATCAGAGAGTTGTTGCGGGCTGCAAACATATTGACATCCAGTTTGGACAGATCAATATCCCTGAGTTTCTGAATGCGGTCATAGGCCTCATCAAAATAGAGACATTCGCCTCTCGGGATCGCATTTCTCCTGGTTCTGGCCAGCATCTGATGTTCCTCGTAATTCACATGATTCGCCGGACCGATCTCCGCGTGGTCATCCATACTCTTGGTGCGAAGCTGCACTTCCACATAACTGTAGGAACTCTCATCATAAAATGTAATATGCAGCGAGCGGTAGCCATTGTCACTGGGCGACTGGATGTAATCCCGGTAATAGAGCTGCACATCCTTGGCCAGCAGAGGTGAATACTGCTCGGAGATCATCCCGGAAATCTCCGGACGGAATCCACGATCCCGCAGAAACGCCGGCAATGCATTGGCAATCTCATAGAGATACCGCAGTTCCTCCTGCTCCTGGCTCCTGCCCTCCTCCAGATGGCATTTGGGCAGTGAGATCACGATCCGGTATGCGATCAGATCCCGGAAGCAGCTCAACCTGTCCATAATTTCGGACAGGGAAGGATAGTTTCCGTTCTTGCGGAAATATTCATAGACATACTCCACGATATAGCCATTGAACTTGGATTCCGCCCGGATCAGCGATTTGATCCTTCCCTTGAAAGTGAATGCCAGATCCGGGTACTTTCCCGCCATATACTTGTAGAATTCCCGGATCCTCTGGGACTGGGATGTCAGGAAATCGTTGTGTTCCAGCAGATCCTGGATCTGATTCAGAAAATCACAGTGCCGGAAATCCACGGCATTTTCCGTGCGCAGCGCATCCTCCTTGAGATCATGGATATAATTGTGGAGAATTTTTAAAACGGTATCTCCACGATACAGATAGTCGTTTAATGTTATCATAGATGTCCTTTTTCTTTCTCTGGTATTTGATTACAAAATATACGTTATATTATATCACAAAACCTCCGCAATAGATAGGGGACCGTCACTTTTCTTCCCTGTCCATCCAACCGGCGGCTTCCCCGGGACTTTACAGCAGCCCGGTCAGTTCCTCCACCCGGTATGTCCAGCCCGCCGGACCGGCCACGCCGCAGACGCTGACCATGTATTGTTCCCAGACACGGCTTTCAAAACAATCCCCCTGCGTGGGGATGTCCCCGAGATACCTGGTCATCCCCTCTCCACTGCGTTTGACAAACGCTTCCTTCCTGGTCCAGAGCCGGTAAAATTCCTGCTCCGGGCTGTCAGAATGTTCCAGCCGTTCTCTCTCTGCGGCCGAGAAATTTTTACGGACAATGCTCTCACGATATCTTCCGATCCATTCGAGATCCACGCCCACCGGCTCGCGGCTTACGGCCACCGCCACCGCCCTGCGGCTGTGCGACCAGGAAATCTGTGGCTGGCAGATGCTTCCGTTCCCATCCACCAGCACCGGTTTGCCTCCCTCCAGACGGGATACACGGATCTGTTCCGAAGACATTCCAAAATCCCGCTCCAGGATCCTGCGCACCAAAAATGCACAGCAAAAGGAGAGGACCTTACTGTCCTCTCCCAGATAACGCTTTATTTTTCGCTGACGTTCTTCCGACAGCACAGACATCCGGCCCTCCACATCCGCATAGCCAAACTGCTCCGGGATCTGCATCAGATAGATCGTTCCGTCCGTGTATCCGCCATGATCTGCCATAGTCATCCTCCCTCAAGATCGTATATCCATAGCATATACAATCCGGGCGGATTAATCAACCATTTTAAGTTTTCTCTGAGGTTTTGCCACTGTTTTCTGTGCCACAAGGGACCTGTAAATCTGCTCCATACAGTCACAGATCATCCCATAATCCCTGCTCTTTGCCGTCGCCAGCCCCTGTTGTCTCTGTGCATCATCCCGGTATCTGGTCATGATCTGGCAGAGAGTGTCTAACTCCTGTTCATCGCGGAATTTGCGGCAGTTCTTTCCGTCCTGCAGCCATCCCTCATACACACCCATGTCGCGCACGATCGTCGGTATTCCACTGGCCAGAGCCTCCAGCACGACAATGCCCTCGGTCTCCTCATGGCTCAGAAAACAGAACAGATCCGCACCATGATATGCCTGCCGCAGTTCCTCCCTGCTGACATATCCCGGAAACACCACATTGTCCGGCGCATTTCTGACCTGTCTTGCCACCTCGGCCGGTACCATGTTCAGGTTCGTGTAGCCAAACCAGAAAAATGTTTTGTCCGGCATCCTTCTGGCCAGCTCCAGAAAGTCCAGAATCCCTTTCCGCTCAATATAATGTCCCACGGACATCACCACCTTCTGCTCCCCGGTCAGATGATATTTTTCCCGGAACGTCTCGCGGTCATGATCGTCCCTTGCCCAGAAGGCATTGTCAATGCCATTGGACAATGCGGTCACCGGCCTGTCCACACCATAACTCTCGATCAGCCGTTTGGAATACTGCGTCGGTGTGATCACCTGGTCTCCCAGGCGGTAACAGAAGGTGATCCAGCGCTGAAACAGCGGAGCCAGAAGCGTAGAACCGCGGAACGAATGCTTGAAATCCTCCTTGGTCGAATGGCCATAGTAGATCACTTTTTTATGAAATAATCTGGCAGCCAGCGCCACGATCACGCTGTCCGGAAAGACGGTATTGATCTGTACCACATCCGAAGGTCCAAACGTCGTCTGACGGACCTGCGGCATATGACTGAGCATCTCACACTGCTGGCGCAGCGCCATGCCAATCCCACTCTTCTTCACAAGAGACATTCCACCCCGATAAATAAATATGTTCATATCAATACTCCTTCCTTTGTGCTCATATCCACGCAGTCTGTCATGCGTGTGTATTCTTATGCGCATGTATTCTTTACGCATGTATTCTTATGCGCCTGTGATAAACTTCCAGATCAGATTCAACCCGGTACTGTACATGGCGATCGCCGTGGGCTTTCCCAGCAAAATGATCCATACAAACGTCGTCAGACGCATCGTCGTCGTTCCCGCCAGATAACACAGGAAATCATCCGGTGCCACCGGCGAAAAAATAGCCAGTGCAAACAGTTTATTGAACCGTCCTTTTGTGCCGGTCCAATGATCGTATTTGTGGATCAGCTTGCGGTCAAACAGTTGAAACATCAGAGGTCTTCCATACGTCTTGGCAAGCAGAAAGGCGATCAGCGAACCCACACAGATCCCCACGTAATTCAGGACAAACCCTTTCCACGCGCCAAATGCCATCACACCCACCGCGCAGCTGATTCCTCCCGGTATGATCGGAACGACCACCTGCACGACCTGTATCACCAGAAACACCACATATCCCCAGACGCCGCACGCCCCGATATACGCATTCATCCTCGCCTGATCGGTCAGAATGCCGCAATGCCACAGCCAGCCGAGATACAGAACCGTGGCGATCATGCCAGCCACCGAAATCCCCTGTACGATCCGTTTTACGCTCAACCCTTTCACCCCTTTCCGCTCGCCGTTTCCTGTAAAAGAAAATGACCTATCTGTCTATGGCTCTTTGTTATGAAAAACCATAAACAAATAGGTCATGCTCTATGCCTATTGTAAAAAATATTCTGTTTAATCTTCAACCGTGGAAATGATTAAGAAAAGGTAAATATTTGTCTCACTCCCGGATCGTTTTCCAGGCTTCCACAAGCTGTGGCAGCTTCCACGCTGCATTGGCCGGACTCGTCGACGGCAGACACACCGCCCGAATCCCGGTCTGCTTCTCCTGATAGTTCCGATAAAGCTGCTCGGCCTTGCGCCCATTGACATAAATCCTGTGCAACCCGGTCTGTGCCAGGATCGCACTCACATCGGTCGGCACCGCCTGCCGGATGCTGCTGTCCGCCGATCCCTCGATCTCACAGGATGCGATCACATCCCAGACAGCCACCCCGTGTCGTCGCAGAAAATCCTGCTTCTGGGAGATACTCTCCGGAATCTCATCCTCAAACACGGCCGCCAGCACTCTCCAGAACCGGTTCTGGGGATGCCCGTAAAAGAACCCCTGCTCCCTGGATTTGACAGACGGAAAACTCCCCAGGATCAGGATACGGGAATGCGCATCATAAAACGGCTGTATCGGATGCTCAATTCTCATCTTTCTTGACAGGCTCCTTGTCCTTCATAATCTTGGTCAGCACCAGCTTGAGTTCATGCAGCTCCTCCGGAGAACGCTCATGGCAGTAGATATATGCCCTGAGATGTTCCGCAACGGACCCATGGAACCAGAAGTCTGTGTACCATTTTCTGATCTGACCCACATACTCGTCCCTGTCGCGGATCGGCCAGTAATAGGTCACGCCCCTTCTCTGGGAATCTACAAATCCCTTTTTCTTGAGATTGCTGAGGAAGGTATACACTGTGGTATCCTTGTAATCCAGCTCATATTTTTCTTTGAGAACTTCTTTGATCTGAGCACAGGTCACATCTTCTCCCGCATCCCAGACACATTTCATAACAATCTGCTCACATTCTGATAATGGATTTCTCTTAATGATCATAGTTCAAACTGTTATCGGCACTGCTGTATCCATGCCATAACTTTCCCTTCGTTTTTTTTCATAGTAACACGATTTTGAGGATTCTTCAAGAATTCCGGAACGGAAGAGATTGCTTCCCTATCATAGGTCTGCAGCTTTTAGCGCAAAGCTCTTATTTCAAAATATCCTTTGTCTCAAAATACACTCTCCCCATGTGCCACGAGCCGTATATGAGAAGTACAGAAAACAACATTCCCGAAACCGGATTCACTCCCTCCTGGGTCATCATGGAGCTTCGCAGCCACATACTGAAACTTCCCGGAAGCCACCACACCGTGTAATACGCGGAAAGTACATAAATTCCACATATCACCGCAAAACTGACAATTGGTGTCATAATAAATCCCATAAAAATCTGCGCCAGACACAACCCGGTCGTAATCAATAACGGAACAATAAGCGCCATTACAAAGACATCTGCTGTACTGAGTTCAGGAACAGTCATTCCCGCAATCTGCTTGAGAAATGATTGGGTATAATGAAGTTCCATCGCTGCCCCCCACTTTTTAGCCCATAATATAATCCCTGCATAATACACTCCAAAATAAAGAAGAACTGTAGAAATCCCCCAAATGCATTTTGCATCCCACCAGCTTTTCCTGCGCCCGGATGCAATAACAAGATTCTGAGCATTTGCAGTAAAATCATCCGACGCATAATAGACAACCAAATATGACACATAAATCTGAAATAAAAACCAGTAGACAGGAATAATAAAATATTCTGTCGGCGAAAAGTGAAACACTGCCATTCCCTGTGTGCAGTATAATATATAATCCATAACCGACCCTTGTGTCTGCATAATATTATCGGCATTCAAATACCAAATAATCTGAGAACATGCTCTTGTCTGTAATCCCGCGATCAACAACGGTAACACAAACAAAAACAATCGGTTCCATATTCCAAGTCTGAAATCTCTTTTTACAAATTTAAATATTTTCATCCTATCCCCTGCCAACGATCTTTCCATCTTTTATCTCATAAATCACATCGCTTAAATAATCCAATTCTTCCCTGTCATGACAGGCAACAATAATCAATTTGTCCTTTTCTTTTAAGTCGATCAGAACCTTTTTGAAATGTTCTACGCTCTCTTCATCCAGCGCATTGATTGGTTCATCCAAAATAACAATGTCAGGTTCCCCCATAATGGCATTGGCCAGTCCGAGTTTCTGTTTCATTCCCAGAGAATACTTCCTGTATGTCCTTTTGTCATCCGGATCTAATCCGGCTCTGTTTAATGCAAGAATAATATCTTCTTTTTTTATCTTGCCTGCTAAGCTGGCCAGCATCTTCAGATTGGTGTATCCCGTATATCTGGAAAGAAACGCTGGATTTTCTATCAATGCTCCGATACTTTCCGGAACCTGTATGTCCTGATGCAACACCTTATCATTTATGATAACCTTTCCACTGTTTGGAAGAATCAACCCGCTTATGCATCTCATAAGCATTGTTTTACCCGATCCATTCTGTCCACGAAATCCATAGATACAACCGGACTCCAATTCCAGATCAATATGATCCAACACCAGATTTCCGGATAATTTCTTGCATATCTGCTCTAATTTAATCTTCGTCATAATTCCCCCCATACATCTACAAAACATTTCTCTTCCGCCCGACTCCCCAGGCTACCCCAAAACTTCCAATTACTAATACCAGATAGTTAACAATCAGGCCTTTATACGTTACTATATACTTCTGTATTGGATTCAGCATTTCCATAATCGCAACACTGTTTCCCTGTTGGTATGAAAAAAAGGTATCCGTGACAATATACAGCACGAACGGAAACATAATCACCGAAAAGGAACTTCTGCACCACTTTGATATAGCCACAGAAATCATCCCAAACACTCCTGCAAATAGCCCCGCCAGCAAGATAAACACCAGACAATATCCCACCGGTCTGGTATAAAACAATGCCGGAAAGATATTATAATCAATAATGTTTGCTGTATTAAATGCCAACAGATTCGGCAATTGATCTGGAAAAAGTCCCGCTAGCAGAAACAAATTCGTCAACAATGGAACTACTACACAAAAGGATGCAGAACAATACACAGCAATCATTTTCGCCACAATATATTTTTTCCTCTCTATTTTCAACAGTATATTCTTTTCATAACCGCTTTGCATGTCTGTGAAATAACTTCCCGCATACGGCATACATGCTAACAGTGGTAACAAAATATAAAAAAGACTGTTATATGCAAACTGAAAATCCGTTCCAATCCACGCCTGTAGCAATATAACAGAATCACTGTTCTTATACTTTGCATAAAATGTACACAGATCCAAAAGAACAATCAGCTGTCCAATTAAGATACTCAGCTTAAAATTAATCTCATGAAACGCTCTCTTTATTTCAAAAATAACAATTCTTCCAAACATCATATCACCCCAGTTTAATGACTATTTTTTCCGGTTCCAATCTAAGTACATACCGAAACATAGACACATTCAATCTCTCCCATGTTCTTTTTTTGAAGCAACTAGGATCTACCTGGCTTACAAACCATATATCCTGTTCCTGCCCCGCATATAATTTATCCGTTTTGAGAATATTGATTTTTGACGCCAGTGCTGAAAAAGACTGCCCCGCCCAGGTCTTTGTCTCGAAACCACTCCCAAATTCCGAAAACACATCCTTCCATTCCATGTCATCTTTTGAATGATTAACCACCTTAGATTGCAAGAGGATATATTTTGAATTTTGAACATCTGAGCTTTCAAATAACTCTCCAGATATCTGAAATCGTGACATGACATCCTGTGCAGAAAGATAATACGCATCCTTCGGCACAAGGGTCACCTGATCCAAAGAAATCGACTGATTTAACCTGTAATTATATGTTGTCGGATTGTCCTGATTAATAGAAATGATTCTCTGTGTCCACAAAAGAACACCAAGCAACACGATCAATCCACCTAATATATACCTATTCTTCATCTGATTTTTTCTCCTGTAACAACTCATCGACAGGTGCAATATATCCCTTCAACGTGTCCTCTGTGAATTCCTCCAGTCCTGCCGGCTGAATGCCTACATATATTGTTTCATCTGCCTTCCCATATTCCTGATATCTCGGGTAATCCGTAATCCCCATACCGATCACACATTCTACCTGCTCATCAGGTTCATACGTTCTCCAGAAAAACTGTGTTTTCCTCTCTTCTCCCTTTAGATTTTGTGCCTTATCGTAATAGAGCAATTCATCCTGCATATACATTTCCGGATCAATATTATTTTTTATGTATGCGTCAATATTGATACTGTTATAGACCGCATTGCTTCTCAGATTTTTTACATAACATTTCCAAAAAATATAAATTCCCTGTTTTGATGGCAATTTTCCAGCTTTGAAATTTTCAACAGGATACTTGTCCGAATCAATATCATGCACATCATAATATATCTCGGCAGACAAAAACGAAATCCTCAAATCCCCAGAACCCATCACAAATCCCACCGATTCATCATTCGTTTTCCGGAGGGTATCCTTCTGAATTTCTTTCTGACTCTGATTCCAAAAACGCAGATCAACATGCTTTGATTCTATCACACCGATCAGGCTCAACATGCAAAGACACATCACCAGGCATATTCCATATGATATATATTTTTTTCTCATAGTCATCCTCCAGATATCAACCCTCCGTCAATTTACTGCTAACAGATTTTAATTAAGGAAAGACGGTATAATCCTTTAAAGAATCCGGACTCCACATTCCTTTCGTATATACATAACCTGTTGTAATTCTTTGATATGAGAGTCTTGCTTTGTCACATCCATCTTTCCGAACGTGATTTACAATACTTCCCTTTACATTTAAAGGTATGGCAACAATATTGGAACATTCTACAATATCCAATCCCACAGCGGTTTTCCCTTGTACAGTATAAAAAATCTTTGGTCCTGAAGTTGGGTGAACAAATACTGTACTTGAATTCTTCTTATTTCTAAATGTTCCAACACCCTGCGCAGAAGAATTATTAAAAGAATATTCCTCATTGTCCGTATTGGCTGCATGTGATGAAACTGAAGTTCCTAACACTCCGGTAACTCCAATCACACCAATCATCATCATTGTCAACAGTTTTCTTTTTAGCATATAATTGCCCCTTTCTTAATTTATTTTATAGAGTCTCTATGTTTTATATATTATATCTGTATTTTTACTTTGTCAACCTCTTTATTTATAATATATTATTTTTATAGTATTTCTATTGCTTTACAAATCACACCGTCTTTTACCGCCCTATCATAGAACTGATCTGCTGCTTCCGTTTCCAGAAATACAGCACAACTCTGCTAAGATATGTAATCCCAACTGTCACCGCAAAGGACAGCATGATCTGTAGCCGGGTAACTCCATCCCGTGTAAACAGTGCCTGTCCGATCAGCAGGGATGGGATCACCGCCGCCAGAATACCATTGAAATATCGCTGGAACAAATTATGATGCAGTGTTCCGTAGCTCATGCCAAAGCTGCGCAGCATCCCATATTCATAACTGTGTTTTTCCCATTCAATGTACGTGTTCAACACAATATACACCACTATGATCAAAGCGCAGAAAATCTGCATCGATACACTGAGCACCGGCACATAGTTTCTCAACACTGCATCCTGTTCCTCTGCAAGTTCAGAGGATCCCATCAAACCACCCTGCACCGATGTCGCCAATCGCATGATCTCTGTTTGCACTGTCTTTTTAACCGGTTCCGGAATGTCTCGTTTCATCGTCGCCTCAATATCCTGATAGCCCACCACGAGAGTGCTCTTTTTCGCTGTCTCCTCACTCATTACAATCTGTATGTGGCTGTATTCCTCCCCATCGCAGGAGCGCACTGCTCCGAGCGCAAAACGTTCCTTCTCAAAAGTAACCTTTTGCTCATCGCCCCGCACTCTTCCCAGCACAATGTGATCCATCTGCAAAGAGGAGGACGCATCACCGGACTGTTGGTAATCCGGCAGTAACATGACGCAGGCCTTTTGTTCCCCCTGTTCCAGTCCCTCACTGTCAATATCGTACTTCTTAAGAAACTTCTGAAACGCGTGCTCCGGCAATACCTGAAAGCTGACCTCTAATGCATCCAGAGGCTTATATTGGTCTGCATCATCCGCAATCATTTTCCAAAGAGTCCGATCCTTGTAAGACATTTTTTTCTTCTCCATGTAATACGGAGTAAAATAGGGATCCGAACAGTCCTTATCTAACAAAACCGTGCTTGCAAAAGTTTCTGCCTCCATCGTCAACGCTACCTGATCCCCATATTCCAGAAGCGGTTCCAACTCCTGAAAGGAAAAATAATTGTCCCCATACAGAGCGATCCTGTAGCCATGCAGATCGTCATATCCGGAATCCCGCCTGCTGATGGCGCTGTACCTGATGTCTCCATGATTTATTTGAAAACTGTTCACTCCATAAAACGTGAACATCGTAAATACAATACAGATGACCTGCATGATCACAATCCCCGGATCAAATTTCTTGAATCGATATTTCTTCGATGTTCCGGCTGAAACCGCAGTCATCCCCCCTATGATCGCCACGTCTGCTCCTGACATCTCCCACACGGAAAAGCCACCTAATACCACTGCTGCAATCAGGCCTTCCACAAGCAGCATCACATGTAAGGAGAAACTGTATTGGCTTCCGTAACCATCAAAGGCGAGGCGCATCCACAAGTTCCAGGAAACCTCTGCCAGCAGCCAACTGATGAAGAATCCCACCCAGATATAACCCTGCACCAGAAAAACGGTCAGTCTTCTTCGTTCCCGTCGAGTCATCCCCATGGCTTCCAACAGGTAAAATGTCTTGCGGTTGCGCAATAAAAACGCCCTGATCACCACGATTTGTTCCATAATCAGCACCATGTTCAGCAGTACAATATAGGCAAGTCGTATGTGAACCAGATCGATGGTGTCTTCATACCCGCCATACAGTCTTTCATTAATGCACATATGGTCATACCAGCCATCGCCCAATACAGTCTGAATATCTGTATCTGCCTGCTTCAGATCCAGCGTTTTCTGCAGGATTACCAGTGTCTCTCTGGCCCGCAGTGATGGCTCCGCCCCATGTATGATAGAAGGATATGGCTTTATATCCACCTTGCCATCCGTAGCGGTGGATAACAGATAGGAATAGTTCGAAATCACTCCCGTTATCTCATACTCTGCAGAACCTGCATCCTCCGGTAAAGATAAAGAGACCCTGATGGGAAATGCCTCCTTTTCCCTGTGCAAGCGTTCTAACACATACTCCTCGACTACGATTTGATCTGAAGTTTCCGGCCAGTTTCCTCTGACCAGCCGAAATCCAAGATTCTCTCCCATCGTCTTGTCCATGGC
Source organism: uncultured Lachnospiraceae bacterium (assembly GCA_934351255.1). Taxonomy (GTDB): domain Bacteria; phylum Bacillota; class Clostridia; order Lachnospirales; family Lachnospiraceae; genus Jutongia. The sequence continues at coordinate 97,784 of CAKRJH010000009.1, forward strand.
ACCCAAGGCAATTTCCTTCTGGTCAATTTCAACATTCCCCTCCATATAATACTGTTCATACTGGAACTGATCGTATTTTGCTTCTATTTTCTTCTCGTCATCTGCACTGATATCCGGTATCACCATCAAAAATTTTCCATACTTGCTGACCACATCGGCCTGCATAGTTTTGATGATCGTCTGTGTCAGTGAACTGACCGCAAACAAAAACGAAAAGCCGATGACAACGGAAAGCATAGAAATAAAAAGAAGTTTTTTGTTGCCGGCGATCAACATCCGAACCAATTTGGCAGACCGCTTTTTCCTGTTATTCAATGACGATCTCACCATCCTTTATGCGGATCCTCTGATCACATTCTTCCATCAGATTTTCTTCATGTGTGACAATAATAAAAGTAGTATGATACTCTTTATTTAGTTTTTGAAATAAATCCGTAATGAGTCTGGTATTTTCCGAGTCCAGATTTCCGGTAGGTTCATCCGCAAAGATCACCTTTGGTTTCAATATCATGGCCCGCGCAATAGCCACTCTCTGCTGCTCTCCACCCGACAGCTCATGAGGCATTTTCTTCTTCAGATCTTCAATCCCCAACTCCCGCACCAGAAATTCGTAATACTCCTCGTCCATCGTCTGTCCATTGATATATAACGGGCACCAAATATTTTCCTCAATACTGATGCGAGGGATCAAATGATATGCCTGAAACACAAATCCAAAGTTCTGTCCTCTCAGGCGCGACCGTGCCGCTTCATTCATCGATCCATAACGTTTATCCCGATAATAAATCTCCCCCTCGGACGCATTATCCAGGCTGGCCAGAATATTGAGCAGCGTGGTTTTTCCACTGCCACTTTTTCCGAAGATCAGATTGATGGATCCCTTGTTGAATGCAACATTGACATTCTTCAAAACTTTGGTCCGGATCCGGCCATTGTCATAGGTTTTCGACAGGTTCCTGCATGATAAGATGATTTCATCTTCTGGTTTCATATCCACCCTCATCATCGTTTATTCTTTGATACTCTGTACAACATCCACAACACTTCCATGTTCCAGATAAAACACTTCGTCACACGGATCACTCCAAATCAAACTCCGCCGAAACCGTCTCCTTCGTATCATCATTAGTCTGTTCGCTGTCATCTCCTTTGATGGTATACTCTTTTACGATTCTATAATGTCCCGCATCTAACTTCCCATAATTTTTCTCTATATAAGCACGATAGCCATACTCCTCCCCCGCTAAAATATCAATACTTACTAAATTAAATGCTCCTGTTATTAAAGGCACATCCACAAAGGACTTTCCCTGTAATACCTGAAGCGAATACTCCTCTCCTGTCACAATGTCCTTTGAGGTTTTATTAAAAATGGTACACTCCAAGGTCATACTTTCATCCCCGGTCAACTCTGCGCTCATGGTCACCTGGCCTTCCACTCCGAACGTTTGCTTTTTCGTCTTTTTATCACACCCTAAACAGACCAGCATACACATGCACATTATAAGCATTAATATACTTTTTTTCATAAATTCTCCTCCATACACTCTGTTATATCTCTTTCTTTGGACATAGACTACCAAAATCATCACATTAATTTCTGCCTCAAAAAATACTCCCACCCTCTCCAAAATCATATTTCAGCGTCTTTAATTCTGAGAAAACTTTTAGTATCTTCTGATGCCTAAGGCACTGTTTATCAATGATGCCTTTGTATAATATGTTCCATTTGCATCCATCCCTTTAACAATTCCTGATGTGTAGTGAATTGTACTAGATCCTGAGGCTTCATTATAATATACGATTCCACCACTGTCTCCAGCCTTTGCCCCGAAACTTGTATATGTTAAGTTAGTAAAAAATGTATTATCAAATTCCTTAGATGCATTTGTAGAATAGATCACTCCCTTCGTATGTCCTGTAGTAGCACCTCTCTTATGAATTGTAGCTCCCTGTGCCGGATTTCGAATAGCAGTAGATAACGTTGCATCTGTACCATTTAACGTGTTAGTAGGAATATGCGCACTCGTGATTTCAACAAACGCAGCATCTACAGATCCCCAATTCTGTCTTAAGGAAATTTTTCCGATAGTAGATGATATTCCCTTTATAACATTCTCCAAATATCCTATATGCGCAGCCGTGACAAAACCAATTTGTCCATCCGTTCTTGCTCGATACCCCATTGAGCCACTATATCCTGTTGTAGGATTATTTATCTCCCTTCCCGGATTTAAATCAGCACAATTTTCGCCCTGTCCCCCTGAGCTCACAAAAGATATCATCGGAGAATCTGTGACCTCTTTTTTAAAAAGAGAAATTACATCTTCGTTAACATCATCCAGTTCTACAAAAATTGTATTATCTCTGTCAGACAAAAAATGGCCAGACCAACTCTTTGTAATTAAGTCATTTCCATTCTTTTGTTTATATTCATTCAAAAAATTCATCATGTCTTCTAATTCATTGTATGAATATTCAACATTCTCAATCACGAAATCACTTGAATCAGTGGTTGCTTTGATATTTTTTAATGCACGTGTTCTCGCTTTAGTACCTTCTGTCGCAACGCAAACAACGGCATCACCATCATGATTGATATATGTTCCACCATAATAATCCGGATATACCACTTCCCCTGTTTCGGTATTTTCAAATGAATCCATGAGTTTTTCATACATTGACGATGATGCACTTTCTTTCTCAAGTGAAACATTCTTCTCATCATTGGTTCTCCAGCCATCAAATGCTGATGTTTCTGCCTTCGCATGACTCACCATGGGGCAAATCATTACAGCTGCTGCCATCGATAATACCAAATTAAATGTCATTTTTCTTATCATAATATTCACCATGTCCTTTCATTATTATACAATCTTCTCAAAAATTAGATTCTTTTTTACGCTGAAATATGAAATTTTCAAGGTGCCTCCTGAGGAAATTGAGAACAAGTATTTTAGTTATAACTGATAATCGAGAGATCAAAAAACCATTTATTTTCACTGCTCCACCAACAGTATTCTTATCTTTTCTTATTCTTAAATGATAATTTGGTCCCTTGCCCTTTTCTACATAATATTCCTCAGATAATCAAAAAGTGAAATTCGCATTAGTAGTTGTTTTATAGAGTCTCTATATTTTACATATTACATTTGATTTTTTGTTTCGTCAACCTCTTTATTTATAATATATTATTTTTATAGTTTTATTGTTTTATAACCATGCCATTTACTGTAACCTTACTTCCACTGGAATTTGATATAAATATCTTATAGTTCCCTTTTTCCGTGATCTTGAAATCATGCGTTACCGATCCTTTGTTTTTGATATATGCTATTTTTTTACTTGCCTTCATCAGACCAATTTTAACCACTTTGTTGGCTGGACTTATATCCACCACCACTCTAATTGTCTGGCCTGCATTGACAGAAAACTGGCTGGATGTATGTGTCGTCCCATCATTTACCGTCCATTCAAAAAAATATGTATTTGATCTGGCCGCAAACACAGGGCCCTCTTCCTCGATAATCCTGGTATCTCCCAGATCACTGATATCCCCTGTATATTCCTGGTCATCCACTGGCACCTGATCCTGTTCGCTTGGTTCTTCTGTAGCCTCGATCGTATTCCAAAACAACTTTCCATAACCGAGTTCCACCCCACGCATGGCCGCTTTGGTCGACACCGCACTCATCACCAGTGAAACCGCGATAATAAGTGCAACAATTCCACGTTTTCTCGTTCTGTTTTTCATGCTTTTCATCATCTGTACCCTCCATTTCAGATTTCGGTGATCCTCACACCACATCGGTGCAAACCACGCTTTCTCCTGATTGACGATTGCCTCATTAATCAACATCATCCTGCCAAAATATTTTTTGGCTGTAAATTTTTTCTCGCAACATCCGGCATCACAGCTCGCCTCAGACCACATTTCAATCTCTTTCCGGAGATATCCAAAGAGCGGATTGAACCAATACAACAGACGGATCAGTGCAAAGACCGGTCTCCATAAGACATCTTTCTGTTTGTAATGCATGAGTTCATGATACAGGATCATCTCAAGGTCTTCCTTCTGAAACTCATGTCTGGGCAGATATATCGTCGTACGAATAATCCCCATGATAAAGGGTGAACGTACTCTGTATCCCTGATATAGCCGAATCTTTTTGCGAATCTTTAACCGAGTACACAGATCCTGCAATAATGCCTTTTGTTCTGCAGTTGCATACATCTTTTTTCGAGTGATTTGATATATTGTTTTGAATCGGGAAAACTGATAAATAAGAATTACTAGAATTCCCCCACTCCATATACTAACTCCCACCCTGCATATCAAGCTGATCACTGTACTGTCCAGGGAAAAATCGCGATACTCCTGCGCGATCACCTCACGAAGAATATATAGCGACATAAATACAATCGGCAGTACAAACGAAAGTATCACCGCACGCAATATCAGATACCGATATCTTGCGTTCACGAACTTTCCCGGAAGATACTGTATGATCTTCCACAATCCCACCGCCAAACTCCCCGTAAGACATGATATAACCAGGACAATTACTATGGTATTAATCCAGTTCATCTATCATCCTCATAATGGTATTTCTTTCTTCTTCCGTCAATGTCTCCGGGTTCACCAATGCAGAAGCATATTCCGTCATCGGATCTTCCCACATTTTTTCCTGTTTGTCCAGAGATTCCTCACAGTATTCCTGCTCGGAACGTGCCGGCCAGAAATACGTCACGCCCTTTCTCTCTGACTGTAAAAAACCCTTTTTTCTCAGATTACGCAGTACGGTAAACACCGTAGTTTCCTTGTAATCACAACCATATTTCTCACGCATCACTTCCGTCACATAATCACTTTTGACACGCCCCGGCGCATCCCAGACACATTTCATGACGGTAAGTTCACAGGCTGATAACTCATCTTTTTCGATCTTCATAACACTCAAAATTCCTTCCTCATTTTCTACGTATCTTTTTAGAATCTCTACCCTTTTAATTTATAGTAATATGAATATTTTGTCAACATTTATTTCCGGGAAAACACATACCCCCGAGTTGATTTTATGTACATTCCTTAGAATTCGTTATTATCTCATTATGCTATCTTCTTTAACAATACACTAATTTTTCTCCATCCACTTATCACACTCCACTTCTAAAGCCATAAAATCCAAACATTGCTGTACAACCCGATTTTTTTCTCCTGATTTTCTTTTGCTGTACAAAACTCTTGCATTTTTAATAATCTTCTTCTCATTCTTACGAATATAAATTATTTCTTCAGCCACAAGAGCTTTATATGCTTGATCTGTTTCATTATTAACATCATATAATTCAATCGCTTTATCGGGAACCGGAATCATTGTGCCAATTTGCAATGTCCCTTTCAGTTGTTTATTTTCTCCCGTTCCTGACACAATCCGCATAACAATAAGAGAATCTTTACGAATGGTTTTCTTTCCATCTATAAATACATAATCATGTTTAGTCTTTGGAGATGATAACGGAATATAATATTTATGCGATTCAATTTCTATAACCACACCCAGATACTTCCTCGCATGTACTCGTGTATTCTCTTTATTGGAATATACCCTTGGAAATTTTTGTCTAAGAAACTTTATATATTCATCACTAATATTATATAATTGCATAAAAATCCCCCCTATGTAAAAAAGAGACATCAGAAGTGAGATGCCTCTTTTTGCTCAAAATCTCCACTTTAACGGCAGGAACTCTCCGGTTGTTAAACCTTCCACTTAAACGGCAGGAACTCTCCGGTTGTTAAATTTTCCACTTAAACGGCAGGAACTCTCCGGTTGTTATTCAATATTATATGCTAGCCGTCCATAAATATCAACATGTTTATTGTTTTTTTATAAAGTATTGCTTATAACTTTTTCTTCACAAAGAATATAGTAATTGACTTTCCGAAAAGACAGGCAACGAGAAGCTGTTTCATCACGTCATTCATTACTTTACGACAAACAAAAAAGCCCGGAAGAGTGTAAACACTCTCCGGGCAATATTTTTACTTATCTAAGCTTTTCGTTGCTTTCGCGTAAATTACTCGATGATTGTAGCAACTGCTCCAGATCCTACTGTACGTCCACCCTCACGATATCAGACCGGTGTATTGTGGTATACGAATAGTGATTTTTTATGTGATTTGTGTGGAAAAATCCGGATTTTCCGTTGTGTCCGTGTGGTTTTCCGGAATTTTTGTTATCATGGTGTTATCACTGTATTTTTAGTTTTTCTGGCATATTTTTTCTTACATTCGTAATCTCTTTATTTAAATCTTTTATATATTCTTTACACACATCTATATATAATCCTGTTTTATATTCTGGTTTTTCCAAAAACTGTAATTCAATTGGATACTTTGTAATCTCCGTAAGTAACTTTACAAATATACTTTTCAAATTATTTTGACTCTCATCATCATTAAGACATACTTCTGCAGCTTCTTCAAAGCCAAATACTAAATAATCTTTATTTTCTCTTTTCTCCAAATGTACATTAATCACTTTGCTTTCCTGATTCATAAATATCCTTCCTATCATAAAATGCATTTTTACCGCCCTCAAGAGTATGCATACTTTCTTGAGTCCAGTTTTTAGTGTCTGTTTCATCATTTATATTTCTAAGTTCATCATAAAAAGGATTACCAATATACGTTTTATATACTCCATTCTCATGAGTTCTTAGTATACTAATATACCTTCTTTGTATGACAATGTAAATCAATTCTCATAATTGCCTCCCCATCTCAGGCAGGTATAAATGTTTTTAATCTATAACCATACCCCATTCATCCCAAAATCCACCATTTTTTAAGCCTTGTAAAATATTTAGCATACTGTATTTTTCTATTCAGATACCATCTTAATTTGCACTATCTATGCTAACCGAAACAACAAAGTGCTTGACATTCACAAGTGTTTGCTGTTTACATGTCATTTTTTTGTTTTTTTAATTCTATACCCACCAGTACAACAGATAGCATAAACGCTGAAAAATCAG
>CAKRJH010000010.1 GCA_934351255.1 uncultured Lachnospiraceae bacterium
CTCAAGGGCAAATCAGTCGATCAGATCGCGGACGAGTGCGAGGAGGAAGTGCCTGTAATTCGTGAGTTGATTCGTGAATTGGAGCAAAAATGCCAATAATTAAGTGTTTTTGTCGAAAAACCGCGAAAAATGCGGTGTAAAACATAAAAAAATGCAAAAAAAGACTAGACTTATGTCTATAGAGATGCTATATTATAGAGGAACACAAGTTATATTGTATACGATTTAATACAATCTATCCTACAGATTCATGGTGTAGATAGGGAATAACTTTGGTAGATATGGGTGGGAGTAGAAGTTTATTGAACTGGAATCGGTCTCTGTAAAGAGGCCGATTTTTGAGTTATACAGTTTTATGTTCTATATGAGAGAAGGGCGCAAGAATTTGATTGTTTCGGCTGATGTGTTGCCATCAGGCGCAGAAAATGATAAAATATGTTTGTTATGCAATAATTAAAACCCAGGGGGATAAAATCAGAATGTTTAATACACAGGGAAGTAAGATAGCGGTCGGAGTGAATAATCTCAAGGAAAAATGTACGCGGGAGATGTTTGCCTCATATGGTATTACGGCGGCGGTTACTCTGCTGATCATGATTCTGGTCAAGGGGAGCTATGCCCTTACTTCGTTTCGGTATTATCCATTTATGCTGAGCAATGCATCGGTATGTTATGCGGTGCTTGCGTCTGTTCTGATGCAGGGATATATTCGCAATACCAGACAATTTTCTATCAATAACCGTGTACTGCGCTGCCTGATGGCTGTCTCCTATGGCCTGAGCGGCTTTTTTGTCACGCAGGAAAATACGTGGAGTACCTGTGTGATCGGCGTAGCGCTTCCTGTCCTTGTGCTGCTTCTGGAGGATGTGATCGACGGCGTACGTTACATTCCATTTGTGGTACTGGGTGCAATTTTGTTGTCGATAGATAGTCTGATCGCTGTACCGGTCATGATTCTGCTGTTTTTGTATGCAATAGCAGATAAGGCGGGCAAGGATCATTTTACGCTGGGAGATTTTATCACATACCTGGCTACGTTTTTGTTTAGCGCGCTGATCGGAAGCTGGAGAATCGTATTTCAATATATCGTGCGCTGGATGGAGCACGGAGATTATGCATATCCCGGCTTCAAGAGTTTTTATGGTGGATCAGCCTTTTTGAGCCGGATCCTTCCCGGGTCGGCATCGGCGTATACATTTTTGGGTACGAATCAGAAGATGGATGCGTATGTCAGTCTTTTGGTGGTAATGGGAATCATGTTGTTCGTATTCCACAGTCAGATCAGCCTGCGCAAGCGCATCGCGTATGCAATCTACCTGGTGATCAGTGCCATCCTCGTGGTTACGACAGCGGGCTATTATGTGCTTCATCTGTTTACATATGATGATACGGTGACTTTGGGATACAGCGTCGTGTTAGTCTTTTTCATGATTCGCATGGCCATGGAAGCGCTGGCACAGGTAGACAATATTCGCCGGGTCACCTGGATCAAGGCTGTGGTCGGTACATTGCTGGTATTTGTGGGCGCATGGTCATTTAGTGCGCATAATTTCCATGCTTATGCAGGAACACTTCAGATCCTTGGGATGATCATTCTGGTGGTGGGATTGGCAGGAAGCCGCAAAAACAGAAAACTGTTCGGTGCGGTCTTATTTGTGTGCTGTGCGGTGGAAATAACAGGGCAGACGTGGATTTCTGTGAATGCACTTAAGGCTGTTCGCACTGCGAAAAATGTACAGGAGATTTCTAATGACTATGGTAAATTATTTGCTGGAAATATGATTCGGATATCAATTGGGAAAGAAGAGAATAATAACAGTGAATCCCAGACTCAAAACAGCAAAGAAAAGGGAAAAAATGAACAGGTATATTCTGAGTTTATAGAGAAACACCATGCAACTGAAGTGGAAGAGTGCATTACTCAGCTTTTTGGTGCGGTTTCTATGACTGATAAGGAATTAAAAAAAGCGACGGGAAAAGCCTTTCCTAATATTTTTGAAAAGGCGAATGCATATGCCGATAAACTTGGTATACATGAAGATGTTTTTCATGAAGAAAAGCCGGATATTAAATTCACAGGGGAAAATGCACATCGTGTTACTGACCTCGGCAATCAGATATATGCAGTAGACTATGCTGATAATGGGAAATATTCAGATGGCAGTTTACTTACATATGAAATATCTTCATCCAAAGAATTATACATTATCTCGGATCTGGATAATGTATTAATAAAAACGAGTACGGATCAAAAAAAGACGGAGGGATATTTTTATCTTAATCCTGTATATTCATTTGTGTATAATATAGATTTTTTGACCTATTCTTTGGATAAAAAGCGCTTTTCTTCTTTGAACAATCTTTTGCAAAAAATAAATGAAAGCGATGTTCCGAAAAGTTATATGAAGTATAATTATATTGGTGTGGGATTTTCATATGTAGGAATTATGTTTTTAATATTTATTTGTTGTTATAATAACAAGAAGCTTGTGGTAGAAAAGATGAAATCGATTCCTGGCTGGATAATGCAAAGACGGTTGATTTGTTTTATCAGACATGGGATGTCAAAATACAAGATATACTTAATGGCTTTTTTCGTTCCATTTATTGTATGGATGTTGGCCTTACTTGTTAACAATTGTGCTCCATTTGGAGAAGGATGCATCATTGATTCTGATGGTATTTTTCTATCCATTCCAAGTTTGATGGATCATTGGTTCCAGAATCATAATACTGGAAATGAGTATCTGTCTATGAATCTTGGGTATGGATTTAATATTGGTATTTACTATACCTATTATCTTCTTGGCAAAATTTATTCATTACTTCCTTACCGGATGATAGTGGGAGCATTGAGTATTCAAATTGCTTTCAGTATGGGATTGATCGGATGGAGCATGGCGTATTACATGTTACATCGAAAAAACACAGGAACCAATTCTAAGAGAGACTGGTTTATATTAATGCCGTCGCTTGTATATTGTTTTTGTTCCTATATGATCGCTATGCGAATTTATCCGACTTGGTTGTTGATCTACATTTTGTTCCCTATCGTATTGGTAGAGATGGATAAATTGATGGTGGATAAGAAGTGGAGCAGGTATACGATCGTTTTGGGAGCCTGTATTTTCCTGGAGATCCAATTGGCATTGTTTGTATGTATATATCTGTTCATTCGCTTCTTTACCTATCATTTTGATGATGTTAAGGATTTTATCCGAAAGGGATTTCGCTTCGCCGGAGCATCCCTGCTGGCGGGCGGATGTGGATTCTTTTCAATTGCGCGTACGATTCAGGCATATCAAAACAGTATATATCAGGAATATGATTCTGTGTTTAATGGGATTGGACTATATAAGAGTTTCCTGAAACAGTGGAAAGATTTTTTTGCCTTTGGGAATGTTATGGCAGCAAATTCGGATGAAAGTGGCTTGCTCGGGTATATGGGTATTGTGGCACTTGTTCTTGCTGTATATTATTTTGTTAATGGACAGCCAAGCAGACATGTAAAAATTCGCCGGTTGATTCCGATATTTATTTTATTGATTAGTTTTAATGAAAAGACATTAAGTTATTTATGGAATGGATTCCATTATCAAACATTAGTTCCAAATCGGTATGCATTTATTTTGATTATGTTAATCGGCGAACTGGCATACGATGCGTTTTCGGAAAAAAGAAATATAACGAATGTTAAGTTTTATATTTCGACGTTGATACTATTTGCATTGGTAGTTGTGATTGGCGGCATTTGCGGAGACAATATTTCAAACAGGAGTTTTGGCGGAACGATTTTGATTTTAGGTGTTGTAATCTGTATTCGTTTCATATATGAAAAAAATCGAAATGCGTTTAAAACATGGATGTATGTTATTTTATCTATAGAACTAATGTTAAATTTTAACTATGCCTTTTCTACCTATTCTACAAAGGATTTGAAAGCAGCGTATGGAGATATTACTTCAGCTCAAAAGGAATATCAGATGCTAGATACTTCCAATGGTGTGAAAAGAAGCATTAATCTGAGAAATCAAAATTCTACAAGTAACTATGGAGAATACTACAATATATCGAGTACGGGGGCATTTAATTCATATGTTAATAATAATCAGATGAATACGCATCAAATCTTTGGATATGGAAGTGGAAAAAACTATTTAAGCTCTAATTATGTGTCTTCATTGACTGCACATTCGTATGCAAATATTAAGTATATTCAGATGCCTTTCTATTCAGAGAATGAGTTTAAGAATATATCTCAATATAAATATCTTGGGAAAATAAATTCGTATTATGTATTTGAAAATCAATATGCAGGTTCTCTGGGGTATTTTGTGGATGACCGTAACATAAAGGAAGTGAAAGTGCAAGATACCGAATATCAGGATATATTGGATGTTTTGTTCTCTGATGATGAACATAAGTTAAGCTGTGATCAATCCGTCACTTTGGGGAATAGAAATAACGGATTTCAATATGTGGATGAAAACGGGAATGAATTGAAATTATCAGACGTTGTGAAGCATAATAATATGAATGATTCCAGCACAAGAGTTAAAATGGTAATCGATTTTACGGCGAATGCAGACGGAGAAGCGTACATATACTGCGATCAGATGGTATATTTGGGAAAGGTAGTTAAAGGAAAAGAATATACGTTTACGATTAATGATCCACGGAATATGTATCATTATAAGGACAACTGTATTATTTCTATTCGAAATGCCAGGACAGAAAAGGAGATGATTAAAAAGGCACAAAATAGTGAATGGAACGATATTGATATCCAGAACGACAGGATTCGCGGTCGTATTAATTGTCCAAGGGACGGGGTTACCGTGTTTAGTTTGGCGTTCAGTCGGGACTGGAAAGCATATGTGGATGGAAAAGAAGTGAAGGTACAATGTTTGAAGAACAGCATTATGTACATCCGGACTTCCAAAGGAGAACATACGGTTACATTACAGTATAGTCCGTATCATTATAGCGTATATAAGGGGATCAGTTTTGGGTGCTTTGGACTGGTAATATTGGTATACATTCTATCTATAATTTATAAGAAAAGCAAAAAAAGGAAGAGCATGGCATTTGATTAGATTAGTGGAGAGGTGAAATGAAACGGCAAATCTTGTATTCTAATATCAAATGGTGTATAATTAACTCCGCATATTTAGAATGAAACAGCAGGAGCATAGAAAAGAATGGAGGGCATCATGGAAACATTATACAAAAGTACTCGGAGTGCAGGTGGCACGGTGACAGCATCTCAGGCTATCCTGAAAGGTCTTGCAGATGATGGCGGTCTGTTTGTTCCGACCAGTATCCCATCATTGGATGTATCATTAGAAGAAATTGCAGGCATGACCTATCAGGAGACTGCATACACTGTCATGAAGCAGTTCCTTACAGACTTTACGGAAGAGGAACTGAAGAATTGTATCGCCAAGGCATACGACAGCAAATTTGATACCAAGGAGATCGCGCCTCTGGTGGAGAAAGACGGTACATATTATCTGGAATTGTTCCATGGTGCTACGATTGCGTTCAAGGATATGGCGTTATCCATTCTGCCACATCTGTTGACGACATCTGCCAGAAAGAACCAGATCAAGAACCAGATCGTGATTCTGACAGCTACCTCTGGCGATACCGGAAAGGCAGCACTGGCCGGATTTGCTGACGTAGAGGGAACCAGCATCATTGTCTTTTATCCAAAGCATGGAGTATCTGCGATCCAGGAGAGACAGATGGTGACCCAGAAGGGAGCCAACACATCCGTAGTAGGTATCACCGGTAATTTTGATGATGCCCAGAGTGGGGTGAAGGCTATGTTCAATAACAAAGACCTTGCCAAGGCTATGGATGCCAAGGGATACCAGTTCTCATCTGCAAACTCGATCAATATCGGTCGTCTGGTGCCACAGGTAGTCTACTATGTATATGCGTACACCAGACTGCTGGGACAGGGCGTGATCCGGAAAGATGAGAAGGTCAACTTTGTGGTGCCGACAGGAAACTTCGGAAATATTCTGGCAGCATTCTATGCCAAGAACATGGGAATTCCTGTAGGAAAACTGATCTGTGCTTCCAATGAGAATAAAGTCCTCTTTGATTTCTTTGAGACAGGAGTATATGATCGGAACAGAGAATTTATCCTGACGTCCTCACCATCTATGGACATTCTGATCTCCAGCAACCTGGAGCGTCTGATCTATAAGATCGCCGGCGAGGATGCCGGTGTGACAGCCGATATGATGAAAGCGTTGTCAGAGTGCGGAAAGTATGAGATTACACCGCAGATGAAAGAGCAGATGAAAGACTTTGTAGGTGGATGGGCTACCGAGGAAGAGTGCGCTGCAGAGATCAAAAGAGTGTATGAAGATACCAAATATGTCATGGACACGCATACGGCAGTGGCATCTGCGGTCTATCATGCATATAAAGAGAATACGGGCGATGATACAAAGACGGTGATCGCATCTACAGCAAGCCCGTATAAGTTTGCAACCTCTGTGATGACAGCGATTGATTCCAAATATGAAGGAATGGATGACTTTGCACTGATCGATGAATTATCCAAGACCTCCGGAGTGAAGATTCCACAGGCAGTCGAGGAGATTCGCACTGCTCCGGTGCTTCATGACACCGTATGCGAGACAGAAGATATGCAGAAAACGGTGGAAAAGATCCTTTCTTTATAGGAAAACGGAGAAATTGCTGTATATTTGTTTGAACAAATTTATGGTAAAAAATCGAGCGTTAGAAAATGTGCATAAAATGTATTTGAAAAAACTGTGAATGGTTTTGTTCACAATTTGTACAAATTTGATTGAATATTTTCGACGTATGTAGTAAAATAAACTAAAATCTTATCTATGAGGATCCTGTGCGAATAGTAAGCGTGGAGATTCAAAACGGATAGTTAAAATCTAGGAAAGAAAAGGGTGATGAAGTGGCATCATTTAGTTATGTAGCTCTGGAACAGAGCGGTAAACAGAAGAAGGGCATGATCGATGCTGCCAATGAAGAAGCAGCAAAGAATGCGCTGAAGGCAGAGGGCCTGATTCCGGTATCGGTGGAAGTGCCCAATGCACTGAATAAAGAATTTAACTTTCACATTGGCAAAAAAGTAAAGGCGAGAGATCTGTCGGTGTTCTGTAAACAGTTCGGCAGTATCTTACATGCCGGTGTTACAGTGATCCAGGCATTGCAGATGATGGTAGATCAGACGCAGAATAAGTATCTGCGTACTGCACTCAGCAATACTGCGAAACTCGTTGAGAAAGGTGAGACCCTTTCAGATGCCATGAGACAGCAGGAAGGTATTTTCCCTGATATCCTGTTGAATATGACGGAAGCTGGTGAGGCATCCGGTAGTCTGGAGACTTCCATGGAACGTATGGCGATCCAGTTTGAAAAGGATAATAAGACATCCAGCATGATCAAGAATGCGATGATCTATCCGTGTGTGTTAATTGTAGTTATCATCGGCGTGGTTGCACTGATGCTGATCAAGATTGTTCCTGGCTTTGAAGAAACATTTTCCGAGGCTGGAACGGAACTGCCGGGCATCACGAAGGCGGTTATGGCAATGTCGCACGCTCTGATTCAATGGTGGTGGCTGGTGGCTGCTATTATCATTGGATTGATTGTAGGAATTAAGGCTGCGATCAAGACAGATACCGGGGCAATGCTTTGGGGAAAACTGATTTTGAGACTCCCGTTGGTTGGTGATTTGTCTACAAAATCCGCAGCGGCAAGACTTGCACGTACTCTTAGTACGTTGATGAGCTCCGGCATTTCGATGGTGAATGCGATTGAGATTGTGGCAAAGATCATGGGAAATGCGGTCATACGAGCAGCAATGAATGAGACGAAGACGGATGTGGAACGAGGTGTTCCTCTGTCTCAGCCATTGGAGGCGTCCGGAGTGTTCCCGCCACTTCTCTACAATATGTGTGCGATCGGTGAGGAAACCGGTAATATGGAAGAAATGCTGAATAACGCGGCAGATTTTTATGAGGAAGAGGTAGAGAATGCCACGAAAGCGGTTACTGCTGTTCTTGAGCCGGTTATTATCCTTGTGATGGCTGCGGTGGTTGTTCCAATTATGCTTGCAATCATGGCACCAATGCTTGCAATTTATCAGGCGGCAGAGAATGCATGATTGAATTTGTATCAAGAGCATCGGCCAAGCGATGCTTAGATAAATATAATCTTAAAGAAAAGGAGATTTAGGTTATGAAAAAATATTTTGAAAACTTAAAGAAAAATGAAAACAAAGGTTTCTCTCTTGTTGAGTTGATCATTGTAATGGCTATCATGGCTATTCTGGTTGGTATTGTTGCTTCTCAGGTTATTCCATATATGGAAAAATCTCGTCAGTCAAAAGATCAGCAGGTGCTTAGTTCTGTACTGACGGATATTGAGTCTGCTGTGGCTCAGTCTGGTGAAGCTTGCAAGGCGAGTCCTGCTGCTGGTACTGAATTAGATAATCTGGCAGCCGTGACAAATGATAAAACTGTGGATGAGTTCTTACAATTAAGAAGTGCTTCTTCAATTGGAGATCTTTATACTAAAATTCAGGGTCAGTTTGGATCCAAACTGTATACAGATTCTACTAGTGGTAATAAAAAGATTTGGGTGACAGTTCATACTGATACAGGAAAGATTTCTGTAACTTGCGGCTCTGCTGAAGGATCTAAGGGTAATAAAAACTACGTAGAGACTGAGTAATTAGTTTGAAATATTGAGGGATGACATGGCAGTGGAAGAGATTGTAGATATCTTGATGATTTTAATGGTATTGTTGTTTGGTCTTGCAATCGGAAGTTTCTTAAATGTATGTATTTTTCGTATCCCCCGTCAGGAGGAAGTGGTGAAGAAACATTCCCATTGCATGACCTGCGGATATACACTTCGCTGGTATGACAATATCCCTTTATTCAGCTATCTTTTTCTGAGAGGTCGATGCCGAAAGTGTGGTACGAGGCTCTCGCTCCAATACCCTTTGGTGGAAGGTCTGAATGGTATTTTATATGTGGTCATATTCTTGGCAAATGGATTCACATGGAGCAGCGTTTTGTACTGCCTTTTGACATCAGCTCTCATTGTTTTAAGTGTTATCGACTGGCGGACATTTACGATTCCAAATGGGATCAATGTGTTTATTCTGGTTCTCGGAGTGATCTACACCGCAGTGGATGGCTATGTGAATGGAATCGATACGATTCCGAATCATCTGGTAGGCATGGTCGCAGTAAGCGGCTTTTTGCTTGTTTTATACCTGGCAAGTGCCGGACGTGCAATCGGTGGTGGTGACATCAAACTGATGGCGGCGGCAGGGCTGATGATTGGCTGGAAAGAAGCGATTCTGGCATTCTTTCTAGGGTGTATTATCGGTTCAGTGATCCACGTGATCCGCATGAAGGTGAGTGGTGCACAGCGCAGACTGGCGATGGGACCATACCTCGCGGTAGGAATCTTCCTTACGATTCTATGGGGACAGATCGCGATCGACTGGTATCTTGGACTGCTGGGATTTTAGTAACTGTTGGTGAGTTTGATAGATGCTTGGTCTTTTTCCATCACAGAGAGCTTCGGATCGAAGGTTTGTGTGATGCAAAAATATTCAAGCAGGGAGGAAAGTACCTATGGCAAAACATGTACTGAGTATTGAAATTGGTCAGCAGGTGACGAAAGTTGTCGAGGTTGACTATAAGAAAAAGAATCCGCACGTCTACCGTGCAACGACATTTGGAACACCGGAAGATGTAATTGAAGATGGTGTGATCCGTGACAAAGAGGTGCTTGCGGTAGCGATGAGAGAGGAACTCCGGGCGGCTGACATGCTGGGAGTCAAAGACGTTATCTTCTCGATTGCATCCAGTCGTATCGCAACACGTGAGGTGGATTTCTCAAATGTACAGGAGAGTAAGCTGAAGGCATTGGTAAAGGCAACCGCACAGGAGCATTTCCCAATTGACCTGACAGAGTATACACTGGCATATACCTTGCTGGAGACAAACAAAGAGGGAAAAAGCAAATCCTTCAAGGTGCAGATGCTGGCAGCTCCTGACAGTTTGATCGCAAACTATTACAATTTCGCCCAGGAGATGGGATGGAATATTATGGATATCGATTACTTCGGTAATGGATCTCTTCAGGTATTAAAGAAAGAGATCGTACTTCCGGATTGTGCTTGTATCCAGATTTCGGGCAATATTTCTACCATTACATTCCTGAGCCAGGGAAACCAGTTGATGCAGCGTACGATCAACACCGGTGTGTTCGGTCTGGCGGAGGCGATGGTTCTGAGTCCGGACTGTGCGGTGGAAGATATGGATTCCGCCTGCGATATGCTGATCCGTGAGAGACTGGTCTGTCGTACACTGGAGTACGATGGACTGGAAGAAGTAGTCGGAGCAGCCCGTCTGACCGACGTACAGTGGAAGCAGATGGAGGAAGCCAAGGCTGCGCGTAAGACGGTTACCGATTCTGTCGGTGAGATCATCTTAAGCGTCATGCGAGTGCTCGATTTCTTCCGCTCCCAGCATGGCGGTCAGGATGTGTCAAACCTGTACATCACCGGTATGGGTGCCAAGATCCAGGGT
Source organism: uncultured Lachnospiraceae bacterium (assembly GCA_934351255.1). GTDB lineage: Bacteria > Bacillota > Clostridia > Lachnospirales > Lachnospiraceae > Jutongia. Next base: position 10,614 of record CAKRJH010000010.1, read on the forward strand.
ATTGAGGAGTTGTTTACGAATGAATTGGGAATCCAGACACAGCGTATGGAACATCTGGTGACAGTAACCTTCCCAAGACATTTCAATGAAGGATTATACAATCAGACAGAGTACATCCCGGTCATCGGTGCAGCGATTGCTCCGGTAGGATTTGAGTCCAAGGATGTGGCACTGGTACAGGGCAGCAAGGATATGCTCAAGGTACCGAGACTGGTATTCGGACTTGGATGTGTACTGGCAGTAGCTATGGCGGCTTTCTCACTTCTTACATATTTCTCGGCAAAGAGCGAGAACGATGATCTGACGGCCAGAAAGGCTTCTCTGGAGTATATCAACGAGGTTTACACAGAGAATGAGAATATCAACAAAGTATATGATCAGGTCAATGGAATCTATACGGGAACTCAGAATCAGAACGAGAATCTGCGAGCTCTGGCAGAGCAGCTTGAGGAGAAACTTCCATCTGATATGAAGGTCAGCAACCTGGTATCTGACGATGTTCAGGTCAGCATGACGATCACTTCCGAGGAAGATCTTTCTGTGGCTCGTATGCTGATGAATCTGGAGGAGATCGATGTTCTGACGGATATCACCATTCCTTCTGTATCGAAAGACTCTGACGATAACGGAAAAGATGAGTACAGTTTTACCGTTACCGCTACATATAAGGCGCTGACATCAGAAGATGCCGGTGCAGCACAGTAAAAGGGCAGATAGGAGGATATGGTTATGACAAAGATGAAAGATAAAGATAAGCAGATTTTATATATTTTAGGAGCCATCATTATCCTGGCTGCCGTATATTTTCTGATTTTTAACAACTTCAATGAGAAGAAAGCCGCTCTTCAGGACGAGAATGCAACGCTTTCACAGGAAGTGCAGACGTTGGAGAGCATGGTGGCAAACAAGCAGAATGTCCTGGATGACACCGAGTTAAAGACCAATCAGGTCAAAGAGATCATCGCAAAGTTCCCTTCTGAGATCCGTATTCAGAATGTGATCACACATCTTCATGACATGAGTACGGAGGTGGATGATGTCGATGTGAAGTCTGAGAACTATACGATGAACACCCTGTTTGCCGGTGCGACAGCCGAGGGAACAGATGCAGCCGCTCCTGCTGCAGATCCGAATGCAACAGCTACACCGGCTCCGGAGAACACTGTGGCACCGATCACCAATGATACAACAGCCGGTGAGATCGTGGCAGCTTCTTCCGGATATACAGGATATCGTTCTGATATCGTAGTAAACTTTTCTACCAATTATGATTCTCTGAAAGATGTGATCGATTACATCAACAATTCCGAGAATCGCATGACCATCACATCCATGAATGCAACTTCCAATGACAATGCAGAGGGAGCAGAACTGGATTGTACCATGACAGTGACTATGTATTCGATTGCAAATACGGGAAATGTATATAGCGAGCCAACTGTGGATGGCATCAACACGGGAAAGAACGATTTATTTAAGAAATAAGTGTTACGCAGATGCAACCGCTGGCTTCAGTGGTTGCACTGTTGCGTATTTATGGACTTGTGAAAAGCAGTGACGAGGTGAGAAGATGAAAAAACGGGATAGTAAGAAAAGGAGAATATCGTTGGATCAGAACGGTTTTACGCTGGTGGAGATGATTGTTACCATCTGTATATTGGCGTTCATTACTGTTCCTATTCTTTCCTATTTCTCTAATGCAGCGAAACATAATGCCAGAAGCCGTAAGAGTCAGAATGCGACGGTGGCGGCACAGGATATGCTGGAGCAGTTAAAGAATATGAAGGGAGACATCTCCAACCAGACTGACTTCACGAAAGCAGATACAGCGGGAGAGTGGACTACGTCGGTGAGTGGAACAGATCTGGAATGCACCAGAACATTTACTGTGGATAAGAGTACATTCTCCATCAAGGCAGTGATCACTCCGGTAAACTCATACCAGAGAGCGACCAGAGATGCAGCCGGTAACATCAATACGAGTACTCAATCATACAGCGACTACACACTGGGATCTCTGGATCCGAAGACGGATGTGGTGGCAACGGAGCCGACCAATATCGAGAATACGGCGGCGCTGTATTTCTACGGTCTCAGCCAGAAGGCAGGTGGGACAACACTTACGCTGGACATCGCCAGAAAGAATCTGAAGCGCACGATCCTGGTGGAAGCGGCTCCAAGTGCTTCCAAAGCTGGATATGCGGTCTATAAAGTGAGTTACAAGTATGAGTTAAACAATGGAGTTTCTTATCCGGGTATCACCACCGGTTCGAATTATACGCAGATGGTGGAAAGTACTACGATCAAGGATGAAAACATCAGTAACATCTATTTGTTCTACAATCCGCTGGCTGCGGACCATACATATCAGACTGATCTGGTAGATGTGAAGTTTGACACGGCATTGACCAGTAAAGCGGATTTTGCCAAGAAAAACGGAAAGGTTCGTCTGTATCTGGTGGGACAGAACAGTGTGGCAAACGGTGTGACAGCACCGACCGGATATACGAATCGTGCCAGCACATATAAGGTTCAGGTGAAGGTAGATGCAGGACTTGCTGCAAAGATGAGCGATCCGACGACCGGTAAGACCACCTTCAAGACAAACCTGACCAGCGGGGAGTTTACCAGTTCTGATGTGACACCGGATTATGAAAAACTGGTGGATCAGGACAGTGCAAACCGTGTAGCAGATATTACAGTAACGGTAACGGATTCCGACGGAAAAGAGATTACTTCTGTTTCGGGTTCCAAGTATCAGAACTAAGGGAGGAGGAGCATGATGAGATTCTTGAAAAAAGATGAGCGAGGCGCATCGCTGGTAATGGTCCTGATTTCCATGACCTTCCTTACCATGATCGCCATGGCGGTACTGGCCATGACGATGAACAATATTCGTTTGAAAGCAACGCAGAGAGGCACCGAGAAGAACTTTTATGAGACGGATGCCTGTCTGGATACGATAGTAGCCGGTATTCAGAATGATTCTTCGGAATATTCGGCAAATGCATATTCTTCTGCACTGGTGGAGTATTCGTCTTCTATTAATGGAACATCCTCCAGCAATCTGCAGGATAATTATAAGCAGACGTTCCTGAAGAACATCAGTACGAGATTGTCGGGGTTGAGTGGTACGGCGTATGATCTGGAAGTTGATGCCATGAATCTGGCAGGAAATTCATCGTTTACCATCAAATATAAAGATGATATTATTGATGAATATCTGGATGCTTCCGGGTTTAAGAAAGATGGAAGCGGTAACTATGTCATCGATTCCAACAATCACTTCTCCAGTACCTATATCGGTCACAAGGATACGACCGGTGAGGGTGATATGGTAGTGACCAAGGATCAGGGCGTGGTTCTGAAAAATGTCCGTGTCCGTCAGACCAAAGATGGATATGATACCATGATCACGACGGATATCTGCATTGATATTCCGGAGATCAGTGCACAGACAGAATCTGAGTTTATGGATTACGCGATTCTGGCAGATAACCAGATTAAGAGTGCTATCGGTGGTAATTCCACATTGAATATTATCGGTAGTGTATATGCAGGAACTGTCAGACAGTGGAACGGAACAGATGATGAAGCCGTTGGCATCCTGTCTTCCGGCAGCACTACATTGAATATTACGGGTGACAATGTCATTACCCGTGGAAATATCATGAGTGAAAAAGGCGGTGATCTTAAGATTAAGGGAACGACCGCATCTTCCGGTCAGGCGACTGTCTGGACGGAGAATATTAAGACGGATTCTGATGTGGATGGAAGTACAGGAAAGTCATTGAAGACAGAAAACTCCATCGAGATCACCGGAAATATTCATGTAGCCGATGATACGGAGCTTGGTGGTGTTGAGGATATTATCACACTGGCCGGCAATTACTATGGATTTAACTACCGTGCAGATTATACCGACGATGGACACGGAACTAATCTGATCCCTTCAAAGACGGCATATTATAATTCAGCCATGATCGTCAATGGAAGGGATAACAGTCTGGATGTATCCGGATTGAATGTATTGGTGCTCGGAGGCCGTACCTTTATCTCCAAGAAGGCAAACAAGGGTGCGACAGAGACAGATGTGGCAAGCAATCCGGAGGTAGAACTTGGTGAATCTCTGACCGTCAAGAGTAATCAGCTTGCTTACTATGTACCATCTGATTTCTCCGGTCCGGAGGATAACTACACAGGTGTGACCGGAGTGAATCATACAGATGGCAAGATCTATTTCAAGTATAACAATTCGGATCCAAATGCACAGATGTATTTCTTTGATTACAAAGGCTACAACAAGTACATCGGTGTGAATGGATTTGATGTATTAGACTATGTAGATAACGGACAGCCGCTTCTGATGTATCACCGGAATGATGATAAAGTAGGACAGATCGTATATTTCTACCTGAACTTCCAGGATGAGCAGAAGAGCGCAGCATTCTATGATATCTTCTACAACAAGAGTGATCAGCAGGATATTCTGGATCCTGTCAACAAAGCGTATCTGAAAGATCCGGGAATTAAGGTGAATGATTCCACCATTTTCTGTACATCCGGTAATATTCTGTACAGTGCCGGAAATGATCTGAAATTACGAAAGGGACTGAAGGTTTCTCTGGGATCTGAAGGAGCCAATGCTGATGCAGCTCTTCTGGCATGGGCGCAGTCAGACAGCCGGGAGTATATGGCGAGACAGCTCTCTCTGTTAGGAGATTATGTCAAAGTAAAAGCGAATCCGACACTTTGGAGATTGTCTCAGAATTCGGCGGATGATCTTTCCAAATCCGGTCTGAAAGATAAAACCAATCTGTTCGATACACTGGTCAACCGCAGTGAACTTACTTCACGGTATCCTACGGTTGCTGAGAAATCGATTACAACAACCGGTGGCAAAGATTGTGTTGCGATCCTTGGAGATGGAAACTATGTCTGGACCCCGTCCAGAGCCAGTGCTCTTGGAACCAAGAAAGGAATTATCATAGTAACCGGAGATGTATCTGTGCAAGATAACTTTGAGGGAATCATCATCGCAGGTGGCGATGTTACACTGGGCGCTTCCGGTATCACAGTGAAAGCAAATGCAGAGATGCTGCAGGATCTGTTTGAGACAGACGACAGTCTGGCGACACCGCAGTTCTATGATCTGCTCAGCAAGTATTTCCGCAAGTCCTTAGATGCAACGATCAGCGGCGGCGATTCTTCTGATCCGGACAGCCAGGATGCGGTATACTTCCAGAACTGGAAGAAGAATGAAGAGTAAAGGGAAAGATAGGAGGTGACGATGTTGAAACAGAGAAAATGGATGAAGGAGAATCTGGGTTTCACTCTGGTCGAGTTGATTATCGTCATGGGTATCATGGGCATTGTGGCCGGTGTCTTTGCAGGTTCGATTGGATATATCAAAGCCGGCAAGACGAAGAAGGCGGCTGCCGCGGTGAACAATAAACTGGGATATGCTCAGACTGAGACGATGGCCAAGAAAGGAAAAGAGATTGTATATCTGTTTACCAGTGATGGCTCAGATGCATTTGATGCCGGAGTATATGTGATCTGCATCAATACAGAGGATGTGAATTTCACGAAGAACTCTGATCTGAGATCGTCATCTTTTGTACAGGATAATGCACAGAAGGTGGCAAGCAGCCGTGTGACTGCTTCAGCCACAGTGGGAGGCTCCGGAAACGTCAGCCTGACCAATGCAAACATGCTGCGCATGGAATTCAACAAAGCAACCGGAGCGTTTACAGGAAGTACGCTTTACACGGATTCCGGTGCCAGCGGCAGTACATTTTATGACAGTATCACATTAAAAGGAACTGAGACATTTAAGGTGGAGCTGGTGCAGGCCAGCGGCAAGCACTATGTTGAGTGACGGGGGTGAGAAATCGTGAGAAAAGATGAAAATGGTTTTACATTAGTGGAATTAATGATTTCCCTGGCCCTGTTAGGATTTGTATGCCTGATGCTGATCTTCCTGATGCAGATGGGCGGTAAGGCATATGCAAATTCCAAGGCGGAGGTCGATCTGCAGACAGAATCCCAGATGGTGATGTCCCAGATGAATACCTGGATCATGGAATCAAACTATGCCAAGTATGACAATACCCATCATGCGTTGGAACTTTATACGACGCAGGGTAAAGCCAACAAGATCATTGACAAAAAGGTGATCTTCCGCAAGGATACTTCCCTGTATCTGGTAGAGTTTGTGCCAGATCCGGCGAATCCATCATACGACTGTGATCAGACCGTAGACTACACGGCAGCTGCGATCAAGAAGAATCTGCTTTGTGATTATATTGATAAGGACAAAGATGGATTTAAGGTGACTGTCAACAAATCAGAGGTTACCGTATCACTTGATATGTTAAAGACCAGGGTGCATTATAATGTGGCTGCAAATACCACAAAGATGCGAAATGGTTATGTCGATCTGAAGAAGTAGTTCACACAGGAAAGGGAGAAAGGAAACGGAGGCAATATCTATGAAGAAATTAATGTCAAAGATGTCCAGAGCGAAGATACTTGTCAGTATCTTTGTGCTTTGCCTGGTGGTGTTTGCCGGGTATATGGGATATCATAAGTTCACAGCCAAAGCGGATCAGTATGTGACCGACGGCGTGATCAATGAAATTTCCGAATTGCATAAGGATCTGAATCAGCAGAGCGGTACCAAGGATAATCCATTCTTAGTGTTGGAGATTGTTCCACAATACAGTGCTGCAGAGTTTGGTGCGCTGATCAATGGCTGTGAGCCAATGGATTTCTCTGATCAGATGAATAAGTATAACAATCTGAATTACTCTGTCGGAAGCAGCACACAGAAGTTGTTTGCCGATGAGATTCCGTATATTGATCAGAATCAGTGGAGTAAGTTGAAAGATCATTACGCATTGAAAACCGGAAGTATTACAATGTCCGGTTATTATGAGCGTGTGGCAAATGGAAAAGGATGTTATAAATATAACGGAACAAATTATGCCGACACCTCTCTTGTGTCCGGCCAGACTGTGTACTCTCCGGAGTTTGATTATGTAGGAGAGGATAATGGTAACTTTATCTGGGTTACAATTAACAGTGATAAGTACAAATCATTTGCGAAAGAGGAAAACAAATACGCAAAGAACAAGAATGCAAATATTAAGTTTTCTGAGGGAGACCGTATCTATACGGAGAGAACTTCAGATGCTTCAGAGCAGTATTACGAGTATAAGAATGATGGATCGTTAGAGTACAATTCCAGCTTCTACTTCATCCATTATAATACCTTTATCCGCACCTGTCTTGACGTAAAGACAAAGAGTGATATTGAAAATTATCATATTATTGTAAAGACGATTGTACCAGACGAGTTAAACGATTATCCGGAGTGGCTTGATTATGCAGATCTGATTTATATGGGATGTTCTAATACCGGTGCTGGTTCTCTTTGGAACAGCAGTCAGGATCGAATTCGTATTTCGAAGGCACTTCGAGATAAATATCCGGGATCTTCAACGTACTCTACCAGCCATGACCTTGACTGGAACGTAGCACAGAACCTGTTCTTTAAGGTCAATGGATTGGAGCAGTATGATGGAACACATTATAATTTTGCACCATTGGTTGTAGCAAAAGCTGCTATGGATGGACTGAATGGAATGTATGGTGCCAGTGTTAAAAATTATGGTATTGATTACAAGACGCTGGATATTCGTAAAGCCCATTCTATTACGGATTCAAAGGGACAGGTGTTCTGGGATCCATATGAAAATAATGCGAAAGCAAGTGAATCTAATCTTATTAAGTTCTGTATTATGAACTTTATGATGGATCAGGATGATTTCTACCAGAAATTCTATCAGGGCAAGAAGGCTTCCGATGGTAAGCCGGTCATCCAGACCAAGGGGACCGGCAAAGATGCAGTTGGATATAATACGGCGCAGGAAGAGGGTCGTGCTCAGACTGCATGGAATGTTGCTGCATTTTTACCGTACGTAGCGAATCAGTTGGTGCAGTATCGTGATAATTATGCGGAGAATGCAGATGATAGTGATATTGTAGCTGATATGAGATGGTATGTTCGCAATTATCAGTACCATGTGTATGATGATATTGGTCAGACATCTACAGGAAAACTGTCCAATGCGACTTTTATCTTCAATAATGATACCCTGTTCAGCCAGATGTTTAATACAAATGCCATCGCCAAAAATGATAATTTGAATGATGAAGCATTTACCTGGTTCCGTGATGAGAAGAAGAAAGATATGGGGTCTATGTCTTCTGCCCAGATGATCCAGTATCTGTTGAACTATAAGAAAAAGGGTAAGCCGGATGACGATTACAATCCACAGAAAGGCAAACTGAAGGTTCTGGAAATTGAGCCGTGTAACAGTTTCACCCTGACAGAGGAATATTTGACAGCATTGCTTCCATCAAGCAAATATTCCGGTCAGATTGAAATTGATTATATGACCACCCAGGAGTTCAATGGAAGTCATGTCGATCTGAACGGTGATTATGATTTTGTCTATATCGGAATGAATACCGATAAGTTTAACCGTACGGAGATGACATTGGCACAGGATGGAAAGAATTCGCATGAATATGTTCTGTATAATAATGGTTTAACGACAAGTGACGCGAATGATCCGGATCTGGCACTGACAGGTAAGGTATATCTGCATGTCGGAGATCTGGTAAAGAATGGAAGTCTGAGTTACCGTTATTCCGGTGATGATATCAGCAGTCTTCGTAAGCAGGATCTTCTGGATTATGTAGCAGGAGGTAATCCGCTGGTGTTGGCGGATACTCTTGCGGCATACAACGGAAAACGTTACCTGAGAACGGTAGATACGTCTTCCAATATGTCAAAGCTGGTTGCTAATGTGTACAAGAAAGATTGTGTGTGTGGACTTTCTGATCTGAACGATACCATCTTTGACTATACGGAGTATACAGGAGCCAAAGTAGAGATCACGGAGTCTCCGAAGACATATACTGAGACTTCTAAGGATGCCAATACTGAAGTGAAGGCTAAGTTAGAGGGAACAAAGTTAAAGTTCAAATTTAAGATTGGGTATAGTAAGAATAATGAGTCTTATGGTGTAAAGATCTTGGTCGACACCAATTATGATGGTGTGCTGACAGATAATGAATACCAGTCAGAGGTTATGTACAACAGTTATGATGTAGTCTCCAGAACTGGTTTGACATTCCCTTGTGGCACATTAAATGAGGATGGAACAGAGCAGCCAACGGAACGTGAGGTATCCTATGATATTAAAGATATTCCCACCGGACGTAAGAATGGCGCACTGGCATGGAAGATTGTAATTTACAGCATTGACAATGTAGAGCACTATACCTGTATGTCAGGAACATCCTGGTATCAGGGAGATACGACCTCTACGGGAACAAAGGTTGGTAAGTATGAGATCCGTGTTTTACAGATTGTAGATGATGATTCTGAGAGTACTGAGGCAAATCTGGAGGATTCCTTGAAGAAATCTTCTACGAAGTTTGGACAATATGCAAACAACTTGGATGATTATGAAATTTCAGTCAAGACGTTATCTCTTTCTGAATGGTTAAAGGCATTTGCAGATGTAGCAACAAATGACCAGGCAGAACGTACTGCATTTATGCAGGATAGAGATAATAAGGACGAAGAGAAAGTCTACTATTATCCCAATGAAGTGGAAGGAACAGAACTGCAGGGTGAGCAGGGGTACAATGTATTCTTGGTAAGTTGTGGAAATAAATTCCAGAAGGCTGATAATTCCTGCGGAGCAGTTTCCTTTATGAACCATGTGGCAGAGCAGGGAAGCAGTGTACTGTATACGCAGGACTCTGTATCTGATCAGGATGTCGGGAATAAGACATTGACTCAGAATATGAAAGATGTCATGAATATGAGTCGTTTCTCGGCAAAAGAGTACAAGGATAAGGCAACTTATGTTGCAGGTACACTGGATAAGAATAAGAAGAATAAAACCTATAAGATTACGAATGGATCTCTTGAGTATACCTATTATAAGGTTATGAATCTGGGAGCTTCTGATAATACCTATCCGGTATATGATAAGAGCATCTGGAAGCTTCTCGATGAGTCTACCAATGCAGCGTATGGTATGTCAGGTCAGAAGGCCACGACAGCGACCAGAATCAATAAGGGTACGATTACTTCTTATCCTTACAAGATTGACAATAGTATAGCGATCTCTGGAACACAGGGGCAGACCTTCCAGTTGAATATGGAAAATCCGAACCTGAATGTATGGTATTGCCTGGGTGGTAAAGATAACACCACATATGGTATTTCACCAAATGATGCGACAAATAACTACTATCTGTACACGGTGGATAATACCACATATGCGGGTATCAATTTGGCAGACCAGAACAGTGAGATGGAGGTAAAACTCTTTATCAATGCTCTGATCGGAACTTACGAACATTCCTATAAGTATCCGGCGGTTGCTGTAAACAGCATTCGGGATCTGGAAGAAAAGTCAGATATTAAAGTAACACTGAAAGATAAGACAGAAAAACGTCGTGTCTATGTTGCTGATGTACCGACTTCTACTGAAACTGTCGATGTAACGCAGTATCGTGATTATGAGCCAGGATCGACCGCAATGCCAAAGGGTACTCCGAAGCCAACACCGACTGTGACACCGGAACCGACACCAACGGTTCCACCGGCAACGGAAGAACCAACTGAGGATCCGAATGCAACGGATGAGCCGGAAGAAACAGCAGCACCTACACCGGAACCTACAGTTGCTCCGATAACTGCTTTTGTAAATGAAACATCAAGTAGAGGCACGAATTTTGTGTCTGATATGAGTCAACCATATTGGAGTAATATTACAGACAGTTCGGTCATTGTGGTGAAATATACTACGGATAGTACTACAAAAGAACATAATCGAATTGATTCTTCGTATACTTTGCTGACATGGAAAGTAGATGATCGGTCTAAGAACATTAATTATGCAACAGCAGGAGAGTTTAAAGCATGTAGTGGTGAATCCACGGATCCTTATGAAATTCAGACTGCACAGATTACTATTGGAGAATTGAAGAAAAACTGTGGAGCAAGTCAGATTGACAAATTGCAGTTACTTTCCGACTGGAGAGGAATTATTAAAAGTGTTACCATTTATTTAAAGGAAGCAGATGCTTCTGGTGGAGGTGATGGTACTGGAGATGCTGGAACAGAGGAACCAGAAGAACCGGAAGTAGACACTTCACTGGTACGGGAAGAAGTGACAGGAACTAAGTATCTGGCTGCCGGGGATGATATGAAGGTCTATTTCACTCCGTATGATGGATATATTTCACATGGAGGAATAAGACAGTTTGCAATTAATTATGTGAATAAGATTGATGATTGCAAACTGGAGGGTGTCCAGAACCTTGATCGTGTAGCTATTGATACAATCTTCCAGAAGGTATTAATCTACGATGAAGAGAAAAAGACGAAAGAAACGCATATCTATAAGTACAAGGGTAAATATGATGAACAATTAAAGTCATTTGTATTTACGGTAAATGACAGGAACTGGCTGACTTCAGATGAGGAGTTCTTTATCGGATATAATAAAGCGGTTGCGGAGACGCAGTTCAACTATATCAGATTCGATATCAGCAACAAAAAGAAGGACGCTACCACGTATCTGCAGCTTAGTCCTACGACAGAGCAGCATCAGGTAGACGACAACGTATATGTATTCCCATTAGACTAATGAGAATATGAAGCAGACATAAGGCCTGCCCCTTGATTTAAGGGGCAGGCTTTTTTGCAGTATGTGGAGGGATATGGTAAAATGAGTATAAGTTCTTAACATAAAGCCTAACATATAGAAATAAGGAGACTGTTTTGCTGATCGAAAATCAGCCGGATCATATTTTTAATGCATCTACCTGTGGGGATAATTGTGCAAGATATATTTTGGATATTGGCAGAAGAAAAGATGTAACCATCAATTTAAGACATATTATGGACTTTGGGAAACGTAGGTTTTCTATTTATATAGTTAATGAGGGAATAGAGGTTCATAGCATGGCTGAACTTGTAGAAGTTGCTGTCAAGTACGTTTAGGGGAAAAATATGGTAGGAAAAGTAAGTATAAAAGTATGATGGAGGAATATTGGATAGGACAGAGGAGTATGCGGACAGTAAAAAATTTTTTAGCTGGGAGCAATTTTTTACAGAGTATTTGACTGATATCACAAAAAATACGTATCTTGCTTATTCAAAGAAAGAATTAAATCCTAATTATTTGAAGGGAAAGATTGCCGATACGATAGAAAATGTTCTGCCAGAAAAGATACGCGGATAATAAAATGGCAAGTTCCCCACATGAGAGAACTTGCCATCATTTAATATAAATATCTTAGTATAAAATCTTACCCTCTGCAACCTGTTTCAGGTGTTTGCCATAGGTAGACTTTCCGTACAGGTTTGCGGATTCGATCAGTTTCTCTTTGCTGATCCAGCCGTTCTTGTAAGCGATCTCCTCCACAGCGGAAATCTTGATTCCCTGGCGGTTTTCAATCACGCGGACAAATTCGGTGGCGTCAGCCAGCGCATCCATAGTACCGGTATCCAGCCATGCATATCCACGGCCGAGTGTTACGACGTCGAGGCTGCCTTCCTCCAGATACATACGGTTCAGATCGGTGATCTCCAGCTCTCCGCGAGGAGATGGCTGTACCTTCTTGGCAAAGTCTACTACGCGGTTGTCATAGAAATACAGACCGGTGACACAGTAGTTTGACTTTGGATGTTCCGGTTTTTCTTCAATCGAGATGGCTTTGCCGTTCTCATCAAATTCCACGATACCAAAACGCTCCGGATCCTCCACATAATAGCCGAATACAGTGGCTCCGTTTGGCTTTTCTGCAGCCGCGCGCAGATGTTTACCAAGACCGCTGCCGTAGAAAATATTGTCTCCGAGTACCATCGCACAGGAATCTCCATCGATGAATTCTTCGCCGAGCAGGAATGCCTGAGCCAGTCCATCCGGGGAAGGCTGAACCTTGTACTCGAGATGGATACCAAAGTTGCTTCCATCGCCGAGCAGGCGCTCGAAGTTAGGAAGGTCAGTCGGGGTGGAGATGATCAGAATGTCACGGATGCCTGCAAGCATCAGCGTGGACAACGGATAGTAGATCATCGGTTTGTCATATACAGGTAACAACTGTTTGGATGTTACCATCGTCAGTGGATACAGTCTGGTGCCGGATCCACCGGCCAGAATAATGCCTTTCATAAGTTCCCTCCATCATATACATATAACACATGTAAAATTTCTTGGTAATAGTATAACATGGATATACATTTTACGCAATTTATGATAAAATGACAATGATTATGGATCAGAGAAAAGGGAGGCAGGATGAAGTATTATATTGCGGATCTTCATTTCGGCCATGATAAGGTCAGAGTGCTGGATGGCAGGCCATTTGCTTCGGTGGAAGAGATGGATGCGCAGATGATCCGGCGTTGGAATGAAGTGGTAAGGCGCAAGGATGAAGTGTATATTCTGGGGGATTTCTGTCTGGGCAAGGCTCCGGAAGCCATGAAGTATCTGGAAGCACTTTCCGGGAAGAAATATTTGATTTCCGGGAATCATGACAGTTACTTTTTGAGGGACAAAAAGATGGATCTGTCGCTTTTTGAATGGGTCAAGCCCTATGCAGAGATGCGGGACAACGGACGTAAGGTCGTGTTATCCCATTACCCTATGATATGTTATAACGGTCAGTATCGCGGAACACAGACGTATATGCTCTACGGGCATGTACATGACACGATGGATTATGCGAATGTCTGCAGATTTGCAGAGCAGACCAGGAAGACCTGGTCTGAGAGTCTCGGGAGTTATATTCCATGCCAGATGATCAATTGTTTCTGTGGATTCAGTGATTTCAGACCGTGGACATTGGATCAGTGGATTGCGTATCCTCAGATCCGTGAAATGGAAAGGAGAGCAAAATGAAAAAATGGTTTAAGCGTGTAGGGGCATGTGTCCTGGCTGCATCGATGGTTTTGACCGGCGGTGCATTTTCGGATGTCAGGGCTCAGGCTGCGAGTGGCAGTATTTCAGTGACTGCCATCAGTGTGGGATCTGAGTCGAAAGATGAAGAATTTCATAGGGTCAGCCTTGATAAGACATATGCGCAGAGTTTCAGTACGGATGCCGTACAGGATGGGGAATCTGCCGGATCTCTGTACATTGATTACAATGCAGCAATTACATTCCGCCTGAATCTTACCGGTTCGGATCGCGCAAGTGTCCGTGTGTACAACAAAAGCCTGAGTGCAGAGGACGAGAAGAGATCTTCGGAGTGTCTGCTCAGTGATTATGAGGAAGGCACTATGGGCAGTAAAGATTCTGCTAACCGCTGGCTGTATCAGGATGACTATCAGGTTGCCGATGGAAATACATTTACGTTTTATAATCAATTAAATGTGGGATCGGAATATGCCATCCGTATTATGGTGAGTGGAGGAAAGTCGTTATATTATTATGTTCATTCACTCCAGCCGGCTAAGACGGTTGAGATTTCCGGTGATTATCAGATGCATACAGATCACAGCAAGACCTACAAGGTAAGCTGTAATCCGACGAACAGTACAGATTACTATCAGTGGAGCAGTTCTGATAAGAATGTTGCCACTGTGCCGGCTGAAGTTATGTCCGGGAAGACCGTTTCTGTGACGACCAAGAATAAAGCAGCAGCGGTTGATCTGAGTGTTCAGGCGGATCCCGGGGTTCCGGCTTCCACATCCGCTTCCAGTGTGATGAAGGTGACCAGTCCTCGCTTTGGATTAGATTCTCTGCCGATCACAGTTGGTGAATATATTCCGGCGACACAGATCGAAGTGGAGCCTGAGACAGAGGGGACATCTGCCAAACTGGCAGTGGGGGATACCCTGGCGTTGAAGGAGATGACCTCCCCTAAGAATGCCACCAAGGATTATGATACCTGGGAATCTTCTGATAAGAAGATTGCCACGGTCGACGATAAAGGTGTGGTTACAGGTGTTTCTTCCGGTACGGTTGATATTATCTGCCGTCAGGAAAAAGATGGTGCCAATGTATATGGTACATATCGACTGACAGTATATACACCGGTTGCACCATCCGGTACGCTGCAGGCGGATGCCTCTGTTGTATATATCCGTGAGAACAATGAATATACGGTCAATATCACATCCACAACCAAGGGGGCTGATGAGCCTCTGGAGTGGACCTGTGATAACAGCAGCATTCAGATGACCGATGTCTATGACGGAGACACGTTGGATACATACAAGAAGAAAATTTCTCTGAAGAGCAATTATCGGGCGGGAACGACAGCACATGTTACCGTCTCTGCCGAAAAATATAACCGTTCGACACAGATTACATTCTACATTGTTGATCCATTGGCGGACAGTGACAAACTTGACGTCACTATGACCAATGATGGCAAGAATACAGTATCTCAGTCAGTGGATCAGGATGAGACGATTGACTGCTACATTGGAGAGACCATGACTCTGAAGGGCGTGGCAAAGCCAGCCGGACAGGTAGGAGATGGTCAGAAAGACATGGTGGATTTTGCGTATGATACAGAGTTCGCTCAGATCAGTGTAAACAGCACGGATGGGATCATGTCCGTTACCGGAGCAAAGAAAGGAACATTTTCCGTAACGGTTTCTTCAAGCAGTAATCCGAAGCTGAATAGTACGTTCCGGATCCGGGTGCGCCAGGTGACATCCGCGGTCACATTAAATCCAGTCTCTGTCAACATTGCTGCGGGTACCGTTTACAAAGATCTGAAATTGTCACAGTCTGCAGGTGCAGATGAAGATATTCTCTGGACGACCAGTGACAGTAAAGTGGCAACTGTTATGCAGGCAGAAGATGGCTCTATCAGCATCAATGGTCTGACTGCGGGCAAGGCAACTATTACTGCAACAGCAAAGCATTCGTTGAAGAAGGCCACGCTGTCTGTTACTGTGACAGGAACGTCACAGCTCACCCTTACAGAGAGCAGAAAAGTGGTCAATTATGGATCCACACAGACTGTTACGTTGACCGCGAAACTGGTGGATGAGAAAGGTAATGATGTTCCTTCACCAAATCTTGAATGGTCTTCCGACAATGACACGGTGGCCAGATGGACTTCATCCAATACCTCTGCCAAATCAGCGACCTTTAAAGTGAGTGGTTTTGGCAAGGCTATGGTTTCCGTGAAATATGGAGAGACAACGGCTACTTGTGAGGTGATCAGTTATTGTCCGATTTCCAATAACAATTATGTTGCAGTATCAGGGATTGAAAAGAATTATGACTACAATGGTGGAGAGATCAAGCCACTTCCTGTGGTTTCCTTCACAGATCCTGTGACCAAAGAGGTTTCCAACCTAAAAGAGGGAAAGGACTATACGGTCACCTATACGAGCAATCGAAATGCCGGAACTGCTTATGTCAAGATAAACGGTGCCGGAAACTTTACGAATCCGGATTCCGACAAGGTAGATGCAAGGCAGATCTCTTTTGGAATCAACAAGGTATATCTGAAGAATATGACGATCAGTCCGGCGACGATCGCATCCCAGTATTTTACAGGCTCCGCCATGTGTCCGGAAGTAAGTGTCAGCAGTGATGCAGTTACATTTATTCCTGGTGTGGATTACACGGTAACTTACAAAAATAATGTGGCGGTTTCTACGGCTACACAGAAGGCGTCAGTAACATTGACTCCGAAGACTTCCAATTTCTATTCTGAAGCAGTGGTTATGGAGTTTGATATTGTACAGCGTCAGGTTCAGGAAGAGGCTTCACAGATACGGATTTACGATGACCAGGGCAATGAAGTGACCGGAGATACGCTGTATGTGGATGTCAATAAAAATAATACGGATTATTATACTGTGAAAGCAGTCAGCGAAAACGGCTCCTGTGACGACATTGTAAAGATTGATAATACAGCCAGTTATTCAGGCTATGCTTCCGCTCAGTTTATCAATGTAACGACGGGAAACAGCAACGTTCTTGCATTGACAGGAACCAGAGCAAACAAATCAGGATGCAGCATTACATTTACTACTCTGGGAAGTGGTATCTCCAGAACAATGAAACTGGTGGTATATGAGGAAGCGACTGCCATTCGAATCCGATATGCGAATTATGGTTCCAATACGGTGTCAGATGTTCCGAGTGAGGGCGTAAGTGTCCGTCAGGGATGTGCGGTGAATTTCTCAGGAGTTCTGACTCCGGGAAGCAGTACGGATGAGTTGGAATGGTCCGTCAGTGATACCGCAAAGGCTACGATTGATGAGAATGGAAAACTGACAGCTATTGGTAAGGGAACAATCATTGTATATGCAAAGACAAAAGCAACACAGACCGGAGAGCGTGGTCTGGTACAGTCGGCAACGGTAACACTTCGTCAGGGAACAAATCATTTGGCTCTGGATAAGACGGAATTGGTGCAGAATTATTCCAGTACACAGAAAGCAACGATCACTGCCAGCGTCACTGATGAGAACGGAGACGCCGTAACGAATGCAGATATTCAGTGGACTTCTGATAATAATGCAGTAGTCACAGTACAGGACGGTCTGTCTACCAAGGCAAATCTTCAGTTTAAGAGTGTGGGTACTGCGACAATCACCGCGAAGATTGGAAACGATGTGGTCGCTGCCTGTAAGGTGAAAAGTTATGTGCCTGTCTCTGACAGCCGTATTAGCATTACCGGAGTAAACGATAAAACATATGATTATAACGGTGCAGCCATTACACCGGAACCACAGGTTTCCTTTACAGATCCTGTGACCAAACAGGTTTCCGTGTTAAAGAAGGATAAGGATTATACGGTAGAATATGCAGACAATACCAATGCAGGAAGTGCAAAGTGTATTGTAAGCGGTCTTGGAAACTACACGACACCTGATGCAGAAAAGGCTGACAGTAAGACAGTAAATTATACGATCAACCGCATCTATTTGTCTTCCTTGACAGCAGATCCTCTGGAAGATCAGTATTATACAGGATCAGAAATGACACCGGAGGTTGTTCTTCACAGTACAACCACCACATTTGTTCAGGGGATTGATTTTACCTGTACTTATAAGAACAATGTCGCAGAAGGAAGAGCAGATGATGGAGATAAGGCACCAACAGTAGAAGTAAAACCATTGGATACCAAGAATTTCTACTCTGATGTGCTGAAACTGACATTTAATATTGTGGATAAGACGATCACTCATCCGGCATCTGACATTAAGATCTATGATGCAAGCGGAAATGAAGTTGAGGGCAATAACCTGTACGTGGATGTAGATCAGCTTGCAACCTGGAAGGTTAAGGCAGTCAACGAAACCGGAAATTGTGATGATATAGTTTCTATCTATGTGACAGATGCCAATAAATATCTGGCAGGTGGATTTATCGGAGTGACGGATGGTGTAGAGAATACGTTGGTACTGCAGGGCAAGAAAGCAGGTACTACCAGTTTGAGTTTCCGTGCTCGCAGCGGTAAGTCGATCAAGGATATGAATGTGGTAGTGTATCAGCCTGCCAAGAAACTGACAATGCAGTATTCCAGCGATGGAAAGAACTATCAGAACTGTAGTGATGACATGAGTCTGATCAGTAATCACTCCGGCTATTTTAAAGTGAAGTATGACCCATCTGATTGTACAGATACAATAGAATGGTCTACTACAGACAGCAGCATCGCTACGGTAAGCGATACAGGAGTGCTTACAGCACTGGCACCCGGAAATGTGACGCTGACGGCAAAGACGAAAGCAACAGAGACCGGAGAACGTGGCGAGACGATCAAACTTCGTCTGACAATCACACAAAATAATCCGGCAACATCCATCACATTAGATGAAGCAGCAATCACGTTGAAAGCCGGAGCAACTAAGACATTAAAGGCAACGGTACTGCCGGCTAACAATACAGAGCAGTTGCTGTGGACATCAGCGGATGAGAAGGTAGCCACTATCAGCCAGGCCGGTGTGGTGACTGCAGTAGGTGGTGGAAGTACTGTTGTCAGATGTTCCGGTTTTGATGGAAAGATTTTTGCAGAATGTAAAGTAAATGTCCTGCAGGCTGCAGATAAGCTGGAATTATCAGATACAGAAAAAACACTGGAAGTCGGACAGACATTGAATCTGACAGCAAGTCTCACGCCGGAGACAGCGATTGAGCAGTTTAGCTGGAGTACATCAGATAAGGCGATAGCGACAGTCACACCTTCCGTGGAGAAAAACGCGGCAGGAAAGGACTCTGCTGTGGTAACTGCATTGAAAGAGGGAACAGTGACGATCACTGTGAAGTCATCGTCTTCAAATCTGACAGCAAAATGTACGATCAATGTCGTAGCTGCAGGAACAGTCAATCAGGATCAGAAGCTGGCAGCACCGGCGAAACTGAAGTTGAAGAATCTGAAAGGAAAGAAATTGAAAGTAACCTATGGCACAGTAGAAGGTGCAGAGGGATATCAGATTTCTTATGGCTTAAAGAGCAGCTTTAAGGGTGCGAAAGCAAAAGTATCGAAAAAGGCTACGATTACATTAAAGAAGTTAAAGAAGAAAAAGACATATTATGTAAGAGTTCGTGCCTTTAAGACAGTAGATGGAGTGAAAGTCTACGGATCCTGGAGTAAGAAGGCAAAGCTGAAGATTAAGAAATAAGAGAAACAAAGCGGTTTGGTGCGCTCATGTCAGAGAAATGTGATGTGAGCGCATTTTATGGAGAAAAGAGCAATGATAACAAAAATTGTTAAGAAGATTGGCAGAGGAATTTTCCATTTGACATTTCCCCTCACCTTTGTTATCCTTGTACCATATCATAAAAGCGAAGAAGAGAATAAGTACTGCAGTGGGAAGCCACAGAGAGTTGCCGGTTTGCTGAGAGGCGCGGAGGAAAGCTGTCAGGAATACATCTCGGAGTTGCCCGTGGAAATCCGGTTCGCCGGAGAGTAGATGAGGACGGGGGTGCCCGTTACAGCACAGGGATATGTTGGTATCCTGTGGAGGCTGTCAGTGTGAGCTGGCGGTGAAGTAAGGTGGTTACACGTATGTATGATGCGTCCTTATCTCGAGGTTATCTCGAGGTAAGGACTTTTTTTTATTTTATGGAAACTTTTATGTAGGAGGAATGACAAATGACAACGTATGACGAGCTGGTGGCACGTGGGCTGATCGCCCAGGTGACCAACGAAGAAGAGATCAAGAAGATGGTCAATGAGGGCAAGGCGGTATTTTATATCGGGTTTGATCCGACGGCAGACAGTCTGCATGTGGGACATTTCATGGCTCTGTGCCTGATGAAGAGACTGCAGATGGCCGGCAACAAGCCGATTGCTCTGATCGGTGGAGGTACTGCGATGATCGGTGATCCGTCCGGAAAGACGGACATGCGCAGCATGATGACCAAGGAGACGATCGATCACAATGTCGAGTGCTTCAAGAAGCAGATGAGCCGGTTTATCGATTTTTCCGATGGGAAAGCATTGTTGGTCAACAATGCAGACTGGATCCTGGATATGAACTACATGGAGGTGCTGCGTGAGATCGGTCCTCATTTCTCAGTGAACCGTATGCTGGCGGCTGAGTGCTACAAGCAGCGTATGGAACGTGGCTTGACGTTCCTGGAGTTCAACTACATGATCCTGCAGAGTTATGATTTCTACGCATTGTTCCAGAAATATGGCTGTAATATGCAGTTCGGTGGAGATGACCAGTGGAGTAACATGCTGGGCGGTACTGAGCTGATCCGCCGTAAGCTGGGCAAGGATGCACATGCGATGACGATCAATCTGCTGCTGAATTCCGAGGGAAAGAAGATGGGCAAGACCGTGTCCGGAGCAGTTTGGCTGGATCCAAACAAGACGTCACCATTTGATTTCTATCAGTACTGGAGAAATGTGGCGGATGCGGATGTCTTAAAATGCTTGCGTATGCTGACGTTCCTGCCACTGGAGCAGATCGACGAGATGGATCAGTGGGAGGGCAGCCAGTTAAATCAGGCCAAGGAGATCCTGGCATACGAACTGACCAAGCTGGTACACGGCGAGGAAGAGGCCAAGAAGGCACAGGAAGGTGCCAGAGCATTGTTTGCGAGCGGATCCGCTGCTCAGATGCCGGAGGTTGCTCTGTCTGAGGATGATTTTGAGGATGGACAGATCGGTATCCTGAAGCTCCTTGTCAAGGCGGGACTCGCTTCTTCCAATGGAGAGGCACGTCGAAATGTCGAGCAGGGCGGTGTCTCTGTGGACGGAGAGAAGGTCTCTGATGTGAAGGCCATGATCGCAAAAGCAGATATCCCGGAGGAGGGAATCGTGCTGAAGCGTGGAAAGAAGAAATTCATGCGCATTGTGGTAAAATAATCTGCTGCATCCGTTTTGGATAAGCGAATAAGCAGAAATTGCGGATAAGCAGAAATTATAAAAAGAACACAGACTGTATATCACAGCATAGTGATATGAGCCTGTGTTCTTTTGGGTTAATCGGTATTCATAATGCGGAACAGTTCCTGAAAGACCTCTTCGTGTTTTTTCTCGAAACGCTGACAAAATGTCACGGCGTCCTCCTCGGAAGGGACATTCATGGTGACTTCCATGAGGGTGGTACCTCTCTCCAGCAGAGAGCCGGTCGCGAGATAATCCTCGGGTCCGACCTGTGTGTAGTCGGTTTTGATCGAGGAGGAGGAGACGATGTCCAGATGATGTTTGGTGAGGTAGGCCTCAATCTGGTGTTTGGTATCATCGGGAAGCTGCTTCCCGAAAAAGTCCAGCGTCTTTTCTCCGATCTCTCCCAGCACATAGTAGGAGGTCTTGTGCGTCTGTTCGGTGAGGATCATGCGGTCCTCGCACAGCTGCGTCAATGTTTCCTGTATGGAAAAATAATCGGTGTATCCCTCCTCCAGGATGAAATCCGAGAGGATCGCATTGGAGGTCGGCTGTCCCGTTTTCTTTAAGAAATATAAGATGATCAGTTTGTAGAGTTGTAATGCGTCAGGTGTCAAAGTGACACTCCTTTCCTATATAGTTTCGGCCCTGGTAACAGCCACGGACTTTCATGGCATGCCCCATGGCTCCCATGACGCCCCGCTTATCCAGGCTCCATCGGGGAGCGAGCAGAAGATCTCTGGGGCCGTCCCCGGTCAGCCGGTGGATGACAATATCCGGTCTGAGATGGTCAATGCAGTCCAGCACCAGGTCAATATATTCATCCCGGCTCAGGATATGCCAGTCCGCAGTCTCGGGTGGCAGCGTCTGCCCGGGACAGGGGTGGCCAATTGGCCCTTGCCGCCTCGTAAGGTCCGCAGTCTGTTTTTGTTCATACCAGATCCCAAGATCCGTGCCTTTCAGGACATGCAGAAGCTGTAGCTTGATCCCGGAGATGGGAAGCGTATTCAGATAGGAGATGGTCTGCAGCATATCCTGCGCGGTCTCTCCGGGAAGACCGAGAATGACATGGACGATCACCGGGATATCCCGGGCGGCGAGACGGCGCACGCAGTCCTCAAAGACGGACAGGGGATAGCCACGCCGGATAAATGCGGCTGTTCTTTCATGGATCGTCTGCAGTCCCAGTTCGATCCAGACCGGTTTGATCTGACGGCATTCCTCAAGGAGTTCATACGTCTCCGGGAGGAAACAGTCCGGTCTGGTCGCGATCGACAGGGCTGCGACACGCGGGTGATGCAGGGCATCCAGATACCAGGTACGGAGCTGCCGGATCGGTGCATAGGTACCTGAATATGCCTGAAAATAGGCGATGAAGCGATCACCTACGGGTTTCTTGCCGCGTTTCAGGAAGTCGATCGCTTCATCTATCTGTGTCTGAATATGCTGATGGTCTCCGGCGTGGGCTGCGAAATCACCGGAACCGCCCGCGCTGCAGAAGATACAGCCGCGCCGGTCCAGTGTGCCGTCCCGGTTGGGACAGGTGGTTCCCACATCCAGAGCCACTTTGTAGATCTTCTCTCCGAAGGTCTGTCTCAGATAATAGTCCAGAGAGTAGTAGGGTTTGTCGCCCCATCGGGTTCGTGGTTCACTGCTCATGGGATCAGTGAATGTTTTCTTTGATGGCGGCAGCGACTACATCGGCGACGCGTGGGTCAAATGCCTCCGGCAGGATATTGACATCGCTCAAGTCTTCCTCGGCAACCAGTCCTGCAATGGCATGGGCTGCGGCCAGCTTCATTTCCTCGGTGATCTGTGTGGCACGTCCCTCGAGAGCACCCTTGAAAATGCCCGGGAAGGCTACGACGTTATTGACCTGATTCGGGAAGTCGGAGCGGCCGGTTCCTACGACACGAGCACCGGCTGCCCTGGCTACGTCCGGCATGATCTCCGGAACAGGGTTGGCCATGGCGAACAGGATGGCATCGTGGTTCATGCTTGCGACCATCTCCGGTGTGACAATGTTTGGCGCGGAGACACCGACGAAGATGTCGGCTCCCTTGAGCGCATCTGCCAGAGTTCCGGTCTTGCCGCTCAGGTTGGTGACTTCCATCATCTCTTTCTGCATCCAGTTCAGATTCTCGGACTGCTTGGAGAGAATGCCGGAGATGTCACACATGACAACATCCTGGAATCCGTAGCGCAGAAGAAGTTTGGTGATGGCCACTCCGGCGGAACCGGCACCATTGACGACAACGTGGCATTCTTCTTTGGTCTTGCCGACCACTTTCAGTCCGTTCATGATACCTGCGAGCACGACAATGGCTGTTCCGTGCTGGTCATCGTGGAAGACCGGGATGTTCAGGGCTTTTTTCAGACGCTCCTCGATCTCAAAGCAGCGGGGCGCGCTGATGTCCTCCAGGTTGATGCCGCCGAAGGCCGGTGCTATGTTAATGACAGTTTTGATGATCTCTTCGGTATCCTGGGTGTCCAGGCAGATTGGGAAGGCATTGACGCCGCCAAACTCCTTGAATAACACAGCCTTGCCCTCCATGACAGGCATGGCGGCTTCCGGGCCGATATTGCCAAGGCCGAGGACAGCGCTTCCGTCGGAAACGACCGCTACGGTGTTGGATTTGATCGTATACTGGTAGGCAGCTTCTTTATCTTTGGCGATCACTTTGCAGGGTTCTGCGACACCCGGTGTGTATGCCAGGGCAAGATCCTCGCGGGATTTGACCGTGCATTTCGGGGTGGTGTTGATCTTTCCGTTCCATTCTTTGTGCAGTTGAAGTGCTTTTTCGCTGTTTGTCATGATAGTAACTCCTTTTTATTTGAATTTGTGATTGTAATTATCGACACTGTTATCATCATATCATAAGAAAAAAAACTTGTCAGCAGTCAAATTACTGTGTATACTGTGGATAAAGTTTCTAAATAATCTACTATATATTTTTTACATAATTTAATCTTTAGAACTGTTCCACACGTTATTTTATATAATTGAGTCTTTGAACATTCCGTTCAATACATATTTTTAGAAACTTCATTTTTTTATTTCAAAAATTCTTTAATAATATCAGAAAGAGGTAATTATGAGCAAATTAGAAGACATGTCTTTGGTAGAATTGCGTCTGCTTGCACGCAAGCTGGAGGTGAAGAGCCCGACTACCTATAAGAAGCAGGAACTGATCGGCAAGATCGAGGAGATGCAGAAAGGAGCCGCAGGAAGTGACGGAAAGTCTGCTCCGGCGAAAAAAGAGTCTGCAGCACGCAAGAAGACTGCGTCCGGGACTGCCGCAGCAAAGAAGGAGACTGCGGTGAAGAAGGACACTGCAGTGAAGAAAGAGACTGCAGCAGGGAGTGCCGGCATAAAAAAAGACAATGTCACGGAGAAGGAACCTGAGGCGCAGCCTGCTGCACCAAAGAAAGAAGCTGCTGTTCAGAGAGGCAATGCCAGAAATGGCAACAAACAGGGACGCCAGCCACAGCAGAATCAGGGAGGCAGGAACAAGCGGCAGAATGTGCAGAACCGCGGAAATGGCCAGAATAACCGCCAGAACGGCCAGAATTATGGCAGCCAGAATACTCATCAGGGGATTCAGAACCATGGCAATGGCCAGAATTATTATCAGAACGCACAGAATCATCAGAATAACCAGAACCACAGCAATCCCAGAATGTCACAGGCCAATGTGAATCTGGCACGCCGTCCGGTCATGGAGATGACGGCCGATGAGATCCGCAGGGTGGACAGCGGGGAGACCAAGACAGGTATTCTGGAGATCATGGCAGAGGGCTTCGGCTTTGTGCGCTGCGACAATTTCCTGCCGGGTGAGAATGATGTCTATGTGGCTCCGCAGATGATCAAGCGCTATGGTCTGCGCCCCGGAGATTATATCTGTGGCAATACCAAGCTGCAGACACCGACGGAGAAGTATTCCGCGCTGCTCTATATCAAGACGGTCAATGGCTATCCTCTGGATGTGGTGATGACCAGAAAGAAGTTTGAGCAGCTTACGCCGATCTTCCCGAACCGCAGGATCCATCTGGAAGTGCCGGGGACGAACAACATTTCCATGCGTATGATGGATCTGATCTCGCCGATCGGATTTGGACAGCGCGGTATGATCGTGTCCCAGCCAAAGACCGGTAAGACCACTCTGTTAAAGCAGGTGGCCGGCGCCGTAAAGAGAAATCATCCGGATGTCCATCTGATGGTGCTTCTGATCGATGAGAGGCCGGAGGAAGTGACGGACATCAAGGAGTCGATCGAGGGGGATAACGCGGAGGTGATCTATTCCACGTTTGATGAGCTGCCGGAGAACCACAGACGTGTCTCCGAGATGGTGATCGATCGTGCCAAGAGACTGGTAGAGCATGGGGAGGATGTCATGATCCTGCTGGACAGCATCACCCGCCTGGCGCGCGCATACAACCTGACGGTTCAGCCGAGCGGCCGTACCTTGTCAGGTGGTCTTGATCCGTCTGCATTGCATATGCCGAAACGCTTTTTCGGCGCTGCCCGCAATATGAGAGAGGGCGGCAGCCTGACCATACTTGCCACGGCATTGGTAGACACGGGAAGCAAGATGGACGATGTGGTCTTTGAGGAGTTCAAGGGAACCGGTAATATGGAGCTGGTTCTGGACCGCAGACTGTCTGAGAAGAGACTGTTCCCGGCCATTGATCTTCCGAAATCAAGTACCCGCCGCGATGATCTGCTGCTGAATCAGGAGGAGCTGGAGGCCAATTTCCTGATCCGCAAGGCGTTCCATGGAACCAAGGGCGAGGAGGCCGTGGAGAACATCATCAAAATGTTCCGCCAGACCAGGACAAATCAGGAATTGATCCAGTTGGTCAGAAAGGTTAAAATTGTTTAAAAATTGTTGGGAAAATGGCTTGCATTCCCCATTTTCTTATGTTATACTGACGGAGTTGTGTTAATTTGTGAATCGGAGGTTTTTAGATATGAGAGAAGGAATTCATCCAAATTATTACCAGGCAAAGGTAGTCTGCAACTGTGGTAATGAGTTTGTGACAGGTTCTACCAAGGAAGAGATCCGCGTAGAAATCTGCTCCAAATGCCATTCTTTCTACACAGGACAGCAGAAGGCAATCAAGGCTCGTGGAGCGATTGACAAATTCAATCGTAAGTACGGCATTTCAGCGAACTAGCGAATATGCGCCGGTGAGCCGGCTTTATGATGGTCACAGTGCCCTTGCAGGCATTGTGGCCTTTTGCTTTATCTAAAGGTTGAAGGAGGTGTGTGATCTATGAGATCATCAGGTATCGGGGGACAGGCGGTCATCGAAGGGGTTATGATGCGCAACCACGGCAAATATGCAGTGGCTGTCCGTACACCGGACGGAGAGATCAGCGTGAAGACCGAGCGCTGCAAGGGTGTCGATGACCGTCCGGTAGTTCTGCGTCTGCCGA
This sequence comes from uncultured Lachnospiraceae bacterium, assembly GCA_934351255.1. Lineage (GTDB taxonomy): Bacteria > Bacillota > Clostridia > Lachnospirales > Lachnospiraceae > Jutongia. The sequence goes on from CAKRJH010000010.1 coordinate 37,477, forward strand.
TCGTGCGGGGCGTGGTCGCATTTGTGGATTCGCTTGTGCTGGGCATGAAGACGCTGACATATTCGTCCAGTCTGTTTGAGGAGATTCCTCTGGAGCAGGAGGACAAGAAGAAGGAAAGCATTGAGAATTTCTTTATTATCCTGCTGGCGGTGCTGCTGGCGGTGGGGGTGTTTATGGTGCTGCCGTTCTGGCTGTCCCAGCTCTGCGCCAAAAAGATTGCATCGACCACGGTCCTGACGGTGGTGGAGGGCGTGATCCGCATCGGGCTTTTCGTTCTGTATGTGCTCGCGATCTCATGCATGAAGGACATCAAGAGAACATTTATGTACCACGGAGCGGAGCACAAGGTGATCAACTGCATTGAGAGAGGAAAGACTCTGACGGTAGCCAATGCCAGAAAGTCCAGTCGTTTCCACAGACGATGTGGTACGAGCTTTCTGTTTGTGGTCATGCTGATCAGCGTGATCCTGTTTGTCTTCGTCAATGTTCCGAATATCTGGATGCGTATGGTGTATCGTATTCTACTGATTCCGGTGGTTGCGGGGATCTCCTATGAGTTTATTCTCTGGGCCGGCAATTCCGACAATATCATTGTCAAGGTGCTGAGCATTCCGGGGCTGGCATTGCAGGGGCTGACGACCAGGGAGCCGGATGACGATATGCTGGAGGTGGCGATCGCTTCGGTCAATGCCGTGTTTGACTGGAAGAATTATCAGGAGCGTCTGCGCGCACAGATGCGTGCGGCCAAGGCCAGAAAGAAGAGACAGGAACAGGGCGGCGATCCGTCGAAGAAGAAGCTGACCCGTGAGGAGGAGCGTGAGGCCCTGCGCAAGCGTGAGGAAGAATACCGCAGACGCAAGGAGGCCAGAGAACAGGGTGAGGAGTCTTCTGAGGAGGATATCGAGGAGTCGGAACCATGACCTGGCAGGAGCGTCTCTCTGAGGGAACGAGAGTGCTGGAAGAGGCACAGATCGAGGATGCGTCTCTGGATGCCTGGTATCTTCTGGAACATGTCACCGGCATGAGCCGGGCGGGCTTTATCCTGCATGGCTCAGAGGAGGAGCAGGAGTCACAGGCGGAGCAGTATATGGATCTGATCCGCCGGAGGGCGGCGCATACGCCGCTGCAGCATCTGACCGGGACACAGCAGTTTATGGGCATTGATTTTATCGTGTCTGAGGATGTACTCTGTCCCAGACAGGATACGGAGCTGCTGGTGGAGCGGGTGCTTGCCCGTGAGAAGGAGACCGGACTGGAACTGCTGGACGTCTGTACCGGTTCCGGCTGCATTGCGATCGCTTTGGAACGTCTCGGGCAGGATCGGTTTGAGACGGTGGATGCGGTGGATCTGTCGCCGCAGGCACTTCAGATCGCAGAGCACAACTGTGCGGTCACGGGAGCACGGGTGCATCTCCGGCAGAGCGATCTGCTTGAGTCTGTAACCGGGCACTATGATGTCATTGTCTCCAATCCGCCGTATATCGCCTCACAGGAGGTGGACCGGCTGATGCCGGAGGTTCGGGAACACGAACCGAGAATGGCGCTGGATGGAGGCGCAGATGGGCTGGATCTCTACCGGCGGCTTGCCGCCGGGGTTCCCGGACATCTGAAACCGGGGGGGAGACTGTATTTGGAGATTGGATACGATCAGGGACAGAGTGTGCCCGGCCTGCTCTTGCAGGCGGGGTTTGTCCGGATCAGCTGTCATAAAGATTTATGTGGTCTGGACCGTGTTGTGGAAGCGGTCTGGCCGGGAAAGGAAGGGTAGTCCATGTTTGATCGTTTAGAGGACTTAGCGCGTAGTTTGGAGGAGATCAATCTGATGCTTACGGATCCCGATGTCATTGCGGATCAGAACAGATATCGTCAGTTGATGAAGGATCAGGCGGAGCTGACGCCGATCGTCGAGAAATATCAGGAGTACAAGGCTGCAAAGCAGGGCGTCGAGGACAGTCTGGCCATGCTGGAGGAGGAGTCGGACGAGGAGATGCGTGAGATGGCCAAGGAGGAACTCGCCGAGTGCCGTGACCAGGTCGAGAAGTGCGAGAAAGAACTCAAGATCCTGATGCTTCCGAAGGATCCGAACGATGACAAGAATGTCATTCTGGAGATCCGTGGCGGTGCCGGCGGAGACGAGGCTGCCCTGTTTGCAGCCGATCTGTTCCGGATGTACACCAAGTTTGCCGAGGCGAACCGCTGGAAGGTGGAAGTGCTCAGTGCCAATGAAAACGGCATCGGCGGCTTTAAGGAGATCGTGGCCATGATCAATGGCTCCGGGGCATATTCCAAACTCAAATACGAGAGTGGGGTACACCGTGTCCAGAGAATCCCTGCCACAGAGTCCGGCGGACGGATCCATACGTCGACAGCGACGGTAGCGATCATGCCGGAGGTGGAGGATGTGGATGTCGATCTGGATCCGAACGATTGCAAGATCGATGTGTACCGTGCGTCCGGTAACGGTGGACAGTGTGTCAATACGACGGACTCCGCCGTGCGAATCACCCATATTCCTACCGGAATCGTGGTGACCTGCCAGGATGAGAAATCCCAGCTCAAGAATAAGGACAAGGCGATGAAAGTCCTTCGTTCCCGTCTGTATGACATGGAGCGTGAGAAGGCGGAGAGCGAGCAGGCGGCGGAGCGCCGCAGCCAGGTGGGTACCGGAGACCGTTCTGAGAAGATCCGCACCTACAATTTCCCGCAGGGACGTGTGACGGATCACCGCATCAAATATACAAGCCACCGCTTAAATGAAATCCTGGCGGGAGACATTACTGAGCTGATTGACAATATCATTGCTGCCGATCAGACGGCGAAGCTGGCTAAGCTCAACGAGGCTTCCTAAAAGAACTTTCTGCGGCATAAAGAACGTTCAGCGTCATATTGATGCCGGAGAGATCATACAGATGGGACAGGAGGAAATGCCATGATATCCAGTGAGAGCAATCCGCAGATCAAGGATCTGATCAAACTGCAGAACAATGCGAGGCATCGCAAAAAGAGCGGCCTGTTTGTGACGGAGGGGATCAAGTTGACCAAAGAGGCGGCCGGTTACGGAAGACTCCAGAGGGTCTACCTGTCAGAGCATTTTTACGTGCAGGCGCAGGAACAGATCCCACAGGAGTTTGCGGCACTTCCGGTCGAGGTGGTCAGTGACGGTGTCTTTGCGAAGGCTGCGGATACCGTGACGCCTCAGGGAGTGCTCGGCGTGGCAAAGATGCCGGAGTACACGCTGGAAGAGATTCTCACAGATCCGCGCAGGCTCTATGTCCTTCTGGATGATCTGAGAGATCCCGGCAATCTGGGCACGATCGTGCGCACGGCGGAAGGAGCCGGTGCAAGCGGTGTGATCCTCTCCAGACAGAGTGTGGATCTGTTCAATCCAAAGGTGGTGAGATCCACGATGGGAGCGATCTTCCGGGTTCCGTTTTATTACACGGAGGATCTGCCGGAGACGATCTGCCGGATGAAAGAACGCGGGATACAGGTATACGGAACTTTGATGGAGGGAAGCCTGGTCTATGACAGACAGGACTATACCGGCGCGGCGGGATTTGTGATCGGCAATGAGGCCAATGGACTGAGTGATGCGGTGATCAAACAGCTTTCCGGGCGCATCCGCATTCCGATGGGAGGCAGCCTGGAATCGCTGAATGCAGCCGTATCGGCGGCCATTGTCTTATATGAGGCAGACCGGCAGCGGCGTTGTTTACAAGAGACCGAAAATAAGGTATGATATACGCGATAGCAAACGGATAGGTTTCCGGTTTTGCGGGAGCGAAAGGGGGCTTGCTTATGTGGTGCACTTCACCGGTTTTTTTGTGGGGGGCGGCCGTGATCCTGTTTCTGGTCATTGAGGTGATCACGATGGGACTTACCACGATCTGGTTTGCGGCGGGAGCATTGGCGGCGTTTGTCGTGGCTCTGGCTGCGGGACCGGTATGGCTGCAGATGCTGTTATTTCTGGCAGTGTCACTGATTCTGGTGTTTCTGCTCAGACCGATGTTCTCGGACAGGCTGAACCGGAGCCGTGTCAGAACGAATGTGAACAGCATGGTCGGCAAAGAGGCGAGAGTCACGAAGCCGATCGATAACTTTGAGGGAACCGGTCAGATTGTGGTGGGCGGCATGGAATGGTCGGCCAGATCACAGGAGGACGGTCAGAAGATCCCGGCGGGCGCAAAGGTTGAGATCCGCGAGATCAGGGGCGTCAAGGCGATTGTTGCCCTGAGACAGTAAAGGAGAGAATAACTATGGATGGAATTTTAGGAATCATATTGATGGTGGTGATCGCACTGGTGATCTGGATGTGTGTGAGCTGTATCCGCATCGTGCCACAGGCCAAGGCATTCGTTATCGAGCGTCTGGGCGGCTATCAGAGTACCTGGGATGTGGGACTGCATTTCAAGACACCGTTTATCGATCGTGTTGCCAGAAAGGTCAGCCTGAAGGAACAGGTGCTGGACTTCCCGCCGCAGCCTGTGATCACCAAGGATAATGTTACAATGCGTATCGACACACTGATCTTTTTCCAGATCACAGATCCGAAGCTGTACTGCTATGGAGTGGAGAATCCGATCATGGCGATTGAGAATCTGACCGCCACGACACTGCGTAATATTATCGGTGAACTGGATCTGGATGAGACACTGACCTCCAGAGAGATCATCAATACCAAGATGAGAGCGTCTCTGGACACCGCGACAGACCCATGGGGCATCAAGGTGAACCGTGTCGAGTTAAAGAACATTATTCCTCCGGCAGCCATTCAGGAGGCCATGGAGAAGCAGATGAAGGCGGAGCGTGAGAAGCGTGAGGCGATCCTGATCGCACAGGGTGAGAAGCAGTCAGCCATCACAGTGGCCGAGGGTCATAAGGAATCTGCGATCCTGGAGGCAGAGGCTGAGAAACAGGCTGCCATCCTGAAAGCAGAGGCAAAAAAAGAGGCGACGATCCGCGAGGCGGAAGGTCAGGCTGCAGCGATCCTTGCAGTGCAGCAGGCCAATGCAGATGGTATCCGTATGCTCAATGAGGCTCAGGCAAGCAAGCAGGTGATCGAACTCAAGAGTCTGGAGGCCTTCGCAAAAGCGGCTGATGGCAAGGCTACCAAGATCATTATTCCATCGGATATCCAGAGTCTGGCCGGCATGGCCACTTCGCTGGTAGAGATTGGAAAGACTCCTACTGCGGGAGATAAATAATCTTAAGGATTTATAGGTACGTTATTTCCTGCGGCCGGTGGGGAGAAGTTTATCCATCGGCGGCAGGAATTATTGCTTAAATGGAAAGGTTAGGTTGCAGGCATGAATTTAACAGGAAGAAATTTTTTGACATTGAAAGACTTTAGCCCGGAGGAGATCCAGTATCTGATCGATCTGTCGGCCAGACTCAAGGCAAAGAAAAAAAACGGAGAGCTGATCAATAAATACATCGGAAAAAACATTGCGCTGATCTTTGAGAAGACAAGCACCCGCACGCGCTGCTCTTTTGAGGTGGCTGCCCACGATATGGGGATGGGTGTGACCTATCTGGACCCACAGGGATCCCAGATCGGCAAGAAGGAGAGCATCGCGGATACGGCGCGTGTACTCGGACGGATGTTTGACGGAATTGAGTATCGTGGATTTGAGCAGAGCATTGTGGAGGATCTTGCAAAGTATGCGGGGGTTCCGGTATGGAATGGTCTGACCAACGAGTATCATCCGACACAGATGATCGCGGATCTTCTGACGATCCAGGAGCATCTGGGACATCTGAAGGGTGTCAGACTGGTATATATGGGCGATGCGCGTTACAACATGGGTAATTCGCTGATGATCGCGTGTGCAAAGATGGGCATGCATTTTGTGGCATGTACGACGAAAGAGTATTTCCCGAATGACGAGCTGGTCGCACAGTGTCGGGAATATGCGAAGGCTTCCGGCGGAAGCATTACGCTGACCGAGGATGTGGCAGAGGGCACGAAGGATGCGGATGTGCTGTACACGGATGTGTGGGTGTCCATGGGAGAGCCGGATGAAGTCTGGGAGGAGCGTATCCGTGCACTGCTTCCGTATCAGGTAAACAAAGCTGCGATGGCTCACGCCAAGCCGGGTGCGATCTTCATGCACTGTCTGCCGGCATTCCACGATCTCAAGACAAAGATCGGCAAGCAGGTGTATGACAAATTCGGTCTGTCCGAGCTTGAGGTGACCGATGAGGTCTTTGAGTCTGAGGCATCTGTGGTGTTTGATGAGGCAGAGAACCGTATGCATTCGATCAAGGCGATCATGGTAGCGACATTAGGAGATAAAACGGAGTAATATGAGAACAGAGATTTTACAGATACTGCAGGAGTCCGGGGACAGTTTTGTGTCCGGCCAGATTCTGTGTGAGAAGTTTGGTGTGACCCGCCAGGCCGTGTGGAAGGCAGTGTCTACGCTCAAGGAGATGGGCTATGAGATTGAATCTGTTCCGCGCAGGGGCTACCGGCTGATCTCCAGTCCGGACCGTCTGTACGGGCCGCAGATCGAGGCGTGGCTGCCGCAGGACTGTCTGTGCCGCAAGGTGGTCGATTTTGATGTGACCGACTCGACGAATACCCAGGCCAAACGTCTGGCAGAACAGGGAGAGCCGGAGGGAACGCTGGTTGTGGCTGATGAGCAGACAGGTGGCAAGGGCCGCCGGGGCAGAGGCTGGGAAACGCCGCATGGCACCAGCATTGCCATGAGCCTGATCCTGCGTCCGCATTTCAGTCCGGTACAGGCATCGGGGCTGACACTGCTTGCAGGGCTTGCAGTGGCGCGCGGGATCGAACAGATCTGCGGGGTGACACCACAGATCAAATGGCCCAATGATATTGTGTTGAATGGCCGGAAGGTATGTGGTATATTGACGGAGATGAGTTCCGAGATCAATATGATCAACTATGCGATTGTAGGGATCGGGATCAATGCCAATCAGACGGAGTTTCCGGAGGATGTGGCGGACATTGCCTGTTCCGTGGCGCAGGTGACGGGACAGAAGGTGAACCGGCAGAGACTGGTGGCCGCTGTGACCGCATATCTCTGCGAGTATTATCTTGGTTACATTGAGAGGGGAGATCTCTCGCAGATCATTCCCACATACAATGCGATGCTGGCCAATATGGACCGGCAGGTCAAGGTCTATCACGGCATGATCGATACGGCCAGACCGGAGGATATAGAGGTTGGGATTGCGCGCGGGATCGATGCCAGCGGGGCACTTCTGGTCGAGACGGAGCATGGCATGGAGGCGGTGGTCTCCGGAGAAGTGTCAGTAAGGGGGTTATATGGATATGTCTGAACAGCAGGGCAGGGTGCTTTGTGGAGCCAGTGCCTACGAACAGAAATATTATCTGGCCGGGGAGTTCTCAGGACTTCCCTCGCAGATCAAGGACGAATTGCAGATTCTTTGCGTGACATATACGGCAGATGTAGGAGGTGTCCTGACGTTACAGTTTGACGAGGAGGGCAATCTCTCGTTGCGGGTGAGCAGTGAGGAAAATGATTTCTTTTTTGATGAGATCGGAAGTGTACTGAAGATCAAACAGATCCAGCAGGAGAAAGCAGAGCTGCTGGAATCTCTCGAATTATACTATCGGGTCATGTTTCTGAAACAGGGCTTGGAGGAGGCATAACAGGAGGCAGCGAAAGAACATGTTATTAGCAGTAGATGTAGGAAATACAAATATAACATTTGGCATTTTTGACGGCAGTGAGTTGATCGGAAGATTTCATTTTACCGTCCGCATTCCCAGGACTTCGGATGAGTACGGCACACTGATCTGCAGCATTCTGGAGGACAAGGGATTTACCCAGGATGACATTGACGAGGTGATCGTGGCATCGGTGGTTCCCAAGATGATGTATTCTTTTAACAGTGGTCTGATCAAGTATCTGGACTGCCAGCCGATCATTGTCGGGACAGGAATTAAGACCGGCATCCGTATCGATACCATGAACCCACGAGAGGTGGGACCGGATCGTATTGTGGATGCGGTGGCAGCGTATGGACTGTATGGCGGACCTGTGATCATTGCAGATTTTGGCACGGCGACGACCTATGATCTGGTGACAGGAGACGGTGTTTTTAAGGGCGGTGTGATCAGTCCGGGTATCCGTATCTCTGCCAATGCCCTCTGGAATGACACGGCCAATCTGCCGGAGATCGAGATCAAGAATCCGCACCAGGTGGTGGCCAAGGACACGATCACGGCCATGCAGGCGGGACTGTTTTACGGAACCGTGGGCCAGTCCAAGTACATTATCAACCGTATTAAGGATGAATGTGGACTGGACAATGTCAAAGTGGTAGCCACGGGCGGCCTCGGAAAGATCGTAGCGGAGTATACCGATGAGATTGACATTTATGACAGCAATCTGACGCTCAAGGGACTGCAGATGATCTATGAGAAACAGAAGAAAAACGCATAACAGACAGGAGCAGAAGCATGCAGGGATTTGACATTGGGACAGTGCACATCCCCGGCAGATTGACCCTGGGACCCATGGCAGGAGTAACCGACCTGCCATTTCGTCTGCTCTGCAAGGAACAGGGAGCCGATCTGCTGTGCACGGAGATGATCAGTGCCAAGGGGATCTATTATAAGAATAAAAATACACATCTGCTCTGGGAGATGGATCCGTCTGAACATCCCATTGCGCTGCAGCTCTTTGGCTCGGATCCGGAGCTTATGGCCGGGATTGCGGCTCAGATCGAGCCGATGGAGTTCGATATTCTGGATCTGAACATGGGCTGTCCGGTCCCGAAGGTGGTTGGCAACGGTGAGGGCTCTGCGCTGATGAAGGATCCGAAACTGGCCGCGCAGATCGTGCGCCGGATCAAGGCAGCGATCCGAAAGCCTGTCACGGTCAAATTCCGCCGTGGCTTTGGCCCGGAGGAAAATACAGCGGTGGAGTTCGCCAGATATATGGAGGATGCCGGCGCGGACGCGATGGCGGTGCATGGACGCACCAGGGAGCAGTATTACAGCGGTAAGGCGGACTGGGATGCCATTGCTGCGGTCAAGGAAGCGGTGTCTGTGCCGGTCATTGCCAGTGGAGATATCTTCACGCCACAGGATGCGAAGCGCTGTCTGGAGGAAACGGGTGTGGATGGTCTGATGATCGCAAGAGGAGCGCAGGGAGATCCGTGGATCTTCCACCGGATCCGGACGTATCTTGAGGAGGGCGTGCTCGAAGAAAAGCCATCCTGGCAGGAAGTGCGCGAGATGATCCTGCGGCATGCGGGCATGCAGACGGAATTTGTCGGCGAATATATGGGGATCCGGCAGATGCGTAAGCACGTCGCCTGGTATACCACCGGGTATCCGCATTCCAGCAGTCTGCGGCGTAAGGTCAACGAAGTGGAGAGTCTGGAGGAACTGCGGCACCTTCTGTGGTCATTCGATTCATAGTCATGAAACGTTTTGTGAGTTCATATTCTAGTACAAAAAGGATAGGATGAAGTCATGAAACGTTTTTTTTCGCTTGCAAAAAGCTGGTGCGTGCTGTCCCTGATGGGCGCGTTGTCTCTGACCATGGTATTTGGACAGAAATATGTCTGGAAGAATTATGAGGAGAGGGAGGCCAGGGAGGTGATGACGCAGGGGCGTAAGATCCCGATCTACTGCGTGGAGACGGACAAGAATGAAGTGGCAATTTCCTTTGATGCGGCCTGGGGCAATGAAGATACGCAGAAAATCCTGGATATCTTGAAACAAGAAAATGTCTGTGCAACGTTTTTCATGACCGGAGGATGGGTGAACTCTTATCCGGACGATGTAAAACGGATCGCGGCCGGTGGGCATGAACTGGGCAATCACAGTGAGAACCACAAGCAGATGTCTACCCTGTCGGCGCAGGAATGCAAAGAGGAGATCATGAAGGTTCATGAGAGGGTCAGGACATTGACGGGCAAGGAGATGAAGGTGTTCAGGCCTCCATATGGCGATTACAATAACACTCTCCTGGACACACTCGAAGAATGCGGTTATCAGGCCGTACAGTGGGATGTCGACAGTCTCGACTGGAAAGAGTATGGTGTCGATGCCATGATCTCGCAGGTGCTTCAACATAAACATTTAGGAAAAGGCTCCATTATATTGTGTCATAATGGAGCCAAATATACCGCCCGGGCTCTGCCGACTCTGATCCGTGGATTGAAAGAGAAAGGATTTACGCTCGTGACGATGTCTGAGCTGATCTATCCTTCGGATCATGAGATCGATGCAGAGGGGCGGCAGAAGAAATAGTTATAAGAATAGAGTACGCCTAACCCTCGATGGAGACGACGGTAAAGTCTAGTTTTTCGATGACCTGGCGGATCGTCTCGGGATCAATGTTTTTCTGATACAGGGAAACGGTAGCTGTCTTTTTGGAAAGGTTGACCTTGGCGATCACTCCGTCGAGGTCATCCAGATGTTTTTCAATCCGGTTCTTGCAGTTCTGACAGTGCATACCATCGATATGGACGGTCAGAGTGCGCAGAACAGGGCCTGAGATCTTCTTTTTGACAGGCTTTTCCCTGGGACCGCCACAGCAGTCACCTTCCCCTTTCATGTGTTTGACTGTGCTTAGTACCGCAGGGACCAGGATGATGACCAGAACCACTACGATGGCAATAGATGCTGGATCCATAATACATAACCTCCTTTTTGCAGACGCGTTGCGTCGAAGTAATACATAAGAATAGCCTGTCTGGTTGGTGCAGACAGGCTATTTTTTTAGGGATAGAAAATTGCTCTAATGTAGTGAAGAGCCAACAAGAATTGCTCTTATGTAGTGAAGAGCCAACAAGAATTGCGAAGCAATTCTTGCAAGGGCAAAACGCTGGTTTTGCCCATTTGATTATGCATTCTTTTTGATTTTAGATGTTAATTTGCGGGAGGATGTATGACAGGCTCCTGCTCTCGGACAGGTACCGGCAGCGGGACAGCCAATACAGCGGTTCCCTTTTTTCTTCTCTTTGTAGATATAGATTGCGGCGGCACCGATGATCGCTGCAAGGATCAAGATAATGATCAGGTTTGCTAAGATCTCTGACATAAATATCCTTCCCTTCTAAGTAAGTTTTTGGATTAATCTAACTGATATTCGGTATCGATTGCCCGGTTTGCCTTGACGATCAGAGATACGATGACTGCGGCAAATACCAGGATAGCGATCAGACCGCCGACAAAACCTGCACCAAGGCTTCCGGTTGTGATCAGAGTACCGATCTGGTATACCAGGTAACCTACCGTAAATCCGGTGGCGAGCTGTAAGCAGATACCACCAAATAACCATTTACCACTCTGCATCTCTGAGTTCATAGCACCAAGTGCTGCGAAACATGGTGGGGTGTAGAGGTTGAACATCAGATACGCTAATGCTGCTACTTTTGTAAGAGCCATTGTCTGGGCAACAACGTTACCGTCACCGACTAAGGCTAACTCATCGGTATCGATGAAGTTTGTGATTGCATATACGGTTGCAAGGGTACCAACGACATTCTCTTTTGCGATAAATCCTGTGATAGAGGCTGCAGCTAACTGCCATGCTGCAATACCAACGACAGGAACTAACAGGTGAGAGAATGGTCCTGCGATCATAGCCAGGATGGAAGAGTTCTCCATTCCTTCCTCAACCACCTTGAAGGCTGGTGTGAAGGACTGCATGATCTGTACAACCGTGTTACATACCAGGATAACGGTTCCGGCCTTGATGATGTATGCTTTACCACGGTTTAACATGGAAAGAGTAGCGATCTTCAGGCTTGGTACCTTGTACTCAGGAAGCTCGATGATGAAGAATGACTTTCTGTACTTCATACCGGTGATTGCTTTGATCAGTAATGCGCCAAGAAGGATCAGAAGGATTCCTACGAAGTACATTAAAGGTCCGACCCACTTGGAGTTCGGGAAGAATGCTCCGGTGAACAGTGCGATTACAGGAAGCTTGGCGCCACATGGCATGAAGGTTGCAAGCATCGCTGTGGTTCTACGTTCTCTCTCATTGCGGATGGTACGGCATGCCATGATGGCAGGGATACCACAACCGGTTCCGATGATCATAGGGATTACGGATTTACCGGACAAACCAACACGCTTGAAGATAGGATCAAGTACGACAGTGGCACGTGACATGTAACCACAATCCTCTAACAGAGCGATCAGGAAGTACATAACCATTACCAGTGGCAGGAAGCCGACTACGGCACCGACACCGCCGATGATACCATCTACTAACAGTGCGTATAACAACGGATTTGCACCGGAGAGTTTGTCACCGACAAATCCCTGGAAGGTCTCGATCCATCCGACCAGGATATCTGCGAGCCAGGTACCCAGAGTAGACTGGGAGATGTAGAATACCAGGAACATGATACCGGCAAAGATGATCAGTCCGGATACCGGATTGGTCAGTACGGCATCGATCTTATCGCCTACGGTCTTATCCTTGGTCAGGACCTTACGTTTCTCCACCTGCTTTACGATCGTGTTTACGAATGCGAAACGCTTACGGTCGGCAGACTCAACTTCTTTCTTATCGTGAAGATTGATCTCACCCTGCACATAAGGTGGCACCTGTCCTTTTCCCTCCAGAGAAGAAGCTGCCATAACGACTTCTTTTAATCCCCCCTGGGAAGTAGCTGTGGTCTTGATGACCGGACAGCCAAGCTTTTCAGACAGAAGTTTTTCATCAATCTGAGTTCCCTTTTTCTCATTGATGTCGCTCTTGTTCAGTGCGACAACTACCGGGACACCGAGCTCAAGAAGCTGTGTTGTAAAGAACAGGCTTCGGCTTAAGTTGGTAGCATCCACGATGTTGATGATAACATCCGGATTTTCGTTTTTCACGTAACCGCTGGTGATACTCTCCTCAGATGTAAATGGTGACATGGAGTATGCTCCAGGAAGATCTACTGCGATCAGAGACTTGCTCTCATCGTGGTAGGCTTTCTTGATTGGGCTTTCTTTTTTATCAACGGTAACACCAGCCCAGTTACCGATCTTTTCATTTCTTCCCGTCAATGCGTTGTACATGGTAGTCTTTCCACTGTTGGGATTTCCTGTTAACGCAATTCTCATACAGAAACCTCCTTAAATGATGTAAGTGATTTTATATTAAAATGGCATCAGCCAGATCAATATCAATGTTGTAACGGCCATCTTTGATGGATACGACACAGTTTTTTCTTTTGCGGCTCACCACGGTGATCGGTTCTCCGCTAAAGCAACCCAGAGAAAAGAGGAATGCTTTCATCTCCTCGTCATCTGTTTTAATGTCGCGTACAAGGTATTCAGTTCCTAAATCTGCCTCGCGTAATGTCATAATAGAAGCTCCTTTCTACATCGAAATAATCCTGCCTGATTTGATAACAAAAGTTAGCAAGAACTATACGATGTAAGCATATTCGAATATCGGTTAGCATTACCTAACCAAGAACAAAATAAACCATTTCTTTTCAATTGTCAACACAGAATTTCAGAAAAGTGTGGTATGATTTATATTGAAATAAAAGGAGGACGAGCGTATGACGAGAAAGGAAGCGGTGGAACAGGCCCGCAGGCTGGTAGACCGGATGACAGTGCAGGAGGCGGCATCCCAGCTAAGATATGATGCTCCGGCGATCACGAGACTGGGAGTTCCTTCTTATAATTGGTGGAATGAGTCTCTGCATGGAGTGGCAAGAGCCGGCAGGGCGACCATGTTTCCACAGGCGATCGGTCTGGGAGCAACCTTTGATCCTGAGCTGTTGCAGCAGATCGGTGAGGCGATCGCAGTGGAGGGTCGCGCCAAGTATCAGGAGGCGCAAAAGCATGAAGATCATGATATTTATAAGGGACTGACCTTCTGGGCTCCCAATGTCAATATCTTCCGCGACCCGCGCTGGGGACGGGGACATGAGACCTACGGGGAGGATCCGGTGCTGACCGCGAGACTGGGCGTGGCATATATTAAGGGGATTCAAAAGAAAACCTCGGACGGTTATATGATGGCGGCTGCCTGTGCGAAACATTTTGCAGTGCATTCCGGCCCGGAGAACGAGCGCCACACTTTTGACGCACAGGTTTCTGACCGGGATCTCTGGGAGACATATCTTCCGGCATTTGAGGCCTGCGTACGTGAGGGGAAGGTGGAGGCGGTGATGGGTGCCTACAACCGTACCAACGGAGAACCCTGCTGTGGCCATGAGTATCTCATCGGAGAGGTGTTGCGCAGACAATGGGGATTTGAGGGACATTTTGTATCAGATTGCTGGGCAATTCAGGATTTCCACATGCATCATCATGTCACGGCATTTCCGGAGGATTCGGTGAAAAAAGCACTGGAAGCAGGGTGTGACCTGAACTGTGGATGTACCTATCAGAAGGTGATGAATGCCTATGAGAGAGGCCTTATAAAGGAAGAAACGATTCGGGAGGCTGCGGTGCGGCTGATGACGACCAGATATCTGCTGGGCATCCTGGGAGAAGGAAGCCACGAGCAGTTTTCGATGGACGAGGTGGAATCGCCGGAGCATCTGCGACTGTCCAGACAGGCTGCGGTGGAGAGTATTGTCCTGTTAAAGAATCAGGGCAGGATACTGCCGATCGATCGGGATCGTGTGAGAACGGTAGGTGTGATCGGACCGAATGCGGACAGCGTGGCGGCACTTCGCGGCAATTATTATGGAGAGGCCGGGCGGTATGTCACGGTGCTGGAGGGCATCCGTGAGGAGGCATCGCGTGAGACCATGCCCGGCGATGAGGATCAGGTGCGCGTGCTGTACGCAAAAGGATGCCCACTCTGGGAAGGACAGGATCCACAGCAGGGGACACAGGATGCGCTTGATGACATGCTGCTTGAGGCGCACCGTGTCGCCAGGGACAGTGATCTGCTGATCCTGTGCCTGGGATTGGATGAGACCCTGGAGGGCGAAGAGGGAGACGAGGGGAATGCCTTTGCGTCCGGGGACAAGAAGGATCTTTCACTGCCTGCCTGCCAGCAGCGGCTTCTGGAGGAGATGATCGACACCGGAAGACCGGTGGTCCTGTGCATGCTGGCAGGAAGTGCCATGGATATGACCTATGCCAGCGAACATGCCGGAGCTATCCTGCAGGTATGGTATCCCGGCAGCGAGGGAGGCCATGCGCTTGCGGACATCCTGTTTGGCCGACAGGTGCCGGGTGGCAAACTGCCGGTGACGATCTATCGTGATATCAATGATCTTCCGGATTTCCGGGATTACAGTATGAAAGGACGGACATACCGCTATCTTCTGAAACCGGCACTGTATCCGTTCGGATTCGGGCTGGGATATGGCGCGGCGACGATCACCGGAGTTCAGGTGTTTGGCAATATTAACGACGGAGAGGTGCTTCAGGTGCAGGCAGACATTCACAATGACAGTGAATATCCGGTCAATGAGGTGTTACAGCTCTATGCGCACTGCCGGAACAGCTCCGATGAGACACCGAAACCGCATCTTCTGGCATTCTGCAGGATCCGCCTGGCACCGGGTGGCGCATGCAGACACGTCTTCGGTGTGAATTACCGGGATTTTGCCACGGTCAATATTCTGGGGCGTCGTCATGTGAGCGGGACGATCGGAGACCTGTATCTGGGATTCGGACAGCCGGACAGACGGAGCCTGGAACTGGCGGATATTTCCCTGCGCATGGTCAAGGTGCCGCTGATGCCGGAATAATATGACGCTGGGGCATTTGATGCCGGAGTCGGACGCAGATAGCAATATATGCGTACACAGCATAATTCAGGGTAAATGAACACGAATAATTTCGGTGTTTTATGGTGGAAACATTGATTATAATAGAAGTACCATAAATTATAAGGAGGATCTGCATATGAGGAAACAGAAATGTCTGGCTCTGGTGCTTGCGATGAGCCTGGTAGCCGGTGGACTGACCCCGCTTGGGGCAGACCGTGTATTTACCGGTACGACGACGCAGGCAGCACAGGCGGCACAGGCAGCGCAGACGCAGAACAGTGGGGTGGAGTTTTCAAAAGAAAGCGGCAGTTATGAGGAGAGCACACTGGAACTTTCCGCACCGGAGGGCAGTGAGATCTACTATACCCTGGACGGTTCCGATCCGGCAGACCCGGACAATGGGAACCGGATCCTGTATCAGAATGCGATCTCTCTGAAATCCCGCAAGGATGATCCGAATGTGCTCAGTGCCATTGATCCGTCCCTGTTTGACGCGGCCCATGATAAGTATGATGCTGAGTCCAAGACGTTCAAGAGCACGATGAAGGCACCGGCGGACAGTCAGGTGGACAAGTGCTATACTGTGCGCGCGACGGCCAAGGATGGGAATGGTGTGTATTCCGACGTGGTGACCAATACCTATTTTGTGGGACCGATGTCAGAGCATATCGAGGGACTCAAAGAAAGCTGCAAGGCGGCAGGAAAACCGCTTTCCGTGATATCCATCTCCATGGACAGTGACGATCTGTTTGATTCCAACAAGGGCATCTATGTCAAGGGGGATGTCTTCAACACGGCAGTGTCTGCGATGCTGGAGACCGGCGTGTCGCTGAGCAGATACGATGCAAGAAACATTGATGCCAATTACAAGCAAAAGGGTAAAAACTGGGAGCGCGAGACCCATATCGATTACTTCGAGACCGATGGCGATACGACCACGTGCCTGCTGCAGCAGGACTGCGGTATCCGTATCCAGGGCAACTATTCCCGCTCGGATTACCAGAAGGGATTCCGCCTGTACGCCAGAGCGGACTACGGAAAGAAGAATTTTAAGTATACCTTCTTTGACGGGGCAAAGGATGATGCGGGCAACGTTATTGACAAGTTCAAGACTCTGACCCTGCGCAACGGCGGGAACTGTGCATTTACCACGAAGTTTTCCGATGCTGCCAACCAGATGATGCTCAAGGAGGCAGCCACTGCGGTGGAGACACAGAACGCGAGACCATGTGTCGTATATCTGGACGGAGAGTACTGGGGACTGTATGTGCTTCAGGACGATTACACGGACAATTATATGGAGACCAAACACGGTGTCAACAAGGACAATGTCATTGTCTACAAGGGAGATGCCGAGGCCTATGACATTGGTTACAAGCTCGATGAGGGTTCCCTGCCTGTGGGCTGTGATGAGATTGCAGATGTAGATTATTATTACCGTGACATGTACAAATTTATGGATGAACACGAGGATCTGTCCGATGATGCCGATTACGAAGAGTTTACAAAGATGATCGATCCGGAATCCTGCCTGCAGTATTTTGCGCTGGAGACCTGGATCAATAACAAGTGGGACTGGCCGGGGAAGAACTGGTCGATGTGGAAGACGGTAACGACCGATGACAGCATACCGTACGCGGATGGAAGATTCCGCTTCATGATCTATGACGTGGAGTTCGGTGGAGTCAGCGGAAGTTCTGATGCCAGGGCCAATACGGTCAAGGAGAGCAATCTGCTGGATTATCAGACAGGCAATAAGGACAAGCCCAATGTACGGTTCTTTGCCTACCTGATGACGAATCGTGGATTCCGTGACCGCTTCTGCCAGATGCTGACGGATCTGACGGACGAGGTGTTTACCACCTTAAAGACCACAGCCGTGATGGATTATTTCGAGGCTTCCTGGTCTCCTCTGCTGAATCAGTTCTTTGAAAGATATCCGGGCTCCGGAGACTCTTTGGATGCGCTTTATGGAGGATATGCATCCCTGCAGTGCATGAGAGATTTTTATGCAAAGAGAGCGAAGTATATTCCGAAGATCGTGACCTATGTTCATAAGGAATTTAACGATGTAGAACCGACTCCGACACCGACGGCAGAGCCGACACAGACACCGGAAGTGACTGAGACACCGGTTCCACCTGCAGAGACGTCCACACCGGCACCGATGCCTCCGACAGAATCATCAAAGCCATCTGCACCGGATACGCCGATGACCTCTGTTGCGACACAGCCTGCTGCAGGACAGGAGATCCGAAATAGTGATGCTGTCTATGTGGTAAATAAGGATGCGAAGACGGTAACCTACAAGAGACCGTCCGCAAATGTCTCTACCTGCGTGATCCCGGACAGTCTGGTGGTTGATGGACGGAGCTATCCGGTCACAGCCATTGCCGGAAACGCTTTCGCAGCAAAGAAACTGACGAGTGTGGTGATCGGCAAACATGTGACATCTATCGGAAACAAGGCATTTTACAAGTGCAAGACGCTCAAAAAGATCACGATCAAGAGTAAGAAATTAAAGAACGTGGGCAAATATGCGATCAAGGGAATTTCCCGGAAGGCAGCGATCAAATGTCCTTCCTCCAGGAAGAAGGCATATAAGAAGTTGTTCACGAAGAAGACAGGGTATCTGGGATCCATGAAGATCCGATAGATCATTTCACACAGAAAAACAAATAGGCAGCCCGCAAATGCGGGTTGTCTATTTTTCGGTTTTTTTATATAATGATGCAAGGGGCAAAATATCTTTTGAACCTGACATAATATCATTGAGAATATTTTAGAAATAAAAGGAAAGGCGGAAGCAAAAATGAAGTATATTTATGGCGTAGACCTTGGGGGAACGACCGTTAAGATGGGACTGTTTGACGGGGAGGGAAAGGAACTTCTGGAAAAGTGGGAGATCCCTACGAGAAAGGAAGAATCCGGAGCGTATATTCTTCCGGATATCGCAAAGGCGATCCACGATAAAAATGAGGAAAAGAAGATCTCTGTCGAAGATATTGTCGGAATCGGTATGGGTGTACCGGGACCGATCACAGAGGACGGACGTGTGCTCAAGTGTGCCAATCTGGGATGGGGTATTTTCTCCGTCAGCAAGGAGCTTGGCAGAATGACCGGTGTCTCCCGGATCTGTGTGGGCAACGATGCCAATGTCGCAGCTCTGGGTGAGCAGTGGCGCGGAGGCGGACGTGGCTTTGAGAGTATTGTTATGGTGACACTGGGGACCGGAGTCGGCGGAGGAATCATCCTCCACGGTCAGATCCTGACCGGAAGCAACGGAGCGGCCGGAGAGATCGGACACATCACTGTCAATCCAAAGGAAACACGGGTATGCGGCTGTGGAAAGAAGGGATGTCTCGAGCAATATTCTTCTGCAACGGGGATCACCCGAATGTCCAAGGAAGCACTGGAGAACAGCACGGTGGATTCGGAGCTTCGCCGGTATGACCATCCTATCACCGGACTGGAGCTGTTTAAGGCATACAAAAACGACGATGCCCTGGCTAAAGAGATCGTCGATACATTTTCAGATTATCTGGGAATGGGATTGGCTCATGTAGCCGCTGTGGTGGATCCACAGGCGTTTGTTATTGGTGGCGGCGTGTCCAAAAACGGACAGATCGTGATCGATGTGATCCAGGAAAAGTATGAGCAGGATGTCATGTTTGCACTCAAGGGCAAGCAGTTCCGCCTGGCAGAGCTTGGCAATGACGCCGGTATGTATGGTGCCTGCCGTATGGTTCTGACCAGTCTGTAGGAATGGGAAAAACGTTGGTTTTTCCCTTGCAAGAATTGCTTTGCAATTCTTGACATTACGGGTAGTTTCCTGTCATGTAAAAAGAACTGATCCCGGTCTCCGGAATTAATCCGGAAGGCTGGGGATCAGTTCCACATAGACCTGATCAAATGTCTGCTGTAGTTCCGCGCGGATCTCGTTGCGAAGCTGCAGCAGTATTTTTGTATTGATCAGACTGTTATGGCTGGTCATATAGATCTCAACCCAGGTCTTTCGCCCGGTCTGGATCACATCCAGAAATTCGATGTCATAATGTACCTTATCCATATGTTTTTCCGCAATGTGGCGGATCGTGTCCATGCTGTCTTCCTCCGGTGCGAACAGCACCAGGCTGCGCAGGTTGGAGAGGATCATTTTGACCGGTTCGACGAGAAGCAGGCAGGCCATGATGATCGCTACCAGAGGATCAATGTAGGCGGCCAGATGCGCCCATGCTGTCCTGCGCAGAGCCATCTGTACAAAGAAGGCGATGGAGACACCGAGGCTGGAGATGACATCCAGTTTCCAGATGTAGATTTCTGCCCGTATTGTCAGGGAGGCGTACCGTCGGCTGAAATAGTGTAGCAGCAGATAGATGAACAGACAGCCAAAGCAGACTGCGAGTTCGAAGAATGCGATCTTGCCGCCGTCCACCTGGCGGCCGCCGTGCAGGATCGTCATGACATTGTCCCAGATAAGGCGCAGGGTGACGGCCAGGAGCACACTGTACTTGATCACCACAAACAGCGATTCCACCTGGGAGAAGCCGTAGGGGTGTTTCTCGGTGACCGGCTTGTACAGAAGCGGTACCAGGACCAGGAACGGGCCGATCATGATCAGATCGGTCACATCAAAAATACAGTCCATCAGCAGGGAATGTGACCGGGTCAGATAGGCCATGATCCCTTCAGACAGCATAAACAGGATGCTGCCGATCAGAGAGATGTTCATGATCCTTTTTTCATTTTTCATTTTCGATTCATTTTTCATGATTAAAACCCTAATTCCCCGCTGTCCATCACAATGGTAAACGGACCGTCATTGCACAGGGACACCTGCATGTCAGCGCCAAAGCTTCCGGTCTGTGTCTCGATGCCTTCCCGGCGGCATGCATCGACCAGGTAGTCATAGAGTTCCTCGGCGAGAGCCGGAGGGGCTGCATTGACAAAGGAAGGACGGTTGCCCTTGCGGCAGTTTGCATACAGTGTGAACTGGGAGACCAGAAGAAGCTGGCCGTGGACATCGAGCAGTGAGAGATTGGTCTTGCCGTTCTCATCGGCAAAGATCCGCAGGTTCCACATTTTTTTGAGCATGCTATCGGCAGTGTCACGGGTGTCATCCGGTCCGACGCCGATCAGGACCAGAAGCCCCTGGTCGATCTGACCGGTCTGTTGTTCTTCGACAGTGACGCGCGCCCGCGTGACACGCTGTAAGATAAATTTCATAGGTAATAAGACCTCCTGTGTGCTATATCTAGTTTCGTTTTCACATACAGTATACAAAATATGGGTTATTTTCGCAATAATTCCCAAACGCAAAGTGTAGACTTAAAAATAAAATCATGATATACTGATACGGCATGAGTGTACATACAGATGAAGGGAGATTAGAGCATGAGTTCGCAGAATGCTTCAAGATCAGTGAATTCCGCTCAGTACCGGGCGCGAAAAGCTGAGAGAAAGCGTCAGATAAAGAGGGCTCGCCGAATCGCTCTGTGTGTCGTTCTGGTTGCCATATTGATCCCGGTGATCATCTGTCTGGTCAGAGGTCACAAGATCAAGACTCTGAACAAACAGGTCAATACCCTGGAAAAGCAGATCAAGGAGACCGAGTCCCGGAACAATCAGTTACAGGACCAGCTTGATGAGCAGAACCAGAAGCTTGAGGAACTGGAGCAGAAGGCGAAGGAACAGGCCAAAGCGGTCATCGATGACCCTGACAAGCCCAACGCATATCTGACATTTGATGATGGCCCAAGCAAGAATACGGACATCATTTTGGACACTTTAGCCAAATATAACGTAAAAGCGACATTCTTCACGGTCGTTCATGAGGGCGAGGAGAATGCCGCACGTTATAAGAGGATTGTCGCTGAAGGGCACACGATCGGGCTTCACTCCGGCAGCCACAATTATTCCAAGTTATATGCGAGTCTGGATGCGTTTAAGAAAGATGTACAACAGATCAGTGATTATGTGTATAAAGTGACCGGGGTGCGTTCACGCTATTACCGGTTCCCGGGAGGAAGCAGCAATCAGCTCAGTGTCAGAAAGGTCGATATCCAGGAATGTATCAAATATCTGACAGATTCGGGATATATCTATTATGACTGGAATGCAGAAAACGGGGATGCCAAGGGGATCCGTTATACCCCGGGCCAGCTCGTTAACAATATGATCAACAATGTGACGCAGTGCAGCGGGGATGTGGTGATCTTATGTCACGATGAGGGCACAAAGACCAGCACGGCCAAGAGTGTGGGCAGGATGATCAAGGCACTCAAAAGTCTTGGATACGACATTTTGCCGATTACGAAAGACACCACACCGGTGCAGCATGTGACACTTACAAATTAAGGGAAAGGATATAGAGTACTATGGCAAAATATCATCGTATTTTATTGAAATTAAGCGGGGAGGCACTGGCCGGGCCGAACAAGACCGGATTTGATGAGCAGACCTGCCTCGGCATTGCCAGGCAGGTGAAGACTCTGGTGGACCAGGGCACACAGGTAGCGGTTGTGACCGGTGGAGGAAACTTCTGGAGAGGCCGCACCAGCAAGAATATTGACCGTACCAAGGCGGACCAGATCGGAACACTTGCGACGGTGATGAACTGTATCTATGTATCTGAGATCTTCCGGTCTGTGGGAATATCCACAGCCGTGATGACTCCGTTTGCCTGCAGTACCTTTACGGAGATGTTCTCCAAGGATGCTGCCAATGCACATCTGGAGAAGGGCACGGTCGTGTTCTTTGCAGGTGGCACAGGGCATCCGTATTTCTCCACAGATACCGCGCTGGTTCTTCGTGCGGTGGAGATGGAGGCCGACATCATTCTGTCCGGCAAGTCCATTGACGGAGTCTATGACAGTGATCCGGCGCTGAATCCGGATGCTAAGAAATATGATGAGATCGACATCAATGAGGTGATCAACCAGAGACTTGGTGTGATCGATCTGGCAGCGGCAGTGCTGTGTATGGAGAATCATATGCCGATGATGATCTTTGGCCTGAATGAAGAGAACAGTATTGTTAACACAGTAAACGGCGTAACTCAGGGAACACTGGTTACTGCGTAAATATTAGGAGGATTATAACATGAGTGACCTGACGATTTTTAGAGAAAAGATGGACAAATCTATCGACAGCCTGGCAAGTGAGTACACGACGATCCGTGCCGGAAGAGCCAATCCACATGTGCTGGATCACATTACCGTAGATTATTATGGAACCCCTTCCAATCTGCAGGCGGTGGCTAATATTTCCGTACCGGAGGCGCGTACGATCATGATTCAGCCGTGGGAGGCAAGCCTGATCAAGGACATTGAGAAGGCGATCCTGATCTCAGATCTTGGCCTTACACCGAACAACGATGGCAAGGTGATCCGTCTGACGTTCCCGGAGCTTACCGAGGACCGTCGTAAGGAGCTGGTAAAGGATGTCAAGAAGAAGGGCGAGGCAGCCAAGGTAGCGATCCGTAACATCCGCCGTGATGCCAATGACTCTCTGAAGAAACAGCAGAAGGCCAATGAGATTTCCGAGGATGAGCTGAAGACGGCTGAGACTGATGTTCAGAAGATGACCGATGAGTTTATCAAGAAGATTGATGTGATGATCGAGGACAAATCCAAGGAGATCATGACAGTATAAAACCAGACAGGATACACCGAGGGATGGACTGTAGTCCGTCCCTTATGCTGTTTATATGGTATAGGAGGAATGGACGTGGGTGACACACAAAAGAAGGTGCCAAGGCATGTTGCCATCATTCTCGACGGCAATGGCAGATGGGCAAAGAAACGCATGCTTCCACGCAATGCCGGGCATGCTGCGGGCAGCAAAAATGTAGAAAAAATATGTGCCGCGGCATGGGACATGGGGATCGAATATGTGACCATGTATGCGTTTTCGACAGAGAACTGGTCAAGACCGCAGTCGGAGGTGGATGCGCTGATGAAGCTGCTTCACAGCTATCTCAAGGACTGTATCAAGACGAGCAAAAGGAACAATATGCAGGTGCGCGTGATCGGCGATATCACCAGACTGGAGCCGGATCTCCAGGCGCGTATCCGTGAGCTTGAGGAGGTATCCGCTGCCAACACGGGACTGCATTTCCAGGTGGCATTGAATTACGGAAGCCGGGATGAGATCCGGCGCGGCATGCAGCAGATGGCCAGAGACGTCAAGGCAGGTCGGGTGGATCCGGAGCAGGTGGACGAGGCGCTGATCGGAAACTATCTGGATACCCGGGGGATCCCGGATCCGGATCTGATGATCCGCACCAGTGGAGAGCAGAGACTGTCCAATTATCTGCTGTGGCAGCTTGCCTATGCGGAGTTTTATTTTACGGATGTCCTGTGGCCGGATTTCTCGGCAAAGGATCTGCAGGATGCCGTCGACTTTTATCAGGGCAGAGATCGTAGATTTGGAGGAATAAAGGGTTAGTATGTTTAAGACGAGATTGATAAGTGGTATTGTGTTGATGGCCATTCTGATCGCACTTCTGGTCAATGGAGGCTGGGCTCTGTTTATTGCAGTGACCGTGATCTCAGTGATTGGTCTGTTTGAACTGTATCGTGCAGTTGGGATGCATAAAACGCTCCCGGCGTTCATTGGTTATATAAGCAGCATTGTGACGGACTGTCTGATTCTGAACGATGACTATCGGATCCTGATGCTGTGGCTGATGATCACGCTGATCCTGATGATGGCCTGCTATGTCATCGCCTATCCAAAGTTCCATTCGGAGCAGATCACGATGCTTTTTTTCGGCATCTTTTATGTGACGGTGATGCTGGCATATGTGTTCAAGGTACGCTACATTGAGCAGGGAATCTATCTGGTATGGCTGATCTTCGTTGGATCCTGGGGATCCGATACGCTGGCATATTGCAGCGGCAAACTTTTTGGAAAGAAAAAACTGCCGTCCAAGCTGAGTCCGAACAAGACGATCGCAGGATGTGTCGGCGGAGTGGTCGGTGCCGCGATCCTCGGATTCCTTTTTGCGTTGGCGGCATTCCATGACCGCACACAGTTCTGGTGGCTGTTTGCACTAATCGGAGGCGTTTCCGCCGTGATCTCACAGATTGGAGACCTTGCGGCTTCTGCGATCAAGCGCAATCATGACATCAAGGATTACGGAAAACTGATCCCGGGACACGGCGGTATTCTGGATCGCTTTGACAGCGTGATCTTTACGGCACCGATCGTGTATATTTTGTGTTTTGCGGGTGTGATGGCAGGAATCCTGTAGGAGGAGAGATACATTGAGACAGATAGCGATATTGGGAAGTACTGGGTCGATCGGAACACAGACGCTGGAAGTGATCGACAACAATGATGATATGGAAGTTGCTGCGCTGGCAGCCGGTCACAACATTGATATGGTAGAGCAGCAGATCCGGAGATACCACCCGCAGCTGGTCTGCATCTACGAAGAAAAGGCAGCCAGAGAACTGATGGGACGTGTGAGTGACCAGACGGTGGAGATCCTGTATGGGATGGATGGTCTGATCGCCTGTGCCACGTTGTCCTGTGTGGATGTGGTGGTCGCAGCGGTGGTCGGGATGATCGGGATCCGCCCGGTGATCGAGGCAATCCGCTGTGGCAAGGACATTGCTTTTGCCAACAAGGAGACGTTGGTGACAGCGGGCCATCTGATCATGCCGCTGATCCGCAGACATCAGGTACTTCTGATGCCGGTGGACAGTGAACACGCGGCCATCTTTCAGTGCCTGAACGGGGAACACTCGGCTGAGGTTTCCAGGATCCTTTTGACAGCCTCCGGCGGACCGTTTCGCGGATATACGAGACAGCAGTTGGAACAGGTGACGGTGGAGGATGCCCTGAATCATCCAAATTGGAATATGGGAGCCAAGATCACCATAGATTCTTCCACCATGGCCAACAAAGGACTGGAGGTCATGGAGGCCAAATGGCTGTTTGATGTGGAGATCGATGACATAGAGGTGGTGATCCAGCCGCAGAGCGTGATTCATTCGATGGTGGAGTTCTGTGACGGAGCCGTGATGGCACAGCTTGGAACACCGGATATGAAACTGCCGATCCAGTATGCGCTGACGTATCCCCAGAGAAGGAGTCTGCCGGGGAAGAGACTGGATTTTGCGGCATTGGCGGATCTGACATTTGAGAAACCGGATCCGGACACCTTCCGCGCACTCGGCCTTGCGCTGGAAGCAGGACATGTGGGTGGAAGTATGCCGACGGTGTTTAATGCGGCCAATGAACGTGCGGTTGCTCTGTTCCTGGAACGTCGGATCAGCTATCTGCAGATTCCGGAACTGATCGAACAGTGCATGAACGGGCATCACGTTGTGAACAATCCATCTCTGGATGACATTCTTGAGATTGAGACGGATACGTATCAGAAGATTGCCGGGTTCTATCCACAGTAGGATATGATGAGAGAGACTGAACGCATGGAGGATTTTATCTTATGAATATTGTTGTTGCAGTATTGATATTTACAGTGATCGTGGTTTTCCACGAATTCGGACATTTTCTTCTGGCCAAGAAGAATAAAGTCGGAGTGACGGAGTTTTCCGTGGGCATGGGACCAAGACTGGTGACCGCCGCTAAGACCTCTTCGGGGATGCGTCTGAAACTGTTGTGCAGTCAGAAGACGTTTGAGTCAGATCCGGACTGGAAAGGTGTGACCAAGTATTCCTGGAAGCTGTTTCCAATCGGTGGTTCCTGCGCCATGGTAGGCGAGGATATGGACGATGTCTCGGAGGGTTCTTTCAACGGAGCCGGAGTCTGGGCCAGATTTTCCATCATCTTTGCAGGTCCGTTTTTCAATTTCATCATGGCCTTTGTCTTTGCGGTGATCATTCTGGGTGAGGCCGGAGTCGATCTTCCGAAAGTCACGTATGTCTATGCGGGACAGCCGGGACAGGAGGCCGGGGTACAGACCGGGGATGTGGTCAAATCCATCAACGGCAAACATATTACCATTGCCAGAGAGATCACCACCTACTTCCAGTTTCATCCGATGACAGGAGATCCGGTTGATGTGGTGGTGGAGCGTGACGGGAAAGACATTTCCCTGACGGTGGATCCTTCTTACAATACCCATCTGTTTGGATTTTCCTATCCTTCCGAGGCCAAATCCAAGCCGGAGGTGCAGGCAGTCTCCGAGGGAGGTGGCTTTGAAAAGGCCGGTATCAAGGTCGGCGATGTGATCCGGAGTATTGAGGGACAGACGGTATCTAACGCCGGGGATCTGGCGACTGTGATCGAACCATACAAATCCGCCGGCAAGACGGTGACGATTGAGGTGGAGCGTGATGGAAAGACCATGAGCTTCCAGGTGACACCGACACCATATGATACCTACACACTGGGCTTTGTTGAGACAGATTACACCAAGGTCAGTCCACTGCAGGTACTCAAGTATAGTGTCTACGAAGTCAAGTACTGGATCGAGACGACTGTCGGAAGCCTGGGGCAGCTTGTGGCAGGAAAACTTTCCAGGGATGATGTCTCCGGCGTGGTCGGTGTCGTGGATGCCGTGGGAGGCGTAATTGACCAGAGTATGTCCATGGGCATGAAGGCCGTGATCATCAATGTGTTGTATATGTCTGTACTGCTCAGTGCGAACCTGGGAGTGATGAATCTTCTGCCATTGCCGGCCCTGGACGGAGGCCGCCTGGTATTCATTCTGATCGAGGCGATCCGCGGCAAGCCGATCGACCGCAACAAGGAGGGCTTTGTCCATCTGATCGGCTTTGTCCTGCTGATGCTTCTGATGATATTTGTCATGTACAATGATATTTTGAAACTGATCCATTAATCGAACGAACCGGGAGCGGAGAAAGGAATGGGACGAAATGTATCGAGACAACACCAAAGAAGTTCAGATTGGAAGCGTAAAGATCGGAGGAGGCAATCCGATCGCGATCCAGTCAATGACCAATACAAAGACAGAGGATGTCAGGGCTACCGTGCGCCAGATCCTGGCTCTCGAGGAGGCTGGCTGTGATATCATCCGGTGCGCAGTGCCGACGATGGAGGCGGCGCAGGCACTGGAGAAGATCAAAAAGGAGATCCATATTCCGCTGGTGGCTGACATTCATTTTGACTATCGGCTGGCTATCGCTGCGATGGAACATGGGGCCGACAAGATCCGTATCAATCCCGGCAATATCGGTTCCAATGAGCGGGTGCAGGCGGTGGTGGATGTGGCAAAAGAACGCCACATTCCGATCCGTGTCGGCGTCAACAGCGGTTCCCTGGAGAAAGAATACATTGAACAGTATGGCGGCGTGACAGCGGAGGGCATTGTCAAAAGTGCACTTGGCAAGGTCCGTCTGATCGAGGATATGGGATACGATAATCTTGTGATCAGTATTAAATCATCCGATGTCATGATGTGCATCCGTGCGCATGAACTGATCGCGAAGCAGACGAAATATCCGCTCCATGTGGGGATCACAGAGTCCGGAACCGTGCTTTCCGGCAATATCAAGTCGGCAGTCGGCCTCGGCAATATCCTGTATCAGGGCATTGGCGATACGATCCGCGTCTCCCTGACCGGGGATCCGGTGGAAGAGATCCGTTCTGCCAAACTGATCCTTCGCACCCTGGGACTTCGCAAGGGCGGTGTGACTGTGGTTTCCTGTCCGACCTGCGGCAGGACGCAGATCGATCTGATCGGTCTGGCCGGTCAGGTGGAACAGATGGTGCAGGACATGGATCTGGATGTGAAAGTGGCTGTCATGGGATGTGTGGTCAACGGGCCGGGTGAGGCTGCGGAAGCAGATATCGGCATTGCCGGCGGCAAGGGTGTCGGCCTTCTGATCAAAAAGGGAGAGGTGATCGCCACATTGCCGGAGGATCAGCTGCTTGGCGCGCTGAAAGCGGAACTGGAGAAGATGCAGGGAGAAAGGTGATAACTTGCAAAAGACATTATTAGAGACCTTTGTGGGGTTGAAACTGACCGATCGCCAGAAGAAGATGTTTGAGGAGGTTCAGGTCGAGTTTCTGAGGGTCTATAAACATAACAGACAGATTCAGGTGGGGCTAGTCAGCAACCACCTGATTTCTTATCGTGAGATCAAATTGCTCAAGTATCAGTTGGAGCTGGTTCTTGGAAGCACCGGGTTCGACGTGGAGATCAAGGAGAGGTATGTCCTGTCGGAACAGTATACACCGGCCATCGTGTGGCAGGAATACAAACAGAGTGTGCTGGAGCGGCTCAAGGATCACAAGATGATTGATTTTAACATCCTGTATCATGGGCAGATCACGATGGAGGGAAACACGCTGACCATCGTCTGTGAGGATGACCGCATGTACCGCGCAAGACAACAGCAGCTCATCCAGAGGCTGGAGCAGATGTTTCAGGAACTGGTGGATATGCAGATCCACGTGGAGATGGAATATATTCCGGCCAAACCGGTGGAATATACAGAGGAATATGAGGTGGTTTCTCTTCCGGGAGCCGGGTACAAGACGATCCCGGAGCCGGCGCAGGTCGGCGAAGAGGCACCGTGGGAGGAGACGCCGGTTCAGGAGTCCGCAGCAGGCCAGAAGAAGGCGACGAAGCCTGCGGCTGCTGTGGCAGCTGCAGAAACTGCATCCGGTGGCAAGGCGTCACAGCGTACTGCAGCAAAGCAGTCCTCAGGCAGGAAGTCCGGACAAAAGGAGAACACCTTTTCCGGAAAATGGGATGGTTCCCGCAAAAAAGGCAGAAGGGGCGGCTATGGTGCCATTGACGAGGAATGCTTCTATGGACGTAATGTCGAGGGGGAAGTCATCTCGCTGTGTGATCTGGAAGGCGAGGGTATGGATATTGTCTTTGAGGGACAGATCATTTCCGTGGAGGAAAAGGAGACGAGAAGCGGAAAGATCCTGCTGACCTTCAATGTCACGGATTTTACCGACACGATCGGATGCAAGCTGTTTCTGGAAAAGGAACAGTGGGACGAGCTTGGCCAATATATTGCCAAGAAGAAATTTGTGAAGGTCAAGGGAGTACCGAACTACGACAATTATACTCATGAGACTACGGTGAGTTCGATCAAGGGGATCAAACCGGGGCACGATACCCGCGTATTCCGGATGGACAATTATGAGGGAAAGAAGCGTGTCGAACTGCATGCCCATACCCAGATGAGCGAGATGGATTCGGTCATGTCGGTGGAGTCCTATGTGAAGACGGCATTGAAGTGGGGACATGAGGCGATCGCGATCACAGATCACGGTGTCGTGCAGTCCTTCCCGGATGCGGAACATGCTCTGGGCAAAGGCGATCATCTCAAGATCATCTACGGTGTGGAGGCATATCTGGTGGATGACCTGGTGGACATTGTCCGCGATTCCAAGGGACAGAACTTTTCCGGTTCGTTCGTGGTATTTGATCTGGAGACCACCGGATTTGGTGCGCGAAGCAGTGAGATCATTGAGATCGGTGCTGTCAAGGTGGTGGATCACGTCATTACAGACCGGTTCTCCACGTTTGTCAATCCCGGACGTCCGATCCCGTATCACATCGAGAGTCTGACCGGGATCAATGACAATATGGTCAAGGATGCGCCTGCGATCACCGAGATCCTTCCAAAGTTTCTGGAATTTTGTGAGGGCTGCGTCATGGTGGCTCACAATGCAGGCTTTGACATGGGATTTATCAAGCAGAAGGCCAGGGACCAGGGAATTCAGATCGACTTTACTGTGATCGATACCGTGGCGATGAGCCGTGCGCTGCTGCCGCATCTGGGCAATTTCAAACTGGATCGTGTGGCCAAGGAGCTGGGCGTGGTGTTGGACAACCATCACCGTGCGGTGGATGATGCCAACTGTACCGCAGAGATTTTCCTGCGGCTGGTGGATCGTCTGGAAGCACAGGATATCCATTCTTTTGAGCAGCTCAATGAATTTGGCCGGCCGACCGACGAGATGATCCGCAAAATGCCGTCGCATCATGCGATCATTCTGGCCAAAAATGAGATCGGGCGTGTCAATCTGTACCGCCTGGTGTCCGAGTCGCATCTGAGGTTCTTCCAGAGAAGACCGAAGCTGCCAAAGAGCCTGTATCTGCAGTACAGTGAGGGACTTCTGATGGGATCCGCCTGTGAGGCAGGTGAACTGTACCAGGCAATCCTCGAGGAGAAGCCGGATGAGGAGATCGACCGTCTGGTGAAGTTTTATGATTATCTGGAGATCCAGCCACTCGGCAACGATGCGTTTATGATCCGGGACGACAATCATTATCCGCAGATCCAGGACGAAAATGACCTTATGGATATCAACCGTAAGATCGTAGAACTCGGGGAGGCCTATCACAAGCCGGTCGTGGCTACCTGTGATGTACATTTCCTGAATCCGGAGGATGAGATATACCGCCGGATCATTATGGCCGGCAAGGGCTTTGCCGATGCAGACCAGCAGCCACCGCTGTATTACCGTACCACGGCGGAGATGCTGTCTGAGTTTCAGTATCTCGGTGCCAAAAAGGCGGAGGAAGTGGTTATCACTAACACCAACTTCATCGCGGATCTGATCGATGAGATCTCGCCGGTCAGCCCGAGAAAATGTCCGCCGGAGATCGAAAATTCCGATCAGGACCTCAGGGATATCTGTTACAACAGGGCGCATGAAGTCTATGGCCCGGATCTGCCGGAGGTCGTGACAGAGAGACTGGAGCGTGAGCTGAACTCGATCATCAGCAACGGATATGCCGTAATG
The DNA here is from genome assembly GCA_934351255.1 of uncultured Lachnospiraceae bacterium. Lineage (GTDB taxonomy): Bacteria > Bacillota > Clostridia > Lachnospirales > Lachnospiraceae > Jutongia. The sequence continues at coordinate 68,884 of CAKRJH010000010.1, forward strand.
TATATTATCGCGCAGAAGCTGGTGTGGAAGTCCAACGAGGACGGCTACCTGGTAGGTTCCAGGGGATCGGTGGGTTCCTCCTTCGTCGCGACGATGGCGGGGATCAGTGAGATCAATCCGCTGCAAGCGCATTATTACTGCCCGCAGTGTCATTATTATGATTTTGATTCGGAGGAAGTCAAAGCGTACTCCGGTTCGTCCGCCTGTGATATGCCGGACAAGAAATGTCCGAAATGTGGTCATGAATTGTGCAAGGATGGTCATGATATTCCGTTTGAGACATTCCTGGGATTCAAGGGAAACAAGGAGCCTGATATTGATCTGAATTTCTCCAGTGAGTATCAGTCCAATGCCCATGATTACACCGAGGTCATCTTTGGAGCTGGCCAGACCTTCCGTGCGGGAACCGTAGGAACGCTTGCAGAGAAGACCGCATATGGATATGTCTACAAATATTATCAGGAGAGGGAGATCACTAAACGCAGCGCGGAGATTGAGCGTATCGCACAGGGATGTACCGGTGTGCGGCGTTCTACCGGCCAGCATCCGGGAGGGATTGTCGTACTTCCGATCGGCGAGGAGATCTACACCTTTACGCCGGTGCAGCATCCGGCCAATGATATGACGACACGAACCGTGACGACCCATTTCGATTACCATAAGATTGATGCCAATCTGTTAAAACTGGATATTCTGGGGCATCAGGATCCTACCATGATCCGTGAGCTCGAGGATCTGACCCGTGTGGATGCGGCACAGATCCGCATGGATGACCAGGAGGTTCTCTCACTGTTTGAGAGTCCAAAGGCACTTGGTATCTCGCCGGAGGATATTGGCGGCTGTAAGATGGGCAGTCTGGGATTGCCTGAACTTGGCACGCACTTCGTTATGAACATGCTGGAGAAGACCAAACCCAAATCATTTTCGGATCTGGTGCGTATCTCCGGACTTTCCCACGGGACCAATGTATGGCAGGACAATGCGGAATATTTCATTGCAAGAGGAGACTGTACGTTGTCCACGGCAATCTGTACGCGAGACGATATTATGACGTATCTGATCCGTATGGGCGTTGAAAATGAGCGTTCCTTCAAGATCATGGAGAGTGTCCGTAAGGGAAAAGGACTGGATGACAGCATGATCGAGGACATGAAAGCCCAGGATGTGCCGGACTGGTATATTGAATCCTGCCAGAGGATCAAGTATATGTTCCCGAAAGCGCATGCTGCGGCCTATATTATGATGGCCATGCGTGTGGCCTGGTTTAAGGTTCACCGGCCGCTGGCATATTATTCGGCATATTTCAGTATCCGTGCCACCTCATTCAACTATGAGCTGATGTGCCTGGGCAAGGAGCGGCTGGAGCATTACATGTCGGAGATCCAGCACAAGGATCATCCATCTGACAAGGAGAAGTCCACACTCGAAGACATGAAGATTGTGCAGGAGATGTATGCGCGAGGGTTTGAGTTTGTCAAGATTGACATTTACCGTGCCAAGGCGACCCGTTTTCAGATCGTGGACGGTAAGCTGATGCCTTCCTTTGCGACCATTGACGGACTGGGCGGCAAGGCGGCGGAGATGATCGAGGCCGAGGCCAGAAATGGAAAGTTTCTGTCCTGGGATGACTTTAAGAACCGATGCAAGGTCAGTGCCGGAACAGTAGAAAATATGGGAGATCTGGGACTGCTTGGCGATATGCCCAGAGAGAATCAGATGTCGTTGCTGGACTTTATGGTGTGATGTCAAATATGACAGGGAAATGATCCAGAATGATATCGAATACAAAAATGAAATGGTGCCGGATGGTACCGATATACAAAAATGGCTGCTGGATTTTCCGGCAGCCATTTTTAATCGTTGTATATTCTGTTATAAGTGGTTTGATATTCTGCTTAACGGGTCTGACATTCTGTCTTAACGCTGTAATCCGGCGTCCTCTGCGGTCAGTGGATCGAAGGTGCGCTTTTCAGATCTGGCCTTTTTGCGCGCCTCGGTGCGTGCGATGGCCTCTTTGCAGAAATATTCCTGCGCACATAGTCCAGGAACTCCGCGGTGGGAAGGTTTGAGATAGTTTCCGTCCGGCTGCATGATATGAGCTTTTTCATTGTCTGCAAGCTGGATATCCAGTATGTGGATGACTTCCTTTTTCAGGTCAGGATCTTCCACCGGGAAGAGGATCTCTACACGTCGGTCCAGGTTTCTGGGCATCCAGTCTGCGCTGGCCATATAGGCTTCCTCGCTGCCGCCGTTGCAGAAGTGGAAGATGCGGGCATGCTCCAGAAAATCTCCGACAATGGAACGAACCTGTATGTTCTCGCTGACTCCCGGAATACCGGTCTTCAGACAGCAGATACCGCGCACGACCAGATTGATCTCTACACCGGCACAGCTTGCTTCATACAGGGCTGCGATGATACCGGTGTCGCAAAGGGAATTGACCTTGGCATGGATAAATGCCTTGCGTCCATCTTTGGCGTAGCGGATCTCGCGCTGGATCAGTTCATAGAAGCGGTCGCGCAGCCAGAGAGGAGCGATGGCAAGCTTGTTCCATCCCTCGGGCTCGGAGTATCCGGAGAGCATATTGAAGACTGCTGTGGCATCCTCGCCGATCGCCTTTTTGCAGGTGAGAAGTCCGGTATCCGTATACAATTTGGCAGTGCTGTCGTTGTAGTTACCGGTGGCAAGATGGACATAGCGGCGGATGCCGTCTTCCTCGCGGCGTACCACCAGAGTGATCTTGCTGTGTGTCTTGAGACCGACCAGACCGTAGATAACATGACAGCCAGCCTGCTCCAGCTTGCGGGCCCAGATAATGTTGTTTTCCTCATCAAAACGTGCTTTCAGCTCGACAAGCACCGTCACCTGTTTGCCGTTCTCGGCGGCAGCTGCCAGGGAGGCAATGATCGGAGAGTGGGAGCTGACGCGGTACAATGTCTGCTTGATCGCCAGTACATCCGGATCTTTGGCTGCCTGACGCACAAAATCTACGACCGGATCAAAGGTCTCATATGGATGATGCAGCAAAATGTCATGCTGTTTGATCTGGTCAAACAGATGATCGTCGCCATCCAGCCAGTGTGCCGGCTGCGGTGTGTATTCCTTGCCCTTCAGTTCCGGATATCCCTGCAGACCGGACAGTCCGAACAGGAACGTCAGATCCAGAGGCCCCGGAATCTTGAAGATATCTACCTCATGGATCCCCAGTTCCTTCTTGAGGATCTTGAGAAGGTCTTTGTCAATGCCGTGCTCGACTTCCAGACGGATCGCCTCACCCCATTGTCTGCGCTTCAACTGTTTCTCAATCTCCATCAGAAGATCGGCTGCCTCATCCTCCTCGATGGAGAGGTCGGCATTACGCATGACACGGTATGGATAGGCACACAGTACCTCGTAATTCATAAACAGCCGGTGTATGTTTCTCTCAATGATCTGTTCTAACAGGATAAAGCAGTGTCCGTCTCCTGTGGTGGAGGGAATCTCGATGTAACGCGGCAGGACGGAAGGAACCTGCACTGTGGCAAACATGGCATCCTCGTCGTCCCGCGAGATCAGGGCACCGATGTTGAGCGATTTGTTGCGGATCAATGGGAATGGACGGGAGGAGTCTACCGCCATCGGGGTCAGTACCGGATAAATATTGGTCTGAAAATAATTGTCCACAAATTGCTGCTGTTGTACAGTCAGATCTTCATGTTGTAAGAAGACATGGATATCGTGACGTGCGAGAGCAGGGATCAGATTGTTGTTGTAGGTTTGATACTGGCTTTTTACAAACTGATGGGCTTCCGTGTTGATGGCTTCGAGCTGTTCTGATGCCGTCATGCCGGACAGATCTTTTTTCTGGTAGCCTGCGTGTACCATATCCTTGAGTGATGCGACGCGCACCATGAAGAACTCATCCAGGTTTGAGGATGTGATCGCGAGGAATTTCAGGCGATCCAGCAGAGGAATGGACTTGTCCTGGGCTTCCTGCAGGATGCGAAGATTAAATTTGAGCCAGCTAAGCTCGCGGTTATAAAAATATTCCGGTTTCTTAAATTTTGATTTGCTCATGGGATGTCCTTTCTGTTTACTGTAATGATCGTCTCTGTTTCAAGATCGGCTGGATGCCGAACAGCTCCGCAAAGAAGGAAGCGTGCAGGTCGAAAATACCCTGTTCCAGCGTAATCTCATAGAGGGTGTGGCCGGTGATCGTAAGCTGGCCTCCCCGCAGTGAGGTGGTGACGGTCTTAAATTTCTGCTTGTGGCTGCGGTCCATGGCGTCGGCAAGACGAAGGATCGCATTGAGTTTGGCGATCTTTAAATATTCCTCTGCGGAAAACGGTTCCTGGAGCTGCTCATACTGTGGAAACTGTCCGTGTAGATAACGTACTACAGAGGCCACGATCATGCGCTGACGGTGGGAGATTCCGATCAATTCTGTTGACATAACAATATTGTAGGAATTCTCACAGACATCGTTGAGGTTGATGTAATTGCCGGTGTTGTGCAGGATCGCGGAGAGCTGCAGCAAAAGACGGTCATCCTGTGTGAGATTGTGCATACGCCGGATCGTGTCAAAGATCTTGAGTGCGATCTCCTCGACATTCCTGGAATGGGCATCGCGGCATTCATATCTGGCGGCGAGAGAGCGCGCGGTCAGTACAATGTCATTCTGGAAACTGTGTGCCGGTTTCATCTTCAGTTTCCTTTCGGCATAATCTGCCGCCATGCCCGCACATAGCGTAATGCCGGAAAGCCACATTTTTTCGGCCCCGGTCTCCTCGAAGATATTGTGGTAGATCATGGCAGTCGGAAGCAGAAGAGATGCCTTTTCGTAGGTGGTATTCAGTTCCTTGGCAAGCTCCTCCGGATTGGAGGAGGCAATGGCCTGATAGAACTCCTCGTACTCGCTGCGGCTGACCGAATCTTTTTTCTTTCCTTTGCTGTCAGTAGGCTGCAGGTGTCCCAGATTATGGACACTCAGATATTTCATGAACGCCTCGAGCTGATTGCCGATCGCAATGATATTTTTGACCTTGTATTTGCTCAGATACAGATCCGTAAAGGTATGAAGATCATTGGATATAAATTCGTAGACCAGGTTCCGATAATTGTCCGTCTTGTCCTGCAGCGCCTGCAGAGTCTCCTGGATACGAAGGGATCCCAGCTTGATGTTCTGGGTCGTGACCAGTGCGTCCTTATCAAACAGCGATAGCTGCATGCTTCCACCGCCCACGTCCACCAGAAGAGTTCCCTTCTGGATCAGTCGGTGGAAGGTGTTTTCCTGCAGGGCAATGGCCTTGTAGCACAGATAACGCTGCTCGGAATTGCTCAGGATCTGGATATGAAATCCGGTGCGCTGCCGGATCTGATCGAGGACGATATAATTGTTGTCAGCTTCACGCAGAGCGCTTGTGGTGACGATCATGTAGTCTGCCACATCATATTCTTTCATTTTCTGCTTGAAGCCGTTGAGTATATTGACTAACTTATCAATCGTGTGGTAGCTGATATGCTGGGTGGAAAATGTCTCAAACCCCAGTCTGGCGGTATGGTGGATATAATCCAGTTCATGGATGCCAAATTTTTTGGAGAGCTCATAGATGCGAAGGGAAGTCTGGTGTGATCCCACATCGATGGCTGCAAAGGTCGTAACTGCCATAATTTCCTCCGTTTCAATTAAAATTTCCCACAAGGGGAAAAGTTGTACATGATTATTCTACGCCTTTTTCGGTAAAATAACTAGCGAATTGCTATATTTTTACGCAATTTTACGGATAATTTACATTTGATCTGTAAAGTGTGGTAGAATAAGCGGTATGATTATTGGAAAAAGATGATACAGAGGAGGACAGATTCCATGAAGACTGCAGATTTTTATTATGATCTGCCTCAGGAGCTGATCGCACAGGATCCGCTGGAGGACCGTGCGTCATCCAGACTGATGGTACTTGATAAGGAAACCGGAGAACGGACACATACAGATTTTCATCATATCGTGGACTATCTCAGACCGGGAGACTGTCTGGTGATCAATGACACCAAGGTGATCCCGGCCAGACTGATCGGGCAGAGAGAGGGAACCGGCGGAAAGGTCGAGGTGCTTTTGCTCAAACGACATGAGGACAATGTCTGGGAGACCTTGGTCAAGCCCGGCAGGAAGGCAAGACCTGGGATGAAGATCATATTTGGAGATGGTCTTCTGACGGCGACTGTGCTTGAGGTCATTGAGGAAGGAAACCGTCTGATCCGGTTTGAGTACGAGGGGATCTTTGAGGAAATTCTGGACCGGCTGGGGCAGATGCCTCTGCCTCCATATATTACACATCAGCTTAAGGATAAGAACCGTTACCAGACTGTATATGCCAAATATGAGGGATCGGCGGCGGCACCGACGGCGGGACTGCATTTTACCCCGGAGCTTTTGCAGCAGATCCAGGATATGGGCGTATCGATCGCACGCGTGACTCTGCACGTAGGTCTTGGAACCTTCCGTCCGGTGAAGGTCGAGGATGTCACCAGGCATGTGATGCATACGGAGGAAATTCACGTCACCGAGGAGGCAGCCGAGCGGATCAATGCCACAAAGGCAGCCGGCGGCCGCGTGATCTGCGTGGGAACGACCAGCTGCCGCACCATTGAGTCAGCTGCGGACGAGCATGGCATCGTACATGCCATGCAGGGAGATACCGGAATCTTTATCTATCCGGGATATTCCTTCAAGGTATTGGACGGACTGATCACAAACTTCCACCTGCCGGAGTCAACCCTGCTGATGCTGGTTTCGGCTCTGGCAGGCAAGGACCATATCATGGCAGCCTATGAGGAGGCTGTGCGTGAGAAATACCGCTTTTTCTCCTTTGGAGATGCCATGTTTATCTGTTGACAGGCTGGTCAGGGAACGAGCTTGCTGACCCCGACATAGACCTCGCTGATCTTGTACCAGGTGGAAAAATCAGTCTCACCGGTCTGTGGAAGGTGGAAGACCTGCTGGAAGACTTTCACGCTGTCGGCGGTTGCCTGACCGTAGATGCCATCCTCGGCTACCTTTGGGATCAGAGGATAGCCGTTGGAGATGCCGTTGAGCTGTTCCTGAAGCTGGAGGACCTTTGGTCCGGAGGAGCCGATCACCAGATCATAGCCGGGCCAGGAGGCTGGGACGCCGGAGATCTCCTCTGCCTGGGACAGATAGATGTCTTCGCCGTAAAAGGTTCGCAGGATTTCCAGTGCGGACAAGCCGCGGTCGCCCAGTGTCTTGGATTCCCACTGACGCATCCAGGTCGGGCAGGATACCTTCTTGCCATCGCAGTACTGCGTAAACAGAGGCTGTTTGATCTGAGGGCGTGAGATATAGTTTGCAAAAACATGGTCGACGGCCCGTGAGATGCTCTCGAAGATATTGCGGCCCGGGATCCATTTCTGGTCGAAGGCGGTGGAACTGGTGATCGTAAAGTCATAACCCTTGTTGCGATACCATTCTGTGTAGACGCGGTTCAGGGTGATGGATTGGATAGCCAGGATGTTAGCGATCAGAGTCTCCTGGGGCCAGGTAGCGTAGATCTCGCTGGAAGCTACGTTTTTGATGTAGTCTTTGTATTTGACATAATAGTTTTTCGCTTTGGAGTCGGACGGAGGACCGTCGTGGACGATGATGTATTCGGGGGCTGCTGTGCGAATTATCAAAAAATTCTTACGAATTTTTTGATATTGGAAATTTGCTTCGCAAATTTCGGGTTGAAATATCAAATGAATTTTTATTGGCATTGGAAATTTGCTTCGCAAATTTCGTTTGTGAGATATAAGAATTTTTTGACATTGGAAATTTGCTTCGCAAATTTCGGTGGTGATATATAAGAATTTTTTGACGTTGGAAATTTGCTTCGCAAATTTCAGATGAAGTATATTTTGAAGTATCCTTGATGTTGGAAATTTGATGTTGGAAAGGCATGGTGAGTGACATGCGCAGTGTTATGAATTCTCAGATCCAGTGGGAGAGGTTAGACAATACGGCGAATTTGTTCCCGGTCATTGCGACCGCGAAGATGCCCAATGTCTACCGGCTCTCGGTGGAATTGTGGGAGGAGGTCGAGGCGACCTGTCTGCAAAAGGCGTTGTCGCAGATTCTTCCCAAGTTTGGTTATATGAATGTCTGCATGAGGACCGGCGTGTTCTGGTACTATTTTGAGACCAATTCCAGAAAGTCGCCGCGCGTGTTTCTGGAGCAGGAGTTTCCATGCCGCTTTATGGAGCCCAAGGAGAACAGGGATTACCTGTTTCGAGTGTCCTATTATCATCGACGGATCAGTCTCGAGGTGTTTCATGTTCTGGCAGACGGTATGGGAGGCGTGAATTTTCTGAGAGAGCTGACCTATGCCTATCTGCGCGAGAGGCACAGTGAACTGGCCGGTCTTCCTTCCAGGCTTAGTTCCCAGACGTCCTTAAACAGTGAGGACAGTTATCTGAGCAGTTACCGCAAGGCCCAGAAGAAGGGATATGTGCAGCAGAGAGCCTATCATATGACCGGGGAGAAACTCGGGCAGGGTGGATTTGGTGTGATCCACGGCTATGTCTCCGTGGCGGCATTGAAAGAAATCTGTCATGCCCATGGCTGGAGCATCAATGAATATATGGCCGGAATCTATGTTTACAGCATCTACCGCGCCTGCCTGCATGGGAGCAGTTCAAGGGTGCCGATCGAGCTGTGCGTACCGGTGAATCTGCGTCCGTACTTCGGATCCCAGACGGTCCGGAATTTTTTTGTGATGATCAGCGCCGGATTTAAGCCGCAGGAACAGGAGTATACCAGGGAGGAGGTTATCCGGACGATCGCGGAGGGGCTTCGCAGCCAGATGACCAAGGAGTCTCTGGAAAAGATGTTTTCTTACAATGTATCGAATCAGAAAAACATCATGCTGCGGGCTGTTCCGCTGACATTGAAAAAACCGGTGATCCAGGCGGTCTATCAGGGAAGTGCCAAGTCAACAACCACGACGATGACCAACATCGGGCAAATCCGGATCCAGGAGGAGTATCAGCCGTATATCAGGCATTTTCACTGTATGCTGTCCATGTCAACCGGGCAGAATCTGAAATTATCACTTTGCTCCTATCAGGACACGCTGACCATGACATTCAGTTCGGTATTGAAAAGTACTTCCGTACAGAAACAGTTCTTCCGGGAACTGGCTGCAGATGGACTGGACGTAGAGATTGAGAGTAATGGAGTATACCATGAGATGTAGTAAATGTAATGTAAGGGTGCTCGACACCCGGGGCATCTGTCCGCTGTGTGGCATGGTGCTTGAGGAAGAATCAAAAGAAAGCGAAGCTGTCAGCGGATATCCTGATGTGGTGCATCGCCTGAAGAAAAGAGACCGCGCTCTGCGGATCGTTCTGATCATGCTGATCGGAGCGGGCTTTGTCTGTGGACTGGTCAATTACCTGACCTATGACCGTCTGTCTTATCCATGGGCCGTGATAGCGATCGGAGCCGCGGTATATGGATTTTATACGCTCTGGGATCTGCTGGGACATGACGGAGATCATCTGAGCCGGATCTATCATCAGGTCTTTGCATTGACGGCACTTCTGGTCTTTCTGGATTACATGACAAGCAGCCATGGGATAGTGATGGGCTATGGAATCCCGGTGATGGTATTTGTCATGGTGGCGGCCATGCTGCTGTGTATCTGTCTCAACCGCAGAAACTGGCCGATTTATATGGGAATCCAGCTTCTGACCGCACTGTATGGACTGGTTGGATTTGTGCTGGCTGCGACCGGGGTGACCGGGATGAAGATCCTGAATCTCGTGGCATTTGCTTTGGCTTTGATCGTGTGGTTTGCCACAATCCTGCTGGGAGACCGCAGGGCTTCCAATGAACTGAAACGTAAATTCCATGTATGACCATACAGAAAGAGAAGTGAGGTATCCGTAGTGAGTGAACTGGGAGATTTTGTGGGAAAAGGAATCCGGGTAGTGAGCCAGACTCCGATCCTGGGAGATAAACTGGTCAATGGACAGTTCCGCCGTTTCTTTGAGAAGGTGGAACCGCACTGGATCTGTCCGCCGCAGTTTCAGTGGCAGAAGGTGGTCAGTACACATGCGTCGTGCCAGATGGAATGGCTGATGCCGTTGGATGTGGAATCCGACAAGGTGGTTTTACAGCTTCACGGAGGCGGATATCAGGGACATATGCGCAACGCCTATCGGGATTTTGCGGTGAAATACAGTCAGATGACCGGTGGCTGTGTGCTCTCGGTGGATTACCGTGTCGCACCGGAAGATCCATATCCGGCAGCATTGCAGGATGCATTGACCGGATATACCTGGCTGCTCGACCGGGACATGGATCCGTCGAAGATCTATGTGACCGGCGATTCGGCAGGTGGAGGTCTTGCGCTGGCACTTGCCATGTACCTTCGCGATCACGGCATGCCGATTCCGGCTGGTCTGATACTGATGTCTCCGTGGACAGATCTGGACTGTCAGGGAGCGTCCTATCAGACAAATTTTGAGGTGGATCCTCTGTTTGGAAAGCATGGAAACAGTCTGATCTTTGATAATCCCTATCCTGGGGAACATGACCGCCGGGATCCCTATATTTCTCCCTTATATGGAAATTATACCGGACTTCCGCGGATGCTGTTCCAGGTAGGAGATCAGGAGATGTTGTTGGATGACAGCATCTCTGCGGCACAGAAAGCGTCCAAAGCCGGCGTAGAAGTCAGTCTGACGATTTATGAGGGTATGTTTCATGTATTTCAGCTCAGCTCCGGGCGCATTCCGGAGGTTGCGTCTGCATGGAACGAGGTACAGCAGTTTTTGCACCGGTAACAAACATATTCACAAGACTTTCTCATAGTATATAAAGAGACTGTGAGGAGGTCTTTTTTTGTGGAAGAAGAACAGCAGGGAGAACTGATCGGAGAAATTCATGGATACAAGGTGTATGTTGTCTATGCGCAGGAGGGACCCGATCAGGAAGAGACGATGGCATTGTATCGGTATATCAAGGCCAATACCTGGTACCGTGATCTGATGGGGAGAGCCAGAAATGCAGAATACGGGGGCGTGGAGGATGCTGCATGCGATGTGGGGCCTACGTAAGAATTTCCAAGGAGGAACGGGCACAGGAGGGAACCAGCATTGAGGGGCAGCTTCAGGTGATCAGGGGCTATCTGAGCAGGAACCGGGAGATGGAGCTGCGCTGCCAGTGGGTCGATGACGGCTACACAGGAAGCAATTTTGACCGTCCGGGTTTTCGACAGATGCTCAGAGCGGCAGCACGTGGGGAGATTGACTGCATTGTGGTCAAGGATCTGTCGCGGTTTGGAAGAGAATATATTCAGACCGGACATTATCTGCAGGAGGTCTTTCCCGCGCTTGGCGTGGAGGTGATCTCGGTAGGCGATTCTTATGACAGCCGCCGTCAGGATCTGTTTTCCACACATCTGATGATGCCGATCATCAATCTGTTCAATGATGCCTATTGCCGGGATATTTCCAGAAAGGTCAGGCTGTGGCAGAAGGCCAGAAGACAGCAGGGGGAATATATCGGGGCATTTGCGGTCTATGGATATTATAAGGATCCGGATCAGATCCACCGTCTGCTGGCCGATCCTGTGGCAGGCAGAGTGGTACAGGCTGTCTATGCGGCCAGACTGTCCGGACTGTCTCCGGAAAAGATTGCCACATTTCTGAATGAATGCCGGATTCCGGGGCCATTGGCATACAAAAGACAGATGGGAAGTCGGTTTGCCACCGGACTCGCCGGGGATGCCGGTGAGTGGCAGCCCTATGCGGTGCGCCGGATCCTGCAAAATGAAATGTATACAGGGGTGATGGTGCAGGGCAAGAGCCGGAAGATCAATTACAAACTGACACAGAGAAAGCGGATTCCGAGAGAACAGTGGATCCGCGTGGCCCACAGGACACCGGTGCTGATCTCAGGATGGATCTTTTCACTGGTCAATGATAAAACAGCCGGGCGTGTACTTCCCGGTCATTGTTTTGTCAGTCCATGGTCCATGATCGAACGGGAGGACCTGGCATTGGGCTGGGATCCGCCCGCTTCCTGGCAGGGCTCTGTACAGTTATTTCTGTCACTCCATCTCGCGGCGGTCAGAAGAAGGGGGAATGAGATATGGATCATACTTCGGATCCGGCGATGACCCGCGTGGGGATCTATGTCCGGATATCCAGAAAACATCCTGACAGGGAGGAGGACAGCATCCGGGGACAGCGGGAGATCTGCAGACAGTATCTTCGAGGGCAGACCGGCTGGTATGAAACTGACATGTATGAGGATGACGGATATTCCGGGATGGATTTTCACAGACCGGGCGTCACTAGACTGTATCGGGATATCTGCCGGAGAAAACTGGATGTCCTGCTGGTCAAGGATCTGTCGAGGCTCGGAAGAAATCATCTGGAGGTGGGAAGGTGGATCGACTGTTTTCTGCCCGCACATGAGGTGAGGCTGGTATGTGCGGGAGCCGGGGAATGCCGGATGGAAGAGATGGGTGTGGAATATGGGATCCGGAATGTTATGAATGAGTGGTATGCCAGAGATATCGGACGGAAAGTCCATATGGTAAAACAGTGGAAAAAGGAGCGGGGAGAATTTCTCGGAAGCCGGGCTCCATATGGATACCGGGTGGTTGTCCGGGAAGGGAGGCGGACATTGCAGGAAGATCCTCCATTGCAGGAGGTATGCCGGGAAATCCGCAGGATGAGAATGCAGTCCATGACCTGGGATGAGATACGCCGCGCACTGTATCAGCGCCACATTCATCCGCCAGGTGAGTACGAACGGACAAAGTGTATCCAAGGGGAACCCTGTGGATATTGGAATGAGACGACGCTTCGCGCTGTGATCAAACGCACACCAGAGGGGATGACCACACGGGACAGGACGACCTGACCGCTGCTGTTTACAGGCTTGACTTCAGATTCAGGCTCTTTTGGCGCATAATCACCGTAGAGAGTATGTGGTCCCACAGGATAGAGAAGACTCTGGGCAGGCATACCCTCCACCAGTGGAAGGAGCTGGGTATTTTGCAGGGCCTTTTCGCCGGACATCAGCTGCGCACCTGAGATCTGCACGCTCTCATAATTGCCGGATTCGATCCGGATAGAATAGGTGCTGTACGGCATCAGCGCTTCCGGCTTCTGGCTGTATTCTCTGGGCGGAGCGGGAAGGGGGATCGTATCAGTCTGTCCGTTCCCGTCAGTCTGTGTCTGAACCAGAATATCATCGGGCTGGTCGGGGCGTGTGATGGTGACTGTCGCTCCCGCAATCGGAAGCTCTGTGATCATGTCAGTGGCACTGATCTGCAGAGTTCCCTCCTGGGAGGCATGGGGTGATGTGTTAGAAGGCATGGAAAATCCCTCCATTGCTTTTTGGTATTCTATGCCATATACTAAAAAGGAGTGTCTGCTGACACGGATAATTACCATTGGCTTTGTATTGTCTGGCAGGAGCCGGCGCGAGAGAAAGGAATACAGGATTAGGATGAAAGAGATCAAGATTAAATATTTTACGGATGCAATTGACAGACTGGAGTATATTGACGGCAAATCGGACTGGATCGATCTGAGAGCATCCGAGGAGGTCAGCCTGAAGCAGGGAGAGTTTGCATTGATCCCTCTGGGGGTAGCCATGGAACTGCCTGAGGGATATGAGGCGCATATTGTACCGCGCAGCAGCACCTACAAAAATTTTGGTGTGATTCAGGCAAACCACTGTGGGATTGTGGATGGGTCTTACTGCGGGGATAATGACATGTGGCGCATGCCTGTGATCGCAATGAGAGACACGGTGATCCATGTCAATGACCGGATCTGCCAGTTCCGCATTATGGAAAATCAGCCAAAGATCGTCTTTGAGGAGGTTGCGCATCTTGCAGGAAAGGATCGCGGCGGATTTGGAAGCACCGGAAAACAGTAACGCAAAGAGGTCCTAATGTAGAATACGGGGAGGATGAGACGATTGAGAGCAGGACGGAAACTGTCAAGACTTCTGGTGTGGATCATGGCAGCGGCAGTATTGTGTGGTCTGTGCCCGCATCTGTCCGGGGCATCGATGGCACAGTCTGTAACCCGCAGAGACACCGCCGCCAGCATGGTCGACGAGAGTTTTGCGGCGATACAGGACAATCAGGGACTGATCCTGCGGCAGTGGAAGAGCCGGGCCGGGACGACCCAGGGAGACTGGTTTGCCTTTGGATATGGCAGATCCGGACGTACGCAGGAATGTCAGGAGTATCTTGAGGCGTTGGAACAGTATGTGACCGGATGTTATCAGGCGCATGGCTATGGACTCAGCCGGAACAAACCGACAGAGTGGCACAGGATCCTGCTCACGGTGCTGGCGTGTGGAGGAGATCCATTGGCGTTTGGGCGGGATGCGTCCGGACAACCGGTCAATCTGCTGGCGGAGGGGGTATACAACTGCCGTATCGGTGCGCCTTGGAAACAGGGTGTCAATGGGGCAGCCTTTGCCCTGTTGTCGTTGGACAGCAGAAAGTATACGGTCCCGGCCGGGGCTTCGTACGATCGGGAGGACATCCTGAACTATCTGATCGGGAAAGAACGTCCGGAGGGAGGATTCGCTCTGGGCGGGTCGGCATTGGATGTGGATGTCACCGCGATGGCGCTGCAGGCGATGGCTCCCTATGAGAAGACAGACCGCCGGGTGGCTCAGGTCATTGCGCGTGGGCTGGATGCACTGGGAGCAGCACAGCAGCCACAGGGGGATTTCCGCGAGAATATCTCCTCGGCCGACAGCGCGGAGAGTACCGCACAGGTGTTGGTTACACTTTGTACGCTGGGGATCGATCCGCTTCAGGACAGCCGTTTTATCAGCAGTCAGGGAAAGACGGTATTGGATGGACTGGAACGATATTATCTGACCGGAGGCGGATTCCGTCATCAGCTTTCGGAAAATACGGCAGATGTACTTGCCACACAACAGGGAATCTATGCACTGACTGCATACATCAGGTTCTGTGATGGCAAGGGAAGCCTGTACGATTTTTCGGACATGTCCACCGGGACAGAGACGGCATCTCCGGAGGAGTCTTCCTTACCGTCCCCTGCCGCATCGGACAAGCCCACGGGGAGCGAAACTCCGGGACAGACATCGGCTCCGAAAAAGACCAAAGCACCGCGGGCGCGAAAGACCGCAGGGGCAGTCAGCACACCGGCTGGTCAAAAAACGGGGAAGAGGCAGGGGCAGCGGACAAACGGCAGAAGATCCGGGAGCAATACCAGACCTTTGGGAAAGACCGGGAGTAATGCTGAAACTTCCGGAAAGACCGGGAAAAAAGTGACGTCAGGAGATCTGATCCTGCATCGCCATCATGGTTATGTCCGTGCAAAGACGCTGGATCGTGTAGCGGGGAGCAGTCACCGTATCCGGATCTGTGTCAGACATGGTGACATCAGATATTCCATGACGTTTCGAGGTGGGGATCTTGTACCAAAAAGCGGACAGGCCTTTGATATTGTCTGGAACAGCCGGCATCGGAAACAGATTCAGAAGATGGCCGCACAGGCGGAGATCTTTGAGGTCAGGGGATATGCGGGAATTGATTCGCTGACGGCGCAGGGGATGGTGCATATGGGAACCGGACTGGCAGACGGAGATTATCTGTTGATGGAGTATATTGACGGAAAAGATCCCGTTTACTGTCAGAAAATCACGGTGAAGGATTCCATGACACGCTTTCTGCTGGATCACACCGGCACGTATTTTATCGCCAGACGAATTAAACTGGCGGGGCAGAATGCGCAGGAGAGCGTGGCAGAGGCGCAGGAGACAACGACTCCGGGGGTCGCTGCTGCATCGGAGAATAAAAATATCCGTGGTGCGAATGGAAGTTCTGCATGGCACAGTGTGATACGCTATCTTGCAGGGATCGTTGCGGCTGTGCTCGCGGCGGGCACGGTTCTGATGGGATGTGCCCATCGAAGCAGGAGAAAGGCAGACAAAGGAGGAGAGGATTCGTGATGAGAATATGGAAAACGATGATACTTGGCATGATGCTTGCTCTGTCCTTATGTCTTACCGGATGTTCCGGTCTGTCCGACACGGAATCGCAGCGATTCGCGCAGATCACTGATACTCCGGCAGTGACAGAGTCCGCCGGTGCAGGCAGTGATTCCTATCTGGACGCGGATGACATGCCGGATGACCAGACGGATTATTCCCAATATGATGTGGATCAGAAAGACCAGTCTTCGCAGAAGAAATCTGCGGGCAAGGATCAGTACAATACCGACCCGGTGCCTTCCGGCAAACCGGCTCCGGTGGAACCGCAGGAGGCAAAGAAGAAGCACAAAAGTGGAAAGAAGCAGAAATGCACGCTTCAGATCCTCTGCGGGACGATCCTGGATCATATGGATGATCTGGCCGAGGAGAAAAAAGAAATCGTTCCTGAGGACGGTGTGATTCTGAAAAAGACAACAGTGACCTTTGAACAGGGGGATTCTGTATTTGATGTGCTGCTCCGGGAGACCCGCAAGCGGAAGATCCATATGGAGTACAGTTTTACTCCTGTGTATAACAGCAGTTATATTGAGGGGATCGCCAATCTCTATGAGTTCGACTGCGGAGAACTGTCCGGCTGGATGTACTGTGTCAATGACTGGTATCCCAATTACGGCGTCAGCCGGTATCAGGTGAAGGCCGGGGATGAGATCGTATTTAACTATACCTGTGATCTCGGAAGGGATCTGGGAGTCGGGCAATAGGCAGCTTCGATATGTATGGAAAGGAGGGGAAGGCTGATGAAAACACAGTTTCGGCGATGGCATCCGTTCTGTCAGTTTTTATATTTTGCGGAAGTGATCGGTATTTCAATGTTTGTCCGTCAGCCGGTGTTTCTGATCCTGTCCTTTCTGGGGGGCTTGTGCATGGCATTTTGTATCTCACGGGATAAATTATGGAAGAGAATACGTTGCATCTATCTGCCGATGGTGGTATTGTCGATGGTGGTCAATCCGCTGTTTTCCCATGAGGGGATGACGATCCTGACCTATTTCCCGGATGGAAATCCATTGACGGCGGAATCTTTGTTCTACGGATTGTTTATGGGCGTGATGCTTGGGGCCGTGCTTCTGTGGTTCTTTTCCTTTCAGGAGGAAATGACCTGGGACAGGCTTCAGTGTGTGACCGGCATCTTCCTTCCGGCGGTGGCTCTGATGATGTCCATGGTGCTTCGGTTTATTCCGGAATTTCGCAGACAGGCGGGCCGGATGATGGAAGCACGGACATCGCTGAAAACAGGGGGGCCGGGTAGAGGCAGGTTTCGGCTCCTGTCACGTGGGATCCAGGTGTTTTCCGGGCTGGTCACCTGGTCCTTTGAACACTCGATCCAGCGGTCGGACAGCATGCGTGCCCGCGGGTATGGTCTGCCGCGCAGAAGCCGGTACCGGATTTTTGTATGGGGTGCAGCAGATACAGTGCACACAGTGGTTCTGGCCGGTCTCGGGATGGTACTGTGGTTTTGTCAGAGATATGGAGATTCCGGATATCAGTATTATCCTTGGTTTCGTGTCAGCATGGGAGGTGTGGGAACGGCGGCGTGCGCAGTCTTTTTCCTGCTCTGCCTGTATCCTGTAATATCATGTAGTTTGGAGGAGCGCAGATGGAATTATTTGCAGTCGAAGATCTGAGTTTTACATATGCCGGCAGTGATAATGTGACACTGGATCATGTGAACCTGTCTGTCGAAGAAGGAGAATGTCTTTTGCTCTGCGGAAGATCCGGGTGCGGTAAGACGACATTGCTCAGGCAGCTTAAGACCGTACTTGCCCCACAGGGGCACCGGTCAGGCCGTGTGCTCTATGACGGAATGGGACTGGATCAGGTGTCCATGCGAAGACAGACACAGCAGATCGGTTTTGTGCTGCAGGATCCGGCGGATCAGATCGTGACAGACCGTGTGTGGCATGAATTGGCTTTTGGGCTGGAAAATCTGGGATATTCCCAGAAAGAAATGCAGATGCGTATCGCGGAAATGGCACATTTCTTCGGAATTGCAGATTGGTTTTACCATGATACAGCCAGTCTGTCAGGAGGACAGAAACAACTTCTGAATCTGGCATCGGTCATGGTTCTGTCTCCCAGGGTGCTGATCCTGGATGAGCCGACAGCACAGTTGGATCCGGTGGCGGCGGAGGAGTTTTTTCATATTCTGGAAAAGATCCGAAAAGAACTCGGGACGACCATAGTGATGACGGAACACCGTCTGGAATCAGTCTGTTCTCTGGCGGATCGCATGGTGGTGTTGGAAGCGGGACATGTTCTGTGTCAGGGCAGTCCGGGAGATGTGATCCGCTCTCTGGCCGGACACCCCTATTTTGTCTCCATGCCGGTAGTGTCGCAGATTGCCACAGTTTTGACACCACAGGAAGACAAAATACCATTGAATGTCTGGGAGGCCAGACAGTATATGAAGAAATATCAGACACAGTTTGACCCGGAACGTGCCGGACAGGCGTGCGCAGGTGATCTGCCGGGTGTGACGGAAGATCCGGTGCTCACTGCGAAGGGAATATGGTTTCGGTATACCAGAGAGGGCGAGGACATCCTCCGCGAATGGAAGTTTTCCCTGCCGGGAGGAGCAGTCACCTGTATCCTGGGTGGCAATGGATGTGGCAAGTCCACCCTGCTCAAGGTACTTGCCGGGACGGTCCGTGCCTATCGGGGCAGAGTGAAAACATTGGCCGGGATCGGGCTTCTTCCGCAGGATCCGCAGCTTCTTTTTGTGAAGGACTGTGTCAGAGACGAACTTCTTGACACCTGGCAGGGAGATCCCGGAGAGGAATTGGAACAGGAAGAACTGCTGCAGCTTCTGGGAATCATCCCCTTGCTGGACCGGCATCCGTATGATCTGAGTGCAGGGGAACAACAGCGCACCGCACTGGCCAAGGTGCTGTTTACAAGACCGGAGATATTGCTGTTGGATGAGCCGACCAAGGGCTGTGACGGATATTACCGCCGGCAGATGGGACAGATCCTGAGGACATTACAGGAACAGGGCATGACGATTCTGATCGTTTCTCATGATATGGAATTCTGTGGAGAATATGCGCAGTACTGCTGTATGTTATTTGACGGCCAGACGACCGGACTTGAGCCGGCACGTTGCTTTTTTGCAGACCGCAGTTTTTATACGACAGCCGCACGACGTATGACGAAGGGGTATCTGGAAGATGCAGTGACACGGGAGGATGTGATACGTTCATGGAGATAAATACAGAGCGCAGGAGAGTTCCCTGGGAGAGGGGACAGGCAGCATGGTACGGGGGAGGCTGCCGGCCGCCGGCCAGACGGGGACGTAAACTGGCATGGTGTCTGGCTGCATCTATACTTTGTGTGGTATGTATTGTACTGGGGATGAGACTGTGGCAGGACAGGAGATATTATCTGGTCAGCCTGTGTATGATCATCGTGGCCTGCGGGCCGTTTGTTATGTCATTTGAGGGGCGCCGTCCCCAGGCAAGGCAGCTGGTGGTGATCGCCGTGATGGCGGCGTTGGGAATTGTCGGCCGAGCCGTATTCTACATGCTTCCGTTTGTCAAACCGACGATGGCTGTGGTGATCCTGGCCGGAATCTATCTCGGTCCGGAATCGGGCTTTTTTACCGGCGCACTGGCAGCATTTGGCTCCAATTATCTTTTTGGACAGGGGCCGTGGACACCGTGGCAGATGTTTGCCATGGGCATTGTGGGAGCGATCGCCGGGATCCTGTTTTTTTCGGAACGGTGGCAGGGAAGGAGCAGACCGGTCCGAAACCGGATCTGTATCAGTCTGTATGGATTTTTCAGTGTAGTGATCCTGTATGGCTTGCTTATGGATACGGCATCTGTTTTAATGTATACGGACCGATGCAGTCGAAGTCTGCTGCTTGCTTCCTATGCCAGCGGACTTCCGGTCAATCTGATCCACGGGATCTCCACGTGTTGTTTCCTGTGGATCCTGGAGCCTTTTCTGGGACGTAAACTGCACCGCGTGCGGGTAAAGTATGATTTGATTTCATAGAGGAAAGAGATACAATGTAGTGAGGAGAGAGAAGAAATGGTAAGAGCAGCATGGAAAAAACGTAGTATTGTCTGGATCCTGATCCTGGCGATGATATGCCAGATGATCCCGGCATTTGGAATGGCACAGACTGCCGGCGCCAGTCAGAGTGCGGACAGCCAGTATGTCACATTTTCAATGGAGGGATTGACGATCGGAGACGGATTTTATGTTCTGCCGACGAGATTATCCCGTCAGGAGATCGTGGATCTCTGGAAGACAAAACAGGGAGTGACGCTGGATCCCCGGAAGCTTACAGTGGCGCAGGCCACGTATGCGTTTCTGGAGAACGCCGGATTATCTGCCAATTACGGTGGGACGGGATATCGGGATCCCTCGTTTTATCTGAGGGGGATTTACGGCATTGGCACAAAAATAGCTCAGGTACCGGAGGCATTGAAGCAGGCCTATCAGGAGCGGACCGGACAGGAACTGGCTCTGGAGGAGCGTGCGGACGATGACCGGGATCTGGGAGAGTTTGATTTTACGGAACAGAGCGGCTGGATGATCACACTGGACGACTCATTCATCAGCGTGGGAGCAGGAAAGAGCAGTCTGCCACAGAATGGGGACTGCAGTATCCGCTGGATGTTTACGGTGGCCATGTATGGAGCGGATCTTGGCTCTGATTTTGAGGAGGAGCCGCTGATCAAGGCGGCTGACCGCCGGGAACTGTATGAACTGTATGCGGCAAGTGAACAGTACCTTGCCGCGAATCCGGATGTCAGCAAAGAAGTGAAAGAGGTCATGGGAAGACTGGATGCCTCCCAGGAGGAGATCGATCAGGCTGCGGAAAAGATCCGGGATCTCTATCCGAAGGATGTGACATTGCAGATGCAGGATCCGGTGGAGAGTCTGTCTCTGACCGACGGGCAGGGAGAGAACATTGACCTTGGCGAATGTACCGAGGATGGATACCATCTGAATCTGAGGAAGGGGACGTACCGTCTGACCGGATATGCCTCCGATCAGACGGTTCTGGGATCTCTGGATCTGACGGTTGGCAGCAAGGACGAGCAGACTGCTTCTGTGCTGGCGGTGACCAATATCTATGAGACCCATGAGGGATGGAAAAGAGGCGTGGACTATACGGCTGCCGTTTCGGTGGATGGCAAGGACGGAACCGACCGTCATGCCACCGGGGGAAGCACCCCGGGCGATCCGGACCGCGGTGCGGTACTCTGTTATACCGGAGATACCGTCAATGTCCGGATGGATCCTCTGGAGCCAAGAAGCGATGAATACACGACCAAGACAGTACGTCAGACTATGACTGAGTCTGATGATCTGTCCTTTGCGATCGCTTTGCCGCGCAAGGTGGAGCAGACAGTGACCGCGCCGGAGTATGTGGATATGCAGGTGGGAACCCTGACCCGCTGTTTTGTGTATACCAATGTGACGCCGAAGAAGAAAGAGACTGCCAATGGCATGACTACCTGGAGCTATGAGCTGGCCGAGGGAGAACGTTACTATTACCGCGCAGCTGTTCCGGAGGGAAGATATGCGCAGGATGCGGTGACGTATACCAACTGGTTTGTGGCCGGACAGGATCAGGATGCGATCCGTGTCACGCTGGAGAATCTGCATATCGGAGATGCGGACCGTGACCGGGATACCGTGATCCGGGATTATTCTGCCAATGTGTATGATGTGGCGGATCTGTATATGACGGTAGGTGCCGGTGGCGAGATGAACCTACAGAAAGGGCAGTCAAAGAATGTCAATGTGTTCAGAAACTGGCTGCCGGTCGAGAGTTATATGAATGCGCAGGCCGCCAGACCGGACTTCCATTATGAAGTGCTGGATCTGCAGGGAAAGCCATGCGACGATGTGATCCGGATCGACCAGAATCATGACAATTCCGGGGATGTGACGGTGCAGGGCGTTTCTGAGGGGACCGCGCTGGTTCTTGTGACATACGATGCATTGACCAATGAGGCCTCCGGCGGACAGGAAGGCGGCAAAGACCCGTTCTTTGGCGCAATCTGGCCGGAAAACACCGGAGTGTTTGTGGTAAACGTGGGACAGAGCGATGCCACGATCGACACAGGGCTGGATCTGGACAGCGAACTGGATGTTTTGTATTATTCGCAGGATGAGGATGGCGCAACATGCCGTTTCACGCCACAAAGCGGTGTGACCGTCAGCGTGGCAAGACCGGTGGTCACAGACCATGAGAGTTATGCCGGCTTTACCACAGAAGGGGTCGAGACGGACAAGGACGGCGAGGTTACGGTCTCAGGGTTGGTGGAAGGCACCAACATCCTCCGGTTTGAACAGGGAGGCAGGGCCGTGTATCGGACGGTACGTGCAAAACAGGTAACGATGACCTATGAGTACCAGTCTGCTACAGGTGCTTCGATCAAAGCGAGTCAGATCAAGCCGGGAGATAAGGTGATCGTGACATTTGGCCGGGATATTTCCGGAAATACAAAGAAACGCTGTGGCGGGGTGTATCTGCCTGCCAACAAGTTCTCGGGGGTCTATAACATGTCCGGGGCGATCCAGTACCGGGATTCCTTTGGACATGTCTTTACCGGGGAGTCAGTTCAGTATGATTTTTCATCCAATGCAAAGGCTCAGCGAATCGTCATCACGATCCCGGAGGATATGGACCGGTTCAGCTATGATCTGACCGGTTCGGTGCTGGAATCCGGGTATGGATCTGCGTTTGGAAGCCATCGGAAGGTGACGTACCGGAAGGGAAGGGATGCAGACTTTACCGCATCACGTCAGAGTCAAAACATGGCATGTCTTCCATCCATCCATATTGAGATTCCGGGCGGCAGCAAGACGGTTCATGTCAAGGTGACCGATTACATTGCCGGGGGGACCGGATTGACCGGTGCCAGCAAGACAGGCCTGGTGCTGCAGGAGGATGTCCAGGCCGCCAATGTCCAGGAGGCGCTGGAGAGTGCCTGCAATGCTGCGGGAGTACGTCTCCAGATCAAAGATGGCAGCGTTGTCCGGATCGGCAGTCTGGAATCCGAAAGCGGGAATACGCAGTCGGGCTGGATGATGGATTTGGGTGGAAGTCCCGTGACGGATCTGAGAGGATTGTCTGTGGCACAGGGAGATTTTCTGAATGTCGCGTATACGCTGAATGGTGGACTGGACATTGCGGCTGCGAACACAGGACTTCCTACACTCAGACAGCTTGAGATCGGAGGACAGATCTTCCGGTTTGACCGGGTGGCCGATGGGGACGACTGGACCTATCTGGTCAATCAGGGTGCTTTGGGCGGAAAGGGAACATCTGAGGATCCGTTTGTCATTCAGGTATCCCTGGATGCGTCAGATGTCCGGGCTTCTCTGGATGTCTCTGCATCTACCGTAGCAGACAGCCATTACGTGACGGTTCAGGGCCTTCGCGACAGCATGGGCTGCGAGGACGAGATGCAGATTACACTGTCTACAGAGGATGGACGCAGGAGCTGTTACCGTGTTGTGACGACCAGACAGAAGGCTGCGGAACCTGTGACCGGTCCGGTGATCACACCGATCGGTACGATACCGCCACAGAATGCCAGCGGTGGTGCTGTCAAATACTATGTCGGAAAGCGGATCACGATCAAATCCAGCAAGAATCAGTATGTCATCACGAATATTTACGGAAAACATCCGGAAGTGTCTTACCTGAGAAATACCAATACATCGATCAGAAAGATTGTCATTCCAAAGACGATCCGGTATGCGGGAAAGACATGGCGGGTGACCGGCATTGCCAAGACGGCGTTCCAGAAGAACAAGAAGTTAGCCAGGGTGGAAGTGAAGTCCATCTATCTGAAGAAGGCGCGCATCAACAAAAAGGCATTTACCGGAATCAAGAAGAGTGCTGTGGTGAGGATCACGAAAAAGAAATACAAGACCTACCGCAGCTGGTTCCTGAAAAAGGGACTGAAAAAGAAGTCAAAGATCAAAAAGTTATAAGAGACGGGTCAAGGAGTCACCTCCGGAAGCATATACTTTTCCGGAGGTGATTTTTTGCGTGCATTGATCCGATATGTGGGGGATGAACAGGAACTGATCCGGCGGTATCCCGGGATACGCTTCTGGATCCTTTTGCTGCAGTTTGCCATTGCAGAGGGGGATGACGAGGCGGTTCGCAGACTGGCGAAAGACAGGCAGGTGTTGTATGAGGAGGCGTCCTTTCCAATCTATCCGCAGCCACTGTGGAGCAGTGAAGATATCTGTGGAGCGATTCTGATGTTATCTGAGGAATACGGGGGCTATGGACTGACGGGCCAGGGCGTGGCCGTGGGAATTGTAGATGAGGGAGATCATGGACGTCAGGTCGGGGCAGTGGTGCGCCAGATCGCACCGGGAGCACGGATCCTGCAGTGGAATGCCAGCCTGGGAGGCGATGTCTTCGCAAACAGTACAGAGGTCATCCTGGGAGTGGATACGTTGGTGAGACAGGCGATAAGTGAGAATGTTCCACTGGTGATCAATCTGAGCCTGGGAACCAGTATGGGAGCGCATGATGGCCAGTCCATGTTTGAGACCTATCTGAAAGGAGTTGGGGTTCTGGGGAGAAATCTGATCGTGGTATCAGCGGGAAATGAGGGGGATGCCGGACATCATGCCTCTATGGATATAACGACAGGGGAGCAGTTCCGGCAGTTCCGTGTGGGGCCGGAGGTGAGTGATCTGGAACTGCAGATCTGGTACTCTTCCCTGGATCGGTTGTTCTGGACACTTCTGGATCCCCGGGGGAATCCGGCAGAACAGCGAGCGGTGCAGCTCGGCCCGACACCGTATCAGAGCAGGACGGGATTTCGCGTCAGGTTCCCAGGCGCTGTGACGCCGGGAATATGGAGTGTACGGGCCGTTCCAAAGTCTGTCAGAGAGGGGAGAGTAGATCTGTGGCTGCCCTCGCAGGATGCCATTGGAAAGGAGACCCGCTTTCTGATCCCAGACCCGGAGGGAACGGTCACTCTGCCGGGAACGATCCCGGAGGTGCTGACTGTCGGGGCGTACGACAGCCAGCGAAGACAGGTGGCACCATTTTCCGGGAGAGGGCAGGAAGACTGGTGTGCAGTCAAGCCGGATCTGATCGCACCGGGAGTGGATCTGACCACAGATCTGACAGGGGAAGCGTTGACCGGGACTTCCTTTTCGGCTCCGGTGGTGTCGGCGGCAGCCGCACTGTGTATGGAGTGGGGAATCGTGAGGGGAAATGACGCTTATCTGTACGGGCAGAAACTGAAGATGTTTCTGCTGCGGGGAAGCCGGCCGCTGGCGGGAAGTGTGTCACCAAATGTTCAGGAGGGATGGGGACGACTCTGTTTGGAAAGTAGTCTGCCAGATTAAAATATTGTATTTATAGAAAAATATGCTATGATAT
>CAKRJH010000011.1 GCA_934351255.1 uncultured Lachnospiraceae bacterium
TCATACTCCCTGGTGACATAGAACTGTTCCGTTACCACGTCCCGTTTCTGGTCGGTTCCGGATTCCTTTTCTCCCCGCAGGGAGCAGGCACGGTATTCATAGTGCTGTTCGCTTCCGTCTGCGGTTACTTTAGTCAGCAGATAACTCTGATTGGTGGAAACACGCTGTGACGCTACTCCGGCACCGGAAGTGTTGACCAGCCGCTCTACGGTCTTATAGGAATACTTTTCTTTACTGCCGTCTACGGTTGCACTGGCCAGTATCACACCATTTAACCGATCCCCATGATGAGGGGTATAGGATTTTTCCTCGGTCTCATAAGTGATGGTCTTAGAAGACACACCTCCGGCAACGTTTTTTCCCTGAACGGTGACGGAGGCAACTGCCTTTTCGTCACCCTCGCCGCTGTAGCGGAATACGATCTCCCGTCCTACCGAATCTGTGATCTTACTGAAATAAATGCCATCGGTATAGGCAAAGGTAATCGTGTTGTCATGGGCGTCTTTCTGCAACACAATGACACCGTCTTCATTGAAATAAGTACGGAGTCCGGTTTTATCACGGAGAAGGTATTTGCAGGCAATGCCGTCTACGGTCTTGTCCCAGTCCTCCAGTTTGATATCATCATAATCATAGCCTTCCAGTCCTTTGATGGAATAGGACTTTGTGACATCATCCGCTTTGGTTTCAATGTTAATGCCCCCGGCACTGCCATAGTGAAGGTAGGTCGGAATCTTTCCCCAGCCTTCATCCTCAGTCAATGTGACAGTCTCAATCCATGGGAAATCATACCGCCAGCCGCTTGCCAGTCCATAGACGTTGTATCCCTCATTGCTGACGATCTTGGTGCGCTGGGTATCATTTTCATAGTGCTTTTCACCATTAGCGGATACTCCTTTCCAGCCTTCGCCCTTTTCGTATTTCACTAACAGGTTTTTCAAAGCATTCTTATGGTTTTTCCAGATGGCAGCGTTCACTACAATACGCCTACGGGAACCGTCTGACGCTGTGTAGTAAACCCAGAGGGTATCTACCTCTAACTGTTCAATATATTCCACCGTGCCATGACCTAAGTTGGCTTCGTTGCTGTCGTAGTAGCGGTTCAGTTCAAAGTTCATGCCGCCTGTTCCATCCAATGACAGATCATTACGGGAAAGCATCAGATGTCCGGTAGCGGTATCCACTCCATCAATTTCCTCAACTTCTAACGGGGAAACGGCAAGCCTGTTTTCATAGACACTCCGGAAGGTATCCCCATAGGCGGCTTCGGTTGCCGTGTTATAGGATTCTCCTGCCGCCAGGCAGGTGTTGCCACTGACAAGCACCATTGCCCCGCACAGAAACGTAGTTACTGCTGCTCCTGTTATCATCTTTTTGATCTTTCCCATAGATATCCACTCCTTTTCCTGTACCCTAAATCAATTTATTACATGACTATCAATAGTAAAACTAAGCACTATAAAAGTTACACGGTTCTTGTTTTATTTTTCTTCCTTTTTGGTTAATTCCTTCACCGTTTTCCCAGCATCCAGCTTTTCCAACACTTCCTCAAAGGTATAGGTTTCATTCAATAGCAAAACCGCCACTTCTATCCGTTCCTCTTTACTGAAGGATTTGTCTTTTAACTGCTGTATCTGCTCCTTTGACAATCCCAACTGTTCTTCCGTGCTGAGAATCTCACTATCCTTCACCACATCAGACCATTTCCTGTTTTCGGATGTTTTTCCCTTTGCCTTTGCTAACTCGATAGCTTTTCTTCCGGTTTTTACGGACAGCTTCTCTGCCTGTTCCAGATCATCCAGACTGTAGCCTTCCTGTTCCATCTGGTACTTGGTATTTTCCGGAATGGTAAAAAAATCCTGTTCCAATTCCCTGCCGGTCTGCTCCCAGTCCTTTGTTTCCACCTGTATCTTTGCGACCTCTTCCCGGTCCATTTCATAAAGTTCCGCATACAAATCAACGGTTTCACGGTCCGTCACCGAAAGGGATTGATAGACTTCCTCTTTCTTTTCTTCCGGTTTCTTTTGATTTTGATGATTCCTTATGATTATGCTGGTTCCCGCAAGCAAACACATGACAAGCACTACGGCTGCTGCAATCCCAATTTCTTTTCTTTTGGGTTTCCTCAATGATAACTCCCCCATTCCGGATTCTATATTTTCCCTGTACGACAAACAGGACCCGCCCGTTATGTTTTTCCTAACGAACGAATCCCCTCATTATTACTTTCCTTCTTCTGTCAAGGTAATCTCTACCGTTGTTTTCCCGGTTATCTTTGCTTCCACCGGGATGGACTGGTAAGTCTCATAGGATTCTCCCCGCTCCAGACTTCCGGTCAGTTTCAGCACGATTACGCCTTTTTTCGGCTGGTATTTTAATAAGGTAACGCCGTCTGCTCCCTCTTTCAGCGCGTCCTCTGTTTCAAAAGAGGATGCGTTCTGGATTTCCATTTTCTCCGGGTTGACGTTTACCGTGACGATCTTTGCCTGTCCCTTTTTTAAGTTCCCGGCAGTCACCTGTAATTCATAGGCTTCTCCCTGATTCACTGCCATCTGTTTTGTGGTGGTCTGCACTTTTACCGTATACTGCTCTACGGTATCCAGAACACCAAAACCAGCCAACTCTCCACCAATGCTGTAAATGTCATTGCCGGAAGCCGCCAGCATGGAATCCTTCTTGGTCAGGTTCATATCCGAAATCCTGTTCCACTCATCAGAGTAAGCATCATACACCAGAACTTCTTTTGTCTCCTCTATTTTTGCCATATAGATTTTTCCGCTGATTACTACAGGAGTACCATAGATATCCGAAACAGCAAACGGACACACGGTTCCGGCGTCCTCAAAGAGATTGTCCTCCGGGAGATACTCCTGCCAGAACATCTTCTCTCCGTCCTCTTTTAACACAAACACACGGTTATCCACACTTGCTGCAGCAATGACCGCACTGGTGTCCGGTAGAACTGCCGTCTCCCGGGTATCGGTTTTGATGTCATAAATTTCTGCTTGATCCGTGGTACCTGCCTTTGACCATACATAGAGTTTGTCTTTGCTACATGCATATGCCAGATTGGTTCTTCCCTCTGCTAGGTCTGCCTTTTTCTGCCATTGTCTGGTCTCTGTGTTATAAGCATACACAGATTTGAGAAGTTTTGCCGTCACTCTCGTATCGGTCTGACCGCCGATGACATAGATTTCGTTATTGTACGCAAACACGGCTGCCAAGCAGATTCCGCTTTCGGTACCGGGATACTCCGGCAGACTTTCCCATGTTTTCTTTTCCGTATCATATGCCGCAAAGGTTTTCAGGGAATCTTTGGCATTTTCGCCGCCGAGTACATAGATTTTTCCATCCAAAGCAACGGTAGAACCATTTTTTCTGGTATCCTGCATTGGTGTCGTGTATACCCATTCCGACTGGCTGTCTGTGTTATAGATTATCCGGGATGCTTCACCGGTCAGGGAAGCATTTTCCCTTGCCGTCACGGTGAATCCCAGTGTCTTTCCAGCGGTTTCATTGTTATAGATATAATCATAGGATGTTCCCGTCACAACAGCATCGCTGATTTTCTTTCCTCCGTCATAAACGCAGATGAGATATTCTTTGGCGTTCTCTACCGCATTCCAGGTGATGGTATACTTATCCTGTCCTTTAATTCCCGTTGGTTCCGGAATTGCAAAACGCTTTTTCAGGGTAAGGGTGTAATCCCCGGTCCCTTTGTTTTTGACGCTGACTTTCAGATATTTCCGTCCGTTATAGGCTCCGGTAAAGAGGAAGTTGTTATCCAGTCCGGAATTGTCGTCATAGGCAACCTGATTTTTAGCTGTGTCGTACATGGTTGCCTGTGTGTCAATGGAGGAATCGGTGTAAATGTCATATGCAATGCCCGGCTTGGTGTCAAAGTAATAGTAATTCTCCTGTCCGGCTTTTATTACTGACCGGGTAATCGGTGCGTTTTCCTTTAATTCCACAGCACCGTCAAGTCCCACCACCTCATAATGCACGGTAAAGTATGGATTCCGGTCTATTTTTGCCTGGTAAGAGCGGTTGGAATTGTCCGCCACTAATGCCACACCGTAGTTGGCTTCTCCCGCATACCATGCCCTTACAATGCCCGTTACATCGCACTGGTATTTCCCTGCCTTCTGGATTCCCACGGTTGCTGAGGCACCCGCTTCATAAGACGGACGGTTGTTATAGGTCAGTTTATTGACGTTCCAGTTCTGTGTCACTTTGTGGACACCGATGTCAAAGGTCTTTCCAGCCCCTAATTTGATTGTCTTTTCATTTTTGATATGTAATGCTGCATCCCGAATCTGCACATCTTGGTTTTTCAGTTTGGAAAGGGTACTCATCTTGGTAAATGCCACACATTTATTTGCCTGCAAAAGCAGGGATTTGTCATAGCCGAAGTTACTGTTTGGTGCACCGGCATAAGCAGCCCCCACCTTTACATCTCTGCGGTGTTTATCGGTAAGATAGGTTGTCCGGATTTCCACCGGGAATTTTCTTTTTTTGCTGTTCCACCACTTTTTATTTGGTGTCACTTTCAATGTTTTTGTCTTTTTGTTATAGAAAAGTTTTATATTAGTTGTCGATACGCCATTTGCATCGGTAATCTTGGTACTCATCCGGGTAAATTTAGTTTTCCCCTTTTTGGTCTTGAAATAAACCTTTTTACCCTTCACCTTTACTTTCAGCTTTGTATTCAATTTGAAAGAAAAGGATTTATTCTTCTGTTTCTTGGAAACCGTAACAATCTCCTGCACTTTTTCCGGAAAAATGTCATAAGAGACATTTGTATTCTTCAGAACTTTTTTATATGTTACTTTGTTCTGGTTCAGAACATCGGTGTATGTCGTCTTCTTTGGATTGCTGATCTTTGCTTTTGATTGTTTGAGTTTTTTCCCTTTTAAGGTGATGGATAAGCTGGTTTTTCCCCGCTTCAGAGATACAACGGATTTCTTATTTGCTTTTTGAGAAAATTTAAGCGTTAAATCGGTAGCCTTCGTTTTATATTTTGTTTTGCCCGATTTAATCAGGGTAGTGTCGATTTCTTTCCATATGCCGTTTTTCTTATAATGAACCGGCATGGAATAGGTGGCCGCGGTATAACTGCCATCGGACATGGCAAACTGTTTGACGAATTTGGTTCGCTTCGCAGTCAGTTCTTCTGTGACGGTTGCTTTGGCTGTGCTTGTATTCGTACCAGTCCCTGCTTTTACATCTTTCTGGGCGGAAAAAT
The DNA here is from genome assembly GCA_934351255.1 of uncultured Lachnospiraceae bacterium. Classification (GTDB taxonomy): domain Bacteria; phylum Bacillota; class Clostridia; order Lachnospirales; family Lachnospiraceae; genus Jutongia. The sequence goes on from CAKRJH010000011.1 coordinate 5,246, forward strand.
CTGTTCCCATAATTGCGGTAACTGCTATAGACACAGCCAATGTACCACTGATAATCACCTTTTTGATCCTTGCTTTTCCTATTTTTTCCACAAAGTACCTCCCTCTTCGAGTTTGTACTATTTCTACTTGAATCGCTAATCTTTTATTTTTCTTTTTGACACTGCCATCAAGAAATCTTATGTAAAATAGCTTCACTTAATACCGTTATTACATTGAAACCATGCGCAACTAAAAAAGAGAGCATAAATTTTTCATATCCAAATATGATGAATAATATTTCTGCTAAAATTTCGATGACATAGATAAAGAACACCATCTTATGAAAAAATTTTTTCTCATTCACTTCAATTTTCCGACTTACAGTTTCTATCGGTGAAAAATAATTCAATAAAATAAAAAACGGTAATTCTAATGTGACTAGATATTTGCCCATATCGAAAGAAGCAAATCCCCGTACCAGAAAGATATTACTAATCAAAACGGTTGCTGATAACAACATACAACTTATCGATTTCTTAGTATGATAGCCTCCAGAATAAACTCTTAACGGTATAAATGCAATGCAAAATAAAAAAACCTCCCGCCACGCATGGAACATAAACCCAATACCAAGCGTTAGCATAAAAACACATATTTTCTCAATGAGAAGACGATATCCGTATTGATATATCTCCGCCTCTGAAGCAGAGATTTTTTTATTCTGTATCTGACGCTTTATTATGCTTTGTATCCATTGGTCCATCTTAAACTCCATTGATTAGTGTTTTTTATACTTATCAGCCCCCTCTGGAAATTCCGGCTGATGATAAAACCAAATACAAGCCTGGTTAGCGCTTTGTGCCACCATCATAAGTGCAAGACTATTTAATACTCCAACAGACATCACTTTCTTAAACATTTTTTTCAATTTCATAAAAAATCCCTCCTGCTAAATTTATTTGCGGTTATTATTTCATACGAAACAAACAAATTCAACCGAAGGGGAATTTTTTGTTGTTTTAGGAGAAAATTATGTAAAATTACTAGCATATTTTTATGATAGGGGAATAATTAATGTTGTTTCAAACACCCCACCTGAATATTCCTGTTGCATATACCCATTGTATCTATCTACAATCCTGTGTACATTTTTGATTCCTATACCATGCACTCCCTGTTCCTTTTTAGTCGAAAGAAATGATCCATCTTTTTTTTGTGGCAATTCTTTATAATTATTTTCTATCCGCATTACCGACAAAGCACCACCATTTTGCATAAAAAAGGTCACACACACTTTCCCCTGGTCACATTTTTTCGCAGCCTCCATCGCATTATCGAACAAGTTGCCCAAAATGACGGTTAGATCAATTTCTTTCACAAATTCAATTTTGAAACCAGCTTCTACAAACATTTCAACCCGTATCTGCTCTTTTTCTGCTCGATCCCTGAAATCTGCTAAAATAGAATTGAGATAATCATTGGCACATATGGTTTCCTGTTCTCCTCGTAACTCTATTTGTAAATCCGACAAAGTCCTTTTTATTTCTTCCATTTCATTCTTATCTGCATAAATTCCTATCTGCCTTAAATAATGATCAGTATTATGAATCAATTCCCTATGCTTCTCATCCAGTCTCTCCATTCTGTCGTAGTGTCTTTTCATTTCCTTATATTTTGTTTTACTGATTTCCTGCAACATTTGTTGCTCTTTTATCTTGCTATATCTGCTAAACATATAGAACAAACTCACGTTTCCTAAAAGCATTAGCATATAAAAAAGAAGCAGTATCAAATCCATGACCGTATTCCCCTGACCGCCCCTCCTGACATAAGGGATTGCAAACATAACCCCCAGAGTGGCGAATGGTATCATGATATAATTCCCAAACATTTTCCATTCTAATTTTTCTGTCGAATATCTTGAAAATTGTTTCACAATGGAAAGGAGTAAAAAATAAATCAGTTTCACAGCCAACATACCGCCAACCATAAAAAACTCATTTTCAAAGGCTCTATCTACTGGAACATCCACCGGCAGAGACTGTAACAACGAAAAAATCATCTCCGCACTGGCACCCAAAAAAATCAATATAATCCAATGAACAATTCTGAATCTCAAATCCCCTGTAAACATGAATAACGCAATAAACAAGTAAAGAAATGCCGCAAAGGATACGTTGAATATACTGTTCTGTTGCAAATTTACTACAATATTCATAACCACAAAACAAAAATAGCATAAGAAGAATTTCACTTTCGATTGAAAGAAATCATTGATTTCATGAAACGCTTTATAAAAACTCAAAGCAAAATATATTTCAAACATACAGGATACAACTATACATAAATTATAAATTACCGTATATCTCATTTCAATTTCTCCTTGTATTTCAGATTGATATATCTGGTGAACTCTATTGAAAACTGATCCACTTTTCCTCTGGCTACCGAAAGCATCTTTCCATCCAACTTTATAAATTCTTTTTTCGGATTAAATGCAGATACATACCGGAGATTAATCAAATAACTGCTGTGAGGGCATACGAAACCCACAGGATATAACATTTCCTGCAACTCCTGAAAGTGAAACCGGGTAATCAGGTGTGCCTCTGAATACTCTTTCTGGCGTTCTTTATTCAAATGAAGAATACTCCCCTTTTTGTGATGCGTAAAATATACAATATCTACAGTCCGAATAATAACCTTCTCTCTCTGATAAGATGCTTCTATTGTAAAGCAAGCCTTTTGACGGTCCATTTCATCCAATATTTCATTGATATCTTTATATGTAGTCTCTTTATCAGCCTGTTTTAATAAATAACGATAAGGGGAAATTTTAATCGTTTCCGGGGTTGGCATAAAAATACCAGAACATTGAACCAACAATCCCTGATAACCAATTTTTTCAACCTCGACTGCCGTTTCATTGCCATTCATACCTTTTAACTGAATGTCCAAAAATAAAACATCACTATCCATTGGAAATTTTTTTAACAACTCTTCCCCAGAATAGAATTCAATAAACTCTAATTTTCGCTTGCTTTTGTTGCATTCTTTTATGATTTCTTCTAATTCCTGAATATAATTTTTATCATCATCACAGATTACGATTTTGTACATTTAACTCCTCCATCCACTTTTGTCTAATATAGTATTTCGATTGACCTTATTCCATAACAAGCCACATACTATGATTCTTTCCGCCTAATGGAGAAGTTTCCCTTTATTTACAACTTCTCAACAAGCTTTTCTCTCCTAAATTGCAAAAGTAAATTCTACTGTCTTGTTTCCGGATAGAAGTTACCTCTGCACAGGTTGAATTTAATTCTGCATATATATTATGATGCCCCTGTCCCTGACAGCTGCGGAAGGAGACATCATGAGTAAATATATCCCTGGTAACCATAAACACCTTACCGCTTCCGACAGGCTTTACATAGAACGTGCCCTGAATGACTGTATTTCTTTCAAAGAGATTGCACGACATCTCTGTAAAGATCCAAGCACGATATCCAAAGAAGTTCGTGCACATCGCCTGTCTGCAATGGATGTGACAAGGGGCATGTGCGCTGTACCGTCCCTCATAAGTATCACTATGATGCACTCTTTGCAGATCGCAGATACCGGGAAACTCTCCGCGATTCCAGAGCCGGTCTCCATCTCTCCAAAAAGGAGCTCCATCGCATTGATGCTGTGGTTACCCCTCTGATCTGGCAGGGGCATTCCCCTTACCAGATTGTTGTAGAACATCCGGAACTTGGGCTTTCCGTCCGCTCCATCTATATATAGAGCTTACCGGCCGTAACATCGACTTGAAACGGAAAGTTAAATTCAAAGCCCGTAAATGCCATAAATCACAGATTACAGACCGGGAAGTGTTCCACGGCCAGCTGTACAGCGATTTCCAGCAACTTCCGCCTACACATGTGATTGAAATGGATACGGTAAAATCCTCCCGTGACTCAAAAAAATGTATCTTGACATTCTATTTCCGGGATGAAAAGCTACTTCTCGCCTATCTTTTAAACCGGTGTACCAAAGGCGCTGTCCGTGCTGTCTTTGATCGGCTGGAAGAACGGCTGGGTACGATAACCTTCAGCATCTTATTCGAAACAGTCCTGACTGACAGGGGCGGAGAGTTTGGAGACCCTAAAGCATTGGAAGCCGGCATGGATGATTGCCGGCGTACCAGTATTTATTATTGCGATCCCATGCGTAGCGGGCAAAAGGGCGACATTGAAAATGTTCATACAAAACTGCGGGAAATACTCCCGAAAGGTACCAGTTTCGAGAACCTGACACAATGGGATTTAAATTTAATCGTAAATAACATCAACTCTGTTCCCAGACAAAGCCTGCTGGGACTCACTCAATATCAGACTGCAAAAGAAAACTTTGATATGGATGTCCTGTTAGCACTTCAGCTCAAGCCGATTGATCCCGATAAAATCAATCTGACGCCTGAGCTGATCAAGTAACCTGTAAATTCAAGCAATGAATCTGCTGTCAGGCAACGAAGTTTTACATCTTCATAAAAAACGAATCCAGCGGGTAGAATTTAGTCCTGCATACGGCGATTCATACCGACTTGTTTGCCATACCCTTTTTTAGAATTTTTGCTTGAATCTAGTTATATTATAATCCATTCTTCTCTATTATGGTTCAAAAAATCAGCCTTTTTTAACGGGCGGTAGAATTTACTTCTGCACTGGAATTTACTTTTGCAATTAAGCTTTTTTTACCTGCGGCCTTCGGCCCCTGCAAAATTCATCGCTGTCCGATTTTCAGATTCGGAACCGCATTGAGATCCAGCCCATGTCTGGTGCCATGCATAAACTCATAATACCCCTGCACTGCAATCATCGCCGCATTGTCTGTGCAATATACCGGAGATGGATAACACAGCCCGATCCCTGCCTGGTCGCACTGCTCCTGCATCGCCGCACGAAGCGCTGAATTAGCCGCCACTCCCCCGGCTACTGCAATTCTCTTCTCTCCCAGTTTCTTTGCCGCCGCAACTGCTCTTCCCACCAGCACATCCACTACAGCCTGCTGGAACGAAGCCGCCACATCGGCCTGACAGACTTTGATCCCTTTCATTTCACAGCCATTCAGATAGTTCAAGACAGCAGACTTCACCCCGGAAAAGCTGAAATCAAATTCGGAGCCGGCGATCTTTGCCCTCGGAAATTCGATGGCGTGCGGATTCCCCTCTTTGGCCACACGATCTATCTTTGGGCCTCCCGGATAGCCCAGTCCGATAGCCCTGGCCACCTTGTCAAATGCCTCACCGGCCGCATCGTCATGGGTACATCCTATGATCTCAAACTCATGATAATCCTTCACCCGGACCAGATGCGTATGCCCGCCGGATACCACCAGACATAAAAATGGCGGTTCCAAGTCTGGATGTTCTATATAATTAGCCGCAATGTGCCCTTCGATATGGTGCACTCCAACCAATGGTTTTCCTGCGCCGTATGCAAGTGCCTTGGCAGTACCCACTCCGACCAGCAGCGCCCCCACCAGTCCCGGACCATATGTCACGCAGACTGCATCCACATCCTGCAAGGCAACTTCCGCATCTGTCAATGCCTGCTCGATCACTTGGTTTATCCGCTCCACATGTTTTCTGGACGCGATCTCCGGCACCACCCCTCCGTACAATGTATGAATATCTATCTGAGATGAGATCACATTGGACAGTACTTCTCTGCCGCCGCGCACCACCGATGCAGCGGTCTCATCACACGAACTCTCAATCCCCAGCGTCAGTATCTCTTTTGACATGGTAATCTCCCTTTCTTGCATATTAAATCGTCATTATTCATCCTGATCAAAATCCAGTTCCACGCTCCGACCGTCTTTGGCCGCCACAGCATTCGGGAAAATCTTCTTAACATCCCTCATATAATTTTCCGGATGCAGCATCGACGGGCTGTAATGGGTCAGCCACAATTCCATGGCTCCCGCCTCGGCCGCCACCTTCGCGGCCTCAGTCATCATCATGTGTTTGTTCTCGAGGGCCTTGGCCTGCTTCTCTTTCTCCCCGTACATACCCTCGCAGATCAGAAGGTCTGAACCGGACGCACAATCCACCAGCCCCTGTGTCGGTCTGGTATCCGTACAATATGTCACCTTGATTCCTTTTCGGGGAGGTCCGATCACCATGTCCGGTGTATATACTGTCCCTTCATCCTGAATCGTCTCCCCTTTCTGCAGACGACTCCAGAATTTGAGAGGCACCTGATTCTGCTTTGCCCGCTCCGGATAAAATCTTCCTCCGCGCTTGATCTCAATGCTGTACCCGTAACAGGTCACACTGTGGTTCACCTTGAATGCCCGGATACAGTATCCATTGATCTCCAGATCCTGGCATGGCTGTGACAGTTCAATAAAACGGATCGGAAAGGGCAGTCCCGGCGCGATCACACGCAGAGAATTCACAACCTTTTCCAGTCCCCGCGGTCCGATCATCGTCACCGGCTCGCGGCGGTCAGAATTGCCCATCGAGAGCAGCAGCCCCGGCAGGCCGCTGATATGATCTCCATGATAATGTGTAAAACAGATCGTATCGATTGCATGAACGCTCCATCCGCGTTCACGGATTGCCACCTGCGTCCCTTCTCCGCAGTCAATGAGCAGACTGCTGCCTTCATATCTGGTCATAAGAGCCGTCAGCCATCTTCCCGACAGGGGCATCATGCCGCTGGTTCCCAGTAAACATACATCTAACATCTCTTACCTCATTTCTACGGTCAGATCTTTTTCCAAAATCAGGGCATCTTCCACCGGATCCTGATAATAGTTCTTTCGTATATGGATCTTTTGAAATCCAAATTTGTCATACAATGCGATGGCAGGTACATTACCTGCGCGCACCTCCAACAGCATATGCTGCGCTCCACGCTCACATACAGCCTTCACTCCCGCATCCAGTAATCCGGCTCCGCTCCCCCGCTGCCGGTTCTCCCGGTCCACAGCGATCTGGCATAATTCTGCGGTCTCATAGCTGATCAGTAGGATACAATATCCCACTATCCGCTCCTCTTCTTCACGAATCAGGCAGATATAATCCTCGTTATCCACTGCTTCTTCCAGACTTCGTCTCGACCACAGACCGGAAAAGCTGACTTCCTGGATCTGATATACCCTGTCTACATCTCCTCGCTGCATCTGCCGGATCATTTCTGTGCCATCCTCTGCGCTCTCTCCCTCTCTGCCTGGGACTGGCGCAGATAGATCGGTGCATGTTCCCGGGCCGGCACTGCCTTTCCCTGACCATAATAAACAGCTCCCAACACTGCCACACCGTCCGCACTCTGTCTGGACCGGTGCGGTGGCGCAAAATCAAAAGAGATCCCCCTCTCAGTAAAAAAGGCGGCGATTCGCTCTTTCTGAACCGGAACGCCGTCTCCCAGAAAATGAACGGTTTCACCCAGTTCTTCCAACTTGACCAACAGGTCATCCATTGCAACCGCTTCATTGTCCAGAACAGATTCCAGAATCTGGGTATGATCCTGATTCCCACGGATCCGGTAAACTCCGGCATACACCTGATTTCTTCTGGCATCCATGATCGGACAGACCACTCCGTCGCACACACCGTAGCCAACCGCCAGTGCATCCAGCGTTGGAACCGGTACGATCGGAACATCCAGGGCTTGTGCAAGTCCCTTTGCAGTAGAAGAACCGATCCGAAGTCCGGTAAAGGATCCCGGGCCGGCAGACACCGCAATAGCATCCAGATCGTTCCATGCAAAATCTGCCATCCGGCGGACATCCTCCACCAGCGGGAGTAATGTCTGTGAATGGGTCAGATGGTTATTGACGGTAGCAAGAGCTGTGATCGTATCGTCCTGTAAAAGGGCAGCCGATGCCACCAGGCCCGAACTTTCGATTCCCAATATATTCATACCGCAATCTCCTCCATTCCTTCTATCGTAATACGCCGGTAATCAAATCCTTTATCCAGACATTTCTCAATGGTTACACTGACCGCATCCTCCGGCAGGATCTCCCGGATCAGACTGGCCCACTCGACCAGCGTCACACCCTGTCCATAAAAATACTCCTCGTATCCGATCTCGTACATCTCTTCCACATCTGCAATGCGGTACACATCAAAATGATACAGAGGCAGCCGCCCCTGTTCATATGTTTTTACTATATTAAAGGTAGGACTGCTGATTGGCTCTGTGATCCCAAGGCCATCTCCAAGTCCTTTTGTAAATACCGTCTTTCCGACACCGAGATCCCCGTGAAGCAGGATCACCATGCCGGGCCGGCATCTGGCGGCAATCTGCTGCCCGATCCGATAGGTATCTTTCTCGCTGTAACTTTCAATGATTTGTTTGTGTTTCATCATGTTCCTGCTCTTTCTATCCAGTTACCGGCTACTTTCTGGCCAGCATCATCCACTTCTTCATGTCCTCCGCCATCGCTTTCATGGAACTGCTGCAGGCATCCGCCGGGAAAATAAATCCTCTCACAGGTCCGACATACAGATAGATCCTCTTGCCGGTCAGAACGACCTTGCTGATCTCATCCCATTTGACCACTGCCTGTTCCTCTCCCTGTGAGATTGTCACAGCCTCTGCATCTATGCTGTAATGCAGGGTTCCCTTGATCTGCTTGTTGCGTTTTTCCTGTCGGCGGGACTTACTGTAAAGCATCAGTGGCTGCACGATCGTAAACAATACACCGATCACAGCCAGAGCGACTCTGGAAGAAGTCGGAAGTTCTGCATATTTGACCGCAAGTGTCACCAGGGCACCTACACTCACCACGATCCCCAGAATACCGGAAGGAGCCGCATACGTGTGGTGCATAGAAAACGCAAACAGATCCTGTGCAGTCAACTCCACGTCCATCTCATATCTCTTCATCGCAATCCATCCTCTCCTGCTGTATTTATAATCCTGTATAAATCTTTCCCTATTATAACAGATGAATGTAAAAAAACAATAAATAATAGTACAAACGCGCCCAAATATGTTACTCTTAACAGGAGGAGGTAACTGAATGGTATTTGACAAAGATGTATTGGAACAACAGATTTACGAACAGATCGATTACGAACGGCTGGAGGATCTCAGCGAACATTTGAAACATGAAATTGAGACGATCTTCAACTCCTGCGGTTTGTATTTTCGTATCTTTTACCGCATAAAGACACCGGAGTCTATCGCCGCCAAGATCATGCAGCGCGGATACGGCACCGAAGAAAACCCACGCAAGCTCCAGGATCTGATCGGATTCCGTGTTGTATTGTACTATCATGACGATCTCAAGATCTGCCGCGACGTGGTGGAAAGCACTTTTCAGATGATCGACACCTGGTCGACATTTGACTTTAATCCCAATGAATTCAAAGCCACCAAGATCAACGGTGTATTCCGTTTTCCGGAAGAATATTTCCAGTTTTACACCAAGGATCTGTGGACACTGCCCATTGACACGACCTTTGAGATCCAGTTCCGCACCATGTTCTTCGAGGGCTGGCACGAGATTGAACACGATATGCGCTACAAGAGCCGCCTGACCGACGAGGAATTCTGGCAGGGCAGTGCTGAACTCGCCCGTACCCTGAACTGTGTGCTGGCCAACCTCGAGCTCAGCGACTGGTCTATGGTCAAGCTGTTTGAAGAACTTGGATACAATCATTACAAGAATAAAAACTGGCCGCTGATGCTCAAGAGCCATTTCCGGATCCGCATTGTGGAGGAGGAACCGTTAGATTCCCGCATCATCAAACTGTTTGATGAGAACCACCCGCTGGCCAAGGCATTTTACAAATGCTCCCGCCACAGCCTGATCCAGGATCTGCTCAAGGGCGATCAGCCTTACGTCAACTACAACCTGATCGTCAAGCTGATCAACGAAAACACGATCCATGATCCCACATTGCAGGAGATCTGTCAGGATATCTCCCTGCCAAAAAAGATGCAGCGCAAGGACAAGATCGTCCTGACACCTCTGCTGGAACAGACACTCTTTCAGCTGACCGCACCTCTGCTGCACAAGGAGACCAGAGAACTAACCTCGGAATTTGCCAGTGCCGCTGCTACGCTGTACCGCTGGTGCCGTTATAAGATCGGAAGTGTGTTCACGGACATGCCGGAGAACACTTCTCCATACGATGGCAATATCCCGGGATACTTTGTTCATATCGACCACCGCGCAGAACAGATGTATTTTACCATGAAGGTCCGCCACATTGATTATGAACTTCCCGGAACAACCTGGGAGGTAAGTGCCTTTCTGGCGCCACAGCCCGATGGAAAGATCCTGTTTTCTACCAAGACCAAGCGTTTCTCGCCGGAACACACCGTGCAGAAGACTTCCTTTAGCAAGCCTTCTTTCCTGACGGATCTGTCGACCAAAGTCGGGATCACAGATGTCTGCCGCCTTGGCACCAAGGCTCAGATCATTGAAACTCTGGACGATTACGAAGATTTTGTCTCTCTGATGCAGGACAAAAACAGGACCCTTCCGCTGGTCCTGATCCAGCAGTCCTCCGAGGCGATATCCAAAAGCATAGAGAGCGACTCCGACCGCACCGGCTACGACATGGACACCTTTACGATCAACGGAACCAGACTGGCCAAGGTCGTGGGTTTGTACTGTCATGTCTACATGATGGACCACGAATTTCTGGACACATGGAAACAGCTCCATGATCTCACCACGGAGCAGGCTGACGGATGTATTATGATCTACTGGCCTTCCTCCTCCGGGCGGGAACCGGAGCTGTATACTCAGAAAACGGTATCAGATTCCCAGTTTGATTTCAACCGCGCCGCGTACAAATCCGGCCAGGTTTATGAGAAGGCATTCCGCCACAAACTGGTACAGCGTATCAAAACAGACAACACTATTTTAAAATAACCGTACATTTTCTTTTATGAACCTGACTGCCACTGCGTCGAAGCACCTTGGCAGTCAGTTTTTTTGAGGTACGCTGTGCACTGAGGATCTCATGCATGGACTGCACATCAGTCACACTCTGTCCGGCAAGTTCTACCAGAATATCACCCACTCTGAGTCCTCCATCAAATGCCGGTGAATTGGAAACTATTTCTTCAACGTAGACGCCCTGTCCATAGCGCAGATTGGAATAGTCACTTCCGATCACCCCGAGATACGGCTGAGTGCGCCCCTTTTTCATCGCATCAATCTCATCGATCAGCACATCCAGACGCAAAAATGCACACTCTTCCTTGCCGGTCCGCGAGACATGGCTCTGATCGATCACGCCCAGGATGTTCCCCTCCAGATCCACTGCGAATCCACAGCTTTGCTCGGACCACGCAATGTCCGTGCTGCACATCTGAAGCTGCATATCCTCCACCGCAACCCGGATATCATCCTGTACCACACTTCCGAGCCGCACTCCGTGCGCGATTCCCTGCGGGCATCCGATCAGAATAACCGACAATCCTTTTTCCATCTTCTCCCGGCCGACAAAAGATGCAATATGCAACAGATCCCTGGAGCCGTCATTTACCTCTTCGCGGGCCACTGCCACCACGCAGAGCCCCATTCCTTCCCCGTATCCGCACAGCGATGCTTTCGCCTCGGTATTTCCCGGAAAACGAACCGTGATCTTCGAGGTATCTCCCTCAGAATACGGACTTAATATGTAGTAATTCTGATCGTCCTGGTCAAAGAGGATCCCCCACTGTGTCGCAGTCCCTTTCTCCGAAGAGACATCCGCATCCTCCAGCCAGGTGTGATTGTATTTTCCATAGGCCACCTGCACCAGAAAACTCTCACAGCGCTCTCCCACTTTGGCCGCTGCCTCCTGCACCTTCTGGTACCCGGCAAGAACCTCCCTGACCTCCCGGTCATCGATCTCAACCGAAGCAAGTGTGGACTGCGGCGTAGGCTGTGCAGTCTGTGTCTGATACACCGGTGTAGAAACGACACTGCTTCCCCGGGACTGTCTCTGTTCCAGCCAGTCGATTGCCACAGAAAACACCACACCAAACACAACACCGGCCACGCTGGCCATCACCACCAGCCTCAGCAGATGCAGCAAATATTTTTTTCTCTTATAATCCCGATTTGGACGGATCTGTTCTTCAATAAACCGATACCGTTCCTCCTGAACCCTTTTTTCTTCCCGATTCCGTTTCTTCATCATCATTCTCCTTTGAAGAATTCCATAACTGATATTATTTTACCAAAAAAATATGAATAGACCATGAATAAGATGTGAACTTTATCCGCGTTTCTATTGCGGCTTGTCGGCTACATGTTGTATGATATATGATGGATAGATATTGATAGAAAGGATTTTCTGGATTATGAATCAGAAAGTATTGCATACATTAGAATATGACAAGATCATTCATCAACTGGCCGGTCTCGCTTACTCCGATGCTGCCCGTAACATGTGTGAATCCCTGGAACCCCATTTTGACAAAGAATGGATCCATACGCAGCAGCAGGAAACCTCGGATGCACTGACACATATCATGATGAAAGGTGAATTGTCTTTCCGCGGAATCAAAGAGATCCGTCCCAGCCTCAAACGTCTGGAAGTCGGCGGCATTCTCAGCATTTCCGAGCTGCTGAATATCGCTTCACTGCTCGGTTCGGCCGCACATGTCAAGGCCTTTTTCCGACAGAGTCTGCAGGAGGATGACCACACCGGTGATTCCCTGGACGAACGCTACCAGCTTCTGGAACCTCTCACACCGCTTTGTCAGGAGATCCGGCGATGCATTCCGGCCGAAGATGAAGTGGCCGACGAGGCCAGCAGCGGCCTGGCTCAGGTTCGCCGCAAATTAAAGATCACCGGACACCGTGTCCAGGAAACACTGGGTAATATCCTGAACGGTTCCAGCCGCTCTATGCTGCAGGATGCCATTATCACGACCAGAAACGGCCGCTACTGTCTTCCGGTCAAAGCCGAATACCGTTCCTCGTTTCCGGGCATGCTTCACGACCAGTCAGCGACCGGTTCCACGCTGTTTATCGAACCGGCATCTGTCGTAAAACTGAACAATGAGATCCGCGAACTGGAGATGCAGGAGCAGGAAGAGATTGAAAAGATCCTGGCCATGCTCAGTGATCTCGCCGCCCAGCAGTCTTTTGCCCTGTCCCAGGATTTCGACATCCTGACCCAGCTCGATTTCATCTTTGCCAAAGCCATGCTTTCCAAAAAGATGAAAGGCTCCAGACCATCCTTTCCGGAGGACGGTTACATCCTGATCAAAAAGGGACGTCATCCGCTGATCGATTCCACCAAAGTCGTTCCGATCGATCTGCATCTCGGCCGCGATTTCTCCTTATTGATCGTGACCGGCCCCAACACCGGCGGCAAAACTGTCTCTCTGAAGACGGTAGGACTTTTTACATTGATGGGACAGGCGGGTCTGCATATTCCGGCATTTGATGGCTCCTGCCTTCGAATCTTCGAGGAAGTCTACGCAGACATTGGCGACGAACAGAGCATTGAGCAGAGTCTGAGTACTTTCTCTTCCCACATGGTCAATACGGTCTCCATCCTGGACAAAGCCGATCAGAACAGTCTGGTTCTGTTTGATGAGCTTGGTGCCGGAACGGATCCGGTGGAAGGTGCCGCTCTGGCCACAGCAATCCTCGCAGATCTGCACAGCCGTCACAGTATTGTCATGGCCACGACCCACTACAGCGAACTCAAACTTTATGCCCTGCAGACGCCGGATGTGGAAAATGCCTGCTGTGAGTTTGATGTCACGACACTGCGACCGACCTATCGGCTTCTCCTGGGCGTTCCGGGCAAGAGCAATGCGTTCGCCATCTCCCAGAAACTTGGGCTGAGTTCCCGCATCATTGAGGACGCACAGAACCGCGTGGATTCGGATGCACAGAACTTTGAGGATGTGCTGACGGATCTGGAGGCAACGCGTTCCCGTCTGGAGAAAGAACACGAAAAGATCGTGGCCAGCCGCAAGGAAATCTCCGCCCTGAAAAAAGAACTGCGCGAGAAGAACGAACGCCTGAATGCCTCCCGCGAAAAGATTCTGGAAAACGCCAATCAGGAGGCCAGCCAGATCCTTGCAGACGCCAAAGAATACGCCGATTCAACAATCCGCAAATTCCGCAAATGGTCCCAGAATGACGCCAATATCCAGGAAATGGAAAAACGTCGTGCAAGCCTGGGTTCCAAGCTCAAACAGAGCCAGTCAAATCTCGGAGTCAAGCCACAGAAAAAACAGACAAAAAAAGTCAATCCAAATGATCTCAAGATCGGTTCTGCGGTGCGTATCCTCTCGCTGAATACCACCGGTACCGTTCATACACTGCCCAATGCCAAAGGCGAATTATTCGTGCATGCAGGTCTTCTTAAGACACAGGTGTCACTCTCCGACATTGAACTGCTGCCGGAGACCAAAGAGACACCGGCCAAGTCTTCCAAGAACGGCGGCGGACGCATCCGCATGGATAAGGCGGCAAATATCCGTCAGGAGATTAATCTGATCGGCATGACTGTAGACGAAGCCATGCCTGTCATGAACAAATATCTGGATGACGCATACCTGGCACACATGTCACAGGTCACCATCATCCACGGACGCGGAACCGGCGCGCTGCGGACCGCAGTCCACAATCAGTTAAAACGTATGAAGTATGTCAAATCCTTCCGGCTGGGAGAATTTGGTGAAGGAGACATGGGTGTCACCATTGTCACCTTCAAATAAAGGAGGTATACATGGCAAACAAACCAAAAATTCTTATCGTCGATGATGACGCAAATATCGCAGAACTCATCTCGCTGTATCTGACCAAAGAATGCTTTGATACCAGAACGGCGCAGGATGAGAAGGAGGCCATGCAATACTTCGTGGACTGGCAGCCGAACCTGATCCTTCTGGATATCATGCTTCCGGGTGTCGATGGTTATGAGATCCTGCGCAATGTCCGCAAGGCCTCCAACACGCCGGTGATCATGCTGTCCGCCAAGGGAGAGACCTTTGACAAGGTGCTGGGACTGGAACTTGGAGCAGATGACTATATTGTCAAGCCGTTTGACTCCAAGGAAATGGTTGCCCGCGTCAAAGCTGTACTGCGGCGTTTTGCAGCATCTACGCCTGATCCTCTCAACGGCGTGCTCTCATCCTCCACCGACTTTGTCACCTACAATGACATTGTGATCAATGCAACGGACTATTCCGTCTACTACAAAAACAAGCGGGTCGAGATGCCACCCAAAGAGTTGGAATTATTCTACTATCTGGCCTCTCATCCAAATCACGTATTTACCAGAGAGCAGCTTCTGGATCAGATCTGGAGTTACGATTACGCAGGGGACACACGCACCGTCGATGTTCACATCAAACGGATCCGCGAGAAATTCACAGACCATCCGGACTGGGATCTGGCCACAGTATGGGGGATCGGCTACAAGTTCGATTATCACCCGCAGAATTAAAAGGGAGGCATTTTCTTGAAACAAATGTCAATTCGGACCAAATTTCTTCTTTCTCTGCTGATCCTCATTGCGGCATTTCTCACTTTGATGAATACCTACAGCCGCCATATGATGATCAATGTGATCTCCGAGGAAGAAGAAAACAGGCTTTACAAAGAGGCCGATCTGATTGCCAATGACTATATCAGCACGATCGATTTTATCCGTGAAGCGCAGCCCGATGCCGTCATCAGCCTGCGCGACAAGCTCAACGCCCTGCAGGAAATGGACAGTTCCCGTTTTCTGATCACCGATGCTGATGGTGTCGTACTGGTCGACTCCAACAAGGAGCATACCTTTGAGGCGATACGGCTCACTTCCTATTCTGAGGATTTTCTGACACACTCCACCTATTCCGGCGGAGCCCTGAACCGGCTCACGCACGAAAACGGACTGTATGTCATATATCCCTTTACGGAAAACAAATCGATTACCGGCTATGTCATCGCATTCACCTCGCTGGATGCCATTGCCGAACGTGCCGTGGTCTACAATAACGTCCCACTGATCGCCTTTGCAGTCTTTATTCTCTTTTTATGCATTGTCACATTATTTCTCTCACAGGAAATGGTGGCACCTCTCACCAAACTCAACAAAACGGTCCGGGAGTATGCCAAGGGGCATTTTGATTACAAGGTCCCGAGGATCCGTCAGAAAGACTATATGGAGCTGGCCGATTCCATGCAGTACATGGCCGACAAACTCAAATATCACGACGAATATCAGCGCCAGTTCGTGGCCAATGTCTCCCACGACTTCCGTTCCCCTCTGACTTCGATCAAGGGCTACGCCGAGGCACTCAATGACGGAACCATTCCGCCGGAGCTGCACGGCAAATATCTCAAGATCATCACATCCGAGGCACAGCGCCTCACCAAACTCACCACCAATCTACTTGAGTTGAACAGGTATGAGACACACGGCATTCCCCTTGATATCTCAACTTTCGATATTAACCCGGTGATCCGCATGTGTTCCTCCGTGTTTGAGCAGCAGTGTACACAGCGCAAAATTTCCCTGCATCTGATCTTTGAGAAAAAGAGCATGCAGGTTCGCGCCGACAAATTGCGGATTGAGGAGGTCATCCAGAATCTTTTGGACAATGCGATCAAGTTCAGCCCTCACAACGGTAAGATTGAGATCCGTGTCACCCAACAGTCCGGAAAGATCTTCGTCTCCATCAAGGATTACGGAGAGGGCATTCCAAAGGACAAGCTCAGCCACATCTGGGAGCGTTTCTACAAAGTCGATACCTCCCGCGGCAAAGACAAGACCGGCACCGGCCTGGGGCTTGCGATCACCAAGGAAATCATTGATGCACACGGCGAAAACATCAATGTCATCAGCACTCCCGGCGCCGGAACCGAATTTATCTTTTCCCTGCCGGCCCTCGAAGAATAAACAGTCTGAACAGAATACAGTCTATATAATATACAGAATCTACATAATATACAAAGATACAAAGTCTGCATATTGCACCGACAAAAGGGGCCGCATCCGCCATGGATGCAGCCCCTTTCGCTTTGAAGGAAAAAATAATGATACGAAATCTCTAAATCGTTATATTTACTCTGTTCTGGTACCCAGGATACCCGCAATCTCATATTCATACTCATCGATGCTCTTGGTCATAGCAAATGCCTCATCCACATCAACGTCATAGATATGTCCATCCTTGTAGCCGATCAGTCGGTTCTTCTTGCCCTGATCGATCACATCTACCGCATATGCTCCCATCATGGACGCATACATACGGTCTCTTGCAGTTGGGCTTCCACCTCTCTGCATATGTCCTAAAATACTTGCTCTGGTCTCTATACCGGTCTCATTCTCGATACGCTCTGCCAGTTCCGTAGAATGACCGATACCCTCTGCATTGATGATAATCTGATGTGTCATACCACTGTGACGATTCTTCTTGATCTGCTCGATCAGCTTGTCATAATCGTGGTCAAACTTCTCCGGAAGAAGAATTTCCTCTGCTCCATTTGCCACGCCACACCAGAGTGCGATATAGCCTGCGGAACGCCCCATCACCTCAACCACACTGCAGCGCTCATGGGAATTCGATGTCTCGCGGATGCGGTCAATCGCCTCCATCGCTGTGTTCACTGCTGTATCAAAACCGATGGTATACTCTGTATAAGCGATATCCAGATCAATGGTTCCCGGAATACCGATGATGTTGATTCCATGTTTGGAAAGATCCTTTGCGCCGGTGAACGATCCGTCACCGCCGATAACGATCAGAGTCTCGATGCCCATCTCCTTGCAGATGGCAGCAGCCTTTACTTTTCCCTCCGGCGTACCAAACTCTGCACTGCGTGCAGTGAACAGGAAAGTACCACCGTGCTGGATCTTCTCGGATACATCCTCAAATGCCAGTTTCTTCATCTCCTGGCGGAGAATTCCATTGTAGCCATGAAGGATACCATATACCTCATATCCTCTGGCAATACCGGTACGTACCACTGCTCTCACAGCTGCATTCATACCCGGTGCATCTCCTCCACTGGTGAGTACTGCAATCTTTCCTTTTGTTTCACTCATTTCACTTTGCCTCCAATCCGTGTCAATACGTTTCTATATAGACATGTTCAGCATTAGAATCCTGACACATATATTAATTCATAACACATCTATTCTATTATGTTTACCCACTTTTTTCAATCTTTTTTTCCCACCAGACCCTTTTTTGACACATTTCACAAAATTACACCGGTATTTCGTATATTTTGCCCACGAAAATTGAAAGATACAGATGCATTCTACGGCCTCATATGGTATAATAACACTTGTATGTTGGGCAGTAGTAATTATAGCCAAAATTATACTGCAAATTTTTACATTATGGCAACTTGAATTATTTACTATTACGTTCCATAATGTATAAGTAGTACGCTATAAAATAAGCGCTAGTTCTGTTTATTATAGCCTTATCATGCGAGAAAATATCAGGGGGAGTACCGGATTTCATTGTTCGGGATCAGAAGCCGGTACAAACTTATGAGGAAAGGGATGGATGTAAACTATGATGTTCAATACCAGTGATTTAATCCTTGACGCCGTTGTGCTGTCAATCGTAGCCCGCGATCCGGAGGGAACCTACGGCTACAAGATCACCCAGGATGTAAGAGCAAAAATGGATGTTCCAGAGTCCGCATTCTATCCTTTGTTGAAGCAGATGGTTGCCGACGGATATCTCGAGGTATACCACAAGGATTTGGGTGGACGCAGTCGTCTTTTCTACAAGATTACTGCATCCGGACGCGAGCGTCTGGTATATTGTCAGCAAAGCTGGACCAATTATCTCCAGAACGCGACTTCATTTATGAACTCCACACCTGCCGAGACACAGGAAGAAGCTCCTACTCCTGAGACCACCACTTCAGAATCTGCCGCACAGACTGACACAACTGTTGCTCCGGCCGCTGAGGAGTCTGCTCCTGTCGTGGAGGAGGTCCCTGCCAGCGAAGAGACCGCTGATGCGGAAGCACCGGAAGATGCTGCCGAGGAAACACCGGCCGCCGAGCCTGAGACTCCTGTAGAGGTTGCTGAGGAAGCCGCTCCTGTCGTGGAAGAAGTTCCGGTCGTTGAAGAGACCGCCGAAGCGGAAGCACCGGAAGAGGCTGTTGAGGAAACACCGGCCGCCGAGTCTGAGACTCCTGCAGAGGTTGCTGAGGAAGCCGCCCCTGTCGTGGAGGAAGTTCCGGCCGTTGAGGAGACCGCCGAAGCGGAAGCACCGGAAGAGGCTGTCGAGGAAACACCGGCCGCCGAGCCTGAGACTCCTGTAGAGGTTGCTGAGGAAGCCGCTCCTGTCGTGGAAGAAGTTCCGGTCGTTGAAGAGACCGCCGAAGCGGAAGCACCGGAAGAGACTGTCGAGGAAACACCGGCCGCCGGGGATGCAGCTCCTGCTGAAGAAGTGAAAGAAGAACCTGTTATTATAGAAGAAACTGTAGTAGAACCGATTCCGGTTACCACTGAGGAGACTGTTCCGGAGCCGGAAGTAATAGAGGAAGTAGTCGTTGAAGAGCCTGTTGCGGAAGAAGCTGCCGTTGTAGAGAAGGAGCCTGTTGCAGAAGAACCTGCGGAGGCTGACACCACGGAGGAATCAGCCGTGGAGGCTCCGGTTGCTGAGGAGGAAACTCCTGCCCCTGCAGAAACCAGCGATCCATTCCAGTTAGATACCGAGGAAGAAGAAACCGAAGAGGAAGCCACTGAGGAGTCTGTCGATCTGTTTGACATCTCTCTGCCGGAGACCGGCGAATCTGCTGAGTCCGGATCAGAGGAAGAGGAACCTTCTTTATTTTCTATTCCTGAGACAGAAAGTGTCGTGGAAGACACAGCCGAAACAGCAGACGATACTCCTGTAGAAGATATCACCGCAGAGGAAACTCCGGTTGCTGAGGAAACCGGCGAAGCACCTGTTCCTGAAGATGTACCTGTCGAAGAGACAGAAGCTGAGACTGAGGCTCCTGTGGAAACTGCCGCAGAGGAGACTCCGCTTGCCGCAGAAGTTCCGGCTGTCGAAGAACCTGCAGAGGTTCCTGTCGCAGAAGAGACACCTCTGGAATCGGTTGATATGGATGACGAGGAATCATTCCTTGCAGACCTTATGGATGATACCCCTGTGGAGGAGCCACAGGATGCACAGATTCCGAGCATGTCACATGTAGAGACACCGGAAAATACAGCACAGGAAGATGAACTGGAAGATCTTCTGACACAACTCCGTTCCTACGAGGAACAGATCATAGAGCTGCAGGCAGCACATGGTAATTCCGCCGAGAAACCGGTTCATGAAAATACCGGCATCAAAGAAGAACCGATGATCTCTTCCAGTAAGCCTGTCATATCCTCTGCCAATCCGATCCCTGGATTTAATCCTGCGGATCTGGCAGCCATCACAGAATTTCTGAGCAGTGCATCTCCATTGGAGGACAATGCTCCGGCTGCCGAGGCCGGGACAGACGCTGATCTTTCCGTAGCTGAAGCAGAAAGCACATCCGATTCTGCCAATGTTGCTCCGGCACAGGAGACAGTTACAGAAGAAGCGGTTACAGGAAACCCTGTCACTCCGGCAGCACCTGTTGATAAGATGCCATCTCATGAAACAACGATCCAGCAGATCCATGTTTCCGATGCAGTTTCTTCCTCAACAGAAGTTCCGACATCAAACGCAGAGGACAGCGCAGAAACACCTGCGCCTGCTCCTGAGAAGAAAGAAGAAAAGCGTGGTCCGGTGATCGGCGAGTTCCGTAACGCCGAGACCGATGAAAATATGAACAGTCTGGTTGATCTGCTCAAAGACGATACCCCAACGAAAAAGAAGGGTGGATTCTTTGGCCGTTTCGGAAGCAAGAACCGCGAGGAAACTCCTGCCATGAAGCAGATTCCTGATTATCCTGAAGTACCTAAGAGTTCTCCTCAGCCGGTCGTTTCCACTTCCAATCCGGTTGTTCAGGAAACTGCATCCTCTCAGGATACTGCCGAACCTGAAACTGCCACAACTGTTCAAACTGAAGAAACTGTAGCAGATGTTCAGAACCATAGTACAGAGACAGAGAAGACACAGCCTTCCGGCCCAGTGATCGGTGAATTTCGTAATGCTGAGACAGACGAATCCGTTAACAGTCTGGTTGACCTGCTCAAGAGCGACTCTACTCCACAGAGATCCTGGGGAATCAGCCGTTCCAAGCCAAACCCTCTGTCTTCTAACAGACCCGTATCCTCTCCAAAGCCGGTTACTTCCGCTTCGAGTCCGAAGCCCGAAGTACCAAAGGAAGAGGAAAAACATATCGAACTCACTGAGGTACGCACCACCGGTGCAGAAGAAAATGTGGACAGTCTGGTAGAACTGCTCAAGGCTGAATCCTCCGCACCTAAGAAGGGTGGATTCTTTGCCCGGTTTAGTTCCGCTGCACCAGTCTCACAGACCGCACCTCTTGAGAAATACGTATCTTCCGGCAAACCGGTATCCTCCAAGGCTCCGGTTGAACCGGTCAAAGAACCGGTCAAAGAGACTGTCAAAGAAGAGAAACATATTGAACTTACCGAAGTCCGTACCACCGGCGCAGAGGAAAATGTGGACAGTCTCGTGGATCTTCTGAAGGGCGATTCAGGCTCCAGCCAGAAGAAGGGCGGATTCTTCTCCCGTAAGAGTTCCGATACTCCACTGGAGAGATATGTATCTACCAACAGACCGGTTTCCACACCGAAGCCGGAAGTTAATAAAGCACCGGCTGCCAAAGAGGAGTCCAAGGTGGAGGTTAAGGAAGTCCGTACGACCGAGGCCGGCACCAGCGTAGACAGTCTGGCAGACCTTCTCAAGGACACCAGCACTGCCAAGCCAAAGAGATTCCCAACCTTCGGATCCAAGGCATCCCAGAGTGCTCCTCTGGAGAAATATGTACCTACCCCTACTCCTGGACCTGAGAAGATGGAACCTCCAAAGAAGGCAGAACCTGTCAAACATCAGAAACCGGCGAAGATAAAATCATCACCTGCTCCGATTGATATGTCCAAGGCAAAGAGTATCGACGAGGTGGAAGCATCTGCGGATTCCCTTGCAGATCTGCTGATGAGCGGAAGTGAGTCACAGAAGAAATCTTATTTCCGGTCTGTCAACAAGCCGATCCCTTCTACGGTTTCACCGAAGAAGTCGTCAATCGATCCCGTGACAAAGACATTCTCTTCCTCTGAGCCACTCAAGCAGTCCTCCTCTACTCCGGTAGCCGAGGCCAAGAAAGCAGAAGCTCAGGTAGAAAGTCTTTCCCAGGTTAAGCCAAGTTTTAATGCAGAGAGCATTCCGGACCCTGTTGTTTCAGAGGTCAAGAAATTTGTTCCAAAGAAGAAAACTACCGCCGAGGAGGAGACCGAAGCACCGAAGGCACCAGCCACACCTGCTTCCTCTTCAAAGCCTGTAACTCCTTCTGAGGAACCAGCAGCAGCTCCATCTCAGAGCAAACCTGTCCCAGCACCGGAAACTCCAAAGGCCGATCCAGAACCGGCTGCCAAAGAGGAGGCTCCAAAGGAAGAAGATCCACTGGATTCCTTCCGTGCACGTCTGATGCAGGCAAATCTGATTCCAAACGAAGACAAGTAAGCTGCTATTGCAATTTATAGCCATTATGATTATCCATTGTCTCCGGGCAATGGATAATTGTTTGAACGATGAAAAGAAAGGCATGGTTATTCATTATGACAAAATTTGAATTTTTAGGAGATTTGAGTCGTATGATTTCAATTCTTCCCGAAGAGGAACGCGACTCAGCCATGGAATATTATGAAGACTATTTTGCGGATGCTGGTCCGGAAAATGAAGCGCAGATCATTGATGAGTTTGGTTCCCCGGAACTGGTAGCCCGTCAGATCCTGTTATCTTCCTCTGTAGGAAATGCAGATTCCCTGGATGCAATGCTGGCAGCAGCCGCTGCGGCAGCTGCTCCACAGGCAGTCGCTCCTACTCCGATCGTACCACTTCCGCCGCAGAATATGTCTTCTCAGACACCTGTCCAGCAGACAGCACAGGCTGCTCCGGCACAGGCGCAGGCCGCAGCTCCGGCTCCCGCCCCTACGATCGTCTATACTACGGCTCCGGCTCCCGGAACCGAATCCAATCTTGTGGAGGAAACGCTGGAGACCGAAGGCAGGGATCGTTCGACGATTACCCTGTCCGTACCGGATTCCGAACTTCTTCATCTGACACCCCGCGAGGAGGACGATGAACTGGAATCTTCTTCTAATAAAATGCGTAACCCGATCTTCCAGGCAGGAAGCACTGAAAACAGCGAAGCGGAAGAGGCTGCACTGGACCGTGCCAAACGTATGAAGATCAATGTCAAGTCCATTGACAATAACACGGCAGATATTGAGCGTCATTCCAAAAAAGATAAATCCATTCCAAAACAGAAAGTGGAATTAAACAGCGGAAAGGTCATCGGTGTCGCCATTGTCGCTTTGATTACCTGCCCGATCTGGCTGTGTATTCTGGGCGTAATCCTGGGATTCCTGGTTTTGGTGGCCGCTCTCAGCGTTGCACTGGCCGTGGGAACCGTGGTTGCCATCATTTCCTCAGTAGCCTGTGTGGCCATGGGAATTTTTGTCCTGATCAACTCACAGATTGGCAACGCCCTTTTTGCAATCGGAACCGGATTGATCCTGTTCCCTGCTTCCTTTGTGATCCTCTGGCTCGCAAAATATCTGTTTACCAGAAGCCTGCCAAATGTGTATCACAATATCCGATTACTCCTGCGCTCTGTCAAACACAAGATCACAGAATTTGCAGCAGAGTAAACAATAATCTTCACGCATTGCAGGCGGGATTATTGTCATGAATGACAACATGCACTTCGTGCAGGATTGGAGAAAGACATGGTAAAAAAAGAAGTTAATTTTAAATTGATCTTAGTCATCATCGCAGCCATTGGTTTTGTATTATTCTGCGTTGGTGCCATCATGGGCGGCCGCCTTTCAAATATTCCGGCCTCCTTCAAACAGGATGCTCTTCCGGCTGGTGCAGAGCCATTGCTCCAGGACGATCAGAATATGGATTCTGCCGATTATATCAATACGATCCACGCAGTAGAGTTAAATCTCATTCACAGCGACCTGACGATCAAAATCGGAAAAGTATTTGATATCTCCGGAACAGGTGCTTGCGATGCCTACGTCAAGGACGGAGTTCTCTATGCCGGTGCCGGTGATACTACATACAGTCTGGGCGGAGTCACTCTGGACTCTTCCAAGGTCTGCGGATACGGTAAATACGTCCTGACGATCCCGGACTCTGCTGAACTCAGATATGTCAAGATCAACACAAAAGGATGCAACATCGACGGAGATGGCCTGAAGGCAGATAACATCGAGATTCACAATACCCGCGGTATTTCATTGAAATCCTGCAAGATGGATCTGGATTATATCATTGCCAACAACAAATGTATCATGGACAATGCAGGAAAGGTTAACACCCCGGTTCACGCATACGGCGAACCAAAATACAACGTGAACCAGTAAGAATCCGTTACATCATATCTTGAAAAAACCAAAAGGTACCTGTCACAATTCACCCTGTGACAGGTACCTTTTTACGTTTCTGCTTCTCTATCGTCCGCTTCTTGCAGTCGTTCTCCGTGATTCTTAGCGTGAACGGTACAAACGGGTAATCATGTTTCTATTCTTTCCAGTGCAGCCGGTGAAGATTTCCTTCCATCTGCATCTGCATAAAATCATGCTGTCGCAACGCCTCATACAATACGATGGCCACCGAATTGGACAGATTCAGAGAACGGATATGTTCATTCATCGGAATCCGGATCGCTGTCTTCTCATGCTCGATCAAAATCTCCTCCGGAATACCCGCACTCTCCTTACCAAACATAATGTAAGCATTCTCCGGATACTGCACCTGCGCATAGCTCTGTCTGGCCTTCGTCGTGGCCATATAGAGACACTGTCTGGCATCGGGATTCTGTTCCAGAAAATCCTCATAACAGTCATATACAGTCACATCCAGATTCTTCCAGTAATCCAGCCCAGCTCTCTTGAGCATCTTGTCATTGATCCGAAATCCCATCGGCTCGATCAAATGCAGCCGGGTTCCCGTCGCACAACAGGTTCTTCCGATATTTCCGGTATTGGCCGGCATCTCCGGCTCCAGTAAAACAATATTTAACATCTCTTCTGCCTCTCTGCATATTCCCGGAACAAAATGTCTTCCGTGCTCCCCACACGATCAGCCGTGTTTTCAGACACTTTCCACACTTTGTATATCTCATCTGTGATTTTCGGGGTTTAGTCCAGTATTTTGTAAATCTCGTCCGTATCGGCCGGTTCAAGATAACGGATCTCCGCCGCATTGCGTAAGATCCGGTCATTACCGGATGTAGCGCGGCCGATCACCACCGCCGGTATTCCCACGGTACGAAGCAGGTCAACCAGTTGATTTCCGGACGGTGTTCCGATCAAAAGTGCACCCCCGCTGAGAAGTTGATACGGATTGATTCCGAAGACTTCGCAGACTTCGATCGTCTCCTGACGGACAGGAATCTTCTGAAGGTCTGCATCGATCCCTGTACCTCCGGCCTCGCCAATCTCCCAGAGCCCTCCGAAGACACCGCCCTCTCCCAAAGGCATCACCGCATGAATCCCAAGTTCCTGCGCATGCGTCCACAGGCAGTCCGCCTCCACGCTGATGTCCATCTCCTCCTGCGTCTCACGCACGGAATCCAGAAGTTCCACGGGAAGTCTCTGCTCCAGCTCACTGCTTCTGGCTTCCACAATGCGCAGTGCCCCTTCTGTAGCCATATATCCGGTCATTACCAGATCATCTCCCGCGAGGAGTCCGCAAGGCTGAGCATTCGTTTCTGTCTCCGCGTGAGCACTGACATGCAGCAGTGGACTGGACACAATTGCCGCCGAATGCACCTCCATATCCATCAGATCGATCCCGTGCTGTTCACAGAGCGATTCCAATATCTTCACCAGATTCTTTAACTTGATCTCCCGGATGCTCTCCGGAAGCCAGAGATCCGCGGTAATACCTACCGGTCTTCCTCCACAGGCAAGTACCCGGTTCAATGCTCCATAAAATCCAAAATATCCAATTTGCGAAATGCGGCCATACAGACTGTATGTGCAGCAGATACTCTGCGTCTTTCCGTCCTCGCCGATCCGGCAGCCTCCGCGGCCGATCCCCGGTCTGGACAGCACAGCATCCTGACGATGTCCGATCTGTTTGAGTACCGTCCGTTTCCGGATCGTTTCAGGCAGTCTTCCTGTATTCATGACTATTGTTCGTCCTCTCTCTTGCTATCATCCTCGCTGTCCTCTTTGGTGTCTTCCTCCTCAGCCGCCTTTTCTTTCTTCTTGGTGCCCTTGGTGACATACCTCGGTGCTGCCGCATAATAGCTGGTATTTAATAAGATCTTATCCGTCTGCACACCATCCACAGACACGATCTTCCACAGTTTGGCTTCGTACCCGGTGTGTGCTTCCTGGGTCACTTCCTGATATCCCTTTGGAAGGGTATTGTCCTTGGTCACCACATCCTTGCCCGGTTCGATCGTCTTGATGATCTCCGGCTCAAAAGAGATCGTGCGGTTCTCGTCGCGCTCATCCTTGCCGTAGATCGTAAAATGAATATATCCGCCCTCTGCGCTTCCAAAGATGAACACAGGGTATGACAGATTGTTTTTGAATTTGAGATCCTTGTAATCTCCGGCGATCGCCGCATCTCTGGAAACCGGCACATAGGAAACCTTCATCGAATGAGGAGCACGCTCCACCACTTCCAGTTCGGCATTGATCACTGCATTGTAAAGGGTAGTAGCCACCTGACAGACTCCTCCTCCAACGCCTTCCACTACCTTGCCCTGGGCATACTCGGAAGCCGCCTTATAGCCATTGGCCTCCGTTCTGTCCTTGATCACCTCCACGGTAGAGAATGTCTCCCCGGGCATCAACATGGTGCCATTGATATAGCCTGCTGCCACCTGCAGATTGGTGCATCTTGCCGTCAGATATGTCGCATAACTGGTCGTAAACGTCCCCAGCACATCCCGGCACTCCCGGATTTGTGCCTGCGTAAATGCCGGCTGTTTCTCCTTGACGACGCAGTTAACCGTGATCGCATCTGCCTCAGGCTGTTCCTGAAATGCCTCAAAGGCCTGCCTGATCGTCTCGGCCACCTGCAGCTTCATCCCAACACGGGACTTGGTCGCCACCAGCGATCCGTTCTTGAAGACCAGTCTCGATTTCTTTTCTTTGCGGTTGTATATGGAGACATTTTCCTTCAGATACCGGCTGGCCGTCTGCTCATCCATGGTAGCACGCAGTTCCAGGTTCTCCTTGCCCTGCGCCGCACGGTCAAGCTGCTTCATCCGCTTGAACAGACTGCCCTGCTTGCCAATATTCATGGCCCTGGCTGCCAGTCCCTTTGTGACATACTGCACGCCTATGGCTGCACCGGTCACTGTCACCTGATGCCTGCCGGCCACCAGCGTAATCTTTTTATTCTGCTGTTTCTTTACATAATCCTGTACTGCCTGATCTGCCTGCTTCTGTGTCATACCGCTGACATCCACCGCACCGATCTTCACTCCATCGGTAATATGGTCATGATCCAGGATATCGTGTTTGCCAAGCACAGCCAGACCCACGATAATGCACACAATCGCAAAAAGTCCTCCCAGATAGAGGATCATTAATTTCTTATTCTTACTCATACTCTCTTTCTTTCCTGTGACATCTTAATATGAGAATGCCCCCAGAACCATCGGGATCACCATCGCCAACACCACAATAATGCAGATTACTGCTGCCATTTTTTTCTGATTTTTGCGCTTAAAAAAGTTCATATTATATTCTCTCCTTCGTCAATTTACATTGTTTTGTTTATTGTATGCTGTTTCCAAAATGCAGTCAAGGGGAACCGGAACACTCCTGGCCTGATAATCCAGGGGATTCCGGCTCTGATAATCAAACAGGATCCACTGGTCCTTCCTCTCCCATCTGCCGTGACGGATCCCCTCCGGCAGATTCCAGTGAAAATGTTCCAGATGAGTCATTCTGCTGCACTGTTTTCCATCATATTTCTCATATCCGGGCAGATACCGCTGCCGTCTGGCCTCGTCCTGATAAAATGAGCGAATGCATTCCTTGTCCTCACCACTGTGTACTGACCATGCCTGCAGGAACTCCGGAAGTTTTTTGACTTTCTCTCTGGCATAGAGATCATACAGCATCAGCTCACGAAGCAATTCCAGATTCAGTCCATCCGGCGACCACTGTATTGCATAATCAAACAGTATCTCATACTGAGCCATTCTCGACACACTTTTCCGATCCCAGCCGCACTCATGATAGTAGTCACCAAGCGACTGAAAAAACAGAAACGGCCGGGTCGCCTGACCGATCAGATAGGGCAGACTGGCCTGATACTGCATGCTGTTATAATATCGCTCTACCATATCTTCGATGCGTTTGAGTTTCTGGACATCCCCATATCCCAGCCATTTGGTCGACAATACTTCATATGGAGGATTCTGCTGGTACGCGATCCCATGAAGTTCTCTCTCCCGGTGCATGGGAGACCCGGTCAGCACCTTCAGAAAACCAAGCTGCAACTGATCCGGCTGCATCGAATAGACTTCATCAAAAGAATGCCCAAATGAGTCGTAGTCCTCCCATGGAAGACCTGCGATCAGATCCAGATGCTGATGGATATTGGCGCCTGCATGAATCGCCGCCACTTTTTGTTTCAGGCTGTCCAGATTCGTTCTTCGGTAGATTGCCTCGATGGTCTTTGGATTGGTCGTCTGCACACCGATCTCAAACTGCACCAGTCCCGGACGGAACTGTCTTACATAGGCAATTTCTTCTTCTGTCAACAGATCTGCAGACAGTTCAAAATGAAAATTGGTGATGCCATTATCATGCTCAAAAATATATTTCCATATACCCATCGTATGTTCTGTGCTGCAGTTAAACGTTCGATCCACAAATTTAACCTGCGGCACCCGGTGATCCAGGAAAAACTGCAGTTCCTTCTCCACCAGAGACAGACTGCGGAAACGCACCTTTTTCTCGACCGAGGACAGACAATAGCTGCATCCGTAAGGACATCCTCTGCTGGTCTCATAATAGACGATCCGATGATCCATATCATCGATCCGGTCCGGATACGGGAATACCAGTTCATCCAGATCCAGAAGAGGTCTGTCCGGATTTTGGGACACACCTCCGTCTTTCTTATATGTAATACCCCGGATGTCATCATACGTCCCTTCACCCCGGAACACCTGAACCACCTCCAGAAAGGTTTCCTCTCCCTCTCCCCGCATCACACCGTCCGCCCACTCATGTTCGCGCAAAAACTGCGATGCATCATAGCTTACCTCCGGGCCGCCCACCCAGATCGGAACCTCCGGCAGGATCTGGCGAAGCTGCGCCGCCACGATCTCCACAAACGAAATATTCCAGATATAACAGGAAAAGGCCATGAAATCCGGCCGGCGTTCAAAGATGTCACTGACCACCCAGGACGCATCCTGATTGATCGTATACTCACAGATCTCTAACTCCTCTGCCGGCACTCCATGGGCCCTGGCATAACTCTCTAAACTGTAGACTCCCAGATTGGAATGTATATATTTGGCATTGACCGCGATCAATAATCCTCTCATCCATCTCACCTCTTCTCAGGGTTCATACCACTTGGCACCGGCGTCCAGTGTCTCCGGAGCCGCCTTGAAATATGGACACTGTGCCTCCTGTTCGCAGGACCCGGCAAGTGCGTGGCGGCATACCATCCGGTTTTTGTGATAGGTGTGGATCACCCCTCCGGTATCCTCCGCCAGATACTCCACCGGCATCAGACAATGATACATATCCACCGGACAATACGATTCCACAAGCCAGATCCTGGTCTCCTCGCTCATGCCTCTCTCCCCTTTCTGCGTCAGAACATCCCTTCAAACGGGTGCTTGTGATATTGCTGCCACTGATCCTTCCTGTCTTCATACTGTTTGCAGATCCAGTCATAGGCCTGATCCAGTCCCTCCTCGTCGAAGGAAAACGCCTGCTTGGTCTTCTGCTCCTCCGGCGTCTTCTCAAAACAGAATGGCTCCGGCCAGACCACTGCGCTCAGGCCCTCGTCCTCATGCCAGATCTGATAGCGCATTCCCTGAAAGCTTGCCTTATGCACCGCATCCTTGCGGTAAAAACTTTTTACATCATAGATTGACTTGCGACTGTTCATCACTGCCTCCTAATGTCCCCTGCGTCATATCACACACCTCATCCACATTGAGAAAATGGCTGGCCACCAGATCGGCCCCCCGGTTGATACAGTCGATCACATCCGTCAGATTATTGTGCGTAAAGACACAGACCTTGATCTTCCTCTGTGCGAGCTGCCCGGAAATCTCCTCGTCAAAGGTCTCCCTGCCAAGGCTTACCCAGCGGATCTCCTGTCTCTTACAGTATTTGTATACGGTATCTACCGTAATATTGTTCTCAGAACGCATCGGCTCCGGCGGGATATAAAACATCAGTACAAACGGCACATCCGACGCCTTAAAGGTATCCACGTCACGACGGCGCTGCACGCGTATCATCACACGATTTAGAAGATCATAGTCATCTCCCAACGGCCGCTCTAACAACTTGACGATCTGCTCCATCACCTCCGCTGCCGGTCTGCCAAGATCCAGGATCAGGCGCATCTGCGGATTCTGACGCAGGATCTCGAAAAGCCCGTAGACATCCATGGTAGGATAATGTCCATCATAGTAAGAGCATTTCATAAACTCCTCATAGTCCATGCCCTCCGGCCCCGGGTACGGTTCCGCAAGGTTCATCTTCTGCCAGCTGTTTTCCGACCAGCCATTGACACAGACCAGTCTGTTGTCTCTGGTCATCCTCACATCTGCCTCGAACCAGCGGTATCCATGTGCGAGCTTCTCTGACACGGTCTCCGGCGTATTCATGTTGGTATACTGGAGACATTTGCCACCCAGCGCCGTCGCTGCCAGTTTCTGTGACCAGTCATAATCCCCGGTCCAGAGTCTCTTTTTGCGCCGCAGGGCTTCCCTGCCGTAGCGGTGGATAAATCGCCGCAGCGGCAGATAGATCTGTCTGCGGAATGAATCCGGCTGCAGCTTCACACCCTCTTTGACCGCCTGATCCATGGCCCGGGCAATCGTCTCACCCTGAAACTCCTGCGGTCTCAAAAAACGCTGTGGATAACCGATGCGCTGTCCCCAGAAGGCCAGTTTTTCATTCCAGACCAGCCCGATACTCGGCACCTGCAATGCATATGCAATAATATTGGCATGCATCCTGCACGCAACGATCCCGGCAAAGGATGCGATCGTCCCCACCAGTTCCCCTGTCTCGGTCGGCCTTTTCACGAGGTATTCCTCCATCTCGTCACCATGGCCGAGGTATTCCACAACCTCTTTTGCAAAATCATAATCCGCGCGGAG
Organism: uncultured Lachnospiraceae bacterium; assembly: GCA_934351255.1. Classification (GTDB taxonomy): domain Bacteria; phylum Bacillota; class Clostridia; order Lachnospirales; family Lachnospiraceae; genus Jutongia. The sequence continues at coordinate 36,678 of CAKRJH010000011.1, forward strand.
GCCATTGACAAAGACCTTCCAGCGGTATCCCATTTTTTCGAGTTCACGGGCCGTATCGCGCCAGAAATCCAACTGAACCTCTCTGGTGATCTCCGGGTTTCCATAGTCCGCAAAGATCATATGACGCGCCACGCCCAGGCCGATCACCCGCGAATCCGGATCTCTCCGGATCTGATAGACCTCCGGCGTGTAGACCGCCGGATCCGGCACCTCAAAACTCTCCAGATCCTCACGGACAATATAGTCCCTGCGCAGGGTCTCCAGATCATCGCGGACAGAGATTCCTTTCACACAGGGCAGATTCAACGCCTGCTTCAGATTCTGACATCTCTCGTCATCCTCATCATATCCCTCGACACCGACTCCATTGAAGAAGACCGGTTTGTGGCAGCGTTCAGCCTGCTCGAGCAGATCAATGATATAGCCGTAAAACTTCTCCTGCTTGTACTTAACCAGTCCGCCACCGTCAAAAATGATCATATCGGCGAGACGCACCATCTCATAATCTTCGCTGCAGATGTTATACGCCTGAACATGGAACCGGCTGCGTGAAAACAAAGGGAGGCCCCGCTTTGTCAGGTACGTCGCGGTATCCGCAATGACGGTGTCTCCCAGATTTCGATTGATCAATTCGACCAATAAAATATTTACTTTTTGCTGTTCCCCTTTGAGACGGCGACGAACCGCCGTCTTCATCTTCTTTTTCATTTCTCCCATAGGAGTCCTCCTCGCCGGGCAAACTGCCCTTTAGCTCTGGATGCTCTGAATCATGCGCGTATACATCCCCGCCAGATCCACCTGTGCTTTCCAGCCAAGTGCCTCCAGTCTGGAACTGTCCAGCGCGATCACCATCTCCGGATTGTATCCAAAGGAAGATACATCCTCCGGCATATCAAAGGTCACATGGATTCCTGCTTCCGGATACAGATCACAGACAAACTGTGCCATATCTTTGATGGAAATACGGGTCTCCATATTCGTCACATTGTATGCGGTTCCCACCTCTCCGGACAGCATGATCAGAAGCAGCGCACTGACCGCATCCGCGGTATAACAGTAGCTGCGCACGGTATTGCCGGCGGTGTGCAGAACAATATCTTTCTTTTCCATGGCACATCTGGCAAACTCCGCAAACACTCGTCCATCGTCGTATTCTACGCCTGCTCCAAAGGTCTGGGACAGTCTGGCCACCTTGGCCGGCACTCCATACTCGGAAGCATAGGAAGCACACAGGCACTCCACGATACGCTTGCCCTCAGAGTAGCTGCTGCGCACCTGCAATGGATCGATATAGCCGCAGTAATCCTCCGCGATCATACCGGCATCCGCCCCCGGTGTACCATACATCTCCAACGAAGACAGATAGACGAATCCATCCACCTGTTTTTCGCGTGCAAATTCCAGGATACATCTGGTCCCCTCCACCGCGGTCATGATCGTCTCTACCGGATGGGAAACAAAAAACTTGGAACTGGTGGCACTGGCTCCATGGATCACATAGTCCACGTCTCCTTCCACCTCAACCGGTGCGCTCAGATCACCCATGACCAGGCTGATGTCTCCTCGCTCCAGAAGTTCGCCAAATACCTTCTGCGCCTTCTCGCGGCTGCGCACATAGGCAAGCACCTGAATATGGCTGTCATACAGCCGGTTCATGCAGGCCAGCGCCTTGACGATCTGTGAACCGATCAGGCCGGTAGCACCGGTGATGAACACGGTCTTGTCCCGAAGTTTGTCCACCGGGATCCCGCTGCCAGCGATCCGTTCCAGATCCTCCTGTAATATTTTGTTATCCGGACTCTCTAAAATCATAATACTCTGACTTCCTTTCTCAACCCGCACCGGGCGGACCACAGCCCCAAGGCTGCATCTATTTGTCGTGCTTGAGGTGAGCCTGATTCATACGGGCATCAATCTTATTGGTAAGCCCCAGCCCAAATGCCTGCTCATTTTCCTTGTACTGTAACAGTGCGCGGAACATGTAGACATCCTCCGGAGTCGTCACCTTGATGTTACCGCGGTTTCCCTCTACCATATGCGCTGTAATGCCCTGGGTACGCACGATCGTACATGCGTCCACCATATTATCATAGCGGGTAGGCAGTGCACGGACATAGTCATGTGCTGCAATGATATCTTTGAGATAGAAGCTCTGTGGCGCCTGTGCTGCAAACGTCTCCTTGCGGTATGGCACAGTGTCAACCTGCTTGCCGTCCTTGCTGATCATGATCGTCTCATAACATGCCGTACACGTGATGGCATTGCCGTGTTTCTTCACGCCGGCAATATTATTGGAGATCACCTCATAGGAGATAAATGGACGGACACCGTCATGGATCAGGACGATAGAATCATCTGCATTCTCGCTCTCGGCTTTCTTAAGGGCATTGTAGATCGAATCCTGTGCGGTCTCACCGCCTGCGATGATGGACACCACCTTGGTCAGACGATACTCATCGACCAGTTCCTTCATATAAGGGATATAATCCTCCAGCACGGACAGATAGATCTTGTCGATCTCATCGTGATACTGGAATAACTGCAGTGTGTGGATGATCACCGGCTTTCCGTTGATCTCCAGAAACTGCTTGGGAATGCCTGCTCCCATACGAACTCCGCTTCCGCCTGCAAAAATAATCGCTATGTTACTCATTTATCTACCTCCTTCGGTGTGAAATCCAGAGTTCTGAGTTCCTCCTGGATTGCCTCATCTGCCGCAATTTCTTTTCTGATATCCTCCGGGATATTTCCCAGAATGATCCAGTCGATCACACGGTCAGATGCATGTGTATCAATATAGTCAAAATGTTTCTCTACATATTCATCGACTTTTTCGTACTCAAAATCCTTGTTCTCGATCGCAGTGAGCAGTTCATCAAACGTCTCTACCACCTTGCCCGGTGTGGACTCGCGGTAATCTCTGTGGAATCCGCGTGAGAATGAATACTGGATCTCATCAAACGCAAAGAACAGCATTGGTTTGCGCATCAGGGAATACTCAAAAATATTGGATGAATAATCCGTGATCAACAACTCTGTGATATAGAACAGATCATTGATGTTCGGATATAAATTTACATCGACAAACTTGTCCTTGTACTGCTCCGGGATCGGCACCGGATACGGCACCCACGGATGCATCTTAAACAGAACCACATAGTCATCCCCACAGACCTCATACAGACGGTCAAAATCGATCAGCTCATATGGGTAATGTGCGCTCGCCTTGTTGCGCCCTCGGTATGTCGGCGCAAACAGGATCACCTTTTTGCCCTTGCAAAGCGGATACTGCTCGTAAATTTCCGCCGTCTTCTTCTTGCGGTGTTCCTCGTCGAGGAACTCATCGATACGAGGCATACCGGTCGGCAGGACATTGGCATCGTTGATTCCCCAGACTTCTGAGAAGAACGGAGCAATGCTCTTGGAACCCGCGATTCCGTAGCTGTACTGACGGTGGCAGCTGTTTGGCGCCGGACATCCGATATGACCCCAGCGGCTGTATCCGGAGGACTTAAAGCCCGCTCCGGCATGCCAGATCTGAACCACTGTCGTGTCCTTGGAGACCTGCAGCCAGTCCATCAGCGGAGCATGGTCATCCAGGATAATGAAATTGGCCATCGCCATCTTTTTTAAGGTGTCGTTCCAGCTCTTTTTGCCCATCTTCGGATTTGTCATGGAAGAACGGTAAGACTCAAGCACAGTATACCCCTGCTTGTCCATGCCGCGTTCCAGAATGCGGTCTCTGACTGCTGCCAGATTGGTGCTGATCGTCTCGCTCTGCTCAGACATGATCAGGATCACCTTGCCATCCTTCTTAAAGAACTGCTTGTGATATCTGTTATAAAGATCCGCTTTGATCGCGCGGTTATTGTGGGCATACCAGTTCTTCGCCCCGGCCACCGGATTGAGCGTGGTCTTCTTGTGGCCCTTACCCATGCCGACGGAATTCATGGCTACCTTGCCGGATGCCAGAATATACATGGTGAATGGAAGATCATCCTCTCCCTCTGTGACATAGAATGTCACAGTGTACACCTTGTGACGGGCATTGTATAAAAAGTTCCGCGAATGGTCACTCATCTTCGGTACGATCGCACGGTCGATGACCGCCTTGGCCATCATCTTTGCGTCCTGTACCACGATCAGGTTGTATGCCCCCGCCGGTACACACTCCTTATTGCCACGGTTGGTAATATTCAGTTTCAGATGATAGACATCATCCTGCACATCGATAATTTTGGCCTTTGCCTGGCCACGATATAAGCTGTCTACAAAATAAAAATGTAATGGCGCCTTGCGGTCTGCCCCCTGTGCATATTCGATCTTTACATAGAGGTGTAAATGAATGCGCTCCCAGTCAATCTTACAGACGGTTGCCGTAAGAAGTTTCTGCTGCATCAAATCTTCCATGATCCTGGATCAACCTTTCTTTCAAATCAATATAATTCCTGTGAAATTGCATAGTTATACACAATAATCAGCATTGCCATTTTATCATATCTGTTCTGTCATGTCTATATTCAAATAATTGATGCTTGACAAACCCGGTGATACATAGTATACTGGCAAAGCACGAGTTGTTCGAGACACTCCTGCACGAAATATAGGGGATTAGTTCATCGGTAGAATAAGAGTCTCCAAAACTCCAGAGCCGGGTTCGATTCCTGGATCCCCTGTTAACATAAGCCAGCAGATTTCTGCTGGCTTTTCTTTTTGTTCCTATCTTTTCTTTACTTCAGATTCTGCGGAAGATCAAAATAGAACATGGCGCCCTCCGGCGTGTTGGCCGCCCCGATCGTTCCACAATGTTTTTCCACAATTGCCTTGGCGATCGACAAACCGATCCCGTAGCTTCCCGTCTGTCTGGTCCTGGAATTGTCTGACCGGTAGAAACGTTCAAACAGATACGGAAGATCCTGTTCCGGTATGCCCTCGTAACTGTTGCAGACGGAGAAATGGATCTTTTTGCCATTGCGGCAGGCCTTCACCGTGATTGTCCCGGATTCAGTACAGTATTTCACGGCATTGTCCAAAAAAACGGACAGCAGACGCGAGAGTTCTTTATCCACCCCCCGCAGATGCAGATCTTCCTCAACCTCCGTGACCAGGGTAATGTCCTTTTGCTCCATCCGCGGCTGAAAATCTGACAAAAGCGGGCGAAGTAACTGATCCAGGCTCAGATCCTGCGCCTCACTTCTGGTATCCTCCACATCGCCGAGCCTGGTCAGGGTCAGCATCTCATTGACCAGTGTGGAAAGCTGGTTAACCTGCCGCCGGATCTTTCCGGAGATCTCTTTCTCGCCGGAGACCAGCTCCAGCACATCCACATTGGCCGAGATCGCCGCAAGCGGTGTCTTCAGCTCGTGACTGGCATCGGTGACAAACTGCTTCTGCCGCTGGAGATTTTCCACCATCGGCCGCATCGCCCAGCCCGACAGAAAATTCACAAACACACAGACCAGAAGCATACAGATCCCGCCGATCAGCAGGGAGATATGCATGATATAACGCACGTAATTCCGCGCCATATAACAATCGACAAAATAGATCAGAGTGTCTCCCTGATACTCTCCCTCTCCATCCACGCGCAGATATCGGTAATTGCCCAGATTGCTCTCCTTGCGCTTGGAGCGCAGGGCACGGCGCACATAGGTCTGCAGTTCCCTGTCAGAGACGGCTGCAATGTGCGTCAGATCCTTGTCCACGATCGTTCCGTGTGCATTGACCACGGCATAAAAGAACCGCGTGCTGTACTGGGTTTCCACGGTGATCCGGGAATTGAAGCCCATATCGTAATCCTTGACAACATAATGCTTACCCTGCAGATCTGCATCGTCATCGATCAGTTCTCCCTGATTGGCCGCCAGGATCTCCAGCGTCTGATGGGCATTTTTCACCACCTGCTGATGTGACACGATATTGATCGTCGCAATGATCACTACGGTCACCATCATAAACGCAAGAACCTCGATCAGGATAATCTTACGTTTCATTTTTTTAAGCATAGGCTATCCCTTCTTTCTCAGCGAAAACTGATGATCCTCCCGTCTGGCGATCTCAATATCCGACTGGATCGCCGATAACTTGTTGGTCAGGTATCCCACATACAGATTCACCGTCCCCGGTTCACAGTCATCCTGCGGCCAGACACGCTCAATGATCTGGGATTCCTCCACCCATTTGCCCTCCTGCTGCATCAGAAAACTCAGAAGTTCGACTTCCTTGCCGGACAGACGCAGGGAATGATCCACATTGGTGATCTCCAGTCCCTCCCGGTCAAGACGGGTGTTTCCCACCGTCACATACTGACCGTCATACTGTCTTCGGCGGCGGATCATCACCTGCAGCCTGGTCACCAGTTCACCCTTGTCAAACGGCTTGGGAAGATAGTCATCTGCCCCCTCCTGCAGTCCCTGTATCCGGTCCTCCACCTGGCTTTTGGCCGTGAGCATCATGATTGGAGTGACATCCCCCTCCCCGCGCAGTCTGGACAACAGTGTAATGCCGTCCATCCCCGGCATCATAATGTCAAGGATCATGCCGTCAAACACATATTGGCGGGCCGCCTCGTAGGCACTGATCCCGTCATAAACCACGTGACATTCCATATCACTGTACTGAAGGATGATCCCTATCGCATCGGCGATGTCTCTCTCATCATCTGCCACCAGTATCTTTGGTTTCTTATTCATCCGATTCCACCTCCCTGGATCATCTGGCGCACCGTCTGCAGCGTCAGATCGGTCGAAGCCATCTCATCGGCACAACGCTTGAGTTCCTGCTGGATCAGCTCCACATTCTGAATATCTTTCTTGTATTTGAGCTGATGCTCCAGTGCCGCCCAGCTGTCCTGCGCGATCGTGCGAAGCTGGATCTCACAGGGTATGAAGACCGTTTCTTCCGGAAGTGGGATAGGAACTTTCACAATGATATGATAACTGCGGTAGCCATTGGGCTTGGGATTGGCGATAAAATCCTTTTCCTTGATGATCTCCATATGTTTCATGGAATGAAACAGTTCCACCATGTCATAGACATCATCGACAAATCCACATACCAGACGCAGTCCCACAGCGTCATGCACCTCGAACAGGGCATTGTCCACTGTCACATCCAGTCCCTTGCGCTGCAGCTTGTCGATCATGCTGTCCGGAGATTTGATCCGTCCCTCAAAATGCTCCACCGGATCCGGCATTCCCTGCTGCTTCCGGTAATTGCGCAAAAGTTCCACCTCTCCCATGAGCAGTTTCATGGCACTCTGCAGCAGGTAGTATTTGTCCCCGTAAAAATCTTCTGTTGTCATATGTACTTCCATAACGTATCCAACTCCTGTACTGTTATGTTACCTAATAATTGTGAAAGTCCCGTGAACGTTCCCGAAACATCTTCTTATTTTTCAGAGAGATTGTCCCCAAACAGCCCCTCCTGATATTCCTTCATGGTCTGCAGATAGGCCTCTCCATTGACACGGATGCTCTCAATGGCCTTCTCGTCCAGTTCGCGCACGATCTTGCCCGGAGTTCCCATCACCAGACTGCCATCCGGAATCTCCTTGTTCTGGGTCACCAGTGCTCCCGCTCCGATAATGCAGTTATTTCCGATCTTGGCACCGTTTAAGATAATCGCGCCCATACCGATCAATGTATTGTCTCCCACGGTACATCCATGCACGATCGCACCGTGTCCGATCGTCACGCCATCCCCGATCACCAGCGGATAATCAAAATCTACATGCAGCACGGCATTGTCCTGCACATTCGTTCTCTGTCCGATCACGATCGGCTCATCGTCGGCACGGATCGTGGCATTGTACCACACGCTGCACTGCTCCCCGATCGTAACATCTCCTGCGATTGCTGCTCCCGGTGCGACAAACACGCCCTGAGCGATCTTTGGCATTTTCTTATCCATAACAATTCCTCCATTCTCGTATTAATTTATCGTTTTTCATTGACATTTTACTTGGAAAACGCAAAAATGTACAGTGAATTTGTTCTATATGAAGAAACGTAAGAAAACAGGAGGATATCAATCAGATATGAAAGAATCAAGCACTACATTCTGGCAAAAGGGCTGGGTCGTCTGTCTCGGTGCCTGTATCAGTTGTTTTTTGTGGGGAAGTGCTTTTCCCTGTATCAAGATCGGATATCAGATGTTCCACGTGGATTCCGCCGATACCAGCAGCCAGCTTTTGTTTGCCGGGATCCGCTTCTTTCTGGCAGGAGTTCTGGTGCTCGCCTTTGCCGCTGTCAGCCGCCGCAGTCTCCGTCTTGCACCGTCCGTGCGCCGCGATACCACACCGGAGCATCCCTGGTGGGGCTATGTGATAGGACTTAGCTTTTTCCAGACCATTGCCCAGTACTTTTTCTTCTATATCGGCATGGCACACACCAGCGGCGTCAAGGGTTCCATCATCGAAGGCGCCAATGTCTTCGTTGCCATCCTGACCGTCTGTCTGGTATTCCGCATGGAACCCCTGACTCCCGCCAAGTTTGCCGGCTGTCTGGTGGGATTTGCCGGCGTCGTTCTGGTCAATCTGTCCGGCGCCCGTCTGGAGGGCGGATTTCATCTGACCGGCGAGGGTTTTGTCTTCCTGTCCACGATCGCCTATGCACTAAGTTCGGTCACAATGAAAAAAATAACCCACCGGGCAGATCCTGTCCTCCTGAGTGGATGGCAGTTTCTGTTCGGTGGGTTCGTCCTGGCCCTGATCGGACTGCTGTCAGGCGGGCATATCCGTCCTGACCGTCTCACAGGTCTGATACTTCTCCTGTATATGGCATTTATCTCCGCCGGAGCCTATACGCTCTGGGGCGTGCTGCTCAAATACAACCCGGTATCCCGGGTAAATATCTATGGTTTTATGAATCCGGTGTTCGGAGTGATCCTGTCCTGTCTGCTGCTCAGAAACAGCTCGCAGACGCCCGGTATCATCAGCCTGATCGCCCTGGCTCTGGTGTGCCTCGGGATCTGTCTGGTCAACCGCCCAAAAACGCAGGACGCCTGAAGCTTCTCCCCGGATCTTCACGTGTTAATCCCAGAAATTGATCGGTTCATAGTCCTGAAGCTGGGCCAGAAATCCGCGCTGGCTCAACGCCCTAAAGATCTGTTCCAGAATCTCCTCGCTCTCCGCCTGGATCGTATGATAGTGATATCCCGACGTGATATTGAGCAGGGAACTTGACTTGCCGGTCTGCAGTTTCTGGATATAACTGTTGATATCCCGGCGGGACCGGATGTTCATGTCCGCACGGACAATGCCATAGACCTTGTGATAGACAAACACGTCCTTGACAATGCCGCCCAGGTCAATGACCAGTTCCAGTTCCTCCTGTTCTTCCTCGTTCGTATGACAGACCTTGAAAACTCTCTCACACATCGTATCTTTCTGAATCACATATCCCAGATTTGTCGAGATGATATCGTATCCATTGGCGCGCAAAAGTGCGATGTCCTGTACGATCACCTGGCGACTCACCCCAAACTGTCTGGCCAGTTTGGTTCCTGAAACCGCAGATTCACTCTGACTCAGAAGTTCTGTGATCTGCGCTCTGCGTTCTGTACCCGTCATAATGATCTCCATTCTCCTTTTTCAAACTGTTTGTACGCGATCAGACTGCATGTAAATTCTTCAGGGAAATATCCATGATCGGTGCGGAATGGGTCAATGCTCCGCTGGAGATATAATCCACGCCCAGATCCGTCAGTCTGGCTATATTTTCTTTGGTCACATTTCCGGACACCTCGATCTCGGCTCTTCCGTCAATGTATGCGATCGCCTCCGCCAGCATCTCATGCGTCATATTGTCGAGCATGATAATGTCTGCGCCGGCTTCTACTGCCTCTTTGACCATATCCAGTGTCTCGACTTCAACCTCGATCTTGCGTACAAACGGAGCGTAAGCCCTGGCTGCTGCGATCGCCTGCTTTACGCCGCCTGCAGCTCCGATATGATTGTCCTTGAGCAGCACACCATCGGAAAGATTATAGCGGTGATTGTGGCCGCCTCCGATGCGGACCGCATATTTCTCAAAAATACGATTGTTCGGTGTCGTCTTGCGGGTATCCAGAAGCTGGGTCGCAGTCCCCTCAAGCAGGGCAGACACAGAATGCGTGTAAGTAGCGATTCCGCTCATCCGCTGCAGATAATTCAGCGCGGTGCGCTCTCCGCAAAGCAGAGTCCGGATGTCTCCGGTGACCTTCGCCATGAGCTGTCCGGCCTTCACCTCGTCGCCGTCCTTGACATAGAACTCCACCGTCGTGGCAGCGTCCAGCAGCGTAAAGGTTCTCTCAAACACCTGCAGTCCGCAGATGATACCGTCCTGCTTACAGATCAGATCGACCTCTCCTTTCTGCGGATGCGGCATCACGCTGTTCGTCGATACGTCCTCGCTGGTGATATCCTCCTTGAGTGCGCTTAAAATAAATGGATCTACATTTAATGCTAATGTTACCTGATCGTACATATTCCTATCCTCTCTTTCTACTGTCTGTCAGCCTGCTTCTGTTCTGCCTCCTGACGGCTCTTTTTGATCGCATCCCGCACCAGATCGCGGTACTGTTCTTCCAATGCCTTCTGATCCTCATACGGTGCGAGGCTGACGCTTCCTACAAACTCACTGTCATGTTCCACCACCGGATGGATCGCCATCTCGTCGGCCGCTCTCTTGGCAAACACCATGCTCTCAAGCAGGGAATTGCTGGCCAGACGGTTCTTTCCGTGAACGCCGTTGCAGGCCGTCTCACCGACCGCATACAGCCGGTTCATCGACGTGCGGCTCTGATGATCCACCCAGATACCGCCCATGAAATAGTGCTGGGCAGGGACCACAGGGATCGGCTCCTTGAACACATCATATCCCATGTCCAGACAATGCTGTATGATATTCGGAAAATGACTGCGCAGCTCATCCTCAGGGATCGTGCGAAGATCTTCCCATACGAACTCGGTGCCGTCCTTTTCCATCTGCTTGCGTATCTCGATCGTCAGCAGATCCCTCGGAAGCAGCTCATCGACAAAGCGGTTCATGTGTTTGTCATACAGAAGCGCTCCCTCGCCGCGCACGGACTCGGAGATCAGAAAACTCCTCTTCTCCGGGTGCTCGGAGTAAAAGGTCGTCGGATGGATCTGCACATAATGGATATCCTTCAATCGGATATCATGACGCAGCGCCACAGCCAGTCCGTCACCCTTCAGATGCCGGTAATTCGTGGAATGCTTGTACAGGCCGCCCACGCCTCCCGTGGCGAGCACCGTGTAATCCGCCTCCACACGCTCCAGCGAACCGTCCTCCATGCGAAGAACCGCGCCGTAACAGGTATTGTCCCTCTCAATGATATCCACCATCGTCGTATTCTCATACAGCGTGACATTGGACAGCTTCTTAACCTGTTCCAGCAGATGGCTGGTGATCTCCTTGCCGGTCACATCTTTATAGTAGACAATGCGGTTCTGGCGGTGGGCTCCCTCTCTGGTAAATGCCAGTGCTCCCTGTTCATCTCTGGCAAAACGGACTCCGTAGGACAGCAGATCCTTGACCAGCGCCTGAGAAGAACGGATCATGATCTCCACCGACTCCCTGTCATTTTCCTGATGTCCGGCGCGCAGCGTATCCTCAAAGTAACTCTGGAAATCCGATTCCTCCTTGAGCATGCACATACCGCCCTGTGCCAGAAATGAGTCGTTCGTCTCCAGATCAGACCGGGTGATCAGCGTGATCTTCCGATCCCGTGGCAGCTGCAATGCGCAGTACAGGCCGGAGCATCCGCTGCCCACGATCAATATATCAGTCTTCATAATATAGCTCATCTCCATTTCCCCTGTGGCCCCGAAAAAGGCGTCACAGGCACTTGTGGAGGCTAGTATACCACCTGACAAGACACATGTCAAACACCTGTCCTTGACAACTGACTTGACAGATGCCCTGACTATGTCTATAATCGAATAAAATTCTTATTAAGAGAGGTTAATCTATGCGTTCTACCCGAGAGATACAGGATGAGATCATCCGATTAAAAAAAGAAAAAGATATCTGTATTCTGGCTCACGCTTATATGAGCCACGATATTCTGGAGATCGCCGACTACACCGGTGACTCCTACGGACTGAGCCTGCAGGCTGCCAAGGCATCACAGAAAAATGTACTGATGTGCGGTGTCCGCTTTATGGCAGAGACTGTCAAGATCCTGGCTCCTGACAAGAAAGTTCTCCTGTCCAACAGCGGCGCAGGATGTCCGATGGCCGAGCAGATCGACCCGGAACTTCTGGGTGCCCTCAAACAGGCCAACCCGGATCACACTGTGGTCGCCTACATCAACACGACGTCCGAGCTGAAGACGCTGTGTGATGTCTGCGTCACCTCATCCTCTGCTGTCCGCATTGTGAAAAACATTGACAATGACAAGATCCTGTTTATCCCGGACTGCAACCTGGGTGCCTGGGTGGCAAAGCAGGTTCCGGAAAAAGAATTCAAATTCGTCCACGGCGGCTGTCCGACCCATCTGCGCATGTCCGTCAAGGATGTCAAGGCTGCCAAGGCTGCACATCCGGACGCTCTGGTTCTGGTTCATCCGGAATGTCTGCCGGCAGTGTCCGAGATGGCAGACTACATCGGCAGTACGACCGGAATCATTGACTTTGCGACAAAGAGCGATCACACGGAATTTATCATCGGTACCGAAAACAGCATCCTGCAGCATCTGCAGTACCAGTGTCCGGACAAGAAGTTCTATCCTCTGTCCAAAGACTGTGTCTGCCACAATATGAAGCTGACCACACTGATCGATGTACTGCAGTGTGTCTCCGGCAACGGCGGTGAGGAGATCGTACTTGATGAGGATGTCCGTGTTCAGGCCAAACGCTGTATCGATACGATGCTGACACTGGGAGGCTGAGCCCATCCCCAGATCAGATTCATGGCTTTCATGGTTCACAGATCCGAAACATACACCACAGAGTGTACGACAAAAAACGCTTAGGCCTTACGGTCTAAGCGTTTTTCTGTCGGGGGCATGTTCTGCTGCCCCCTTTTTCCATATTTACTTACATTGCCTTTATACTCACTCAGCTATCACAGGATGCATGAAATCTCAGGCATCCGGCAGGCTGGCATCTGCTACACCGCTTACGCCGCCCAGATCCAGATAAAGCTGTGCCAGGTTGCGGTATCCGATGCGGTGATCATTTCTCTTGTAAATGCTGTTGGTATCCCACAGACAGCACACAAATCCATTTTTCAGACTGCGGCTGACTACTTCCCGCAGATAACTCTCACAGCCCTGACGCCCCGGATAAGCACTGTACTCACCGATGATCACACCATAGCCCTGTCTGGTAAATTTGTTCATCTTGTCCAGGCTGGTCTGCAGCGCATCATACTCCGCTCCACTGCCCCATTTATCCATATAGTAGTTGTCATCCGGGCTCGCGATCGTGAAGCCGGATGGATCATAATAATGCACGGATACCATCATCTTGATCTTTCCGCTGTCCTGGGATGCACTGTCTGTCGGCATCTTAAACTTGCTCAGACAGGTGTAGTCAATGCTGGTATCAAATCCTGAGATCAACAGATGGCGGTAGGTGTTGTTGCCGCCGGTGCTTCTGACCACATCGACAAATTTCTGGTTGATCGCATTGCACAGGTCATGATACTGCTTCACCTGCTTGCCCACCGGGTACGAATAGCAGGCATCGGTCTCGAATCCGGTCTTTGGATCCATCGGATCCGCAAATCTGGTTCCCAGCTCCTCATTCTGGGACTCAAAGATCAGGTGATCTGAATATTCCCGGAAACGTGTCGCGATCTGTGTCCAGTAGGACTCATAGCGCGCCCATGCCTTTTTCTGCCACTTGGCAGACTTCTGTGCAAACTGACAGAACCAGCCGTAATCCCAGTGCTCATTGATGATCACATACATGCCATTGCTCAGGCAGTAGTTCATGATCTCCTCGACGCGGTTAAAATAAGCATCCGGAATCGTATAATGCTCCTCGTCCGTCACCATATTGGACCATGCTACCGGAATACGCACGGTATTAAACCCGGCCTTCTTCACGCCATCGATCATCTCTTTGGTGGTCACCGGCATTCCCCACGCCGTCTCATATTCTGTCACCGTCGCCTTCTTGGTGAAATAATCATCGCCCGTGGCTTCCATGGTATTGGACAGGTTCCAGCCATTGCCCATATCAAACATCAGCTCGCGGCTGGAAATGTTGGTACGCATCATACCGTTGTCCACCGTGGCAATGCCATTGGCAGACAGATGGGATGCCCCGATATTGGAATCGTGGATATTGTCCGGAAGGGTCACGCCAAGTTCCTGCGCACGGATGGCCGCCGAGGTAGACACCGTCGTCGGAGCCACCGTCACGACATTGACGCCGGTCTTGAGAGTTCTCTTCTTTCCCTTGTAGCGGACCGTAGTCAGCACCTTACATTTTCCCGGGGCAACGGCTCTCACCACCCCCTTCTTGCTGACCTTGGCGATCTTTTTGTTGGAACTTCGATACGTCACCTTCACCTTGGACGGCTCATTGATCAGATAGACGGTCTGATTGTTGGCATCAAAATCTCCGTACACGATACGGATCGATTTGGTCGCAGAGACCCTGGCCAGTCTCTTCTTCGGCGAGAGCTTTTTGGCCTGCGCTGTCCCCTGAGGGATCGCTGACAGCAGAGATACCGTCATCGCTGCCGCAAGCAGCATACTGCATGCCTTCTTCATACTGAGTTTCATAATGTGTTATATTCCTTTCTTTCTCTCTGTGCAGGAAATGGCTCCAAATGATCTCCTGCAGGATATATAATCCAGAAAAACCGACCCCTGTGCGGAGCCGGTTTCCTGTTTTCATATAGTAAGCATACTGTCAGCTCATCACCCCCACAAATGCCGGGGTGCGGGCTTCATCAGTCACGCGCAATCAGTTCCTTGTAGAATGACGCATAATCCTTGCGGTTTTCCTTGGTCGCTGCGATCGCGGTACGAGGGTGCTGATCCAGCTGTCCTGTGATCATGTAAGGAATGTCGAATCCCCACTTGGCACCGGACTCCTTCATCGGAACCATAAACTCCTCGAGGAACTTCAAAACCGGGTATGTCTTGTATTTTGGATTTTTCAAAAAGCCAAGAAGCAGCTCCATCGCACAGTTACCTGCGCCACGGCCCATCCCCATCATCGTTGCATCCAGGTAGGATACACCACGGGAACATGCCTCAATGGTATTGGCAAAAGCAAGCTGCATATTGTTGTGTGCATGCATACCGATGTATTTGCCATACTTGTCCGCAGTCTCCATGTAAAGATCGGAGATTCTCCGGATCTGCTCCGGAACCAGAGAACCGTAACTGTCCACAATATAAACGCCATCGACCGGGCTGTTTCCAAGCATCTCCAGTGCCTGCGCCACATCGCCCTCCTGTGCATTGGAGATGGCCATGATATTACAGGTCGTCTCATAGCCCTTGCGGTGCGCGTCCTCGATCATATCCAGTGCTGCCGGCATCGTGTTCACATAGGTTGCCACACGGACCAGATCCACCGGACTCTCATCTCTCGGATGAATATCCTCTTTGTAATTGCAGCGTCCCACATCTGCCATAATGGAGATCTTCAGATCTGTGTCATTGTCCCCGACAACAGACCGGATGGCATCGTCTGTGGCGAACTTCCACTTACCAAACTCGCTCTCATCAAACATCTCTTTGTCTGCACGATATCCAAACTCCATATAGTCCACGCCAGCCCTCAGATTCACTTCATAAAGAGCCTTCACGAACGCATCGTCAAAATAAAAATCATTCACCAATCCACCGTCACGAATCGTAGCATCTAAGACTTTGATGTCGGGACGAAAACTTAATAAGTCGCCTCTTTGTGCCATAATATTACACTTACCTCCTTTTACAGCAAATATTTTTTTCAGTATATACTACTTTATGATATAAGTAAAGCGGACTGCAACCGGAGTCACAATCCGCAAATGGAAAGATATAGTTATATATATCTATTATCTATTCTGCATCTAATTTTGTATTCTCTCTGCCGGTAACAGTAACATCGTCATCGCATGACAGTTCTTCCAGTTCTGTGTTTTTACTCACATCCAGACTGGTCAGCTGATTATTCTTACAATACAAAGAAGTCAGCGCTGTATTCTGACTCACATTCAAACTTTTCAGATTGTTTCTCCCACAATCCAAATAGTCTAGCACTGTATTCTTACTCACATCCAAGCTACTCAGCTGGTTGTCAGCGCAATCCAACTCAGTCAGCGCTGTATTCTTGCTCGCATCCAAGCTACTCAACTCGTTATTAGCACACTGCAACGCAGTCAGCACTGTATTCTTACTCACATCCAAGCTACTCAGCTGGTTGTCAGCGCAATTCAAATACGTCAGCGCTATATTCTTACTCACATCTAAATTGCTCAACTCGTTGTAATCGCACTTCAAATACGTCAGCGCTGTATTCTTACTCACATCCAAACTGCTCAACTCGTTGTCAGCGCAATTCAAATCAGTCAGCGCTGTATTCTTACTCACATCCAAGCTGCTCAGATCGTTTGCATAACAAGCCAAATCAGTCAGCGCTGTATTCACACTCACATCCAATCTGCTCAGATCGTTTGCACCGCACTCCAAATCAGTCAGCGCTGTATTCTTACTCACATCCAGGCTGCTCAACTGATTTCCACCGCAACTCAAATCGGTCAGCGCTGTATTCTTGCTCACGTCCAAGTTGCTCAGCTCATTATTACAACAATTCAAATAGTCTAGCGCTGTATTCTTACTCACATCCAAACTGCTCAACTCGCTGTAATCGCAATTCAAATACGTCAGCGCTGTATTCACACTCACATCCAAACTGCTCAACTCGTTGAAACTGCAATCCAACTTAGTCAGCGCTGTATTCACACTCACATCCAAACTGCTTAACTGGTTACTATTACATTTCAAATACGTTAGCGCTGTATTCACACTCACATCCAAACTTCTCAGATTGTTTCTCCCACAATCCAAATACGTCAGTGCTGTATTCTTACTCACATCCAGACTGCTTAACTGGTTCCCCTCACAAGCCAACTCAGTCAGCGCTGTATTCTTACTCACATCCAGACTGCTTAGTTCGTTACGAATACAATTCAGATGAGTTAATGAATCTAATCCCGAAACACTTAATTCACCCTGCAAAGCCTTAGTATCCCAATCTATAGATACCAATCTGCCATCTTCCCATTTATATTGGTAACTATCCAAATCCTCACTTACAGTAGCTCCTTTTCCCCTTTGCTCCTGAATGATTTTCCGTAAAATCGCGACATCATTTTCATTTTTACCATCAGGTGCTGAGGTTACACTTGGATCCTGTGTTACGTCCGGTCCGTTTGTTACATCGGGATTCTGTGTTGGTACCGGGCTATTGGTTACACCCGGAGTTCCTGTCACGCCCGGTGCGCTCTCTCCCTTTACAATGACAGTACAGGTATATTTTTTCGTTCCGGCTTTCACTTGCACCTTTGCTTTTCCTTCTTTGACCGCCGTGATCGTGACACTGTTCTTCTTTTTGTTTTTGATCTGTATGTATTTTTTGCCCGTAACGATCTTCCACGCTGTCTTTTTCTTGTTATTTTTCAGAGTTACTTTCTTGCTCATTCCCACTTCGAGCGTGATCTTTTTGCTGCTCAATTTCACCTTTTGAGCTGCCTGAGTCTGCTGTGCAGGCACTCCTGTCAGCACCATGGCAGTGGCAAGCATTCCCGCCAGGTATTTTTTGTAAATTTTCTTTTTCATTGGTTTTCTCCCATTCTGCCGCCCCCCGATGATATTGATCATGCAGGCTGTGGCGTGCTTTCTTTTTTATAGCAAATGTTATTCTCAGTATATACTACTTTATGATATAAGTAAAGCGGACTGCGACCGGAGTCACAATCCGCAAATGGAAAGATATAGTTATATATCTATTATCTTAATTTTGTATTCTCTCTGCCGGTAACAGTAACATCGTCATCGCATGACAGTTCTTCCAGTTTTGTGTTCTTACTCACATCCAGACTGGTCAGCTGGTTACCTCTACAACACAAAGACGTCAGCGCTGTGTTCTTACTCACATCCAAACTGCTTAGCTGGCTCTGATCACAATCCAACGTAGTCAGCGCCATATTCTTACTCACGTCCAAGCTGCCCAACTCGTTACTACCACAATACAACTCAGTCAGTGCTGTGTTCTTACTCACATCCAAACTGCTTAACCGGTTATTATGACACTCCAACTCCGTCAGCGCTGTATTCTGACTCACGTCCAGGCTGCTCAGCTGATTCCAACTACACCTTAAAGAAGTCAGCACTATGTTCTTACTCACATCCAAACTGCTTAACTCGTTTTCATAACAATTCAACTCCGTCAGCGCTGTATTCTTACTCACATCCAGACTGCTTAGCTGGTTTCCCTCACACCCCAGCTCAGTCAACAATGTATTCTGTCTCACATCCAAACTGCTTAACCGGTTATCAAAACAATACAACATAGTCAGCACCATATTCTTACTCACGTCCAAGCTGCCCAGCTCGTTCCTACCACAATACAACTCAGTCAATGCTATATTCTGACTCACATCCAAACCGCTCAACTGGTTATCCCAACACTCCAGATAAGTCAATGAATCCAGTCCCGAAAGACTCAATTCTCCTTGCAAATTCTTCTCCTCCCATGAAATAGCTACCAATCTACCATCCTCCCATTTGTATTGGTAACTATCTAAATCCTCACTTACGTCTGCTCCTTTTCCCCTTTGTTCCTGAATAATTTTCCGTAAAACCGCGACATCATTTTCATTTTTACCATCAGGTGCCGAGGTTACACTTGGATCCTGTGTTGATGCCGGTCTGTTGGTTACACCCGGATTTTGTGTCGGTGTTGGTCTGTTGGTTGTCGCACCCGGATTCTGTGTTGATACCGGGCTATTGGTCACAGCCGGAGTCCGTGTTGGGATTGGGCTTTGGGTTACACCCGGAGTTCCTGTCACACCCGGTGCGCTCTCTCCCTTTACAATGACAGTACAGGTATATTTTTTCGTTCCGGCTTTCACCTGCACCTTTGCTTTTCCTTCTTTGACCGCCGTGATCGTGACACTGTTCTTCTTTTTGTTTTTTATCTGTATGTATTTTTTTCCCGTAACGATCTTCCACGTCGTCTTTTTCTTGTTATTTTTTAGAGTTACTTTCTTGCTCATTCCCACTTCAAGCGTGATCTTTTTGCTGCTCAATTTCACCTTTTTAGCCGCCTGGGTCTGCTGTGCAGGTACTCCTGTCAGCACCATGGCAGTGGCAAGCATTCCTGCCAGGTATTTTTTGTACATTTTCTTTTTCATTGGTTTCCTCCCATTCTGCCAAGCCCAAAGCTGTTGATTTTACAGGGTTTGGCCATCGTTCATTTTATAGCAAGCGTTATTTTTAGTATATACTACTTTATGATATAAGTAAAGCGGACTGCGACTGGAGTCGCAATCCGGATCGGCCAATACATTTTCTGCGTAAAGACAGCGGTCTTTCTCTCTGTATTTTCTTTTTTCGACATTTTTCACAAAATGACTCTTTTGTAAAATTTCTCTCCTGATAATTTTCAGCATAAATTGTTTTTCTGAAATTTCTATGTTAAAATAGACTCAGAAATTTCAAGTTCCGTTTTTCGGAGGAAAGGAAACAATCATGACAGATCGAGCAGGAACACTTGTGAGTAATTTATCCGGCGAAATGGCGTATAAATCCTTTCGGCCGACTCCGCTTCCACCAAATCCTCCTATTGAGGTATCTGGTGAGCTTCTCACAAAACTCATTGACGCAAACAAAAAAATAGCAACTCTTGAAGGACTGTCCGAACGTATACCAAACATGGGTCTTTTCGTTTCCATGTATGTTCGTAAAGAAGCACTGCTTTCCTCACAGATCGAAGGGACACAATGTACTCTCGAGGATATCCTGAATCCCCATATTGACGTCAATACAAACCGGGATGTTTCTGATGTCGTCAACTATATTCGTGCGACCGAGTTTGCTCTTGAGCGGTTAAAAACACTGCCTCTGTGCAATCGTCTAATCAAGGAAACTCATGCTGTTCTCCTGGAAAATGCACGAGGGCAGGAAAAGAGCCCGGGGGAATTCCGCTATTCCCAAAACTGGATCGGTGGTCAGGGAAGTTCACTTAGGAATGCACGTTATATTCCACCAAACCCGGATGACATGTTAACAGCCATGTCAGATCTTGAAAAATATATCAATAGCGAGGATACTCTTGACCCATTGATCCAGGCGGCCTTAATTCACTATCAATTTGAAACAACACACCCTTTCCTTGATGGTAACGGACGTGTCGGGCGGCTTCTCATCACCCTTTTCCTGATGGAAAAGGGGATTCTGTCGACTCCGGCTCTTTATATTTCTTATTACCTCAAGATGAATCGCATTGAATATTATGATCGTATGACCCAAGTACGACGCACCGGTGATTACGAGCAGTGGATTTCTTTTTTCCTTCAGGCTTTTGCGGATTCTGCTGAGGATGCGATCCAGACAA
Source organism: uncultured Lachnospiraceae bacterium (assembly GCA_934351255.1). GTDB lineage: Bacteria > Bacillota > Clostridia > Lachnospirales > Lachnospiraceae > Jutongia. The sequence continues at coordinate 57,253 of CAKRJH010000011.1, forward strand.
TCGATCGTCTTACTGCGTTACATGAGAAAACCCTAAAATTATTTGATACTCTGACCAAAAGGCAGCGCACCAGTGTCCTTAAAGTGTTTTCCTATTTGGAATCCAATCCTATCATCGATATTCAAAAAACCGCTACATCTCTTGAATTATCGTACAACACAGTGTCGAAGGTGGTTTCCATCCTGATCGATAAAAAAATCTTGAAGCAGACAGACAAATCTGGAAAGACAAAGATATATTCTTATACCGAATATCTCGATATTCTCCGCAAAGACACCTGACGGCCTGGCTGCTGCCCGAAAAGCATCGAAACCTTACTGTATTTTCGTGACATTTTTCAACTCCGGACATAAACCAAAGTTTACATCCTCTCAGCATCCTCGACACTGATCTCCTTCAAACTGAAATAGAACGTCGTTCCCTGCCCCTGCCTGCTCGTAACCTGCAGCGTCGATCCGTGCTTGGCTACGATCTCGTGGGCGATCATCAGCCCGAGGCCGGTGCCGCTCTCATTCTGTTTGAGTTTGGATTTGTAGAACTTCTCGAAGATATATGGAAGTTCCTCCTTGGAAATGCCGATGCCATGGTCTTCCACGGAAATCGTCAGCGATTTCTTCTCCCTGCGCAGGCCGACCCGGATCGTGCTTCCTTCCTCGGAGAATTTCACGGCATTGTCCAGAAGGATCATCAGAGCCTGCTGCAGCCGCTGATAATCTCCGAGAACCAGACATGGTTCATCGTATGGATTATCACAGACGACCGACACCTGTTTGGCGCGCGCCACCATGGCGCCGCTGCGGGTCGCTGCGTCCAGCAGTTCCGTCAGACTGATCGGTTCGCGGTCAATGACAAAATCCGGGTTCTGCATTTTGGACAGCGTGAACAGATCGCCGACCAACTGGTCGATACGGATACATTCCTGAAGCATGCGCTTATAATATTCGGTGACGGTGTCCTGATCGGTGATCAGCCCGTCAGACAATGTCTCGGTATAGCCGCGGATCACAGTGATCGGTGTGCGCAGTTCATGCGAGACATTGGCAAAAAAGTCGCGCCTGGTTTTGTCGAGTGCTTCCTGTTCGGTCTGGGCACGGCGCAGCTTTCCGCTGAGGCGGTCCAGTGCCTGTTCCAGACGGCCGAGCTGGGAATTCGTATGGCCGGCCTGGATATCCTTGTAATGTCCGTTGGCCAACTGCATGATATGGAAATCGATGCGGTCCAGCGGGCCGGACAGTGAACGCGAAAGGAACATAGCCACCAGGGACGCAAGCAGCATGCCGGCCAGTGCACTGAAAAAGATCATGGAACGTCCCTGCTGAAGACCCATAGTCTGATTGTCCAGCATGCAGATCATCATAACCGCTCCACTCACCCGGTCAGAATCTTTCCGGGCATAAATGGGAAGCCCCACACGGAGGATGGTCATGCCATATGTCTGATCATAGCTGGAGCTGTGTGCCTGCTCCCCCTGAAATGCCTTCTGAAGGATCTGAGTCATCTCTTTGGTGATCGAGCCGGTTCCGGCGTTGGTATACTCAGAGGAAAGTGCATCCTCGCTGTCTTCATTGCTTACGATCCAGACATCCGTCTGCTCGGCGCTCTCCAGTTCCTCGATATAGCGGTTATATTTGCCAAATTGTGTCGGCTTCTCTGCGGTTGCAAACCGTGTCACACGTTTAGAAATTGACTCTCCCTGCTGTGTGAGCATGTTGATCTGACTGTCCAGATAGCTGGTCCGATACTGCTTCATAAAGATCATGCCGATCAGAATGGCCGTCAGAGTGGTCAGAAATACCATGGCCAGATAGACGCGCACGGAAATATCATGTGTGCGCAGATATCGTAAAATTCGTTTCATCGTAATCCTCATTCCCGGATATTGTGTCACAGGGCGAGGAGAACTCCTCGCGGACGCCCGGGTTATGACTGCAGTTCAAATTTGTAACCGACTCCCCATACCGTCTTGATAGACCAGTTCGGGTGGTCAAAATGATCCAGTTTGGAGCGGAGTCTCTTGATGTGTGAGTCCACCGTGCGGGTGTCCCCATAGAAATCATATCCCCAGAGGATGTCCAGAAGATTGTCGCGGGTGTAGACACGGTTCGGATTGTGTGTCAGTGTCCACATCGTCTCAATCTCTCTTTTAGTCAGCGGAATCTGTTCTCCGTTGATCGTGAAACGGTATTCCTTGAGACTGACCGTGATATTGTCCAGGGAAAGGCACTCTGAATCACCCGGGTCTGTTGCGGCACTCTCCGGCTGTTTCATCCGCCGCAGGACGGCACGCAGCCTGGCCATGACCTCGCTGGGACTGAACGGTTTGACAATGTAATCGTCTGCACCGATATCCAGCCCCATGATCTTGTCGTAATCCTCCCCTCGCGCCGTGATCAGGATGATCGGAACGCTGGACTGACTGCGAATGGACCGGCAGACCTCATAACCATCTTTCAGAGGCATCATGACGTCCAGAAGAATGGCCACCGGCGAATAGTCCTGAAACATCTCTTCGGCTTCCACACCATTTTGGGCAATGATCGGTTCGTATCCCTCTTTTTTGACATATACGGACAGGACATCTGTGATATCTTTATTGTCATCTGCAATTAATACATAGTGCATAGGGGTGCTCCTCTCTTTTGTGCATACTTTGACATATTTGCGTGTTATGATTATTGTATTAAGAACATTATCATATGTAAATACGTGAAAAGTGTGGCAGATTTTGGAAAAATCGTCAGGCTGACTTGCTTTTGCCACGAATGCCACGTATAGTATAACATGTTTCTTTGAAAACAGGGTGGAATGAGCAGAGAAAACACTCGGTGCCCGCGGGCCGGAGTGTGTCGTTATGAACCAGGATTTTTGAAAAATCCGGATTGGAGATGGATATGTTTCAAAGAGGAAAAAGAGGATTCCTTGCGATTTTGCTTGTCGTCAGCCTGTTATTTACCGGACAGGCGGCATCGGCATCCGATCGCGAAGACGGAGACGGATATTCGCTGAACACATATAACTGCCGGCTTCTGATCGGAGACAGCGCCAAATTGGAGGTGGACGGAGTCACCGACGAGGAAGTGACCTACAAGAGCAGCCGGGAAGAGGTCGCGCAGCTCTCCGACGAGAAAAAGGACGGCTGCCAGATCTCGGGAAAAGGCGTGGGTGTTTCCTACATCACGGTGAAGATCCGCAAGACCAATATGCTGATCTTTAAGACCACGGTAGCGACGCTCAAATGCAAGGTGAATGTAGCGCCACAGGCAGTCAGTGTTCATTTCGAGAAGAATCAGTACCGTCTCAGGGCAGGTAAGACCAAGAAACTGAAACTGACCCTGAAGCCGAGCATCACCACGGAGAAAGCGACTTTTACGAGTTCCGATGAGAATGTAGCGGTTGTGAGCAAAAACGGAAAGGTGACCGCCAAGGAAGAGGGAATCGCCTGGGTAACCGCTTCGATCCGCAACGGAGAGAAGGCGGTCTGCAAGATCGTTGTAAAGCCCCCGAAAGAGAATTCCAAAAACAGCCGCGGATTGTGACTTTGATCCCCGGAAAATATTTACACAATTTTTAGTTGTATTTTACACTACAAATGAGTATACTATATGTAAGAAAAAGATTTGCCTGAAGTGTTCGATACTCTTGTTATTTTGAACCTACACTTTTTTAAAGGGATTCCTATATTGTCGTTATGATATCAGGCCGCCTTGCAGCGGAAGGTTGATTTTCGGACTGCGGTTGCCCACCTAGCATTTGCTAGGACTCAAAATACAGGAACCGGCATTTTGGGTGCTTTATCGAAAATAAGCCAGCAGTTGATCTGCTGGCTTTTCTTTTTTCATATTCTGTTTTTGAGATACGTCAGATCATCAATACTCCAACGCGATATCCTCGGAAAATGCAGGATGCTTGGCATCTTTCTCAGAAATATTCGGAGTCACACCCTCCGGGATCGGCCAATCTACAGCGATAGTCGGATCATCCCACTTGATACCTCCCTCAGAACTTGGATCATAGAAGTCCGTGCACTTGTAGGTGAACTCTGCAGTGTCTGACAGGACATAGAATCCATGTGCAAATCCCTCCGGGATATAGAACATATTTTTCTTTTCTGCGGAAAGAGTCACACCAAACCACTTTCCAAAGGTCTTGGACCCCTTGCGGATATCCACAGCCACATCGAACACCTCACCGGATACGACGCGCACCAGTTTGCCCTGGGTATGCTCTCTCTGGAAATGCAGCCCGCGAAGCACTCCCTTGGTGGAGCTGGACTGGTTGTCCTGAACAAAGACCATATCCAGGCCCGCTGCCTTGAAATCCTCATAGTTGTATGTCTCCATGAAATATCCTCTGGCATCGCCGAATACGGTCGGCTGAATCGTATACAGGCCTTCGATATCACCACATTTTTCGAATGTAAATTTTCCCATGTTATTACCATACCTTTCTTTCGTTTCTTTGGTTCACTCCCATAAATATATCACTATCTCTGACTCTTCGCAATCGGTTTGTCTTTTCTGTGGAAAAGGCCGCGTCTTGCTTTCTTTTCCCGTGCAGCGGCCACCTCACTGTGCGGTCCGCGCAGTTCCTCCAGGATCTGTCCCAGAAGCTGCGCCTGCGTCTCCTGGGACTGTGCGGTCTGCCGGAGCACACAGGTCTGTTCCTTCTGCCACAGTTCGCGCTCCTGCTTCATCGCCTCATGCACGGCCTGTCCCACCATATCCTTCATCATCTCCTCAAACCGACGGAGCCGTTCATCTGCCTCCTCCCCTGCCACCGGTTTGTTTTCGCGGTACATTGGAATGACCTTGTGACGGATCTGTGTCTCTTCCTCCTTGAGAACCTGTCCGTTGTACTCCTCGCGCAGACGATACAGTTCCTGGGCACTCATCTTACCGATCCGCTCCCTCTCCGGCAGCATCCGCCGGATCGCCTTTAACACAAATCCCTGCTCCTTCCACTCGTGGATCTGACGCAGCAGATCGATCTCCTCCTGCCGGTAATAGCGGTGTCCCTTTTCATTGCGCGGGATCTTCAGATCCAGTTCCTCCTCCCAGTAGCGCAGTACGTGATTTTCCACTGCCACCATCTTGGCGGCATCCGATATCATATATCTCTTTTCCATTTCCATTTCCTCCCGGGGTCTTCCCACATTTGCTTTCCTTTTCCAGGTTATAGAGTTACAGATAATCTTTCAGGATCTCATCGAGCAGGATCGCGCGGTCTGTCTCAATCTCCTGCGGGGCCTCGGCAGATGCCACCTGTGATGGCGTCCTGACCGCCTCCGACTGGCCAAGCTGCACCTGACCGGTGCTCTCCGGCTTGCTCTCCTCCTTTTGCAGTCTGCTGTGTATGACATTCTCCATATAATCAAGCACCTGGATCCGGATCCGCTCATACGCTCCCCGCAGCCCCAGAACGCCCTCAAACACCCGGCATGCGCCCAGGCAAAGCAGCATCACCACAGCCAGTCTTCCGCTCCAGGCTCCGGACAGATGCGTCAGATAACCGCCCAGAAACAGCATGGAAAAACACCAGAGTATGACTGCCGTCCCCATCTGTCCGATTCTTCCCCAGGAGATCAGAGGCACTCCGAAACTCCGGTAATCCAGCAGACACCTATCCACATAATGGGACATATCCATTGTCTTCATTCCCATTCTATAATACGACTCATACTGTCGTGCGATCTGACGCATCCTCTGATTCTGTGTCGTCTTGAGCTGTCCCGCCGCATGCGCTACCCGCCCATACAAAAAGGCAGCCAGTATCTCTGCCAGACAGATTCCCATCGTCACTACTCCCAGCAGGATCTGTCCGTTGCCCTGAAGCAACCATTCTCTCATTTCCATCTCTCCTCTCCCGATGACTTCTGGATTAAGGATAACGGCTTTTCCGGCTGATTGTCTGCAGATCAGAGCCTATATTCCGGCATTCCTCGACAAAAAAGAGGACGTCACGACGTCCTCTTCGTTTTTCCATCACAGAAATCATTATACGATCTTTCCATCCGGTCAATGAATCACTCAATCCGGTCAAGCCCGGCGACTTCCCCCATCAATTCACTCTGGACATCCTCCAGCATCCGGTTCAGCAGTTCCAGTTCCTCCTCGGAAAAATGCTTCTCCACGCGCTTCATCACCGTCTCCATATAACTGGTGCTGATATTGTAATAGTCCATATATTTCTCTGTCACTTCCAGATAGTATTTTCTCTTATCTTTCTGATCCTGCACCTTGCGCAGATATCCCTTGCGGATCAGACAGTTTACCTTGTATGCCGCATTGGGCGATGAGATCTTGATATAATCCGCAAACTCCGAGACCGTCGGATGATCCAACGCATAAATGATCTCAATACAGAAGGTCTCCACCGTCGTCAGCGTCAGCTCCCTGTTCTCGATCTTTTCAAATACGGACTGATAAAAATGAATCTTAAATTTCTCGTATACCTTGCCCAGCGACTTCTCTATCATAATGGCACCTGCTTCCTTTCCGGGGGTTTTCCTGCCTGCTCTTTACATTTTCTTCAAACCATTTTACACTACTGATATATTTATCTGCAAGACAAGTATCAAAAAGATTGGAGATTTCTATGAAACAGATCGATCAGAGACTCAGGGAACAGGGGTACCGGATGATCGCCACGGCCGATAACCTGACCCGGATCTACCATCAAAACGCGGAGGGCTGCGACCTGCTGGTCATCACCATGGATGCCAGAGGAATGTTTTCTTCTGCCTGCTGCGAGTACTTTCGGAAGATAAAGGAGATCGTCCTGGAATCCATGGAAGACCGCCTGGAATCCCCGCGCGCCTGCTGGCAGGTTCTGTTCCTGTACCTCTCTCCCACACCGGAGGATGCCCGGTCCATTTTCTCCGAGCATGAAGCCTACTGGGTATGGAACAGTGTCTACAACCGGCTGATGGCCTACGAGAAATCTTCCTCCCTGTTTGATCCGCTGGAGCACGCCCTGGATGCGCCGATCATCCGGCAAAGACTGCCGATCCCGTTTGTCACGCTCGCGATCATTCTGGTCAATATCCTGATCTACGCAGGACTTCCCTTCCTGACCGGTGCCTCCTTTCCCGAGGTGCAGCGGGCCGGCATGCTTTCCTGGACCTCCTTTTTCCGGGATCACCAGTATTACCGCATCTTCACCTGTATGTTCCTGCACGGTGGCCTGGATCACATTTTCAATAATATGACCGTCCTGCTGTTCATCGGATCCTTTATCGAGATGCGCTGGGGACATCTGCGCTTCACCATCCTGTATTTTTCCACGGGAATCCTTGCGGGTCTTACGTCCATGATCTATAATATGATACAGGACGACAGCACTCTGTCTCTGGGCGCATCCGGTGCCATCTTCGGTCTGATGGGTGCTCTGGTGGTACTGATCCTGACCGGCATCAGCACCGGATACCGGACTTCGCGGTGGCAGATCGTATTTATGATCTTACTCAGTATTTACAGCGGAGCCTCCACGCCGGACGTAGACAATGCCGCACATATCGGCGGTATGATCAGCGGCGTGATCCTGGCGGCCCTGATTCATATCATTACAGAAAGGAGACGACGGGAACACTCCCGCCCATGACCATTATGAGTAAACATGTACTTGACGATTGTATTTTCTGCAAGATTGCAGGAGGACAGATTCCATCCAACAAGATTTATGAGGACGATGATTTCATCGTTATGTTAGACATTGCACCGGCTTCCAAAGGCCACGCCGTGATCGTTCCGAAGAACCATGCCGCCAACCTTTTTGAGCTGCCGGACGATGACGCCGAAAAGATCATGAAAGTAGCGCGCACCTGTGCTGCTGCCATGCAGAAGACCTTACACTGCGACGGCATCAATGTCCTTCAGAACAACGGAGAGGCAGCCGGACAGACCGTCTTCCATCTTCACGTTCACCTCATCCCCCGTTACAAGGGAGATACCGTGTCCATCACCTGGCCGCAGGGTGAGGCCGTAGACTCCGAGAAACTGGCAGCCGCGATCCGCGAAGCGATGGAGTAAACACAGGACAGATCAAACGAAAAAGAAACGGACGACCACATGCTGATATGTGATCGTCCATTTTTATTACCGGCTGTAGATCCGGCAGTATTTCTTTAATTTCTTCTGATGCTTCTGCGTAAATGCGCCCGGAAGCATTCTCCAGCGCCAGTTCTGCCCCACAGAGGACGGCAGATTGATACGCGCCTTATTGTCCAGTTTCAGGATATCCTGCATCTGGAAGATCGCGGTATTGGCGATCGAGCTGTACGCTGCACGGATCATCGCCCATGGAATCTGCTCTTTTTTCTTAATGTGCAGATAATCCATCAGAAATTCCAGATCTTTTTTCTTTTTGACGCCGTAATATCCCATCAACGTCTCATTGTCATGGGTACCGCCGTACACCAGACAGTTCACACTCTCATAATGATGCGGAAGATATTCATTGGCGGCGTCTCCGTCAAAGGCAAACTCGAGGATCTTCATCCCCGGCCAGCCGGTCTTCTGGATCAGCCGGCGAACCTTTGGCCCTACCACACCCAGATCCTCGGCGATGATATCTGCCTTCGGTGTCGCTGCGGCAATGACATCGGTCAGCTTGCGTCCCGGCCCTTTGCGCCATGTTCCATCGATCGCAGTCGGACAGCTTGCCGGGATCGACCAGTAATTGACAATCCCGATAAAGTGGTCAATGCGGATGACATCATACAGATCGGCATTGGCCTTCATGCGGCGTGCCCACCAGTCAAAGCCATCGGTCTCCATCACATCCCAGCGATACAGCGGATTGCCCCATCTCTGGCCATCCTCCGAAAAACAATCCGGCGGAACTCCTGCGATATTGATCGGTCTTCTTCTCTCATCCAGTTCAAACAGATCCGGATGGGCCCAGACATCGGCGCTGTCCATGGAAACATACAGCGGGATGTCTCCGATAATACGGATCTTGCTCTTCCCTGCATATTTCTTCAATGCCTTCCACTGCCGGAAGAATTTGTACTGACAGAACATCCAGAATTCCATGTCCTCCTGATAGGTGGTCATCGCCTCCCGGATCGCTTTTTTGTCGCGGAATGCAAGATCCTGCTCCCAGAGCTGCCACTCCTGTCCCTGATGTGCAAATTTCAATGCCATATACAGGCTGTAGTCTGCCAGCCAGTATCTGTTCTTCTTCAAAAAGGTGCGGTATGCGGACTCCTCACGATGGCTGCTCCTGGCAAATGCCCTGCGCAGCACCGGAAATCTCTTCTCGTACAGAAGCGCATAGTCAATGTCCTGTGGGTTGGCTCCCCAGTCCACGCTGTCCACTTCCTGTTTCTCGAGCAGCCCTTCCTCCACCAGCATATCCAGATCGATAAAATAAGGATTGCCGGCAAAAGCGGAAAAGGACTGATACGGACTGTCGCCGAAGCTGGTAGGCCCCACCGGCAGCACCTGCCAGTAGGTCTGTCCTGCCTCCTTCAGTTCATCGATGAACTCGTAGGCGGCACGCCCCAGCGTTCCGATCCCGTATGGTGAGGGCAGGCTGAAGATCGGCATCAGGATGCCTGCCGCCCTCTGATCCAAATAATTTTTCTCCTGTTTTTTCATATCTATTCCGTTTCTCGCCTAACTTTGCGCGTGTTTTCTGCGCCCGATATCGCATTCTGCCATGCCGCCCGCAAAAACCACACTTCATGTTTTAGCGTTTCTTCTCATCCTCCGGAAGTTCCTGACGGATCTCCTTGGTGCGGATCTCTTTGCAGATGGCATCGATAAACTCAGCCAGAGGCTTCTGTCCCTCGTTGCCGACGAAACGGCTGCGCACGGAAACCATCTGATTCTCCTCTTCCTGTGCACCGACTACCAGCATGTATGGCACCTTGTTCAGACGTGCCTCACGGATCTTGTAACCGATCTTCTCAGAACGGTTGTCTACTGTGGCATCAATGCCGTTTTTCTTGAGCTCTTTGAGCACGCTGTCTGCATATCCCTCGTATTTCTCAGAGATAGGAAGGACACGCACCTGCTCCGGACACAGCCATGTAGGGAACTTGCCGGCATATTTCTCGATCAGCCATGCAAGGGTACGCTCGTAGCATCCCAGAGAAGTTCTGTGAATGATGTATGGACGTTTCTTCTCACCATTCTGGTCGATATAATACATATCGAATCGCTCTGCCAGCAGGGCATCCCACTGGATCGTGATCATCGTGTCCTCTTTTCCGTACACGTTCTTGGTATTGATATCAATCTTTGGTCCATAGAATGCGGCCTCTCCGACATCCTCGGTGTACTCGATATCCAGCTCATTCATAATGTCACGCATATGCTGCTGTGTCTGCTCCCAGACCTCTGCAGAGCCCAGATATTTGTCCGGTTTCTCCGGATCCCATTTGGAGAGATGATACGTCACATCCTCCTCCACGCCGAGTGTGGTCAGACAATACTTGGCAAGAGCCATACACCCCTTGAACTCGTCAACCATCTGCTCCGGTGTACAGATCAGATGTCCCTCGGAGATCGTAAACTGGCGGACACGGGTCAGTCCGTGCATCTCGCCGGAATCCTCGTTACGGAACAGCGTGGAAGTCTCACCCATACGATACGGAAGATCACGGTAGCTGTGCTGTTTTGCCTTGTATACAAAATACTGGAACGGACAGGTCATTGGACGAAGTGCCATAACCTCCTTGCCGTTCTTCTCCTCTTCCTCTCCGGCCTCGGCCTTTGCCTGCATGGCAGCCTTCTCGGCCTCCTCGCTCTCATAATGAACTCCGTCATCATTGAGCACGAACATTCCCTCTTTGTAGTGATACCAGTGATCGGACATCTTGTACAGATCAGATTTGGCCATCAGAGGTGTTCTGGTACGCACGTAGCCCCACTCATTGTCCTCCAGATCCTCGATCCAGCGCTGCAGCTTCTGGATCATCTTGGTACCCTTTGGCATGAACAGCGGAAGTCCCTGACCGATCACATCCACCGTGGTAAACAGCTCCATCTCACGTCCCAGACGGTTGTGATCTCTGTTCTTGATGTCTGCCAGATACTCCAGATGTGCCTCAAGATCTGCCTTCTTGCTGAATGCAGTTCCGTAGATACGGGTCAGTGTCTTATTCCTGGCATCGCCTCTCCAGTACGCTGCGGAGGAGGAAGTCAGTTTAAATGCCTTGATCGGCTTTGTGCTCATCAGATGTGGTCCTGCGCAGAACTCGATGAAGTCTCCCTGCTGATAGAAAGACAGGGTATCTGTCTCAGGATGATCCTCGATCATCTCCACCTTGTATGGCTCATCGCGCTCTGTCATGAGCTTGACTGCCTCTTCCTTTGAAAGTGTGAATCTCTCCAGGCGGTCTCCCTTCTTGATGATCTTCTTCATCTCTTTTTCAATGGCATCCAGATCCTCCCGGGTCAGGCTCGGCATATCAAAATCATAGTAGAATCCATCATCGATCGCCGGTCCGATCGTGAGTTTTGCCTCCGGAAACAGATGCTTGACTGCCTCTGCCATCACATGTGCACAGGTGTGACGGTATGCTTTCTTGCCTTCCTCAGAATCGAAGGTCAGGATATTGAGGGTACAGTCTTTGTCCACGATCGTACGAAGATCTACAACCTCTCCGTCCACCTCGCCGACACAGGCCACACGGGCCAGTCCCTCGCTGATATCCAGCGCAATATCATATACGGACATTGCCTGCTGGTACTCTTTTACTGAACCATCTTTCAATGTTACTTTCATAATGTTACCTCCTTCAATGTCATCACACATAAAAAAACAAATAACAAAGAGTCGCTTGCGACTCTTTCGCGCTCGAGCGGTGCTGTTTACAGCTAACTTCTTCTCCGCGAGATGCGCATCCTCGCGGATTTTTTTACTTTATAGGAAACGAGAAGTTTCCTATAAAGTAAAAAAATCCCTTCCGGCATCTCTGCCAGAAGGGACGTACTATCTGTTACGTGGTTCCACCCTGCTTCCAGTCCTGTCAGCGGTGTACGCTGTCCAAAACTGCTCATCTCGACGATAACGGTGTCGACCGGACATGATTGGTGTCACTCAGAGGTGGTCTTCCTTCCGGGGGTGATAAGACGTCTCAGCTACAGTCTCTCTCTGCAATCACGGTCCCGTCAGTACTCTTCTCTTCATCGTTTTGCTATCTGACTGTAAGGTTACCACCTGATGCTTCAAATTGCAAGCCTTTTTATCCCATTTGGCTTTTTTTTCTTCCGTTTGCCGTTTGGCTGACTTTCTTTTTCCAGTAATTTCCAGTGCGAATTGTACCAATCCCCGGCGGGTGCTATATTAGAGGTGACTTGCACAGGCCCGCCTCCGGGCGGAAAGACAGAAAGGAGTACCACTATGAAATCTACAGGAATTATCAGAAAACTGGATGATCTGGGACGGATCACGATCCCGATCGAGATGCGCCGCACTCTGGGCGTGGAGGAACATGAGGAGTTGGAAATTTCTCTGGAAGATGGTAAAATCATCCTTAGAAAATACGAACCTGCCGATATCTTTACCGGCAGCAAAAAAGGGCTGATCGAGTACCATGGCAAACTGGTCTCCAAAAAAAGTATCCGGGAGATGGCAGAACTTGCCGGACTCGTCTCCAGATAACCGGCCCGGAAAGGAACGATCATGGATCCTCAGATTGAACAGTTAACACACATCCTGCGCCACACAAAGCGCGGTGTCTTCTTCGGAGGTGCCGGTGTCAGCACGGCTTCCGGCATTCCCGATTTTCGCAGCAGCAACGGGCTGTTCAGCCAGAGACTGAACCGTCAGTTCACCCCGGAGCAGTTGGTCTCCCACACTTTCTTCCAGCAATATCCGGAAGATTTCTATGCATTTTATAAGGACAAACTGCTCTATCCGGACGTAGCGCCCAATGCCTGTCACAGGGCACTGGCCACACTCGAGCGCATGTCGATCCTGCGCGCCGTAGTCACCCAGAACATTGACGGACTGCATCAGGCCGCTGGAAGCCGCTGTGTCTACGAGCTTCACGGCTCTGTGCTGCGCAACTACTGTACCGGCTGCCACCGCTTCTATACGATGCAGGACATTCTGGATGCTCCCGGCATTCCGCGCTGCAAAGACTGTGGTAGCATCATTAAGCCGGATGTTGTATTATATGAGGAGGGTCTGGACGATGAGGTAGTCAGCGGTGCGATCCGGGCGATCGCCGAGGCGGACACTCTGATCGTGGGAGGCACCTCTCTGGTCGTCTATCCGGCCGCCGGTCTGCTGCGTTATTTCCAGGGAGACCACCTGGTGCTGATCAACAAGAGCAGTACCCAGGCAGATGCCCGCGCCGATCTTCTGATCCACGATGACATTGCCACCGTGCTGGACCGGGCCGTACAAAATCTATAACAAACTAAAACAAACAAAAGGAGCGAACAAACTATGCACTATGAATATCGTACCCGCGGAACCTGTTCTTCCGTGATCTCATTTGACATTGATGAGCAGGATCACATCTCCAACGTCTCATTCACCGGAGGCTGCAACGGCAACCTCAAAGCAGTATCCAGTCTGGTCGACGGACTGACTGTCGATGAGATTGAGAAAAAAGTAAAGGGCATCGAATGTGGCTTCAAAGGAACCTCCTGTGCCGATCAACTGGCCCAGGCTGTCCGCCAGGCATCCGACGCCCTTCATCAGGCATCTCATTAATACGTATTGTCTGTTTACTGTTCACTCTCCTGTGGATCCGGCTTGCCAAGCAGAAGCGCGATCGCTGTTCCTACAGCCAGCGCGATCAGGCAGGTCAGGATCTTACCCGGAGTGAAGTCTCCTGCATAGCCGTCTTTGTAGGCTCTCATCAGGATAACTACCGGAGATGCGATCACAAGACCCATGATGGCGCAGTAAGTGATACCCTCCGCTTTCTCAAGTAAGAATTCAATTACTTTTGCAATCGCAAAAATTCCCAATAATACACCGAGACCAAATGGGATCATCGGAATACAGTTCTCAAAAAACACACCCCACTGACCGTCTTTAAGTGCACTCACAATATCCTTGATCGCGTGCAGCACCGGGTTGTAATACCCCATGATCATCAGCATCATGGAACCACTGACACCCGGGATCACCATCGTCGCAGAAGCGATCACACCGACTCCAAACAGCTTGATAAGCATCACCGGATTGGCAGACAGTACCACATCCTTGCCACTGCCCCCAAATGCCTCCATCGCGATGATCGCCAGGAAAAACACCAGAAAGACCAGTCCATGGGAAATCCCCATCTTCTTTCCTTTGAGATGCTGCCAGATCGCCGGGATCCCACCCAGGATCAGACCGATAAAGACCAGACTGGTCTGCATCGGAATATGTTCCGGTGCCATCAGCCATTCGATGGCATATGCCAGTCCTACAATCCCCACCGCCATACCGATCACATACGGAAGCAGGATCATCACACTCTTTTTGAGCTGTTTGAAGATATGGGTGACACAAAAGATGATATCATCGTATACACCCATGGAAACCATCATGGTTCCACCACTTACACCGGGAATGGCATTGGCAACTCCGATCACCACGCCCTTCAAAATATCCTTGATAAACTTCATCGTTCTCCTCATTTCCGAGCGATACTTCCTGTCGTGCCGGCCTGGCCGTGCCTCTGCCTTCGCCCCCGGACAGAGTTTTACACAAATTCTGAATAAGCATACCACATAAAACAGGCTCCCTCAATATATTTATTCATATTTTTTTGTAACATTCGCAATCGTTTTCTAAATAATATTTAAGATTTCCTTGATATTTTGTTACAATTATGTTACATTTATTAACAGATACTACAAAACAGAGAAGATTTTTACGAACCGGTGTGACTGTTCACCACGGTTCAACCTATGAGGTTTACGAAAATATATGAAATTATTGAAGGTAAAGAAAGTATTTTATGTGGCAGGTATCGCGCTGATGTGCCTGACATGCAACCTGCAGACAGCGCGCACCAGCAAGGCAGAGGCCTCCTCACGGATCAACATAGCAAAGATCCGCAGACAGTGTTCCACCAGGGCAAAGGCCATGAAGCATATGACGACGATCAAGGTTAAGGTCTGGGATTTCGCTCACGGCCGCAAGGGAAAGAAAGTGACCAAGATCAAATATGTCACCGTAAACAAAGCCGTAGCCAAGCAGTTTAAGAAAGCCTTCCAGGAGATCTATGAAGGCGAAGACAAGTTTCCGATCTACGAGATCGGCGGATTTGAATGGCGTGGAAAGAAGAGTTCTTCTCTTCACAACCTCGGACTTTCCGTGGACATCAATGCCAACGAAAACTGTATGATCGTCAAGGGAAAGGTCGTGGCCGGTTCCTACTGGAAGCCGGGTAAGGATCCATACTCCATTCCAAAGAACGGCGATGTGGCGCAGGCCATGAAAAAAAGAGGACTCAAGCAGTGTCTGTGGTCACACACCAAAGACTATATGCACTTTTCCGTAGGGGGATATTGATCGATCAATATCCCTTTTTTAATTCTTCCAGCATCTTCTTTTTGTCAGGAGCGCGCATCAGCGTCTCGCCGATCAGCACTGCATCGGTTCCGTTCTGCGCCAGCTTCGCGATATCCTGCGCCGTGCGGATTCCGCTCTCAGAGACAAAGGCAATGTCCTGCGGCACCATTTCACGAAGACGCAGGCTGTTGTTGACATCGACCGCAAACGTCCGGAGATCGCGGTTATTGACACCGATGATCTGCGCACCGCTGTTCAGCGCCATCTCTACTTCCTGCTCACTGTGGGTCTCCACCAGAGCATCCATCCCAAGCTCCTGCGCGATCAGACGATACTCCTGTAACTGGGATGGACTCAGGATCGCACAGATCAGCAGGATCGCGGAAGCCCCCAGATTTTTGGCCTCATAGATCATATACTCATCTACTGTAAAATCCTTGCGCAGCACCGGAATATTGACTGCGCTGCTTATCTCGTCCAGATAGTCATTCTTTCCCTGGAAATAGAACGGCTCCGTCAGGCAGGATATGGCACTGGCTCCCGCATTTTCGTACTCTCTGGCAATGTCCAGATACGGGAAATTTTCTGCGATCAGCCCCTTGGATGGGGAGGCCTTTTTCACCTCACAGATGAAGCCGATCCCCGGATTTTTAAGCGCATCCAGAAAACTCTGATCCGCCCTTCTGATCCCGGCGGTCTCCGCTGCCATATGTTTCTGGTCTTCCAGAGAAACCTCACGTCTGCGCACGGCAATGCGCTCTCTGGTCTTACCTGCAATTTCTTCTAATATGTTCATGCCTTTGTTCCTTTCTGAAACTGTTCTACGATCTTCATAAAGTTCCGGATGATCGTGATCCCTTCCGGTGTCATGACGGACTCCGGATGAAACTGTACTCCGTACACCGGATAGTCTCTGTGCTCCACCGCCATCACCGCTCCATCATCACTGACCGCCGTGACCAGCAGTTCCTCCGGGATCGACTCAGCCACCGTCGCCAGCGAATGATATCTCGCAGCCGGCATGCTGTCACCCATGCCTTCAAACAGAGGACTCTCTCCCCGGAAGGTCACACGGGACTGTTTGCCGTGCATCAACTGTGGTGCATAGCTTACCGATGCTCCAAACACTTCACTGATGGCCTGATGTCCCAGACAGACCCCAAAGATCGGGATCTTCCCTGCGTAAGTACGGATCACATCCTCACAGATACCCGCATCGGCCGGGCGTCCCGGTCCCGGGGAAATGATAATGGCATCCGGTGCAAGATCTCCGACTTCCCCGACGGTCAGCTCATCATTGCGCACCACGCGGATATCCGGTTCCACAGCCCCCACCAGCTGGAACAGATTATAAGAAAAACTGTCGTAATTATCGATCAGCAGCAACATATCTAGTCCTCCTTTCCCTGTGGCAGTGCCTGTACGACCGCCTTTGCTTTATTGATACATTCCTCAAACTCACTCTCCGGCACGCTGTCAGCCACAATTCCGGCTCCTGAGCGCACATACACCTTGTCGCCTCTCTTGTATGCCAGGCGGATCGCGATACAAGTGTCCATATTGCCCGCAAAATCCAGATATCCGATCGCACCGCCATAGACACCGCGGTTGCCGCCCTCCAGTTCATGGATGATCTGGCATGCCCGGATCTTCGGTGCCCCTGACAGAGTTCCCGCCGGCAGGATGGAATCCATCGCATCCACGGCATCCAGATCCGGCCGGATCGTGCCGGCTACCGTGGAACCGATATGCATGACATGGGAGAATCTCAGCACCTGCATATAATCCTCTACCTGAACTGATCCGATCGTGCTCACCTTGCCGATGTCATTGCGTCCCAGATCCACAAGCATATTGTGCTCTGCCAGCTCCTTTTCATCTTTCAGCAGGCCACGCTCCAATTCTTCGTCTTCCTGTGGTGTCGCACCACGTTTTCTGGTGCCGGCCAGCGGGAAGGTGTGAAGCGTATCGCCCTCCAGTTTCACCAGCGTCTCCGGAGAAGCTCCTGCCAGCTCAATGCTGTCACTTGCAAAATAAAACATATACGGGGAAGGATTGGTACGGCGCAGCACCTCATACGTTCCAAACAGATTTCCCGCTGCCTTCGCCTCCAGCGGATTAGACAGGACCACCTGGAAAATGTCACCCTCATGAATATATTGCTGAGCCTTGCGAACCATGTCACAATATCTCTCTTTGCTGAATCTCGGTTTCAGCTCTTCCTCCAGACTGATCGGTACAAACTCGGCCTGTCTGCCGCCTGTCACCAGTTCTGCCATCATCGCCAGTTCCATCTCTGCCTTATGATAGGCGGTGTCCAGATCTCCGGTCTTTGCGCCGCAGATCAGCACGATCTTGTCTTCCTTGCGGTCAAAGGCGATCACCTTGTCAAACAGCATCAGATCCACATCCTTGAAATCCTCCGCTCCCTCCTGTCCAAAATTCAGGACAGGTTCTGCATACTTGATGTAGTCATATGAGAAATAACCGACCAGTCCTCCCGTGAAACTCGGCTGTCCCGGGATCCTCGGGCTTTTGTTCTCTGCCAGGATCTTGCGGATCACATCGCCGGGATGCTGCACCTGCTGTAACTGCTCCGTATTGGAGGCAATGCGCATCTGCCCGTCCTGACAGGTGATCTCCACCTCAGGATCGTAACCCAGAAATGTATAACGTCCCCATTTCTGGTTGTCCTCCGCGCTCTCCAGCAGGAAGCAGTGTCTGCTCACGTAGCGCAGTCTCTTCATCACATCCGATGGAGTGATCCCATCGGTCGGAATCTCACAGCTCACCGGAATGCGTCTGTAATCTCCGGATGCAGCCATCTTCTTTGCCTCTTCCAATGTCGGTCTCATGTTATTCACAGCGTTACCCTCCTTGTGTAATACCTGTCTCTATCCTGCAATCCTCCTCTGTGCAGTGACCGCATCCTCGCGGAGCGTTTTTATATTATAGGAAACGAGAAGTTTCCTATAAAGTAAAAAAGTCCCTGACAGACCCATCGGGTCTGTCAAGGACGAATCTCTTCGCGGTGCCACCTTGATTCACCACATCTCTGATGCAGTGCGCTTTGCAGGATACCATCATATCCCTGGCAACTGACGTATGCCTCCACGTCACAGAATACTCAGCGTCTCCGCCTTTGACTGTGCCCTCAGTGGTCCATTTAATAGTTTGCGTCCTGCCCGGTTCTCAGCCACCCGGACTCTCTGTGAGTGCACCGCTATTTTTATCTCCACTTCAACGGTTTGTCTTTATTTATACATTCAGAGTAAACTCTGAGCAGTCATTTGTCAAGCACAAATTCCCGGCCAAACTCTTCGATTACCGGCTCAGCATCCCATGGCAATCCCCGGTTACCAGCTCAGCACCTCATGGCCATCCTCGGTCACCAGCACCATGATCTCCCACTGCGCTGACGGCATGCCATCTGCCGTGTAGACCTCCCAGCCATTGTCCTGGTCGGTGTAGATCTCCTCCGTGCCCATATTGACCATCGGCTCGATGGTGAAGATCATGCCCGGAACCAGCAGCATATCCGTGCCTGCCGTTCCGTGATAGCCTACGAACGGATCCTCATGGAATTCCAGTCCGACACCATGACCGCCGATCTCACGCACGATCGTATAGCCGCGCTCATAGGCATAATCATGAACCGCCTGGCTCATATCACCCAGGAATCCCCATGGCTTTACCTGCTCGAGTCCCTTGTAGATCGCCTCTCTGGTCACCTCGACCAGCTTCTTTTTCTCCGGGCTGACCTCCCCGATGCAGAACATACGGGAAGAATCCGAAAAATATCCGTGAAGGATCGTAGAGCAGTCGACATTGATAATGTCGCCCTCCTTCAGGATCACATCCTTAGAAGGAAATCCATGGCAGACCTGTTCATTGACAGAGGTGCAGACACTGTAAGGATAGCCCTCATAGTTCAACGGAGCCGGAATACCTCCCATCTGCGTGGTCATGTCATACACGATCTGATCGATCTGTGCCGTGTCCATCCCCGCATGTATCTCCTTCTCAATGCGGTCAAGAACCGCAACATTGATCTTGCAGCTCTCCTTGATCTTCTCGATCTGCGCCGGTGTCTTGATGATCTCATGAGGCGGTACAATGCAACCCTGATTCTCAAAACCGCGGATCTTCATATCAAATGCCTCATGACAGGTCTTATATTTGCGGCCGCTGCCACACCAGCACGGATCATTTCTTCCAATTTTCTTAGACATAGGTTTGTTCCTCCATTATTCTGCTTCATATACGATCTTACCGGACGCGATCGTCGCATGCACCTTACCCGGAAGTTCCCATCCGGTAAACGGACTGTTGGACGCCTTGGACGCATAGTGATCCACGGTCCATACTTCGTTCTCGCCAAAGATCACCAGATCTGCCACCGCTCCCGGTGTCACACTGGCCGGTGTCAGGCGGTAGAACCTGGCCGGATTGGTGCTCATGCAGGCCAGAAGCTGCATCAGGCTCAGATGTCCCGGCTGTACCAGAGAGCGGATGCCAAGTCCCAGAGAAGTCTCCAATCCGGTAATGCCGCTCGGAGCCTCTGCCAGCGGGCGTTCCTTTTCTTCCCTGCTGTGAGGCGCATGATCCGTCACGATCATATCGATCGTTCCATCCTTCAGTCCCTCAATGATCTTCTGACGATCCTGCTCCGTGCGAAGCGGCGGATTCATCCGCGCCAGCGTTCCGTAGGTCAGCACCGCCTCATCAGTCAATGTGAAATGATGTGGCGTCGCCTCCGCATGGACATCCGCCCCCAGTTTTCTGGCTGTGCGCACCAGCTCCACGGAATTGCCGGAACTGATGTGCTGGATGCAGACAGACGCTCCGGTGTGGAGAGCCAGAATACAGTCTCTGGCCACCATCACATCCTCCGCCGTGCGGGATGCTCCACCGTATCCCAGTCTGCGGGACACCTCTCCCTGATGCACTCCTGCGCCCTCGATAAAGGCCGGATCTTCCTCATGAAGGCTCACCGGAAGATCAAGTGCTCTGGCGCGCTGCATCGCCTCGACCAGCACCTTCTCGTCGAGGATCGGAATGCCATCATCTGTAAAGCCTGCTGCCCCCTTTGCGGCCAGCTGCTCCATGTCCACCAGCGTCTTTCCGTCAATCCCTCTGGTGACGGTAGCCGCCTGATACATATGTATACCGGTCTTTGCTCCCTTTTCTAAACAATATGCAAGAGTCTCGGGATTATCCACGGCAGGTTTGGTATTGGCCATGCAGACCACGGAGGTAAAGCCTCCGCGTCCGGCTGCCGCCGCTCCGGTCTCAATGTCTTCCTTGTAGGTAAATCCGGGATCTCTGAAATGCACATGGGCATCCATCAGTCCCGGCGCTACCACCAGTCCCGTGGCGTCCAGCACCCGAACATCCGGATCATCCACGCTCAGATGCTCCCCGACCTGCTCGATCCTGTCTTCCCGGATCAGCACCTCCAGACAGTTATCTGTTCCTGTGGTGGGATCCACCACACGTCCTCCTCTGATCAATATCATGGTTTTCTTTCCTTTTCTATAGCTTAAATCTGCTCCGATGGTGTCCTGGTATATGGATTGTTCATGCAGAATCCGTGATCGAGTGGGCCACAGCCCTGTCCCAGCTCCAGCATGGCTCCGAGTGCTCCGCTCAGATACTGTTTGGCGCGCAGGACTGAGGTATCCATATCAAATCCCTTGGCCAGATTCGCTGCAATGGCACTGGACAATGTACAGCCCGTTCCATGCGTATTTGGATTGTCGATCCGCTCAGCGCGGAACCATTTCATCACTCCATCGTGATACAAAAGATCATTGGCATCTTCCACGCTGTGTCCCCCCTTGAGCAGGACGGAACAGCCGTAGAGTTCATGCATCTTGACCGCAGCCTCCTGCATGTCCTGCGCCCCACGGATATCCATTCCTGCAAGAACCTGTGCCTCCGGGATATTCGGAGTGACCAGACTGCAGACCGGGAACAGTTCCTGCGTCATCGCCACCACGGCATCACTGGTGATCAGACTGGAGCCACTGGTCGCCACCATCACCGGATCCACCACCACATTCTGCGCCTGATACTGCGTCAGTTTCTCCACGATCACATGGATCAGGTCACTCGAAGACACCATGCCGATCTTGACCGCCTCCGGATAAATATCCGTAAAAATGCTGTCGAGCTGCTGCTCCAGAAATTCCGGTGTGGATTCCATAATTCCTTCTACACCTGTAGTATTCTGTGCCGTCAATGCAGTCACCGCGCTCATGGCATAGACTCCATTGCTCACCATCGTCTTGATATCGGCCTGAATGCCTGCTCCTCCACTGCAATCACTTCCTGCAATCGTCAATGCTGTATGTCTCATCTTCGTACCCATCCTTTCTATAACCGGTTCAGAAGACTGTCGATGGTCTCCTGTTCTCCCACATAATATGTCACCTGATTCCTGATGTCATCCTGTTCCAGCCTGCTGCTTTCATCGTAGACTCCGGCCGTCACAAACCCGGCCTGTATCGCGGTCTCGATCGCGTGCAGAGAGTCCTCCACGATCAGACAATGCTCCGGCTGTACGCCCAGATATTCGGCTGCTGCCAGAAAGACATCCGGTCTGGTCTTGCCTGCACCCACCTCGGAGCAGGTAAATACCTTCTTTATCATAGGACGAATTTGACATCTGGTCAATGCATGTTCCAGCATATCCAGGTCACTCGCCGAGGCGATCACCGCCGGAATCCCCCTCCTGGCAAGGTTTTCCAGCATTCTGCGCACTCCCGCCTTCAATGTGACTTCCTGATAGTAAAAATTTCTCACCATATCCTGGATCTGCCCGACGATCTCCTCCACAGTCAGATCCAGCCGGTACTCAACCCTCAAATAGTCGGCAGCTTCCTCAAAACTCATCTTGCTGACCGCCTTGGTCGTCTCCTCTCTCATCTCCAGGCCCAGACTCCGAAGGTATTTTTCGTCCAGCTCATCCCACATCCACATGGAATCAAACAGCACGCCATCCACATCAAAGATCACAGCCTGTATCTTCTGCATATCACTCACTCTTATCCCTCTTTTCCCGTTTAATCTCATACATAAAAAATGCCACACAGATCATTCCCGACAGGATCGATCCCAGCGGTGCAGCCCAGCCCATCGGATACAGGGTATCCGGCCACCATTTGCTGGCCAGATAGGATCCCGGGATCCTCAGAAGCACGATTGACAAAATATTGTGAAAAAATGAAATCGCCGACTTCTGATTTCCACAGAAATATCCGCTGAAGCAGAAATGGATCGCCGCAAAAAACGTGTCGGCCGCGTAGGATTTCAGATACAGACAGCCGGCTGCCAGCACCGCACCGTCTCTGGTCAGGATCCCCACCAGCGTCTGCGGCAGGAACTGGCTGTACAGGAAACACATCACGCCCCAGGTCATGGTAATGAGCAGTCCATAGCCCAGAGACTGTCTGGCTCTCTGCGGCTTCCCTGCACCCATGTTCTGCGCCGTGATCGCGGAGATTGCAGAGAGGAAAGAAGACGGAACCAGAAACAGGAATCCGATCAGTTTCTCGACGATTCCCACAGCGGTCGCATCGATCAGGCCACGTCCATTGGCGATCACGGTGATCACGACAAAGGAAACCTGAATCAGGCCATCCTGCATTGCGATCGGCGTGCCCACCGAGAGGATCTTGCGCACCGTCTCGGTATCCCAGCGGATGTCACGGCGCGATACCGATATGCCCAGATCCATCTTGCACATCATCACCAGAGAGACCACAACGCTCACACCCTGTCCCAGTACGGTAGCGATCGCAGCACCTCTCGCGCCAAGTCCAAAGCCACCCACCATCACAAAGTCCATCACAACATTGACCAGACAGGCGATCAGCACAAAATACATCGGATGTCTGGAGTCTCCCGCTCCACGGAAGATACTGCTGATCACATTGTAGGCCACGATAAACGGGATTCCCAGAAAACAGATATGAAGATACTGCACGGTCTCCTCCACCGCCGGTGCCGGCACACGAAGCAGCGCGACAATGCCGCGGTTGCCAAGCACAGCGATCACACAGAACACCAGTGCAAACAGGGCAAACAGCAGAATCGACGTACCGATGATCCTGGACATCCCCTTCTTATCTTTCTGTCCGACGCAGCGCCCCACATGAACCGTCGTTCCCATCGCAAATCCCAGGATGACCACCGTCACCATGTGCATGATCTGGCTGCCGTTCGCTACAGCCGCAGAGGTGGACGTCGTATTGTATAATTTGACAACATACAGATCCACCATTCCGTAAAATGTCTGCAAAAACGCTGCCAGAAGATACGGCAGAGCAAAGGTCACTGTACTTCTGGCCACAGAACCCGTGGTCAGATTTGATGTTTTCATCTCATTCCTCATTTCTTTCGTATATTGTTCGTTCCCATTGTCATCTATTTTCCGGGGAATTGTCAAGCGGGGAAGAGTTTGCTCAACGAAGATTTGCTTTAGTTTAACTTCCCATACTCCTCGTCAGACACAGCCTCGCACCACTCATTAGAGGTCTCCTCGCCCGGCACCTCAACGGCCAGATGACTGAACCAGCTGTCCGGCGCAGCGCCATGCCAGTGCTTCACCTCTGCCGGAATATTGATGCAGTCGCCCGGTTTCATCTCGATGGCCTCTTTACCCTCCTCCTGATAATAACCGCGGCCGGCCACACAGATCAGGTCCTGCTTGGTATAACAATTCAATGTAATGGAAATTATCATGACATTGAACAAATACCCTCTGCCGTGGTATAATGATCATCAAGAAAACTGATCAATTACCATTCCAACGGAAAGGAGACTACAAATGGGATTTCTTACAGGTAAAACAGTAATTATCACCGGCGGCGGCCGGGCGACACTTCAGGATGGAAGCTGCGGCTCCATCGGCTACGGCATTGCGACCGCATATGCCAAGGAGGGCGCAAATATTGTAGTGACCGGGCGTAATGTACAGAAGCTGACAGACGCCAAGGCCGAATTGGAAGAAAAATATGGCATCCGGGTGCTCCCTGTGCAGGCAGACATCTGTGCCGGCGCGGACAATGAAGCGACTGTGGCTCATGTCATTGATGAGGCGGTGAAGACCTTCGGACACATTGATGTCCTGATCAACAATGCGCAGGCCTCCGCTTCCGGCGTGACCCTGGCAGACCACACGACCGCCCAGTTTGATCTGGCGATCTACTCCGGTCTGTATGCCGCATTCTACTATATGAAAGCCTGCTATCCATATCTGAAGGAAAGCAAAGGATCCGTGATCAACTTTGCATCCGGAGCCGGCTTGTTTGGAAACTTCGGCCAGTGTGCCTACGCGGCGGCCAAGGAGGGCATCCGTGGACTGACCCGTGTCGCTGCGACCGAATGGGGTCCGGACGGGATCAATGTCAATGCCGTCTGTCCACTGGCCTGGACCGCACAGCTTGAGAACTTCGAGCAGGCGTATCCGGATGCATTCAAGGCCAATGTCAAGATGCCTCCGATGGGACACTATGGCAATGTCGAGACCGAGATCGGACGCGTCTGCGTACAGCTTGCCTCCCCGGATTTCAAATTTATGACCGGCGAGACGCTGACTCTGGAGGGTGGACTCGGACAGAGACCATAATTCCGACTGAGAACGGTCAGATCTTTGCAGACGACCAGACCGTTTCAGCAGGTCATTTTTCAACCAATCAGATGACAAAACAGAACCGGGACCACACCATACGGTATGATCCCGGTTCTTTCTATTTATCATGATTATTTGAGAAATTTCCATTCGACAAAACGCGACTGCATCCAGTCATCCGGCGCCCCGATGTCGATCTCCTGCGCAAATCTTGAACGCGGCCCGATGCCATAATGCCTCTCGCTCCATCGCAGGATGGACGCTCCGGTAAAATACAGGTCTACGACCAGAACCAGCGTCAGCACGACACAGGCTGTGCCCCAGAATCTTCCCTGAAACTTGCTCAGCACGTTGTTGATCCTCGTATAGGACAGGCACATGACCAGTGCCACCACGCCCCAGCCGATCGCATAATTCAGACAGATGATACCCTTGTAGTTCATAAACTGATGCTCATAGTTCCAGGCTCTCATGCCCAGACCGTACCTCAGCAGCAGACCTCCGCACAATTCCAATACCGTTGCAGCCGCCGTCATAAACAGCACCCTTGTGACAAGATGTTTCTCGCGCAGCTTGACCGCGCAGACATAAAAGATCACCGCGCCAAGTCCATACAGGATGTTCAATGCACCAAACACAGAGACCACATGGCTCTCCCAGTGTCCCTTCTTCACGACACAGAACACTCCTTCAATAAGCACTCCGGCCACACTTCCTGCCAGAAACAGCCAGAACAGTTTGCTGTAAGTGATATATGGATCCTCCTCTATTTCTCCCCACTGTCGTCCCCTGGGACGCTCCTCCCCGTCCTGCTTCTTTTCAAATCGTCTCTTGATCCACAGTGTAATACCGATGCAGATCGGGAAAAACGGAGTAAACGGACCGGACCAGAAGATCAGACAGGCAGATGCCACTGCGGAACACCATTTCCAGCCAAACAGAAAGTGTAACAGATATCCTCCCCAGACCGGTGAATACACGATCACTGCCACGCACAACAACAGAAGCAATGTCGTCTTGTCCTTACATTCATCCAACACCCAGCGCATGAAATTTTTGATTCTGTTTTTCATTGGTATTTTCGCCATTCTAATCACTATGCCTTTCCGATACTTCTCTATATCTCTCGTAAGTTCTGTTATTCATCCTAAGCGAAAACCTGATAAAATTCAACTTTCTGTGCAAAATTTAATAAATATTTAAAGTTATCTTTCCGGCAAGTACAAATGGCTTTCCCGTCCCTTAAATCTTCCAACTCACCGCTTTCTGTCTGGAATCCACAAACCGACGATAGATTCCCTCCTGCTGCATCAGTTCCCGGTGTGTTCCTTTCTGCGAAATCTTTCCCTGATCCACCACCACGATCTGATCGGCATTCCTGACCGTCTTAAGACGGTGTGCGATCATGATAATGGTCTTCTCACGGGTCAGCGCATCGATGGCATCCACCAGATCCTTTTCATTCTCCGGATCCACATTGGCAGTCGCCTCATCCAGGATAATGACCGGAGAATCCTTCATGATCGCACGCGCGATCGAAATGCGCTGTTTCTCGCCTCCGGACAATGTCGCACCACCCTCGCCGATCACCGTGTCATAGCCATCCGGAAGTGCCATGATAAAGTCATGACAGCAGGCCTTCTTTGCCGCATCCACGACCTCCTCCCGGCTTGCTTCCGGCCGGCCGAATTTGATATTGTTCTCAATGGTATCCGCAAACAGATACACCGTCTGGAAGACGAAGGAGAAGTTTTTCATCAGGCTGTTCATGCTGTAGTCGCGGACATTGATCCCGCCCAGAGTCACCGCTCCGGCATCCACGTCCCAGAATCTGGCGATCAGGTTACACAGAGTACTCTTTCCGCTGCCGGAAGGCCCTACGATCGCGGTAGTCGTCTTCTCCGGGATCGTCAGAGAAATGCCGTCAATGATCTTTCTCCTGTCATAGGAAAATGACACATTGTCCAGCACAATATCGTGGTTTGGCGGCGTGATCTCCTGTCCGTCAATGTCCATGGTATCCAGTTCCAGAATCTCATTGGCCTTATCCACACAGACACTGACCACATGAAGCAGGGACGAATAGGTTCCCGCAGATTCCAGACTCGCATACAGTAAAAAGGCGGATACGGACATGCCGATGGCATAGATCATATTCATCGTGCCATGCACATAGAAATATGCAGACATAGCAATCACCGCAGCACTGGTTAGTTTCGTCACAGTGCTCTGCAGGAAATGAAACGGCACAAACACCATCTCCATCTTGATATTCGTCTCCGCGCTGGCCTCATTGGCCGCATTGAGGCGTCTGGTCTGTTTTCCGATCAGATTGTAGGATTTCACCTCGGAAATACCCTGGATATATTCCATGATCTGGTTGACCAGTTCGGTATCACAGGCCACCTTGCGCTCAGACTCTTTCCTGCCCATCCGCTGCATCACCGCATTGATCCCGAAGAAGAGCAGCACTCCGGCCAGAGAGATCAGACCGATACGCCAGTCAAACAGCAGGATCATCAGAATGATCATCGCCGTCTCCAGGATACCCTGTGTGGTCAGCATGACGACTCTCGTCGCTACGTCCCCGAGGTTCTCCATGGTATTGGTGGTCACGGAAGAAATCTCACCGATGCTGTTGGCGTTAAAATATCCCATCGGAAGGTATCTCAGATGCTGCGCGATCTCAATACGCTTAAAGGCACAGGCATCGTACCCACCCTCCGTCTGCAGCACGGTCGAACGCATCTTACACAGGACACTGAGAAAGACGGAAATGCCCATGATGATCAGTGAACCTGCAATATATTTTCCAAGGGATCTCCCCTCTAAAATACCCATCAGAATATACATGATCGCCGGAATCTTCATGGCCGAAGCCAGTGCCTCCACCACGCCCAGTCCGATCGAACGCTTGAATTTCCGACTGTTTTCAGGGCCGGAAAATCTGAAAAATTTGCTTAACACTCCGAACATACGCCAACCTCCTTTACGGTATCCTTGACAGAAATATGAGCACTCCACATTTCCTCATACAATGGGCAGTCTGCCAGCAGTTCCTCATGCGTTCCATGCGCCTGGATCTGTCCGTCTTTCACGACAAAGATCTGATCACTGTCCTTAATTGTGGACAGTCTGTGCGCAATGACAATCAGTGTTTTTCCCTCGACCAGTTTCGCGATCGAATTCTGCAGGATCGCCTCATTTTCCGGATCGGTATAGGCGGTGGCCTCATCGAGGATCACGATCGGCGCATCCTTTAACATCGCCCTGGCGATGGAAATTCTCTGTCTCTCACCGCCCGAGAGATGACCGCCGGCACCTCCGACCACCGTATCAAACCCATTCTCCAGATTCATGATAAAGTCGTAACAGCCACTCTTTGCTGCCACTTCCTCCACCTGCGCATCGGTTGCCTCCGGGTTTCCCTGACGGATGTTTTCGCGCACCGTCTCATTGAACAGATAGTTATCCTGGGAAACATAGGCGACGCGGCGGTAAAAGTCAGGCAATGCGATCTGACGCACATCGACACCACCGATCCTGATACTTCCCTGTGTCGCATCCCACAGAGAGGCGATCAGTTTGGCGATCGTAGACTTTCCGCTGCCGGACGGTCCCACGATCGCATTGACCGTTCCGGCACCCATGGTCATATTGATCCCATGCAGAACCTCCTGGTCATGATAGGCGAACCGGACATTCTCCAGTGTAATTGAGTTGTCAGCAGGCACAGCCTCGCTTACCTGTGGCCGCTCAAGTTCCGGCTGCTCCAGCATGCCGGTCACTTCGCCGATCACAACCCCAATCTTGCCCAGATCATCCATGTAAGAGCCGACGGTGATCAACGGCCCCACAATTCCCAGAGACAGGATAATGCACAGCACATAGTCAGATACTGTCAGCGTGCCATTGTCCACATAATGCGCACCGATCGGCAGCACCGTCAGAAGGGTATACGGCATGACCACAAACATCAGCGACTGGAACAATGCACATTTCTTCATCCATGAGACGAACGAATCGGCACAGTCCCTTGCCGCCTGCGTAAACTTGGCATAGGAACTCTGTGTCTTGCCAAAGGCCTTGATCACTTCGATTCCGTCAATGTATTCCACCGCCGCATCATTGAGCGCCTTGGTCGTGCGCACCGTACGCTCAAAATTCGGCGTATAACTGATCATCATTCCAAAGAACGATAAAAATCCCACAACCATCGGCACAAAGGACCAGAGCGCCAGTCTCCAGTCTGTCATAAAGAAATAGACGATCACGATGACCGGTGCCAGCAGATTGGAGGTAAACTCCGGAACCACATGCGCCAGCGTGGTCTCAATGCTGTCAATACGCTCCACCATAATGTTCTTTATGGAGCCGGACGGCGTATCTTTCACATAGCCAAGCGGCACTCTGGCCAATTTGTCACAACAGTCCTTGCGGATATTGGAAAGAACCGCAAAGGTCGCCTTGTGGGAACAGGCTGTGGACAGGGAATGCAATACCTCCGCAAGGACAAACGATCCCGCGATCCACGCCGCACGGATCAGATAGATATGCAGATCCTTTTCCTCCGCAAGAAACAGCCGGACCACATCCGCGATGATAAAATAGGGAAGGATCCGAAACACGACATTGACCGTGGCCAGCAGCACACTCCACACATACGCGGACTTCTTCTGCCCTGCCCAGGTCAGGATCCAGCCAACCGGTGATTTTTTCGTTTTCTTCATAATCAGGGTTCTCCTTTACTAATTTATGTTAGAATCAACTAACCCATAGTCAATAAAATGGGCGGCGTTTGGTGTTCGCCGCCAAATTCTATCTCATCATGACTCCGGAGTTTCATCAAACTTCACATTCCAGAGCCGCTCCCAGCCACCGGTCTGAAATGTCCGTAGCTGATCCACATTTTCCTTGGCCGTATCCCGGTCAATGTCATGCTCAATGATCTGGAACACCGAAGAAAAGAATCCGGTATAGATCATATGCATCACGCCATCACTGACTTCATTCACCGAAACACCGGAAGCCTTCAGATCCGCCAGATATTTCCTGGTCGAACTGATCTCCCGCTCCACCATATTGTGGATGAAGTCCTCGTACTTGCCGGTGTCTCCACAGAGTCTGAGCAGCCGGAAATGATCGTAATTATCATAGACATAGTCGATCATCTGATCCATGCCACGGGCCGAAGTATCGGCCATGCTCTGCGTCTGCTCATCCGGTGTTTTCTGCTGGAACTCATCCAGGATCCGGTCATAGATCTCATAGATATGTTCCACATAGGGATCGACCAGCGCATCAAAGAGCGCCTCCCGCCCCGGAAAATATTTGTAAAACGCGCCCGTTGTCAATCCCACATCCTGCAGGATCGCCCGAAGGGATGCCCCCGAAAAGCCTTCTTTGAGAAAGCGGTTCATCGCACTGTCCAGAATGCTGGCACGCGTATTTTCTGCTTTTTGTGTCATGTACATCATATTTTACCCTCACTTTATATCGTTCGCGTTCAATATAATACCGTTATATTTTAACGCAATGTATTAATTTGTCAAGTCCCCTGATGTGAAATCACCATTCCTCTTTCAAAATAAGTCATCCAGAGTCACAACCGACTGTATCCCCTGAGAATAAGAATTCTCCACCAGTCCATATGTCGTGATCAACGTAGGATAGATTGCATGCCTGGTTCCTGTCACAGAAACCAGATCGCTGATCTTACGGCGGATGCTTTTATCAACATTGTCAGTAACGGTGTACTCCGACTGGGAATATTTCATTTCGCACAGATTGATCACCTGATCCTTTCGCACAATCAGCATATCGATCTGCGAACCAAAGATGCCTTTCTCCGGATTGCCCTTGCAATACCATGAATTCACCTCCGTAAGTACCCCGGAGATCCCCAATTTCTGCTTTATCTGCTCCACATGTGCCAGGCATACTCTTTCAAATGCCAGGCCAAGCCAGGTATTGACGGCCGGTGCGTTGATCTGGTTTGTCCAGAAATGTTCGTCCGTCGGTTCTGATTGCAGGAACTGAAAATAGAACAGAGTAAAACAATCCATCAGCTGATAGACTGCATGTTTCTTTTTCATTCCAAATGCATAATACTTTCGGATAAACCCACAGCTTTCCAATTCTTCCAGTTTCATCGTCAGATCCCCCGAATTGGAAATCTTTGCTGCAGAAATAATCTCATCGCGTGTCATCCCTGCTCTTTTGCTTCCCAGAGCTCTGATAATTTTTATATATTTTTCCGGTCTCTTAAACACAGATGCATACAGATACTTAAACTCCTCCCGCAACGGTGCATCTTTTTCAAACAAAATATGGTCAATATTCTGTGACAGGCTGAGCCCTTTCTTCAGAAATCCCCAATAATATGGAACTCCTCCAAAGATCATATAATATTGCAGGATCTGATTTCGATTCAACGCCAGTCCCGCCGCCTTCACATACTCCTCGCATTCTCCCAGACAAAATGTCCGCAGATGAATCTGTTCCGTCAAACGATTATAGAGGCCTCCCTTGTTATGAACGACTTTGGAAAGCATCCAGGAGGTCGCCGACGCACACACAATAAAGATAATATCTGTTCTTGCAGACGCAAATCCATTCCAAAAATTTTCCAATGCAACCATCAAATCACTTTTCGGAGTGTCCATCCAGGACAATTCATCAATAAATATAATTTTTTTCTTCTCACTGGATTTTCTGATCACATCTTTTAGCCCTTCAAATGCCTCCATCCAGTTTCGAGGCATCTTATTCACCTCATATCCCGTATCTTTCAGCGATGAAGCAAATGCATAGATCTGCTCTTTTAGTCCCCCCGCCGACAGACCGGCATGTTGAAAGGCAAAACGATATCCAAATGTCTCCCGGATCAAAAACGTTTTTCCGACTCTTCTGCGCCCATACACCGCTACAAAATGAGACCGGTCGTCATTTTGTATCTCATGAAGCAGACCAATTTCTTTTTCTCTACCTATAAGCATGGCGTTCTCCTTTCTACAGCCATATAATTATAATCTGCTTAATCTTATTATTTATTACACTTTAAGCAGATTATAACTCATATTCAATTCAAAAACAACGCAAAAATAAAATATACTTTGCTTAATCTGTCTTTTCACTAAAGATTAAGCAAAGTATAATCATTTTTTTTATTTATGCTACCCTCCATTCCGCAGACGCTTTGCGTCGAAGGAATCGCGAGCAAAATATCAGATTTTGCTCTGCGATCAGGGCTATTTTGTGACGTCTGCGGCACAAATAGCCGTGTGTAAAAATACTGTACCGGCAGTATTTTTCACACTACTCTCTGCGTGTTTTCCGCTCCAGCCGCTCATGCATCCACACCATCAGCACCAGAAACATCAGCAGATAGACCGGCAGCAGCGCGATCGAAATGTGCCCCGCGATCCATCCAAACACCGGCGGCATCAGACAGGTTCCGACATAGGCGCTCGCCATCTGCACTCCAATGACCGCCTGGGATCGTTCCTCTCCAAAGTGATCCGGCGTGGAATGAATGATACACGGGTAGATCGGTGCGCACCCAAGCCCCACGCAGACAAATCCGACCAGTGCCGCAACTCTCCCGATCGGAAGCAGCATCACAAGCACTCCCACCAGAATGATCGCCTGGCCCATACGGATCATCTGGCTGTCTTTGAGCTTCATGGCAATAAACCCGTTGATTCCTCGCCCAACGGTAATTCCAATGCAGAACATTCCGGCAAACGTGGCTGCGGTCTGTGCGCTCACTCCCTTGGCCAGATTCAGATAACTGCTCGCCCAGAGCATTGTCGTCTGCTCCACGGCGCTGTAACAGAAAAAGCAGATCATGATCTCCCTGGCTCCGGGGATCTGAACGATCTTTTTCAGCGACAACGGTTCCGTCTGCACCTGAGTCTCCTCCGCTTTCTCCGGCTTCTTCCAGCCCGGAAGGCTGAATACCAGGATCGCCGTCAGGACAATCTGTAGGATCGAAATAATACGATACCCGCTGTTCCACGATGCCCCCCGTGTAAGGGCAGCACCCATGATATACGGCCCCACAGTGGTTCCGATCCCCCACATACAATGGAGCCAGCTCATATGCTTGCTCTCATAATGCAGTGCCACATAATTGTTCAAAGACGCATCCACGCTGCCCGCGCCCAGACCATACGGAACCGCCCACAGACATAACGCCGGAAAGCTGTGACTGATCGAAAATCCCCACAGTGCCACAGCCGTCGTTCCCACACTCACCGCTGTGACCATACCGGTGCCAAACTTTTTCGTCAGCCGGTCACTCTGCAGACTCGAAATCACCGTTCCAAGTGCAATGATCATAGAAATAATCCCAGCGTAGGAAACCGGGACCTGAAATTGCGGATACATATTCGGCCATGCTGCCCCGAGCAGTGCATCCGGCAATCCCAGGCTGATAAATGCAATATAAATAATCCCCAACAACAGTCCTGTCACTTCATGTACCTCCTGTCTCTATCTTCCTAACAGCACTTCAGTCCGGCTTCCCGGCACGCCCTGTAAAAAACTGCCAGTCCGGTCTGCTCAAAGTCTGCCTGTGCTTCATATTCTTCCTGCGTCGTTTCAAACGTCAGATCACCCCGTCCATGGCAAAGGATCCTCACCCGGTAACAGCCCTTCTCACTGTGAAAACGGTCAACCACCATCCACTTCCGGACTTCCGCGACCGCGGTATACGGTATCTGCGCAGTCTTCTCCCGGACAGTGATCCGAAGTTCCTTCTCCCCGAAGGAAATCTCCAGATTCATCGTTCCATGTGTCCGTTGTTCCCTCACATAACTGTACACACAGAGCACAAGCACTGAAACAACCAGCGCGATCCCCGGCATGCTTTCCTCCAGCCATCCGCCACGGATCACCCCTGCGAAATCCAACAGACTGTACAGGAGAAACTGTACGACAAAACATACGATCAGGAGCAGGGCATACACCGCACGGCCGTCTCTGGTTCCCAGCGGGCTGTCATTCACCGTAATATGATATGTGTTATTCATAAAGACTCTTATTCCTCCACGCGCTCAATCTTGAAGATATTCAACGTATCCACATCCGGGCAGGAAAACACCGCTGTTCCCTTCTCCTGTCCGGGAATCTCCCCGCCATACCTCAAAATATCCACATAGGGAAACGCCACATGCATGGCCATAGGGCACAGTTCACCCCTCTGGGTGTCAAAATCATAGGAATCCCCGACTTTATGGCCTCTATGACATCCCTTTTCCCCTTTTTGTCCAATCAATGTGATCTTAATCTTCGGTCGTCTCATCCTTCAATAACCCCCAGACAGGTTTCCAGCGGAATTCCCTTGTATTTATCTGCATTGTCAAGATTGATCTCGATCATCTTCCGAACCACCTGCATCGCTTTGTTCGTCGCCTCACGCAGGCTGCAGCCATCCATGATCTTTCCAATAAACACTGACGAAAAGACATCACCCGTTCCCGGAAATCTCACCGGAATCTCCTCAAAATCTGTCCGGAAATACGCATCTTCCCTGTCGTCATATCCGATCACGCTTTTCGCCTCTTCCCCTTTTATCTTCGCACTGGTGATCACCACAGATTTTGCACCCAGTTCTCTGAGGAAATTTATCATGGCATGAAACTCATCCAGGGTCGCACCCTCCTCGTGGTAAGGCATACCAGCAAGATAGGCGGCCTCCGTATAATTCGGTGTAATGTAATCTGCCACAGAGATCAGTTTTCTCATCAACGCAACCGTATCCCCGGTAACTCCGTTGTAGAGTTTTCCGTCATCTCCCATGATCGGATCCGTAAATACCAGAGAACCTCTTGCAGATTTTTCTTCACAAAATTGTGTGATGATCTCCGTCTGTTCCTGAGATACAATAAAACCGGTTGAGATCGCATCAAACGTAAAGCCGAGCTGTTCCCACACATTCAATGTATTTTTCATATATTCCGTGGTATCCAGAATGTCAAATTTCCCATAGTCGAGGGT
>CAKRJH010000012.1 GCA_934351255.1 uncultured Lachnospiraceae bacterium
CCATGTGAAAAACGCTGCATCGGCAGCATTTTTCATATCTTCTCCATTCCGGAGCGAATATGCGACGAGACGTGTTCGCTCTATAATTTTCTGTTTTTCGCGGCACAGGCCTCCATTGCCTGCATCACACTGCCTCTGAATCCTGTATTTTCCAAAACTTTTACGGCCTCGATCGTCGTCCCGGCCGGTGAACATACCATATCTTTTAACTCACCCGGATGTCTGCCGGTCTCGAGAACCATCTTTGCACTTCCAAGTACAGACTGTGCAGCAAACTCATATGCCTGCGCTCTCGGCATGCCCTCAGCCACTGCTGCATCAGCCATTGCCTCGATAAACATAAACACATAGGCAGGGGAACTTCCGCTGACTGCCACCACGGCATCCATCAGACGCTCCGGAACCACCTGCGCACGTCCACAGCTCTCAAGCAGGCCAAGCACCTGCTCAAGCTGTTCATCACTCACCAGTTCATTGGGACATACCGCGGTAATCCCCTCACCGACCAGTGCCGGCGTATTCGGCATGGTTCTCACAATGGCATGACTGCCGCCAAATTGTTCCTGCAACCAGTCCAGACTGCGTCCGGCCACAATCGTCACAATGATCTGATCCTCCCGGATCTCATCACGGATCTCCCGGATCACCTGCTCGCAAAACACCGGCTTTACAGCCAGCACGATCATATCAGATTCCTTCGCCACTCTGGTATTGTCTGTTGTCGTGGCAATCCCAAAGGCTTCCGCCACGGTATCCGCCGTCTTCTGCGTTGCAGACGAGGCAATCACATCCCCACACACCACCAGTTCTTTTTTTAACATACCGCCGATCATGGCTCTTGCCATATTGCCGGCTCCGATAAATCCGATCTTCATAGTCAATTCACATTCCTTTCCCGGTCTGCAGTCTCTGATCAGAGCACCTGCCTCTTCAATGTCATACTGTCAATAAACTGTTTCTGGAAATCCTCCCTCTGCGCGAACTCCACATGTCCGGCTCGTTGTCCAACCAGGGCAGCCCGTTCCCAGACCTCAGGATCAAGCAGAGCCTGTACTGCTCCCTCCATCGCTGCATTGCCGATATAACGGATCTCAACGTCCGGCGGCAGCATGCCGGTGTCCACCGCAGCGGTCTGCGGCAGATTTGCGCCAAACACTCCGGCCACCTCCAGATGATCGATCTGTTTCCAGGAGATCCCCTGGCTACATAATAGCATATTCATCCCTGCCTGAATAGACGCCTTTGCCAGTTGATACTGCCTCACATCGTCCTGCGTCAGACGAAGATCCGGCTCACACACCAGAAAGCTCTGTTCCTCCCCGGCAAGAACTCCGTTTTCATCGACCAGGCCGTAGCGTAAAAGCTGTCCGATGCACTGGATGAGACCCGATCCGCATAAACCGCAGGGCGTTTTCCCGGAGATCACTTCCAGAATCGTATTGCCGGTCTGCGGCGCCAGACGGATCCCGGTAATCGCCCCGGGTCCTCCTGCCATTCCGCAGGAAATCTCCATTCCCTCAAACGCCGGTCCGGCAGGTACCGATCCCGTCGTCAATGCACCATGATTCGCCAGAACCATCTCCGCATTCGTGCCGATATCCACTGCCAGAACCGTCTTTTCGGTACGATCCAGATCCTGATGCAGCAACATCGCCATCGCATCCGCTCCCACATGAGATGCGATGCCCGGAAGCACACGTACCCGCAGATTCTCATACTCCGTCCATCCAAAGGACACTCCCTGTCCTTCCCATGCTCCGGAATATGCGGCATGAAACGGACTGCCGGCAATTCCACTGACATCCATCCCCAGAAAGATATGGCACATAGCTGTATTCCCGACCACAACCAGCTCCCGGCAGTCCTTCCTGCAGCCTTCTGTCCCCTGTCCAAAAGTCTCCTCCAGGAGATTACCCATCATATCTGCCATCTGGCCTGTGATCAGATCCCGCAATCTCTGCCCCCGTCCACGCAGACAGTGCATCATCCGCATTACAACATCTTTTCCCATAATATTTTGCGCATTCCGGCGGCTGCACTGTCCCAGAAATACCTGATCTTCTATATCATAAAGTCGTACTACAACTGTAGTAGTCCCAATATCCACCGCAAACCCGAGCGCATGCCCCAGACTGTCTGAAGCCCCGGCCTGCCCTTTCGTATCTCCCTTGGGAGAACTGCTCTCTATATATCTTACAATCTGCATATCTTACAATCTGCATTCCTTTCCGGCATATCGTGATCCCATCCCTCAAAATCATGAAGGGGACCGTCCACAGACGATCCCCGAAAGTTCATGTTTTACAGGCTATTGTTTCTATTTTGCATAATCTGTAACTCTGGATTCACGGATCACATTGACCTTAATCTGACCCGGATATTTTAATTCAGACTCAATTTGTTTTGAAATGTCTCTTGCCAGCAATACCATCTCGTCATCGCTCACCTTATCAGGAACTACCATGACACGAACCTCACGGCCCGCCTGGATGGCAAAGGACTTGTCGACACCCTTAAAGCCATTAGCAATATCTTCTAACTGTTTCAATCTGTTGGTGTAGGTCTCCAGCGTCTCACGTCTTGCACCAGGTCTTGCAGCAGAAATCGTATCCGCTGCCTGTACGATGCAGGCGATCAGGCTCTCCGGCTCTACGTCACCGTGGTGTGCTTCCACAGCATTAATAACAATCTGCGACTCTTTGTACTTGCGGCACAGTTCTGCACCGATCTGTACGTGAGTTCCCTCAACTTCCTGATCCACAGATTTACCGATATCATGTAACAGACCAGCTCTCTTCGCTGTTCTGACATCGACACCAATCTCTCCGGCCAGCAGACCGGACAGGTAAGCCACTTCGATGGAATGCTTCAATGCATTCTGACCATAACTGGTACGGAACTTCATGCGTCCTAACAGACGGATCAGTTCCGGATGAATTCCATGAACACCGACCTCAAGTGTCGCCGCCTCGCCCTCTTCGCGAATCATGGATTCAACTTCTTTCTGGGCTTTTGCAACCATCTCCTCGATTCTTGCCGGATGGATGCGGCCATCTACGATCAGTTTCTCAAGGGCGATTCTTGCAATCTCTCTTCGTACACCATCAAAAGCAGACAGCACAACTGCCTCCGGTGTATCATCAATAATCAGGTTGACACCGGTCAGAGTCTCCAGAGTACGGATATTTCTTCCCTCTCGACCGATAATTCTTCCCTTCATCTCATCACTAGGCAATGGCACAACGGAAATCGTAGCCTCCGATACATGATCCGCCGCACATCTCTGAATGGCATTGACCACATAATCTCTTGCTTTCTTTTCTGCTTCGTCCTTCGCCTTGCGCTCCAGGTCTTTGACCAGAACCGCAGTTTCATGTTTTACATCTTCTTCAACAGATTTTAAAAGGTATTCCTTTGCTTGTTCGGTGGTTAATCCTGAAATTTTCTCCAGTTCACGCAGATGGCTGGATTTTACTTCCTGCAGCTCTTCTCTGAGCTTGTCCAGTTCCACATTCTTTGCGTTCAACTTGGTCTCTTTTCGTTCTAACGCCTCCGATTTCTTATCCAGAGCTTCCTCCTTCGACAATACACGTTTTTCATATCGCTGAATCTCTGCCCGGCGTTCCTTGGACTCGCGCTCAATCTCATTCTTGTTCTTGAGTGCTTCCTCCTTTGCCTCGAGCAGGGCTTCACGCTTCTTCGTCTCTGCCGTCTTCAATGCATCATCAATGATCTGACGGGCACGCTCTTCTGCATTGCCCAGTTTTTCTTCATCAGACTTGATGTAGTTTTCGACCGACACTTTCTTGGTGACGAGAGCGGTAACGACAATCCCAACTAATAGAACAATAACGCAAATACTAGCCCACGCTAAATTGCCCATTTCGATAGGAGCCCTCCTTTTTGATTTTGTTGCATATGATACAACTATTTAATTTTATACTCTTTGCATGGGTATGTCAAGAAAACTTCTCGACAGTTTCCACAAATAATCTCAGAAATCCAACTCCTTTTTTATATCTTGTACCCGAAATCCTCTCCGGTACAGTTTGGCCGCCAGTTTCTGTTTTTCATCGTAGTCCATAATGTGTCCCGGTCTCTTCAGTTTGCGGATGGCATCCCGCAGTGCCTGTATATCATCCGTCTCGGATTCTTCCAGTGCCAGACTGATATATTCGTCCGGAACATGTCTTTTCTGCAGATCCTGACGCAGTCTGTGTCGGCTCCGGTCATGGTGGTGGAACTCGATGAACCGGGTTGCATATCGCATATCATCTATATAATGATATGACGTCACATATTCCAAGGCACGGTCTATCTCCTCGGGCGAAAATTCCTTCTGACGCATCTTGTCGCGCAGTTCCCACTCGGTACGGTCTTTATAAGAAAGAATCGACATTGCCTCTTTGATCGCCGCCCTGTCCTCCCTGGCGATTTCTCCATGTTCTCCATCCTCCTGTGGGGTATATTCCCATACTTTCGGCATTCTGTGTCCTCTCCCGTCTGTCAGCAAAGCGAAACCCATCGGAAGCAAAATCCACCGGTCATTCCACTCTGTCATTTATAAAAAGGGACGCCGGGCGCCCCTTCTTACATCAGTTACACGATATCTTCACACCTTATGGCATCCCCTATGCCTCCGGCGTCTCTGCCTCCTGCTCTTCCGGATCGGCCTGTGGTGTTCCAAGCTTCTTGGCACGCACCTGCTGCTCAATCTCTTCCATCACCGCAGGATTCTCCCGCAGGAAGATTTTGGCGTTCTCTCGGCCCTGTCCGATCTTGTTGCCCTGGTATGCATACCAGGCACCACTCTTGTTGACAATATCCTCGCTGGCAGCGAGATCCAGGATATCTCCCTCTCTGGAAATTCCCTCACCGTAAATAATATCGACCTCCGCCTCACGGAACGGTGGTGCGACCTTATTTTTCACGACTTTGATACGGGTGCGGTTTCCAATCGCCTGACCGTCCTTCTTGATCTGCTCTCCACGTCGCACCTCCAGTCTGACAGAAGAATAATACTTCAATGCTCTACCGCCGGTGGTGGTCTCCGGATTTCCGAACATCACACCCACCTTCTCGCGGAGCTGATTGATAAATACCACAGTACAACTCGTCTTGCCGATCACGCCGGTCAACTTACGCAGTGCCTGCGACATCAGTCGAGCCTGCAGACCAACATGGGAATCTCCCATATCGCCCTCAATCTCCGCCTTAGGAACCAGTGCGGCCACAGAATCCACGATCACAATATCGATGGCGCCGGAACGCACCATCGTTTCGGCGATCTCCAGTGCCTGCTCTCCGTTGTCCGGCTGGGAGATGTACAGATTGTCAATATCCACACCGATCCGCTTCGCATAGACTGGGTCCAATGCATGCTCCGCATCGATAAATCCGGCGATGCCTCCCTTCTTCTGAACTTCTGCCACCATGTGGAGGGCAACCGTCGTCTTACCGCCGGCCTCAGGTCCATAGATCTCTACGATCCTTCCCTTTGGAAGACCGCCTACACCGAGCGCCAGATCCAGTCCCAGCGCTCCGGTCGGAAATGTCTCAACATTAAGATGCTGGTTATCTCCCAGCTTCATGACAGCCCCCTTGCCGTAGGCTTTCTCAATCTGGGCAACGGCAGATTCCAGTGCGCGTCTTTTATTTTCATCCATCTGAATCTCTTTTGACATACTTTAATTTCCTCACTTTCCACGAACAAGTGTTCTGTTTGTGCTCATACTACATGATTTTGTGTCTGCTGTCAACCGTTAAATCTCAGGTACTCCTATCGTAACAGGGATCCTGCGCGGCGGCTATTCCCAGAAATTCACAGAATTATGTACCGGAATGTTCTGCATTTTTGTAGGATATTCCGGACATTTTCAGCATTTTCCACAAATCAACGCAGTCTCCGGCACTCATATTTCTCCAACGTACCCAGACAGTGGATCAAGGAATCCAGCTTCTCCTGCCTTGTGCCATCCGGCAGCACAATGTCGAGAGCCACCGCCAGATTGCTCATCTGCAGCGGCGTCAGCACCTTCTGCAGGCCGATCACCAGTGCGCGCTTTTCCCGGCTCGTACCGGCATCAAGAATCATCATAAATCCACGTTTGGCCAGTTCCTCGTCAGACACCCTGCCCGCAAGGATCTCCTGTGCCTTTCCCGACAGGATTGCCTGTTTCAGTTCCTCGTCCGCGATATCTTCGCTGACATCCTGCACCGCCGCATCTGCATCCGGGTTCTCAGACTCCGATACCGTCTCTGTGCCCTCTGCAGGTTCTTCCTGAATACGCAGTGTCCTCTCACTGCGTGATGCAATATCCTGCGCCGTCTTATCCCGCGATGCCGCATTCTGTGACACGATATCCTCCCCGGCATCCCGCATCACCGCATTCGCTCTCTCAGTATCCACCGGCATCATCTGTTCCGGATCCACCCTGACAAATCTCCACTCCTGCTGTACTCCGGGATATTTGTCATGATCCACCGGTCCCATAAACAGACCGAGGGGTCTCACCCATGTCTGATATGGAGGATACATGGCCTGATACACAACCATCTCCTCACCGCTCTCGCTGTGCGTTGCCATGCACCGCACCTGATACAGTCCACCCTTAAAATGGCGGTAAAATCCACCCGCCTCCGGTTTCTGTCTGTTCCTCATACTCAATCTTCACTCCATTCCGCCGCCTCCTGCGGCATCTCCCTCAGTGTAACACAAACTTTTGACACCGGCACAACAATCTGCTATATCTTAAAGTAGCCATAACAAAAAAGAGGGACCGTCGCGTCCCGGAAATGAGGTCATGATCCATGAACGAGATCCATTTGCAGCAGGATGCAGCACTTTATATTTTTGATATGGACGGAACTGTCCTGGACGCCATGCCCTTCTGGCATAGTCTGCGTCAGAAATATCTCAAGTCCAACCGGGGTTCCCTGGGTGCTAATGACATCTTACAGGATGCAGTGTCCCAAATTCGGGACTCCTATGAGAATACGATCCCTGCAAGGCCTCAGATCCGGCAGCTGGTTCAGGACTTGTCTGCTCAGGCCAAAACGCTCTGCCTGATCACCTCCTCCGACCGGGATCTCGCCCTGGATGCCATGTACCGCGTCCAGCTTCTCGACTGTTTTGAACAGATCCTGACCACCGAGGACCTCACTCTCCAGGAGGACTGCGAAGATACCTTCGTGCAGATCTGCGGCCGTTTCCATGTCCGTCCGCAGGACACGATCTTCTTCGGGCATGCCCCGCAGGCTCTGCGTTCTGCCCGCAAGGCGGGCTGTTACGTCGTTGCCATCCTGGATGATTACAATCAAAAAGACAGGGACGAAATCGTATCCCTGTCTCATGATTCCTTTTATCTCTGCGGAAGTTCAATCTCCCACTGAGATAAACCCCGAAATGACTTAACCTTCCAGCATCTCGCAGACCTTCATCAGTATTGCACACTCCAGTCTCTTTCGCATGATCTTGCAGGAGAGTTTATGTGCCTCATGAATGTCTCCGTTGTAGATATAATTGTTCGCATTGCAGCCGCCTGAACAGTAGAATTTGGCCCAGCACTTGCGGCAGGTCGGTTTAGAATAAACATGACATCCCGCAAATTCTTTTTTGATCGCAGTGTCAAAGGTACCCTCTTCCAGATTACCCATCTTGTATTCGTCATGTCCCACGAACTGGTGGCACGGGAAAATATCTCCGTCAGGAGTGATAGACACATACTCGTTGCCGCTTCCGCAACCACGCAGACGCTTGATCACACAAGGTCCTTGATCCAGATCGATCATGAAATGGAAGAAATTCAAAAATCCTCCATCTTTCTTGAGCTTTGTCAGACGCTCTACCAATCGGTCATACTCTGCATAGATCGTATCCAGATCCTTCTCGGTGATCGCATATTCCACACTGTCATCTTCCATAACAGGCTCCACCGAAATCTGGTCAAACCCCGCTTCATACAGATGCATGACATCTTCCGAAAAATCCAGGTTATGGCTGGTATAGGTTCCGCGCACATAATATTCCTTGTCTCCGCGCTTCTCCACCAGTTTTTTATAATTCTTGACAATGCGGTCGTAGCATCCGGTTCCGTCTACCTTGACACGCATCGCATCATTGACTTCCTTGCGTCCGTCGATGGACAGCACTACATTGCTCATCTCGCGGTTGATAAAATCAATCTTTTCATCATCCAGGAGCATTCCGTTGGTCGTAATGGTGAACCTGAAGTTCTTACCGTATTCCTGCTCCTTGCTGCGCGCATACTCTACCGTCTGTTTGACAACATTCCAGTTCATCAGCGGCTCTCCGCCAAAGAAATCCAGTTCCAGATTCTGTCGTCCCACAGAATGTTCCAGCAAAAAGTCAATTGCTGCTTTGGCCACGGAAAACGGCATCAGCTTTCTTCCGGTGCCAAAATCACCGGTGGATGCGAAACAGTATTTGCAGCGCAGGTTACAGTCATGTGCAATGTGCAGGCACATC
This sequence comes from uncultured Lachnospiraceae bacterium, assembly GCA_934351255.1. Classification (GTDB taxonomy): domain Bacteria; phylum Bacillota; class Clostridia; order Lachnospirales; family Lachnospiraceae; genus Jutongia. The sequence goes on from CAKRJH010000012.1 coordinate 8,489, forward strand.
GCCTTGATCGGAGATTCCACGGAAGTATTTGCATAAATCTCATACTGATCCTCGGAAAACAGCAGTTTGTCCTCCGCCAGAGACAGGATCTCCTCGTACGATTCCCGGATCTCACCCTGACTGTACCGGTCAGCAAGTGCATCCAGCGCTTCCTGTGGGCACTGTTTCTCAAGCGGCGGCTCGACGTAGTCCAGCAGATCATAGCTGACATCATCCACCACATGAACCGCTCCACTGTTGACATCCAGTAAAATATTCATCTCATTTGCCTTAAACTTGTGTATCATGATCGTCCTCTTCTCTTTCTGATTCTGATGTATTCTCTAAACATGATAAAAGCTGTCGCAGGTTTCCCTGCCACAGCTCATCTTATCGTGTAAAAAACAATGCGTGAATTACTTCTCGTCTGCTCTGGCGCACTTCTGATTTCCTACTGTGCAGGAAGTCTTGCATGCTGACTGGCAGGAAGCCTGACACTTGCCACAGCCGCCGGTCTTTGCAGATTCGCTCAGGTTCGCTTTGTTAATTGTCTGAATATGCTTCATAACTATGTTCCCTCCATTTCGCGTAAGCATTTCCTTTATTGTACCATATTTCTCATAAATATCAACCTATTTTTCCGGACAGACCGGATTGACTCTGTCAGAATTTGGTACAAATAGTTTTTTTGCTTCTCCATATACTATCACCAGATAAGCAAATAAATGGTTTATCTATCAAAATAAAGGAGGATGCTATTATGACAAAGAAAGGTTATTCTGCTGCAGACACTGCAAGCACAAAGGACGCTATGGACAAGTTCAAGATGGAGGTAGCCAACGAGTTAGGTGTACCTCTCAAAGACGGTTACAACGGTGATCTGACTTCCCGTCAGAGCGGTTCCGTCGGTGGCGAGATGGTTCGTCAGATGATCAAGCGTCAGGAGCAGGAAATGTCCGGTAAGTAATTGCACCGCAGTCACGGACAAGGATCTGAAACAATTCAAAAAAGGCCCCGGGATATCTCCCGGAGCCTACATAGTTTGAAGCTTTAATTACAGTTCAATGAACTTGTCATCACCCGGCTTGTCGTTGATCACATAGTAAGCACGCATCTCCTCTGCGTTGATGTATACACGCAGGCTCTTGATTGCGCCAACCTTGTGACCCTCTGCCTTGTATGCAGCGTGGATCTTTGCGACAACATCCTGAGCCAGGATCTCATTGCCCTGGTACTGGAAATATACTTCCTGGATCTTCTCAACAGGCTTCTTGACTTCTCTCTTCTTGTATGCTCTCTTTGCAGGCTTCTCTGCCTTTGGAGCCTCAGTCTTCTTGTCTGCTTTTGCAGCTGTCTTAGGTGCTTCCTTTGCAGAAGTCTTAGGAGCTGCCTTTGCAGTTGTCTTTGGTGCTGCCTTTGCAGTTGTCTTTGGTGCCTCTACCTTTGCAGTTGCCTTTGGCGCCTCTACTTTTGCAGCCGCCTTTGGAGCCTCTGCCTTCTTGTCAGCCGGAGCAGCCTTCGCTGTTGCAACTGCTGCTGCAGCGGTTGCCTTTGATGCTGTCTTCGCTGTTGTGGTTTTCTTTAAATCTGCCATCTTTTTCTCCTTTTCTGGATGCCCATGCATCACAAAACCATTGTCAAACACTTTTCAAGGAGAGTTTAAGCCGATTTTACGTACTTTTCAAGTGTTTTTTCAATTTTTGTAAGTATTGCACATTTTTTCTTTTTTTTCTCAAAAAAATTATTAATTATCACAACAAAAGTTACTTCATTTTCGACTTAAAAATCAGAGAACAAATATATCCAAAAATAAGTGCCGCGGAAACACCTGCCGCGCAGGCGGTAAAACCACCTTGGAACAATCCGATAAATCCCTCCTGATCCACTGCTTTTTTTACTCCTTGAAACAGAGTATTTCCAAACCCGAGAAGCGGAACACTCGCCCCGGCTCCGGCCCATTTTGCAAATGGCTCGTATACACCGATCGCTCCGAGAACAGCACCGCTGCACACCAAAATGACCATAATTCTTCCCGGAAGAAGTTTGGTCTTATCCATCAGGATCTGGACCAGAAAACAAATGGCTCCTCCCACCAGAAACGCAATCAAATAATCCATCTTTTTTTCCTCTCTTTTTTCTCCGGATTTATTCGTTTTTTTCCGGTAATTTTTATTATTTCATATAGCTTCCAAAACCACTCCGTGCGCAATTCCCGGCACGCTGTCTCCCTCGTTAAAACTGACCGGTGAGATAAGTGCTCCGGTCGGTACAAACAGGATTCTTTTCCAGTGATTTTTTTGCAGTTCTTTGAGCATAAATCCGGTCAGCATCACGGCGCTGCAGCCGCAACCGCTTCCACCTGCCTGCACGTTCTGTCCCTCTCCAAAGATCTCAACGCCACAGTCCATATACTGCTTGGAAATATCATATCCGCGGGCGCGCATCAGATCGATCAGAATGTCCTTTCCGACCAGTCCAAGATCCCCCGTCACAATGCGGTCGTACTCCTGTGGTTTCGTCCCGAAATCTTCCAGATGATGATAGATTACATCTGCTGCCGCCGGGGCCATACAGGCTCCCATATTCATATTATCTTTCACACCGTAGTCCGTGACTTTTCCGGTGGTCATTCCCACGACCCTGGCCATCCCTTTGCCCGGCTCCACACAATCCGGATCCGCCAGACAGACTGCACCGCTTCCTGTCACCGTCCAGGTCGCCGCCTTCGGTCTCTGGTTACTGTACCCCAGCGGAAAACGGAACTGTTTTTCCGCACTTGCAAAATGGCTGGAAGTCAGCGCCATCACGGCATCCGCATATCCTCCGTCCACCAGTGCAGCCGCCAGCCCCAGAGATTCTCCCATCGTGGAACAGGCACCGTAGACTCCAAACAGAGGAATCTTATAATCCATGGTTCCAAACGAAGATGCCATCAGCTGTCCCAGAAGATCTCCGGCAACCACATAACGGATCTTGTTCTGAAATGGCCCCAGCTTATCCATCAGCATTTTTGCGGTATCTTTCTGCAGATGCTGTTCCGCTTTTTCCCAACTGTCCTCTCCGAGAAGATGATCCGACAGGATCCGGTCAAAGTATTTTCCGAAAGGGCCCTCACCCTCCTTTTTCCCGACAATAGAAGAAGCCTCCAGAATCACCGGAGGCTTCTCAAATCTCACACTCTGTGTGCCTATTGCTTTTTTTGCCATACGAGATACCTGCCTTTCTAGGTTTCTATCGTTAGTATGGACCTGTCACGGACAATCTATACCTCACCACGGGCAAACATTCCCATCATTTCCCTGGTCAGGCTGATGCCGTCATCGGCTGCCGGCATCTCATCCCTGGTGTACCACTCAGCCAGAGACAGTTCTTCCTCATCCATATGGATCGTGTCATCCCCATCCAGTTCACAGAAGAAACCGAATAGAAGATTGCTGTCAATGCCCCATGGCTGGCTCTTGTAATATCGGATATTTTTTACTTTCAGGCCAACTTCTTCCATGACCTCGCGTGCCACCGTCTCCTCCGCGGTCTCTCCAATCTCGGTGAACCCGGCCAGAAGGGCATATCTTGTAAAATCACGGTTGGCATATTTGCTCATCAGAATGCGGTCTCCGTCCGTCAGACAGATGATCACCGCCGGTGCAATCTTCGGAAATACCATCAGGCCACACTCCGGACAGGACAGCATCCGGAGTCTGCGATCATGTACCAGTGATTTCCCGCATCTTCCACAAAAACGGTTGTCCCGGTACCATGCCCAGAGATGCCAGGCTACCGTAGCCGCAAAACAGATCTCCTTGGAGACAAGCTGTCTGAGCCTGCGGCAGGATTCGTAGGAATAGCCCTCCAACTCCAATGCCTCCTCCGGTCGAAACCGCAGTGCCAGGTAATAGGAAACCCCATCCATCGCAAACAGATAACGGCATTCCTGCGGCTTAAGTTTGCCCGAAAACCGGAAATACTCCGGCAGGGACAGTCTGTGTTCTTCGTCTCTTGCGATCAAAAGATCCCCTCCCCGGAAACAGCAGATCACAGAATTCTTCTGCGGCAGACTGTCCCGGTACTGATTGTCCAGATTATGTGGTGAAATATCCTGTATCATAGCGATTACAATGCCTCATTTCTAATAGTATCGTATACTAAATTTTCTCACTCATATTCTAATTTTTTTCATAGGTAACGGAAATCTGTGCGTCCCGAATCTCTACATGTCCGGTCGCCCCACACAGGATCGGCATGGATGGAGGCAGATGCCCCAGGTCCACATCCAGGATCACCGGAACCTGATACTCCTGTAACAGATCGGTAAACGCATGGTAATGATCCAGTCCAAACCAGTTCACCCCATAGCAGCCCGGGCGTCCGATCAGGAATCCGGCCGTTTGATCAAACCATCCGGTCTGTCCGAGCCGCCAGATGGCACGCCGGATATCCATAGGATTGTAGTCACAGGCCTCAAGAAACCAGACTACCTTTTCTCCCGGATAACGCTCCATAAATTCTGCAGTATAGTCCCATCTGGTACCTGCCAGATTCGCCAGGCAGTCCAGACATCCTCCAAGCATGCGTCCATGAAATCGGACAGGTTCATCCTGCATCCCGCACACCACCACCTGTCCGTTCTCCGCGTCCAGACGATGCAGGATCTTCGGTTCCGTCAGATGATATGGCTCCAGAGGATGCTGTTCATCTTTCAGCCCTTCCTTCTCCCAAAGATCAAATCCCGTCACCCGGTCCCGTGTTCCCATCAGCAGTTCCAACGCCTGATCCAGCACCGGATGCCATGGTTTCATGCCAAATGCCGGCGCATTCGGCCCATAAACAGAGGCCGTATCACAGGCCGTAGCCAACAGATAGGTCATATTGGTATTGTCCGAAAATCCCATGAACCATTTGGGATCTGCAGCAGCCAGCGCGTCAAAATCCATGCGCGAGATCACCTCACACATCATCTCACCGCCTCCCGCAGAGAGCACCACATCACAGGCCGGATCTGTCATAAACTGCGTCAGTTCCCGGGCACAGCGCTGCGGGGTACTGCTGATTCCGATTCCCTCTGCCAGTCCACAAGTCTCCCCAACCTTGACGGAAAATCCTCTCTGTGCCAGTTGTCTCTGCGCATTGACAAATGCACTTTTGTATGGTTCGGTCACACACCCGAACGAAGGTGCGGTCACTCCTATCGTCCCCTGCTCCCGCAGAGCCTTTGGATATCTCATGTCTTTCTGTCCCTTTCTGTCCGGCAGGGATCTCCCAGCCGGCCTGTAAACACACAAAAGACCTGACAGGTCTCCCTGTCAGGTCCACGTCTTTCCTGTCTCTTAGAATACCTTCACAATATCCTGTGGGGTTTTTCTCTTTGGCTTCTCTGCAGGTGCTGCAGCATAACCCACTGCGATCACGGCAACCACCAGCTCGCTCTCCGGGATCTCAAGTACTTCACGGAGTTTGTCCGCGTCACGGATTCCCATAACCAGGGTATCCAGCCCCATATCCTTGGCCGCCAGGATCAGATTGGCATTATGTAATCCACAGTCATAGTAACCCCAGCCGTTGCCAGCCTCATTGTCAGCAACACCCTCACGGTTAAATCCTGCACGGTTTGCCACAAATGTCGTCACGATCAGAGCTGCTCCGGCAGAACTCTTTGCATTGAACGCCGGCAGAGCCTCTGAGACCCTGGCGATCATCTCATCCGACAATACTGCATAATATCTGGCAGTCTGGGAATTCTTCCAGGATGGTGCCTGAATCGCTGCATACACCATCTGATCTACCTGCTCCTGCGTCACCTTTCTGGTTCCGTCAAACTGGCGGATACTTCTTCTTGCTTCCAGTAAATCCTTAAATTCCATGTCTGTCATCCTCCTGTATCAAATTCGCATATTCTTTGGACGCGCCACAATGGCACATCCTGTTATCTGCATTTTACACGAACTTTCGGAATTAGTAAATGTCAAAATCACGATTTGGTCATACAATACAAACATCAGCGCCGCGATTGAGCCATACAATACAAACAGCCGGACCAGGATTCATCTACATGGTATAAGATCAGGATTCGGAAGCACGGTACTGGCTCGGTGATACTTCATATTTTTTCTTAAACAGACGGCTGAAATGCTCTACATTGGGATAACCCACGCTCTCGGCAACCGCCTCCACGGTCATGTTGCTGTTTTTCAGCAGCGTCTTCGCCTTTTTCATCCGGATCTGTTGGACATAATCGCCGAATGTCACTCCCGCCTTCTCCTTGAAATACTTGGAGATATATGGCTCGGAGAGGTTAAATTTTCCGGCCATTACCTCCAGCGTCACACGCTGATAATGTGCCTGGATATAATTCTTCATCGCCACCAGCCGCTCGTCATCCTTAGCCCCGGCCTGACCAAGCTGAGGCAGCTTGTTGACCGCCACAACCAACGCATGGATCGATGCCTTGATGATGTCCTCGTCAATACCAATTCCCCAGTACATTTTTCCCTGACAGGTAATCCCCACATAGGCCATTGCCTTGGACGAAGATCCTTTGGACAGGGCATGTTCCTCATACACGCTGAGTTCATAGCTGATGTCAAAATACTGTTTGATCGTGTTGGATGCTGCATCCAGACGGCCGTTTCCATTGGCAGTGACCTTGTGTTCCTGATTGCGGTGCACGATGTCCGCCTCGGCCATAATGCCGTTCTCCTGACGGAAATGACACTGTGCGATCTGGAAATGAGGCTGTGCCAGCATGTAATGATCGGAAAGGATCTCATAGACCAGTTCCGGAACCAGTTCCTTATGAGCCTCATCCGATACTTGTTTGACCAGATAGCCTACCTCCTCACGCATCTTTTCCGGAAGTGTGATTCCGTAGTTCTGTTTTAAGATGTAATTGACACCGCCCTTGCCCGACTGGCTGTTGATGCGGATGACATCCGACTCATAGGCACGCCCCACATCTTTTGGATCGATCGGCAGATACGGAACCGACCATTTATACAGATGATTGTCCTCCCGGTAATTCATTCCCTTGGCGATCGCATCCTGATGCGAACCGGAAAATGCGGTAAACACCAGATCCCCTGCATACGGCTGGCGCGGCGGCACCTCCATACGGGTGTACTTCTCATATCTGCTGCGGATCTGTGTCATCTTCGAGAAGTCCAGTTCCGGATTCACACCATGGGAAAACATGTTCATGGCCAATGTGATAATGTCCACATTGCCGGTGCGCTCTCCATTGCCAAACAGCGTACCCTCGATACGGTCTGCGCCGGCCAGAATGCCAAGTTCCGCGTCACTGATACCGCTTCCCCGGTCATTGTGCGGATGCAGGCTGAGCGTCACGGCATCCCTGTATTGCAGATGTTTGCTGATATATTCCACCTGTGTGGCAAAGACATGCGGCATCGCATTTTCCACGGTGGTCGGAATATTGATGATCACCTTGTGGTCCGGTGTCGGCTGCCAGATGTCCAGCACTGCATTACAGACCTCCACCGCATAGTCCACTTCCGTTCCCTGGAAGCTCTCCGGGCTGTACTCAAATGAGAAATTTCCCTCGGTCTGTTCCGCAAGTTCTTTTAACAATCTTGCACCGTCAACTGCAATCTGCAGGATCTGCTCCTTGCTCTTTTTGAAGACCTGTTCTCTCTGCGCCACGGAAGTCGAATTGTACAGATGGATCACCGCATGCGGTGCACCCTTGACCGCCTCAAAGGTCTTCTTGATAATGTGCTCTCTTGCCTGGGTCAGCACCTGCACTGTCACGTCCTCCGGAATCATCTCACGGTCGATCAGGGCACGCATGAAATTGTACTCTGTCTCGGAAGCTGCCGGAAATCCCACTTCGATCTCCTTGAATCCGATCTCCACCAGCATCCGGAAGAATGCCAGTTTCTCCTCCAGGCTCATCGGCTCGATCAGCGCCTGGTTGCCGTCCCGCAGGTCCACGGAGCACCAGATCGGTGCCTTGTCAATATACTCTTTTTTCACCCAGTCGTACGTGCATTCCGGCGGCATAAAATACGTTCTCTCATATTTGTCATACCCTTTCATTTCCATAGGATAACCTCTCTTTCTCTTTTGCGATTAAAATAGATCAATTTCGTTCCATTAAAATATATCAACTCTCTTGACCTTTTATTATCCTATCATGATATGTCCCTCCTGAGAATGATTAAATTTAATCATTTTACATGATTATTTTTGCTATCATGTACAAAATTCCCAGAATCCAGCTGCTAAAGATCCCATACAGGATCACCGGTCCCGCAATCTTAAAGATCTGACAGCCAATGCCAAACACCTGCCCCTCTGCCGAAAACTCGATCGCAGATGCTACCACCGAATTGGCAAATCCTGTGATCGGCACAATGCTTCCCGCCCCGGCAAACTGTCCCATTTTCTGATACAGATTGAGACCGGTAAACAGCGCACTCAGCGCGATCAGTGAAATTGTCGTATACAGGCCTGCCAGTTCCTCATCTCCGAAGCCCCAGAGAAATCCCTGCCGGATCAGTTCCCCCAGCAGACAGATCGCACCACCCACCAGAAATGCACGGAGTGCATTGGCAAATCCATTGGATTTCGGAGTCATATTTTCCACATACTGCTGATAAAGCTGCTTGCGCTCCTCGTCATCCTTTGCATCCCAGATCTGCGCCGCACTCGGATGATTGCTGTCCTTTTTATTTCCTTTTGCCATATCCAAGAACCTTCCTTTCGTTTTGGTCTTAGTATTTTCCGGAAAATGCCGTTTTATTCCAGAAAACGGAAATAAAGCTGGTAGAAGCTCCCCAGCGCCTTTCCCAGTGCCATCGCCACGATCAGCAGCGGCAGCCCCTGTTTGAGTCTGGTGCGGTGGCAGAGGATGGGGATGACCTGTACCGTCTCTGCCAGCGCCATGGCCAGACAGCCCACAAAGACTCCCGCCAGAGCACCGAACAGACAGAGTCCCACCGTGTGCAGCGGTACCGGAAATTCAAACACCGAGATCACACATCCAAACATGGCCCCTGCCAGGATCGTATTCTCGATCGCCCAGGTATGGCGCGTCTTGTGAAGAACTGCCATCAGCCGCGGAATGATCCCCAGAATACTGATAAACGCAAACACGCCCCCCGCCACGCCGACTCCGCCGGAAAAGGTTGCAAATAACAGAAACAGATATCTGCCGATCTCACAGAGGTCACTCACTTGCGCATCTCTCCTTTCCTCGCTGCATCCACGATAACTGCCTGATCCATGTCCTGCTCGTACTTACGCATTTCCATGTGAATCGGCGTTGGATCGTCACGGAGTTTGCGCCAGGTAAAGTGATTATAAAATCCCAGCACCCCGGTCGCGATACCCAGACTGTAGGAGATTTCCAGGATTGTCCCGCTCTTCTCCTCATGTCCCATGATCAGCTTGTAAAACATGGAGAAAACATCACCGACGCTGACATCCGTATTAAATGTCATGATCGTAAATGCCGCACCGCAAAATACCACTCCAAACATCAGAAACGTCTTGATCCACTCCCAGAGTCTGACCGGCTTTTTCTCCAGACGGTATGTGACCACAAATTCCGTCGGCCCCATATGTTCCACCTGAAGCCCCGGCCGTAGTCCCTCCAGCAGTTCCACCACCTTCATGCTGGAATAGATCAGTTTCTGATTCTCGCCTCTGGGAACCAGACACAGGATCTGCTGTCTCGCCTCCTTTTGCAGTCGGCTGTCACTGCACAGGATTTCCGCCACATCCTCCAGCAGAATCTTTTCATGTGTCACCTGACTCGACGGATTGATCTTAATATAGATTGTCTGTTCACTCATACAGCTCTGCCCCCCTTTCTTTACCAATAGCTGCGCAGTTGTCTCAGGATCTTTTTCTCCAGCCGGCACACCTGTACCTGGCTGATCCCCAGCACCTGCGCGGTCTGTGTCTGTGTCATATCCCGGAAATACCGGCAGCGGATCAACTGCTGATCCCTCTCAGACAACAGCCCCATCGCCGAGTTCAGCATCATGCGATCCAACACTTTTTCCTTCTCAGGATCTTTTTCCTGCTGCGTCTGTTCGGCCAGCAGGTCCAGAAGACGTCCGGGTTTGCCATCTCCCGCGTCCAACGGCCTGTCCAGCGAATCCACACTCCTGACTGCCTCCAGCGCCACCACAGCATCCTCAGGTTCCACCTCCAGCGCCGCCGCAAGTTCTCCCAGAGTCGCCTCCTGTCCGGTTCTCTGTTCCCATAGTATGGCCTGACGTTTCAATTTCCATCCCAGTTCCCGTGTCGACCGGCTCACCTTGACCATTCCGTCGTCCCGAAGAAAGCGGCGGATCTCGCCCATGATCAATGGCACCGCATAGGTACTGAACTGCACCTGATACTCCAGATTAAAATGATCGATCGCCTTGATCAGTCCGATACACCCGATCTGAAACAGATCCTCCCGGTCATATCCTCTTCCCACGAATCGTTTAACGACACTATGCACCAGTCCTGTATTCTCCTCCACCAGACGGTTTCGTGCGCTCTTGTCTCCCTGCGCTGCCAGGCGGAGTTTTTCCCGCGTATCCAGGTGGTCCATATCCTCTTTCATGCCTCACCCTCACTGCGCACGGATCGTCTTTTTCATCACAACACGCGTCCCTTCTCCCAGTTTGGAGCGAACTTCCAGCTCATCCATAAACGCTTCCATAAATGCAAATCCCATTCCTGAGCGTTCCCATTCGGGTCTCGTGGTATACATCGGTTCCATGGCTTTTTCGACCTGCGCGATCCCGACACCGCGGTCCGCCACTTCCACCGTCACTACCTGTCCGCAGATTTCGCAGCGAAGCTCGATTTCTCCCGAGCAATGCGGATACCCATGCAGAATACAGTTCGTCACCGCCTCGGATACCGCGGTCTTCACATCCGCCAGTTCCTCCAGCGTCGGATCCAGTCTGGCCATATACGCTGCCACCACGGTTCTGGCAAATGCCTCATTTCTGGAATCACTGTCAAAATAGACCCTCATCTCTGTCTGGTTATCTTCCCGCATAACTTCTTCTCCCCTCTGTCTTCATTGCTTCCACCGCCTCCCCGGCCGTGTCATACCTGTCCATGATCTGGTACAGGCCTGACAGTTCAAAAATACGGTTGACACGGCATCCGACATGGCTGACTGCCACCTTTCCTCCGCAGAGTTTCGCCTTGCGGTATCTCCCTGTCAACAGGCCAATGCCCGAACTGTCCATAAAGTCTGCATGTTCAAAATCAAACACCACATTGCGGATCTTCCCCTGTTCCAGAATGTGATCCGCCGTCTGGCGTATGCTGATCGTCCCGTGATGATCCAGTTCCTGCGGCAGATACACCACCATCGTATCTCCCTTCATCTCAAAATGAATTTCCTGTTCCAAAATTTACTCCTTTCCGCACTGCACACATTGCACAGTTCTTTTACGGGAATTTTTAATAAAAAAAGCAAAAAAATCCCCTGTCAGAATTTACATATGGTCTGTAAATCTGACAGGGGATCCTGTCCTTATCCCGATCTCTGTGATTACATTCCCATCTCTTTGAGACGTGCCTGCGCTTCCGCTACACGCTCGGAATCCGGATAATCGTTGATGATCTGGTCATAGTATTCTTTTGCCTTGTCATTGTCTCCCTTGCGCTGGTAGCAGCGTCCCAGGAAATACATGGCATCTGTGTTGGTCTCATCATAATCCAGCGACTTCAAAAGCAGGGTGATCGCTTCGTCATAATCCTGTTTGCCGACATAAGCCCCCTCTCCGTTGTAGCAGTCCCTTCCCTGTTCAAAATAGGTCGTGGACGCATCCGAAGATACACTCTTGGTTAATTTCTTGTAGAGCTTTTTGGAGATCTTGGTCGTAAACGATCCATCCTTGATCTTGGCCAGGCTCTCTGCCATCGCCGTGACATCTCCCGCCACGCTGTACTGATAGGCATCCAGCAGATTGTCATAATCCTCGGTGTTGGCACTGCTCTGGGACGCCTCAAGCTGTCCCTGCAGTTTTTCGACCTGTTTTTTGAGGTTTGTATTCTCATTCTTCAGGGTCGAAGTATCGCTGTCCTCTGTCGCCAGTTTCTCACTGTACTGCTTAAAGTTCGCATTCGTCGCCTCATTGGCATTCTTGATCATCTGTGGCAGAATCAGAAAACGCATGAGTACCACGCCGATGACCACACCCAGCAGGATCTGCAGAAACGGCATAATAAACGGTTTCTCCTCCTTGTACAGCGTGATCGGCTTGTAGGCATCTGTATCCACCTTCGGGATATTAGCCTGTGCTGTGTTGTCCGCCTTGGGCGTCAGCAACTTCTCACGCTTCACCTTGACATCGGAAAGCTCCTTGAGATAGCGCAGCGTCGTCGTGTTATTGATATCCACGGTGCTGATATTCTTGAGCAGCTTGTACGCCTTGACACGGTTTTCTTTTTTGCCGGTCTGCATGTACAAAAGTGCCAGAAGCTGATGTGCTCTCACAAAATGCGGGTTCATGCCGACTACCTTGCGAAGCTGGATGATCGCCATATCCTCATCTCCTGTCAATGCAGAAGACAGTGCAAAGTTATATTTCTTGATCGTCTGATTATAGTTCTCCAGTTTGTTAGGATTCGTCTGAACCTGGGAAATATAATAATCTGCCTCGTTGTTGTCAGGATGGAAATGCTTGCTGATGATCCACTCTCTGAGTCCGGAGACAATCTCCCCCTCCTCATAATAGATCAGTCCCAGCAGATTTCTGGCCTGCATATGCTGCTTGTACAGCTTCAGACAGGTCGTCAGGGAAGACACCGCGCCGGACAGATCACGGATCTGTGCACGCTGCAGTCCCTCATTGTAAAAACTATTGGCCAGACCGTAGACCTGACGAAATCTCTTCAGGTCCTGGCCACAATTCTCGCAGCGGCGCTTCTGAAACGACAGCTGCGCATCACATCTTGGACAATTCATGATTATTCCTCTTCCTTTTTGCGTCTGCCACTGTTTCCTGCGTTCTCCTCCACAATCTTCTGGAGCAGATCCACTACGTCGTCTGTGCTGTTGTTATATATGGCGTCCTCCACCTGTTCCACTTCCAGGCTCGGCTGAAATTTCTTTAACTCTGCTTCAAAATCCATACTATATTACCTCCTGAATCTGTTCAATTCCTAATCTATCGCAAATATCGACATACTTCAAGACATTATTTGGATAACGCGGCAAGTTCTGCCTCCACCTTTTCCATCATGGCAGTGTATTTCTCCAGTTTTGCTCTCTCCTCGGCAACCTTTGCCTCCGGAGCCTTGCTCAGGAAACGCTCATTGTTTAACATTCCGTTGACACGGGCAAGCTCACCGGTCAGCTTCTTCTTTTCCTTGGTCAGTCTCTCGATCTCTTTCTCAAAATCTACGAGATCGGCAAGTGGCATATAGGCAGTTACCTTGTCTGTCACGACAGAAACCGCATCGGATTCAATGCCGGCCTTATCCGTCTGGATCACTACCTCAGAGGCATTGATCATGTGCTCGTACGCTGACCGGCACCGGCTCAGTGCATCTGCCACCTCCTGGTCTGCCACCAGATACACCTTTGCCTTGCGGGAGTTGACTACATTCATCTCCGCACGGCGGTTACGGATACCGCGCACAACATTCTGTACGGTCTCCATGATCTCCTCATCCTGTGGAGCATTCCACTCCTCACGGTACTGCGGCCAGGTGCTGATCATGATCGATGGCTCCTCAGACTGCAGTGTACAGAAGATTTCCTCTGTGATAAATGGCATATATGGATGCAGAAGTTTCAATGTCTGGATCAGTACGGTGCGCAGTGTCCAGAATGCCGCATTGGCAGATTCCGGTGCCTCCTCCTTGGCAAACAGTCTTGGCTTAACGACCTCGATATACCAGTCGCAGAACTCGGTCCATGCAAAGTCATAGATCTTCTGCACGGCAATACCAAGCTCGAATTTCTCCATATTGTCGGTGACATCCTTGGCCAGGGTATTGACCTTGGAGAGGATCCATTTGTCCTCTGCCGCCAGATTCTCATACTGTGGCTCGCTGATCTCCTGGTCTCCCAGATGCATCATGATGAAACGGGATGCATTCCAGATCTTGTTGGCAAAGTTACGGCTTGCCTCCACACGCTCCCAGTAGAAACGCATGTCATTGCCCGGTGCATTACCTGTGATAAGCGTGAAGCGCAGCGCATCGGCACCATATTTGTCGATCACTTCCAGCGGATCGATTCCATTGCCCAGAGACTTGCTCATCTTGCGGCCCTGGTCATCACGCACCAGACCATGGAACAGTACAGTGTGGAATGGCAGTTTGCCGGTGTGCTCAATGCCGGAGAATACCATACGGATCACCCAGAAGAAGATAATATCATATCCTGTGACCAGAACGTCGGTCGGATAGAAGTAATCATAATCCTCGGTATCCTTTGGCCAGCCCAGTGTGGAGAATGGCCAGAGTGCTGAGGAGAACCAGGTATCCAGGGTATCCTCATCCTGTTTGAAATGGTTCTTGCCACATTTCGGACATACGGTCGGTGCCTCCTTGGCTACCACAACCTCACCACAGTCCTGGCAGTAGTATGCCGGGATACGATGTCCCCACCAGAGCTGACGTGAAATACACCAGTCGCGGATATTCTCCAGCCAGTTATAGTAGGTTTTGTCCATGCGCTCCGGAATCAGATGAAGTTCTCCGCTCTTTACAGCCTCCATGGCAGGCTCTGCCAGTTTCTGCATCGCAACAAACCACTGTGGCTTGATCATTGGTTCTACAGCTGTCTTGCAACGATCATGGGTACCGACACTGTGCACCAGATCTTCGGTCTCCACCAGAAGTCCCTGTGCATCCAGATCCTCCAGCATGACCTTTCTGGCCTCGTAGCGGTCCATTCCCGCATATTTTCCACCGATGGCTGCAATCGTTCCATCGTCATTTAACATATTGATCTCCGGAAGATTATGACGCTTTCCAACCTCGTAATCGTTCGGGTCATGTGCCGGTGTGATCTTTACGACACCGGTTCCTTTTTCCATGTCCGCATGCTCATCGGCGATGACAGGGATCTGGCGTCCGGTCAATGGCAGTTCTACCATCTTGCCGATCAGATCCTGATAGCGCTCATCTTCCGCATTGACTGCGACAGCACTGTCGCCCAGCAGCGTCTCCGGACGGGTCGTAGCCACCTCCAGAAAACGTCCCGGCTGTCCTACTACCGGATAATTGATGTGCCAGAAATGTCCCGGCATATCCACATGCTCTACCTCGGCGTCACTGATGGAGGTCTGGCAGACCGGACACCAGTTGATCAGACGGGAGCCCTTGTAGATCAGTCCTTTATCATAGAGCTTGACAAAAACATCCTTGACGGCCTCAGAGCAGCCCTCGTCCATGGTGAAACGCTCTCTGTCCCAGTCAGCAGAAGATCCCAGTCTCTTTAACTGGTTGATGATACGTCCGCCGTACTCATCCTTCCACTCCCAGGCGCGCTTGAGGAATCCCTCGCGTCCCAGATCCGCCTTATCAATACCCTGCTCTTTGAGGGCGTTGATGATCTTAACCTCTGTCGCAATGCTGGCATGATCGGTTCCAGGCTGCCAGAGGGCATTATAGCCCTGCATACGCTTGAAACGGATCAGAATATCCTGCATGGTGTTGTCCAGTGCATGTCCCATATGAAGCTGTCCGGTAATATTCGGAGGAGGCATCACGATCGTAAACGGTTTCTTGCTGCGATCTACCTCGGCATGGAAATATCCTTCCTTCTGCCAGCGCTCATAGGTGCGGCCTTCGATCTCGGCCGGGTTATAGTTTTTCTCAAGTTCTTTTGCCATAGTAATCCTATATTCCTTTCTCATATACTAAAACAGCCCTCTGCCGTCGAAACGGCAAAGGGCGAAATCTCGCGGTACCACCTTTGTTTGTCACTCACCATCGATAACGGGATGACCCGGTCACACCTACTGTCAGTTCAGCATGACTGCTCGGAAGCTACCTTCCATCCCTGCTCTTCCAGACAATCTTCCAGCCACGGATCGTCCTCTCTTGGGCAGCCGGGGATGTACTCCTCTTCTTCAACGCTCTAAGTAATCAACATAATACTAAAGATGCGGTATTTTTGTCAAGCCCATATACCATGTAAAGAGGCAGTGCTGTTTTGTGCAACACTGCCCCCTTACATGGATCTATACTCAGACTTCCGCTTACAGCCTTTCAAATGCCACAAAAATTCCCATATTATCTTTCATCTGTTCCAGCTCCTTTTTCAAAGCCTTGTCACTGCATCTGCCAGCCGCTTCTTTGTATGTCATCGCCTCAAGATGTACGGCAACCTTAGCTGTTTCAGCTTTCTGCGCTGCATTCCCCCGGTAATTGATTTTGCAGGTAACCTGTGGACTGTCCAGCACTTCATTTTTAACGTCTGCCTCTGCGATAATCTCCTCATCCGTTGTGCCGGCACTATTATTCTCCCACAGCTGCTTGTAAAGCTCCCGGGACAATTTTTTCTCATCGCAGATTGCTACTTCAACATCCTTTCTATTCTGGTCCTTTGCAGAGATCGTAAAGGATTTGTAATACTTCGCCTCTTTCTCATCTGCAGCATCCGGCTCAATCTCAATATCCACACCACTGCTAACCTGCTTTGGTTTCTCACACTCCTCTCCCTTAATCACATAAGGCTTATTCTTGGGCTGCAGAATACGGAAACATCCTTTATTAACAGAATAGGTAATCGTATCCATATTCTTTCCCTCACATACCAAAGGAAGATCAATCATATAACTGATCTCGTTGTTATCATTGGAACCACTCCATGCCTCTCCGGTAGTTCCCCCCGAGTAAATAACTGCCTGTGTCTCTCCTTTTTTCAGTTCCTTTACCTCGGCAGCTTTCACTTTCATTACAAAGCCATCTTCCACATTTGGAGACGGCTTGCCGGCAGACATGTCCGTTTTGTGGTACAAACCTGTATTGGATAATATCTGATCCGGCAGATTTCCAAAACCAATTCCCGCCACCAATGCCGCACATGCCACCAATGCGACAGTCGGTCTCACATAATTTTTCTTTTTCCTCATAGGATATTCCCCCTTTTCAAACCTGACTTTAATCTCATTGTCATCGACCTCCGGGGCAAGGGCCTGCTGTAAAATTTGGTCTAATTTTTCTTCCTTCATATTACGAATCCTCCATTTTTCGACAACCCCCGTCCTCCGGGCCATCAAGCATAATAACTGCCAATTTTGTTTTCAGAATACTCTTTGCTTTACGCATCCGGCTTTTCACGGTACTTTCCGGAACATGCAGACATTCTGCAATTTCTTTAAACTTTAGTCCCGCAGAATAGTACAGGTAGACGACCTCGCGGTATTTTTGTGGTAATTCCTGTACCTGTTTCTGTACGATATCTCTCGTTTCTTTCTGCAAAAGCTGCTGCTCCGGTTCCTCCGAACTTTTCCCGGACATTTGGATTCCACCATTTTCCACATGTTTTTCGTAACTCTCAAACACTGCAATCCGGTGTCTCCATGCAAATTTTCTCCTTTTGTTTCTCCATATAAGGATGGCAACGGATAACGCATAACTTTTCAAGGAATCCTTTTTATTTAATTTATCAACCTGTTCCCACAGTGTTAACATAGTGTCCTGGTAAAGATCATCCCCCTCTGTGCTTCCTCCCGCATTCATCCGGCAAAATCGCAGAATATCTTTTCCGTTCTCGGACACAAACTGATCAAATTCCCTTCTTGTCACGTTTCCTTTTCCTTTCCTCTTCCCTTGACGTCTCGGTCAGAACCCTTACACCTCAATATTGTAATAACCTTGAAAAAAGTTTTAATATATCAATGAAATTTTTTCTTTTTTTATCATTTCGAAAAGTTTTTCTGCACGCAAAAAGGCAGTTCCTACCGGAACTGCCTCTGTATACGTCACTCAGATATAAACTTATGCAAGTTTGCTCTTTGCAGCCTCAACTAATGCTGCAAATCCCTCTGGATCAGAGATTGCCATCTCGGATAACATCTTACGGTTTACATCGATACCTGCTAACTTCAGGCCGTACATAAATCTGCTGTAAGACAGGCCGTTTACTCTGGCTGCTGCATTGATACGAGCGATCCATAACTGACGGAACTGTCTCTTCTTCTCCTTACGTCCTGCGAAGGAAGAAGTCAGAGCTCTCATAACAGACTGCTTTGCTACGCGGTACTGCTTGGATCTTGCTCCTCTGTAACCCTTTGCTAATTTTAATGTTCTATTGTGCTTTTTCTTTGCGTTTAATCCGCCTTTAATACGTGCCATGTTTCTTCTCCTCCTGTCTTACTATGAATATGGTAATAAGCGCTTAGCTGCCTTTAAGTTTGTCTTATCCAGCTCTTCAGCCTTTCTTAAGTTTCTCTTTCTCTTGGTAGTCTTCTTGTTCAGAATGTGGCTCTTATAAGCCTTCATCTTCATGATCTTACCTGTTCCTGTTGTCTTGAAACGCTTTGCTGCAGCGCGCTTTGTCTTCATTTTTGGCATGATGATTCCTCCTTAACATTTGTTTGTATGATTACTGTCTTTTCTCAGACAAAAACATCACCATGGATCTTCCTTCCATCTTTGGTGCCTTGTCTACCACTGCAATATCCTGCAGTTTCTCATAGAAACTGTCCAGGATCTGCTTGCTGTAATTGATATGAGCCAGCTCACGTCCACGGAAACGAAGTGTAACCTTGACCCTGTCACCCTTGGAGATAAACTTGCGGGCCTGATTTGCCTTGGTATTCAAATCGTTCACATCGATGTTTGGAGACAGGCGTACTTCCTTGACCTCCATAGTCTTCTGTTTTCTCTTGGACTCCTTCTCTCGACGGGTCTTCTCATAACGATACTTTCCATACTCGATGATCTTGCATACCGGCGGTTTTGCATTTGGCGCGATCTTGATCAGATCCAGTCCTGCATCTCTCGCCATCTTCATCGCTTCTTTGGCAGACATAACGCCAAGCTGTTCGCCGTTCTCTCCGACGACACGCACCTCGCGGTCTCTGATCTGCTCGTTTACCTGCTCATAATCCTGCTTGCTAATGGTCCTGCACCTCCAAACTGATTTTGCATGAAAAAAGTGGATGAACAAAGTCGTCATCCACTGTCATAATCAATCAACCGAGCTGCGCCAATACGCAGGAAAATTGAAAACTATAAACCCGAGTCGCCGATGCGCTGAGGTGAGAGTGGATCCTCTACTTTGTTGTCTCTGTTTACACAGCACGAATATCATATCAGACTCCAACAATCTTGTCAAGCATTTATTCCATATAACTTCGATATTGTGCTTTCCACTGATCCAGCATCTCCCGGATGCGGATCTCACTCTCCCTTTTCTGCTCCGGATCCTGCAGCATCTGTTCAAACCGGAGGATCTGGCGGTACTCCTTTCCCTCCCTGGCCTGTTCCTCGGCCTGTTCGTACTGGGCCCGGAAAAAATGTGCCTGTTCCTGGGTCACTCCCATATCCTGCAATGCCTTCTGATAGGCCGTCTCTTCGCCCGCCAGCCGCAGGGCATACAGATAACTCTGCAGGCAGGCCGGTCTCCGGTTCAGCTCATAACCCTGACGGAATGCCTGCGCTGCCGAATGGAGCTCTCCCAGTCTGGCATAGATCACACCCAGAAGATGATATAACCGGCCGGTCTCCTCCGGTGTCTCCCGGAGCATCTCCTCCCCGGACAGGATCTGTTCGTATTCTTTTTTGGCCTGTTCCAGACTTCCGCTGTCATAATAGCTCTGCGCCTTGATCTTCTGTCTCTGCAGCCGGCTCAGATCTCTGGTCTGATCCAGAATACGGATCAGTTCATTGATCTCCTCTTCCGTATAATAGTCACAACTGCAGCAAAGCGTCACAACCATATCCTTGAGGTTGTCCGTATCCTGCCGCAGGGCATCCACTTTCCTGGCCGTCTCCTCCATCCCCAGTTCCTGGCGCAGCCACACTGCAAACGACGCATCAAACACTTCTTCCTGCATCATATAGATATTGTGTTTGAGATAATAGCACACTTCCTCAATAGAATACACATTGGTTCTGGTCGCCTTAAAACAATATGGGTGCTCGGCGATCCGGCTGGCACATTTGATCAGTTTACCCATAACACTCTCCTAATCCTGTTTATATTGTGATCTTCGTCTCCCAGATCCGGTTGCTGGACGGACAGAATTCACCAAATCCATTGTCTTTCAATGTGATGATACAGTTCGAGGCATCGGCAAACCGGATGCGCACCGTGAACCGTGTCATGCGGTTCTCCCTGTCCGCAAAATCGGACAGAGAAAGAAGATGTGTCTTTTTTTCATGTCGCAGGACATTGTGCACCTGCAGTGCCAGTTCCTCCTCATGATCCGGAATAATATCCAGGCTGACATCCACATCACGCCAGCCCATCCCCGCTCTGGCAAGCGTCAGTTCCTGCTCCTTCGCATCCGTATAGACCTTCAGCGAAATATTACAGTAGATCATCTCCTCATCGAGAAACAAAAACTGGCTCAGACTACCCGCGCCACACATCTCGCGGGCCGCAAAACAGGCTCCCTTGGTAAACAGATTCTGCCCACGGAACACCCTGCGCCCATTGCAGAGCTGCTTGAGTGCCTTACCCGCCCAGGGTTCCTGGAATCCACTGCCTGTCACATAGATCGTCGTCACCATCTGCTTGTGAAGCTGGGTATTGGCCAGATTCAGAAACGCATATTCCGGCGAGATCTCATCCTGTTCCAACAGGGAAAAGTCCATCATCTGGCTCAGTTCTTTTCTTCTGACCCCCACAATGTAAGGGCTCGTCCGGCGGTCGATATCGATCTGCGAGTAAAACATGGACGATCCACTGTACTCAAACAGGCCAACATTGCGCTGCCACAGTTCCGGCGGCTGGCTCAGCGCATAATACATATAGCTCAGTTTGTGAGGCTGGATGACCAGACGATCCGATTCGATCCCCAGCGCAGCCATAGCTTTGGTGATGGCCGCATCCAGCGGATCATTCCTCTGCTCTACCGTCACCACGATCTTGCGGATGGAGCGGTTCGGATAAAATTCATGCAGAGCGCTCAGCGCCTTGGCCAGGAAGCGCACCAGTGCCTCCACCGGGTCTACCTTGTAGCCTTCCTTTGGGATCACCTCACGGCTGCTCACCCTGCTGACCAGATGATCCAGCAGATCGGTACCGCCCTGTGCGGCAAGCTCCACCGCCTCCGTGCCATAGCTCCAGCTTCGTCTGGCAGGGGTGTATCCAAGTGCTGTCGGGATCTCATATTCCCGATCCAGCTCCCGTCCCATTCTCCTGCCGATGGGATGTGGCTGTGCATCCTGCGATTCCATGCAGGAAATCTGTGTCACATCGTCACACAGATCCACTCCCACCATCATCGTTCTTACCTGTTCCATATCTCACAAACCCCATTTCTGATTTCATAAAGGCCTCTGCCTCTCCTCGTTTGTCCGGTCAGGGCAGCGGCCGCATCATCTGCTGCACCGTCTCCCGTTTCTGTGCATATTCTTTCATCAGGCGCAGCAGAGTTTCCTGATCTCCCTGTCTGCGCGCCTCCATCATGCGGTCCAGCATATTGTACCATCCCTCCTGCTGGAGTCTGGCATAGTCACTGCCGCCGCGGATCACCTGATTGGCACTCTGCGTCACCCGGCCATCCATCGTCGTCTCCTGGATCCAGTATTCGAGCTGTTCATCGCCAAACAGAACAAACCGGCTGACACGGATCCCCTGGAACATGTCGGTCATTGTCCTGCTCCGGACTGCCGAACGCTGTTCTCCTTCTCCCGTGCGGTAAAAGATCTTGACATCGCTGTCAGGAGAGGCCACATATTCCACATAGCGTTCCCGCAGGATACGCTGTGGCAGATCCAGTTTGCCCGCAAAATCCTGAAAGAATCCAAAGTAAATGTTCTTGGCCGTAATGCGGTGCAGATTGTAATCTGCGAATGTCTTTTCCTCCGAGGTCAATGTCTTTTTATGACTCAGATATTTAAGTGCCGCCAACAGGCACGGCCGGTTTTCCTCCACGCGGACTTCCGCATACATATATGGGAACAATTCCTCCGGCAGCGAGCGGTTGTGCAGCAGATATTCGTACGACATCAGATTCAGATATGCACGGCATAACCGTTTATTGGTGCCCTTCTGATGATAGAGGAAAAACACCTCATACAACCCTTCGTCTGTCTCCTGGGTAAACAACGCCTGCGCCAGGATCCTCTCGGCAAACTGTGCATCAGCCAGACCGAAGCCCTGCGCCTTCTCCCACAGAGAAAGCATTTCCGGCATACTTCCCAGATAGTACCGGCAAAGATAGCGCAGCAGATTGCTGTCATATTTGCCCTTGCAGAAGATATGCCAGCCCAGACGCACCAGTGTGGTGTCCTCTTTGTCCAGGCCATCTCGGAATGCCTGACTGGAGAGAACCAGCAGAGTCCCGGCATTCAGATCCTGATAGCCGAACAGCCGGATTCCTTCCATCCCCTTCGGCAGGTTGGAACGCATGCCACAGTATTCGATCAACATAGAGCGATCCTGCGGATCCACATGGTTCCAGTCCATCTTCTCCAGGTGATAATCGATGAGTTCTCCCTGAAACTGATCGAAATAGTGACGCATCTGCAGTCCGAACAGTTTCATGCGGCAGGTGTCCTTCAGTTTCGGATAGGCCATGATCTGATTGCGGATCTCGACCATCTCCTGCACACTCAGATGATACTCCCCGGCCTTCTCATAGAGATGAAGCAGCAATCCGATCTGGCTGGCGCCCGCCTCATGGCAGACCGGTGCCAGATGATCCAGATGGAGCAGTTTGGACAGGGTATACTGTACGGTCTGGATATAACGGTTTCCGCGCATATCCGCCAGAAAGATCTTCTCCTGGCCGGTGTACAGATTGACCACCGCCGTCCCCTGGATCAATGGCACAAACGCCTCCTGATCCAACTGTGGGTAATACACGGTCACACCCACAATATCCGGCTGATAACAGACGATCTCATGACTGAACATGATCTGTGGAAGATCAAATACCACCGAATCGTCTCCCATGGTCTTCATGTCAAACCGCAGGGAGTCCTCCCTGATAAATTCCTCGTAGATCACAGCAAGGTTGGCATTGATGCGTCCCTCGGCCATCTGCGTTCTGGCAAACTCCTCCATCACCTGCGCATACCGGCGGTATGTCACCTCATCGTCCCGCTTGTGCTCAATGACATAAGCATAGAGAAGAGCCCGCTTGGATGCACTCAGGTGATTATTGTAGGCAAAATACAACAGCAGTTTATCCGGCAGCGGCCATTCAATGCTCTCCCCGAGAGCACCGATATAACTCTCATACAGATCCGTTAGTTTCAGATTGGCGCAGACCGCCTTGGCATACCAGTACAGATCATCCTCACTTCCATGCCGTCTGGCCATCCTGCGTCTGCAGATGCAGCTCAGAATATCGTCATCCGGATATTTTTCATAGATCCGTTCAAGATCCGGCAGGATCAGCAGCCCATTGCCACGGATGCGGCCCGCCAGAAACGCATAGCGTCTGGCCAGTTCCTCTCCGAGGATCTGATGTCTGCATCCCCAATGGAGCGCCAGCAGATTCTCCTCGCTCATATCCAGCAGCAATTCCGGTGTCTTCTTGTAATAGTTACAGATATGAAGATACAGCAATGGCTGATGGACTCCCTGGGTGATCTCCTCCACCACGGCTTCGACACTCTGAAATGTCGATGCATACTGCTCATCCAGCATGATCCACAGCCACAGAAGTCTCCAGTCGCGGAACTTCTGATAGGCCTCCCGGATCTTGGAGGCATGCTCTTTTCGTTTCGTCGGATCCTGCATCGCCGAGAGAGCCAGCCACGCTCCCCGAAGCGCAGGCTCCTGTTCGGAAACTTCCTGCAGTGCCTCCTGCAGTGCCGCCAATCCCTGCTTTGCCTCCTTGTCCTGATCCATCAGGAGCTGCTCGTGGATCTGGAACAGCTCCATGATCCATCTCTGACGGGTTCCCGCCTGCCGCTCATAATCCTGCCGGATCTCATGAATCTGACGGGAATATTCCCGCGGGCCGATCTGATGGCTGGCCCAGTCTACCAGGGCTCTGGTCAGTTTGAACGCACATTCCTGGTGCTGCAGGTGCGCCCGCCGCTGTTCCGGTGCTTCCATCGCGCCATAGGCCTCCACATCGATCCGGATGCTCTGGCCGGCACCGGAGATCACGATGCATCCATGATTACGTCCCGCGTGCATCTGATCCGCTTTGACGGCAAAAGCCAGCGTAAAGATGTCTCCCTCAAACTCATCGGTGGTAAAAAATTCTCTCTCCAGTTGAAGAAAACTGCTGTCGGACTTTGCGCGGTATTCACCG
This sequence comes from uncultured Lachnospiraceae bacterium, assembly GCA_934351255.1. GTDB lineage: Bacteria > Bacillota > Clostridia > Lachnospirales > Lachnospiraceae > Jutongia. The sequence continues at coordinate 32,854 of CAKRJH010000012.1, forward strand.
TATCCCCAGTTTTTCTTCTGAATGGAAATCTGTTCTACAACTGTCTTGCTGCAATCCTTAAATACCATATGTCCCTGTGATACCTGAATCGTCACCGGAACTTTCTTGTGAATGGCCAGAAGAAATTCCTCGACTGCCACCCGCTTGTCCGGTGAAGTACACAGTCCTTCATACCAATCTCGCTCCTTGGCATCATTAAGAAAGACCCCCGGGAAACGACGGTTTCCAAAGACACGGACTGCCTCTGCCGGAGCCTCTTTGGCCAGTGTGGCAAACTGCGTCAGATCCCGGATCTTTCCCTGGCTGGTCTGAAAGGACGGAGGGATCACCTGTGCCGAAAACGGGATCTGCGCCACGCCACAATCGCTGAGCACCCGGATAGTCCCCTCCATCTTTTCGCCCACCTCACAGGTCTCCCCGTGCAGCCTGAACGACACTGTCTCATGAATCCCCACAAAGGTCTCCGTGACAATCTCCATGGAATGTGCATCACTTGTCACGACACCCTTCATCGTCCTGCCCTGATCATTGGCCACCGCAAACGAGCCTTCACACACGCTCCCCGCTTCGACCTCCAACTTCAGCAGGCCGGGTGTAACCTGTACCCCGGCTGTCTGATAATCAAAGATTCCCCTGGCAAACTGATTCATCTTCTCTTTCATGTAAATCCCCCTGTTACTTGGCAAAGATGGTTCCCACCTGCTTATCGTCAAACAGGTCATACAATCTCTTTGGATGTCTTCCGTTTAACAATGCCACGTCGATGCCGGCCTCATGCGCGATCTCCACGGCCCGGATCTTGGTGATCATCCCGCCGGTGCCAAGGCTCGTCCCGGCCCCACCTGCCAGTTCACGGATCTGAGGGGTAATCTCATGAACCACGGGTATCAGCTCTGCATCCTCATACTGATGTGGATCCTTGTCATACAACCCCTCGATATCGGACATGATCACCAGCAGATCCGCATGGGCGATCGTAGCCACCATGGCAGCCAGCGAATCATTTTCTCCCACTTCCAGTTCCAGCTCATCGATCGCCACCGTATCATTTTCATTGATAACCGGGATCACCCCATAACTGATGATACGTTCCATCGCATTTTCCACATTGGTGCGGCGATCCTCGAGCAGCACATATTTGGTCAGAAGCATCTGCGCAACTGTCAGTCCATACTCGGCAAACAGTTTATCGTACATATACATCAGTTCACACTGCCCCACAGCCGCACAGGCCTGCTTGCCCGGCGTATCCGTCGGCCGTTTGGTCATCCCCATCTTGCCCATGCCAAGCCCGATCGCTCCGCTGGATACCAGAATGATCTCATGTCCGGCATTCTGCAGATCTGCCAGTGTCTTGACTAACTGCTCCACCCGGCGGATATTCAACCGCCCTGTTTTATGTGTCAGTGTGGAGGTTCCCAGTTTGACCACCACACGCTTTCTTAAGCTGATTGGTTTCATCACTTTCACGAAACGATCCACCCCCCTCTTTGCGGCAGGAAATTATGAATCGTTATCCTTTCTATAGATATTCTCCGTTTTACAGTAGCGAATTTCCAGCTTTCCGTCAAGGAAAATATATGCTAAACTGATTCTGTTGTTTACAAACCCTACAATTAAATAAAGGAGGAAAAACATGGAAAAGTTTTTCAAACTCAAAGAGAACGGCACGGATGTGAAAACTGAAGTGATCGCCGGTATCACCACGTTTATGACGATGGCATATATCCTGGCGCTGAATCCTTCTATCCTTTCTGCATCCGGCATGGATGCAACCGCCGTCCTGATGGCAACCGCACTGGCTTCCTTCGTGGGAACCCTCTGCATGGCTCTGATGGCAAACTATCCATTCGCTCTGGCCCCTGGTCTGGGACTGAATGCATACTTTGCCTACACGATCTGCGGAACGATGGGTTACTCCTGGCAGTTTGCTCTGCTGGCAGTATTTATCGAGGGTCTGATCTTCATTGTTCTTTCCCTGACCAATGTCCGCGAGGCTATCTTCAATGCCATTCCAATGACCCTGAAAAAGGGTGTTTCCGTTGGTATCGGTCTGTTTATCGCATTTATCGGCCTGCAGAACGCAAAGCTGGTTGTCGATGGAAGCACCCTGGTTACTCTGGTAGACTTTACCGAGAACTTTCACACCGTCGGTATCGGTGCTCTGCTAGCCTTCATCGGTCTGCTCATCACCTGTATCCTTTACATCAAGAAAGTAAAAGGCTCCGTCCTGATCGGTGTATTTGCGACCTGGATCCTCGGTGTGATCTGTCAGCTTACCGGTCTGTACACCGTCGATGCTGCAAACGGATTCTACTCACTGATCCCATCCTGGTCTTCGTTTGACCTGACAGCAATCACCAAGACATTTGGACAGTGTTTCCAGGTTTCCGGCATGCACATCAAGGTCTTTGATTTCATCGTCATCATCTGTTCCTTCCTGTTTGTCGATATGTTTGATACACTGGGAACTCTGATCGGTGTCGCCAACAAGGCTGACATGCTGGATGAAGACGGACAGCTTCCGCGAATCAAGTGGGCACTGCTCGCAGATGCCGTGGCAACTTCCGTAGGTGCCGTATTTGGTACTTCTACTACAACCACATTCGTAGAGAGTTCTTCCGGTGTCGCAGAAGGAGGAAGAACAGGTCTTGCATCTATCGTTACCGCTCTTCTGTTCCTGGTATCCATCTTCCTGTCGCCAATCTTTACCACGATTCCAAGTTTTGCGACCGCTCCGGCGCTGATCTTTGTAGGATTCCTGATGGTAAGTGCCGTGACAGAGATCCATTTCGAGGATATGACAGAAGCCATTCCGGCTTACCTGTGTCTGATCGCTATGCCTCTGATGTACAGCATTTCAGAGGGTATCGCAGTCGGTGTAATCTCTTATGTCATCATCAATCTGGTATGTGGCAAAGCAAAGAAGATCACTCCGCTGATGTATATTCTGGCGGTACTGTTTATTCTCAAGTACATCTTCCTGTAAAAGAATCCAACTGACGGGAAATGCAAACTTACAGGAAATGCAAACTTGCAGGAAATGCAATGTTTCCCAGCAAACAATAACGCGAAACGCAAAAAACCTGGTCACAATCTGTGACCAGGTTTTCTTTGTTTTCACTATGTTGTTTCGATGAAATTATTTAGCAACTACATCGAACTCTACAGTAATGCTCTTACCCTTCTTGCTAGGGTACTTAGCTGAGAACTTCTTCTCCTTTGTGGTGTCATCGCCCCACTCATTGAAGAATACCAGTCTGTGGCTCTGGGTCTTTGTCTTCTTCTCGAAGTAACCCTGCTGGAACTTAGCCTTTACAGCCTTACCGTTGCATGTAACCTTGACATTTGAGTAAGTTACCTTCTTGAATGTCTTCAGGATGCCGTAGGTATCAACCAGTAAACACTGTGTCTCCTTGATGTTCTTGCCTGTGCTGTTCTTTGCTGTAAGCTTTACATGAACTTTCTTTCCAGCTGTGAACTTAACACCGTTCTTTACAGCAGCAACTTCGTTTGTCTTCTTGTTGCCGTTGCCATCAGTGAAGGAAACCTTTGCGTTCTTAACCCAGTTACCCTTCTCACCGCAGTACATTAAAGATACAGGTACCTTTGCGCTCTTTGCAGCGATTGCTTTCTTAGGTGCTACAGAGCTAACGCCCATTACCATGGACAGGGACAGAACTAATGCTAATCCCTTCTTTGCAAAATTAGAAATTCTCATTGATAAATCCTCCTTGTCGTTTATGAAATTTCTATAATCAATTATAGACGATTCGGCAAATCTGTCAATAATTTCTGATTTACTTTTTATTTCTTAAGCAAAATATACTACTTTTGACACACATTTTTTCCACTGTTTATCGTATTCTCAGCATATCACCCAAAAAATTAGTCCTTTTTCATAGTAATTTTTAGACTTTCTTTCTGTCCGCTGAGTTTCGGAGTGCTGCGGTCCTTCAGCGACTCGTATGTGCGGACTTCCATAATGCTCTGATAAGCAGGACGGATGATCTTGTCGACGTTGATCAGTTCCTCCATACGGTGTGCGCTCCATCCGACAATACGCGCCATCGCGAAGATCGGTGTAAACAGTTCCTCCGGGATTCCCAGCATCTTGTAGACGAATCCGCTATAGAAATCCACATTGGCACTGACACCCTTGTAGATCGCGCAGTTCTCGGCGATGATCTTCGGTGCCAGGTTCTCGATCAGGGAGTACATCTGGTATTCCTCCTGACATCCCTTCTCATCCGCCAGCCTCTCGACGAAGCCCTTGAACGCCACTGCTCTCGGATCTGAGATCGAATATACGGCATGTCCCATACCATAGATCAGACCACGGTGGTCAAACGCCTCTTTCTTGAGGATCCTGCGCAGATATGCGCCCACCTCTTCTTCATCGGTAAGATCTTCCACATGCTCACGGATATCCTGCATCATCTGAACCACCTTGATATTGGCACCGCCATGCTTTGGACCTTTCAGGGAGGACAATGCCGCCGCCATCACGGAGTAGGTGTCGGATCCGGCCGACGTGACGACTCTGGTCGTGAAGGTGGAGTTGTTGCCGCCGCCATGTTCCATATGTAATACCAGTGCCATATCCAGAACCTTTGCCTCCAGATCCGTGTAGGATTTGTCCGGGCGCAGCATCTGCAGGATATTCTCTGCCATGGACAGATTGTCATCCGGTCTGTGGATATAGAAGCTCTCGTCATTGTCATAATGATTGTAGGCATGATAGCCGTATACCGACAGCATCGGGAATACGCTGATCAGCATCAGACACTGCTCCATGACATTCTCCAGAGAGATGTCGGACGCATTCGGATCATAAGAGGCCAGCGTCAGCACACTCTTGGTCAGGGAGTTCATAATGTCGTGGCTCGGTGCCTTCATGATAACGTCACGCACAAAGTTCGTAGGCAGGCGCCTGTTCTTGGCCAGGATCGTACAGAACTCGTCGAGTTCCTTTTTGTTCGGGAGCTGTCCAAACAGAAGCAGATACGCTACCTCCTCAAATCCAAACCGATTGTCCTTGCGGAAGCCCGCTGTCAGATCATAAATATTATAACCACGGTAGAACAACTGTCCGTCACACGGGACCACCTTGTCTCCCACCATATCACTTGCCTTGATCAGAGAGATATTGGTCAGTCCGGACAACACACCCTTTCCGTTTTTGTCACGCAGTCCTCTCTTCACCCCATACCTGGCATACAGATCACTGTCAATCTCATTGTTTTTGACACAGACACCCAGATAACGTTTGGTAAAATCTTCCATCATCTGGTCAAACTTAATCTCATTCATCTCCATATTTCCTGTCATATGTCTTTCCTCCTCCTTTTCATTTATTAATCGTACATCTCCTATTATACCGAAAATTGTTTTTCTGCACAATGAAATCTGTCTGACATTTTATTAAGTTTTCATAAATAATCCGACAAGCCAACGCAGACCATCCCTTTTTTCTCCTCCCCGTCCGCCTCCTGCCGGCACACTCCTTTGCCGGCTGTTTCCCGGCTTGTCACTGCATTTCATTTTTGTTAGAATACCTATGTGACTACCCACACGAACAGACGGGTATTTACATATATATTATAAAAACGGGCCTGTTTGCCCGTCAGGAGGAATCATTTTTTATGTTATCAGAAGAAAGACTGCAAAAAATCGTCGGCGACATCACCGACAATTATACAAACGAAGAATTATTTTATATCAAAGAGGGGCATCATATGCCTGACCGCAACCAGATCATCCATATTATCATGGGACTGCGTCAGATCATGTTCCCAGGCTATTTCGAAAAAGAACATCTCGGCCAGACTGTCCCGGAATATTTTGTGGGACACAGCCTGATCCGGATCCACGATACACTCTCAGGGCAGATCCTGTCTGCGTTCCAGCAGGCCAATGCCCAGGCCAGCACCAGCGATCTTACCGTCCGTGTGGAAGCGATCTGTGACCGTTTCTTTTCTTCGCTGGCACCGGTTCAGAAGACTCTGATGAAGGACGTGCAGGCTGCCTTTGACGGAGACCCTGCCGCCAAGACCAAAGAGGAGATCATCTTTTGTTATCCCGGTCTTCTGGCCATCTTCATCTACCGCATCGCGCATCTGCTCTATCAGGAGAAGGTGCCGTTCATCCCCCGTATCATGACGGAGTACGCCCACAGCCACACCGGCATCGACATCAATCCCGGAGCGACGATCGGCGAATACTTCTTTATCGACCACGGTACCGGTGTCGTCATCGGCGAAACCACCGAGATCGGCGACCACGTCAAGGTCTATCAGGGTGTCACCCTGGGTGCCCTGTCTACCAGAAGCGGTCAGCTCCTGCGCGATGTCAAGCGTCACCCTACGATCGAGGACAATGTCACGATCTACTCCAACACATCGATCCTGGGCGGAGAAACCGTCATCGGCAGGAACAGCGTGATCGGAGGCAACTCCTTTATCACCTCCAGCGTACCGGCCGGTTCGCGTGTCAGCGTCAAGACGCCGGAGATCACTGTATCGGCCAACAAGCCAAAGGATCAGGAGCTGTTTGACTGATCCTACAGATAGACAATATGAAAATCCAGTGGGCCATCCTCCTCTATATTGATCACCATATAGCTGGGGCGATGGCCCTCTTGTCTTGGTCTGGAAATGCTGCCGGGATTGGCCAGCACGATCCCATCCCGCCGCTCTATCATCGGAATATGAGTGTGTCCGAACAGCAGCGCGTCACAGTCATTGGCCGCGGCCGCCTCAAACATCGCCTCGGTATCTCCGTAGCCAAACATATGCCCATGTGTCAGATAGAACCGGTGTCCGTATCGTTCTACTATGGTAGAATTCGGTTTTCCATACAGGGAACTGTCGCAGTTGCCGCGCACGAAATCAATATCACACGGCACCATCTGCTGAATCATCCGGGGATCGCATTCGCAGTCCCCCAGAAAAAACATATGATCCAGATATCCTTCCATATTTTTCAGTGCTTTCCGAAAATGATCCAGCCGTCCATGGCTGTCACTGACTACCAGAATCTTTTTTGTCTTCATACGATCAAAGAATCCCTTCCTGTTTCATTTTCTCATACATGGCCCTCAGTGCTCTTCCGCGGTGGCTGATCTCATTTTTGTCCTCCGGAAGCAGTTCCGCCGTGGTGCATCCTCTCTCCGGCAGATAAAAGATCGGATCGTAGCCAAATCCATGCTCGCCTTTCTCCTCATAGCCGATCTGTCCCTCAACCACGCCTGTGGCCGTGATGCTTCGTCCATCCGGAAATGCGCAGGCGATCACGCAGACAAACCTCGCGCTTCTCTCATCGCCCTCCTTGCCCTCAAGCAGATCAATGATATGCTGATTCTTGACGCTGTACGGTGTATCCTCTCCCAGGTATCTTGCCGAATAGATGCCCGGAGCCTTGTCCAGTGCATCCACCTCCAGCCCGGAGTCATCCGCCAGAACCATCTGGCCGGTCACCTCTGCGATCTTTCTGGCCTTGATCAGTGCATTTTCCTCAAAGGTCTGTCCATCCTCCACGATCTCAATGTCTGACAGCCCCTCATCTTTTAATGAGGAAAAGGTGATATCCTCCCCCTGCAGGATCTGGCGGATCTCCACCATCTTGCCTTCATTTCCCGTAGCTACGATAATTTTTTTCATAAGAATCTCTGTTCCTTTCCACACAATTTGCTCACTGTATTCCGGCTCCCCGACCGGGCGCCGGATCATTCTACAGACAGTATACCTGTTCCCTGCATCTTTCGCAATCACTGCTTGCGCCCTGCTCCCCGCTCATAGTATAATTATTGTAATGCCGCGGATTGCTCCATGGCATTATAACGATACATATTATCACGAAAGAAAGGACTTTATTCCATGATAAAACATATGAATCTGTCCGGCACATGGGCATTCGCCCTCGACCCGGACAAAGACGGCATCACACGCAGGCTGTTTCAGGAGGAACTGGCCGATACCATCGCCCTTCCGGGCACCACATCCATGGCGGGCAAAGGCCCTCTCAATGAGGCCCGCGAGACCGGATTTCTGACCGATCTGCACAAATACGAAGGCTATGCCTGGTATTCCAGACAGATCTCACTGCAGCCGGAAGATCTGGAGCGCCAGATCGTTCTGTATCTGGAACGCACCCGTATGACCAAAGTCTGGGTCAATGACCGTCTCGTGGGAGACGGCGACAGCCTGAACACCCCGCATCAGTATGACCTGACTCCTTATATCCACCAGACAGACTTCCGTCTGACCATTCTGGTATCCAATGTGGATTATCCGACCGGCGGCGGCCACCTGACTTCTCCGGACACCCAGACCAACTGGAACGGTATTATCGGCGAGATTGCGCTTCACCTGTATGACAAGGTGTCTATCCGCAATATCAAGGTCTTTACAGACATTGACACCAGGACCGCCAGACTGGTTCTGACCACGGACAACCGCACAGGATCCGATGTGACACGTCCGGTCCGCTTCCGGGCAGAGCTGACCGATATCCATGGTACCACCGGCAGATTTGCCCCGGAACATACGGAACAGATCACATTCCCGGCCGGCACATCCACCCAGACCGTGACCTACTCTCTGGGCGAAGATGCGGTGCTCTGGAGCGAATACAGCCCGGTCATCTATACACTGACCGCTTCCCTGCCGGATGGCGAGAGCACACAGACGACCTTCGGCCTGCGCCGTTTTGCCACAGAAGGTATGGATTTCACGATCAACGGCACCAAAACCTTCCTGCGCGGCAAACATGACGGTCTGATCTTCCCACTGACCGGTGCCTGTCCGACCACCGTCCAGGAATGGCTCCGCGTCCTTGGCATCTCCAGGAGTTACGGCATCAACCACTACCGTTTCCATACCTGCTGCCCACCGGATGCTGCATTTACGGCAGCCGATCTGCTGGGTATCTACATGGAACCACAGCTTCCGTTCTGGGGCACGATCACGACCCCGGACGATGAGAATCACAATGAAGCCGAACAGCAGTACCTGATCAAAGAGGGATTCCGGATGATGGATACCTTCGGCAACCACGCTTCCTACTGTATGATGTCTCTGGGCAATGAGCTCTGGGGCAGCAAAGAGAAGCTCTCGTCCATCCTCTCCGGTTACAAGGAGGTCGATGACCGCCATCTCTACACCCAGGGTTCCAACAACTTCCAGCACAGCCCGGTCATCCTTCCGGAAGAAGATTTCTATGTAGGTGTGCGCCTGGCAGAAGGAAGACTGTTCCGCGGTTCCTACGGCATGTGTGATGCTCCTCTGGGGCATGTCCAGATAGAGGAGCCGTCCACCCGTACCAACTACGACAGTGTCCTGGATCCGGATCCTGCGACCCTGCAGGACAACAATGCAACCGGTGAGATTGAGATCCAGTACGGTACCGGCGTCAAGAAGGTCAAGGCCACCGAGGGCGACGGGCCTCTGGTTCCACATATTCCGGTCATCTCCCATGAGATCGGACAGTACTGCGTCTATCCGAATTTTCATGAGATTTCCAAATATACCGGTGTGCTCCGCGCAAGAAACTTTGAGATCTTCCGCGAACGCCTTGAAGAAAAGGGCATGCTCGACCAGGCCGATGATTTCTTCCTCAACAGCGGAAAACTGGCAGTGGCCTGCTACAAAGAGGAGCTGGAAGCCGCGGCGCGCACCAGCCACCTCGCCGGTTATCAGATCCTTGATATTCAGGATTTCACCGGACAGGGCACCGCACTCGTGGGCATCCTGGACGCTTTTATGGACAGCAAGGGACTGGTCACCGAAAAAGAATGGGCCGGATTTTGTTCCGATGCCATCCTGATGGCACAGTTTGACTCCTATGTCTGGACTGCCGGTGACGACTTCACCGCCGACCTGGCGATCCGTTACTATCGTCCGGACAGTCTGAATGGCAAGGTACTCCACTGGTCTGTTAACAGTGGACGTGAGACGATCGCTGCAGGGCAGACTGTCCTGCCGGACGACATCCACGGACTGGTGTCTCTGGGCAATATGACCTTTACCATCCCTGCCCTCACGGATCCGACCGTATGCACACTGACGCTGACCATCGAGGGAACCGATATCGAGAACCACTATGAAGTATACTTCTATCCATCCCAGAAGGCTGCAGATCTCACTGCAAAGACGATCATCCGGGACGGTGTCACACTGCATCTGACACACGACTTTGACGAAGCAAACGCCCTGCTCGCCCGGGGAGCAAGAGTTCTCTATCTGCCAAATGAAGTAGCTGACAGTCTCGAGGGATTCTACTGTACCGAATTCTGGTGTTACCCGATGTTCCGTGACATCTGCGAGTGGATGAAAAAGCCGGTTGCCGTCGGCACCATGGGCCTGCTGATCCAGGATGACCATCCTGCACTGGCACAGTTCCCGACCCACCGCTATGCCACCCCGCAGTGGTATCAGATCGTGTCCCACAGCCGGTGCGCGATCCTCGATGACACCACGGACAAATCGTACCGTCCGATCCTGCAGATGATGGATAACTTTGAGCGAAACCACAAACTGGGAATCCTGTTTGAGGGCCGCGTCGGTGACGGTACGCTGATGGTATGCACCAGCCGTCTCAGCGAAATCTCAGAGCGCAGCGAGGTAAAACAGTTCACCGGTTCCCTGCTTGCATATCTTCTCTCGGATGCTTTTGCACCGGAGCAGACGCTTGATATGGAAGCATTGAAAAAAACATTTATCGGAGAATAATACAAAATATTCAAAAGGGTGTAACGTCCTTATCGTGATATAAAGACGTTACACCCTTTTTCTGTGGAAATAATTTCTCACACCTGCTTCGTTGGCAAATATCATCCAACCGCCATGCTGACTCTACGCCATAGTTACTCCACGCAAGACCTCCTCTTCCGCGCCGGAAGATGATGGTATATGATATGCGGAATGCACACGCAGATCCCGGATAACAGCACGATCACCAGGATCAGTTCCCGATATGGATATGAGAACTGAAAATAACTGAGTTTTTGTTTTATCAATATCCCCGCCAGGTACCATAATCCGCTCCCTGCGGTCAATGTAATACCGGTTATGATCTGCGCATAAAAGATTCCCTCCCAACGGATCATCGCATGAATCTGCTTTCGCGTCATTCCCAAGCTTTCCATCACACGTAGTTCCTTTTGCTGTGTCGCGTAACCGGTCATCATGACATGTGCATAATTGATCACGCCGATCAACAGCAGAATCGTACACAACGCGGTCATAATGATACGGCTGGATGTGATGTACTCTTTTGCTGCTGCCAGATCATCGGATTTGGCAGTCAACATAATACTTCTGCTGTCCACCACATACGACGAATTCACATCTCCGATCGCAAACTGTTTGTTGTACTGCTCCAGCAACCGGTTCAGTTCCTGCTTGATCTTTGGCTCATACCCTTTGGCGGCATCCATAGACAGGACAAATGTCTGCATGGAAACCGGCAGTTTCGCCGCAGTCTGTTCACTGACCAGAAGATATACAATCCCCGAGCCATTCCAGGTCGTTTCCAGTTTCGGAAGTCCCTGTTCCTTATAATTCAGATATCCCGAAAAGGTGATTTCATCTTTCCCGGATCCATACATATCCTGTACCAAAAATGGGGCACCTATATAAGCATGCGACTTTTCTTTTTCAATCTGTGATAACAGATTGAAGTGTAATACCAGCGCGCCCTTCCCCTTTCTCACAGCATTCACATCGATATCCAGCTGCTTCTTTGCCGCAAGCTGCTCCAGCTTTTGCAGATACTCATCGTCCACAGCCTGCACGACCACATCGTAATACGGATCTTCCCCGGAATCCTCTGTATCCATTGCCAGGTCCCCCTTTTCTCCCTGTCGGACGGCCAGAAAAGAGGCGTCCTGAGAAATTCTGGCATAGCCTCCCCGTGACTTTTCCACCTGCCGGACTCCCTGCAGAGCTTCCATCTGACGGCTCAGTTTTTCCGGGAAAAAGATCTTCTGTTCCGGATACATATCCACGGTTGGCGCTGCCATGCTACTCATAATCTTAAAATCCATGCCTCTCGCCTGGATCTCATTTGTCATATCTGTTCCCTTCGAGAGAACTACCGCCCCCAGTGAAACGCAGACTCCCAATGCCATGGAAAAAATCGTCAGGAATGCTCTTTTCTTAAAACGGAACACATTTCTCCAGGCCATCTGACGTACCCCTGCCTGCCCTGTCTTACAGTTTCTGTGACCATGTACCGATACCTTTCCCATGTAGACAGTGGTTGCGACCGGAGATAATACAGCCATTTTTCGTATAGCAGGAAGATATCCGAGAATCGTGACAACACCGCCAAATAACACCGCCAGCACCAGAAGTTCCGGCCGGAACGCGATCATCCCGGACGCATCGCCCAGTCCTCGCAGATACATTCCGCTCAACAGCCGCGGCAGGATCAAAACCACAAAACCGGAACCGATCAATGCTCCTGCCAGACATCCGGGGAATATCATCCGCAGGATCTGGCGGAAAGCAATGCTGCGCAACTGTTTCTGCGTGGTTCCCAGAGTCACCAGCATTCCATATTGACGTACCTCTTTTGCATAGGAAATATGCAGCACATTGTAGATCAGCAGCCAGGCCGACAGAAGAACCACACCTGCCATGACCCATGCCATACCGTAACCTCCTGCCACTTCCGTGACAGACTGCAGGCTCATGGATGTTCCTCCAAAAAACTGCTGGCTGTCATCCCGCATCGTCACATCATGGTAGAGTTTTTCTTCCACCACCTCTCCCGTCAGACGCTCGTCCTGCCGGATCAGAAGCGTCGTCGTGATGTCGTCCTCCGATGTCACAGCCTGCTCCATATATTTTTCCGAAAAATACACACGTGGCAGACTGACCACAGGATCGACATATTCCGCATACCAGCCGGATAATGTAAATGTCTGGGTCTGCGTGTTCTTATCTTCTGTTTTCTGGTTTCCTGTCCAGATAGATAATGGGATTTCCATCCCAACATATGGCTTCCGGATCTTCATGGACTCCAACACCCTTTTCGGCAGCATAACCTCTGTCGTCCGCGTTGGATAATTTCCATGAATATCTGTGTATGCCGGCTTCTGCATGAACTCCCAGGCATTATGATCCAGCACGGTACAGTAAAAATTCTCTGCTTCTCCAAACGTCTTCTGCCAGCCGGTTTCTTTTATGTAAGACAGATTTTTGATCTGCTGATACTGTGCATCATCCGGATATTCCAGTGTCGTGCTGGCAGCAGTTCCTGCTGACCGGATATGCAGTAAATAGTCTGAATGAATTTTGCCATACGCAAGGCTGAACACGCAAAACACCATGCACACTGCCATAGTGATCACACTGATCAATATCCGGTTCCTGCGTCGGTTCTGCCTGTATTCTCTACCCTCCAGCAATTTAAGAATCTGACGATTATTATTTTTCATGCGAATCACCCGTCACCTTTCCATCTTCCATACGGATGATCCTGTCTGTCATCTGCGCGATCTCATCATTGTGTGTCACCATGACGATCGTCTGGTGAAACTGCATGGCACTTGCCTGAAGCAGACCGATCACCTCCATACCGGTCACCGAATCCAGATTTCCCGTTGGTTCATCTGCCAGGATCACTGCCGGTTTTGTAGAAAGTGCTCTGGCGATCGCCACTCTCTGCTGCTGCCCACCCGAAAGCATATGAGGCATCTGTTCCACTTTTTCTTCCAGTTTCAATGTCCCGATGATCTGATTCAGATAGCTCTCATCAATCCTTTTTCCATCCAGACGCAGTGGTAATGTAATGTTTTCCCATACATTTAATGTCGGCAAAAGATTATACATCTGAAACACAAATCCGATGTTGCGCCTTCTGAAAATAGTCAGTTCCTCTGTTCCAAACGAGGACAGTCTGTTTCCACGGATATGTACCTGCCCCTGTGTCGGTGTATCCAGCCCTCCCAGCAGATTCAACAGCGTAGTCTTACCACTGCCGGAAGCTCCCACGATCGATACAAACTCTCCCTCCTCGATACGGATGCTGACGCCATCCAGTGCACGCACCTCTCCCGAGGATGTCTTATAATATTTTTTTAAGTCTTCTGTCTGTATGATATCCATAATAATTCCTTTCTCTGTTTGTTTTCTTTCAGATATCATCTTAACAGCAGCTACTTACAATTCACTTACAAAATCAAATTATGGTAAAAATAGAATGACTTCCAACCCTTTTTCTTTACGTCTTGCCTTCACAAAACCTCCATGTAACAGGAGAATTTCACGGGTCAGATACAGTCCCAGTCCAAATCCGCTCTGTTCCCGTACCCTTTTCCCGCGATAGAACCTCTGAAAGATACGTCCTTCCTCTTCCGGCTCAATTCCAATTCCTTCATCCTGGACACAGATTCTCGTATACATTTCATCCTGAGACAAACAGATTGTTATCTCGGATCCTGCCGGCCCATATTTCACACTGTTGTCCAGAAGATTATAGACAGCCTCCGAGAGCCAGTTTGGATCATGTGCCACCCTGACATCAGCTGCACCGGTAATCCTCAGATCCATCTGCTTTGCCATCGCCTTCTTCTGAACCAGAAGCACCGCCTGCAGAATGGTCTGCTGCAGATCCTCCGATTCTTTGCGTATCTGAATGATCTTATGCTCCAGGCGCGCCATCTTGATAAAACTCTCTGTCAAAAATTGCAGTTTTTCTTCGGACTGGCGCAATGCCCTCAGATAGTCCTGCAGTTTCACAGTCTCATCATTCTGCGCAATGACAGTATTCTTCCGACATTGCTGTTCCAAAAGTGCAGTGTAGCTTTCTATGTTGGCAAGAGGATTCCGCATCTGGTGCGCAATCTGCGCGATCAGCTCATTCGTCTCATCACGCTCTGCCGTCAGCGCCTCCCTGGTTCCCCGGATCTGTTCCGACAGACGCACCATCTGATGTATCATTTTGGCAGTGAGGGTGTCTTCCTGTCTCTCCTCCTGCGCTGTCAGATACTCTCCCTGCAGCATTCGATCCAGCAGATCAGACAACCTCTCCATATCCTGCCTGTCCTGTTTTCTGTTCATCATATCTAATCCTCAGGCCTCTCCAAGTGTATATCCCAGACCAAAGACATTTTTAATGTAAATCGGTTCCGACGGAACAGGTTCAATCTTCTTTTTCAGCCGGTTGAGTGTTACATTTAGGGTATTTTCTTCCACAAAATTTCCCTGGCTGTCCCAGACCTGTTCGAGGATCATCTGTTTGGTCAGTACTTTTTTATAATTGCGCGCCAGCAATTCAAGAATCCCGTATTCCCTGGGTGTCAGGTGAACCGGCTTCCCTCCGACCTCCACCCTCTTCGTCAGATAGTCGATCCGAAGATCCCGATAGGAAAACTGCTCTCTTGCCCCGTCCTGTCTGCCGCTTCTTCGCAATACCGCTTCCACATGCTTTAACAAGATCACCATTGATACCGGCTTGACCAGATAATCATCAGCACCGTGATCAAATGCATATACGATATCTGTTTCAGCATCCCTGGCCGTCAGAAAAAGAACCGGAATATTATGTTCCTCCTTTGCCTGACGGCAGAGTGCGACACCGGTGCCATCAGGCAGACCTACATCTGCAACCAGCAGATTCACCGGTTCTCTCAGCAGTTTCTGCGCATGTGCATAATCATATGCCTGCCTGACAGTATAGCCTGCCTGCGACAGCATATCCGCCAGTGCCTTATTCAACAATTCATCGTCTTCCGCGATCAATATAGTTTCCATAATACTCTGCATTACTTTCCGTCACATTACAGTAAGTGGGCACGCAGCTCCTCACCGGAAAGTGGGCTTAAATATGCCGGTGCAATATCAAATACTGTCTTGCATCCCGTCACGCCTTCCTGATGAAGTCTGTTGATCGCACGCGCATACGCAACAATGACAGAAGCCGTAAACTCCGGATTGGAATCCAATTTCAGACTGTATTCAATAATATGACTGTGCTCCTTCTCCCAGCCGGTCACACCACTGCGGAACACAAAACCACCGTGTGGAATGCCGGAATGGTTCTTCTGAAGTTCTT
Organism: uncultured Lachnospiraceae bacterium; assembly: GCA_934351255.1. Lineage (GTDB taxonomy): Bacteria > Bacillota > Clostridia > Lachnospirales > Lachnospiraceae > Jutongia. Next base: position 48,916 of record CAKRJH010000012.1, read on the forward strand.
CCTCACTGATAAAATGAACCGTCGTGTCATAATCCGCAAAGTAGTTCGGCATGGTCTTGATCTCATGTTCGATCCGCGCCAGATCTGCACCTTCCTCCGCCACTACGAAACACTCTCTGGTATGCTTCTGTCTGGTCGTCAGCTCCGGATTTTCACCGGCACGCACGGCACGAAGCGCCTCGTCTACCGGAATCGTATACTGCTTGGCATCCTTTACGCCATCAATACGGCGGATCGCATCGGAATGCCCCTGGCTGACACCCTTGCCCCAGAATGTGTAGTCATTGCCCTCCGGCAGAATGCAGTTTGCATACAGTCTGTTCAAAGAGAACATGCCCGGATCCCATCCCGCAGAGATCAACGCCACATGTCCGTTCTCTTTTGCCGCTGCATCTACTGCCGCATAATGCTGTGGGATATTGGCATGCGTGTCAAAGCTGTCAATGACATTGAAATATTTTGCGTACTCCGGTGTCTGTTTTGGAAGATCTGTCGCGCTTCCTCCACAGATGATCAGGACATCGATCTCGTCCTTATGTGCCTCAATCTCACTGACATTGTATACCGGAACACCCTCGGTGAGAATCTTTACCGTCGAAGGGTCGCGTCTGGAAAAGACAGCACTCAGCGTAACGTCTCTGCACTGTCTGACCGCGCACTCCACACCTCTGCCGAGATTTCCGTAACCTAAAATACCAACCTTCATTTTTGTATCCACCTTTCTTTTTTATGAAACTATCTTCATTTTATAACGAAAACAGGATTCTGTACATAAAAAAATGAACCTTGTTTTCCCTTTTTAGAGCAGTTTTTCTCCCACTTCCAGCATCACTTTCTGGTCCGGCACCTGTACCGCTTTCATCCCCACAGCCCAGGCTCCCCGCACATTGTCCTCGCGGTCATCAAAAAACAGGGTCTGCTCCGGACGCAGATCGTATCGCTCCAGCAAGGTCTCATAGATCTCTGGCTCCGGTTTCATGACATGTACCATGTAGGACACGACCGCACCGTCGATATCCTGCATAAAGTCTGCGTACTGTGTATGCTTGTGGAACATCCTGTCCGGATAATTGGACAGCAGATAGATGCGGTACCCCGCTTCCTTCAACCGACGGATCAATCTCCACACTTTCACGTGCGGTACCGGCATATATTCAGTATGCCGGATGAAATAGGCGATCGCATCCGCATCCTGAGGATATTTCCCGGCAAACATTTCGATGACTTCTTCCTGATCCATATATCCCATATCGAGATTTTTCCAGATCCCCAGTCCATCTCCGATCGTCTCCATGCCGACACGGTACGCATCCTCCTGTGAGAGGCCGTAATCCATCAGCATCTCCTGCCACCGGAAATGAAACAGGACATCTCCAATATCAAAGACAACATTCCTGATCTCTTCTTTGCAAAAGTCGCTTGCAATGTAGTTCATCCACGTTCATCCTTTCCTTAGCCCACAAACTGGCTGTTATACAGGTTCGCATAAAATCCGCCTTTGGCCAGCAGGCTCTCATGGTTACCCTGTTCAATAATATTGCCATCTTTCATTACCAGGATGATATCAGCATTCTGGATCGTAGACAGTCGATGTGCCACGATAAAGCTGGTTCTTCCCTGCATCAGCTTTCCAAATGCACGCTGGATCCGCTGCTCCGTACGTGTATCGATGGATGACGTTGCCTCATCCAGGATCAGCATTGGCGGCTTACACAGCATCAGTCTGGTGATACACAGAAGCTGGCGCTGGCCCTGGCTGAGGTTCTCGCCCTCACCCCGGATCGGTGTGTCATACCCCTGCGGCAGTCTCCGGATAAAACTGTGTGCATGAGAGGCCTTGGCTGCAGCCACCACCTCTTCATCGGTAGCATCCGGCTTGCCCATTGTGATATTGTCACGGATCGTGCCCTCCTTGAGCCAGGTCTCCTGCAATACCATACCGATATTGGCGCGAAGACTTGCTCTGGTCATCTCCCTGACATCGATTCCGTCAATGCGGATGGCTCCCTGATTGACATCGTAGAAGCGCATCAGAAGGTTGATGACCGTCGTCTTTCCACAACCGGTCGGACCCACGATCGCCACACGCTGTCCCGGCTTCACGGACAGATTAAAATGCTGGATCAGTTTCTGCTCCGGCACATAGGAAAACGAAACGTCTTCCAGCTCCACATAGCCTCTGGCATCGGTAAGCACCTTCGCATCCGGTGCATCCGGTATCTGTGGCTCCGCTTCCATCAGCTCAAACACTCTGGCTGCACAGGCAATGGCATTTTGCAGCTCGGTGATCACGCTTGAGATCTCATTGAACGGCTTGGTGTACTGGTTGGCATAACTCAAAAAGCAGCTCAGTCCACCGACAGTCAATGCCCCACGCAGAGCAAAGAACGCTCCCGTGATACCCACACCCGCATACACCAGATTGTTGACGAAACGGGTCGCCGGATTGGTGATGGAGGAGAAAAAGGTCGCAGACAGTGAATACCCTGCCAGTTCCTCATTGATCTGGTCAAATTCCTGCAGACATTCATCCTCCTGACCGAAGGCCTGCACCACACGCTGATTGCCGATGACCTCATCGATCAGTGCCGTCTGACGGCCTCTGGTCTGGGACTGTTTCTGGAACATACTGTACGATTTCTTTGCAATGAATCCTGCCACGAAAAAGGACAGTGGAGTAACCAGAACCACCACCAGGGTGATCCAGATATTGATACGAACCATAAATACCAGCGTGCCCACGATTGTCATGATTCCCGTAAATGCCTGGGTAAATCCCATCAGAAGTCCATCCGCGAACTGATCGACATCCGCGATCGTCCTGCTGACAATATCTCCCGAAGGATGGCTGTCCAGATAACTCAGAGGAAGTACCTGCAGACGATCCATGACATCACGGCGGATGTCACGCACCACATGATAGGTAATGTGATTGTTGCAGATGTTCATAACCCACTGCGCAATGCCTGTGACCGCAATGACAAATACCATCAGGCGCACCAGACGCAGCAGTGCCGGAAAATCTACGTTTCCTTTGCCAAGCATCAGATCCACGGCATCTCCGGTCAGGATCGGAAGATACAGTGTTGTCACCACTGTGACGGCTGCGAGGATCAGAGAGATCAGAACCAGCAGCGAATATCTGCGGATATAATGCAGTACCTTTTTGATCGTCGTCCACTGATCGGAACGGCTCATTGTCTTTTTCTTTCCTGCCATTATGCCTGACCTCCTTTCTGATCATCCTGTTTTTTCTTGAACTGCGTCTCATGGATCTCACGATATACATCACAGTTTTCCAGCAGTTCCTGATGTGTTCCCATCGCGATCACCTGTCCGTCATCCAGCACCAGGATCTGATCCGCATGCTGGATCGATGAGGTTCTCTGAGAGACGATAAATGTCGTCGGATGCCCCGGCAATGTCTTCAATGCCTGACGAAGCTTGGCATCTGTTGCAAAATCCAGCGCTGAGGCGCTGTCATCCAGGATCAGGATCTGAGGCCGCCGCACCAGGGCACGCGCGATCGTCAGTCTCTGTTTCTGTCCACCCGAAAGGTTTCTGCCGCTCTGCTCAAGTTCATAGTCCAGTTCATTTTCTTTCTGTCGTACGAACTCGGAAGCCTGCGCCTGATCCAGCGCTTCCCAGATCTGTTCATCTGTGGCATCCGGATCACCCCAGCGCATATTGTCGCGGATCGTTCCGTGGAACAGGACTGCCTTCTGCATGACCATGCCCACCCTGCTTCTCAGATCTTCAAGAGTATATTCCCGAACATCCTTTCCATCGACGAGCACCTCCCCGTCTGCCACATCATAGTAACGTGGGATCAGATGCACCAGAGTCGATTTACCGGATCCGGTTCCTCCAATGATACCGATCGTCTGTCCGGGCTCGGCTGCAAAACTGACCCCCTCCAGAGAAGGATCCGACGCCCCCGCATATGCCATGGAGACATTGCGGAACTCGACAGAAATGCCGCCCTTGCCGGACTGAGACGGATTCTCCGGATGTTCCAGGCGTTCTACAGAAGTAGTATCATGTTCCAGGCTGCTCTTGACATCCAGGATATCCTGCACACGTCTTGCACTGGCAACCGACTTGGTCAGCATAACTATCGTATTGGCCATCTTAACCAGTTCCACCAGGATCTGCCCCATATAATTGACCAGTGCAATGATCTGTCCCTGTGTCAGATCCCCCACATTGATACGAAGGCCTCCTACCCAGATCAGAAGCACCAATGCACCATTGATCATAACGTATGTGACCGGATTCATCAGCGCGGAAATCTTGCCGACAAACAACTGCATCCGGGTCAGTATGTCATTTTGCCGCTCGTAGTTTTCGATCTCCTCATCCTGCTTGTTAAATGCACGGATGACACGCACACCGGAAAGGTTCTGTCTGGTCAGCCCCAAAAGTCCGTCCAGATGCCCCTGTACCTTCCGGTACATCGGAGCAGTTGTCAGAATGATCGTAAAGACCACGATAGCCAGCAGCGGGATCACTACCGCAAAGATCAGCGCCGCCTTCACATCGATCGTAAAGGCCATCACCGCAGCGCCAAACACAATGAACGGTGAACGAAGGAACAGACGCAGCATCCAGTTGACTCCGGTCTGTACCTGATTGATATCACTGGTCAGACGTGTGATCATCGTCGCAGTTCCGATCTCATCCATCTCACGAAAGGACAATGTCTCTACATGTGAGAACACCACATGACGCATTCTGGTGGAACATCCCACTGCCGCCTTCGCCGCAAAATACTGTGCCGTGATGGAACAGGTCAGTCCCACGATGGCCAGCAGCAGAAGCAGCCCACCCATATGCCAGATATATGGCACATCGGCTCTTGCAATTCCACGGTCTATCATCCATGCCATCACCAATGGCACTGTCAGATCGAAACACGCCTCCAGCAATTTAAACAGCGGGCCCAGGATACACTCCAGAATGTAACCCTTCAGATAGCTCAAAATTCCTTTCATCTTATCCTCCATTCCATAGACACTCTGCGGTGAAGAACCGCAGACAAAGATTCCCGCATGATCATATGCAGAAACCATCTGGTATTATCCATAACTCTGTTCCCCGGGACAGAACACATAACTTGTAGTATACCAAATTCTTTCCGACTTTGCTATTCTAATTGCACTTTCTCCCTTTTTTCTTTATAATGATGCCAGGATTGCCAAAATTGCATGGCAATGGAGCAATCCGTTGCATCATTTTGGGTGGGGCAGATATGCCCCGGAAAGGATCCAGCATTCTATGAATCGATATGAATTCATCGCTCCCTGCCATTTTGGTCTGGAAGCGGTATTAAAACGAGAGATCACGGATCTCGGATATGAGATTGTCAAAGTTGAGGACGGAAAGATCACCTTTGCCGGCGGACCGGACGCCATCGCCAGGGCCAATATCTTCCTGCGCACCACCGAGCGCATCCTGCTCAAGGTCGGCAGTTTCCATGCAACTACCTTCGACGAACTGTTTGAGGGCACCAAGGCATTGCCATGGGAACATTTTATCCCACAGGATGGACGCTTCTGGGTGACCAAGGCCACCTCGATCAAGAGCAAACTCTTCAGTCCCTCCGACATCCAGTCCATCATGAAGAAAGCCATGGTGGAACGCTTGAAACAGACCTATGGACTCAATCGTTTTCCGGAGACCGGAAACAGCTTTCCGGTACGCGTCACCATTATGAAAGATGAAGTCACGGTCGGTCTGGACACATCCGGCGATTCCCTCCACAAGCGCGGATACCGCCAGGCAACCGTCAAGGCACCGATCACAGAGACACTGGCAGCCGCCCTGATCATGCTCACGCCATGGAACAGGGATCGCATTCTGGTGGATCCATTCTGCGGAAGCGGCACATTCCCGATCGAGGCAGCGATGATCGGAGCACGGATTGCACCGGGCATGAACCGCTCGTTCACAGCGGAAGCCTGGACACATCTGATTGAGAAACATTACTGGTACGATGCGATTGACGAGGCAGAGGATCAGATCCTGCGCGATGTCACCATGGACATCCAGGGCTATGACATCAACCCGGACGCCATCAAGGCAGCGATGGCCAATGCCCGTATGGCCGAGGTCGATCATCTGGTGCATTTCCAGCAGCGTCCGGTACAGCAGCTCAGCCACCGCAAGAAATACGGCTTCATCATCACCAACCCTCCTTACGGCGAACGTCTGGACTCCCGCGATGAGATGCCGGCACTGTACCATGACATCGGCGAAGCATACCGCGGACTGGACAACTGGTCCATGTATCTGATCACCGCCTACGACCAGGCTGAACGTTATATTGGCAAAAAAGCCACCAAAAACCGCAAGATCTACAACGGTATGATGCGGACCTACTTCTATCAGTATCTTGGTCCGAAGCCGCCGCGCAAAAAAGAACTCTAAAAAAGAGCCGGAACATATCGGATACCCCGTATGCGTATGTCCCGGCTCTTTTCCTTTCTCTGCCATCCTCTGCAAAGAACTTCACCAGAAGAATCATCTGATAACTTCAGACAATGCCCCTATAACAACTCAAACAATTCGTAGATATTCTGTACTCCGACCAGCTTCAGTCCCCCAAGCTGCTCCGGTGTCAGTTCGATCTGCCGGCAATTCACAGCCGGCATAATGCAGCGCTCAAATCCAAGCCTTGCCGCCTCTAGCACTCTCTGCTCTGCCATGGCAACGCCGCGCACCTCGCCTACCAGCCCCACTTCTCCGAAACAGATCGTCCGGCCATCCATCGCCTGGTTGCGGTAACTCGACAACAGTGCCGTGACAATTCCCAGATCCAGTGCCGGTTCCAGAATGCGCATACCACCAGCGACATTGACATAGATGTCATAGTCATTCAGGCGCACACCCAGACGTTTCTCGATCACGGCCGCCAGCAGATTCAGACGGTTAAAATCAGTTCCCGCCGCAGTCCTGCGCGGATAATTAAAACTCGTCTGGCACACCAGCCCCTGTACTTCCACCAGGATCGGACGGGAGCCCTCCATCGAACAGGCCACCACGGACCCCGGCTCGTGCTCCGGCTTGCCCTGCAGCATATATTCTGACGGGTTGGGAACCTCCACCAGACCTACACCGCGCATCTCAAAGACCCCGATCTCATTGGTCGAACCAAACCGGTTCTTTACACCCCGCAGAAAACGGTAGGAGGCACCTCCGTCTCCCTCAAAATAGAGCACGGTATCCACCATGTGTTCCAGCACACGCGGGCCGGCCACAACACCTTCCTTGGTCACATGACCCACAATGAAGATAGAGATGTTCATGCCCTTGGCGAGCCGCAGAAGGGTACTGGTGGTCTCGCGGACCTGCCCTACACTTCCCGGCGCAGATCCCACTTCCTCCCGGTACATCGTCTGGATCGAATCGATCACGACAATCTCCGGCTGCGTCCGCGTAATGCTCTCGGCCACGATATCCAGATCGGTCTCAGACAGCAGAAGCATATCCGATGCAGACGCATCCAGACGGTCAGCTCTCATCTTGATCTGACGCACAGACTCCTCTCCTGACACATACAGCACCTTGTGTCCCGCAAAGGATAGCTGCCGGCACATCTGAAGCAAAAGGGTGGATTTTCCGATACCCGGATCTCCACCCACCAATACCAGAGAGCCGACGACGATCCCGCCGCCGAGCACTCTGTCCAGTTCATGAATCTGTGTGAGAATGCGGGTCTCTTCCTGAAACTGTACCTCACTGAGCCTGGATGGCTCACGGTACTGTGCCCGCGCGACCGGCTTGCCTGCCGCTGTCGTGATGACCGGCTCCTCCTCCAGAGAATCCCAGGCACCACAGGCCGGACACTGGCCGGACCACTTGGCCGTCTCATTGCCGCATTCCTTACAATAATAAACCTTCTTATTCTTTGCTTTTGCCATAGATTACATCTTCTCTGCCTTGACCTGAACAGGCTGTCCCGGATTCAGCTCCACGGTCAGGAACAGTTTTCCTCCCAGATTGGTCTTGGTCTGGCCATGCTCATGTCCGTCAATGCTGATCTTGTATTCCTGCTCCGCCTCCAGGCCCAGGATCACAGAGGAATCCTCCAGGCCCTCTACCGTAAAGGAAATGCCCTTATCATCTGCCTTCATGCCGGTCACTACAGTACCCGGATCGGACTCATACACAGCGATTCCGTTCTTCTCCAGTCTGGTAATCTCCTTGAATGTCTTCACCTTATATAAATCTCCCTCAAATGGGAAATCTGCTAACTTCTTCTTCTCCGGTAACTCATAGTTGCCAAAGCTCAATGTGCCATCTGCCTCCTGACGGATCAGCTCTTTAATTACTGCCATATACTCCTCCTTCGTGCTTTGCCCGCGGAACCGTCCCGGCCCCGTCAGGTTCTAAAATCATCAGTTACTTATTGCGTATTACTTACCATTAGAATATCACATGTCATCCCAAATTTCCATGAAATTCTTGTGAAAATAGTGTGAGTTTCTTTTCTTTTTTGCCCTCGTTTTCCGAAGAAATACAGTCGATCACCACACGGTCTCCCGCCCGGATCTCCCCGGCCAGGATCTTCTCTGCCAATGGATCCTCCACCTTGGTCTGAATGGCCCTGCGCACCGGTCTGGCCCCGTACATCTTGTCAAAACCGGCATCCGCCAGATACTCGACGGCCTCCTTGGTCGGACAGAGTTCCAGCCTGAGCTGTGCACCGGCGCGTTTCTGCAGTTCATCCAGCATGATCTGTACGATCTGCGCGATCTCTTCCCTGGTCAATGGATGGAATACCAGCACCTCATCGATACGGTTGATAAATTCCGGTTTGAAGATCCGTCTGACTTCCTCCATGACGCCCTCTTTCATCTTGAGGTAATCCTCTTTCTCCTGATCGCCTGTCACAAAGCCCAGATGTTTTGGCTGCATGATCTGCTGCGCTCCGGCATTGGACGTCATGATGATGATCGTATTCTTAAAGCTGACTCTGCGCCCCTGTGAATCCGTCACATGGCCATCCTCAAGGATCTGCAGCAGCAGATTGAACACATCCGGATGGGCTTTCTCGATCTCATCGAAAAGGACCACGCTGTACGGATGTCTGCGGACCTTTTCACTGAGCTGTCCGCCCTCCTCATATCCGACATAGCCCGGAGGGGATCCGATCATTTTGGACACGCTGTGCTTTTCCATATATTCGGACATATCCACGCGGATGATGTCCTGCTCCTGTCCAAACACTGCCTCTGCCAATGCCTTGGACAGCTCCGTCTTTCCGACTCCGGTAGGCCCCAGGAACAGGAACGAACCGATCGGACGGTTCGGATCCTTCAATCCCACGCGTCCCCGGCGCACGGCACGGGACACTGCGGTCACAGCCTCACTCTGGCCTACCACCCGTCTGTGCAGGATTTCCTCAAGCCGGCGCAGTCTCTGGGTCTCCTGCTCCTGCAGTTTCTGTACCGGGATCTTGGTCCACTCTGCGATCACCGCGGCAATATCATTTTCCCCGATCTCTGGCACATTCTCGCGGCTCTTTCTGTCCTTTTTCTCCCGCAGTTCCTTCAACTGTTCCAGCACCTGTTCACGCTGCTTTCTGGCCTCGCTGGCACGCGCATAGTCTCCCTCACAGACCGCATCCTCCATCTCCTTTTCCAGACGGACACTGTCTTCCTCCATCTGGCGCAGTTCCGGAGTCGGCACATAGCGTTTCAATCCCACTCTCGAGCAGGCCTCATCCATCACGTCGATGGCTTTGTCCGGCAGAAATCGGTCGTTGATATAGCGCGCACTCATGTGCACCGCCGCCACCAGCGCCTGGGCCGAGATCTTCACATGGTGATGATCCTCATAATGCTTTGCCAGTCCCTGCAGGATCTCAATGGACTGAGCCTCATCCGGCTCCTCCACCATAACCGACTGAAAACGCCGTTCCAGCGCGGCATCCTTCTCAATATACTTGCGGTATTCGTCCACCGTCGTCGCGCCGATCACCTGCATCCTGCCACGCGCCAGGGATGGTTTGAGAATATTCGCGGCATCCAGGGACCCCTCCGCTCCTCCGGCACCGATGATCATGTGGATCTCGTCAATAAACACAAGAATGTTTTTCTGGGCGATCACCTCGTCAATGATCTTTTTGATACGCTCCTCAAACTCTCCGCGGTACTTGGTACCTGCCACCATGCCGGACAAGTCCAGATTGACCACTCTCCTGCCCACCAGGGTCTCCGGGATGTCTTCCTCCACGATCTTCTGCGCGAGTCCCTCGACGACAGCCGTCTTGCCGACACCCGGCTCTCCGATCAGACAGGGATTGTTCTTGGTGCGGCGTCCCAGGATCTGTACCAGTCTCTGGATCTCCACATCACGGCCGATCACCGGATCCAGTTTGCCATCTCTGGCAAGCGCGGTAAGATCCGTACTGAAACGATCCAGTGTCGGAGTCTTCCCCTTGTCATCCTTTTTCCGCTTCATCAGCGGGTCATCCTTGGTCACCGGGATCTGCTGCCCGGATGCCACAATGATATCGGTACAGATCTTCTGCATGTCGATCTCTTTCATCAGCATCAGACGCACCGCAATGCTCTCCTGTTCCTTGACCAATGCCATCAGAAGATGCTCGGTACCGATCTCCTCCGCGTCCAGATTCTCTGCCTCTTCGGCGGAAGCGTCAATGACTTTTTGTGCTCTCGGGGTGAACTCCCCCTCCTCCATGACAGCCAGATTGCTGCCCGGAGCGATCAGTTCATCCATCATCGCACACACATTATCATACGCTACGTGATTAACCTTCAAGATCTTGGACGCTACTCCCGGCGTCTTGATCAGTGCCAGCAGCAGATGCTCCGTGCCCACATAATTGTGGTTCATGCTCTTTGCGATTGCCCTGGCATTATCCAGTGCCTTTCTGGCACTGTCTGTAAAACGATTTTCCATATAAATCTCCATTCCGCAGACGTATAGCGTCGAAGGAACGCGAGCAAAATGTCAGATTTTGCTCTGCGATTAAGGCTACTTTGTGGCGTCTGCGACACAAATAGCCCGTGCGAAAATACTGCATCAGCGGTATTTTCACACTATCCCCTTCCATCTCTGCGTCACTGAGGAGTCTGCGTTTCCTCCGGCGGCGTATCATCTTCTTCTCCGCCGGATGCCTCTCCTTTTTTCCTGACCACAATGGTATATCTGCGTGTCTTTCCATTTTCGGCGGTTACCTGTACCACAAAACGGTTCTCACCCACAGACAGTCTGTGGACTCCCGTCCCTTTCACACGGGCCGATCTGGCGATGGCCGATGCCTGGATCCGGATGTTCTTCTTGTGGCTTTCCACCTGCACACGGTAGGTCTTTCTACCGCTGTCTCCCCGCTTAAATGCGCTCGAAAAACGATATCCATTCACAGAAAGACTGGCCAGATAATTGTTTGGATTGGCCCCGCCCGACGGCATCGCTGCCTTTCCGGACGGCATGTCCTTATAGACCGGAATTACAAACAGAATGTTCATCCGGGCCTTTCTGCCGCCATACGCCGTGGAGGTCTTATAACTCTCCGCATACGGTGCTTCCAGATTGGACATATACTGATGATCGTAGGTGCTTTTGCTGGTCACATTAAACTTCTGCAGATACAGCGTGCTCTGACCGGTCGCCACATAATTGGCCCCGATATAGAGTGCACCGCCTACCAGCGCGCGGTACCTGTTGTTCCACGGCCTCATATAATCCGTGCCATTCTTGGCAAAGGACAGGCCGTTAGCCACCGCACCACCTGCTTTGGTACTGTTGTTGGCTCCGATATTGTAGTAGTTGTAAATGCCTGTGTAGCCGGCCACCGTACCGGATACCGATGAACTCATGCTGCCCGGCCCTTTGACAACCTCCTGCTTGACACGGGAAGCCAATGTATACGGGCTGACTCCGGATGCCCGGGCGGCCTCCAGAAATGTCTGGGCATAGGTGATCTCCTGCGTTTCCCCGTCATCGTCCTTGTACTTGTACGATTTATGGTACATCGGTGTATTCTTCAGGATATTTTCAATGCCTTCCACATCCTGATATTTTTCCTGATACTCTTCATTTTCAAACTGGAAAATGTAGTCGTCATTGAGGAAATTCCTTGGATCCATATAGTAGCGCACCGCCTGCTGGGATGCTGTCACCCAGGTGGATCCGTCATATGGGATAAACCGGTCTGTCCGGTAATCATACGCGCCCTTTGCATAGGACTTCCACGCACTCGGCTTGTTCACCGGGATCAACGACATTCCCACACGGCTCTCATTGGCCACGGCATCCGACCAGCGGATATGCGTCTGTGCCGCCTGGAAATCCCAGCCCGGATATCTGGCATGCAGCTTGACCAGCGGCTCTATATAGCCGGCCGGGAATCCCTGCTTTTTCAGATAACTCCGGAACTTTCCGGCTGACATGTGGCTTACATCCTTCATCTGATACCGGCTCTTGTTGATGCCTCCGTATACTGCCGGCTTTGGCGTAGTCCTTGCCTTCTTGCGCGGGTGTTTCTTTGCCGCTTTCTTTTTGTGTGGCCTGGCCGTCTTCTCCGGCGGTCTCGTCGGATACGGCGGATGGGATGGTCTTGGCACCGGAGACTGCGTTGCGAGCAGCTGCACCTTCCGGAAACGGACCAGATTGTCCGCCAGCCAGCCTTGGTACGTCACATCGTCCAGCGTCACCTCGATCTGGTCATACTTCACACCATTGACCCGTTTTTCTGCAACCACCACGATCTCATATCCGTCGATCATCGCGATCGGTGAATCTTCGATCGTCACTGGCACCATACTGCCAGCCTCTTTGCGCAGCAGCACCGTATCGGAAGTCACCACCATCGCCGGAACAGAATGGCTGTAGATCACATTGACACAATCCGCCTGCACATATCCCTTGTAGGAAGTTCCGTCCTGGGAGAACTGCACACAGAACCAGCGGTGGTTATCCGCCGTCGCCTCGCCCTCGATGGTCACCTGTTTGCCATCCGGCAAAAGCGCAGTCTGTCCATCCACTGCCAGCGCCGGCTTGCTCTGTCCGGCCTCACTGCGCACCACGATCCGGCCCGCATCCAGTGCAGCTCCGGTCACAGCATCCGCAGCAATGCTTCCATTGATATTGACCGAAGAATCCGTACCGGTCATCGTGATGTACCGGCGCGGGACATAGCCCAGATGAGTCTGTCCCTCATAATCCAGACGGATCTGGTACCACTGTTTCTCCATGCCGGTCACGATCACCTGCTGTTCATCACATACGCGGACCGGCTGTCCACCTTTGTAGAGTGCAGCAGACTTCAGATCCGGCTGTTCATGCACCACGACCTCTCCACTCGACTGAACCAGACCGGTCGCCGTTGCCGTAGACTCATGGCGGTTGCCCCGTATTCCCCAAATCAGCAGCGTCGCGACGATAATGATCACCGTTACCGCAAAAAAACTACTTATCTGCTTCTTCATCGTTTATCCCATCCTCGCGTCTACGCTTCCAGTAATTCCTGCAGCTGTGCCGGAGTAAATTCATAATGCTCCCCGCAGAACTGACAATTCACCTCAATCTTCTCGCCGTCGTCGATCATACTCTGGATATCCTGCCGGCTGATGCTGGCCAATGCTCTGGATACCCGCTCCCTGGAACAGTCACACACATATCCGGTATCCATGGTATCGGTGATCTCCACATCGAGATCTCCCATGAGATCCCGCAGAATGTCCTCCGGAGTCATGCCCTGTTCCAGCATATCGGTCACAGAATGGATCTTTGCGATATTGCGCTCCACGACGTCGATCACCTCGTCCTGCGCAAACGGCATGACCTGGATGATAAAACCACCGGCCTGCGCCACATGATTGTCATGGTTCATCAGAACGCCCAGACCGACCGCTGACGGCACCTGCTCCGATGTCGCATAGTAATAGGTCAGATCCTCGGCAATCTCTCCGCTCTGTAACATGACCTGTCCGTTGTAAGGCTCCTTCATGCCAATGTCACGGATGACATTGAGAAATCCCGGTCCGATGGCTCCGGCCACATCCAGCTTGCCCTGGGAATTGGCCGGAAGGATCACAGCCGGATGATTGACATATCCCTTGACCCGTGCGGCAGAATCTGCGGTGACCGTAATGCCTCCGATCGGCCCTCCGCATTCAATCTGCAGCGTCAATTTGTCCTTCTCTCCCTTCATCATACAGCCCATCATGCTTCCGGCCGTGAGAAGACGTCCCAGTGCTGCCGTAGCCACCGGACTGGTGTTGTGGATCCGGCGGCTCTCCTCCACCAGATTTCTGGTCGTACAGGCAAACAGGCGAAGCTGTTTGTCGGCTGCGGTTGCCCGCACAATATAATCTTTATTCATCGTAATATTTTCCCTCCTGATAGTGCTCTCTGGCCACAAAATACAGCCGCTCGCTGCCGGCATGCGGCGCTTCCTTCGTAAAGGCATCGTACACTGCCACAAACTCCATTCCGGCTGCTTCCAGCATCTCCCGTACCTGTTCCACGGAATACGCCCGCTGCCGGTGCAGTTCATCACATCGCCGGAACAGATCCTCATCCTCCCCCGGTTCCTGCTGGTACACGGTCAGCAGATATTCATTGACCGCGTTCTCCGGATGAAATTCATTCTGCCAGATAAAACTCGCATCCTCCCGGTTCTCGGTGATGACACGATCCCCCAGCACTTCCTCATAAAAATACCGGGTCTTCATGTCAAAGATAAATGCCCCGCCGGGGTCCAGATAATTGTTGACCTTGCGAAAGACTTCGGTCAGCTGGTCTTCCTCCGGAATGTAATTTAATCCGTCACAGACGCACACACATGCTGCCACGGTTCCATACAATTCCATTTCCCGCAGATCCTGCTGTAAAAAAAGGATCTCAGGACTGCATTTTTCGCGGGCAATCTCCAGCATCTCGGGAGACAGATCGATCCCGATCATATCATATCCGTCCTGCGCCAGCCGTCTGGTCATCTCTCCCGTCCCGCAGGCCAGGTCTGCCACAATGCCCCGGCTCACTCCCTGTTCCTGCAGCAGCCCGCGCAGATACTGATGCCATTCATCATAGGGTATGTTGTCCATGAACAGATCGTAGGCAGTGGCGAACCCTCCATATATCGCAAATTCTTCAGAATCCATAGTCCACCTCCTGCTTTGTATACTAACTGTTAATGTTACCATATCCCCTGTCACCCTGCAAGGTTACAGCTCGTCCAGCGTACTGGAATATGCAGGAAGAAATTCTTCCAGAAAGATCTCCGCCTCCGGGCACTGCATCCCGTGGATCGCGGCCCGTGTTGCCTCCCTGGCACAGCGGAATTCCTGGTTTCCGGCTTTCTCCTCCTCCAGGCATTTGATCAGCGCGGACAGTTTGTCTGCCGCCTTGACCAGTCGGCGCTCCTGCGGCGTATGGCGGTTCTCAAGGAGCAGAGGCTCGTAGTCCTCCTGAAGATCCGCCGGCAGCTTGTGCAGGAGCTGATATGCCGCGGAGGCCTCGATCTGTTTGTAAGCCCGCTGGATCTGTTCATTTTCGTACTTGATCGGTGTCGGCATATCTCCGGTAATGATCTCCGTACAGTCGTGAAACAATCCCAGCATTGCAATGTGTTCCGCATCATACTGCCGCCCCAGCCTGCGGTTGCCGATCAGCGCCAGTCCGTGGGCCAGCATGGCCACCTCCATCGAATGCTCACTGATATTTTCCTCAGCCGAATTGCGCATCAGCGCCCACCGGTTGATGTACTTCATGCGGGCCATCATCGCAAAAAAGCTGTTACTCTGTTTCATACACCTCACGCTCCCCTCGGTAATATTCATCATTCTGTGCTGCTCTGTCCAGCATCTGCTTTATATAATACCCCGTATAGGAGTCCGAATTTTTGGACACCTGCTCCGGTGTACCGGCCGCCACGATGGTTCCTCCGCCGTCGCCGCCTTCCGGCCCCAGATCGATAATATAGTCTGCGGTCTTTATCACATCCAGATTGTGCTCGATCACAATGACGGTGTTTCCTCCCTCTGCCAGTCTCTGCAGGATATCCGTCAGCTTGTGGACATCTGCAAAATGCAGGCCGGTCGTCGGTTCATCCAGCACGTAGACCGTCTTTCCGGTGCTTCTGCGGCTCAGTTCAGCCGCCAGTTTGATACGCTGTGCCTCACCGCCGGACAATGTCGTGGACGGCTGCCCCAGCTTCACATAGGACAGTCCCACATCGTAGAGTGTACGGATCTTCCGGTAGATCGACGGGATCGGCTCAAAGAACGGAAGTGCCTCCTCCACCGTCATATCCAGCACATCAAAAATGCTCTTGCCCTTATATTTGACCTCCAGTGTCTCACGGTTGTACCGGCGGCCCTGGCACACCTCACACGGCACATAGACATCCGGCAGGAAATTCATCTCGATCTTCAGGATTCCATCCCCTGAGCAGGCCTCACAGCGCCCTCCCTTGACATTAAAACTGAACCGTCCCTTTTTGTAGCCTCTCTGCTTGGCATCCGGTGTCGCCGCAAACAGATCACGGATCATATCAAAGACCCCCGTGTAGGTCGCCGGATTGGATCTCGGCGTACGTCCAATCGGAGACTGGTCAATGTTGATGACCTTGTCAAGCTGCTCCAGCCCCTCAATGGATTTATGCCGTCCCGGAATGCAGTGCGCCCGGTTCAGATTTTTAGCCAGTGCCTTGTACAGGATCTCATTGACCAATGAGCTCTTTCCGGAACCGGATACACCGGTCACACAGGTGAACACGCCCACCGGGAACTTTACATTGACATTTTTCAGATTGTGCTCTTTCGCGCCCTTCACCGTGATCCATCCCTTCGGCTCGCGGCGCACCGGAGGCACCGGAATATATCTGCGTCCGGACAGATACTGTCCCGTCACAGATTCCGGACAGGCGATCAGATCCTCCACGCTGCCTGCGGCAACCACCTCTCCTCCGTGAGAACCCGCGCCCGGCCCGATATCCACCACATAGTCGGCGGCACGCATCGTATCCTCGTCATGTTCCACCACGATCAGCGTATTGCCCAGATCCTTCAGCTTCTTCAAGGTTGCGATCAGCTTGTCATTGTCCCTCTGGTGCAGTCCGATGCTTGGCTCATCCAGAATATAGGCCACACCCACCAGACCGGAACCGATCTGGGTAGCCAGGCGGATACGCTGTGCCTCGCCACCGGACAGAGAACCTGCCGCGCGGGACAGACAGAGATAATCCAGTCCCACATCGATCAGAAACTGCAGACGGCTCCGGATCTCCTTTAAGACCAGACGTCCGATGGAAAGCTGCCTCGGCGTCAGTTCCAGTGTGTCCATAAACCGGGACAGATCGCGTATGGACAGATCTGTCAGTTCTACGATATTTTTTTCTCCGACTGTCACCGCCAGTGCCTCCGGCTTCAACCGTCTTCCGCCACAGGTACGGCATGGATTGATCCTCATAAATTTCTCATACTCGCGTCTGCTGTACTCAGATGATGTCTCGCGGTATCTTCGCTGTACATTGCGGATCACACCCTCAAATTCAATATCATACACGCCCTCACCGCGCTGCCCCTTGTAACGCACCTTCACGGCATGGTCAGCACCATGCATGATGATCTCGCGGATATGCTCCGGCAGATCCTGATATGGCGTCTCGCAGTCAAAGCCATACTCCTCGGCCAGCGCCTCCAGGATGCAGCGTCCAAAACTCTTTTTTTCGGTGGCATTCTGCCAGCCCGGCACCGTCAGCGCACCCTCGTCAATACTCAGGGAGGGATCCGGTACGATCAGTTCCTCATCAAATTCCATGCTGTAACCGATACCATGGCAGTCCGGACAGGCTCCAAACGGATTGTTGAACGAGAAGTTGCGTGGTTCGATCTCATCAATGCTGATCCCGCAGTCCGGGCAGGAGAAACTCAGGCTGTAATTAATCTGCCGATCTCCCGGAATATCCACGATCATCAGTCCGTCACTGAGCTTCATGACACTCTCGATGGAATCCACCAGTCGTTTCTGCATCCCCTCGCGGACCACCAGACGATCCACCATGATCTCAATATTATGCTTTTTATTTTTCTCCAGCTTGATCTCCTCGGAGAGCTGATAGATATGCCCGTCCACCACAGCACGGACGTATCCGGCTTTTCTGGCCGACTCAAACACCTTGACATGCTCTCCCTTGCGCCCCCGGACGACAGGAGCCAGAAGCTGGAATCTGGTGCCCTCCTGCCAGCCCATGATCTCATCGGCGATCTGATCCACTGTCTGTCGGCGGATCTCACGGCCGCATTTCGGACAATGTGGGATCCCCACACGGGCATACAGCAGACGGAAATAATCGTAGATCTCCGTCACGGTTCCCACGGTGGAACGTGGGTTGCGGTTTGTCGATTTCTGGTCAATGGAGATGGCCGGCGGAAGTCCGCTGATGCTCTCCACATTGGGTTTCTCCATCTGGCCCAGGAACTGTCTAGCGTAAGAAGACAGAGACTCCATATAGCGTCTCTGTCCTTCCGCGTAGATCGTATCAAATGCCAGGGATGATTTGCCCGAACCGCTCAGTCCGGTAAACACCACAAACTGATCTCTGGGAATGTCAATGTCCACTCCCTTCAGATTGTGCTCCGCCGCCTGGCGGATCTGAATGTATTTCACTGCTTCGTCATGTTTTGCCATGTCGTCACCTTTCTTTCTAACAGATCACTCCACCCCCGGCCACTACATCACCTTCATAGAAGACAATGGCCTGTCCCGGAGTTGCCGCTCTGACCGGCTCCAGAAACTCTGCGGTCACCCGCTGTTCCTCACCGGTTCCCTCGATCCCGGTGATCCGGCACATCTGTCCCCGGTGGGAATACCGGATCTTGGCCATCAGTTCCTGTCCGACCTCAAAATGATCCAATGCCATATAATTCATCCGGGAAGCCGTCACCTCACGGCCAAAGACATCCTGCGCCTCACCGATGACCACCTCATTGTTCTCCGGACATATCCTTGTGACAAAGACAGGATGTCCCATCGCCAGATTCAGTCCCTTGCGCTGTCCGACCGTATAATGTGAGATGCCCTTGTGCTGACCCAGGATATTGCCCTGCGCATCCACAAAATTGCCCGGCTGTTCCTGCACACCAGTCTCCTTGCGGATAAAGCCTGCATAATCGCCATCCGGCACAAAACAGATCTCCATGCTGTCCGGTTTGTGCGCCACCATCAGCCCGATCTCCTCCGCGATCTCACGGATCTGAGGCTTGGTGTACTCGCCCACCGGCATCAGGGTTCTGGAAAGCTGTTCCTGTGTCAGTCCATAGAGCGCATAGCTCTGATCCTTCTGCTGGGTAACCGAAGTCTGGATGGTATATCTGCCATTTGGCAGTCTGACCACCCGCGAATAATGTCCGGTCGCAATATAATCGGCTCCGATCTCCATACTCCGGTGGAGCAGGGATTCCCATTTCACATAGCGGTTGCATGCGATGCAGGGGTTCGGTGTTCGTCCCTTCAGATATTCTGCGGTGAAATAATCGATCACCGTCTTCTGGAACTCCTCACGGAAGTTCATAACATAATAAGGGATATCAAGCTGATTTGCAACGCGTCTGGCATCATCTACCGCCGAGAGACCGCAGCAGCCACCTTCCAGTTCTACAGTGGCCCGGTCCTCAGGCTGCCAGATCTGCATTGTCACGCCAATGACCTGATATCCCTGCTTTTTTAACAGATAGGCAGCCACGGAGGAATCAACTCCTCCGGACATGCCTACCACTACTGTCTTTTGTTTCATCATACTCTCCCTGGGGCTAAACTCAATCCTCTATCGGCTCCTCGGAAATATCGTCCTTTGGCTCTTCCAGTCCCGGGATCTCAATGCCATGCTTCTTGGCATAGTCCCAAAGTGCGGCATGGATACCTTCCTCCGCGAGAAGAGAACAGTGTACCTTGATCGGCGGCAGTCCGTCGAGTGCCTCCATCACGGCCTTGTTCGTTACTTCCAGAGCCTCATAGATCGTCTTTCCCATAACAAGTTCGGTCGCCATGCTGCTGGTCGCTACTGCCGCACCGCAGCCAAAGGTCTTGAACTTGCAGTCCTTGATGACCTTGGTATCTTCGTCTATATCCAGATAGATACGCATGATGTCGCCACACTTGGCATTGCCCACTGTGCCCACACCACTCGCATCTTCAATCTCACCGACATTTCTCGGATTCATAAAATGATCCATTACTTTTTCACTGTACTGCATGGTATCCCTCCTAATCTGTTACTGTCACTCCAAACCGCCGTGCTTCTTTACATAGTCATCGTAAAGAGGTGACATGCTGCGCAGTCTGGCCACGATGACTTTCAGTTCATCTACGACAAAATCTGCCTGTTCCATGGTAATCTCCGGAGACAGGGTCAGACGCAGGGAACCGTGTGCCTTCTCATGTGGCAGGCCGATGGCCAGCAGCACATGGGATGGATCCAGTGAACCGGACGTACATGCGGATCCGCTGGATGCACATACTCCCTTCTGATCCAGGAGGATCAGCATGGACTCTCCCTCGATAAACTCAAAGCTGACATTGACATTGTTTGGCAGACGCTTTACAAGGTCTCCGTTTATTTTAGCAAAAGGAATCTCTGTACTCAAACGTGAAATCAAATGATCTCTGATCTCCATCTCCTTCTTTGCATCTTCCTCCATCGTATCGACTGCCATCCGGGCCGCCTTGGCCATGCCGACGATACCCGGTACATTGTGGGTACCTGCACGACGGGAACGCTCCTGTCCGCCACCGTGGATAAAGGCTTTCAGTCTGGCCTTATTGCTCAGATAGAAAAATCCGATGCCCTTCGGGCCGTAGAACTTGTGGCCGCTGGCGCTGAGCATGTCGATATTCATCTCCTGCACATTGATCGGGACATGGGCAAACGCCTGTACCGCATCTGTATGGAACAGAACACCGTGCTTGTGGCACACCGCTCCGATCTCCTTGATCGGCTCGATCGTTCCGATCTCATTATTTGCAAACATGATCGAAACCAGGATCGTGTCAGGACGGATCGCTGCCTCCACATCGGCAGGATCGACCAGACCGTTCTCATCCACATCCAGGTAAGTCACCTCAAAGCCCTTGGTCTCGAGGTACTCACAGGTGTGCAGTACGGCATGATGCTCGATCTTGGACGTGATGATATGCTTGCCCTTGGAACCGTATGCATCAGCTGTCGCTTTTAATGCCCAGTTATCGGACTCGCTTCCGCCGCCCGTGAAATAAATCTCATTGGCATTCTGCGCGCCGAGGATATTCGCAATACATTCTCTGGCATCCTCCACCGCATTCTTGCTCTGTGTGGCAAAACGGTATGTGCTGGATGGGTTGCTGTAGATCTCCAGAAAATATGGTTTCATCGCCTCTAATACTTCCGGACGTACTGCAGTAGTCGCTGCATTGTCCATATAAATCAACTCTTTCATGAAAAACTCACTCCTTTTCCGAGTAATCAACTAGGTATACTTGCATTATATCCCACAGCATTTTAATGTCAACACCATGGTCCCTATTGATAATTTTACCCAATATTTTTGATAATTCTACCCGACTTTGGCGGACAGTTCAGATGAATGTTTCCGTTCTCCACCGGATAGATCCGGGTCTCTGTGGAAAATCCCTGTGCCGTAGTCTGGATCAGGCGCGCCAGACGATACTCCCTGGTCACTCCCATCTGCCATACCGGAATATCCACTTCCATATTCTCATCGCCATTGTTGATCGCGATAATGATCTTGTCGCGCTCATCAAATCTTCCATAACAGATGAACTGGTAAGAACCTTTCAAAAACATGATGGATCCGGTCCGGAACGCCTCATAATCACGATGGATCCGGATCAGCTCTTTGTGGTATGCGATCAGTTCATGATTCTCATGTCCCCACGGATAGCCACGCCGGTTATCCGGATCTGTCCATCCGCAAAGCCCTGCCTCATCTCCGTAGTAGATGGTCGGTGCTCCCGGCCACGTCATCTGGATCATAACGGCCAGACGCATTACCGCAAGATCGATTCCCTCATTCGCCGCCTCCGGTCCCAGCGTCGCAGTACGTCCCACCTTCCGGTTGGTACGTGTCAGGAAACGGGAATGATCGTGATTGGAAAGCTCGTTCATCGCCACCTGAAGTGACTGGGTATGAAAACGCGTCATGTGATTGCGCATGGCTCCAAAGAATGCGTCAGCATTCCCCCGCATGTCCTCACGGTACTCGTCGCTGTGTTTCTCCAGTCCGGTGAGGAACCAGGTCAGCGGCTCCATAAATGCATCGTAGTTCATGACGGTATCCCACTGGTCACCCTTGAGCCAGTCTGTCGGGTCTCCGTAATGCTCCGCAAGAACGATCGCTTCCGGATTGGCCTCCTTGACATTGCGCCGGAACTCTCTCCAGAAATAATGATTATACTCTGCAGACTGTCCCAGATCGGCTGCCACGTCCAGACGCCATCCGTCCACATTGTACGGCGGAGACACCCATTTGCGGCCAATCTTCATAATATAGTCAAACAATTTCTGGGATTCCTCGTAATTCAGTTTCGGAAGGGTATCATGTCCCCACCAACCGTCATAGTGGGTATTGTACGGCCACTGATTCTCACGGAATTTGAAGAAGGTGTGATACGGACTGTTCTCATCCACATATGCACCCTTCTCATACCCCGGAGCATCCTCGTAAATACACTCACGGTCCAGCCATTTATTGAACGAGCCACAGTGGTTGAACACGCCATCCAGGATCACCTTCATACCGCGGCGGTGTACTTCCTCCACAAACTCCGCAAACAACTCATTGCTGGCTTCCAGATTGGCTTTGTCCGTCACACGGCACACATAGCGGCTGGCCTTTTTATTCGGATACTGCGGATCGGAATTGATCCAGTTTCCCTGCTCATCTGCGGCCAGCAGGTCACCCTCATCCTTGACGATCCGTCCAAAATGCGGATCGACATAATCATAGTCCTGAATATCGTACTTGTGGTTGGACGGAGAGACAAAGATCGGATTCAGATAGATCGCCTCCACCCCCAGTTCCTGCAGATAATCCAGCTTCTGCATCACTCCGGCAATATCACCGCCGTAGAACTCGCGCACACCCATGGCCGCCGGATATTTGTTCCAGTCATGGATCTTGCGTGTCCCCTCTCCAATGTACTGGTATTCATCGGTCTCTACATCATTGCTGCGGTCTCCGTTGTAAAAACGATCCACATAGATCTGATAAAAGACCGCACCCTTGGCCCAGTCCGGCGTGGTAAAGCCCGGCGTGATCGTAAAGTGGTAATAACTCTGGATATCATTGCAGAGCCCCACATTATTATAATAGTAAATAGTCTGCCCGACGTGAATCTCAAAATAGTAAAAAACCTGTTCATTGCCCAGCGTAATATGCGCCTCATAAAAGTCAAACAGACGGTCACTGTAACTTTTTTCCATCTTCTGGCGGTTGTCACCGCACACCAGATACACGCTGTCAACATTCTCCCTGGCCGTGCGGAAACGCAGACGCACATTGTCTCCCGGCATCGGCTCTACCGGATCCCGGTAGAATACAGTACCATCGGCAAACAGAGCCTGCGGGTTAAAGATCGTCGTGAGATTCTCCATATAAATCTGTGTTTTCACAGACGTTGACATCCGGTCAAAGGACACATTTAATTCCATAATCATCCCCATTTCTGAGCGACTTTTCACACTATCGTTTCTGACGTTGTGTCAGCCAGGTTAACAGTTTCTCTTTCTTATTATACTCCGGCTGGTCAAGTACCAGTTCCAGCATCTCCCCGAGGATCTCTCCAAGCCCCGGTCCCGGAGTCACTCCGGCCGCGATCAGATCGCGCCCCGTGACCGCCAGATCTCTGACAGACAATGCCTGCCCCGCCTGTACGATCTTCTCATAGTTCATCCAGGTCTGATCAAGCCGTTCGAGCTTTGGCGGCATCTTTTCCGGATTCTGAGCCAGCACATCCGCATAGAACACCAACATCTCCATCTCGAACAGATCCGCGCCGATCCTGGATGCCCCGCGCCGCACGCTGGACACCTTTTCTCCAAACCGGTAATCGTGATAGCGGATCAGTCTCTTCACCTGATCCACCGTCTCATTGTCAAAGGTCAGTCTGCGAAGGATCCCCCGCGCCATCTGTGCACCCTCCTCAGGGTGTCCCTTAAAATGACCCACGCCGTCCTCATCCACGGTCATGACCACCGGCTTGGCAATGTCGTGCAACAGCATGGTCACCGCCAGCACGACGTGCTGCTTGTCGGAAAGTTCTCTCACCGTCCGAAGGATCCTCTCTCTGGCTTCGTCAGAGAGTGCAGGAAGCCGGCGCAGCTTCTCTTTCTCAAAAAAGCTGTTCATGATCTCGACACTCCGGATCGAGTGTTCGCCGACCGTGTAAATGTGATGCAGATTCCTCTGGTCACAGTCCATGGTCACATCAAACTCCGGCAGAAATATCGTAGTCATCCCGGTGCGGTATACCTCCCGGAACTGTCCCGCTCCCTGTGAGACAAGGAGTTTGGTCATCTCCACACGGATGCGCTCTGCGCTGATCCGGTGCAGTTTGTCGACCCGTTCCAGGATCGCCTCCCGGGTGGCCGGATCAATCTCAAATCCCAACTGTCCCGAAAACCGGACAGCACGCAGCATACGGAGGGCATCTTCGTCGAACCGGTCTCCCGGATCACCCACGCAGCGGATCACCCCGCGTCTGAGATCCTCCATGCCGCCGAAGATATCCACCAGGCCATCCTGGTCATTGTACGCCATGGCATTGATCGTGAAATCCCTGCGCTCCAGATCCAGGCTGAGATTTCCCGTAAATTCTACGGCCTTGGGATGTCGCCCGTCCTCATACTCTCCATCGATCCGGTATGTCGTCACCTCATATCCGACATGATGGCGCATCACCGTCACCGTGCCATGCTCGATCCCGGTATCGATCGTCCTGTCAAAGAGAGCCTTCACCTGGAACGGCCTGGCAGAGGTCGTGATATCCCAGTCCTGCGGCGTCCTGCCAAGCATACAGTCCCTGACACAGCCTCCGACCGCATAGGCATCGTACCCCTGCTTCTGAAGGCGTCCTATGATCCAGGATACATCCTCCGGCAGGGATATGCATATATTCTTTTCCTGAGATGGTTCCACGGATTCACCCCTTCCTCTGACGACTGCGATACTGCCCTTGTTTCTTCTCCTACTGATTCAGATAACTCTTTAACTGCTCGGCCTTGTCCAGTGCCTCCCACGGAAGATCCAGATCCGGTCTTCCGAAATGTCCGTACGCTGCCGTCTGCTTGTAGATCGGTCGGCGAAGATCCAGCATCTTGATGATTCCGGCCGGACGCAGGTCAAAGTTCTCACGGATGATCTCTACCAGACGGTTGTCTGAAAGTTTTCCCGTGCCGAAAGTGTCCACCATCACAGAAGTAGGCTGTGCCACACCGATCGCATAGGACAACTGGATCTCACACTTGTCGGCCAGTCCTGCTGCCACCAGATTCTTTGCCACATATCTCGCTGCATATGCCGCAGAACGATCCACCTTGGTACAGTCCTTTCCAGAGAATGCTCCGCCGCCGTGGCGTGCATATCCACCGTAGGTGTCCACAATGATCTTACGTCCGGTCAGACCGCTGTCTCCGTTTGGTCCGCCGATCACGAAACGTCCGGTCGGATTGATATAGATCCTGGTCTCATCGTCCACCAGCTCCTGTGGCAGGACCGGATCCAGGACATACTTACGGATATCTTCATGAATCTGTTCCTGACTGATCTCAGGAGCATGCTGGGTGGAGATCACGACTGCATCCAGATGAACCGGCTTGCCCTGCTCATCATATTCTACAGACACCTGGCTCTTGCCATCAGCACGAAGGTATGGCAGAGTGCCGTCCTTGCGCACTTTGGTGAGCTGCTTGGTCAGGCGGTGAGCCAGTGCGATCGGATACGGCATCAGCTCATGAGTCTCATTGCTGGCATAGCCAAACATCATACCCTGATCACCGGCTCCGATGGCATCCATCTGCTCCTCGGTCATCTGGTTCTCACGTGCTTCCAGCGCCTGGTCTACGCCCATTGCGATATCCGTGGACTGCTGATCCAGACGTACCTTGACCTGACAGGTATCACAGTTGAATCCCTTTGCATCGTCATCATAGCCGATCTCACGGATCGTCTCGCGGGCGATCTTCTCAAAGTCCACCTTTGCCTTGGTGGTGATCTCTCCCATGATCAGCACAAAGTCCGTGGTGATGGCTGTCTCACATGCCACGCGGCTCATCGGATCCTGCTCGATCACCGCATCCAGGATAGCATCTGAGATATTGTCACAGATCTTATCCGGATGTCCTTCAGTTACAGATTCGGAAGTAAATAATCTTTTTTCCATGGTAAATTCCTTTCTGATATAAATCGGTACACTGCATCATAATCAGTTTTCTAAGCATATTTTGCTTTGTCGGAAAATCAACGAAGTTTCCCATAAAGTAAAAAAATCCGCTCTAAGCGGATTTGATCTCTCAAGTCCTCTTATTGATCGATTCCTCGCTTAGATTAGCACCTTCCCTGTGGGGGTTGCCGTGGTTTCACTGAGCCTTCACTCTCCGCCACTCTGAATAAGAGTTTCGGTTTTTAGCATACACACAATCCATCATAAAGTCAAGTATTTTCCGTTTCGCGGGTCAATTGCTGCCATAACAGGGCCGCTGCCAGCTCCGTGGCCGTAAGATTACGTTCATCCAGATAGTCTTCCATATCCCGGATGATCTTATACAGATCCCGCTCTCCCGCCACCTGCTGTGCCTGTTCCATCAGGCTCTGCAGACGGCAGCGGTGCACGTCATTCTGGGACGGGACCGGCTGTCTCTTCACTCTGGTATGGCAGTATCTCTGAATATCCTTCAGCTTGTAGATCTCACGCCCCACCACCAGATTGAACGCCATGCCGGCACGCCCCGCACGGCCGGTTCTTCCGATGCGGTGCACATAATACTCGTCATCCTGAGGGATATCAAAGTTAAATACCGCCTCGACATCGTCCACGTCAATCCCCCTGGCCGCCATGTCCGTGGCCACCAGGATCTCGGTGCGCCCCTTCCGGAATCCTTCCATGACGCGGTCTCTCTGGAACTGCTTCATATCACCATGCAGCCCCTGTGCAAAATACCCTCTGCCCTTGAGTTCCTCCGCCAGAGTATCCACCTTTTTCTTCGTATTACAAAATACCAGCGAACGCGCCGGATTGTACATGTCCAGCAGACGGCACAGCACCTCCGCTTTCCTGCGCGGATTTACTTCATAATAATACTGCGTGATCTTCGGCACCGTCAGTTCCTTTTTCGCAATGCGCACTGTCACGGGATCCTGCAGGTACTTTCCGGCAATATCCAGGATCGGCCCCGGCATGGTCGCCGAAAACAGCAGTGTCTGACGCTGTGGCGGCATCTGCGCGAGGATCTTCTCAATGTCTTCACGAAATCCCATGTTGAGCATCTCATCGGCCTCATCCAGAACCACCATATCCACCGTCGCCATCTTCAGCGTGTGCCTGCGGATGTGATCCTGTACTCTTCCCGGCGTACCGATGACGATCTGCACACCTCCCTTGAGCGAGCGGATCTGCTTGCTGATCTCCTGCCCTCCGTAAATCGGAAGCACCTTGATCCCGTGCATAAATTTGGCCAGAAGCCGGATCTGCCCTGCGACCTGTATCGCCAGTTCCCTGGTAGGACACAATACCACCGCCTGCAGCTTCTTATCATGCGGATCCACACGCTGCAGCAGCGGAATGCCAAAGGCTGCAGTCTTTCCGGTTCCGGTCTGCGCCTGACCGATCAGATCCTTTCCGGATAACACCTCCGGGATCGCACGTTCCTGTATCGGGCTGGCCTGCTCAAAGCCCATCTCCTTCACCGCACGCAGGATGCGCGGATCCAGACAAAATTCTTCAAAATTCATACTTTCTTATCCTTTTCTCTTCATCTCTTTTTTCAACATTCTCTCTCCTCCGAATCCGCACAATCACTTTCCCGCAAAGAAAAAACCGTTTCTCTTTCAAGAAACGGCTTTTTTTCTGACATTTTATTTCAGAGGGGGGAAATGTAATGCGGAACATCGGGTTGTCCCATCTGCATTACTATACTCAGTGTATCATAAAATTCCAGAATTACAACAGTTTTTTGTAATTTTTTCCAGTTTTTTTCCGATATTTTCCGGATTTCCCCATCATCGGCAGATCAACTGCCCATCCTGGACGTCAATTTCCAGAATATCTCCGCTGTGTACACTGCCCTCCAGGATCTTACGCGCAAGCAGGGTCTCCACATTTTTCTGCAGATACCGCTTCAATGGTCTTGCACCAAACGCCGGATCATAGGCATTCTCCACAATATAATCGCTGGCCGGTGCGGTGAGTGTCACCTGAAGCTCCTTGTCTTTCAGACGCAGATTCAGGTCATCCATCAGGATCTTCATAATGCCGGCAATATTGTCATGGGACAGTGGCTTGAACATGACGATCTCATCCAGACGGTTCAAAAATTCCGGACGGAACCCGGCACGAAGATCATTCATGGCACGTTCTCTGGCCTCCTCAGTGATCTGTCCGTTCTCATCAATTCCCTCCAGCAGATAGCTGGAACCGATATTGGACGTCAAGATCAGGATCGTATTCTTGAAGTCCACGGTCCGTCCCTGTGAGTCCGTGATACGGCCATCATCCAGCACCTGCAGAAGCACATTGAACACATCCGGATGGGCTTTCTCAATCTCATCAAACAGAACCACAGAGTACGGTTTACGGCGCACTGCCTCGGTAAGCTGTCCGCCCTCCTCGTATCCGACATATCCCGGAGGCGCTCCGATCAGTCTGGCCACGGAATATTTCTCCATATACTCACTCATATCGATACGGACCATATTCGTCTCATCGTCAAACAATGCCTTGGCCAGCGTCTTGGCCAGCTCCGTCTTTCCGACACCGGTCGGCCCCAGAAACAGGAACGAACCGATCGGCTTGGACGGATCCTTGATACCTGCCTTGGAACGAAGGATGGCCTCGGAAACAAGCTGCACGCCTTCCTCCTGGCCGACCACTCTCTTGTGCAGTTCCTCCTCAAGGTGCAGGGTCTTCTCGCGCTCGCCCTCCGTCAGTTTGGCGATCGGAATGCCGGTCCATCTGGAAATGATCTTGGCGATCTCCTCCTCCGTCACGGCCTCCTGTACCATGGAATTCTCGCTCTTCTTCTGTTCCTCATACGCCTGCAGCTGTCTCTCGATCTCCGGCAGGGAGCCGTACTGGATCTCAGCAGCCTTGGTGAAGTCACCATTGCTCTGCGCCTGCTGCATCTCCTGACGCAGGCTGTCGCGCTGCTCCTTGAGATGGCTGACCTGATCCACCTGCTCCTTTTCCTTCTCCCACTGGGCCTTCTGCTGATTGAACTGATCCTGAAGCTCTGCCAGTTCCTTCTGCAGTTCCTCCAGACGCTCCTTCGACAGATTATCGGTCTCCTTCTTCAATGCCTGCTCCTCGATCTTCATCTGCATGATCTGATGGTTCATCTCATCCATCTCGGCCGGCATGCTGTCCAGATCCGTCTTGATCATCGCACAGGCCTCATCCACCAGGTCGATCGCCTTATCCGGCAGGAAACGGTCCGAAATATACCGGTTGGACAGGGTCGCTGCGGAAACCAGCGCATTGTCTGTGATCTTGACACCGTGGAACACCTCGTAGCGCTCCTTGATCCCTCGCAGAATGGAGATGGTGTCCTCCACGGTCGGCTCCTGCACCATAACAGGCTGGAAACGACGCTCCAGAGCAGCATCCTTCTCAATGTATTTGCGGTACTCGTCCAGGGTCGTGGCACCGATACAGTGCAGTTCTCCTCTGGCCAGCATCGGCTTTAACATATTGCCGGCATCCATGGAACCCTCTGTCTTACCGGCTCCTACAATGGTATGCAGCTCATCGATAAACAGGATGATCTGTCCTTCGCTTTTCTTCACCTCTTCCAGCAAGGCCTTGAGACGTTCCTCAAACTCGCCACGGTACTTGGCACCGGCCACCAGAGATCCCATATCCAGCGCGAAGATCTTCTTATCCTTCAGGCCCTCCGGCACATCTCCCTTGACAATACGCTGCGCCAGTCCCTCGACTGCCGCCGTCTTACCGACACCGGGTTCACCGATCAGCACCGGATTGTTCTTGGATTTGCGGGACAGGATCCGGATAATATGACGGATCTCATTGTCACGGCCGATCACCGGATCGATCTTGCCCTCACGGGCACGTTCCACCAGATCATAGCCATATTTTTCCAGGGCATCATAGGTCGCCTCCGGATTATCACTGGTCACTCTCTGATTGCCACGGATCTGAGCCAGAGCCTGCAGCACACGCTCCCTGTCGATCTGGCACTGTTTGAACAATGCCTTAATCTCCCGGCTCGGATGCTTCATGGTGCTCAGAAACAAATGCTCCACGGAGACATATTCGTCTCCCATCGCCTTTGCCTCATCCTCCGCATATACCAGAGCCTCATTCAGATAGCGGTCGACATGCATCTGTCCGCCTTCCACCTTCGGTCTCTTTTCCAACAGCCCGCCTATCTGTGCCTGAAACACTTCCGGCGTGATATTCATCTTTTCCAATAAACGAGGAATCAGGCTCCCCTCGACCTGCATCATGGCCATCAACAGATGATCCTCGCCCATCTCCTGATGTCCGTAGTCCATGGCAACCTTCTCGCAGGCCTGAATCACTTCCTGCGACTTTGACGTAAACTTACTGATATTCATGTTCATTCCTCCTCTCGCTCACATCTAGTATGTGCTTCTAAGAGGAAATATATCACCACAATTAGCACTCGTCAAGAGAGAGTGCTAACAATTTTTATAAAAAATCTATAAATTGTCTCTTTATCTTCTCCAGGCTTTTTAACACTTCCTTTGAATTCGTCGCAAACTCGTAATCCTTAAAACAGGAATACAGCATTTCACTAGGCCCATCAGTATCCCTGACATCACAAATCCCGCCAGAGTCATCTGTTATATTAATATACTGCAGAGTCACTGCATCTTTATTTACCCGATACACTTTATCATGCTCATACCCGGCATGCACCCGGTTGTTTAAAAATATAAGGTATTCCTTATCCTTTTTCATATAATTCAAAAATGAAGTATCTACATAGGTCAGCCCCTTGTACTCGCCCGACTTTATTTTGCCACCCACCTTCCCGGTTCCCACAATCTTCACCGTGTCACCGCTGTCTATCTTATCTTCCCCCCGAATGACCTCTTCTACTACCACCTTCTGCCATAGGTTTCCAAAAACATACTGATACTCCCCCGTTGCCTTTGCAGTGATAATGATCGGACTGTCTTTTAACATGTTATACTGTCCCTCGCAAAGTTCCTTTAACTCCTTGGGCAGATAGGGCACCACTAATTTTTCTCGGTATTCTATCTGATTATAATGATCTGTAAAAGAAAAATGTGTCATCACCGCCAGGCATCCCACAAGCAGAACCACAGCCATCCATATCCCCACTTTAATCTTCCTCATAGCCTATTCCTCCTGCAATCTTCCTTCCGAGATTCGATATACCTTATCCGCCAGCAGATTAATGTCTTCTTTATTGTGACTTGCCAATAAAACAATGCTGCCTCTTTCCCGTTCTTCTGAGATAATCTGTCTGATCATGGAAACACCATCTTCATCCAACCCATTGGTCGGTTCATCCAGCATGATCACCTCCGGTTTCTCCATAACGGCCTGCGCGATAGCCAGCCTCTGCTTCATCCCCAGAGAATATTTTTTGACAATCCTTTTATCAGCCGGATCCAGCCCGACCCTTTCGATAGCATCACAGATCTCCGCCTCCGAAATATTACCTTTAATCCTGGCCAGAATTTTGAGATTCTGTAAGCCGGTAAATTCCGGATACATCCCTGCATGTTCAATGGTGATCCCCAGACTTGGCAGCACATCAAAATCCTTTTTCAACTCCTGTCCATCGTATTCCACTCTTCCCCGGGTCAGCTTCATCAACCCGGACATAGCACGAAACAGCATCGTTTTTCCGGAACCGTTTCTACCCACGATGCCATATACCAGTCCACTTTTCAGTTCCAGATCAATATCACATAAAATCCGCTTTCCCTGTATGGTCTTTTCTATATGCTCTGCCTTCAATATATGCATATCATTCCTCCTTACTCTCCTGTATAATGTCCATTTTACTTATGATGATCATACCAAGGATAACCACCACGACTGCCGTCACGCCCAAAAACAGAAACGATTCCCCTAAGGCCAGATGGGCTTTTAACTCATCCATGGCCTCAAGGTCCATCTCTCCCCATTTGTGCCATGAAAAGATCAGATGTGCGCTATAATTCAATCTCAATTTTAAAATCTGTGCTGCATTTAAATGGCTGGTATCTACCCACATCAATGACAAGACAGAAAATATCTGTATCGCCAGCGTAATGACTACGCCATACATGCTTCCGAAAAGAAGTGCCAAAATATTGCCCAGTAAGCTGGCAGTAAACAGCCATACGGTAAGCATAATGACCATTACAAGCATCATGATGATTCCCGTCAGATCTATTTGCAGTTCCCCACACCACACAAATGGAAGCAGGCGTCCCATCACCATAAACAACATATATAACAGGGAGTAGGCAAACAGCTTTATTTCTTCTCTGAGCAGCCATTCCCACCGCTTTACACAGCGCGAAAAAAAATACACACTGCAATCACAAAAATGCCGGTATATATAGACGGAAAATAACACAATATACAAAAAATAGGGAACCATTTTTTCGAGCAGAACCGCCACTGTGATTTGATTGCACGCCCCCAAATTTCCAAACGCAACCGCAATCACCAGTGCCTGCAGATCATATCCATCCGTACACGTTATCGCTCCATACACAGAAAACAGAATCCCCCAGCCCAACGCAAACAATACGAATTTCCCATATACTTTCATAACACACTCATTTCACAAATTTTATTATACAATGTCTTTCTTCATTTTGTATAAATATATGACCAGACTAATGCATCCCAAAAGAAGGCAGACAACCGCCAAATGGAGCACATTTACCTTATGCACAGTAAATTGACACCATGTCATCAGCTTAGCAAACTGCACTCTGGCCGGAGTCTGGAATTTCTCATCCCATGCACCAATGGTATCCAGAAAATAGATCAATACGTATACCGGCAATAGCAAATACGCTTTATATTTACTGTATATACAGGCTATCGCACTGGTGAAAGCTGCGAACACACCCGATACCGTTGAAAAGTAAACCGACATAATAAGTGCATACAACACCGGCTTTTTATAATACACAGGAAAAAGCATGTATTTTTCAATATACTTATATTCTTTGGTGTACAACTCATAGCCAAATAAGTTTCCATGAGCATTCACAGGGAAGGAAATACTGTTTACTACGATTTCCAGAAGTAAAGGAAGGAAAAAGCAGAAAAAAGTGGTTGCAAAAACAGCAGCCAGTTTTAACAGATAATATTTTCCCCGCCCGCAGCGGCTGACCCATAACACCTCTATCTTATTATTACGTTCGGCTGCCACGGATAACGATGCCGGAAGGACCAGCAGGAACGGAAAAAACTTTAAGAAATAGAAACTGACAATATTATTATATCCCAGAATTCCTATCTCCGTAAAAGAATACATTTCAGAAATTTCCATCCCATGATACTGATATACATTATAAATATAATTACCCAGCACAATTGCAAGCAGTAAGTAAAAAACAATCTTAAAGATTCTTTTTCTGGTTATGACAAGACATTGATCCCAAAATATCCTTAGCATATTGCCTCCCATTTCAAACTATAACCGTGCCATTTATAGTCTTATATAAATAGCACGGTATATATTGGCATAATTATTTTAACGAGTTATTATCTTGGATTTGTGGAAACATCCGCATATGCATTGTAATTTTCACTGTTCCCATACAAGCAAAAATAGATATCTCTGTATTTTAACATACTATCAGTTAATTCTATTGTTACCGCATCCTGATTTTCAACCAATATCTTCTCTGCACTCATACTTTGCAAATAATCTTGATTTCTAATTTTTACTCGCATTTTAGTAAAGTCATCAGCCATTCCGGACACAGTTGGATACACCGCATGGCATTTTACCCTAACATTACTATAGGAGCCGCTTCTCCGCCCCGCGACTTTCTTATATCCATCATTCAGTCTCGGGATTTTATAGGTATCCCTTGTGCTAGCTAAGGCTGACGAAAAACTTGTTGAAAGCACAATCGCAGCAACCAATAAAATAGCCATTTTGTCTTTTAATTTTCTCATTATCAATGCTCTCCTTCCATTTGTATAAACTTACTTTCCATTTTTTTCTGATGCATTTTTCATCTCCATCGGTTTCATTGGTCTCTTTAGCTGATGTAAAATTCCCGTACAATACGGCGGCCACCTGTACGGATCGAAAATCGTGTTATGCTTAACCAATGAAAAGACAGCCTTTGTCGCTTCATACTTCTTATTCATCCCGTCATTCCTCCTCCCTGTAAAATTTAACGGACATCATATCCGTTATGCTTACCATATAAAATTCTCTCTACACTTTCAAGATGGTTGGCATATTTAACCATATTTTGGCAAAATTGGTATTTTTGTACCCCAAAAGCCCTCGATGTCTGTACCGACCCCCAAAAGTTAGACCTAAAAATCTAACGATTGGAGGTCGGTATTTTTATGTATAAATATTCTTATGA
>CAKRJH010000013.1 GCA_934351255.1 uncultured Lachnospiraceae bacterium
TTATACTTTCCTGCGTTTTAAGCAGTAATCTGAAAAAGGAAACGCTGGTTGAAAGAATAAGGTATCAGGGATAGCAAGGATTCCATTGATGACGAGAAAGCTGACAGGCAGAAAGTCATAAACAGGCGATGAAGAAAGCAAAGTCAGAATAGTTTCTACTTCCATGCAGGTAGAAGGCTACAGCCTTGATGCACAGAAGGCAAACTTAGAAAATATGCAGATTATCAGGAAATGTCTATCGTCGGTGAATATTCTGATGAGGGTAAATCTGGCAAAAGCGTGGAAGGCAGACCACAGTTTAAGCAGATGCTTGCGGATATAGAAAGTGGCAAAGACAATGTTGATTATGTGCTGGTATTTAAGCTGTCACGATTTGGAAGAAATGCAGCAGATGTTTTATCGTCATTGCAGAAAATAGAAGTCGAAACAAGGGGGAATTTATAGTGAGTGAACTTTGGAATGTATATACAAAAGATCGAAAGAGAACACAAAAGCGATGCATCCGCGGGGAACAGGGGAATCTTCTTGAGGATGAGTTTCATCTGTGGGTGATGGTCTGGATCAAAAATCCTCAGACCGGAAAATATCTGGTGTCTCAGCGCAGCGCGGACAAAGAGGTGGATCCGCTGAAGTGGGAAACAGTGGCGGGACATGCGATTCTGGGGGAGACCAGTCTGGATACAGCATTGCGGGAGGTATATGAGGAAGTAGGGATTGGGTTACGGCCGGAGGAGGCCACGGTTCTTGCTACAAAGGTGGCGACTTCCTTTGATGGACGCCGTCATAACTGGATTATGGATTCCTTTTATTTCGAGACAACACAGGAGCCGGATCTTGAGAAGGCTACCACCAGGGAAGTGCTTCAGACCAAATGGCTTACGGTGGAAGAGATCAAAGAAATGTATGATCTTGGCGAGTGCTGTCTGAATATGAAGGATATATTTGGCTTTGAGGAAAATCCGGTGCCAGAGGACAGATACAGGAACGTGATAGGGCAAGTCGTCAGAGGCAAAATAGATCGCCCGCTGGGCAGCTATCATCCACGCCATAACAATATGTATTATCCGGTCAATTATGGCTATGTTACCGGTGTGATCGGAGGAGATGGCGCGGAGCAGGATGTGTATCTCCTGGGAGAGAAACAGGCTGTCACAGAATATACGGGCAAAGTCATTGCGGTATATCATCGCTATGATGACCAGGAAACCAAATGGATTGTGGTTCCCTGCGATGAGGAAGGAAATCTGAGTGAAGGCATGGAGATTCCTGGAGACGATGAAATTTATGCGCAGATTGCATTTCAGGAACAATTTTTCAGTGGTGTGTTGGTAAGATAAAATGTAGAATAGAGTGCGATCAGCGGATTCACGGTATACAGAGGAAAGCTGTCAGCAGATTACAGAAAAGCGCAGAGCTGTTTGGAGACAAACTCGGTTCTTTTTATGCGATTGTTCTGGGCATGCAGTGGATCAAGGAAAGAGGGGAACAACATGAACATTGAATTGAGTATTCTGGATGCGATCCAGAGTATCCGGACACCGATGGGGGATGTGGTGATGCCGTTGATCACCAAACTGGGCAATGGTGGCATCGTTTGGGTCGTTCTGGCAGCAGGGCTTCTGGCCTGCAAACGAACCAGAAAGAGCGGAGTGATTCTGGCCGCAGCGCTGGCCGCTGATGTCATTGTGTGCAATGGAATCCTGAAAAATGCAGTACAGAGGATCCGTCCCTGTGATGTGAACACATCGGTGGATCTGCTGATCCACAGACCAACAGATTTTTCGTTTCCGTCCGGACATACGACCGAATCCTTTGCCGCGGTATCCGCACTGTATTTTGCGGGAGAAAAGAAACTCTGGAAGCCGGCACTGTTTCTGGCTGTGTTGATCGCATTTTCCAGAATGTATCTGTATGTGCATTATCCTACGGATATCCTTGGCGGAATGATTGTTGGAATTGCTATGGGCTATTTGGCGTCACGTGTGGTATACTGTCTGTGGAAATCCGGTAATGAGTAATATGGAGATGATATTATGTGGATCGTTTACGCAGTGGGATCCTCTTTTTTTGCGGGGATTACTGCCATACTTGCCAAATGTGGGATACGGAATACGGATTCTGATGTAGCGACCGCCATCCGGACCGCGGTGGTTCTGGTATTTTCCTGGGTGATGGTTGCCATCACGGGATGTTTTTCGCAGATTATACAGATAGACGGGAAGACCCTGTTGTTTCTGGCGCTTTCCGGCCTGGCGACCGGTGCATCCTGGATGTGTTATTTCCGGGCGTTACAGATCGGAGATATCAATAAAGTGGTACCCATCGACAAATCAAGCACGGTACTGACGATTCTGCTTGCACTGATCTTTCTGCAGGAGGGACTGAGCGTCAGCAAGATCATATCCGTCATACTGATCGGTGTGGGGACGATGCTGATGATCACCAGAAAAGAGACAGACGGTCAGGAGAAGAGCGGCAAAAAAAGCTGGCTGCTATACGCCGTGCTTTCTGCGGTGTTTGCCAGTCTCACGGCGATCCTCGGCAAAGTCGCGATCGAGGGGATCAATTCCAATCTGGGTACGGCGATCCGTACCACGGTCGTTCTGGCCATGGCCTGGCTGATGGTGTTTATCCAGGGGAAGCTGGACAAAGTGTCACAGATCGAGAAGGGAGAACTTGGTTATATCTCGGTATCCGGTCTGGCGACCGGCGCGTCCTGGCTGTGCTATTACCGGGCATTGCAGGAAGGGCCGGCCAGCGTGGTCGTGCCGATCGACAAGCTCAGCATGCTGGTGACGATTGTATTTTCGTGGATCGTATTCCATGAGAAACTGACTGCAAAAGCTGCCGTGGGGGTGGTCATGATCACTGCGGGAACCATTCTTTTGGCAGTCCTATAGTGTAAGAATGATGTAAGAACAGGAGAATAGCGATGGCGATTAGTTATGATGACGGAAAACGGATATTTACATTACATACCAGACATACAACGTATCAGATGATGGCAGATTCCTATGGTAATCTGCTGCATCTTTATTATGGGGCAAAGTGCGCAGGGACGATGGAATATGCCATATGTCCTCAGGCGAGGGGATTTTCGGGGAATCCCTATGAGGCCGGCATGGATCGGTCGTATTCCCTGGATACGCTGCCGCAGGAGTTTCCGACTCTGGGAACAGGAGATTTCAGAGCGGCTGCACTGAATATAGAAAATGCGGATGGAAGCGAGTGCTGCCGTCTGTCGTACGTCCGCCATGAGATCCGTTCCGGCAAATATCAACCGGACGGTCTGCCTGCGGTCCGGGCAGGACAGGAGGAAGCGCAGACTCTGGAGATCGTGATGGAGGACGCTGTCAGTGGAATCCAGGTGAGCCTGTTCTACGGAGTGCTGGAAGCGTGCGATATCATTACGCGCAGTGCGGTGATCCGCAATGTGGGACGTGGATCATCCGCAGAGGGACAGGAGGATGCTGTTTCCGGAAAACAAGGACGGGAAGGAACTGTATTTATCAGGAAGGCTGCGGCCGCCTGCCTGGATTTTTTGCACGGTGAGTATGATCTGATGACCTTTTACGGGAAACATGCCATGGAGCGCGTTGCAGAGCGCACACGCGTCAGTCATGGAACCCGCAGGATCGGCAGCCGCAGAGGGACATCCAGTCATCAGCACAATCCGGCGGTGATCCTGATGGAGCCGGATGCGACGGAAGATGCAGGGCGTTGTTACGGAGCCATGCTGGTGTACAGCGGAAGTTTTCTGTGCGAGGTGGAGAAGGATCAGTTTGACCAGACCAGGATGATCCTGGGACTCTCGGATGAACTGTTCTCTTATCCTCTGGGATACGGGGAAGAGTTTGTGGTGCCGGAGGTGGTATTGTCGTACAGTGCGCAGGGGCTTGGGATGTTGTCCAGACAGTTTCACCGCTGTGTCCGGGATCATATCTGCCGCGGAAAATATGCCCATGCGGCCAGACCGGTTCTGATCAACAGCTGGGAGGCCTGCTATTTTGAGTTTGACCATCGAAAGATCCTCGAACTGGCCCGGGAGGCGGCGGATCTTGGCATGGATATGGTGGTGATGGACGATGGCTGGTTTGGGCACCGCGATGACGACAATTCCTCGCTGGGAGACTGGTATGTCAATGAGAAGAAGCTCGGTTGCACATTGGCAGAACTGGTGGATGCCGTCCACAAACTGGGCGTCCGTTTCGGCATCTGGATCGAACCGGAGATGGTCAGCGAGGACAGTGACCTTTACCGGCAGCATCCGGACTGGGCGATTCAGATCCCGGGGAGAAAGCCGATCCGCTCGCGCAATCAGCTGGTTCTGGACTTCTCCAGAAAAGAAGTGCGGGATGCGGTATTTTCACAAATCTGCGACATTCTTGACCAGGCTGAGATTGAGTATGTCAAATGGGATATGAACCGGAGTCTGGATGATGTCTATGCAGGAAATCTCTCCTATGATTACATGGTCGGTGTGTACGATTTTTTGGACAGGCTGACGGGACGATATCCGGATCTTCTGATCGAGGGATGCAGTGGCGGCGGTGGACGGTTTGATGCCGGTATGATGTATTATACACCACAGATCTGGTGCAGTGACAATACCGATGCGGTGGATCGGACAAAGATCCAGTATGGCTCCTCGTTTTTCTATCCATTGTCGGTGATGGGAGCGCATGTCTCTGCGGTGCCAAACCATCAGACCGGGCGGGTGACTCCGTTGTCGACCAGAGGTATCACAGCGATGTCCGGTGCGTTTGGCTATGAGATGAATCCGGCGCGTCTGGACGAGGAAGAGAAGGTATTGATACGGGAACAGATCAGAACATATAAGAATTATCAGGAACTGATCAGCCGTGGAGATTATTACCGGCTTTCTGATCCGTTCCGGGACGAATACGCCGCATGGATGATCGTGTCAGAGGATCGGTCACAGGCATTGGTATCTGTGGTGCGGCTGCGGGCGCAGGGCGGACAAAATGTCACCTATGTCCGACTGAAAGGGCTGGATACGGACGCGCGGTATCAGGAGGAAACTTCGGGACAGTTGTATTCTGGCACAGCATTGCAGGAACTGGGACTGGTGCTGGCGATGCCGCACAGAGAATACGAAGCGTATCAGTTTATATTGCACAGATCGAGACGGTAGAAGATCTGCATGAGGACTATATCCGTCCGCAGGAAAATGGCGGTCAGACAGCACAGTGCTGTGCATTGACTACGCGCAAAACGGCATTGGATCAAACAGCTGTGGTCCTGCTGTCTTGGAGGCATACCGGTTTACCGGAGAATCCATTTCCTTTGGGTTTACCATATTATTTGACAGAGACACAAATTGAGACAGCTATGAGGAGGATACAACATGTTAAATCAGTTTTCAAGGACGCAGCTTCTGCTGGGAGAAGAGGCCATGCAGAAATTGCAGCAGGCAAGGGTGGCGGTGTTCGGCATTGGCGGTGTCGGCGGCTATGTCTGTGAGGCACTTGTGCGCAGCGGCGTTGGATGCTTTGATCTGATTGATGATGATAAAGTCTGCCTGACCAATCTGAACCGGCAGATCATTGCTACCAGAAAAACGGTGGGCCAATATAAGACACAGGTGATGTGCGACCGTATGAAGGAGATCAATCCCGATGTGCAGGTGAATATCCACAACTGTTTTTTTCTTCCGGAGAATGCCGATGAATTTCCGTTTGAGGAATACGACTATATCGTAGATGCCGTGGATACGGTGACTGCCAAACTGGAGATCATCATGAGAGCCAAGGAACTTGGGATTCCTGTGATCAGTGCGATGGGAGCCGGCAATAAACTGGATCCGGGACGATTCCGCGTGGCGGATATTTATGACACCAAAGTCTGCCCGCTGGCGCGTGTAATGCGCCGGGAACTGAAAAAACGCCATGTCAGAGATCTCAAGGTGGTGTATTCCGATGAACAGCCGATCCGGCCGATCGAGGATATGAGCGTCAGCTGCCGCAGCCACTGCATCTGTCCGCCGGGAGCCAAACACAAGTGTACCGAGCGCCGTGACATTCCGGGAAGCACGGCATTTGTGCCGGCGGTAGCGGGCCTGATGATCGCCGGGGAGATCGTCAGGGATCTGGCGAATTTGTAACAATGAAAATTAATAAAAAAATAATGGGGTCTGACCCCATAAACAAAAAATAAAGGGGGTCTGACCCCGTGAAGAAGACGGAGCAGCTGGGTGAGGGAAAGATTCTGCCTCTGATCGTGAGGCTTGCCGTGCCGGCCGTGGTCGCACAGCTTATCACATTTTTATATAATATTGTGGACAGGATGTTTGTCGCCAGGATCGAAGGCACCGGCATGGATGCGCTGGCCGCCCTGGGGATCGTCCTGCCGATCACATTGATCATGCAGGCGTTTGCCAATCTGGTGGGATTGGGAGGAGCGCCCAGAGCGGGGATCAAACTCGGTGAGGCCAATGAAACAGAGGCCAATCGTATCTTTAACACAGCGACAGCCATGTTGCTGGTTCTTTCTGTAGTGATCGGAGGGGCAGTCTTTTTCTTTGCCCGCGGGATCGTGATCCTGTTCGGGTGTCCGGCGAGTGCTCTCGGATATGCGGTACAGTATCTGAAGATCTATGCATGTGGCACGATTTTTATGCTGCTGGCGCAGGGACTGAATCCGTTTATTTTGACACAGGGATTTTCCCTGTATGCCATGTGTTCGGTCCTGCTTGGGGCGGTGTTAAATATCATTCTGGACCCGCTCTTTATCTTTGGTATGGGACTGGGAGTGCGTGGATCCGCGTTTGCCACCATATTGTCACAGGGATGCTCCTGCATCTGTGTGATGGTATTTTTCCGTGGGAAGACGAGTCTGTTCCGGTTCCGGAAGGAGCAGCTCCGGCTGGATCCCGGACGTGTGGCAAGCATCGCTTCGCTGGGAGTCACACCGTTTGTCATGGCGATCACCGAGTGTGCGATCCAGGTGGTCTTTAACATCAATCTGAACCATTCTACAGGGGGAGACCGCAATTATACGGCGGCTTTGACGATCATGATCAGTGCCCTGCAACTGATTTCCCTGCCGCTCAATGGCCTTGGCAATGGCGTGCAGCCGTATTTCAGTTTTAACTATGGAAAGGGAGACGAGGATCGTCTGAAAAAAGGAATCCGCTATGTGACAGCGATCGCATTTTGCTTCTGCCTGATCATCTGGTCGCTGTCCATGGCAGTGCCGCAGATGTATGCAATGCTGTTTGGAGCCACACCGTCTGTGACGAAGATCGTGAAGGCGTACTGTCCGGTCTTTCTGATGGGATCGATCATGTTTTTCGTCCAGATGACACTGCAGAATGTCAATGTGGCACTGGGACAGGGGAAGATGGCACTGCTTCTGGCAGTCAACCGCAAGATCGTGATCCTGATCCCACTGTGTTTCGCACTGACACACTGGCTGGGATTCAAGGGTGTCTATCTGTCAGAAGGTGTGGCGGATCTGATCGCCGGTGTGATCACATCCGTGGTGATTTTTGGCAGACTGCCGGGGATATTCAGGCGTCGTGCCAGACAGGTGCAGGAGATGAACAGTTAATAAAAATTTAATGGGGTCTGACCCCGCCCCGGTCCGGTCAGGTGCTTGTTTTTTAGTGCGTTCTGTGATATAAGTATAAGTTAGTTAAGAAAGATTTGAGGGGGCTGACCCCTGTAGACAGGAGGTACCTATATGATGGATTTACTCAAAAAATTTGACGGAAAGAAAACAGGAATCTTTGCGGCAGGCGTTTTATTCGGAACGGCCGGCATTAAGATCTTAGCCAGCAAAGATGCCAAGAATGTGTATACACAGTGTACTGCGGCGGCACTTCGCGCCAAGGAATGTGTGATGAAGAAAGTCACAGACATTCAGGAAAATGCGGAGGATATCTATGCAGAGGCTCAGCAGATCAATGAAACGCGTGCTGCACAGGCGCAGGTGATCGAGGAGGAAACCGACACACCGGCACAAGAGAGCACAGAGACAGCAGAATAACAAACAGAGCACCTGCATGATCCATGCAGGTGTTTTTTAGGAGTAAGGATTCTTATGAGATTTCAGATATTACATGAAATAAAAGGGCGTATGAGAATTCATCTGCTGTGCGGCCCGATGTCGGATCGCGGCGCAGACGCCCTGCAATATGCGTTAGGCCGGAGCAAAGGCATTCTGGAGGCCAAGGTGTATGAGCGGACACAGGATGTGGTGATCCGCCATCGACTGGACAGGAAGGACCTGATCGATCTGCTGCGGCGGATGTCCTACGAAGACGTGGTGGCAGATCCTTCCAATGACGTCTTTACCAGCCGTGAGATCAACCGTACATATCAGGAAAAACTGGCAGGGAAGATCATTTTGCGATATGGCATGAAGTTGTTCGTGCCATATCCGGTGTGTGCTGTGATGACTGCCGTCAAGTCTGCCAAATATATTTACCGTGGACTGAAGACAGCATGGAACCGGAAGATGGAGGTGCCGCTGTTGGATGGCGTGGCCATCGGAGTTTCGGTATT
The DNA here is from genome assembly GCA_934351255.1 of uncultured Lachnospiraceae bacterium. Classification (GTDB taxonomy): domain Bacteria; phylum Bacillota; class Clostridia; order Lachnospirales; family Lachnospiraceae; genus Jutongia. Next base: position 8,529 of record CAKRJH010000013.1, read on the forward strand.
CCGTGGAGACATTGGCACAGCGGGATCCGTCATGTTCCTGCTGGAGGTCGGAGAAATCCTTGAGGAGTGGACGCACAAGAAGTCAGTGGATGATCTTGCGAGAAGCATGTCATTGAATGTCAATAAAGTCTGGAAACTGGTGGACGGCCGTGAGGAACTGGTGGATTCCAATGAGGTGGCTTCCGGTGATCAGATCATTGTGCATATGGGCAATGTGATCCCGTTTGACGGCACGATCACCCGGGGCGAGGGCATGGTGAACCAGGCTTCCCTGACCGGGGAACCGCTTCCTGTCGCAAAGAAGGCAGACGGCTATGTCTATGCCGGAACGGTTTTGGAGGAAGGCGAGATCGTTCTGCGCGTGAAACACACCGCAGGAGCGACCCGCTATGAAAAGATCGTGACGATGATCGAGCAGACGGAGAAACTCAAGTCTGAGATGGAGAGCAAGGCGGAGCATCTTGCGGATCGTCTGGTACCGTATACATTACTGGGAACCGGTCTGATCTATGGATTGACCCGCAATGCAACCAAGGCGTTGTCTGTGCTGATGGTAGATTTCTCCTGCGCATTGAAACTGGCGATGCCGATCACCGTGCTGTCGGCGATCAAGGAAGCCAACAAGCATCATATCACCGTAAAGGGAGGCAAGTTCCTGGAGCGGATGGCGCAGGCAGATACGATCGTCTTTGATAAGACCGGGACATTGACCAAAGCACAGCCCGTGGTGCGCAGGGTGGTTTCTTTCTGCGAGGAGGATACCGATGAACTGCTTCGCCTGGCGGCCTGTCTCGAGGAACATTTCCCACATTCCATGGCCAAAGCCGTGGTCATTGCCGCGCAGGAAAAGGGACTGGTGCATGAGGAGAATCACTCCAAGGTGGAGTATATTGTAGCCCATGGTATTTCGTCCCGCATCGGAGACAAAAAGGTGATTATCGGAAGTTATCATTTCGTGTTTGAAGATGAGTGCTGCAGGGTGCCGGAGAGCATGGAAGCAGAGTTTGAGCAGCTTCCAGATGACTGCTCCTGCCTGTATCTGGCGATGGACGGCCTGCTGGCAGCGGTGATCTGTATATCGGATCCGATCCGCGAGGAGGCAGCGGCCGTGATCGGCATGCTTCGAGAGAGTGGCTTTGACAAGATCGTGATGATGACCGGAGACAGCGAGCGTACGGCGGCTGTTGTGGCGGCACAGATCGGAGTGGACGATTATTACTCCGAGGTGCTGCCGGAGGACAAGGCGGCATTCGTGGATCAGGAGCATGCCCTTGGCAGAAAAGTCGTCATGATCGGGGACGGTGTCAATGATTCGCCGGCTCTTTCGGCTGCGGATGTGGGAATTGCCATCAGTGATGGAGCACAGATTGCCAGGGAGGTCGCTGACATTACCGTGGAGGCGGATGACCTGTATGGTCTGGTGACGCTGCGGGAACTGAGCCAGAAACTGATGCGCCGCATTCACAGGAATTATGTGAATATCGTGGGGATCAATTCGGGGCTGATCGCACTGGGAATCACAGGAGTTATCGCACCGACCACGTCGGCACTTTTCCACAATACATCGACGGTATTGATCAGTCTGCGCGGTATGCGCGGATGGGATATATAACCCTGAAAACAGGGGATGAGGATCACGAAACCGGAATCTTTCGGAGAGGATGGTTTCGTGATTTTTTTTTCGGATAACATTCGGGAAAGTTGTTCGAAATTTACGTGATGCGTAAGACTTCCGGCTGTGGTGGGTAGAAAATTCATGGGGGGTATGATAAAATAATGACTATATAAATGGTCGAATTATGTCGATTTGTTACAGAAGAGAAGGAGCGGGGCAGACATGGCTGGAGCGTTACAAATAAAGCAGGGTACCAAGATGCGTGTGGCATTTGATGTACCTGCAAATCAGGAACCACAATTCAATATGATGAGTACCTTTAACAAGGCTCTGGATGAATCCGCGTTTCTGGTGTCCATACCGATGCATGAAGGAAAGGCTCTCATTCCGGATGAGAATCAGAAGATGCTGTTTCGGTACGGAGAGGGCGAGGAGTCACAGGTGATCGCCGGATATGTTGATGACATTGTCAAGGAGGGGATCCGCCGTTTCTGGAAAGTACGCCGGGTGGCGGAGAACCGTCAGTTTGTCAAGCGTGTCGATGTTCGTATGAAGGTTGAACTTCCGATCACATTTATGCAGGATACCTGGGCATTGAATTCCCAGGGAGAGATCGACAAGGAAAAGGGTGAGACGGCCGATATCTCGAACAACGGTCTGGCAGTCTACATGAACCGCTGGTTCGATGTGGGCGAGTCATGTCGATTTACGCTGCCGAGGATCGGTACGGTGTCAGAGGGGCAGGATGCACAGGATGTCGTGGGAACGGTCTGCTGGACCAGAGAACTTCCCAAGGGCGGAAGTTATCGTTTCCTTTCCGGTGTCCAGCTTCGATTTTCGGATCTGCAGGAGCGGGGGCAGATGCAGAACTATGTGTCATTTGTAAAGAAAAGGTATAAACTGTGAGAGAAGATGGGACAGGGAATCTTAAGGATTCCACACAAGAGAAGAATGATACCGGTACTGCGGCAAAGTCTTCCCGTGGGAAGATGAGCCGAAGAGAGCGCAGACTGAGCAAACGGGCACAGCGTGAGCAGGTGATCCGGATCCGCGAGCTCGAAGAGATGATGGGTGAGTACGGTGAGGATGTCGATCCTGAGAAGATCGTCAGCATGTACGTGCCGCACAGAAAGCGGCGGATGATCGGTGCGGCGCTTCTGCGCATGGACCGGTGGAGACTTGCATTGCTGGGACTTCTGGTGCTGGTGCTGGTGCTGTTTGTGGCAGCATTTATGCAGGAGAAGATGGGTAACTTCACCATCAACCTGAACCGATTGGAATTGTACCGCAAGGGAATCAGTATCTCGGATACCGGTGATTTCAAAGAGGCCACGGCAAAGCTGACAGCGAATGCCGTGACCGATGCAACCAACATATCCATAGAAGACATACCGGACGATGTGGACGGGCTGGAGGGAAGCCACAACGGCAAGAACTACATGGCCTACACCTATTACATACGAAACGCCGGCAAAGAGGATCTGGGATATGTGGCCAGGATCAATCTCGATTCCTGCGCCAAGGGAGCAGAAAAAGCAGTCCGTGTGGCCGTATGGCGCAATGGACAGCGGACCGTATATGCCGCTCCGGCAGCAGACGGTCAGGAGGAAGCAGGATGCACCAACTTTGCATCCGGTGAACTGGTGTGTTCCTACAAGGAAGACGATTTCCTGGTGGGAAATGTCGACAAATATACCATAGCGATCTGGATGGACGGAGACGATCCGGAATGCGTCGATGACATTATCGGCGGCAGCGTCCAGTTCAGCATGCACATTGATGCGGATTATGAGGACGAGACCAGCCTCGTATGGAAGTTTGTCAAGGATATCAAGGACACACTGACCGGCGACAAGCCGATCAGCGCAGCGGGTAACAGCGCTCCAAACGACAGCTACTATTCGGATGGAGAGATTACCTGGAAGAACAGGCGCAATCAGAACGACGACGCCGAATGATCAAGATGTATCCGGCACCACAACTGCCGAATATATAAAATGTCCCGACGCGAAGGAACGATCTACAGGAGCCCTGCACGGAAATGAAATCCTCACCGGATACGGTGATGAGGAACTCTTTCTACCGGGCCCGGTGGGAGTTTGATTTCGGTGCATGGAAGTGGCGGATCAGCCAGATGCGGAGGGGACGGGAACATAATGAAAACAGGAATTTAATGAAGAAAGAATGGAGGTTAAGTGTGAAAAATACCGCTGATGCGTATTTTTCGCACAGGCTCTTTGTGCCGCAGACGCCACAAAGCAGCCCTGATCGCGGAGCAAAATCTGACATTTTGCTCGCGTTCCTTCGACGCAAGCGTCTGCGGAATGGAGGTAACCATGGAAAATACACAAAGTGTAAAATCTCTAAAGAAGCAGTTGATGGCTGCGATCGCGATGGTGCTGGTGGCAGCAATCGCGCTGGGATCAAGTACATATGCTTGGTTTGTAAGTAATAACAAAGTAGATGCAACTACCAACACGATCAGTGCACAGTCTAATTCGGCATATCTGGTGATTGATACTAAGACAACTTCGAAGACATCTACTTCATCAGCAACTGCAACAGAAACGGAGAATATTAAGCTTTATCCTGCACAGGTTGTAAATGGAAATGGTCAAACATATAAATTTGAATCTGCGTACGCGGCCAAAGCGGAGGTGGCTACAGAAAAAACGGATACTCGTTTTACAGTGGGAACAAATGGTACTGGTGAGGAAGCCGTTACAAATAAATATGCACATAAGGATACGTTTTATATCGGAACCGGCGGATATGATGGCAAGTTCACAGATTTAAAGGTTTCAGATGTTGAGGTGACAGCTAAAACAGATGAAGCAAAAACTGTTGATATGACCTCTGCTATGAGAGTTTTAGTTGTTTGTGGTGATAAGTGGGTTGTATGGAAAAATGGAGCAGCAGTTAACACTGTAAATACCTTGACTAATAGTTCTCTTACGTTAACACCTAATGCAACGGACAACGTTATTGCGGATGATGTCTCTAAAGAAGATGAGAAGACTGTAGACGTGTATGTGTTCTATGATGGTGCAGAGTCTGACATTACTAGCGATAACCTTACATTATTGAAAAGTTGTAAGGTGAAGGTGACTTTTGATGCTACTGCTGAAGAGTACGGCAAATAAGCACAAGTATTATGTGATTTTTTGAATTGATCCTCATACACCCCGCAGTTGTGGTGCGGGGTATATGCAAAAGCGCAGAACCCATATGTTTTCTGCGTTTTCGCATATATGGGCTCAAAGGACGAAGAGCATCTGTATGAAAACTAATACATGGAACAGGACAGAAGACAAAACGTCTTCTATCAGGTGATATCTATGACAAATACAACTTCAATCAATACATTGAGAAGAAAACTGATCGCTGCGGCGGTTTCGGTCTGTCTGGCGTTTGTGGCTCTGGCCTCTTCTACCTATGCATGGTATGTGGTGAACAACCGGGTGGAGGGAACGACGAGTACGATCAGTGCGACGACGAATGGATTTATCCTTCAGATCGCTACGGCAGAACAGGGGGCACAGCATGGTGGCAATGAAATGTCGCTGGCAGCTTCCACACAGGGCGGCCGGATCAGTCCGTCATCGACGGATGACATAAAAACGTGGTATGTGTGTCAGGGGTGGAATGATTCCGGAAAAGTGACTTCCTATATGAAACCGGATTTTGCCACCGGGGAAGATGTCAGACCTGGGCAGTATGGACAGAAAGATGATCCGCATTATGCGTATATCAAGAGTGAATATGTACTGTATACCATTACGGAATCCGGTCTGGCAGACGTCTATCTGGATGCCTCCGAAGGGACACCGGTTGTCGTGAAACAGAATGGAGCTGCGACTACCGATACGATACCCAAATCCATGCGGGTGGGCATTACGACCCAGGCATTGGATGCAAATGGAAAGGATAGCGGAGAGGAAACATTAAAGGTAGTGTATGCGCCGTATAAGGAAACCGGAAAAGGAAATGACGCCGATGCGATCGATGGATGGGCGTGCATTGGAAAGGGAGCTGATGGCGCACTGAGACCGGTACCTGTGACCTATCCATATATCTATGCAGATCATGATACAGACCAGAATCAGAAGTTGTGGACTGCGACGAAAGAGGGCGATGCGTATACCGTAGAGGAAGGCACAGAGAAGATTGCCGCAAAGGTCGGATATAATGGCATCAAGGTGAGGGTCTATATCTGGATGGAAGGAACAGATGCGGACTGTATCAATAACGCTGCAGAGGAAGATACAGCTACGTATGATGTGACGGTATATTTTGCCGGAGTTGCGGCAGGGGAATAGGAAAAGATTTAGTGTTAAATGTAATTCATACTTTGAAGCATCTGCACGTGAGAGTAGAGGCACTTTTGTTTTTGTCGATAAATTAAGTTGAAATAACACACTTAATATGCTATATTAAACGTAAAGAAAGGCATCCGCGGGAACGGATGCCTCTGAGGAGCCCCACTCCAAAGGTGGAGTTTCCCGAGTAAACTTATTTCTCTATAAAGAGATGCCTACTCTGGTTGCGACAGAGTAGGCATTTTTATTTGCGCTTGTTTCTCTTTTCGAAAAAGGCAAGCAACGCTAATATCAAGCTGCCAAAGGACATCAGTAAGGCTAATATCCCAATGAAAATCGAAATGATCTCATAAGCTGTCATCGGCGCCACCTCCCTTCCTATGTATTCCGGTAAACCGGTTCATCGGCTCGGGAGGCTTCCACCCCTGTCATGGGTTCCATGTGACAGATTCTATCATAATTAGATATCAATTTCAATGTAATTTACATTTATTCAAGGGGACAAAAGTGGTCTAGACCAGTCGGTTCAAAATGTGTTAAAATATTTCTAAACAGGAGAAACCACAATTAGGGGATTCATTGAGAAGATGCATCAGCAAGAGAAAGCGGAAGTTGTTAAATTATAAGAATATCGCAACCAATACAACTACGGTGTTATTTGATCGTCTGGACAAGCAACAATAAAGTTATGCGTACATACAAGGCACGGTTCACAAAAGAACATGTGTCTTTTTTTGATTGGGAAAATAGTTTTGCTCATGAAATGTGAACAATAAGTTGTAAGTGATGGTTATGATGTCGATACCGTGATCAAGAATATATCGCTTGTGGATCCAAAGCTGAAGTTTATCCCCGGTGAAACCGTCATCATATTTGATGAATTACAGGAATATCCGGACATTTCCACGTGTCTGAAATCATTTAACATTGACAGAAGATACGATGTGATTTGCAGCGGTCCTATGTTGGGAATCAACTATAAGAAGATTCATAGCAACAGTGTTGGCAATAAAATGGATTACGAAATGTATTCTATGGACTTTGAGGAGTTTCTGTGGGCGAAAGGATACAGACAGGAGCATATAGATGATATTTTGAAGCACATGACGGATTTCAAGCCATTTAGCGAAACGGAACTAAACACGTATAAATCGCTGTTTTTAGATTATTGTGTTTTGGGAGGAATGCCGGATGTCATCCGTGGATATATCGAGACGGGGACATTTTCAGGATCGACTGCGATACAGGAACAGATCCGGCTTGACTATGAAGAAGATGTCCGCAAATACGCTGAGGGATTGGATCAGGCCAAGATCATCAGTGTTTATCGTAGTGTCCCTGCCCAGCTCGCAAAGGAAAATAAGAAATTCCAATTCAATAAAATCGTCAAAAATGCGAGATCCAGGGAGTATACGGGATGCATTGACTGGCTGGTTGACGCCGGCGTAGTGGCAGAATGCAAATGCCTGGGATGCCCGGAACTCCCATTAAAGGGGAATGTTGAAGAAGGAAAATTCAAATTGTATTATCCGGACACGGGACTTCTCATTGCTGCACTGGATGAAGAGGCGCAGGAAGACCTGCGTTTCAATAAAAATCTTGGAGTGTATAAAGGCGCCTTGTATGAGAATTTCGTGGCCGAGGCATTCCTGAAGCAGGGATTGGGATTGTTTTATTACAAGAAGGACAATTCTACCTTGGAGGAAGACTTCTTTGTCAGGTCCAAAAGTGAATTGTTGCCGGTGAAAGTCAAATCAAATGATGACAGATCGAAATCTCTGCGTTCCCTGATAAAGAATGAAAACTATAGGGATATAAAGCATGGAATCAAATTGGGGGATTTCAATGTCGGATGTGCTGACGGGATTTACACGTTTCTGTATTTTTGCGCATTTTTGATCAAAGCGTTTGTGAAGAGTCTGGATTCGGATGGCATCCAGTAAATGAAATTTTCGCACAAAATGCCGAATTTATCGGTGTTTTCGATGCGGGTCAGGCCGCTTTATATTGAAAAAATGCACTTTTCTGGTATAATAATGAACATAAACAGGCGGTTGCATCGGTGATGGAACTGACCGGAGATGTAACGCAGTATGAATCTGTAGATGCGGGTGCATCACAGAGATAGAGTGAAAAACAAAAAAGGTCATGGAAGATAGTTTGCCATGGCCTTTTTAACTAGGAATAATAAAGAAGTATCCGTGAATGCGCATAGAGGAGGTGAGCGTCAGCATATTATGGGATCACGACGAGAGGAAGGACATACCAGAACACTTAAGAGCAGATTTATGATCGGCCTGCTGGCGCTGTTTATCACGCTGCTCGCCATTGTTTCGGCAACGTATGCATGGTATATTTATAATACACAGCGCCATACCACGGATGTGCGTATGGCGGCCGGTGCAGGAGCCAATCTCCAGATCAGCAGCAGCTTTTCCGGTGAGTATGGTTCGGCTGCGGTGCTGGACAGTTTTCAGGGGCAGCTCTGGCCGGTGTCGACGAACCGGATCCGGGGGGGATTCCAGAAGGCATCCCGTTTCGTGGCATCGGGCTCCGGCAAATACGATATGGTGGCGGATCAGTTCCGGGGCAGCGATGCCAGCGAATATTACCACACCAGTATGTTTTTGCGGACCAATGGTTCGGATACGGATATTTATGTGTCGGACATCGGATATGAGGACCGGGACGTGAAGAAGCCGATCTCCACGGCGATCCGTGTGGGAATGGTGGTGCATGAGCCGGGAGAGAACGGCAAGATAAAGCAGGAATATATCTTTGCAATCAATGATGCGAAGAATCCGGAAGCGGATTACAATACAGCGACCGGCCAGGAAGGCTATGTGCTGGACAGCAGCAAACAGGACGGCACGACGGTGGCATTTTCCCCATACACGGCCGATGCGTATTGTCTTTATGACAGCGACAGCGGCAAGGTGACTCTGAGGAATACTTCGGAGAAGCTGTGTACGATCTCCGGGGATGGACAGGGCAAGCCCGGTGTTCCGGTGCAGATCGAGGTCTATATCTGGCTGGAGGGATGCGATGAAGACTGTACGGCCAATCTCTGTGGAGAGAATCTGAACCATGTGGCCGTGTCTTTTGCCGGTGTGACAAAGTAAGAAGAGTAAACAATATGAGTAATATGAAGGAACAGGAGGTGAGTGCATGGAGGATGTAAAGAGTCTTCGGCGGAACATGGTCATGTCGATCGTGGGACTGCTGTTATTTCTGGTATCTGTGACCGGCGTGACCTATGCCTGGTTTACCTTGTCCGGCCGCGCTCACACGAATGTGACTCCGATGGGAGGCGCGGTGGGCGACGGCGATGCGCTTCTTTCCATCAGCAGTTCCCACAGCGGGCCGTTTGACCGGACCTGCAGTCTGGTGCACGCCGGGGATGCGGATGCATTGAAACCGCTTTCTACTGCCGATCTGGATGATTTTTTCCGGGTCGTGCTGCAGAATAAACAGGGGATGGCATTGTCCTATGAGAATGCCACATCCCGCGTGGATCAGGACACCATGCATGGCACTGTCTATCTGAAATGTGAGGGCAGAGCCTGCGATATTTACTGGAATCCGGATCAGCTCCGGCTGGGAAGTGACCCACAGGCACTGGCGGCCATGCGGCTGGGACTGAAGATCACCTCACAGGCCGGCACAGACACATATATCATGAAGCTGGATTCTCTGGGGAATACCTCGGGAGCCGGGGAAAAGCTCACCGTTCCGAAAAAGGATACGGTGGTCTCGGCGGTTTCCGATTCCGGCAGTGCCACGTATGTGAAGGATCCGGCATCGGATGTATCGCAGTATATGGCGAAGACGGCGGGAAAAGACCGGTACAGTGCCGGTCAGGAGAGATTGCTCCATCTGGAAGCAGGAGAGATCGCTTCGGCGGAATACTGGCTGTACCTGGAAGGCTGCGATGCCGCCTGCATCAACAGTGTCCAGAAGGTGGATTCTGATGTGATGCTGGCGTTTGCCGGGGTAAGTACAGATTGATTATATAACATATGTTGTGAAGTGAAATACAGAAGGGAGGGATGGCATGAAACGGCATTTCAGGAACTGGTTCCTGGCGGTGACGTTTGTGACCGCGCTGTTTGTGACGGTGTTTGCCACCTATGCCTGGTTCTCTTCCAATAAAAAGGTGGAGACCGGGACGGCGACGGCGCGCACGGGCGAGGAGACGCTGCAGCTGGAACTCAGTGAACAGGGAGGTTCCCGGTTTAAGGATCAGAAGACGGTACAGATCACACAGGTGAATCAGACCGATGCCGGTACGTTGCTGCCGGTCTCCTCGGCGGATCTGGAGACCTTTGTCAGTGCACCGGTGACGGTGGCGGGCAAGGCGAAGTCTTTCCGGAAGGTATCCGGGGAAGAGGGCCTTTATCATGGAAGACTGTATCTGAGAGCGTCAGGGAAGGGCTGGAATGCCGGTACCAGACTGAAGTTGTATCTGGAGCAGAGCGATGCGGTGCTTGGCCAGGCATCGGACGGCATGCTGCTACATGCGTCCCGTCTCGGATTGAAATTTCAGGCGGAAGGTCAGAAAAAGCAGATGACGATCCTGCGGCTGAGCAACGACAAGAATCCGGATGCAGACCGTGCGTTCAATACGGTGGTAGACGGAAAGACGCTGGGAGAGGATCAGGTGCTCGGCTATGCGGATGGCAGTGTCAAAGCAGTCAGCGATCCAGGCGCGTCACTGAAGGATTATACGGTGACCTGGGGGAAGGACACGGCGAAGATTCCGAACAAAGCCCTTTGCACCATGACACTGAACAAGATCTATACACTGGATGTCTATTTTTATCTGGAGGGCTGCGATCCGGACTGCTCCTCGGCGGTCTCCTTTGATGCAGCGAATCTACACCTGGCATTTTATGGTATGATCAGTCAGGAGGGCAGCAGATGACAGACAGGAAGACACGACAGGAGATCCGGCCGGGTGACGACAGGAAGTCCTGTGGCCGGGATGCCAGACAGAGGCTGTATCTCTCTCTGATGCTGGCGGTGATCGCGCTGGTCGCTGTGACGGCGGCGACGGTGGCGTGGTTTTCCATTGCAGACCGGACCCGGGTCAATACCATGGGGCTGGATATTGTAGCGGATGTGGAGATGCGCATGGATCTCGATCAACATGACACGATCGATCAGTATGTGCACACGCTGTCCTTTGAGGATATTGCGCAAAGGATCCGGCAGGACAAAGGATTTTCGCCGGGGGAGACTCCCCTGGATCCGGTGACGACGACAGATCTTAAGACATTTACCGGGGAGGATGGTACCGTGGTTGCCGATGACAGCGGATCCTATCTGGAATTTACCCTGCATTTTATGGCAGCCAAAGATATGATCGTCCATCTGACCAGTGCGGACAGTCAGGACGGCAAGGGAGATGGGACGAAGATTGGATCGGACGTGGCGGCACTGCCGGAGGCGATGCGGATTTCCTTTAGCACCGACGGCAAACATTGGATTTACGATCCGGGACGCGGTGACAGCGCCAACGAAAATGGCACGATCACTACTTTTGGACTGGCATCCCGGGACGAGATGAAGCTGTCGGAACACAATGCCATGTTCTCCCTGAAAGAGGGGCAGGACAATGCGGTAAAGGTGCACATATGGCTGGAGGGGACGGATCCCCGGTGTACGGATGCACTCAAGAAGGCCAGATACAGCATCCGGATGCGGTTTACAGGAACAGATATGGACGGAAAGTCCTTTACTGAATAAACGAGGGAGAAAACATTATGAAAAAAGCAGGAAAAGTTATTGTAAGTGTGTTGTTATGGGTGGTCATTCTGGTGGCGGCACTGTATGCGTTTACCACGATGGCGACCAGGGACAATCAGAATGTATCCAGAATCCTGGGGTATACCCCGCTGGTGGTACAGTCTGATTCCATGTCACCGACCTTTGAGAAAGACGATATGATCTTCATCCGCAAATGTGATCCGGCGGATCTCAAGGAAGGCGACATCATCTGTTTCCACACACTGATCGACAATCAGTATGCGCTCAATACCCACCGTATTGAGAAGATCGATGAGTCGATGGGAGATGCCAGAAGTTACACGACCCGCGGTGACAACAATCAGGCTGCAGATCAGCACATCATCTCTGATGGCGACATTGTGGGTATCTATGTGGGACATCTGCCAAAACTGGGCAAGGTCATGAATTTCCTGTCCGGCAGTGTGGGATTCCTGGTAGTGATCGTGATCCCGATGCTGTTGTTCTTTATCTATCAGGTATACAATCTGATCATGATCAACATCCGCCTCAAGAGAGCGGTCGCTGTGGAAAATGCGCAAGCGGCAGAGAAAGCCAGACTAGAGGCGCAGGAGGCTGCCGGAGCAGACAGTGAGACTGCCAGAAAAGAGGCGCAGGAGAAACTGGAGGAGGCGCAGAGGATGCGCGAGGAGGCTGAGGCAATCCGTCGTCAGGCTCAGGAGGAACTTGAAAAGGCCAGACAGGCCGGCACGCAGGGCGAGGAGGATACGAAATCATGAGTGAATTTTTGAAATTTGCCTATGAACTGCTTTCCCAGGTGGTCTACAATCTTGCAGCAGTGCTTGCGGCACTTTTCAAGCTGGTGATCATCGGCTGGGTGGAATATTTTGAGATCTTTAAGACATATATCGGAACATTGAGTGTGACCGGAAAGATCTTATCGGTGATCCTCATGCTGGTCCTGGTGGCGATCCCGGTCCTCATTGTGGTGCTGATCGTTCGTCATCTGATGCTTCGCCATCAGCTTCGGCATGATACCGCGGACAATTCCGAACTGTACCGGGAGATCGGCCGGCTGAACAAACAGGTGCTGACCCTGATGGATGAGAAGAACAGCATCCTGGCGCTCAAGGTCAATGCCATGGGCGGGACAGAGCGCATTCCGTACGTGGGAGCCTCTGCGCTGGTGGATGACGGGATCCCGACGGTGGGCAATGTGACGGGAAACGCAGCATCTGCGGAGACGGCAGCAACCGCCGGAGTCCCCGTGGCAGCGGCTCCCGGTACCGTGGTCAAGGCGGTGCTCGAGGACAAGCCGGAGGTGGCACACCGTTTTCCGAAACTGCAGTTGGTGGACGAGAAGTATGCGGATTATGTGGCACCACAGTTTAACAATGCCATTACGCTGGAAGAGTTCGTGGAGAATTACCGGCTCTTTGCGGCGAGCCAGCTTGGACTGTATTATACGCCGGAGATCATCCGCCGTTTTGTCTCCGGTATGGCGGCCAGCAAGCTGTTGATCCTGGAGGGTATCTCCGGTACCGGTAAGACCAGTCTTCCGTATTCCTTCAGCCGTTATATGAACAATCCGGCCACGATCGTATCTGTGCAGCCGTCTTTCCGTGACCGTACCGAACTGCTGGGATATTTCAATGAGTTCTCCAAGCGGTTCAATGAGACTGAGTTCCTGCGTGCCCTGTACGAAGCCAATTACCGTCAGGAGCCGACGATGATCGTCCTCGACGAGATGAACCTGGCGCGTATCGAGTATTATTTTGCAGAGATGCTTTCCATTCTGGAGATGCCGAGCCGGGATGAGTGGGTGCTGGATCTGGTGCCGACTGCCTGGAAGGGGGATCCTGTCAAACTGGAGGAAGGAAAGATCCGTGTGACAGAGGGTACCTGGTTTATCGGTACCGCCAACAACGACGATTCCACCTTTACCATTACCGATAAGGTCTATGACCGTGCGATGCCGATCGAGATCAATGAGAGGGCAGAAGCCTTTGAGTGTGAACCACAGCCGGCCTGTGAGATCACGACGGAGCATCTGCTGTATCTGTTCCAGAAAGCGAAGGTGGAATATCCGATCAGTGAGGAACTGATGGAAAAGATGCAGAAGCTGGACAAGTATCTTCAGACCAGATTCAAACTATCTTTCGGAAACCGTATTATGAAGCATATGTATGACTTTATTCCGGTGTATGTGGCCTGTGGAGGTACCGAACTGGATGCCATGGATTACATTATAGCGAGAACGGTTCTGAAGAAGTTCGAGAGTCTGAATGTAAATTTTGTGCGCGATGAGATCACCGGTCTGATCAGTTACATTGAAAAGACATTTGGCGCAGAGGGAATGAACGACAGCAAGGATTACCTCAGAAGAATACAGAATCTGTATTGATGGGGCGTGATCAATCAACAGACAGCGGGAGAGTATATGTATGGCAGATACAATAGATGAGTTATATTCCAAATACACGAGCAGTGTCGAGGAAGCCCTGGGGGATGACAGGTATTTTCAATATCTGTTTGAGATGATCCAGGCCAGCGACAACAAACTGGAGCAGACCTACCGTGTTCTCCACAAGGTGGTGGACGAGAGCTGGCTGACCGTGGTGGAGGAGGGCATTGAGGCCATCTTCAATATTGTGGACAAGCCGAGACGGTTTATCAAGAACAGTGAGGAGGTCGTACCGGTCGCCCTGGCCAAGAAGATCACAGCAGACAGTGTGCGTCATCTCAGCCAGAACACACAGTTTATTGAGACCAATGCTGCGGGGGAAATGCAGCCAACGCGTATCCTGAATGTGACGACAGAGGAGAGCTATGATCTGTATGAAAACCGGTTTGTTTATCATCTGATCCAGCGGCTGTTCTCCTTTGTGGACAAGAGAACGGATGTTATTTTCTGGCAGACCGGCGATGAGACCTGCAATGTACTGAATATGGAGAGCAAGATTGATGATGCCTACGAGCAGATCTCCTACAAGGTGGAGATGACCATCAGGAACAAGCAGAGCCTGGTGGAAAACGATGCCGATAACATGGGTGTCTTCAAGCGGATCGACCGTGTGAGACGTATGTCCCGTGTCCTGCGCACCAGTTCGTTTTGTGATATCATGAATGGCTGTGCCAAGGTACACAGTCCGATCCAGCGTACCAATCTGATGATGAAGGATCCCAATTACCGGACCTGTTACAAACTGTGGCAGTTTATCGAGGGATATGATGAGGTCGGATATAGCATCGAGGAACAGGATTCTGCGATGGAATTCGATGAGGAATACCTCTTACAGATGTATATCAATGTGATCACGAATTATACGGTCTTTAAGAGTCTGATCGAGTCGGATCCGCGTAAGATGTATGAGATCGCCACAGAGAAGAAAGAGCCGGTCAGACCGAAGTTCGTCAAGGAGATCAAGGAAGAGATCGTGGAGAGCCGGGACATTCCGGAGGTGGAAGTCCGACAGGTATTTGTAGAGGAAGTGACCCAGGCACAGCTCGATGCGGAGGCCGCGCTGGAAAAGGAGAAACAACACAGCCAGGAACTGGAGCAGTCTCTCTGCGATATGCAGTTCTCTCTTTCCGATATGCAGTGGCAGATGGACTCCATGAATGAGCAGATGCAGGAACTGTCCGATCTGCAGGCGCAGGCGGAGGAAGAAAAGCTGGCGTGTATGGATCAACTGACTGCGGAGACGAAGGCACATCAGGAGACCAGAGATGCGATGGAGAGGGCACTGCAGGAGGCAAAGCAGACCTTAGAGCAGACACAGGAACGGGCTGACGCGAAGATAGCGCAGACCAGAGCAGATGCTGAGCGCGAGATCGCACAGGCGAAAGAGAATGCGGAGGAAGAGACTGCCCGGATCAGAGAAGAGGCGGCCAGAGAGATCGCACGGGCAAAGGAAGAGACTGCGCAGACCAAAGAGGATGCAAAGTGTGAGATTGCCCGTGCGAAGGAAGAAGCCGAGACGGACACCGCGCAGGCCAGAGCGGAAGCAGACCGATGCAGAAGGAACATGGATGAAGCATTGATCCAGGCCAGAGACAGCCAGGAGCGAGAGACTGCCGCTGTGCAGGAAGCACAACAGAATGCGCAGACGGTAAGGCAGGAGGCAGTACAGCAGATCCGGGAATGCCGTGCGGAGGCGGATGCGCAGATCGCCGGTGCCAGAAAAGAGGCGCAGGAGACCATCGAGGCCATGCGCCGGGAGATGGAGGAGACCATCGAACAGATCCGCAGGGAAGCGCAGGAGGTGGTGGACGATGCGCTGCGCCGTGAGGAAAAGGCCATCGCCCGCGCGGAGGCAAACTCTCTGAGCCATTATATCCTGCACGCCCTGCAATCCGGCAGGGAGCGCAGAAAACCGACAGATGAAGACGAAAAGTAGAGAGTGAAACGCAAAGAGTTATGTTGAGGAAGACCGCATATTTTATTATTAATACCATCTCGGTGCTGATCATCCTGATGGCAGTGTTTATTCTGTTGATCGTGGTGATGACCAAACCGGGAAAGACACCGCAGTTTGGTGGATATATGGTGCTTCGGATCACCACGGGAAGCATGGAACCGGCGTATCCGGTAGATTCCCTGATCCTTGTACGAAAAACATCCCCTCAGGCAGTGCGCAAAGGGGATGTGATCTCATTTTATTCTTCGGATCCGGCATTGTCGGGGGCTGTCAATACACACCGCGTCGTCGCCGTGGAGGAGGGAACGGACGGTGTCCGGTTTGTCACCAGGGGCGATGCCAATAACACGGTTGACCGGTACGATGTGGATGCGTCCGATCTTCTCGGAAAGGTGGAGGGATCCTCCTTGATTCTGGGCAAGGCGGTGAGACTACTGTCCAATCCGCTGATCTTTGTGCCGATCATCCTGCTGCCGCTGGGAATCATCCTGTTTGGCAATCTGATCCGGACCATCGTGTATGCCAGGACGATCGCCAGGGAGGAGGAAGAGGCCGCAGTGCAGGAGGCAATCCGCCAGATCCGCGCACAGAAAAAAGACGTTTCCGGACAGTCTGCCGCTGGCAGCGTGCCGGAAACGTCTGACAAAACAAACCGGAAAGCGAAGGACTAACGGTTCTTTACCATATTCAGAAAACGTTCATGGATACGGGTATCTTCTCCGAGTTCCGGATGGAATGCGATACCGAGCTGGTTGCCGTATTGTACGCCGACGATCTTGTTGTCGACGGTGGCAAGCACCGTGGCCCTTCCCGCATCCTCGACATAAGGGGCGCGGATGAAGGTCATCTCGAAATCACCCATGTCATCAAAGCCTGTGGCCTGATGGAAGCTTCCGAGCTGACGGCCATAGGCATTTCTTTTTACGGTCACAGGCAGAGTGCCCAGGTAGACCTCCGGATCATTGCTGATCTTTTCGGCCAGCAGGATCAGTCCTGCACAGGTTGCCAGAACCGGCAGACCATCCCGGATCATGCTGCGGAGTTCATCCATCATATCCAGCTTGCGAAGGAGCTTGCCCTGGACGGTACTCTCACCGCCCGGGAGAACCAGTCCCTCGATGCCTGCGAGGTCTTCCTTCTGACGAAGTTCCACACACTCGCAGCCGAGCTTTTCCAACATGTGAATATGTTCTATAAATGCGCCTTGAACGGCCAATACACCAATTTTCATGAAAATCCTACATCCTTTCTCTGTCTGTAAACTGCTGGGGAGTGATTACTGTCCGCGCTCCTCCATGATGAGTTTGATCTCGGCAGGATTGATGCCGACCATTGCCTCACCAAGATCCTCGGACAGCTTCGCGATCAGCTCTGCATCCTCGTAGTTAGTAACGGCCTGTACAATGGCAGAAGCACGCTTTGCAGGGTTGCCGGACTTGAAGATACCGGATCCTACGAAGACACCCTCAGCACCGAGCTGCATCATCAGGGCTGCATCGGCAGGAGTAGCAACACCACCTGCTGCAAAGTTTACAACAGGGAGCTTGCCATTGTCATGGACAAACTGTACCAGATCATAAGGAACCTGAAGCTGCTTTGCTGCCTCAAACAGTTCGTCCTCACGCATGGATACGATCTTGCGGATCTCAGCGTTCATCTTGCGCATATGTCTTACTGCCTGTACGACATCACCGGTACCAGGCTCGCCCTTGGTACGGATCATGGTTGCGCCCTCGTTGATACGGCGGAGTGCTTCGCCAAGATCTCTGGCACCGCAGACAAAAGGAACCTTGAAGTCCAGTTTGTTGATATGATAAACATCATCGGCCGGAGAAAGCACCTCGGACTCGTCAATGTAGTCGATCTCGATCGCCTGGAGGATCTGAGCCTCTACAAAATGTCCGATACGGCATTTAGCCATGACAGGAATGCTGACAGCCTCCTGGATGCCTTTGATCATCTTTGGATCGCTCATACGGGAAACGCCGCCTGCTGCACGGATATCTGCCGGGATTCTCTCCAGTGCCATAACAGCACATGCGCCGGCTTCCTCGGCGATCTTTGCCTGCTCCGGTGTGGTAACATCCATGATGACACCACCCTTGAGCATCTGTGCCAGTCCTCTGTTTAACTCTACCTGTTTCTGATCCATAATATCAGTTTCCTCCTTTTATATGGTTGTTATTGAAATTATTCTGCGACCATCATATAATGAAAACTGGATATAAGAAAATAATCAAATCTAACATAAAGTAAAATACCAGAGAGGAGATGATTCTATGCTGACCTACAATTTTGAAGAGAACACCGGCCCACTCTATGAATTCGTGTATAACTGCTTAAAACAGGACATTATTTCAGGTGTGCTGGCTCCGGGAGAGAAACTTCCCTCCAAGAGATCCTTTGCCCAAAACAATGGCGTTAGTACCATTACGATTCAAAACGCATATGACCAGTTGGTCAGTGAGGGATATATCTATACCATTGAGAAGAAGGGCTATTACGTGGCAAAACTCAGTCCGATCATCGCCCCGCCCAGACAGAGCAGTGTGCACTACGACATCCACATTCCTGGCCGCAGGAGCTATCCTTATGATTTTTCGGGCAATCAGATGAACCCGGCCAATTTCCCGTTTTCCATCTGGGCCAGACTGTCCAGGGAGGTGATCTCCGGGCGGCGCGATGACCTGATGGAGATTTCCCAGTCGGCCGGGGTGTATGAACTGCGCAAGGCGATCGCAGATCACCTGAAGTCGTTCCGGGGGATGCTGGTCGATCCGGATCAGATCGTGGTGGGTGCAGGTACAGAGTATCTCTACGGCATTCTGGTACAGCTTCTGGGGCATGACCACACCTATGCCATCGAGAATCCGGGGTACAAAAAGCTGATCCCGATCTATCACCAGTACGGTGTGAAGCCGGTGTTTGCGGACATTGACGAGCAGGGGCTTTCTGTCGATGGACTGGCCAGTTCCGGTGCGCAGATCGCACACATCTGTCCGAATCATCATTTTCCGACCGGGATCACGATGCCTGCAAGCCGGCGCTATGAGATCCTCGCCTGGGCCAATGAGCAGGCGGGACGCTACATTATCGAGGACGACTATGACAGTGAGTTCCGCTACACCGGCAAACCGATCCCGACACTGTTCAGCATAGACATGTGCGAAAAGGTCATCTACATGAATACGTTTTCCAAGTCATTGACGCCGACGATCCGTGTCAGCTACATGGTACTTCCGGCACACCTGGCCAATAAAATGTATGAGAAATTGTCGTTTCTGTCCTGTACGGTATCCAACTTCGAGCAGTACACGCTGGCAGAGTTTATGAATCAGGGATATTTTGAGAAGCATATCAACCGCATGCGTCTGTTTTATCACAGACAGCACAACCGCGTGAAGGAGATGCTGGAGACGAGCCGGCTTGGCTCACGCTGCGAGATTATTGACAATGATTCGGGGCTGCATTTTATCGTGAAGATCCACACGGGATTGCCCGATGAGGTTCTGGCTGGAAAACTGGAGCAGCGTGGCGTATATATGCGGGCTGTGTCGGAGTATTATCTGACTCCGGCCAAAGATGAGGGACACCGCTTTATTCTGAATTATTCCAATGTGGATCTGGACCGGTTTGCGGAGGCGATGGAGAGGATCTATGACTGTCTGCAGGAGGATGCTGAAAAAACAGTTTCACAATGAATCAGAGTGTGATATTCTTTTGATATGCTTGCAGGATTGCGAAAATTGCATTGCAATGGAGCAATCCGTTGCATCATATTTGAATTAGGCTGCATCATATTTGAATTAGGCTGCATCCTATAGAAATTAGCAGGACAAATTACTCAGAAATGGAGAAAGAACATGAATTTTTTAGAGGAACGCATTGAAAAAGACGGTATTGTCAAGGAGGGAAATGTAT
The DNA here is from genome assembly GCA_934351255.1 of uncultured Lachnospiraceae bacterium. Classification (GTDB taxonomy): domain Bacteria; phylum Bacillota; class Clostridia; order Lachnospirales; family Lachnospiraceae; genus Jutongia. Next base: position 28,553 of record CAKRJH010000013.1, read on the forward strand.
TAAAGGTGGACAGTTTTCTGAATCATCAGATGGACATCGCGCTGTTTGATCGGATGGGGGAGGAGTTCAAGCGCCGCTTTGCGGGCAAGCCCATCAATAAGATCCTGACGATCGAGGCATCCGGCATCGGCATTGCCTGTGTGGTAGCCAGACATTTTGGGGTGCCGGTGGTATTCGCCAAAAAATCCAAGAGTATTAATATTGAGGGAGACATGTATATTGCGGAGGTGGAGTCCTTTACCCACAAGTGTAAGAATCAGGTTATCGTCTCCCGGAAATTCCTGTCCGAGGAGGATCATGTGCTGATCATCGATGACTTCCTGGCCAACGGATGTGCGCTGCAGGGACTGATCTCCATTGTCAATGAGGCTGGCGGTACGGTAGAGGGCATCGGCATTGCCGTAGAAAAAGGCTTCCAGGTGGGCGGCCAGATCATCCGGAACCTGGGGTACCAGCTCGAGTCTCTGGCAATCGTGGATTCGATGGATCCGGTGACCGGCAAGGTGAATTTCCGGGAACAGACAGCACAGAATCAGTAGGAGAGAAAGGATTATCATACTATTATGAAGAGCGAGAATACAAAAGCGTCCCGGGTGGATGCAATCTACACCCTGGACGGAAAGATCAATTTACTCAAGGCATTTCCGTTTGGACTGCAGCATATTCTGGCCATGTTTGTGGCCAATATCACACCGATCATTATTGTGGCGGCGGCCTGCGGCCTTGGCACCAAAGACACCGCGATGATCATACAGAGTGCGATGATCATTGCCGGGATCGGAACCTTTATCCAGTTGTTTCCGGTCTGGAAGATCGGATCGAGACTGCCCATTGTCATGGGAATCAGTTTTACCTTTGTTTCCCTGGCCTGCACGATCGGGGGCAAGTACGGTTACAATGCCATTATCGGCGCCGTGCTGGTGGGTGGTATTGTAGAGGGTATCCTGGGACTGCTGGCCAAATACTGGATCAGGATCGTATCGCCGATCGTGGCAGCTACCGTGGTGACGGCCATCGGTTTTTCTCTGTTGTCGGTGGGAGCGGCATCCTTTGGCGGCGGGACAGGAGCCGGAGATTTTGGATCTGCGAAGAACTGGATCCTGGGTTCTGTGACCCTGCTTAGCTGTATTTTGTTTAATATCCTTGCCAAAGGATTTCTCAAACAGCTCTCTGTGCTGTTTGGTCTGGTGGTCGGCTATATTCTGGCATTGTGCATGGGCATGGTGGATTTCTCGGCACTGCACGGAGTCTCCTTCATTGCCCTGCCACATCTGATGCCATTTAAGCCGGAGTTTAATGCCAATGCGATCGTGGCCTTTATACTGATCTTCCTGGTGTCTGCCACGGAGACGATCGGAGATACCTCGGCGCTGGCGGCATCCGGACTGGGGCGGGATGTGACCCAGAAGGAGACGGCGGGATCTATCGCCTGTGATGGTTTTGTCAGTGCACTTTCTTCTGTCTTTGGATGTATGCCGATCACTTCGTTCAGCCAGAATGTCGGGCTGGTGGCTATGACCAAGGTAGTCAACCGTTATGCGATCGCTACAGGAGCATTTATCATGGTCCTGGCCGGTTTCTTCCCGGCTGTCGGAAGTCTGCTTGCGACACTGCCGAGTGCGGTTCTGGGTGGATGCACGATCATGATGTTTGGTACGATCGTGGTCAGCGGTGTCCAGATGATCGGAAAATGCGGCTATTCCCAGAGAAATATCACAATCGCGGCATTGTCGCTTTCCGTGGGACTGGGATTTACCCAGTGTCCGGAATTGTTTGAGATCTTCCCGGATCTGATCCGTTCCGTATTTGCAGAGAATTGTGTGGCGCTGGTCTTTGTTACCGCGATTGTCCTGAATCTCATTCTGCCAAAGAATATGGAGTCAGGACCGGTTCAGACGGAGGACTGAGTGAATGACAGTGGACAAGACTTGGGCAGAAGAACAGACATTGGAGCAAAAACAGACTTCGGGGAATGCACAGACATTGACGCAGCCACAGGACGCAGCAGATGATCAGGCGTTGATGGACAAATATGAACGCCTGAAAGATTATCTGAGAGGGCTTGGAAGTGTGGTGGTCGCATTTTCGGCGGGCGTGGATTCCACGTTCCTTCTGTATGCAGCTCACGAGGCGGTGCCGGAGCATGTGATGGCAGTGACGGCCTGCTGCGACTGGGTTCCCGGACGGGAACAAAGGGAGGCTGAGTTATGCTGCGAGCGGTGGGGAGTCCGTCATGAAGAAGTATCCTTTGTGCAGGAACAGATCCCGGAGTTTGGCTCAAACCCGCCCAACCGGTGCTATTATTGCAAGAAAGCATTGTTCTCCGCGTTTCGTGAACTGGCGGACAGCCAGGGATTCCGGTGTGTGGCGGAGGGGACGAATCTCGACGACGAGGGAGATTTCCGCCCCGGTATGCAGGCTGTCAGGGAACTGGGGATCGTCAGCCCGCTTAAGGAGACAGGGTTTACCAAGCGAGAGATCCGGAGTCTGTCCGGAAGATTCGGGCTTCCGACCTGGAACAAGCCTTCCTTTGCCTGCCTGGCCAGCCGCGTGCCTTATGGAGAAGAGATCACACCACAGAAGTTGTCCATGGTAGAAAGGGGAGAGGCATTGCTTCTGAAACTGGGATTTACCCAGTTCCGCGTCAGGATCCATGGCACGATGGCGCGCATAGAACTTCTGCCGGAGGAGTTTGACCGGTTTATGCAGAACACAGTGAGAACACAGGTTTATGAACGATTCCTTGACTTCGGATTTTCCTATGTCTCCCTCGATATCCGGGGATATCGCATGGGAAGTCTCAATGAAACGCTCAGGGAGCCCAGGTAACGATACATAGTACTAACATGGAGCAGGAATACAATGCTCCGGAATGGAGGAAATGATGGCAGTAACGATTTCAGATAAGATCCGTTATATCGGAGTAGACGACACAGATCTGGATTTATTTGAGGGACAGTATGTGGTCCCGAATGGAGTATCCTACAATTCCTATGTGATCCTGGATGACAAGATCGCAGTCATGGATACGGTGGACGCGCGTAAGAGCGAGGAGTGGCTGGCCAACCTGGAGGCTGTGCTGGACGGACGCACGCCGGATTATCTGGTAGTGTCCCATATGGAACCGGATCACGCCGCCAACATTGAACGGCTGGCAACGAAGTATCCGCAGATGCAGATCGTGGGCAATGTCAAGACATTTCAGATGATGGGGCAGTTTTTTACCTTTGACGTGGAGGGCCGCAAGGTCGTGGTCAAGGAGGGCGACACGCTTTCTCTGGGAAGTCATGAACTGACCTTTGTGATGGCTCCGATGGTGCACTGGCCGGAGGTGATGGTGGAGTATGAATCCAGCGAGAAGATCCTGTTCTCTGCCGATGGGTTCGGCAAGTTTGGTGCACTCTGTGCGCAGGAAGACTGGGCCTGCGAGGCCAGAAGATATTATTTCAATATCGTGGGCAAATACGGAGCACAGGTGCAGATGCTCCTCAAGAAGGCGGCAGCACTTGATATTCGGACGATCTGTCCGTTACATGGGCCGATCCTGTCCGAAAATCTGGACTATTATCTGAATCTGTATGATACCTGGAGCAGCTATCGCCCTGAGGATGAGGGCGTGTTTGTAGCCTGCGCATCGATCCATGGCAATACGCTGGCAGCAGCGCACAAACTGGTGGAGAAACTGCAGAGCCGGGGCATAAAGACTTCATTTGCTGATCTGACCCGGGATGATATGGCCGAGGCGGTGGAAGATGCGTTCCGCTATGACCGCATGGTGGTCTGCGCCAGCACCTATGACGGCGGAGTATTTCTTCCGGCGGAAGATTTCATCCATCATCTGAAGGCCAAGAATTATCAGAAGCGTACGATCGGTCTGGTGGAAAACGGAACCTGGGCTCCGCTGGCTGCCAAAAAGATGCGTGAGGAATTTGAGCAGATGAAGGAGATGCGGATCCTGGACAGCGTTGTGACGATCCGTTCGGTGCTTCGTCCGGATTCTGAGGCACAGATGGATCAGCTTGTGGAGGAGTTACAGAAATGACAGGAGAGGACCTGAAAAAAAAGTTATTGCTGTATGCGGTGACAGACCGGTACTGGCTGAACGGAAGAAGCCTGGAGCAGGTCGTAAGGGAGAGCCTGGACGGCGGAGTGACGTTTGTCCAGCTCCGCGAGAAACAGCTTGACCATGCGGAGTTTTTACAGGAGGCATATCGGATCCAGGCTCTGTGCAGGGATTATCAGGTGCCGTTTGTGATCAATGATGATGTGGATCTGGCGCTCGAAGTGGACGCGGACGGGGTCCATGTGGGACAGGATGACATGGAAGCCGGCCGCGTGCGTGAAAAACTCGGTCCGGATAAGATCATCGGAGTGTCAGCACACTCTGTGCAGGAGGCGCTGCTGGCGCAGAAGCATGGCGCGGACTATCTGGGCGTGGGTGCATTGTTTAACACCAGTTCCAAAGAGGATGCGGATCATGTGAGCTTTGAGACCTTGCGTGAGATCTGCCGGGCGGTGACGATCCCGGTTATTGCCATCGGAGGGATCACACAGGACAATGTAAAAGAACTTGCGGAAAGTGGTATTTGCGGAGTGGCAGTGATCAGTGCAGTTTACGGGCAGGATGACATTGAACAGGCAGCAGAACAGTTAAAAGAGGCTGTGAGTGAGACTGTCTGCAGATAATCGAAAAATATCTGTCTGCGGGCAGATATTTTTTCTTCCTTTTTTCTGGCAGATATAGTAAAATAATACTAGATATTTTTTTCGTGAAATTCAGGAAGGGTTTCGCATCTGTCCGTACAGACGGATCCCTTGGAAATGGATGGAATGCTATGATAGATAAGATAAAAAGAGCGGTTTTTGTGGATTACACGGGGATGGATGACACCGAGAAAAAGGCGATTTATGATGTCTATCTTCTGGAGAGTGTCCACCGTCTGGGCTGGGTGGCCGGTATTATTTTCGTTGCCGAGTTAATTCTGATGATATTGGATATCCGTAATGGCACATTTCGGGGGCCGGCAGCCAATGAACTGAATCTGGTGGCAGAACTTGTGGTGATCGTATCCTCTCTGCTGATGCTGATCGCGGATGTGATCCTGGAGACAAAGGACATCCGTAATACCCAGCTCAACAGTCTGCTGATCATCAGCTATAAGATGATGATCTTTTTTGGAGTGTGTCTGTTTATCTTTACCGATACACATATCCATTTACGGACGATGGGAACTTATCTGGTGTTTATGTTTATCTTCCAGATCATCCCGTTTTACCGGATGTACAAGAACTTTTTGATCTACCTGGCATTTGCGTCGATGGTGGCTGTCACCTATGTGATCAGTGTGCCGAAGGTCTATGAAAATACATTGTTCAGTGCGATGTTAATATATGTGGCCTTCTTCCTGTCGACCGAATGTCTGCGGATCTTTTTTACCAAGAAGCTGGTCAATAACATGAAGAGCCAGATCCTGGCGTCCAGTTTTGAAAATCTGGCGACACAGACGATCACGGCGCTGGTTACCGCAGTCGAGGCTAAGGATCAGTATACCCGTGGTCATTCCCAGCGAGTAGCGATCTATGCCAGGGAGATTGCCAAGAGATACGGATTTGATGAGGACAAGCAGGGCGAGGTGTATTACATCGGACTGCTTCACGATATTGGAAAGATCGGCATACCGGATTACATCATCAACAAAGACGGTCATTTGACCGACGAAGAATATGAGATGATCAAGAAACATCCGGAGGTCGGTTACGATATTCTGAAAGATATCACAGAGTTGGAGGGACTGGCACAGGGCGCCAAATGGCATCATGAGAGATATGATGGCAGTGGTTATCCGGACGGGCTGATAGGTGACAATATCCCGCTGATCGCTCAGATCGTGTCGGTGGCGGACGCCTACGATGCAATGACCTCCAAGAGAAGTTATCGTGACGTTTTGCCACAGTCTGTGGTGAGGGCAGAGTTTGAGAAGAGCAAAGGAAAACAGTTCCGCGGGGATCTGGCGCAGATCATGATCGACATGATCGACGAGGACGTGGACTACAAATTACACGAATAATGATGACACCAGCCGGGAACTTGCGGCTGGTGTTTTACTGTGTAGATAAATAATACACATGTATCTCGCAATCATTGTAGAGGAGGGAAAGGCAGGGGATTATGAAGACGAAAGACATGCAGGGCATATTTGACCCTACATTTTTGGGGATGATGCAGAAGCATTCGCTGGATCAGGTGGTGATCCTGGCACATATGAATCCGGACGGGGATGCGGCCGGATCGGTTCTGGGTCTCGCACATTATCTGAGAGATGCCTATCCGCAGTATGCGGTATATCCGTATCTGTCGGATAAACTGGACCGGGGACCGCGCAGGATGGTGGATCGGGATGCCTTGTTTTCACCGTTTCAGGAGCCGCAGGTTTCCGGAAGGTATGCCGTGATCGTCTGTGACACCGCAACGAAAAAGAGGGTGATCGGTCTGCCGTGGTTTGAAAATGCGGTCTGCTCGATGGTGATCGACCACCACGCCGGCAATGAAGCGTACGCTGATATCAATCTGACCTGTATCTCGGAAGCATGTGCGGTCAATCTGTTCTATCTGTTTGACCGTGACAGACTGAAGCAGGCGGCGTGTGAGACACATCCGAATGCGGCAGATTATCTCTATCTGGGGATCATTCAGGATACCGAGTGTTTCAGCAGGACGGATGAGAGTGTCTTTGAGGCATCGCTGGAACTGCTCCGGATGGGAGTCTCCCATGAGGAGGCGATGGTGACGATGCACACGATGACCAGAGAGGCACTTGACCGGAGAAGCAGACTGCTCCACATGGCGCAGACGGCGGTGGACGGAAAGGTGGCCTATGTGATCCTGGATAGGGAACAGGCCGTACGGGAAGGCATGAACTATGAGGACATTCACGCGATCAGCGGAGTCCTGCGGGACTGTGAGGATGTGGAACTTGGCTTTACGATGTATGAGCAGGAGAAGGATGTCTGGCGCTGTTCGTTCCGGTCGGATGGCCGCTGGATCGATGTCAATCAGCTTCTGAAACCATTGGGTGGCGGTGGACACGCGGGGGCAGCAGGACTCAGGATCTCGACCGGAGATCCGCAGAAACTGCTGGCCGATGTGCTTGACAGGATCCGGAAGATGCTATAATGTAATCCCAAATATCAAGCGGATTCAAACAATCAAACAATTATTAAGAATAAGAAAGAGGAAGGTACTATGGCTGGTAAAAAAAGAGGAAATGATCTGATGCAGTTTATGGTGGGACTTGTCATGTTTGTGGCGGGCGGATATCTGTTTCTGGACAATGTCGCGGTCTACGGAATTTCGTTTGGACTGCCATTCTGGAGAAACAGTCCGCAGGGAGTGGTCTTTGTGCCGCTGATCGCAAGCATTATCTTTTTGTTTTACAAATATAATCTTGCATCCAAGATCTGTTGTGGACTGAGCATGACCCTGATCATTGCGGTGGTCATCTCCAATATGCATGTGGCCTGGAAAGCGACCAGCCTGTTCGTGACGGTGGTGATCTTTGTACTGCTGTTTGGCGGTGTGGGACTGTTGGCAAAGGTATTGTTTGCAAATCCGGAGGGAGATCATGGCAAGAATTACAGGTAAGACACTTCCGCAGAAAAAACAGGCGATCCTGTATATTTTAAGTGCGGCATTTTTCTTTGCACTGATGAACCTGTTTGTCAAGACGGCCGGGGATCTGCCGGTGTGGCAGAAGGCAATGTTCCGCAATCTGGTCGCGCTGTTTATCGCGCTGGGCGTGGTGCTTCGGGAACATACCTCCCTGATCCTGAAGAAGGGGGCAGGACAGTGGCCTGCGCTGATCACACGATGTGTGGCGGGATCTCTGGGGGTATTCTGCAACTTTTATGCGATTGGCAGACTCAACATTGCCGACGCATCCATGCTCAATAAGCTGTCGCCGTTTTTTGCAATTCTGTTTTCAATCGCAGTGCTTCGCGAGAAGCCAAGCCGCCGGGAATGGGCCATGGTATTTCTGGCTTTTGGAGGCGCATTGTTTGTGATCAAGCCATCCTTTAATATGGCCTGTGTGCCGGCGGTGATCGGCCTGATCAGCGGCATGGGGGCAGGACTTGCCTACACCTGTGTGCGTAAGCTGGGTATCCAGGGGGTGAAGGGACCGGTGATCGTCTTTTATTTCTCTCTGTTTTCCTGCCTGGCGTCCATCCCCGGAATGGTGCTGACGTACCAGCCGATGTCAGCCTGGCAGCTGATCTCCCTGCTGCTTGCGGGAGCATCTGCGGCGGGAGGACAGTTTTCGATCACAGCGGCCTATTCGCGGGCACCTGCCAAGGAACTGTCAGTATTTGATTATACACAGGTGATCTTTGCAGCGTTGATGAGTCTGGTGATACTGGGAGATTTCCCGGATGGCTGGAGTCTGGTCGGCTATGCGATCATTATCGGAACTGCGGTGTACAAGTGGAAGAGCGACCAGTAATATAGAAGAGCGATCAATAATATAGTGGATAAGGGCAAAACGATGGTTTTGCCCTTTTTTGTAGAATAGAAAAATGCGGTAACGCAGCGGAACGCCAACAGGAATTGGGCAGAAATACAGGAAATGAGGGTGTTTTTAATGATTTTTGTATAATTGTATACAAAAATCGTTTTTTGTCTTGTAAAATGCATTTCATAAGGTTAATATAGACAGTGGTGAAATTAGAATAAATAATTTCCAATTATTGTTAATTATCTTAAGTTTACCCAAAGGAGAGAGACTATGAAGGCATACAGCGAGTTATCAAAAGATGAGTTGATGGAACTGCATGAGACGCTGAAGGCAGCGTACGAGGAGAAGAAGGCTCTGGGATTATCCCTGGATATGTCCCGTGGAAAGCCGTCTCCAACACAGCTTAATGTGTCCCTGCCACTGATGGATGTGCTGGACAGCGAGGCAGATCTGAAGACAGAGGGCGGAATGGACTGCAGAAACTATGGCGTACTGGATGGAATCCCTGAGGCAAAGAAGCTGATGGCAGATATGATGGGGACGACACCGGAGCATATCTTTATCGGCGGCAATGCCAGCCTGACTCTGATGTATGACACCGTTTCCCGTGCATATACACATGGTCTTCTGGGAGAGACCCCATGGTGCAAGCTGGACAAGGTAAAATTCTTATGTCCGGTACCTGGTTATGACAGACATTTTGCGATCACAGAGCATTTCGGCATCGAGATGATCAACATTCCGATGAATGAGGATGGCCCGGACATGGATCTGGTAGAGAAACTGGTTTCCGAGGATGAGGCAGTCAAGGGTATCTGGTGTGTGCCAAAGTACTCCAATCCTGCCGGAGTCTGCTACAGTGATGAGACGGTGAAGCGTTTTGCGGCACTCAAGCCAAAGGCAAAAGATTTCAGAATTTTCTGGGACAATGCCTATGTGATCCATCACTTATATGAGGATCGTCAGGTGCAGATCCTGGATATCATCAGCGAATGTGAGAAAGCCGGCAATCCGGACATGGTATTCGAGTTTGCATCCACGTCCAAGGTCAGCTTCCCGGGAGCAGGAATTTCTGCCCTGGCTGCCTCCGAGGCCAATCTGGCGGATGCCAAGAAGACCTTTACGATCCAGACGATCGGTCATGATAAGCTCAATCAGCTCCGCCATGTGAGATATTTCAAAAACATCGATGGACTGATGGCACATATGATGAAGCATGCGGCACAGATGAGACCGAAGTTTGAGGCATCCCTGGATGTACTGGATCAGGAACTGACCGGTCTTGGTATCGGAACCTGGACCAAGCCTCTGGGAGGATATTTCATTTCCTTTGATGCGATGGAGGGCTGTGCAGCCAAGATCGTTGCAAAATGTAAGGAAGCCGGTATGGTATTGACCGGAGCCGGTGCTACCTATCCATACCACAAGGATCCAACAGACAGTAACATCCGTATTGCGCCGTCCTTCCCTTCCGCAGAGGAGATGAAACAGGCTACAGATCTGTTTGTACTGTGCGTGAAGCTGGTCAGCGTGGAGAAACTGCTGGAGACCAGATAATCCATAAAACCATATCTGGGGGAGTTTGCCAAATTTCATACGATATCTTGTATAAATTACTGGACAAGCCATATAAAGAGTGTTAACATATTTTTAATAAATGCAATATTTCCTGTGGGGAAGATTGCCGTTGAAAAAGAATGTGTCAGCACTCTTTTTTCTATTTGGAGAATATCACAAATTGGAGTGAACGGATAAATGATCAACATGTATGAGTATGGAACGGAAAATCTGGATACCATTTTGCTGATTCACGGAGATATGATGACCTGGGAATGGATGCTTCCGGTGGTGGAGCTTCTGCAGGATGATTTCCATGTGATCGTACCGGCCCTTCCGGGTTATGATTTCCGCCGACCGGGAGATTTTACAGGGATCGCAAAGATCTGCCGCCAGATCGAGAGATGGATGGTGGAGGCGGATCAGCAGGATATTAACCTGATCTATGGTATGTCTGCCGGAGGCAGTGTGGCTGCCAGGCTCGTGGCCAATGGAGTGATCCATGCGGACCGCGTGATCCTGGATGGAGCATTGATGCCACGCAGACAGGGATGGCTCGGAAGGTATCTCAGTGCCAAGAAGCCGTGCTGGAAGATCCGGATGGCCAGAGCCAGCCGTTTCCTTCTGGAGCGTATGTATCCGGCAGACCGGTATGATGAGGATGATGTGGATGAGATGCAGTTGTTCCTGCATGAGATCAGCAACAGAACCTATTTCAGAACCTATCTTTCCTGTGACACCTACAAGATGCCTGAGAAGGTGCGTACACCGATGGGCTGTCAGATCCAGTACTGGTACGGACAGCAGGAGAAACATAAGAGAAAGCGCGATATCCGGTATGTCAAAGAGACATTTACCCACGTAAGATTCCGTCAGATCCTGGGCATGGGACATGGCCAGTACGCAGTCGTCAGGCCGGAAGAATTTGCAGCGGATCTCTGGAAGATCTGCGAACCGACCAGACGGCCGGAAGAGTTATATGAAGAAGAATATTACGAAGAATTTTATCGTCGCGCACAGTAAAGCAGACTGACAGATATAAAATAAACCGGCAGACACTCATCAGAGTGTTTGCCGGTATTCTTTTGGGCTGATCCCGAAATGTTTGCGGAATGCTTCGCAGTAATAGCTGGCTCCGTGAAAGCCGGATTCCTCGGCAATCTGCGCGACCGATTTGGAAGTGTTCTGCAGCAGGCTGACGCTGCGGCTGAGGCGGTAGTCGATCAGATAGTTGTTGGGTGACTGCTTCAGATACTGCTTGAACAGGGCGGAACACTTGCTTTTGCAGCAGTTGCCGGCATGGGCAATCTGATCCAGCGTGATCTTTTCCATATAATGAAGCTGGATATATCCGATCATGTTTTTCAGGGAATCCAGGCGAAGCGCGGATTTTTCGGTCATGGAATCGGACGCAGAGACATTGGCGCAGATTTCGCGGAAGATTTCAAAAAAGTCCGTCTGGATCACGACGGGAGCCAGTTCGTCCTCGCGGTGATCGTAGATGTCCTGTACCAGATCGATCATGTGCTTCTGCCATGGGATCAGTTTCTGCAGATGCAGATAGGGCAGATTGTCATTGTACAGAAGTGGCAGGACATACTGAGAGCGGAACCAGTCATTGACACAAAGAAGTGATGTGTGAAGGATGATACAAAGGAAAGTACATTCCCTGCGCACCGGAGAATAGCCGTAATGGAGTTGACGGCTGTTGACCAGAATGCCGTTGCCGCGGGTAAGTTCTACCAGTTTGCCGTTGATATTGTAGGTCATATGTCCATCCAGGATGATGATAAATTCCAGATCGTCGTGCCAGTGTGTGACTCCGGCGTAATTTGGGAACATGGAAAGGTTCATCTTGTGGATGTGAGCCGGAAAATGCGGGTTCATATATTCTACATTTTCGGACAGATCACTGTTGATAGGAATTTCTCTGAGCATAATGCCTCCTGAAAAGTTATAGTTTCTTAATTATACTCATAAAAATATCACAATTACAACCTTGCAGTAAACTGGCGAAATATAGTATAATTTTAGGATAGTGTAAAAGAACGAGACGGTGAACGGCGTCTGCTGAATGGGGGATTGTTTTTGAAGACGAAAATGCTTTTTATTTACAATGCCAATGCTGGAAAGGGTAAGATCAAGGCATATCTGTCGGATGTCATGGAGAAGTTCTGCCGCGCAGATTATGATGTGACAATCTATGCGACAGGGGCATCCGGTGAGGCCAGGGATCTTGTGCTGGAACGCGGAGAGGAGTTTGAGGTGATCGTCTGCTCCGGCGGTGATGGCACGATCAATGAGGTGCTGGGAGGGGTGACCAGACTGACCCGCAAGCCGAAGGTCGGATATCTTCCTACCGGTACGGTCAATGATTTTGCGTCAAGTCTTCAGATCCCGAAGGATCCGATGGAGGCGACGGATCTGATTCTGAAGGGACATACCTACTCCTGCGATGTCGGGAAGTTCCAGGATCAGCATTTTAACTATATTGCGGGATTTGGTGCATTTACGGAGGTTGCCTATGAGACATCGCAGGATCTGAAAAATGCGCTGGGAAAGACAGCCTATTTTGTGGATGCGATCGGCCGTCTCTCCGACCTGCGGGGCTATGAGATGCACATTGAGTGCGATGACGGCAGGGTAGTAGACGGCAATTATATTTTCGGCATGATCGCCAATACCAAATCAGTCGGAGGGTTTCCGCTGGAAGGACCGAATACCCGGGGAATGGACCTGGACGATGGACTGTTTGAGATGGTGATGGTGACGAATCCGCAGACACCGATCGAACTGGAGCGTGTGCTGGTGGCTCTGATGAACCGCGATACGAACAGCCCATCTCTGGATACCAAGCGCGTCAGGGCAGTGAAGATCACCTGCGATGAGGAAGTCCGATGGACGCTGGACGGTGAGGACGGAGGGTATCACAAGGAGGTGGACATCCAATGTCTGCATCTGGCGGTGGATATCTTCAGCCCGGTATTGAACCGGTCCGAGATCGATGAGATCCGGGCGATCGAGAAGGCCAATGAACGGGCAGCCATGGAGGCTGCCAGGGAGACGATCGCGCAGGGAAAGGCACCGGAGGAACTGTAATCCTCTATTGAGATAGCCATTGGAGTATGCTATAATCAAGAGGATTTCATTGACGTGACAAAAAGATACAGAAAGGACAAAAGACATGAGTGATATGAATATTGTATGCCTCGATCTGGAAGGCGTTCTGGTACCGGAGATCTGGATTGCGTTTGCGGAGGCAAGCGGAATCCCTGAGTTGAAGAGAACGACCCGTGATGAGCCGGATTACGATAAACTGATGAACTACAGACTGCAGATCTTAAAGGAGCACGGACTGGGTCTCAAGGAGATCCAGGAGACCATCGCCAAGATCGATCCGATGCCGGGAGCCAGGGAGTTTCTGGATGAGCTTCGCAGCCTGACACAGACGATCATCATCAGCGATACCTTTACCCAGTTTGCAAAGCCTCTGATGGAGAAGCTGGGCTGGCCGACTATTTTCTGTAACACACTGGAGGTTGCGGATGATGGAGAGATCACCGGTTTCCGTATGCGCTGTGAAAAGTCCAAATACACTACGGTCAAGGCATTGCAGTCCTGTGGATTTGAGACGATCGCCAGTGGTGACAGCCACAATGACCTTGGTATGATCCAGGCCAGCAAGGCGGGGTTCCTGTTCAGGACCACACCACAGATCAAGGAAGAATATCCACAGTATCCGGCGTATGAGACCTATGATGAACTGCTGGATGCGATCAAAAAGGTTCTGTAGGAACATATGATGAAGTGATAATGAGGGCAAAACAGTGGGTTTTGCCCTTTTTTCAGAGTACAGGAGGAGAGGCCGTGCGCAGATATATGGACATGGATCAGATTTCAGATGGCAGACGCTACCGCCGTCAGGATCTGGTGAAACTGGGATGCCAGGAGTGTGAGGGCTGCAGTGCATGCTGTCATCAGATGGTGGAGATCCCGCTGGATCCCTGGGATCTTTACATGCTCTACACGCATCAGGATGAGACTATGCAGGAACTGTTCACGCAGAAACTTGCTTTGCAGGCGGTGGACGGCCTGGTTCTTCCGGTGCTTCGAATGGACGGTCCACGGGAGGCATGCCGGTTTCTGAATGATCAGGGAAGATGCAGCATTCATGCGTTCCGCCCGGGAATCTGCAGGCTGTTTCCGCTGGGACGGATCTACGAGGAGGACGGATTTTCGTATTTTCTGCAGGTAGATGAGTGCAGGAAGACGAACCGTACCAAAGTAAAGATCGAAAAATGGCTGGGAATCCCGAATCTGGCAGCATATGAGAAGTTTGTCGTGTCCTGGCATGAGGTGCTTGAAAATGTGAGGGCAAGCAGAGAGGATCTGGATGCAGATCTGTTTAAGATGGTCAATACTAGACTGCTACAGACTTTTTTGCTGACACCGTATCAACAGGAAGATTTTTATGAACAGTTTTCGGAAAGGCTGCACAGATGGCAGTCCATGTAATCAAGAAAGGAATGAACCGACATGACACATAACATGGAGTTTGAGAAGACCGCAACCCGGGTGTCCACCGTCAGCATCTGGGGCAATCTGATTTTGTCCCTCTTTAAGCTGCTGGCCGGGATTCTGGCACATTCCGGGGCGATGATCAGTGATGCGATTCATTCTGCGTCCGATGTGTTCAGCAGCATTATCGTGATCATCGGGGTGCGTCTGTCGGCCAGAGAGTCCGATGAGGGGCATCCTTATGGGCATGAGAGACTGGAGTGTGTGGCTGCTGTGGTTCTTTCGACAGTGCTGCTCATTACCGGTCTCGGGATTGGTCTGTCTGCCGTGGAACATATCATAGAATATGCCAGAAAGGGAGCCGGCACATTGCAGATCCCGGGGATACTCGCACTGGTGGCTGCTGTGATCTCCATTGTCACCAAGGAGGCTATGTACTGGTATACCAGATATTATGCCAGATGCATTGATTCCTCGGCGCTGATGGCGGATGCCTGGCACCACAGGTCAGATGCTCTGTCTTCCGTGGGAGCTCTGGTGGGTGTGGCCGGTGCGCGGATGGGCGTGGCTATTCTCGATCCGATCGCCAGTCTGGTGATCTGTCTGTTTATTATCAAGGCTGTCTATGATATTTTCACGGATGCCATGGATAAGATGGTGGATCACAGTTGTGACCAGCAGATCTGTCAGGCAATGGAAGAGTGTATCCTGAAACAGGAGGGCGTGCTGTGTATCGATCTGTTGCAGACCCGTATTTTTGGCAATAAGATCTATGTGGATCTGGAGATCGGTGCTGACGGGGACCGGACGCTGTGGGAGGCTCATGGTGTGGCGGAAAACGTACACAATGCTATCGAGCAGCAGTTCCCGAAGGTCAAACATATTATGGTGCATGTCAATCCGGTCAGGAAACTGTGACTCGGGGAATGCGACAATGATCGGACAGGAGGAAAATAGTGTGAAAAATACTGTCGGTACAGTATTTTTACACACGGCTATTTGTGCCGCAGACGTCACAAAATAGCCCTGATCGCAGAGCAAAATCTGATATTTTGCTCGCGATTCCTTCGACGCAAAGCGTCTGCGGAATGGAGAGTAGTGTGAAAGTCAGGGAGATGCTGGTTCGTCTGCAGCAGGGAGAACTTTCTGTGGAGGACGTGGAGAAACAACTGAAAAAACAGCCTTTTGAGGATCTTGCATTTGCCAAACTGGATGGACACCGAAGGATCAGGCAGGGCTTTCCGGAGGTAGTATTCTGCCAGGGCAAGCCCGATGAGTATCTGGTGTCCATCTACCGGAATATCCTGCAGCAGGAGGGTGAGGTCTTGGGAACCAGAGCGACCCAGGCACAGTATGAGCTGGTGAGGCAGGCTATTCCACAGATCCAGTATGATCCGGTATCCCGGATTCTGAAATATCAGAAGGAGACACCGGGGAAGCAGGGGCTGGTTGTGGTATGTACGGCCGGCACGGCAGATATTGCAGTGGGAGAGGAGGCGGCCCAGACGGCAGAGTTTTTTGGAAGCCATGTGGAGCGCATGTATGATGTGGGGGTCAGCGGCCTGCACCGGTTGTTGTCCGGCATGGAACTGCTCCAGAGTGCCAACTGCATTGTGGCGGTAGCCGGTATGGAGGGGGCGCTGGCCAGTGTGATCGGCGGATTGGTGGCCAATCCTGTGATCGCCGTGCCGACTTCTGTGGGCTATGGTGCCAATCTGCAGGGGGTATCGGCATTGCTGACGATGATCAACAGTTGTGCCAATGGCATTGCAACGGTCAATATAGATAATGGATATGGTGCGGGATATCTGGCAACGCAGATCAACCGACTGGCCTGTGGACATACGGGGGAGGCTGCACATGAGTAGAATACTGAGTTTTGACTGCTTCGCCGGGATCAGCGGAGATATGATAGTGGCAGCACTGCTGGATCTGGGGGCAGATGAGAAAAAACTCCGGGAGGGGATTTACAGCCTGCCACTGTCGGGGTATCATATCGACGTGAGCCGGGTGACAAAGGCGGCGCTGGACTGCTGTGATTTTGCGGTGGTTCTCGGGCAGGACAATCACGACCATGATATGGAGTACCTTCATGGTGAGCCCCATCATGAGGAGACATCGAGCCACGGGCATACCCACAGAGGCATGCGTGAGATACGTGAGATCATTGGAGCGGGAAACGTGACCGACGGAGCCAGGGCACTTGCGCTTCGCATCTTTGAGATCCTGGCGCAGGCGGAGGCGCGCGCACATGGAACCGGCGTAGACCAGGTGCATTTTCATGAGGTGGGTGCGGTGGATTCCATCGTGGATATTGTGGCGGCAGCCATCTGCCTGGATGATCTGCATATCGACCGTGTGGTGATCCCATATCTGGCAGAGGGAAGCGGTACGGTGCGCTGTCAGCATGGCGTGCTTCCGATACCGGTGCCTGCGGTGGCGGGGATCGTATCGACGTATGATCTGCCGCTTAAGATGACAGAGATCCGGGGAGAACTGGTGACGCCGACCGGGGCGGCCATTGCGGCGGCGCTGGAGCCGGCCAGGAACATGCCTGAGGATGTCAGATTGCTCGCCTGTGGATATGGAGCGGGCAAACGGACTTATGAGCGGCCGAGTATCCTGCGAGCCATGCTCTGGGAACAGTGTGATCCCGGTCAGAGCACAGAGGAAGCACAGGGCATTGCCGGCAAGGAGTCGAACCGGTCCGTGGAGAGTATCGGAGAGACTTTGGAAACCTGGGAGCAGGACAGGGTCTGGAAACTGGAGGCCAATATCGACGACATGACGGGAGAACATCTCGGACTGGTCGTGGAACGTCTGATGGATTCCGGAGCGAGAGACGTATATTACACGCCGATCTATATGAAAAAGAACCGGCCGGCATATCTTCTGGGGGTACTTGCCGATGAGGAGACTCTTCCGCGGATCGAAGAACTGATCTTTGAGGAGACCACCACGATCGGGATCAGGCGTTGTCTGATGCAGAGGAGCATTCTGGCCAGGAAACAGGCCGTAGTCTGTACACCGTGGGGAGAGGCACGTGTGAAACTGTGCGAAACCGCTCATTCCAGAAAATGCTATCCGGAATATGAGAGCGTGAAAGAATTGTCCCAAAAAGCGGACATGTCATACCGGGAAATGTACATGGAGATCGTTTCGCGGTATCAGGGATAACCGACAGAGCCAGGCAGCATTATAATAACTACAGAGGAGGACGACATTATGCATATGGCAGACGCATTATTATCAGCAGGAGTGGCAGGCACCATGTATGCCTGCTCCGGAGCAGTGACCGCTTACAGTGTGAAAAAGGTACGGCGGCTTGACGAGGTACAGACGGTTCCTGTGATGGGAGTGATGGGAGCCTTTGTGTTCGCAGCGCAGATGATCAATTTCACAATTCCCGGGACGGGATCTTCCGGGCATCTATGTGGAGGCATGCTGCTTTCCGCTATTCTGGGACCGGAGGCGGGATTTCTAACAATGATCGGTGTGCTGCTGATCCAATGTCTTCTGTTTGCCGACGGCGGACTTCTTGCCCTGGGAGCCAATATCTGGAATATGGCATTCTTTGGATGTTTTCTGGGCGGAGCGGTGATCTGGAGACTTTTCATGAGACATGGGATGAGCCGTGCGAAGATCGTGGCTGCTTCTGTACTGGGAAGTGTGGTCAGTCTGGAACTTGGGGCCTTGTGTGTCTGTCTGGAGACGTTGGCTTCCGGTGTGACGAAACTGCCATTTCAGGTGTTTCTGGCGGCGATGATGCCGATCCATCTGGCGATCGGACTGGTTGAGGGACTGATCACATCCGGAGTGCTTCTGTTTATCTATCAAGCCAGACCACAGCTTCTGGCAGGATATGAGCAGAAGGATGGACAGGGGATGAACTGGAAGGGAGTCCTGGGAATCCTGACTGCGGCAGCTGCAGTGACAGCCGGGCTGTTATCTCTGGCGGCGTCCTCTCTCCCGGACGGACTGGAATGGTCTATGCAGCAGGTGGCCGGCACGACAGAACTGACGGCCAGAGGCTGGGTGTATGATATGGCCGCGAAGATACAGAATCTAACGTCATTTTTGCCGGATTACCAGTGGCAGGGCCACGGTGAGGCGGCCGGAACGTCATTGGCCGGTCTGCTCGGAGCGGCGGCAGCGGTAGTGCTCTGCGCAGGGATCTGTCAGACAATCAAGGTATTAAAGAAGAAAAAACATCATGGATAAATTTCAAACAGGAGAACACCAGATCCGGCAGATAGACCGGTATCATATGGAAAAGAAGCCGGGCGCAGGGATTCATCCTGCCGCCCGGCTGTTTGTGGTGGTGGTGTTTCTGATCTGTGTTATGTCCTGCCCGGCGGGCAGACTGGATATTTTGTGTGGACTCGCCGTGTTTCCGGTAGTGACTGCGCTGTGGGAAGAAATCTCACTGTGGCAGGCCATCTGTCATTTCCGGGTGGTTCTTGTGTTTCTGGTCTTCGTGGGATTGTTTAATCCCTGGCAGGCGATGATCGGCATTCTGGTCAAGGGAATCTGGGCGGTATGTGCGACCTGGCTTTTGATGTCTATGCTTGGGATTCGGGGGATCTGTGCCGCCATGCGCTGGTTCCACCTGCCATCCATCCTGGTGACAACGGTGGGATTGATCTACCGGTACAGTACGCTCTGGATGCGTGAAATGCAGCAGATGAGCCAGGCGTATGCATTGCGTGCTCCGGGGAAGAGAGGCATTGCATTCCGGCACTGGGGGAGTTTTCTGGGACTATTGCTGCTTCGTAGTGTCGATCGATCCAGAGAGGTGTATCAGGCCATGCTGTTGCGAGGGTATGATCCCGAACATCAGATGGACATCCCGGCGGAAAAGCCGGAGGGTATACGGAGCCTTGCCTACGTGGCCATATGGAGTGTCGTGCTTCTGGCGGTGCGTATCCTGTTTTTGCATGCAGCCTGGGTGGGATAAGCGATGAGACCGGGGCGGCAGAGTAGTATTCATTTACCGGAGAGGGGATACAGTCCCCGGTTCACAGGATTGGAGAGGAGTGGTTCGATATGGAGAATGCGTTGATCGAAGCGAAGGAGCTGACATTTTCCTATGGAGAGGTTCCGGCGCTGGAACAGATCAGCTTTGAGGTCCGGGCTGGGGAATGCATTGGACTGGTCGGTGCCAATGGTGCCGGCAAATCAACTTTATTAAAACTGATGGTGGGACTGCTGGAAGGATACGAGGGAACTCTGTCGGTGGGTGGAATTCCTGTGATCAGGAAGAATTATCCGCAGATCCGCCGCCTGGCGGGATATCTTTTTCAGGATTCGAGACACCAGCTTTTTTCACAGACCGTCTATGAGGATGTGGCGTTTGGCCCTGTGAATTATGGATATTCGCCGGAGGAAGTGCGCGAACGCGTGGAACATGCCATGAAGATGGTTCATATCGAGGATCTTGGAGAACGCCCGGTCTATCAGATGTCCGGAGGTCAGACCAAACTGGCAGCTCTGGCGACCCTGCTTGCCATGGAGCCGGAACTGGTACTGTTTGATGAGCCGTCAGCGGCACTCGACCCCAAGAATCGCAGGGGATTGATGGAGATCATCCGCCAGATGCCGGCGACGAGACTGATCGCATCCCACGATCTGGATTTTATCTACGATACCTGTCAGCGGGTGATCCTGCTGTATCAGGGCAGGATTGTCGGGCAGGGAAGTGTGCAGGAGATCCTGACAGACGAAAAGAAACTCCAGACCTATGATCTGGAGCTTCCGCTGCGTTTCAGTAATAAATAGCATTCCGTGGGATATCATCGGATGATGTATGGTCTAAGACCAGTGCATCAGATCTTTGGCCCTGGCAGTGATCAGCCGGGCCATTTTTTCGTGGGAGGACGGTGATGGATGCCAGAATGTGCCCAGACCGTCATGTTCTTCATCCTGACATGGGATATGGAGATAGTCGATCTCCACCTCCGGAGCCAGTGCTTTGACGGTGGAAGGAATCCGCTCGACAGCAGGACAAAGATGTTGGTCCATAATGCCAAGCGTGCATAAAAACCTGGCCTGTGGGTATTGTCTGTGGATGCGCAGGACGAACTGCGTATAGGCATCGACAAAGGCCTGATGGCGGTCAGCGTGATCCGTGCAGTAACTGGCGTCATTGGTGCCAAGGAAAATGATCACAAGATCCGGGACGAACGTATCGAAATCCCAGCGCTGCCAGTCAGTCTGTTCTTCGTGGAAATACTGTTTTGAGAGGCCGGCGTCGGCATATTCATACAGCATCGGGATAAGCCAGGAGTCATCGATGGGATTGGTGTCAACACTGACATAGGAAGTGATCACTCCCTTGCCGTTCCAGGCCACGATCTCATAGTCGGCATCCAGTGCGCGTGCGGTGAGATAAGAATAGGCACAGGTGACATCCTCGACGTCCGTGCGGTGTACCTCGTCGGTCACGGAGCCGTTGACACCGTATCCGCAGGTGATAGAATCACCGATGATCTGGATGCGCCGTTCTCTGACAGCAGGGGGATCCAGAAGGTCGTCGGTATCAATGGTGATGGCGCCGATGCCGCAGGACGCGTACTCCGGCTCGGTCAGTTTCATGATCGTCAGAGTGACGGTGCGGATCTGTTCGCTCTCATAGATCACAATGTCCATGGAGGCCTGTGTCAGACAGATGCGTCTGGATGGAACCGGTTCGTCGTCCACGAAAATTCCGACAAAGGCATTCTGGCCTTCCTCAAAGTTCTGTGGATCCGAAACAAAGTGAACGGATGCCTTTTTTCCTGTAAATGTAAATGCAATGTGTGATGCGGAATAACTCAGATAGCGCACCTGATCGCGGTACAGATTTCTTCCGGAAATCTTTACCTTATCGTTTGTGGCAAAAAATTGCATAAAGTGTCCTCTCTTCCCTGGGTAGTCATTTTCTCCATTCTAGCATGATGAAAACCAATAATCAATTTGAGAATACCGAAGGAAACAAATACAGAATTTTGTTTCATTTTTGACCGTAAATATGGAAGATTGTTATATGGTGAATGAAATTCATCTATAAAGTGAAGAAATATTTTCATTTTCTCTTTACATTTGAAGCCAGTGTTTTATAATAGGTAGTGCTGACTTAAGAAAATTTATCAATTTATCAAGTGATACAAGACAAGCAATACGAGAAAGGCATGGTTATTATCATGAAGAATGGTATCGAAATTAGATGGCACGGTCGCGGAGGCCAGGGTGCGAAGACGGCTGCTCTGCTTCTGGCGGATGTAGCATTCAAGACAGGACAGAATGTCCAGGGATTTCCGGAGTATGGTCCGGAGCGTATGGGCGCACCGATCACGGCATACAACCGTATCAGCAAGGATCCGATCCGGGTACATTCCAATATCTATTATCCGGATCTGGTGGTTGTGGTGGATGAGACGCTCCTGCATGCAGTGCACGTGACGGACGGACTCAAACCGGACGGGGCTATTATCATAAATACAGCGAAGAGCGCAGAGGAAGTCAGACCTTTGCTGAAAGGATTTGGGGGACGTGTCTTTACAGTGGATGGCCGCCATATTTCCATGGAGACTCTGGGAAAGAACTTCCCGAACAGCCCGATGCTTGCGGCTGCCGTGGCGGTCAGTGAGATTATGCCAAGAGATACATTCATCCGGGAGATGCGCGTATCTTACCAGCACAAGTTTGCCAAGAAGCCGGAGGTGATCGACGGCAATATGCGTGCGCTGGAGATGGCATTTGACGAGGTTGAGAAGATGAAATAGTACATCAGAAAGGTTTGGTTTTTAGTATGAGGACAGATATTACGAAGATTAATGAAACGACACCTCATCAGGATCTCACTGAGGGCCTGATGATGTTTGCCGGTGGTACATCCAAACAGTTTAACACAGGGGAGTGGAGAACCAATACACCGGTCTTTCATGCCGATCTGTGCAAGCAGTGTCTGCTCTGTGCTCCGGTCTGCCCGGATGGCAGCATCCCGGTAGAGGGTGGCAGGAGACTGGATTTTGATTTTGATCATTGCAAGGGCTGCGGCATTTGTGCCGAGGTTTGCCCATTTCAGGCGATTGAGATGAAGGAGGGAAATTTCTAATGGCTATCAAAGAACGTATGTCCGGAAACGAGGCAGTGGCTTATGCGATCCGTCAGGTGAATCCGGATGTTTTTCCGGCATTCCCGATCACTCCTTCTACGGAGATTCCACAGATGGTTTCCAATTACATTGCAAACGGGCAGATGGATACAGAGTTTATTCCGGTGGAGAGTGAGCATTCTTCCATGAGTGCCACGATTGGAGCTGAGGCGGCCGGTGCGAGAAGTATGACGGCAACATCGTCCGCAGGACTGGCACTGATGTGGGAGGAACTTCTTCTGGCAGCGTCCAATCGTATGCCATGTGTGCTGACGCTGGTCAATCGTACCTTGTCCGGCCCGATCAATATCAACTGTGATCATACCGATGGTATGGGAGCCAGAGATACCGGTTGGATCCAGATTTATGCAGAGAACAACCAGGAGGCGTATGACAACTATATTCAGGCCTATCCGATTGCGGAGGATCCCCGTGTACATCTTCCGGTGATGGTTTGTCAGGATGGATTTATCACCAGCCATGCTGTGGAGAACATTGTGCTTGAAGAGGATCAGTTTGTCAAAGACTTTGTCGGAGAGTATCAGCCGGAGGAGTTCCTGCTGAATCCGGGCAAACCGGTTGCAGTCGGTCCGTACGCAATCTCCAGCTATGCGATGGAGGCCAGAAAGAATCAGGCACTGGCCATGGAGGCTGCCAGGGACGTGATCAAAGAGGTGGCGCAGAAGTACCGGGAACTTACCGGAAGAGGATTTGACTTCTTCGAGGAGTATCGTATGGAGGATGCGGACTATGTCATCCTGATCATGGGGTCTGCCGCAGGCACGACCAAGGAGGCTGTGGATGAACTGCGGGCAGAGGGCAAAAAGGTCGGCATGCTCAAACTTCGTGTCTTCCGTCCATTCCCTGCCGGGGAGATCGCACAGGCATTGAAACATTGTAAGGCAGTAGCGATCATGGATCGCTGTGAGAGTTACAATACAAACGGTGGACCACTGGGAAGTGAAGTGACCGCGGGACTGTTCCGTGAAAAGATTCAGATTGAAGCAGTGAACTATATTTACGGACTGGCCGGGCGCGATTATACCGTCGATGATGCCAGGAACATTTTTGGAGAACTGGCAGGTCTGGTAGAGGAAGGCAAGCCGGTCGAGCAGTTCAAATACATTGGGTTACGATAATCGCATGAAATACCTGACTCAAAGGATTTCATACGAAACATTTGGAAAGGCTTGGGAATGATTAATGAGTGATTACAGTTTGAAAACAATGATGAATAAACCAGAGCGTCTGGCACCGGGCCACCGCATGTGCGCCGGCTGCGGTGCGACGATCGCTGTACGTGCGGTTCTGCGGGGACTGCATGAGGGAGATCACGCGGTGATCGGTAATGCGACCGGCTGCCTGGAGGTCTCTTCTTATATGTACCCTTATACCGCATGGGAGGACAGTTACATCCACAATGCGTTTGAGAATGCCGGAGCGACGCTGAGCGGCGTCGAGACCGCATACCGCGCACTCAGGAAGCGCGGACGTCTGCCGGAGGGCGAGAACTTCAAGTTCATTACATTTGGCGGCGACGGCGGTACCTATGATATCGGATTCCAGTCTCTGTCCGGTGCGATGGAGAGAGGACATGACCTGGTGTATGTCTGCTATGACAATGGTGCCTATATGAATACAGGTATCCAGCGTTCCTCTGCAACGCCAAAGTTTGCGGATACGACGACGACACCGGTGGGTTCCCAGTCCAATGGTAAGCTGCAGAACAGAAAAGATCTGGCCAGCATTATTGCGGACCATGATGTACCATATGTGGCACAGACGACACTGACCGCCAATTTCAAGGACATTCACCGCAAGGCAGAAAAGGCGATCTATACCGAGGGAGCCAGTTTTCTCAATGTGATGACACCATGTCCGCGAGGCTGGCGTTATGATACGCCGAAGATCATGGAGATCTGTAAGCTGGCCGTAGAGACCTGCTACTGGCCTCTGTTTGAGGTGGATCATGGAAAGTGGACACTGTCTTATGAGCCAAAGAAGAAACTTCCGATCGAGGACTTCCTGCGTTCCCAGGGCAGATTTAAGCATCTGTTCAAGCCGGGCAATGAGGACCTGATCCAGCAGTTCCAGGCTGAGGTGGACCGCCGCTGGGAGGATCTGCAGTTTAAGTGTTCCCGCTAGGATGAGGTGAATTATGACATTACTTAGTTATCAGGTATTCAAGACCGTGGCGGAACAGGGGAGTTTCCGCAAGGCAGCAGACATTCTGGGGCTGACGCCGTCCGCTATCAGCCATGCCGTCTCGGCACTGGAGGGGGAACTGGGATTTTCCGTGCTCAACCGAAGTAAATCCGGTGTGACGATGACCAACTACGGGGAGAAGCTGCTTCCCTATGTCAATGCGGTGCTCAACAGTGATGAGAGCCTGCAGCAGATCATTTCCGAGTTCAATGGTCTGAAGCGGGGGACGGTCCGCGTGGGATGTTTCTCCAGTGTCTGCACGAATTGGATGCCGGATATCATGCACAGTTTTCTGGCCAAATACCCGGATATCTCCATCGAGGTATATCAGGGAACCTATGATGAGGTTGCCGACTGGATCAAGACCGGCGTGGTGGATATCGGCTTTTTGTCCATGTCCAGCGCAAAGGATCTGACCATTGAGCCGCTGCAGAGAGATCCTCTGCTGTGTGTGATGCCCAAGGGAAGTCCGGTGGAATGCGAGACGGAGCCTGTGCGAAAGGATGGCCGGGAATTGCCGGTGATCTCAGTGGGACAGCTTCGGGATCGTCCGTTTGTCTCCCAGAGAGAGGCGACCGATGCCGACATTCAGAATTATCTGCGGGAGAATCACCTGAGGGTTGAGTCACATTATCATGTGGTGGATGACCTATCGACGATCGCAATGGTGGCCAACGGATTCGGAATCTGTATCATGCCACAGCTGGTCATGAATGATATTCACTATGAGGTGGACAGCTATATGCTGGAGCCGGCAGCATACCGGATCATTGGGATCGCGATGCTGCATCCGGACTTTATGGCTCCGGCGGTAAGATCCTTTTACCAGCATGTAGTCGATCGTTACAAAGAACCGAATATTGAGGGATAGCTGCAAACAGACAGTCTTTTGAGGGGCATTTACCTCATTTGGACTGTCTGTTTTTTACATTACAGGAAATTTCGGCGGGCAATCCGGTTGAACTGTTTTGCTATAAGTAAAGGCTATAACCGGTGGTGCATTTTATGTATTTCCCCTTTTCCTATTCGTATGGTATGATTTGTTCATCAGATAACAAAAGACGCAGACAGAAGCGTCAGACAAAGATAAGAATATGGAGGTAAACAATTATGGCAAAGAAGACAAGAGAGCAGAGAGATTTTAGATTTGAGACATTACAGTTACACGTAGGACAGGAAAATCCGGATCCGGTGACCGATTCCCGCGCAGTTCCGATCTACCAGACATCATCTTATGTATTCCGCAACAGCGAGCATGCAGCAGCAAGATTTGGACTGGCAGATGCCGGTAACATCTACGGAAGACTGACCAATCCGACCGAGGATGTATTCGAGAAGAGAATCGCCGCACTGGAAGGCGGTGTCGCTGCATTGGCAGTTGCATCCGGAGCCGCAGCCATCACATATGCGATCGAGGCCATTGCACAGGCCGGAGACCATGTGGTAGCAGCAAAGAATATTTACGGTGGAACCTACAACTTCCTGGAACACACGATCAAGCAGTTCGGCGTGAGTACCACATTTGTAGATCCTGAGAATTTCGAGGAGATCGATGCAGCGATCCAGGATAATACCAAGCTGGTATTTATCGAGACACTAGGCAATCCAAACTCCGATGTGGTAGACATTGAGTCCATCGCGGAGATCGCACACAAGCATAAGATCCCACTTATCATTGACAACACATTTGCAACCCCATATCTGGTAAGACCAATCGAGCATGGGGCAGATATCGTCGTACATTCCGCAACCAAGTTTATCGGTGGCCATGGAACCACGATCGGTGGTGTGATCGTCGACAGCGGAAAGTTTGACTGGGAGGGATCCGGCAAGTTCGCATCTCTGGTAGATCCAAACCCAAGTTACCATGGAATCAGCTTTACCAAGGCAGTGGGTCCGGCAGCATACGTGACCAAGATCCGTGCGATCCTGCTTCGTGATACCGGTGCAACCATTTCTCCAATTCATTCCTTCATCTTCCTGCAGGGACTGGAAACTCTGTCACTGCGTGTGGAGAGACATGTGGAGAATGCCCTGAAAGTAGTAGAATATCTGAAGAATCATCCACAGGTAGAGAAGGTACATCATCCATCCATCTCTGAGGATCCAAAGCAGCAGGAACTGTATGCAAAGTATTTCCCGAATGGCGGTGGATCAATCTTTACCTTTGAGATCAAGGGAGATGCCCAGAAGGCAAAAGATTTCATCGATCAGTTAGAGTTATTCTCTCTGCTGGCCAATGTCGCAGATGTGAAGTCCCTGGTCATCCATCCGGCATCTACCACACATTCCCAGATGACTGAGGAGGAGCTGCTTGGTTCCGGCATCAAGCCAAATACCATCCGTCTCTCCATCGGTACTGAGAACATCCAGGATATCATTGAAGATCTGGATGAAGCATTCAAAGCCGTTCAGTAAAATTTCCATATTGTTATCTGATGGGCACCCCTAGCGGGTGCCTGTCTTATTTTGTCCGGCTACATGGACAACCTTCGGCCCACATGATAAAATATGATCAATACACAATGATATGTTGCAATGTGACAGGAGGACGGACAGATGAGTTCATTATTTGGAGAAAAACGATTTGGATTTGGACTGATGAGACTGCCGCTGTTGGATCCAGGCGACGACAGCAGCATTGATCTGGAACTGACCAAACAGATGGTAGATACATTTCTGGATCACGGCTTTACTTATTTTGATACGGCGTGGATGTACTGTGGATTTCACAGTGAGAATGCCGTAAAAGAGGTGTTGACCAGCAGACATCCGAGGGAGAGTTATACCCTGACGACGAAGCTGCACGCCGCATTTATCAAGACGCCGGAGGACCGGGACCGCATTTTTAACCAGCAGCTCGAGAAGACCGGAGTCGATTATTTTGATTACTATCTTCTGCATGATGTCGGGATCGATCATTATGAATTATATAAGAAATATGACTGCTTTACCTGGATCCGGGAAAAGAAAGAGCAGGGGCTGATCCGCCATATGGGATTTTCGTTTCACGATACGGCGGATGTGCTGGACCGCGTGCTGACGGAGCATCCGGAGATGGAATTTGTCCAGCTTCAGATCAATTATCTCGACTGGGACAGCGAGGGGATCCAGTCCAGACTGTGCTATGAGGTGGCCAGGAAACACGGTAAGCCGGTCATCGTCATGGAACCGGTCAAGGGCGGCACATTGGCAAAGGTTCCGGACAGTGTGGAAAAATTGTTTAAGAAGTATCATCCGGAGATGTCGGTGCCATCGTGGGCGCTGCGCTTTGTGGCAAGCCTCGATCAGGTCGATATGATCCTTTCCGGTATGAGTGATATGGAACAGCTTCAGGACAATATCAGTTTTATGGAGGATCCGAAGCCTCTGGATGATGCAGAGAAACAGGTGATCCGGGATGCACTGCAGATTCTGAACGGCCAGATCACCGTACCTTGCACCGGATGTTCCTACTGTACGGAGGGCTGTCCGAAAAAGATAGCGATCCCGAAGTATTTTGCACTTTACAATGCAGATATGCAGGAGATCAAGGACAAGGATTGGACACCGCAGGGTGAATATTATGACCGTCTGACACAGACGTTTGGCAAAGCCGGTGACTGTGTGGCATGTGGACAGTGTGAGAACGCCTGCCCACAGCACTTGCCGATCATCCAGTATCTAAAGGATGTGGCGTCTTATTTTGGAAAATAATCGTAAACACAAAGGAGGATATCTCCATGAAGATGATTTCGTGGAATGTAAACGGACTGCGCGCCTGCGTGGGCAAGGGCTTTCTGGACTATTTTCAGAGTGTGGATGCCGATATTTTCTGCATTCAGGAGAGCAAACTTCAGGAAGGACAGATCGATCTGGATCTGCCGGGTTATCACCAGTACTGGAATTATGCCGTGAAAAAGGGATATTCCGGTACCGCGATCTTCACACGGCAGGAGCCGGTCAGCGTGACCTATGGACTTGGCATTGAAGAGCATGACCAGGAGGGACGCGTGATCACCCTGGAGTTTGAGTCGTTTTATATGATCACCGTATATACGCCAAACTCGCAGAATGAGCTGAAGCGTCTGGATTACCGTATGACCTGGGAAGATGCATTTTTACAGTATCTGAAGGAACTGGAAAAGACTAAGCCGGTCGTAGTGTGCGGCGATCTGAATGTGGCACATCAGGAGATCGACCTGAAAAATCCAAAGACTAACCGCAAGAATGCCGGATTTACCGACGAGGAGCGAGGAAAATTCAGTGCACTTATGGATGCGGGATTTGTGGATTCGTTCCGATATCTGTATCCGGAGCAGGTGACGTATTCCTGGTGGTCATACCGGTTCCACGCCAGAGAGAAGAACTCAGGCTGGCGTATTGACTATTTCCTGACATCAGGCAGTCTGCGGGATAAGATCGAAGATGCGAAGATCCATACGGAGATCCTGGGAAGTGATCACTGTCCGGTGGAACTGGATATCAACATTTAGCAAAATGTGAAGAAAACCTTAAACTTTGTGTGAGGGATTCTCTGGTACAATAGATAAGGAAGCCAGGGGACTACCGGATTCGGAAGCCGGTCGTGCCAGGAGATCAAATTTGTACGGAGGATGAGTGCATGCAGAATATCAGGAAACATACCAGAAAAAAGAGAAAAGCCGGACGCATACTGGCGGGGTGTCTGATCGTACTTCTTGTGCTTGGCATAGGAAGATGGATCGCACAGTCAGGGGCGGCCGGTTTTCTGACGTCCATGCACAGGCTCAGCGAGGGGCAGAAAGAAAGACTGCGCCGGGAGGGGTGTCCGGAAAGTCTGTTGAATCTGGCAAACCGCAATCCGGAGACGCTGCAGTTTGTAAAAGATTACCCGAAAAAAGCCCAAAACACCGGAAAGATTGATATTTCCGAGGATATGGAGAAACTGAAAGACGGCGGGATCCCTCTGTTTTTACAGTGGGATGAACGCTGGGGATACCGGACATACGGTTCAGACTGCATGGCAGTTACAGGCTGCGGGCCGACCTGTCTTTCGATGGTATACTGCGGGCTGACAGGACAGCCCAAAAATCCTTATGCGGTGGCCAAGAGAGCACAGAACAATGGTTACTATATCGATGGTCAGGGTTCCACCTGGGACATGATGTCGACGATGGCGGCCAATATGGGACTGACGGTGGAGGATGTCACGTTTGACAGGGAGCATGTGACCAAAACTCTGCAGGAGGGAAGTCCGATCATCTGTATCATGGGGCCGGGAGATTTTACGGCCAGCGGGCATTTTATCGTGCTGGCAGGAGTGGACGATGACGGAAAGCTGATCGTCAACGATCCCAACAGCCGGAAGAACAGCCGCAAGACATGGGATTTTGATGCGATCCGTTCCCAGATCCGCAATCTCTGGGCATACCATTATGAAGAGTAAAAAAGGCAGATCCGGGGTTTTTGCTCTGGCAACAATTTCTTTTCCATAAAAAAGAAGCAGTACAGACCGATCAGTTTGTACTGCTTCTTTGAGATTTTATACTTATGAACGATTCTCCCGGGTTATTTGACCAGGATCTGTGCCTTCTGTGGTTTGTCGGCACGTTTGCGGTTTTTGATCTTGCGGACCTGATACTGTCTGCCGTCAAAGGTCATCAGGTCATCCTCCGGCGTCACGACCGCTGCATAAGCCACGGTGTCATCGGCCGGTAGCGTGATCCCCTTGACTCCACGGCTGGTCTTTTTGAATTCATTGACCTGGGACAGCGGATAGCCCAGGGAAAGTCCCTTGGAGGTGATCAGGATCACCTTGCGGTCATCCGCGGCAATGTCCTCGTAGGAGAGGGCGCGTACGCAGACCAGTTCATCGCCTTCCGCCAATCGGGTGGATGCGATGGTCGTGCGGGCTGTCTCAAACTCGATGCCGCTTACCATCTTGACGAAACCGAACCGGGTGACGAATAGGAGCTGGGCATTGAGCAGTTCTTCGGCGGGAAGATAAAGGATGACCTCCTCGTCATTGTCCATCTTGTCCAGCAGGGCGTGCATCAGAACACCCTTATCCTTGGCTTTGCCTTTCGGGATAGCGCCGGATTTGACCTGGTGCATATTGCCCTTGTTGGTGAATACGCACAGTTTGTCAGTGTTGCGCATCAGAACAACGTGGGAGAATTCGGCAATCGTCTCCGGTGCCATACGGCCAAAGGCCGACTCATCGACAGACTTGGTGTAGCCGAATCGGTCTACCACGACGTAGATATTTTCTTCCTTGATCTCCTCCACGTAGTTTTTGGCCGTGATCGTGGCAAGTTCGGTACGGCGCTCTCTGGCAAATGTCTTTTTGTAGGTGCGCAGTCTTGCTTTGATCACCTTGTGCAGTTCTTTTATGCTGCCAAGGATCCTGGTGTATTCGGCGATGTTCTGCTTTAATGTCTCATTTTCCTGCTGCAGCTTTAACAGCTCCAGCCCGATCAGACGGCTAAGAGGCATAGCCAGGATGGCTTCTGCCTGGCGTTGTGTAAAGCAGAGAGTGGCAGCCTGCTTTTTGGAGGCTGCGGATTTGAAACGGATATCGGTGGTGTCGCCGTGGATCAGGCAGGCCTTGGCCTGTGTCACGGATTTGCTGCCGCGCAGGATCTCGATGATCAGATCAATGACATCGACAGCATGAATCAGACCGCCGACAATCTCCATGCGGTCGTTAGCCTTCTGTAGAAGATGCTGATATTCCTTGGTGTAGAGTTCCTCCTGGAACTGAACGAACTCACGGATCAGACCGCGCAGGGTAAAGGTGATCGGCTGGTTGTCGCGGACTGCGAGGAAGTTGACACCGTAGGTGTCCTCCATGGCTGTCTTTTTGTAGAGACCGTTGAGCAGATTCTCCACATCACGGTCCTTTTTGACCTCGACGACGATGCGGATTCCCTCTTTGGAGGACTCATCACGTACATCGTAAATCTCGTCAAATACTTTTTCACGGGACAGGGAAACCAGGCTTTCCAGCAGCTTCTGTTTGTTGCCGGAGACCGTAAACGGGATCTCGGTGATGACAATGTTGGTGCGTCCGTAGTCACTTTTTTCAAGTTCAACCTTGGCGCGGATCTTGAGTTTTCCTTCGCCGGTCTCATAGATATTGCGGATATCTTCGGCGTTGATGATCGTGGCGCCGGTCGGAAAATCCGGTCCCGGAATATACTCCATCAACTGTTCGGTGGTAATGTCCGGGTGGTCAAGATAGGCGATCACACCGTCGATGACTTCACCGGGATTGTGGGTCGGAATATTGGTGGCCATACCTACGGCAATACCGGTGGTTCCGTTGATCAGAAGATTTGGAAGGGTGGCAGGAAGTACCAGAGGCTCCTGCTCGCTCTCGTCAAAGTTCGGGCCGAAGGGAACCAGGCCCTTGTCCAGGTTGTTAAGCAGAGTCATGGCACCCACGGAGAGGCGAGCTTCCGTATATCGCATGGCAGCAGCGCTGTCGCCGTCAATGGATCCGAAGTTTCCGTGGCCATCGGCCAGAGGGACATTCATGGTCCATTCTTCGGTCATATGTACCAGGGCATCGTAAATGGAACTGTCACCGTGAGGGTGGTATTTACCCATGGTGTCACCGACGATACGGGCACTTTTACGATGTGGCTTGTCCGGATCGAGCTTGAGCTCGTTCATGGCGTACAGGATACGTCTCTGAACCGGCTTTAATCCATCGCGCACGTCCGGAAGGGCGCGTGCGATGATGACGCTCACCGCATAGTCTCGGTAAGAGGTTTTCATCTCTTCGGTGTAATCTAACTGAATGATGGAATGTTTCGTTGTACTCATGAGTTCCCATCCTTTCCTAAATATCTAATGTCGCATACTGTGCCTCATCCATAATGAACTGACGTCTCGGAGGGACGTTGCTGCTCATCAGGGTGGAGGTGATGTCGTCTGCATCCACCGTATCGCTGATGGTGATCTGCGCCAGAATGCGCTGCTCGGGATCCAGTGTGGTCTCCCAGAGCTGTTCGGCATCCATTTCGCCAAGTCCTTTGTAACGCTGGACACCCAGGATCTTGTGACCACCGGCTTTGCGGAACTTGTCCAGCTCATGATCATTGAACAGATACTCTGATTTCTTCACTTTTTTCTTGGTGTTGGTGTCCTCGTAATCCACTTTGTACAGTGGTGGAAGTCCTCGGTATATTTTGCCCTCGTAGATCAGTTCCGGCATGAACCGGTAGAAGAAGGTCAGCAGAAGAGTGCTGATGTGTGCGCCATCCACGTCGGCATCGGTCAGGATGATGATCTTGTCGTAGCGCAGCTTGGTGATATCAAACTCATCTCCGATTCCGCATCCAAAGGCAGCGATCATCTGCTTGATCTCATTGTTCAGAAGAATCTTCTCAAGGGTTGCTTTCTCCACGTTCAGGATCTTGCCGCGAAGAGGCAGGACGGCCTGAGTCTTGCGGTTTCTGGCTGTCTTGACCGTACCGCCGGCGGAATCACCCTCGACAATGTAGACCTCGCATTCCTCCGGTTTGCGGGAGGTGCAGGCGGCCAGTTTGCTCTTGGTGTCCACGTCATTTAACTGTTTGAGCACTGCGGTGCGGGCCTTGTCGCTGGCCTTGCGGGCGTTGTAGGATTTCTGGGAATTTTCCAGAATCTTCTGGAGGATCTCCACGTTCTTGTCAAAGAAATGCTGTACTTCCACGGAGAAGACATCATCCACTGCAGTCTTGGCATCTGTGTTGCCCAGCTTGGTCTTGGTCTGCCCTTCAAACTGTGGGTCCGGATGCTTGATCGAGATGATGGCGACAATGCCGTTACGGATATCCTTGCCGTCGAAATTCTCATCTTTGTCCTTGAGGACGCCCAGTTCTCTGGCGTACTGATTCATAACACGGGTCAGTGCTGTCTTAAAGCCGGTCACCAGGGTACCGCCGTCGACGACGTTGATGCGGTTGCAGTAGGAGTTGATCTGCTCCGTGTAGTTGGTGGTGTACTGGAATGCCACTTCGATCTCAATGTCACCGCTCGTGCCGGAGATGTAGATCGGCGTGTCGTGCAGTGTCACCGCATCGCGATTAATATAGGAAACAAAATTCTGGATTCCGAATTCCTCCTGATAGACTTTTTCTTCTTGTTCAATTTCGTTGATGTAATTTAACTTGAGATTTTTATTCAGAAAGGCAGTCTCTTTGAGTTTCTTTTTGATGACATCGGACTTGAAGGTCGTCGTCTCAAAAATTTCCGGATCCGGGTAGAACGTCACCTTGGTACCTGTCTGTTTTTTGGGACACTTGCCAACCACCGGCAGAAGACCGTTTACCAGTTCCATCACCGGTTTGCCGCCTTCGGCGTACTCGTCGCGGTATACCTGGCCGTCGCGGCGGATCTCCACGATCATACGGGTGGAGAGGGCATTGACAACGGACGAACCTACGCCGTGCAGACCGCCGGATACCTTGTAGACCGTGTTGTTGAATTTGCCGCCGGCATGCAGCACGGTGTAGACAACGCGGGCGGTCGGAATGCCCTGGGTCGGATGAATGTCTACCGGGACACCGCGTCCATTGTCCTCAATGCAGATGCCGCCGTCCTTCTGGACGGTCAGCGTGATCTCCGTGCAAAAACCGGCCAGATGCTCATCGATGGCATTGTCCAGAATCTCCCAGATCAGATGATGAAGTCCTCTGGAACCGGTGGAACCGATGTACATGCCGGGACGCATACGGACCGCTTCCAGACCCTCCAGAATGACAATTTCTTTTCCTGTATAACTCATAGTGAACCCCCTAGTTTCTAAAAACAATACACCAAGTATACCATAATGTGAAAAATAATTGCAAACAGATGCATCGCCTAAGACTTGAGTTTTTCGACATAGTTTGCTATTCTAACAGATGAGTGTATTGTATGAGCGTATACAATCAGAAGAGAAGAAAGATACCGTTTCGGGAAAGGAAGACTAATCATGAAAAAAATACCATTCGTAACCAAGGAGCAGGTGGAGGAGATCGCAAAGACATATCCCACACCATTTCACATCTATGACGAGAAGGGAATCCGCGAAAATGCGCGCCGTCTGAAACAGGCATTTTCCTGGAACAAAGGATTTCGTGAGTATTTCGCAGTCAAGGCAACTCCCAATCCATTTATCCTGAAGATCCTTCAGGAGGAGGGATGCGGTGTGGATTGTTCCTCACTGACTGAGCTGATGATGTCCGAGGCCTGTGGATTTCAGGGATCCGATATCATGTTTTCTTCCAATGTAACACCGGAGTGTGAGTACCAGAAGGCAAAAGAACTGGGTGCATATATTAATCTGGATGACATTACACACATTGATTTTCTGGAGCAGTGTGCCGGTATTCCGGAGACGATCTGCTGCCGTTTCAATCCGGGCGGTGTATTCCAGCTTGGCACAGATATCATGGACAATCCGGGGGATGCCAAGTACGGCATGACAAAGGATCAGATCATCGAGGCGTACAAGCGTCTGAAGGCAAAGGGAGCAAAGCGGTTTGGTATTCATGCATTTCTGGCAAGTAATACCGTTTCCAATGAATATTATCCGACACTGGCCGGCATTATGTTTAACCTGGCCGTCGAACTCAAGGAGAAGACCGGTGTGGATATTGCTTTCGTCAATCTCTCCGGCGGTGTCGGTATTCCTTACACACCGGACAAAGAGCCCAATGACATCGCAGTGATCGGAGAAGGTGTCCGCAAGCAGTTTGAGGAGATCATGGTTCCTGCAGGACTTGGCGATGTGGCTATCTTCACAGAACTGGGACGTTTCATGCTGGCACCATATGGCGGTCTGGTAGTCAAGGCCATCCATGAGAAGCACATCTACAAAGAGTACATCGGTGTGGATGCCTGTGCGGTCAATCTGATGAGACCTGCCATGTACGGTGCGTATCATCACATTACCGTTCTGGGCAAGGAGGATGCTCCATGTGACCACAAATACGATGTCACCGGTTCTCTGTGTGAGAACAATGACAAGTTTGCAGTGGACCGCATGCTTCCAAAGATCGACATGGGAGATTACCTGTTCATCCATGACACCGGAGCACATGGATTTGCCATGGGCTACAATTACAATGGTAAGCTCAAGTCCGCAGAACTTCTGCTCAAGGAGGATGGAAGCGTACAGATGATCCGCCGTGCGGAGACACCGGCAGATTACTTCGCTACCTTTGATTTTACGGATATTTTTAAGAAATAAGACAGAAGGTTTCAGACAGATGGAACGTTCTGTCTAACGAATAGCAAAACGCCTCAGCAACCGGAGTGTTCCGATATGCTGAGGCGTTTTTATTTCTTCGTGGTTGAAGTGTTATTTTTTCTTCTTTTTCTTGGAGTTCTTATTCTGTCCGGACGTATTGCCTTTTGAGGTTTGGGCATTGCCCCTGGCAGCCTGTTCCTGTGCTTTGGCTGCTGCGGCGGCTCTGGCGCGCTGTGCGTCTGTCATAGCCGGTTTCTCGTCCTTGCCGTCTTCAGTCTGTCCGGAAACGGTATCTCCGGCAGAAGAGGAGACTTCCTGTCCGTCACCGGAGACATTGATGGCCGCTTTTCTGACTGCCTTTGGAATCGGAGTGATATGTTCTTTGACATACCAGTTGACGCCCAGTCCGATACCGATCAGGGAATAGAAGATCGGAGAGACCGTCACACAGGAGTCATTGGTCAGTGCCAGCACCAGATATCCAAGGACGGCGGTGAAGATACCTACACCCAGATAGGACATGTAATCATCCAGCGGATTGCGCCAGTACAGACGCAGGGATGCGATCAGATACCATCCAAAGAAGATCAGCAGCGCGATCAGTGACGGAATACCGGTCTGCACGGCAATCTGCAGATACATACAGTGTGGCTTGGTTACGATCTGATTGTAGTGAGCGGAGTTGAACATACCCACCATGTCATCATTTGGAAATGCGATGATGAATGTGTCCGGGCCGGATCCCAGGAAGAAATACTTCTTCAAAAGTGGAAGGGTGCGTGCCCAGATGTATCCACGCTGGTTGGCGAAGGAATAATGCTTTTCCAGCCAGTTTGAGTCATAGGAATATTTCTTGAGTTTGAACATGCCGGAGGAGCCGCCCACGTAGTAGTAGGAACTGTCGCCGTCCTTCATCAGATTGGTGAAATACCAGTGGCTGACGTAGGTTCCGTCCGGTCCCGGCTCACCCTCATCGGTAGGCAGGGTCAGGACAAATCCGCGGAAGTCATCGGAATCGGCATAGCTGACAGAGATGGAAGCAAACCGCTCGTCGGCCAGAGAGAATGTGGCAGTGTTTGGGTCGGCCTCGTTCTGTGCCACAGCATTGCCATCTTTGTCGGTTATCTTCATGGCGTAGGTGCCATCCTCGTTTACAATCTCACTGAAATGCAGCTCGGCATCGTCAATGCCGACGGTAACATCGTCATCCCCGGTCACCATATAGTGCAGACGGTGGTTGTTCTCCGTGTTGGAGAACATACTCTTCAGACGGGTCATCAGGACGTTGTCACTTCTGGAGTTGATGACAAAGAATCCGGCTGCTGCGATGATGGCCAGAACCGGAATAACCGGCCAGATCTTCTTTAACTTGCGGCGCATCAGGATG
This sequence comes from uncultured Lachnospiraceae bacterium, assembly GCA_934351255.1. GTDB lineage: Bacteria > Bacillota > Clostridia > Lachnospirales > Lachnospiraceae > Jutongia. The sequence goes on from CAKRJH010000013.1 coordinate 66,049, forward strand.
CACATGATCACCAGCATACATGCCAGAACCAGAATGCCGGCACGTGACTGGGAGGCGAACAGGATCAGGATCAGAGCGACGATCAGCGCGCCACAGGCGATCCGGTACCAGAGTTTTTTGGCGGCAAAGATCAGTGCGAGAAGGACCGGTACGGTCATGGCTACGTAGAATCCAATGTAGTTTGGATTATACAGTCCCATATAAGGACGGCCCGCCTCAAAACTGAAGGAGAGCTGATCACTCGGATACCAGCTCGGAGTCATGAGTTTTTTGCCAAGGGAAGTCTGGAAAAAGTCATGCCCGAAGGTCTGGCTCAGTCCCAGCGCACACATCAGAATGATACCGATCAGGAACCAGTTCATGACGCGCTCCGCAGCGGCCTGGCTGCGGATGATAAAGAACGCATAATAGACGATCACACCATATCCCAGCAGCATCCAGACCGGCTCAAACTGCTCGTAGATTCCGTGAAGAGAGTAGTACGTGTTCACGGACGAGATCGTGGAGATGATACAGAGTCCGCAGTAGACACCCAGCGGGATCAGCAGTTTGGCAAATGCGATTTTTTCTTCGGCGGAAAAGATCAGATAGACCAGACAGCACAGCATCAGGACACAGAATGCAATGGTCCACCAGGTCTTATAGTATAAGAAGAAATCCAGAGTTTCATCCGTTCCGGTGAACCAGTTGTACTGCTCCAGCTTATTGCTATAATCCTTCATGTATACAATCAGAGGGATAAATGCCATGACGGCGATCAGAGGCAGTGCCAGGAAAAAGGGAAACTTTTCCGGAGACTGGTTCGTTACCTGTTTTTTTTGCAGTTTATTGTTGTAAGACATGTTTTTCTCCTTCTGAGCAAGATAGCCCGATTCTTGTCCTTAAATGATAGCATTTTTTACAATCGTTGACAAGGCAACGGACAATAGCTACAATAAAAATAGCTATGTCTGCCGTTTGACACAAACAGGAGGACAGTTACTTAGAAATGAGGATTAGAAAAATCATGAATACAAATAACAACAAAGAAGTTACTGACCAATACTCTCTGAGAGGAAGAGTGTTCCAAAAGATCCGGGAAGATATCCTGGCCGGCAATTATGCCGAGAAAGAAGAACTGCGGGAGGCTGCGATCAGCAAAGAACTGGGCGTTTCCAGGACACCGGTCAGAGAGGCTCTCAGACAGCTTGAACTGGAGGGACTGGTGACGATCGTGCCAAACAAGGGAGCTCATGTCAATGGCATCAGTGCCAAAGATGTGCGAGACATCTATACGATCCGTTCCTACCTGGAGGGACTTTGTGCACGCTGGGCCTGTGAGCATATTACCGAGGAACAGCTGGAGGGGCTTGAAGAGATCGTCTGCATCAGCGAATTCCGGATCAGCAAGGGGCACCGGGAGCAGATGGCAGAGATGGACAGCCGGTTTCATGTGTTGTTATATGCGTCCTGTGGAAGCAAGATCCTGGAGCACGTGCTGACCGACTATCATCAGTATGTAGAGCGGGTACGCCGCAATACACTGTCTTCCCTGGAGCGTGCGACCGAGGCGGTGCAGGAGCACAAGTCCATTCTGAATGCACTGCGCAACAAGGATGCCGATACGGCTGAGAAACTGGCCAATGAACACATCTACAAATCCATGAAGAACATTCAGAATCATGGATTGGAGAATTTGATGAAGAAAAAGGATGAATGATCATGAAGAATTATGATCCCTATAAGAAGACGATTTTATTTTTTGCGTCTCTGATCAATATTGCCCTGATGACCACACTGTTTTCCATGGAATGGTATGCGACCTATTCGCACACGATGTTTCAGGGCATTACATTCTACCGCAAAGGTAACTATGTCCTGTTGGGACTGTATGCACTGCTGCTGTTTTTCTTCTCCACGATGTATGGTGGACTCAAGATTGGACAGCTCCGGCGTATCGAGGTCATGCTGTCACAGTACCTTAGCCTGTTTCTGACCAATGTGGTGGCATATATCACGATCTCCCTGCTGGCATTCAGATTTGTCAATCCGGCCAGACTGTGTCTGGTGATGCTCAGTGAGATGGTTGTGTCTACGATCTGGAATGTTATTATCATCCATGTATATAATAGGATTTTTCAGCCGTGGAAGTTGTTGCTGATCTACGGAGAGCAGGAGAGAGCAGAGGCTGCGACCCATCTGTTTATGAAAGTAGAGACCCGCCGGGACAAATATGCGATCTATGATGCGATCTGTGTGGACGAGGGGGTGGATGCCATCGCCGCCAAAGTCAAAGAATTTCAGGCGGTGATCATCGGAGACATCTCCGCAGTAAAGCGCAATGATGTCCTCAAATATTGTTACGCGAACCGCATCCGTGCCTACGTGGTGCCAAAGATTTCCGATATTGTGCTGATGGGGGCTGACCGCATCCATGTCTTTGACACGCCACTGCTTCTGGCCAAGGGATATACGCTGAGTTTTGACCAGAAACTGATGAAGCGGGCGCTGGATCTTCTGATCGCGGTGCCGGTCACGATCGTAGCACTTCCGTTTATGCTGTTGACCGCAATCGCCATCAAACTGCAGGACGGAGGACCGGTTCTGTACAAACAGATCCGCTGTACCAAGGATGACCGGAAATTTGCCATTTACAAGTTCCGCAGTATGATCGTCAATGCGGAGAGCGATGGTGTGGCCAAACTGGCGACAGAACATGACGACCGGATCACACCGGTTGGCAAGGTGATCCGTGCGATCCGTTTTGATGAACTTCCGCAGTTGTTCAATATCCTGCGCGGGGATATGTCGTTTGTCGGCCCGCGTCCGGAGAGACCGGAGATTATCCGGGAATATTGTGAGCAGATGCCGGAATTTCAGTTCCGTACCCGCGTGAAGGCCGGACTGACCGGATATGCGCAGGTTTACGGCAAATACAATACGACACCTTATGACAAACTTAAACTGGATCTGTTCTATATCGAAAATTATTCTCTGTGGATGGATGTCAAACTGATCCTGATGACGGTCAAGACAATCCTGACTAAGGACGCGACGGAGGGCATCAGCGAGGGGCAGATTACCGCAGCGCAGGAAGACCGGGAGACACAGAATGTGGAGGACCTGGTAAAGGAGAAGAATCAGTCATGAAAAAAGCTCTTTTAGTAACAAGGGTAAGCGGATTTATTCCCCAGCATGAGAGTAATAATGTCCGTATCCTGCAGCAGATGGGCTATGAAGTCCATTATGCGGCTAATTTTGATACAATTGTATATGGAAAAGATAATCATCGGGCCCATGATCTGGGCCTGATTTGCCATCAGATCGATTTCTGCCGGTCGCCGTTTTCTCCGGATGTGAGAAAATCCTACCGTCAGTTGAAGGAATTGATGTTGAAAGAGTCCTTTGACCTGATTCACTGTCATATGCCGATGACCGGTGTAGTGGCACGCAAGGCGGCACAGGCGGTCAGACGAAGTACCGGCAGAAAGGTGCCGGTCATCTATACGGCACACGGGCTGCATTTTTACAGCGGAGCACCGCTGGCAAACTGGGTCTATTATCCGGTGGAGCGGCATTATGCCCGCTATACAGACCGGCTGATACTGATCAATCAGGAAGACTATGACCGGGCAACGCATTTTCCGGTGCGCGGCAGTGTAGAATATACGCCCGGTGTCGGCATGAATATGGAGAAATATGAGCCCTATGCCAAGACTGATTGGAGCGTTGGAAGTAACGCTGCGAGCGACATTCATGAACATTTCGGGATTCCGAAGGATCATGCGGTGATCGTCAGTGTCGGAGAACTGTCAAAGCGCAAAAATATCGTCACCATGATCGATGCCATGAAAGAACTGGCAGACCTGAAACTTACCTATCTGATCTGTGGGCAGGGACCGCTGGAACAGCAGTTAAAGGAACATGTCAGGGATGCGGGGGTTTCTGACAGGGTGTGTTTTGCAGGCTATGTCGAGAATGTGCCGGCAGTATTGCAGCAGGCAGACTGTCTGGTGCTGCCATCCTTCCAGGAGGGACTGCCGGTGGCGGTGATGGAGGCGATGGCAGTGGGACTGCCGGTGATCGCCACACGCATCCGGGGCATCACGGATCTGCTGGTCCATGCCAAGGGCGGCTATCTGGTGGACGACTGGGAGCCGGAGAATTATGCGGTCAAGGTGCGCAGGATGTTTTCGGAGCAGGAGGGAAGATCCAAGATGTCCCGGGAGGTCCGCAGAGAGCAGATGGGACGATGGAACCGCGAGCGGATCCGGGAATTTTCTCTGGACAAGGTAGATCAGAAAATGCGGGAAATATATTCTTCGCTGGACAAAGACTGAGAGGAAGAAAAACTCTCTACAATGTGGAGCAGTACAAAACTTCCGGAATGAGGATAGATATGAAGACGATTCAGGTATTAGTTTCGACCTACAATGGAGAAAAATATCTTGCACAGCAGCTGGATTCGATCCTTGCACAGGATTGTCAGGATAAGACGCAGCTTTTTGTGCGGGTGAGGGATGATGGTTCCACCGATGGAACGCAGAAGATCCTGGAGGACTTTGCGGCACGTTATCCGCAGCAGCTGGTCTGGAAGCAGGGAGAAAATGTGGGAGTGATCCGAAGTTTTTTCGAACTGCTCTCGGAGGCACCGGAGGCAGAGTATTATGCATTCAGCGATCAGGACGATTACTGGATGCCTGACAAACTGTCTGCCGCCATACAGAAGCTGGAGACTATGGATGTGCAGAATCCGCAGGAGCCGCATCTGTATTGCTGCCGGCCAAAGCTGGTTGATGTGGAACTTCAGGAGATCGTATCTCAGATCAAGCGTCCGCCGGTGAGGGCATCCTTTGAAAATGCACTGGTGGAAAATGTTGTGGTCGGCTGTACCGCGGTATTTAACAGTGTGCTGAGAGATTATGTGGTCTGGGAACTTCCGCGTTTTACGGTTATGCATGACTGGTGGATGTATCTGGTAGCCAGTGCCTTAGGCGATGTGTATTATGACGAGACACCGCATATCTGTTACCGTCAGCACGGTGGCAATGTGCTGGGAACCAAGACGAACCGCTGGGAGGAATTTGTCATGCGTCTGAAACGGTTTGGCTCGACCCGGGGAAATATCAGCAGCCAGGTAGGAGAACTGGTTCGGATCTATGGAAAAGATTATGCTGACAATCGAAATATGCAGAAAGCCCAGAAGATGCTTCTGGCCAAAACGTCTCTGCCCAAGAGGGTACGCTTTTTCCACCGGGCGGGGATCTACCGGCAGCGGACGATGGACAATCTGATCTTTAAGGTGATCCTGTGGATCGGAAACTATTGATAGAGAGAGGGAATCGACATGGGAATGTTTGGAAAGATCCGGACACTGTGTTCCGAGTACGGACTGTGGTATACATTTCGCAAGGTCTGGCGCAGGGCACAGATCAAATATCGTGTCGGCAGACGGCTGTATCCGTTCTCACAGAGCAAAGCGAGTGAGGATGAGCAAAGAGACTGGAAGCCGGAGAATCCGGTGTATGTCAGCATCCTTGTACCGCTGTACAACACACCTCCCCGGTATCTGAGAGAGATGCTGGACTCGGTGATGGCGCAGACCTATCCGTGCTGGGAACTCTGTATGGTGGATGCCAGTGACGAAGAACACGGCGAGGTGGAGAAGATCCTGCAGGAGTATATCGCGCAGGATTCTCTGCGGATCCGCTACCGAAAGATTGCCAATCAGGGGATTTCAGCCAATACCAATGAGGCGGCTGGGATGAGCCGCGGCACCTATATGGCGCTGCTGGATCATGATGATCTGCTGCATCCCTCGGCACTGTACCATATGGTGCGGGCGCTGGAGCAGACCCACGCGGATGTGCTTTACAGCGATGAACTGTCATTTGACGGTGTGGTTTCCAGAGTGCAGAGTATTCATCTGAAACCGGATTTTGCAAGAACTTGTCTGCATCACAATAACTACATCTGCCATTTTACTATGTTCTCCAAAACGCTCTGGGATCAGGTGGGGGGATTTGACAGTGAGCTGGATGGAAGCCAGGATTACGATCTGATCCTGCGCCTGACGGATGCGGCGGACAAGGTGGTTCATGTGCCGAAGGTACTGTATTACTGGCGGATGCACGCGGCATCTGTAGCGGCCGGTGTGGAGGCAAAGCCATACACGATCGAAGCCGGAAGACGCGCACTGGAGATGCATCTGCAGAGGCAGGGTATGGCCGGCAGTGTGTCATCGGTGGAGGAACTGGGACCATATTACAGGATGGAGCCGGAATTGCCACAGCAGGCAGTGCTTTTGATCATCGTGGAGAATGCCCGGGTGGACAGGAGGATGCGAAGTTATATCCAGATGGGGACGCTGTTTGAAAAGGTGTATGTAGTGGAATTGGAAAAACTGACATCGGAACAGGCCGCACAGGCGGACTATGTGATCCTGGTACGGGACGGATATCTGCCGGAGCATGGCGATGGCCGGTGGATCCTGGAGCTGATCCGCTGTCTGCAGCCGGAGGACAATCTGGTGGCGGCACCTCTGGTGAAAGACCGGAAGAACCGGGTGGTACATGCCGGATATACCTATGATCATGGTCATATCTATCCGATGTATCAGGGAGTTCCCGCAAGAGATCCTTCCTATATGTATCGTCTGGCATTCCGGGAAAATGTATCCCTGCTCGCAGGAGCGGCATTGGCTATGAAGGCACCGGTCTTTCTGGAATCGGATCTTTATCCGCTGGAGGACAGCGAGCAGCTTTTTGAGGACGCCACCTGGTTTGACTTCTGCCTGCAGGCACGTGTCATGCAGGGAGATTGTGTCTGGACACCGTATGAACCGTTTGTTCGGACGGAGAGCACGAACGCCGGAAGCGATAAGATACGGATGGAGTTCTTTTATGAGAAATGGGCCGACACACTGGGCCGGACAGATCCGTTCGGGCATCCGGATCTGCCACGATTTGGAAAATATGCCTTTATCTGCCATAGATTTCTGACATAATTTTGACATACTTTATATTGACTTTTGGAAATCGTTGTCATACAATACCGAAGTTGTGACTTTTCATGTATGGAGGATGAGTTGAGATATGGTCAGATCCATGTATTACAGATATCGGGAATTTTTGAATTATTCTATCGTCGGAGTATCACTTACTCTGGCCAACTGGCTATTGTATGCCTGCTTTGAGACGGTGATGCCGATCGAGTTCGCCAATGGATTTTCCTGGGCGATCGTCGTGGTGCTTGCCTTTCTTGGCAATAAGGCGTTTGTCTTTGAGAGCACAAACTGGGACAGCGCCAGTGTGATGAGAGAGGCGGCTGCCTATCTGGGGACACGCAGTGTGACCGGGATCGTGGAAGTCGGAGCGGTTCCTCTGATCTATCAGATGGGAGTGAACCAGTCCATGTTCGGCGTGGACGGAATGGTAGTCAAGATCCTGGTGAGTCTGCTTGCAATGGTCTTGAATTACGCGGGGACGAAGTTGTTTGTGTTCCGCTAGGACAAGCTTATGGAAAGGGTATGTATTGTGGAAAAGATAAAAGAGTTATATGGAAAATACCGTGAGATCATCATGTATGTGATCGTGGGCGGGATGACGACTGTGTTATCCTGGGTGGCATATATGGTGTTCAAGAGACTGATGCCGGCAGGCATGGGAGATAACCTGGCAGCGAACATTGCCAATGTGCTGTCCTGGGTGGCAGCCGTGATCTTTGCCTATGTGACCAACAAGATCTTCGTGTTTGAGAGCCGGGACTGGAGTCTGCGGTTTGTATTTCGCGAGGCGGTGGCGTTTGTATATTCCAGACTTGCGACCGGCGTGGTGGAATGGGTACTGTTTCCATTTTTCTATACGGTGTGCCATCTGAACCAGAATCTGTTCGGTGTGGGTGATTTCTCCGTGGCCAAGGTGCTGGTCAGCGTGGTCGTTATGGTGTTAAACTATATATTCAGCAAGTTATTCGTTTTCCGAAAGAAAGAGGATTAAATCATGAAAAGAGTCATTACCTATGGAACTTTTGATCTGTTACATTACGGACATATCAACCTGCTTCGCCGTGCCAAGGCGCTGGGAGATTATCTGGTAGTGGCATTGTCAACCGACGAGTTCAACTGGAACGAGAAACAGAAAAAATGCTATTTCGACTACGAGAAGCGCAAGGCACTTCTGGAGGCGATCCGTTATGTGGATCTGGTGATCCCGGAGGAGAACTGGGAACAGAAACGCCAGGATGTCCATGAGTATCATATCGATACTTTTGTCATCGGAGATGACTGGAAGGGTAAATTTGATTTCCTGAAGGAGGAAGGAGTCGAGGTCGTTTATCTGGAACGCACACCGGAGATTTCTACGACGCAGATCAAAGAAGATCTGAATGTACGGTGATTTGGCAACGAGATCTAAATATAAACAAATTATTAAAAAAGCACTCTGCAGGTGAGGTGACCCCTCAAAGTTAGACTTTTTTCGAGACGACTTCGGTCGTCTCGTTTTTCTTTATGCAGCTAGAAGAT
>CAKRJH010000014.1 GCA_934351255.1 uncultured Lachnospiraceae bacterium
ATATCTAAAATACATTTCTGTACTTTATTCAAAAAAATATCATTTTAAGGCTTGACTTTTAATAGTTAGTCTTCCTACAATGTCTTTTAATTGTAATAACTTTGTATTATATCTTTTTTGATCCTACGCAGTGAAAGAGTCATCGCTGACTCTTCGACCTACTGCTCCCCATCTGTCACCTTAATCTCAATATGTTTCCCCAGTGCACTCGCATATCGCTCCAGCAACAAGATCGTGGGAACACTGGCTCCCTTCTCCATGCGTGCAATATTGGACGCGATGATTCCCGTCAGATCCGCCATATCATGCTGCGTCAACCCCTGTCTGTGCCGCTCCTCCACCAGTTCCTTGATCACAGTGCTGGACTGATCCAGTACAACTTTCTGCAACGCCTCATTATATGCCATAAGTCTCTTGGCTCTGGCTTCCTTTTCCTTCTGAAGATCATATCGGTTTTCTATAATAATGTTATCCATAATATCACTCAAACTCCATGTTCTATATCTAACTTAGTTCCAGATATATTATATCATTTTTGATTGGTTCTTTCAAGAACTTTCTAACTTCTCTAACTAAAACAGACAATTATCAATGATATTTTTAGCCTGCAAACTACTGATCCACCCTGCCGGAATATTCTCGTATCCATATAGTATTCCGGCCAGGCCGCCGGCAACTGCAGCTATCGTATCGGTATCTCCGCCCAAATTAACCGCCTTCAACACACAATCCTTGTAACTGTTTGTATTCATGATACACCAAATCGCCGCTTCTAATGTGTCTAACACGTAACCGGTAGATTTTATCTGATCCTCCGGAATGGAATCCATCATTATAAGCCTGGCGAAAACAGAATCCTTTTTTACAATGGTTTTAATAAGCTCTGATAATTCCATCCCTTTTATCAATCCTTGCGCAATCCTAACATATATTACACATGCTTCTTTGGAAATATCGTGCGCATGTGTAATAGCAGACACTTCCTCAATCATATGATCAGAAATATCAGATATAAATGCCAATGGTAACATCCTCATTAATGATCCATTTCCATTGGACATAATGTCATCAAACCCACATTTATTATAAATCGCTTCCGAACAAGTATATCCGCAATCAAAGACCTTTCCAAAAGGAGTATATTTCGCATCAAATAACCATTTTTCAAACCGTTTTCTGATATCATCGCAATCAATAAATCCAATCTTCTTATAGCTGTCACATGTGGCAAGAGTCATACTCGTATCGTCAGACCATGTACCAACTGGCTGCTTATGCGTCCCATTTCCAACCATATTTTTACAATAAAATGTTCCTCTTTCTTCGAACTCAAACGGGACACCTAATGCATCTCCGACTGCTAACCCATATATTGCATCTTTTAATTTATCTACCATAAAATCACCATAATAAACGCCCCTGGTTCATGCGTCTCTTCCTTCATCATCCTTTTTTCTAATAAATTCTTTGCTCCCTATATCTTCTCTGATAATAGTCCATCGTCCTATAGTCTATCACGTCTTTCATCTGTGCAACCATCACAGGATTGTCAATCAATGTCCGCAATTCATCCCTTAATCCCAATATTACATCATCATTTTTGACAAAAAATCCTTTCCCGGATTCCAAAAGATAATGCACCGGCATGGAAAGAATTTTCTTTATATGAACTCTGTCTGGAATGTCTTTATACTTCTGAAAAGTCATATTTTTATCGAGATCCTTCCAGTTGGTTCCTGTTGAAAAGAATTCTTTCCAACTTGAAAGAAGCTGCTCTTCTGATACTTCCATCAGCATATTTGAATGGTTATAAAATGCCATAAGTACCGGCATCTTATATACCTTTGACATGCTTGTATTTTCAAGCAGATTGATAAAGTCTTTTCCAATCCCTCCATAAAAGTCATCTTCCGATTGATCAAGTTCACCCAATTCCTTGAGAAATTCAAGGTATCGTTTAAATGGATTCTCCTTTGAATGGGAAATTGCCAATTCATAAATGCTATCATCCATATATGTAAACAAATCCATTCTGGAGGGTCTCTTTCCGAGCAACTCCTTAACCCTGAAATATTCGTTTATGATCTGATCCTTAATTTTTAAATGTTTCCTGTCCATTTCTGCAAAAAGATCTATCAGCCTCATATCAAAATCAACCAGGCAGTCATCCGGAAAATCCAATACGTCCGACGAATGATATATTCCCATTTGAATATTTCTTTTATCCGCCAATAGAAAACGGACTCTTCCGGCCTTCTCATAATTTCCGATAAAATCAAGTACATTTAAAAACTCTTTCCCCTTGCACTTTCTAAGCCCGCGCCCAAGCTGCTGAAGAAAAACTATCGGTGAATCTGTAGGTCTCAGAAACATCACCATATCAACAGAGGTAATATCCACGCCTTCATTAAACATATCCACAGAAAAAATCACTCTGATTTCACCCATCTTTAATTTTTGTATTGCTGCATTTCGCTTCTCTGTGTATTCACCGCTTGCACCACTGAACACCGCAACCGACGGCACTCCTCTCACTGAAAACTCACGCGCCATCTCTCGGGCGTGCTCCTTTGAACAACAAAATCCAAGAGCTCGTCTTGAGCCATATTTGGAATAGTACTTATATATCAACTCATGTCTGTGAACGTTTCCGATGTAAGTTTTATTTAACTCTTTTTCCTCATATCTTCCTCTCACAATGCGCAATTTAGAATAATCCGTATCATCAAAAATCCCATAATAATGAAACGGGACAAGCATTCCCTTATTAATTGCCTCCTTTAAAGAAATCTCATATGGCACATTGTAATCACAAATTTCATAGATATTTCGGCCATCCATTCTCTCCGGAGTCGCTGTGAGCCCAAGAAGAAATTGGGGATTAAAATAATTAACAATTCGTTGATACAGATCATTAATTGCATGATGAAATTCATCTATTATGATATAGTTAAAATAATCCGGGGCAAAATATGTTTCCGTAAGATATTCCGGCCTGCCCAGAGTTGCAACCGAAGCAAAAATCACAGCTTTGTCAGTACATTTATTTTCTCCGTCAAAAAATCCATAGTCCTCTGAATTTCTGACATTTCTAAATGATTGCGCCGCCTGTATTAAGATTTCTTCTCTATGTGCGACAAACAGTACCCTTTCATATTGCTTTGAATCAAAAGCTGCCAGATATGTTTTTCCGACGCCTGTTGCTGCCTGAATCAAAGCTCTTTTTGCTCCTTCTGATCTGGTATTGTCCAAAGCGCACAGCGCCTCAATCTGTGCACCCCTTGGTTCAAATAGCACCATCGGCTCTGAACCTTCATCGTCCATCAAATCATATTTATCCAAATCTTTTGATACCGCAGGACGATGCCAATTTTTTGAGTATCTTTTTAATTCCTCATCATCTATTATAATTGAATGATTCTCAAACAAGTCAAGAAACGTATTGTAAAATTTATCGTAATTTTCCGGATCTTTTTTACTGCTGAAACGATAATTCCACTCAATCCCAGATGTCAACGCACTCCTGGAAATATTAGAAGATCCAATATACAGCAAGCTGGAATTTTTATAATGGAATATATATGATTTCGGATGAAATGAACGGTTTTTATCATTATAAAAGCGCAGATCCACCCGTTCCCCGAGCTTATGCTTAATTAGATACAGTGCCGATGGCTGTGTTATGCCAAGATAGTTTCCGGTCAATATTCTGATTTTTGCACCCCGTTTCAGCGCCTTATCAAGTTCATCAAGCAACATTCTCACACCAGACTCCATCAAAAACGACACAATAATGTCCACGCTGTCAGCCTGTTTAAAACTGTTTATAAGCTGATAATACAGGTACATTCTCTCGTCCTGTCCGCCAGTCGTCGCGTCTGTTGAATATTCTATCCCACACATGTTTTCTTGCACTTCTGCAGTATTAAATTCAGCCATCTTTCATCTCCACGGCCAGGTCGCACATCACCTGTAACCCACATCTCTTTCAGTTCAATATTTTCTATATCCTGAAGAAACCTTTTAAATGTCTCCGCTGTAAAATCCGTGAAATAACGCCCGTTCCTTTCTCCTTCATAATCGCCATACTTAAAAGATGTATAAATAATACCGTCCGTTTTCAGTGCCAATACCATTTTTACAAACACATCTTTTAACTCTTGCTTTGAAAGATGAAGTATCGAAGAACATGCCCATATACCATCGTACTTTTCGGTTCCTGTAAGCTCTGCAAATAACATTGTTCTAACTTTTAGTCCTGTATAATCACTTGCAATACGACACAACGCCTCCGATCCATCGATTGCATCGACATTAAACTTCTGACTCAAAAAATACTTTGTATCTCTGCCGGCTCCACAACCAAAATCAAGAATATACCCCTGCTCAGGCAACAGGTTCTGAAAATGTTTCTGGGTTTCATAAAAATCGACATCTGTCGTGGCTTTCGCAAAATCCCCGGCATTTTGGTTGTAATATTCTAAAGTTTTATTTACATTCATAGCTATTACACAGATTCCCTTTTTAATAATTAAACAGAACTTATTCCACTGCGTTCTACATAAGTTCATATTATCATAACCACTTATCGTATTCAATCTGCGTAAATGACAAGCCTCCCTTACTGTATCTGACTCCGTTTCTATACAATTCCTTGTATAATATATTTCTGTATAGAAGACGCTCCTTTTTAATAATCATAATCATCTGGATCTAACCCCGCTTCTTCCAACACCTCAGTTCTCTCATCAGGATCCATGAACTCTAACTCATCGAAATCAAGTCCAGCTGCTATAACCTCGTCCTCAAAATCATTTTCTGTATCATCAAAATCCCCGGCATCTCCAAACAGAGCCTCGTGCTCTTCCTTACTGCTGCAAAGCATCTCCTCTGCAAACATCATGTCTACACCATCTACCTCGCCATCTCCATCGAAATCCATCCAATCTTTCATCGCTATACCTCCCATAATATTTTGATTATTTGTTAGTTCCTGAACACAGAATACCACTTCGTCTGTCCCAAAAACATCCCAGGTAGATTGAATCAATAGGATTACCTATAATTTAATGAGGCTATCCTATTTTGATCGCACATAATTCTTTCAGGTACGAAAATCAGATGAGGTTCTTTTTTCTCCTCTTCATGTTTTATAGTCACGTAATTTATTCAGGTACTAAAATTCGCAAGGTTGGAGCTTTTACAGTTCGCTTGTTTTACAGTCACGTAATTTGTTCAGGTACTAAAATACTGATTTGTGGGATCAATTAACATGGAATTACAGACATAATTCTAACCAATCCATACTTTTCTTTGCGTTTTAATGTAGGACTTAATATTGCAAGAATTATTGTATAAAGAAATATTCCGACAGCAATTAAGCCATTTGTTGTTTTTAACGTCAAATAGAACAAATACATGTCGTCCTCCATTTTGTATATAAGTAATATTTTCACTTACTCCAATTTCATTAGAGTGAAAAATTCAAAGTTTCTGTTCCTTACAAATCCCGATTTGTCAAACTGTTGAATTGATTATATCAAACAATCATACTCACAACAATCCCCTTAAAACTAGAGGCAGGCATGTCCTCCTGTCGCCCTTAATACCCTGATGTTTCATTGCATAGTATAATTCGACATTAGCTTATCGACAACCTTGCCGAGTAATGTCTCCTGCTGTTCAGACCGCTTGCACGCATCCGCAATGGCAGTAATCAGATCTATGCTGACAGTCACAATCGCCTTTCCTGTCTGGTACGACTTCTGCGTCAATTCATCGACCATTGTTCTGTCCTCCCGATATTATTCTCTCTGTGCTTCCTGTCATGTGTGGGTGGTCTTACCTACGGAATACCATTTTTGCTATACATCAGGTGTCTTCCTTCATTTTTATTTGAACTTCTGGACAATTTGTCCGAAAGCTACTTTCTTGTTCTTTGTCCATAAATGCACAAAAAAGAGCATTCATGCTTCTTACACATAAATGCTCTAACGATGTTTTATTATAAAATTCTTTCTACCTATTATACCAATGCCTATTTTGCCTTTATTCTCTTCATTATAAACTCAATAATTGGAGTTGCGCATACTAGCACACATATCAGCCAAATGAATGACCTCAATAACCCATCATGATTCATAAGAGATACAATCCACATTATCAGACAGGTTATTACTCCTACTATCGCTACTACCAATTTCAACATACTATTCCTATAATACTTCGCTATCTTTTTTCTATGATTTTATTATTCCGCCCTATCATCTTGGATTTCTCCTTATAATCATCTTTCTCCAGCTACATATTCATTCTTGTTAAAATCCTAAATGTGCGATAAATGTTCCAACCACATAACCTAAACCATATATTATCAGTACAATTATTCCAACAACCATTATTCTCCTTATCAATTTCTGAACATTAGTTTCTCGATTCATCCAGTCTTTTATTGCATTTTCATTCAGTTTCATAATAGCAACCTCCTAATCAAATTTGTGATTAAAAGGTATCATTCAAGGCTCAAACTAACCATAAATTTATAGTTGCACCTGTGTAAACTTAAGGTTGCACCCGCCATTTTAGGTCATTTCGTCAGATATCCAATAAATTTTCCTATTTCATATCCGCCAAGATATATAACACTTATAATAAGGGCAACCAATGCGCAAATGATTAAAATATACAGCAACATAAATAAGATCTTTTGCTTTTTAGATAAATTGGATAAAAAATTATTCCACACTAGTAAGATATTTTTTGTCTTATATTTCTCTAATGTCTTTTCGTCATTATCTTCTTTTTCAATTCCTCTCCTCAGATAATCTAATGAGACATCAAAATAATCACTCATAAACAGTAGCCTGGTCATTTCAGGATATGCTTTATCATTTTCCCATTTGGAAATCGACTGTCTGGAGACATCCAAAACCTCTGCAAGCTCTTCTTGAGATAAATTCTTTTTTTCGCAATTCATATAGTCGTTCCCCAAAAGTCATACTTCTTCCTCCAAATCATTGTAAATTAACAAAATCTGTATTTCTATTTCTTCTCATTCAAAAATTCTTTTCTTACTCCTTGAAGTTTTTACATATCCAATCCAAGCTGGTCCATCATCAGAATATCCAGTTTTAAGTTCAATATACATTAAATCACCAATCAATATTAACGCCTCCAATTTTTGTTTCGCAATTTTATGAATTGCGATTCATCGAATTTTTTTTAGGTCTTCGAATCATTTGTTTTTTTGAATTACCCATTCATAAAATTTTTCATCACTGCCATCATATTTTGATTTTTGTATAGCCATAGATATTTGAGCAATATCACTATCAAGGTCATTTATGTCTGAAACCACTTTTCGTCTACAATATTGCACCTTAAACATATCCATTCCAGGTGAAATTATCATTGGTTTTATCTCTAATAAGTCATATAACTCTTGATAGTCGTTTTTCATACAAACTAAAATTGTTTCAAACTGTTGGATTCTTTTTTCGATGTGAAATATAAACGAAGCCAGCTTCTCAACAGTATAGCCAACTATCTCTTTAATAATCACAGGATTAATTTGAGGTACTATTTTCACAAATTCTTTTAGTTCTTCAGGAATTCTTCTCGTAGCAGCCTCATCTCCAGCAACCAATATAGATTGTGGATTATGAAAAGTCCAATTTCTAATGTTAAGAAATTCATTCAACAAGGCTTTTTTATCTTCATCCAGCTCATTTTTAAATATCCATTTTTAAATAATAGGCTTCTAAGATTCATATATGAAAAGGAGCTATTTTGATGATCTGCAATAAATTTTAATAATTCATGTTGCCGATGTAATATCTTATCATATACGTCTTCATATTCTTTGGCTGGAATTATATCTTCTTTCGAATTAACTAGAAGTTCTATTGCCTCCTGATAATATTCTTTATACTTTTCAAAATTAACTTCTACCGGCGCAATTAAAGAATTTAATGCCGAGCAAGCATGTTCCACATCATTAATTGAATACTGCTTGTACCGTTTATTATCTTTTGACATAACCCATTCTCCATTTATATATTTTGGCTATTACATATCTACTCAGTATGCTTAACTGCCTCTCGCAGAATAAGATCAATATTTATCATACACAATTCCAATTTTTCCTAACATATACAAATTCTCATATTTATATACGTTGCATTGATTATATCAAATATAAAATTATACAACAATACCCGTAAACAAGAGGCTAAAAAAGAGGCTACCTTTTACACTTTATAGTCAACCGCTATTATTGTATCTTCTAACTGTATATGGCATAACCCCCCAAATACAAAATTAGTATACATTAATCACTTTTTCCTTCATTTGAACTTCTGGATATAATGTCCAACTGTAACTTTCATGTCCTTTTATCCTTAAATAGGGAAAAAGCATTTATGTCTTTTCACATAAATGCTCCACTCCTGTAATTTTCTTGGTGAATATTGTCACTTTTTCCTTATAGAACTAATCCAGTCAAAAACAATTGGTATAATAATTGCACTTGCTACAAACTCAAGAATAGCAGTTGTTGCCTCCTCATTTCTAAATATTGGTTGGTATCGATTTATAACAACTGTACATACCAAAGCCAATATAATTGCTATACGAAAGCATATGGCTATCATTCTTTTATTAGTTAATTCAACTAACCGATCTGCTAATCTTCCCATGGTTGTTTTTATCATTCTTCCCAAAACATAAGTATAACCAACTGCTGACTCTATCATAGATATAAAAACTTTAATCAACATAATTATCACATCTGCAACAAATGAAGCCGGTAATAATATATACATAATATAGCGTACTCGTGATTTTATCTGTTTGATATATTTCCAGTGCATTTCAAATATAGATTTATAACTTATTGATTTTTCTATCCTGTTTATCCAATTGTCTCCGTGCTTTTTCATTTTTTCACTGCAAAAAATCTTTTTATTTATCCACCTCAACATTGTTATTGTATAAACTATCAAATCTGGAAACAGTCCACAAATTAAAAAAAAATATATAGAAAATATCAAAATATATATTAATGCAATTCCAATATCAGATATATAAATATTATCAAGCACATATATTTTTTCTACTAATTTTTCCAAAACATTAAATGTCCCTAAAAACCATACACCATATGCTAATAAATAGATTGACGTTCGTTCTTTTAAGGACAACTTTCTCCTATCACTTGATTGTATTATATCTTTAACCATTCCTATTGACTGATATGCAATAACAACTTTCTCCATATATGTTGGTATAATAATTATAATAAACAACCACATTAATCTTTTTATTTCAAAACAGATTCCAAAAACAATTAAAATAAAAACTATCAAAGATACAATAGTAATCATCATCTGTATCTTATCGTTTGAATCATTATCTATATAGACTTTGGAAGAATCACTTTTTCTCTTAGATTCTTTACACGAATTAGAAAACCATTTTATTACATAATCTATCAATGTAAACACTATTGATAATATAAAAACAATGTTAAATACCCTTTCTAATATATTAAAAACAAACATTCTCACCTAACCTCTCAAATATCCATGGACATATCTATAGTTGGATATTATATCAGACTCTTTATTGTCTCTCAATATTTCAAGAAAGAGAGAAGATAATGTTTTTTCTAAAAACGATAATCTATATTCATCTACCACACTTATGTCAATTATAAATCAACCTTGACCATAAAAGTCATGGTTAACTTCTGCCCTGTAGTAATTACTACACGTTACCGGTGCATTGTAAAGTGTCGTGAGCATATAGCTTCGTATGTTACGCACCTTTGCGGTATTGTTACGCAGGCACTCCAACACATACTCCATCGTATGAAAATCTATCTTCTCCAATCTGCTCCGAACAACATCATACGGGATGTCTATTTATTGATACGGATTACCGGCTGTTTAACCGCTATGGTCTCTACCATCAGCTCCACCAATTCATTTATGTCCATCTTCTCTGCCGGATGGCATTGAAGCAGTCCGTCATAATCTATATTGTCTTTGATAAATGAGCGCACTTCATCCATCCTATCCATCGTATCAGTTTTCACGACTGTGCCTGATGGAATGATTGGATAGGTAATCTCCTCCGTATTCTCTGTAGTATTCTCTGTATTTGTCTTACAAAACTTTGTATGAGGTGGTACAAAATTTTGTAACAGGCTTATTTGCTTGGTTTGCAGCCTGCTTTTGTATTTCTAATTTGTTTAGGTACTAAAATCCTTGACCGGAATCAAGGGAGAGCCTGCGCGTTTTACAGTCACGTAATTTATTTAGGTACTAAAATCCACTCTCTTTTGAGCGAGAATCTGGAATGTTTTACAGTCACGTAATTTGTTTAGGTACTAAAATTACCGTTCTAACGCCTCATCCCGTGATATGTTTTACAGTCACGTAATTTGTTTAGGTACTAAAATCCCTACCTGCTCCGAAGAAACCACCTCCTCGTTTTACAGTCACGTAATTTGTTTAGGTACTAAAATTTCATCGTAGAAGTTTCTAGCACGTTCATAGTTTTACAGTCACGTAATTTGTTTAGGTACTAAAATTTTGGCATTGATGATAAAAATTGTTTCTGGTTTTACAGTCACGTAATTTGTTTAGGTACTAAAATCGCGTCTACACTTGGATAGTAGATTGTAAGTTTTACAGTCACGTAATTTGTTTAGGTACTAAAATATACGGCCATTAAGACATACGGTATCTCTGTTTTACAGTCACGTAATTTGTTTAGGTACTAAAATAGTTTTCTGGGGAGCATATAGTTCCAAAGGTTTTACAGTCACGTAATTTGTTTAGGTACTAAAATGGAAACAGTCGATATCATCCACGTATGACAGTTTTACAGTCACGTAATTTGTTTAGGTACTAAAATTGCCTGTGGTTGTAAACAAAGGATCATCTGTTTTACAGTCACGTAATTTGTTTAGGTACTAAAATTATCAAGGTTGATGACAAGGCTGTTTCCGGGTTTTACAGTCACGTAATTTGTTTAGGTACTAAAATCCTGTACTGTCACTTGCCTGGAAGCAATTGTTTTACAGTCACGTAATTTGTTTAGGTACTAAAATCGCTGTTATCACAAGTAAAGGACGTTCCCCGTTTTACAGTCACGTAATTTGTTTAGGTACTAAAATAGTAACAAACATCATCATCACGGCAACCGGTTTTACAGTCACGTAATTTGTTTAGGTACTAAAATCATAATGTGTTTCAATTTTTCTTTTGCTTGTTTTACAGTCACGTAATTTGTTTAGGTACTAAAATGGAATGCGGGACGTTGATTGATTGGAGGGAGTTTTACAGTCACGTAATTTGTTTAGGTACTAAAATACTATGGATGGCGACGCGCTCTATGCTAAGTTTTACAGTCACGTAATTTGTTTAGGTACTAAAATTGGGCTGGGAAGCGAAAGACATTGTAAAAGTTTTACAGTCACGTAATTTGTTTAGGTACTAAAATCCCTCAGTTCCTTCGGTGATCTTCTCCAAGTTTTACAGTCACGTAATTTGTTTAGGTACTAAAATTATTTCGTGGGGAGAACGCAACAGGAATTAGTTTTACAGTCACGTAATTTGTTTAGGTACTAAAATTAGATCTTATCACCGGAAATAAACTGGTCAGTTTTACAGTCACGTAATTTGTTTAGGTACTAAAATAGAGTTTATAAATGAATATAAAATTTTAGGTTTTACAGTCACGTAATTTGTTTAGGTACTAAAATATTATTTAACCCTCCTAGATTTTCGCTGAGGTTTTACAGTCACGTAATTTGTTTAGGTACTAAAATGTCAAATCATACCATTTCAAGACATCTCCTGTCCAAATATAATCTGTGCATTTTAGTACTTGCAATACCTATCATACCACACTTTATGACTTTAAAAAAGCAATTTCTATATCCTTGATATCATTTATGCTGTCATGTATCATAATTGATTCATTTATCATTTTGCACAACACGTTTTCTTCAACGTCCCATAGATAATTAGAACGACCAATCCTTTGTACCACACCACAGATAAGTTCACCGATACGCTCTTGCAAAAATTCTTTTTGATACGGATAAGTATCTCTCACAAACTCACATAAATGATCAAAATCCGGCATTTGAAAATCCACATCGCCAAATATTGATATCCCTGAGCATATTTCTGAATCACACAAAACATACCCATCTAAACTTGACGAAAATATAAAATATATATTTGACTTCACAGCAATATTTTGCGCAGCTTTAATAATTTTTCTATATTCTGCTCTGTCAATCATATGATCAATATTTTCAAATAATATCAGCATTCTCCTTGGTGAAATCTCTTGGATTTTTTCAATTAAATTCCACAAAATTCTAATTAATTCTATATTATCACTATCTTCTAGATCCGTACTATCTACGCCAGATATATTTGATTGCTGGACGATATCCCACACATCCGAGGTTGTATATGTCAACTCTATTCCTCCAAGTTTTTCAACAGAATCACTTAGCTTATGAATCATTTCATCAACTTTTATTTCTATATCCCGCAAATATAGCTGCCAATCAAACTCCTGCATTAAACTCTTTAAATATTCCGTCATTAAACTCTGCTTTGACAATTTAATCATCTGAATAAGATCTGACGTACTTTTAATGGATATAACACTAAAGTACTTTCTTCCCACCAACACATCATCTATAATTACATTATCCCTCCATTTATTATTTTGCTCCGAATATTTATAAGTACTAAAATATTTCTTCAATGACTCAAATATATATGTTTTCTTTTGAATATTCTGTCCACATAATTGAGTTACCGGCTCTAGTTCAAATGATAAACGTTTTTCAAATTCTGTAATTTCAACTTTCATATAATAATTAACCTCTTGGTGCCAACTGCAGTCTCCGATGCTCTCCTACTCCCCACTAACAATTTCATATCTGAATATTGCTTTTCGGTAACAGATAGCAAACGAATATTTCCCTCCTGAGGAAGATATTTCTTTATCCTATTTTCAAGCCGATTCGCATATTCTCTATTCGGACATACTCTCACATAAATAGAATATTGAATCATCACAAATCCCTCTTTAATAAGGTTTTTTCGAAAAGTCCGATATGCCCTTTTCTGATCTTCCGTTTCTACGGGTAGATCAAACATACATAACATTCTCATGATTTTATATTTCTCCATATTCGTTGTTCTCCACTAATAATTCAGTAATATCAGGAAATACTATACTTTCTTTTCTCTCCATTATTAATGATGCATACTGTTCAACATAATTCTCAATCATGTTACAAACATACATCTTCTTACCTCGATAGATAATTTTCATATTCAATATATTAATCAGTGTTCTCCGATGCTCTGCTTTAAAAAAATCATCATTACACATGGAATTATATGCGACAATATCAACAAGAGGCCTCAATGGTTCCATTAAATCATCCACCAAATTAAATCGATTATATTCACTCTTATGATGTATCCCTATCTGAGTATTTAACCCATATCCGACGCATGCCCTCGCAATATATCCTCTTATTATGGCATATCCATAATCTAATCCACTATTTAGCAAAATATCCTCATTTCCTCTTGAAAAAGAGGTCCCCATCAAAAGATTAAAGTACACTTTCGCTGCATGAGCCTCCCTGTTCGTTTGATCATCAATCGTAATATCATACGAAAATGATGCTATTTTATCTCTTCCGATAGGATCTTTTGTAATCACGTAATATGCTTGTGATTGATTTATAATTTTTGCCGATACAATTTCTTTCCACAATTTCCCATAATAGTCTTTATCTTTTTGAATCTGAAAACCTATCACCTTAGAAGATCTGCTATGATTATCATATGCGCTATAAAATCCAGATGGCAAATGATTTTGATTGCATATAATCAGTCCCACGCCTTGCTCCGATAATTGACATAAAAGTCTGGCAGATAAATTAGAGGCAAGGTTATCTAGAACCAGCATAGAAATATCATCCAAAGGAACCCAAACCTCTTCTCCATATTTCGATATAATCAGATTGTTTAATTTAACTTTGATGGAAACTTCATTTTCGATTAATACCACTCTAAACGCCATTTTTTCTCCCAAAAAAAGAGGAGCACCCGTCGGTGCCCCTGATTTCGGCATAAAGCCTTGTTTTAGTAGATCTAAACAAATTACGTGACTATAAACTTGTTCTGTCCACGTATTTATTATACTACAGTGCGCCCACAAATTCAACAATATTTTGAAAATTCTTCTTTGTCACATGCATAGCGATTTCCTAAAATATCCGTACGATATTTTCGAATAAGTTTTGTTTTTGAAAGGCCAACTATCTTGCGTTTTTCTTTTCCAAAAGAATCTTTGTTTATTGGTTTTGTTTCAATATAATTTCTAACTTTCGGCATCGTCCTTGATGAAAAACACTCTACATATACATTTCCATTTTTTTCATATTCTATAATATCATTTTTATAAAATGAAAATTTAAAGATATATCCAAGTTCCTCCAAATTTTCTCTTGTTTGACCAGGCTTTATTATTTTTTCCTGAATCAAAATACGAGAATATTTTTCTTCGTCTATTACATATGTTCCTTTTTCGCATTTAATGTCAACATATTTTATACCAATCAAATAATATGAATTAGTTTTTTTCTTATAATATACATCCATCCGATAAGCATTTGGATTTTCAAGAATTACTTTTTTACTACCTTCTTCATGTCCATATTTCTGTGAAATATCAAGACAAGATCCAAGTTCGCGCTCTCTATATTTCAGTTTATCAATTCGAGGCCCATTATGTTTCTTCGCATATTTTCTTACATGATCTCCTGTCTCTTTTTCATATTGTACAAACGGATTTTCAGCATCCGAATACTGTTTACATATTTGTACCAGATCATCAAAGGTTCTTCTGTCATTCAAATACACCAACAACCTTTCCCGATCTGAATCCTTTTCACTAAGGGCCAGTTTCTTAAATAGTTTAACACCCTCTTTTGTTCTAATATCAAATTTATTAATTTTATAAATCTTTCCATTATATTCTCTCGTTCCGCGAATAGTTTGATTACAAAGACCTCTGTTGCATTTGCTCGAAACAAAGTGCCAAAACTTCACCTCTTTTTCTGCCCTTGTAATCTCTCGTCTGATTTGAGGTCTTTTCATCCCATAAAGATAATCTGCATATACCTCATCAATCATATTCTCTTCCCACATTTCTTTCTGTAGAATTTCACCAGTCTCAAAATCAATAAAGGAGCTCTGCAATTTTCGATATGATTCATATCCCAGTACCGAAAACGCTATTAACATTGCATCAACAGCATGATGAGAGTATTCATGTCGATTCTTTTTCAATTCCATATTAACTCTCATCTGATGTGTATAACTGCCTCGAACCACCTTGACTTTTGTCCCTGTATCTTTCGCCTTAAAGAAATTCTGAAGAGTATTCAATACAACTCGTGATGCATAACTCGTATCATTTATATTGCGATTGATAAACCCCTTTAATACATCCATTTTGGTAATATCTTCACTATATAATAGATTTTGAACTTTTTTCTGTGAAATCGCATACTCTTTTTTCTTTGACAGATTCATAACTGTTGCACGGAACTTTTCAAAAGTCCACTCTCCATTTGAATGACTCAAATAAAAATAAGGCGTCCGATTCCCCTTTTTCTGGTTCTCCACACGAAAAACCAACACTTTATTACTTCTAGAATCATCAAAAGAAATTGATCTCGGGATAATATGATCAATTTCAAACATTTCCGGATGGTACACTATATCAGTTGGATCAATAGTTCGTCCAGAATACAAGCATATTCCATCCTGTTCATTCCACAACTTCAACTTCATTAATAAATTTTTATTAGCTGAATAATCTCCATTAGATAATTTAAGCCCATAGTTTGTCACAAGTTTAGACTCAATATATTCCTTCTCCTTTTTATTCATATTCTGAGCATCCGCTATTCTCTTCTTTTCTTCTTCAGAATTTCGATCTCTTGGCATCTCTATAACAACCGCTTCCAACTCCTTATACTTTTTCAAAACACCGTTTAATATTTTGAGCGACACTCTGACCGATCTTCTCACTACGGGATTAAAAATTTCCTCACTGACTGCATCTACAGGGATATATGTCAATCCTGCAAACTCCTCCACTCTTGCTTTACAAAGGCCTTTTTCCACCAAAAGTGCCATCTGTTCCTTAGGTTGAGAATACATTTCAGGAATTAATTCTTCTTTCATTATTTTCAACGAAAACGAATGCCACCTGGAAAATAAAGACGCATTATTTTTTCTTACTGCAATAAAACATCCCCTGACATCTTCCGAGAGATTGAATCTTGGGTCTGTAAATGCCTCTTCTATAGCTTCTTTATCTGTATTAAGAGTCAGAATACGCGCAATATCATCGAGATCCTCTCGCGAAAAAGATGTTATGTCAACATTTATAGCATCTAATGCTTTTCTCATCTTGTTATATGCTTCAAATTTATGAAATAACTCTTTGTTTGTCTTGTCGAGTCTTGCCCCTTGAAAGTCCTCAATTTTTTCATTCATAACTGCCGAAATAATTTTTCTCATATTCACGGTATTACTTGTTTTGATCGTTTCGACAATTTTTCTTTTTTCATTCTCCTCCAATTTTCTTCCATTAATCGTCAAATTATTCAAATCATTTAACAGATTAAACTCCTGTGCGGTATAAGATGCCGCAGATGCACGCAATTCATCTTTAAAAATGCTACATTTACCAATAAGTTTTTCAAAAATATTTTTTTCGTTAATATACTCACCATTTTCCTTCTTTTTTGTAGTATATATGCCATAGTCTGTTCTTGATTTTTCATTACCAGGCCCTTCATAATATTTTCTCTTACGATTGAATATCATAATATATTCATTACAAATTTCATCAACTAATTCTTTATGATACTTCTGCTGATTAGTCAAAATTGCCTGTATTTCTTTCCTATATGCACTGACAGTAAATACATTACTTAAATCTGTTTTTTCTCCATTATCATTTACAATTTGAGTTTGTCCCCTATATTTCCCCAGAG
This sequence comes from uncultured Lachnospiraceae bacterium, assembly GCA_934351255.1. Classification (GTDB taxonomy): domain Bacteria; phylum Bacillota; class Clostridia; order Lachnospirales; family Lachnospiraceae; genus Jutongia. The sequence goes on from CAKRJH010000014.1 coordinate 17,126, forward strand.
TTTCCAGTCTTTGTTTCTGAATTTCACTCGGATATGATGTCTCCAATGCCTTTGCGTTCTCTTTCAGTCCATTGGCATATGCACTTGATCCAGACACTGTATCATCCTGTGCATCCTCTAAATAGGATATCCCCCGATGCTTCAAATAGTTATATAAAATCATATACAACTCTTCTAACGATATATTTTCATATAAAGCACGCACTTTCAAATTCACAATATCATTATCAAAATGGGCCGGAATTGGCAAGCCATATCTTCTCCACATCTTAGTAAAATCATCAAGTCTGTTCCGCCTACGTCTATTTTTTCTCCTTGATTGACGCATTTCTCTTCTAACTTGATTTGCCGCTGCCGAGGCCTCCGGGAATATATTCGACCCCGCCTCTAATACAGTACCTGTCTCCTTATCTATTATCGCCCAGCCCACAGATGCAACTCCGATATCTAATGCCAAAATATACTTCATCCTAAATTACCTCCTCGTTCATAACTTTATCACATCTCCTGTCCATCTTTCAGGACACTCCTTGTGTTATATATAAAGTTTGGGTTATTCCTTGAAATATCACGACTTACAGAAATTCCCATCCCTTATACGACACCAGATCACTCTCACCAGTTCCCTCATCTAATACTCATATTATACCGTATAACATCTCTCCACACAAGAATAACACTTCACATCTAAGCCATAAGAGAAGGGGACTTTTTGCCCCTTCTCACCACCTCTCTCTCCCCCATTTCACTCCCTGTATCACCCCTGTCGGAGCGAACGCCAGCCCCGCGATCATCCCCATCTGCGCGGCCGACACCGGCACCACACGGAACAGGGTTTGCAGCGGCGGCACGAAAAGCACTGCCGCGAGCAGTGCCGCTCCGACGCCAAAAGCATACAGGCTGTATGGGTTGGTCAGCAGTCCCAGGCGGACGATGGAGTCCCGGCGTCTGCAGTTGAATCCGTGGAACAGTCTGGCAAGGGTCAGGGTGGCGAATGCCATGGTGGATGCCATGGCGGCGCTCTGTGCATTTCCGATAGTGTAGGCACCCAGCGCCGCCGCTGCGATCAGACCGCCCTGGGTCAGCAGTCGTATGAGGAAGTCCCGGGTCAGGATCCCTTCGCGGGGATCGCGCGACCGGTTTTTCAGGAGCCCGGCGTCCGCGGGCTCCATGCCGATGGCGAGGGCTGGAAGGGAATCTGTGAGCAGATTGATAAAGAGCAGATGAACCGGCGCGAAAGGCACAGCGAGACCCAGGATCGAGGTGTAGAGGACGCAGAAGATGGCCGCAGTGTTTCCGGACAGGAGGAATAAGATGGCATTCTTTATATTGCGGTATACGTTTCTTCCGTTTGCCACGGCTTTTATGATGGTGGCAAAATGATCATCGGAGAGGATCATATCGGCGGCGTCCTTGGACACCTCGGTGCCGGTGATTCCCATGGCGATTCCGACATCTGCCTTTTTGAGCGCAGGAGCATCGTTTACACCGTCGCCGGTCATGGCGACGATCCTGCCTTTTCTCTGCCATGCCTCCACGATGCGGATCTTATGCTCGGGAGCCACCCGCGCATAGACCGATATCTTTTCTATCACCTGATCCAGCGAGTCGTCCGTGAGAGCATCCAGCTGCGCACCGGTGTAGGCCAGATCGCCGTCGTGCCAGATTCCGATCTGACGCGCGATCGCAACGGCCGTCTCCTTATGATCTCCCGTGATCATGACCGTCTTTATGCCGGCCTGCGCCGCATTTTCCACTGCTCCTGCGGATTCCGGGCGGGGTGGATCCACCATTGCGATCAGTCCCAGGAAGAGAAATCCCTGTTCTGAGTCAGGACCAAGCGGCTCCTCCATTTCCTTGTATGCAAAGGCGAGCACCCGGAGTCCCTGTTCTGAAAATATCCGGTTCCGGTGGAGGATCCGTTCCTTTTCCCGGCCGGTCATCTCCCGGATCCCATCGGCATAGCAGACAGAATCGCACCGTTCCAGAAGCACATCCACTGCCCCTTTGACAAACACGGTACCGACGCCGTCCACGCGGTGTCTGGTGCTCATGAGTTTGCGCTCCGAATCAAAAGGGATCTCCTCCAGGCGCGGCATAGATTCCCTCAATGCGCGCACTCCCCTGCTATCCGCTTCTGCCGGGAAAGAATCGGCACCACCGTCCGCTCCTTCCATCACCCTATCGTAAAGTGCCAGCAGCGCCGTCTCCGTCGGATCGCCGATCTCCTCTCCGTCCACACATGTCGCATCATTGGCCAGCACGGCATCGTACAGCAGATATCTGTGTGCGGGATTTTGGACATGCAGTTTCTCCGGTGAGAATTCCTCTCCGTCCGCGTACAGCTTCTGCACGGTCATCTTGTTCTGGGTCAGTGTACCGGTCTTATCCGAACAGATCACAGACACACAGCCCAGGCTCTCCACCGCCTTCAGATCCTTGATGATGGCATGTTCTCTGGCCATCTTCTGGGTACCAAAGGCCTGCACGATCGTGACGATGGATCCCAATGCCTCCGGGATGGCGGCTACCGCCAGTGCCACCGCAAACATCAGGGAATCCAACAGGGTCATCCTGCGGTACAGGCTGAGCGCAAACACGACGACAGAGATTCCCATAATGAGGACAGCCAGCCTCCCGGAGAACTGATCCAGGCTCTCCTGCAAGGGCGTCTTTCTCTCGGTGGCCAGATTCATCAGGTCGGCGATCCTGCCGATCTCCGTGTCCATTCCTGTCGCCGTCACCAGGATCTCTGCCCGCCCATAGGTGACCAGGCTGCCGGAATATACCATGTTGCTGCGCTCTGCCAACGGCGTCTCCTCCGGAAGTTTCCCACAACACTTCTCTGCATTGACAGACTCTCCGGTCAGAGAACTCTCATTGACCTGCAGGGAATAGCCGCACAGCAGACAGCCATCTGCCGGTACCAGGTCTCCGGCCTCCAGCAGCACGACATCTCCGGGCACCACCTGACCGGAGGGCAGTTCCCGGATCTGTCCGTCTCTTTGGATCTTCGTGTGGGGTGATGAGAGCTTTTTCAGACTTTCGAGAGATTTCTGTGCCTTGCAATGCTGCACTGTCCCAAGTACCGCATTCAACATCAGCACCAGAAGGATGACCACCGTACTCTCGACATTTCCGGAAAACAGTGATATGACGGCCGCCACGATCAGTATGATGACCAGCAGATCACAAAACTGTTCGAAAAACACCTGAAGGACACGTTTCTTCTGTCCCTCCCGCAGCACATTTTCACCGTGTTCCTCCAGAATTCTCTGCGCCTCCTCCTGCGTATGTCCCTCTTTTGGTACACCGAATCTCTCCAACAGTTCAGATGTCGACATGCTCCAGTAACATTTCTTCGTTTCCATAACAGCCTCCTTTCAATGAGCAAACTCCATTCCGCCATAAGAACAAAGAGTCGCTTGCGACTCTTTCGCGCTCGAGCGGTGCTGTTTACAGCTAACTTCTTCTCCGCGAGATGCGCATCCTCGCGGAGCGTTTTTTGCTTTATAGGAAACGAGAAGTTTCCTATAAAGCAAAAAAAGGAACGAAAACTTTTATTGCATTCAAATAACACAATAAAAGTCTCGTTCCTTTTGCCTGTCAAAAGCGTACTATCCGGTCAGCCCCTGATGTGATCCATCCGGCTGACGTGATGACGAACAGCACAACACCGCTTCCGTGGTGCGAACTACTCCCTGATATCTTTCTTCACGCTATCACAGGTACAAGCTATTTGTCAATTCATTTTTTAAGAGGCTTATTCTCCCTGCATCAGGCTGCTTTGCCTACTTCTGCGTTACGGTTACTGTTCCCAGCACTTCCTTGGTCATACAGTTGCGTACCAGGAATGTCAGGGTGTCTCCCAGATCAGCAGTGCTGTATTCATCGCATTCTGTGAGTGAGCCATCTTTGCCGATGGAGTCCTGTCCGTAGCTGCCCTTGCTCTCGACTTCATTTCCATTCTCATCGAGCAGATAGAAGCAGACATCGGAATCGTCGGTCTTGCACCAGCTCTTCCAGTCTTTGACATTGGCATCGGTGGTATGGTATTTGACCGTACACTTCATATTCAGTGCACTCTTCTCAAAGTCAATGCCGTCCAGTACCAGTTTGGTTCCGTCAATGGCATTGTCCTTGCCAGGCACATAGTGGATCGTCTGGACATCTCCGGTCTGATCCTTCAGCGTAAATGCGATGGAATCTTCCAGTTTCTTTTCGTCCTGTCCCGGCAGATATACAACGGTATCACAGGTGTAATCCAGCTTCTCTTTCTGCGTGGTATTCTCAAAGGAAATATCGTAGACCAGCGTTCCATCAGCCTCAGTCTGATAACTGATGGACTGGGAGTCCGCAGGTGCATTGACCCACATATTGACCTCGACACAGGTCTTGTTCATACGTTTTGCATACTGTGCAATGGTCTCTTCGGTATCTTTTTCTCCCTTGATACCAAGTTCCTCGATGGACCAGTCCTCTTTTTCGGACCAGCACTCGGATGGTACCAGCAGATACCTGTCACTGGCCGGCTTGGCCACAGTTTCCACGTATACATGGTTCTTGTCACAAAGAGCTTCCCTTACGGAAAAAGCAGCGTATGCGGACTGATTGGCATTGCTGCCTGCTGCCTGATCCACTTCGGTCTCTCTGAGTGTCTTTGCCCGGTCCTGAATCTCCTTGGACTCTCCGGTAAACAGTGACAGGATACTGGTATGGTTGATTGCTGCATAAGCAGCTCCCACACCCTGTGTGACGACCAGACAGGCCAGGGCCGCTGCCACTGCGGTTTTCTTTACGCTCCAGGATTTCTTCATATCGTTTTGCTCCTCCAACTGCATTCTTCGAAGGGCTCGCTGATTAAGAATATTATCCGGCTTGATTTCCTGGTGATAGACATTTCTCAACAATTTTTCCATATCATATTTCATAACCTCGTCCCTCCAAATATGATCTGATATTTTGTCTTGCTTTGGCCAGGCGGCTTAGCACGGTTCCTCTGGGTATATGTAATATCCTGGCAATCTCTCCGGTAGGATAATCCTGCGTATAGTGAAGGAGCACTACCACTCTCTGTTTATCGGGCAGACCTGCAACGGCGGCCATCACGTCCTGTCCGGCCTCCTGATCCACGACATCTCTCAGGGGATCCGACTGTACGCCGGCCTGCCACTGCGCATCTTCATAACTGATCTCTGGTATTAACTCTCTTCTGCGCGTTTCCTTTTTGACCCGGTTTTTCCATAGATTGACGGAAATACCCATCAGGTAGCTTTTGATATTGCCACCGCGGTCCAGTTTGTGGCGAAGCTGGATCGCTTTCACAAAAGTATCCTGATAAAGATCATCCGCCTCATCACGACTTCCCGTCAGATGAAAGCAGAAGCGGTAAATGTCATCTCCGTATTCGTGTATGATCTGTTCCATATCCTGCGGCGACACGTGTTCCACCTCCTGTATCCTCTCATCGTACGTTCTCTCGTGTTCCTGATCTTCACTTATATATTGTCGCAGGATTCTATCTGATTCATTTAATTTTACATTCATTTCAAAAGTTGATCGCAAAGCTGGCATTTTCTGTCACCGCCCCTCTTTGCAGTTGATCGCAAAGCTGGCGTTTTCTATCACAGCTTCTCTTTGCAGTCGATTGCAGCGTCGACATTTTGTGCCATTACTCTGCCTTGCGCGTCATCGCGGCAAATGCCAGCGTCAGAACGGCCACGCCCAGAAACACCACGATCTCTGTCGTCATCGGTTTGCGGTTTCTCTCCGGCGCAGCCGGATCATAATGCACAGTGATCTTCTTGCCGGCTTTGGCGCCCCAGCGTGTCAGATCCTCATAGAAATCGCTGTACTCAGACTCTCCTACCCGATAGGAAAAGTAGATCTTGTGAACCACCGTGGAATCCCCGGAGTCGCGCCGGATGTAGGAATCATCTACCCCGAGGATCTGACCCTGCACCCGCTCATAGCCTCTGGTCTTCCACAATGTCGTTCCCATATGGACGAGTACGACAAATGCCATGGCGGCAGCCAGTATCGTGAATGCCAGCATGGTCTTCTTTGAAGCCTTTACCTGCATAAATGCGCCCTCCTTTTCCGGTCTTAATCATCATTCGAAGAATCCCAGTCAACGCTGTCTCCAAATTCCAGGCTGGACGTCGACCATCCCATCTGGTTGTAGATCGTCAGTCCGCCGTTGGACGGTGTATAGTCAAACAGTTTCCAGGCGGTTCCGCTGCGGCTGTATGGCACATGGAAGCTGTAGAGCAGTTTCGATCCCGCATAGACAGAACCTTTGGCGGAAGACAGGGACAGCAGGTCGCTGGCAGAACTGTCTTCATTGGTAAAATCATAGACGTAATAGCTGTAGGTATAGTCATCGCTGGTCTTTTCCAGAGTGATCGTCTCCGGTCCGTAGCTCTCACGGTCGTCCACATCCAGGTTGACGCTGGTGTTGTCATCCTCGTATTCCTTATTGGAATAGTAGACATGTCCCACAACTCCGCCCGCTGCATTTTTGACAAATACGTGGGAGTCCAGATCGGCCGGTTCCTCGCCCCAGGTCAGGACAAACCTGATCGCATCGTCATCGCCGATCGTCGTGAATTTTGGCGAGAGTGCGATGGTCACCGTGCGGTTAGCCCCCTTGAGCACATTGATATTCTGTGTCGTCGAAATGTAATCTTCCTTGGAGATCTTCACCACGTAGTTTCCGCACTCCACGTTCTGAAGGTACTGTGCGTCCGTGGAAGTTCCCTTGATATCTGCCATATTGCTGTAGGTATTGGTCGTAGAGATCTCATAATCCCAGCCGGTCAGATCCTCGCCTGTCACGGCAGATACGACCTTGAATTTCAACTGTCCCTGGCCATTGTCACGACGGATCATGCGCGCCGTGTCTGCGGTGTTGACCGAATTCTTGACCACGGCCACATCGTCGATCCGGCATTCCTTGTAGCCTGTGGCTGTCACGACGATCGTGTAGGTTCCGTCGGTGAGATTGTCAAAACGGTAGCTTCCGGTCTTATCGGTAAATTTCTTGCGGATCTGCAGGTCGGATCCGTCCTTGTCTCTCAGATATACGCGGACCATCGCATTGGCGATCGGTCTGCCATTGTCAAAATCCACCACATTTCCGGTGATCGTGCCCGCTCCGAACGTACACTTGCTGACCTTCTTGAGATTTTCCATGTGGAAATTCAGACGCAGAGGATTGTTTTCATTGTCCTTGAGCAGTTCATGTTCCACGGTGACATGAAGCACTGTCTTCAGGAATTCTCCCACAATGGTCTCCTGATCCAGTGTGATCTTCGCGGCCAGATACAGCGAGGCATTGGCACAGACCAGTGCATCGGTGGCAAAGACGTGAGGGGTCAGCTTCACATTGAATGCCGGGCCCGCCTGGAATGTCACACCGACCACGTCAAATACTTCCATAAATGCGAGATCCACGGCCAGACCGATCTGCAGTGATCCGGTTCCCGCCACCTCAAACAGGGACAGCGTGTCCGCAAAGTTGAAGATCGTCCGGAACATATTGTCCTTGTACTGGATACCCTCGGTTCCATTGATGCTGTAGGTGATGGACACCTCTCCCTTCAGAGAGATCTCGGCAAAGAAGTGGATGTTGATGCCCAGCCCGTAGGCCACATGGATCGGCACGATTCCCAGATCGAGACGGCCGGCCTCAAAATTGGAGCCCTGGGCTTTGTGCAGGATCCCCTGGATATCATTTTCGTAATTTCCGTCCTGCAGGGACTGTCCACTGTCCGCCACAGCCCAGTACAGACCTCCGGCAATGTCGATCTGGTGAGTCATGGACAGGGTCAGTTCCTTGACCGACAGTCCCTTGGACAGACTCACATTGGCATCCAGCAATGCGGTGATCTCCGGGATCGTGACGGTCACTTTTCCCTTGAGTTTCAGATTGTCTGTGATCGTTTTTCCCTCGCCCAGATCGAAGGTGAACTTGACGTCCTCCGGCTTGAAGGTTCCACCGATCGCCTTGAGATTCTTTCCCTTCAATGACTGTGTGGACGTGGCCGGTTCCTCCGTCTGTTCCGGTGCATCGTAGCTTACGGTAATGTCATCGTCGGCCGGCTTGACATTGCGGTAGTCCACCTCGCCCTGTCCGAGCAGGTCAATGTTGGTGTAGACTTCCTCTACATCCGGTGCCACGCAGGTGTAGGTGGCATCTCCCGTCACCTCTGTCACCTTCAACGCAATGCCCTCCGGATACTCCTCATTGGCTCCCAGGATCGTGATATCGCCCTGTGCCAGAGCAGGGGCATTGTCCTCCTCAAACTGCAGGGTATAGCCGTCTGCGTCCTGCTCTACCGTGTATCCGCTGCAATCAGAATTGTCCTTTACACCCGCCGCGTAGGTGGACTTGTCGTACTCGGCTTTGCCGCTCAGATCGGCGGAAGCGTTCCACTCGCGGATCTTCTTTTTGACCTGTTCCACCTCTTCCTTTGTGACGTACGCATTCGGGGAGAATGTATTCCCGGACAATGTCATGATGCCGGCCTTGACTACATTGGAAACTTCCTGCTGATAGCGGGCGTTCCCAATGTCCGTGCAGGAGATCAGTTCTCCGTCGAACTTGAAGCCCAGCGCTCTGGACAGCGTGTACGCCATATAGTCACGGGTAAGCATGTTCACCGGATAAAAATACGGAACGTCCTGCACATCATTCTCCACCGGAAGCAGACCATAGCGGTAGGCCGCCTCGATCTGCAGGGCACCGGAATAGTTCTCAATGTCCGCAAAATCATAATCCACGGCATCGGCCTGGATCCCGGACACGTCGATGGACATCTCCTCACACAATGTCTTGATCCAGCTTCCTCGGGTGACCCGGTTGTCCGGTGTCGAGGTCGGCCCCGGTGTGGCCGATGGCTTTGTACTCTTTACCGGCTTCGGCGTGATACGGACTGCTGCTGCGTTCTTTACCTTGACGGTCAGACGCAGCTTCTTCGTCTGAACTTTTGCCCCCTTGCGGTAGCTGACAGCCACCGTCACCTTGGCAGTACCTTTTTTCTTCGCGGTGACACGGAGCTTGTTCTTGCGCACCTTCACCGAAGCGACTTTTTTCTTACTGTTCTTCGTGATGCGGATCTTCCGGATCTCGCAGTCTTTGGCTGCCCTCACAGCAACATTGGTTTTCTTTCCCTTCTTCAGGGTGACGCTTTTCTTGCTGAGCTTCACATCCGCTCTGGCTGCTGCGGCCGCACCGGCCGGATCCAGAGACAGGATCATGGCAAATACCAGCAGATACGCCATCATTCTTTTCATTGTCTTTATCATAAGGCTTCCTTTCTTTTATTCCCTGTGTTCCTTTCAGGTTCTCTCCTGTTTCTTTCAGCAGTTCCGGGAACTCTCCCCGTTCTTTATCTGTTTGTGTTCCTGCTCCAGTTTATCCTCTTCCTCCTGGATCAGCATAACGCACAGGCTGACCAGCAGGAGCAGGCTGGATACCCAGATCGTGTGCATCCCCAGTTTACGGATCAGCACACTTCCCACGCCGGCACCCACACCGAACAGCAGGATGATCGCAAAATAGTGAAGGGATTTGAACAGGGTCTCCCGGTTATGATCCTCCCGGTAACTGCAAAGTGCCTCCATGCCGCTGCGGATATTGCCGATACACATGGTGCTGGCAAACGCATAACTATGTACCTTGCGGAAGGACTGCACCTGCATCGCACAGGAGAAGGATACCAGCGCATTGGCCAGAAGATTCAGCCTGGTCGGCATAAACCCCACGGCGAACAACAGCACGATCTCCACCAGCACCACCAGCTGCCGCCAGTGAAACCTCGGCCGGTTCTGGAACGAACGCCGTACCTCGGTCGCGGCCGCCACACCCAGTGCAAAGAACAGAAGCGGCACCAGATAATGCAGTGCGCGCCTCAGATTGCCGGCAAACAGGTTCTGGCTGAGCAGGACGATATTGCCGGTCTGCGCATTGGCAAAGACCTCTCCCCTGGAAATATAGGTGTAGACATCCTGAAGACCGCCGGACACTGACAACAGCGCGGCGATCCGGAACGACTCCGACATCTGCTTACTCTTTCTCATCATTCTCACCTTACCTCTCTGTCCGTTCCGTACACGCCGACCGACAGATCGACCGGCCGGTACGGGATCAGCATGGCCTGCAATGCATGGTAAATGTCGGACTTGCCCGGCCACACCGTCGTCATCAACTGATTATGTTCATCGAGCTGGTGATACCAGGAGCCACAGTTGTGATCCAGCACCACCTCATCGAGATATTCCATGAATTCACTGTAATCATCGGCATATCCGGCATCCCCGGTCACGCGGTAGAGCACCGCAGAGGTATTGATGGCTTCGGCCAGTGTCCAGTGCATGCGGTCGTGCACCACCGGACGGCCCTGCCAGTCCGTCGTATAGACAATGCCTCTGGCTCCATCCACATTCCAGGCATCGGCCACCGCACGCCGGTACAGTTTCCCGGCCGTCTCCAGATACGGAACCGCCTCCGCGCTGTCCACACCGTAGGTCGATGACGCCCACTGCACGATCAGCCGTGCCCATTCGATCCCATGCCCCGGTGTCGCACCATATGGCTTGAACGGATCGTCCGGCTTGTCCCGGTTCTTCTCCAGATCCGGTGTCCAGTCCTCATGAAAATGCTCCGGGATCCGGTAGTCATTGTCACCGGCCCAGCCCACGACATGGTCTATGATACGTCCCGCGCGCACGCGGTATCTGTCCTCTCCGAGCGTATCTGCCGCCGCCAGAAACGCCTCCACCGTATGCATGTTGGCATTGATGCCGCGGTACGGATCCAGCTCGGTAAATTCCGTGTTCCAGGTGTCCACGGCCAGACCCTGTTCCTCGTCCCAAAACTTCTCATCATAGACTGCCAGTGCATCGTTTAGCAGTTCTTTCGCTCCGGCAGCCCCTGCCAGACTGGCGCTGCAGCCTGCCAGGATCACAAACGCATGGGCATAGCACTGTTTCGTCGGCAGGATCCCGCCATCCGCGGTACGCCCCGCATACCAGCCGCCGTGTTCCCGGTCCTGCAGTTCCCCTCGCAGTCCCGCTACCGCGGCCTCTGCCAGTTCCCTGCTGCCCGGATGCCCAAGCACCGTCCCCAGGCTGTATACATGGGCCATGCGGCAGGTGATCCAGGTCTCTCTGGGACGATCCTTCCACGGCGTCCCATCGTCTCCGAGATAATAGGCTCCGCCCTGCGGCGAAGGAAACTGATGGCCAAACGCCAGCAATGCCTCTGCATTCTCCTGCAGAAATGTTTTATTCTCCTCGGTATCTATCTGGTATTTCCTGTCTTTTATCATCTTCTCACATCCCTTTCTCCGGCCGCTCACCGGATATCGTACACGCTGCGCAGGCGGATATCCTCAAGATTGCCGGACACCACGGTCACCCTGCGGCTGCCCGCAGACGACATGGCTGCGGCTACAGATTCCCTCGTTTTCCATGTCACATTTTATCACAAAAAAACCCGCATGACAGCAGGCATTTTCGCCTGAGCATACGGGTTTTCCTTCGTTCCCGGAGACAGCCGTCTCCAGGCCTGTTATTATGCTGTCGATCAGAGAGCCTCTTTCATGCTTCTGACATATTCTCCGACGTGTTTTGGAGCGTCCTTGCCATACTGCTCCATCAGACGCACGATCGCAGATCCCACGATGGCTCCGTCCGAAATCTGCGCCATCCGGTGCGCCTGCTCCGGATGGGAGATTCCAAATCCGATCGCGCATGGTGTCTTGGTATTCTGGCGGATCACATCTACGATCGATGCCAGATCGGTCTTGATCTCGCTTCTGGCTCCGGTCACGCCCAGACTGGACACGACATAGATAAATCCTTTGGCCTCTGCCGCGATCATGGCAATGCGGTTCTCAGAGGTCGGTGCGATCATGGAGATCAGATCCACGTCATACTTGTCACAATACTCCTGGAATTCGTCTTTCTCCTCATACGGAATATCCGGCAGGATCAGCCCATCGATGTCGATCTGCTGACAGGTGGAGATAAACTCGTCTGCCCCATAGGAAAATACCACATTGGCGTAGGTCATAAATACCATCGGGATCGTGACATCCTCGCGCAGCTCCCCCACCATCTGAAAGACATCATCGGTCGTGATGCCGCCCTGCAGCGCACGGATATTGGCTCCCTGGATCACCGGTCCCTCGGCCGTCGGATCCGAAAATGGGATCCCCAGCTCGATCAGATCTGCACCGGCTGCCACCATCTCATGAACGGCCGCCTTCGTGGTCTCCAGATCCGGATCTCCACAGGTGATAAATGGGATAAATGCCTTTTTATTCTGAAATGCTTCTGCTATCTTACTCATGGATATCCTCCCCTCTGTAACGTGCGATCGCGGCGCAGTCCTTGTCTCCGCGGCCGGATATCGTGATGACAATGATCTTGTCCTTGTCCATCGTCGGTGCCAGCTTCATTGCATGGGCTACGGCGTGGGATGACTCGATCGCCGGAATGATTCCCTCTGTCCTGGACAGGTATTCAAACGCATTGACCGCCTCGTCATCGGTCACCGGAACATACTGTGCACGTCCGATGTCATGAAGATGGGCGTGCTCCGGTCCGACACCCGGATAATCCAGTCCGGCTGAAATGGAATATACCGGCGCGATCTGTCCGTACTTGTCCTGACAGAAGTAGGATTTCATGCCGTGGAAGATTCCCACCCTGCCGGTATTGACGGTTGCCGCGGTCTCGAAGGTATCAATGCCTCGTCCTGCCGCCTCGCAGCCGATCAGCTGCACACCCTCGTCCGGAATGAAATGATAGAAGGTTCCGATCGCATTGGATCCGCCTCCGACACAGGCTAACACCGCATCCGGCAGACGTCCCTCCTTCTCCAGGATCTGCTCTTTAATCTCCTTGGAGATGACTGCCTGAAAATCGCGCACGATCGTCGGGAACGGATGTGGTCCCATGACAGATCCCAGACAATAATGGGTATCATCGATACGGCTTGTCCACTCTCTCATCGCCTCAGATACCGCATCCTTGAGAGTCGCTGTTCCGGAAGTAACCGGGATCACCTCTGCTCCCAGCAGTCTCATACGGTATACGTTGAGTGCCTGGCGCTTGGTGTCCTCCTCTCCCATGAAGACGACACACTCCATCCCCATCAACGCTGCCGCCGTTGCGGTGGCCACGCCGTGCTGTCCGGCACCGGTCTCCGCGATCAGACGGGTCTTTCCCATCTTCTTGGCCAGAAGCGCCTGTCCCAGTACATTATTGATCTTGTGGGCACCGGTGTGGTTCAGATCCTCTCTCTTCAGATAGATCTTTGCTCCTCCGAGATCCTTTGTCATCTTCTCCGCATAATACAGTCTGGATGGACGTCCTGCATAATCATTGAGCAGGTCTGTCAGCTCCTTGTTGAACTGCGGATCGTTCTTATAATATTCATATGCTTCCTCAAGCTCATTGACAGCGTTCATCAGCGTCTCCGGAATATACTGTCCTCCGTGGATTCCAAATCGTCCGTTCTGATTTGTCATGTCGTTAACCAACCTTTCTTTTATCGATTGCTGACCTCGATCAGCTTTTCCAATGTCTCGTATGCCTTGCCGGAGTCAATGATCTGTCCGGCCAGTTCGATGCCCTCTTTCAGGCTCTCTGCCTTGCCTCCGATGTAGAGGGATGCACCTGCATTCATCAGCACGGCGTTTCTCTTTGGCCCCTTCTGTCCCTTCAGGATCCCGCGGGTGATCTCCGCATTCTCCTGTGGAGTGCCGCCACGCAGTTCCTCTTTCGTGCAACGCTCAAATCCGAAGTCCTCCGGCGCAATGGTGTAACTCTTGAACCATCCGTCCTTGAACTCACAGACCTTGGTCGGTGCGCTCATGGAGATCTCATCGAGTTTGTCCATGCCGTACACTACCATGCCACGCTCTACCCCGAGGCTGATCAGGACCTGTGCCAGCGGCTCTACCAGATACTCGTCATACACGCCCAGAAGCTGCATCTTTGGAGATCCCGGATTGGTCAGAGGTCCGAGGATGTTAAATACGGTTCTGAAGCCCAGCTCCTTGCGGATCGCTCCGACATACTTCATGGAACTGTGATATTTCTGTGCAAAGAAGAAGCACATGCCGGCTTCTGCCAGGAGTTCCACGCATTTGTCCGGATCCTGCTCAATGTTTACTCCCAGGGCTTCCAGGCAGTCTGCCGTGCCGCACAGGGAAGATGCTGCACGATTTCCGTGCTTTGCCACTTTCATGCCGCCTGCGGCTGCGACCAGTGCCGATGTGGTCGAGATGTTAAAACTCTGTGCATTGTCTCCGCCGGTACCGACGATCTCAAAGACATCCATGCCGGTATCTACCTTGGTAGCGCGGTCTCTCATGGCTGCGGCACAGCCTGCGATCTCCTCTGTGGTCTCTGCCTTGGCACTCTTGGTAGACAGCGATGCCAGAAATGCTGCATTCTGTGTCGGGGAAGTCTCACCTCCCATGATCTCATTCATGACCTTGTAGGCCTCATCATATGTCAGATCCTCTTTGTTTACGATTTTTACGATTGCTTCTTTGATCATACGATTCACCATTCCTTTCTATAAATGAATAATAAAAATAAACAAACAAAAAAAGTCCTTGATAGAAATTTCTTTCTATCAAGGACGAATCTACTAATCCGCGGTGCCACCTTGTTTCACAGGAACGACCCTGTGCCCTTAGCTGGATACCTTCATATCCACGACAACTGACGTATGTCTTCACGTTGCAGAATACTCTGTAGATTCGATGGATCTACATTTGACTGCACCCTCAGAAGTCCATTCCCAATGCACTAGTTTACCGCATCTCACCAACCGCGGCTCTCTGGAAAACATCATGTAGAGGTACTTCTCTTCCTCAACGGTTTCACTATAAACTGATATAACCATATCACCATGGCAGAATCTTGTCAATCCTTATTTAGCATCAGATTCTTTCGGCATCTCCGCCGGCAGGCTCAGCATACTCTGTATCATCTGCTCATGCGCCTTGAACTTGCCCTCCCGGAGCAGGCATCCTGCAATGCAGGAGAAATATACTCTGGTCAGACAGCTGCTGATCTGCTCATCGGTCATCTCTTCGAGCTTCTTGACCAGCATAATCGCAATACCCTGGGAAAACATGATCATATCATTGACCACGCGGACCGCTCCGTCATGGGACACTCCAAATCCCATCTCCATCTCCTTGATCATCGGCTGCATCATCTGGAACATATCCGTATCAAATACACTTTTGGTCTCCTGGCTCACACCCTCCCTCATAAAAAGCATGGCATAAGCATTCGGATACTGCTTGGCGTAATTGATCCAGCGCATACCAAACTCCTTGAATGCCGGCTTGAAGTTCAGACTCTCGCGCAGATACTCCATACACTCCTTCTTGGTACGGTCATATACTGCTCCCTTTACCTCATCCATTCCCTCAAAATACGTGAAGATCGGTGTCGTGGTGGCATTCATGCGCTTTCCTACCTCGCGGGCGACGACTGCCTCGATTCCTCTCTCCATCATCAGCCCGTAGGCTGCATCAATAATCTGTTCTCTGGTAAATCTAGCTTTTGGTGGCATACTACTCCTCATCTGAAGCGTCTCTGCGGCGATGTCAGATGCAACCCTGTCTCTGCGGTCTTCACCCCACATCTGGTCCGCCTGTGACGCTCCTGCACAGACAGACTCCATCTCCAATCATTATTTGCTACAACGCTCGTCTTATAACATCAGTTTTACTCTACTGTTTCATGATATAAAAAACAATATATTTTGTCAACCCTAAAAATACATGACGCATGTCACTCGGAAAGATCCCGGAATCTCGACAGGAACTGCTTGGTACGCTCTTCTTTCGGATTGCCAAACACCTCGTCCGGTGCTCCATACTCCAGCACGTAACCATCGTCCATAAACAACACCTGATCGGACACATCCCTGGCGAATGCCATCTCATGGGTCACAATGATCATCGTCATCTTCTGCTCCGCCAGTTCCTTCATGACCTTGAGTACCTCTCCGGTCAGCTCCGGATCCAGCGCCGAAGTCGGCTCATCAAAGCACAGAATGTCCGGCTTCATGGCCAGAGCACGCGCGATCGCGACACGCTGGCACTGTCCGCCCGACAACTGGTGCGGATAATTATCCATACGGTTTGAAAGTCCCATCTGGCGCAGATATCCCTCTGCCTCCCCGCGGATCTCCTCCAGGATCTCTTTTTTCCTGGACTTGTAGTCCGGCAGTTTCTTTGCCTGAAGCTGTTTGGCCAGCATGACATTGCCAAGCGCGGTATACTGTGGAAACAGATTGAATGACTGGAAAACCATGCCAAAATGCAGACGGTTCTGCCGGATCACAGATTCTTTCAGATAGTTTGGATCGGATCCGTCAAAGATCACATTGCCGTGAACCTTGATGATTCCCTGATCCGGATATCCCAAAAAGTTCAGACACCGGAGCAGTGTCGTCTTTCCACTGCCCGATGATCCGATGATCGACATCACCTGGCTTTCCTCCAGCGAAAAGCTGATATCCTTTAATACCTTTGTCTTGTCAAAGGATTTACAGATATGTTCTACCTCTAAAATAGACATTTTCTTTGTATTCCTTCCTGTGTTCGCTCTTCCCTAGCGGAAGTATTTCATCTTCTTCTCCGCCTGTCCCAGCAGGATCGTCAGAATTCCGTTACAGATCAGATAATAGATCGCCGTAAAGAACAACGGCCAGATCGCGCCTGAGATTCCCTGGGATCCCTTCATGAAGGACTGTCCTGCCCAGATCACTTCCTGCAGGGCAATGATCCGTGCCAGGGAAGTATCCTTGACCAGAGTCAGGATCTCATTGGACAGAGGGGGAAGGACATTTTTCACCATCTGAAGTAACTTGACATGGAAAAAGACCTGTCTCCTTGTCATACCAAGGACGGCTCCCGCCTCATCCTGACCCACCGGGATGCTCTCGATCCCGCCCCGGAAGATCTCCGACAGATAGCAGGAATAGTTCAGGATAAACGCCACCGAGGACGCCAGAAAACGTCCGGATTCATCACCGCCCCAGACCGGATTGTGTAAGACCAGTCCCGGAAAATAATAGATGATCAGAAGCTGGATCATCAGAGGCGTTCCCCTGACGATCCAGATGATCACCTTGAACAGCACCCTGACCGGGGTAATGCGGGATCTGCTGCAAAATGAGATGAGCAGTCCCAGCGGCAATGCCCCCAGCAGAGTGACAAAGAATAATCGTAATGTCTGTAAAAAACCGACGTTCAGCGAGTGAAGGACGATCGGTAACTGTTGCATGATTTGATCCATGTTTGCTCCTTTGGCTGCAATTATTTGCTAAGTGCAGCCTGTACGCCGTATTTTTCTGCAATCTTCTCAGTTGTTCCGTCCTCAGAACACTTGTCAAAGAACTTGTTCAGCTCCTCTGCTGCGTCTGAACCCTTGCGGAAACCGACGCCGTACTCCTCACTGTTCAGAGAGATCGTGTAAGTCAGCTTGTCATAGCTGGTTCCCTCTCCGACCATGGCTGCTGCCATCAGGGAATCGATGATCGCACCGTCACAGGTTCCGGAAGCCACTTCCATCAGTGCGTTGGCCTGACTCTCCACCTCGGTACTCTTCAGTCCGTTTGCGTCCGCCTGCTCCTTGCCGGCACTTCCTGCCTCTACTGCAAAATTCATGCCCTTTAAGCTGTCGACGTCTTTGCACTTGTCTGCCTTGTCCTTAGGTACGATTACGATCTGTGCGTTGTTACAGTATGCCTTGGTACACTCCATGGAACTGGTCACCTCATCGGTCAATGTCATACCGTTCCATACACAGTCGATCGTGCCGCCGTCAAGCTCCATGATCTTGTTATCCCAGTCGATCTCGGTGAATTTTACCTTGACGCCAATGCTCTCGGCAAATGCCGCAGCCATATCTGCATCAAAGCCAACCCAGTTTCCTTTCTCATCCTTGTAATCCATCGGCTCGAAATTGGTGATACCTACCACCAGCGTACCGTTGTCCTTGATCTTAGCCAGATCGGATTTGTCAGATTTGCCACAGGAAGCCAGAGAGGCTACCATTGAGATTGTCAGTGCAACTGCCAGTAATTTCTTTTTCATGTTTGTCTCCATTCTATGTAAACTTTATTATCCGTATCATATTAATATTGATGGGATTACTTGTCGCGGACGATCATATTCTCACGATCAGCCCCGGTTCCGATCAGTTTTACGATCGTTCCGGTATATTCCTCGATAAATGTAATGTATTTCTTGGCTGCCTCAGGAAGTTCCTCGTAAGTCCTGCACTTGGAAACGTCTCCAAAATTGCCCTCGAATTCCTGATATACCGGCTTTGCCTGTGCCAGGAACTGCTCGTTGGTGGAAAAGTCTTTGGTGATCTCTCCATTGACATTGTAAGCCACGCAGGCCTTGAAGGTGTCAAACTTTCCGATCGTATCCAGATGGTTCAGGTTGATGTAGTTGCATCCGTTCAGGTTGATGGCGTATCTGAGCGCCACCAGATCCAGCCATCCACAGCGTCTTGGACGTCCGGTCACCGTGCCGTACTCATGTCCCAGATCGCGGATACGGTCTCCTGTCTCATCAAACAGCTCGGTCACATATGGACCCTCACCGACACGGCTGGAGTAAGCCTTGATGACCCCGTACACATCGCCGATGTCTCTGGCTGCCAGACCGGTTCCGGTCAGAATACCTCCGATGGTCGGATTGGACGAGGTAACGAATGGATATGAACCAAAATCGATATCCAGCAGCGTTGCCTGTGCTCCCTCGACTACCATGAATTTATCTTCCTTCAGATATTTGTGAAGCAGTGTGACAGTATCGCATACATATGGCTTTAATTTCTGTGCGTATCCCTCATAGTCTGCAATGATCCTGTCTGCGTCAACGGTTGGCTCTCCGTTCATCGCAAGCAGTTCATTTTTAACCTCGACCTGATATCTGAGGACTTCCCGGAAATTATCCTTGTAAAGATCCTCGACGCGAAGACCGCTTCTCTCGTATTTGTCGCAATACGTCGGGCCGATTCCGTTCTTGGTGGTTCCCAGCTTATGCTTGCGCTTGTTCTCCAGCATGACATCCAGATTACAATGATATGGGAAGATCACATGCGCCTTGTCACTGATCTTCAAATATTTATCAACATCAATTCCATGGGATTTGAGCATGTCGATCTCTCCCAGAAGAACCTCCGGATTCAGAACGACTCCATTGCCGATCACCGCGATCGTCTTGCCGGACAGGATGCCGGATGGAATCAGACGCATTGCAAACTTAACGCCGTTGACTTTGATGGTGTGGCCTGCGTTATTCCCGCCGGAAGCACGTACAGAGACATCGGCAAACTGTGCCAGATAATCTGTGGTACGTCCCTTTCCCTCATCGCCATAGAAACATCCCAATACTACACTTGCTTTTGACATATCTTTCTCTCCTTTCAGGATGGTGAGCACTTTTGTGTCCGAAAAACAGACACACCCAAACTCCATCTTACCACAAAACCCGCCAGATAACAACAGTTTCTGTCTTTTGCGTGGTTTCACTCTTTCTCCCGCAAAGTTCCTCTCTATTTCCCATGGAGTTCCTGAAGAAATGACTCACGCCTGGCAGCCCCCTGTGCCGTCACCGGTTTGATCCACCGGCCGGTCCTCGTGTACGTGGTCAGTACGATCAGACGCAGGATCTCATCGGTGTAGACAAACGCAAAGACCGCCAGGAACGGCAGATGAAAGACCATGCCGGACGCCCAGGTCGCCGGGACACTGATCAGGAACAGACAGGCCACCTCGAACACGGTACCGACAATCGCCTCACCGCCTGCGCGGTAGCACTCATTCATAATGTAGTTGCAGGTGCGGATAGAACCCAGGATCAGATAAATATACAGCATGTATCTGCCGTACATCATCGCCTGTGCGCCCAGTCCGAACAGCCCGAACAGCGGACGGTTCAATATCGTGCAGATCAGTACGATCGTAAAGGTGACAAGCGGACAGAACATGGAAGATCTCCATGCGAAATGATAGCCCTTGCGCAGATTGCCCGCGCCGACTTCCTTGCCCACGACGACGCTGGTCGCATTGGAAAGTCCTCCAAAGAATGCATAGACAAATCCCTCGCAGACACGAAAGGCCGCCATAGCCGCGATCGCCGACTTGTTCTGGTGTCCGATCACGATATTGATCAGCATCTGCCCCAATCCGTACAGCAGTTCATTGCACAGGATCGGAAAACATTTGGACAGGTACCGTCCCAGAAAAGACCTGTTAAATGAAAAGATCTGTGACAGGTGCAGGCGGACGCTGCAATCGGAGCGCAGCACATAGATCGTCAACAGTGTCAGATTGACTGCGGAAGATGCCAGCGTTCCCACTGCCGCACCGGCCACACCCATCTTCGGTGCGCCAAACCGTCCATAGATCAGCACCCAGTTCAGGCAGAAATTCACCAGGATTCCCACTGCGGAACAGATGAGCGGTGCCTTGACACGCTCTGTCGCGCGCATCAGGAGACTCATCAGCACTCCCAGCACCTGAAGGATAAAGGAAAATCCCACGATGCGGATATATGGGATGCCGAGTGCCACAATATCGGCTTTGTCGGTGTACAGGTTCAGCAGAAACTGCGGCTGAAAAATAGACAGGGCACCAAAGCCCAGTCCTACCAGTCCCATACAGATCAGTGTGAGCCCGAATGTCATATTGATGCCTTTCTCGTCTCTGGCTCCCCAGTACTGGGAGAAGAACAGGATCGAACCACTGGCAAATCCCCAGTAACAGGAGAAAAACAGCGAACAGATCTGGGAGCAGATACCGACTGCTGCCACAGACAGTTCTCCCTCACTTCCGATCATGATCGTATCTACCATGCTGGCTGTGGTACTCAGCAGATTCTGCATGGCGATCGGAAGCGCCAGCGTGATCAACACGGAAAAGAAGGCCCGCATGCTCACATACTGCGGGTCATTCTTATCGAATGGTTTTCTTCTTGCGATTTTATTTCCAAACTTCACAGTTTCATTCCTCTCTTTTTCATATCGTTTCGTGACAAATCCATTCTCATGGATTCTTTCTTTTTAGAAATCACAGTGTTAATACCCCGCCTAATATACCACCTTCGTAGTGCTTCCTTCGGCACGGTTTTTGGTGACAACGATCTGCCGGTCAATGCGGGATTTGAGTTCTCCCACATGGGAAATGATCCCCACCAGACGGTTTCCGCTTCCCAGCTCCTGCAGGACGCGGATCGCCTGCTGCAGCGACTCGTCATCCAGCGAACCAAAGCCCTCATCGATAAACATGGTGTCCATCTGGATACCCCCGGCCGACTCCATGATCTCATCGGACAATCCCAGGGCCATGGCCAGAGATGCCTTGAAGGACTCTCCGCCGGACAGGGATTTGACATCGCGGATACTGTCATTGTAATAATCCCGGACATCCAGATCCAGTCCGGCCTGTGACCTCTGATCCGAAGCCTTTCCACGGCGCACAAACTCATATTGGCCGTCCGTCAGTTCCATCAGCCGCACATTGGCCTTGGCGATCATCCGGTCAAAATATGTCATCTGCACATAGGTCTCAAAGGCGATCTTGTCCTTTCCGGTCAGACGGCCGTTAGCCGTGTCCGCCAATACACCAACCATCCGCAGTTTCTGATCCAGTTCGGCATACTGTGCCGCCTGTGTCTGCAATTTATCACAGATCTGCCGGTTCTGGCGCAGACGGCCTTCCAGAAGGATCCGCGCATCCTGCAGCAGATCCTTCTTCTCACGGATCTGTGCCGCCTGCTCCTCCAGTTCCTGCATATCCTCCTGCTCCGGAGCAGGCATCCCCGCAAGCTGGCTCTGCAGTTTTCCGATGAGTTCCTGTCCCACATGAAGGTCTTTCTCGGCCTGACGCAGGGTCTCCCCGGCCAGATCCCGGGCCCTGGTCAACTGCCGCAATGTCCGCTGCTTCTCCTCCAGCGTGTCCATCGCCTGCGCGCGGTCCGGATACGGCATGTTCTCCTGAAGTTCCTGAAGCTGCCTGCGCTTCTCCTCCCCGGCAGCGCGCAGTCCCTGAAGCTGCTCTGCGATCCGGCTGATCTGTGCAGTCTCCTTTTCAGAATTCTCCCTCAATTCATGGCATTGTTCTTCCAGTTCTCTCCTGCGTTTCCCGCGCATCTTCTCCTGCTCGATCTCGCCACGGATCTGCATCTCCCGGGTCCGGATATTCTCCAGTTCCTCCCCCAGTCTGTCCTGCAACGTCCGGACATCCACAGAAGTTCCGTGTTCCTCCCTCCACAGCAGCTGTGCCTGCCGGCGGATCTCCCCGCCCGACTGGCCGATCTGTCCCGTGAACGATGCCGCCCTCTCATTGGCCGCTGTCATCTTCTGATGCAGTTTCTCACAATGCTGCTTCTGTCGATCCAGTTCCTCCTTGGACGGCGCTCCCTCAGACAGCTCTGCCAGTCGGATATAATGCACATTTCCACAGACCGGACAGGGTTTCCCCTCCTGCTTTTTCAATTCCTGTGCCAATATTCCCGCCTGCTCGTCCAGATAACGGCCCTCCATCGTCCGGCTGACCTCATCAGCGCTGTCATACTCCTTCTTTGCCTGCTGATACTTCTGTCTGGCTGCCTGTGCGTCCTCCTCCAGACGCACATGATGACCGCAGGCTTCCTGCAATGACGCAAGCTGTGTGCGGCGTTCCTGCAATGCAGTGTTCCCGGTCTCCAGACGGGCCAGTTTTTCTCCTGCATCGGTCAATGTCTCCAATTCCTCCCGGCCTTTCTCCAATGCGCGGCGGGTTCTGTCCTGTTTTTGGGACATATCTTTGTGTCTGTTCTGTTCCTGCTCCTGCTTCCGCTGCAGATCTTCTAATTCCGCGCGGAGCCGGTCCACGGTATCATATTCCCGAAGTCCCGCTTCGAGCACGGGGATTTCCCGGGACAGAGCCTCCCGGGCTCCGTCGTGCGCGGTCTCCTCCTGCAGCGCCTTTTGTGCGGTCTCACAGGCTGCCTCTCTGGCCGGCTGCCGCTGCATTTCCTCCTGAAGCTGTACTTGTACGGCTTCGCGCTGCTTTCCGGCCTCCATACGTCTGGTCAGCTCCTGCGCGGTCTTCTCCACCTCATTTTGATCCTGCTCCAGCTTCGTCACCGCGGCACGGTCCTCCTCCAGAATGTGCTCCAGGATCTTCAGAGATTCTGTCAGAGAAAACTCCCCTTTTTGTGCACGCTCCAATTCCTCCTGCTGCCCGCTCTGCGGATCACAGGCAATCTCCTGCAGATACTGTGCCACACTGCGCTGCAGCTCTGCGCTGTCATTTTCCAGTGCACGGCAGCGCTCTCCGAGTGTCTCCTGGATCTCCTGAAACCGTGAGGTATTGAAGATCTTGCGGAAGATCTGCTTGCGGGTGTCACTGCCCGCGGTGAGAAATTCCTTGAACGCGCCCTGGGCGATCATCACGATCTTAGTGAACTGGTCAAAGTCGAGCCCCAGGATCTCCTGAACCTTCCGAAGAACCTCTCCCCCTTTGGTCAGCACATCCCCATCCGGAAGCGTCAGTTCGACCCACGCCGCCTTATTGGTCATGCCCTCTCCTTTGGCCTTGCGGCGGAGCTGCTTCGGCGCTCTCCTGATCGTATACTCCTGTCCCCGGTATAAAAAGGTCAGTTCGACCTGCGTCGGCGTATCCACAGAGGCATACTGGGAACGCACCATGGATTCGTCACGGTCATGGCCGCTCGCCTTGCCATAGAGCGCATAGGTGATTCCGTCAAAGATCGTCGTCTTTCCGGCTCCGGTGTCTCCGGTGATCAGATAGATGCCCTGTGTCCCCAGTTTGCGGAAATCCAGGATCTCCTCCCCCGCATACGGCCCGAACGCCGTCATCTTAAGTACCAGTGGTCTCATCGTCCTGCACCCCCTCTCGCTCTGCGCGAACCGCCCGTCTGTATATTCTCCGTATCCAGACACTGCTCAATCAGTTCTCTCATATATTCTCTGGCCTCATCGGTCATCTCCTGTCCGTTCTGGCTGACATAGAGTTCCTCAAACAGTTCCAGCTCGCTCTTGCTCTCCAGCTTCCTTGCCGCCTCCACCAGCGAATCCGTCCGTGTTCTCGTATTGTCATAGCTCAGTTTCATGATATACGGATAGACAGCCCGCAGTCTGCCCATCGCCTCGGGAATGATCTCCTCATCGGTCAGGATAATATGAAGATAGCCCTCCTTAAATGCCTTGCCCTCATAATAAGAACGCGACGCTACTTCCTCGAAAGATCCCCGGATCTCATACATATCCCGGAGTGGATGCAGCGGGATCTGACGGATGTCGACCGATCCCTTTTCTCCGAGGTCCACGATCGTGACACTCTTGTGATGGTTCACCTCAGACAGGGAATATTTGAGCGGAGTCCCTGCGTAGCGGATGTACTCTTTGTGCACCTGCTGCGCGCGGTGGATATGCCCCAGTGCCACGTAGTCAAACTTCTCCAGCAATGCCGCATCTACTGCCTCAAGACTTCCCACGGCCTCCTCCGATTCACAGGTCTGCGCCCCGGCCACAAACTGATGCATTACCAGCACATTGCGCTTCGTCCCGTCCATCTCCAGATGATCCAGAACCGTGGCCACCGCCTGCGTATAGTCCGCACAGTCATTGTCCGGAAACACGGCACGAACCTGCGCCGGCTTGAGAAACGGCATCAGATACACCTGCACCGGGCCGTACTCATCCTCCAGGCAGACCTCCTCTATCCCTCCGTCATAGGGCCGTGATAGATAGATCCCGCTGTCGCGCATCACCCTTCTTCCATAGGAAATGCGTGCCGCGGAATCGTGGTTTCCGCTGATGGCAAACACCTTAAGCCCCCGTTCGCGAAGGGCACAGATCAGATCATCACAGAGCTGTACCGCCTGTGCGGAAGGCTCCTGTCTGTCATAGACATCCCCCGCGATGATCACCCCCTGCACCTTCTCCTCATCCAGGATGTGACAGATCTCCTCAAACACCGCTCTCTGATCCTCGAGCATGGAAAACTCATTCACACGTTTTCCGATATGTAAATCCGATAAATGCATTAATTTCATAGTGCAAACCCCTGTAACCCTTTCTCTGCCCACAGACTCCGTGTCCTGGCAAAATAGTCAATTATCTACAGTATACACCCATTCCTGTCCTTTTTTATACCCCTCAACAAATATTCGATTTTCTCTTGTGACTCTGCTTAAAATAACGTACAATATTCTTATCAAAAAAAGGAGGGCGACTTATGAAGTCAAATGTTATGAAAAAGATTTTGTCCTTTGTTCTGGCAAGTGCTCTGGTCGTGTCTGCCGGCGGATTTTCCACCGTTCAGGCAAGTGCCGCCAAAGCCCCGAAACTCAGTGCAAAATCACTGACTCTGACAGTAGGTCAGAGCAAAAAACTGAAGGTCAAGAACCTGCCTGCCAAGGCGAAGATCACCTGGACAAGCAGCAAAAAGGCCATTGTATCCGTCAACAAATCCGGTAAGGTCACTGCCCGCAAGGCAGGCTCCGCAAAGATCACCGCCAAGCTGGCCTACAAGAAGAGCGGCAGGAAGCTGACCAAAAAGCTGACCGCCAAGGTAAAGGTTACCGCAGCACAGGCTACTCAGGCACCATCCGCTGCACCAGCCACCCAGGCACCTTCCGCTGCACCGGGCGCAGTTCCTTCTGCCGCTCCTACAGCAGTACCTTCTGTGGCACCTACTACCGTACCTTCACAGAAACCTACCCTGTCTCCGGATGAGCTTAAGGATCTGCTGAACCGGTCCAATCTCGGCGAAGAGCATACCTCTGCAGGCGGCATCACCACCAAAGATAACGGACTGATGCGTACCGAACTCAGCGCGCAGGATCTCACCGATGTGATGACAGTCGGCTGGAATGTCGGAAACTCCCTGGAGCAGACCCTGGCCAACAGCTGTACTTCCCTGACAGAGGAAGAACAGGCAGCCCTGACCGACGCAGACTGGGTAAAGGGCTATGAGACCAACGCCAACAACCCGGTATCTACCCAGAAGCTGTTCGACGGCTTAAAGCTCTATGGCATCAATACGATCCGTATTCCGGTAGCCTGGTCCAATATGATGAAACAGATCAAGCAGGATGACGGATCTACCTATTACCAGATCAATACAGCCTATATGAACCGTGTGGAGGAAGTTCTCAACTACGCACTGAACAATGAGATGTATGTCATCATCAATGACCACTGGGATAATGGCTGGTGGGGCATGTTCGGGGATGCCCGCGAGGATGTCCGCGCACAGGCCATGAAGAAATACGAGGATATGTGGACACAGCTCGCAGCCCGTTTCCGCGAGTACTCTGACCGCCTGATCTTTGAGGGTGGCAATGAGGAGTTCGGAGAGCGCTTCAACGACGACTGGGACAATGACGGTACCAAGGGTACCCTGACCCAGGAAGAATATTACGCACTGACCAACGAACTGAACCAGAAATTCGTAGACATTATCCGCAAGGACGGTGTCAATGCGGATGGTTCCTTCAACAACAATTACTACCGTATGCTTCTGATCCCGGGACTGGACACGAACCTGCATCAGACCTGCGGTGACAAGTATTCTGACAAGGCAAAGACCGGCAACGACAAGCTGACTTACGTCATGCCACAGGATACCGCCCAGAACGGCATCCGCAGACTGTTTGTCTCCATCCACTACTATGATCCACTGGGATGGGGTATCTCCAAATCTTCCTCACAGACCTACGACACACCAAAGGGTGCTTCCGCATTCATGGACACCTGGGGCAGCGATGCAGATTATGCAGCGATGCAGGAGGACTTTGACGCTGTCAAGGAAGCATTTACCGACAAGGGATACGCCGTGATCTTCGGCGAGTTCGGTGTGGTATCTGTCAACAAAGACGGAATCCCGGCTTACTACAAACAGTTCTTCGAGAGCTGCAAGCAGAACAAATGCGTTGCCGTCATGTGGGACGAGGGTACACTGGTTGACCGTCAGGGTACCAAGAACAAAAAGAAAAACGCATATTTCGCATATGACGACATCGGACAGGTGATTCAGGCATTTACCGGCTGCACCGTCTCTCTTGCCGCAGAGGCACAGAAGCTGACCACCACGACCGGCATCCCTATGGATCCGACCTGTGAGAACCAGGATCCTCTGGTAGTCTGCACCTGGGAAGGTGATTTCATGAGAAACACCACCAATTCCGAGGCGGTAGATCTCGAGCAGATCCGCAAGAACTTCGGCGATGAATTTATCGGAAGCTACAGCGGCCAGACCGTAGGCGGTATCTTCCGCACCAAACAGGTGACCTACACAGACGTTCCTGCTTATCAGGGACTGGAACTGACCACCAGCGCATCCAACGAGTGGTGGCATTCACACTTCCAGATGAACGACTGGAGCAAATTCAAAAAGCCATGTATCCGCATCACCATGCACGATGACGACTTCAGTAAGTCCGCCGATCTGCAGTTAGTCTACTCTGACGAAGCGATCCACACCTCTGACAACGGCTCCGCATGGAAGTATGAGACAGACTTTGCACAGGTTCAGTTCGAGCTGACCCCGGATGGAAAGGTCGCCCAGGATGACAACGGCGTCAATATCATCAAGCGCGATGAGAATGGCAACATGGTTCTTGCAGACACTGCATGGCAGGAGAAAGTTCTGAATCTGGATCCAAACCACCTGGAGAACTATCCGGTTGTCCTGCTGACCACCAACAGTTTCTACGGATGTGACTTCGTGAAGATCGAATTCTGTGATGCCGCATACAATGCAGACGGAAGCGAACATACAGAGTCAACTGCCCGTAGATAGATAAAAACGACATTCAAACGACATTTTCAACCGATTTTGGCATTTAATTTTCTGCCTGGATATGGTATACTATATCCAATATTAACCATTATTTTAGCAGAAGCTGACTGAAGGATTATGTTTAATTTTATAGGGAACGCATCGGCGTTCCCTTTTTGTATTATCTGGGGGAAACACTATGCAGAAACGAAAAACCATAGGACTGTTTTTAGAGGGGGATGATGTGCTCCAGGAGGGCACGATTGTGACCGCCATTCTGGAATACACCAAAGAAAAAGACTACAATATTCTGATTCACCACAGTCTGATGAAGAAATCCATCTTCGGACAGGCTGAACTGTCGGACTCCGTCATCGCCGGCGAGGGCGCGATCTATGATCTGGCAGATTTTGAGAATCTGGATGGTATCATATTTCTCGGAGAAATTCTCCGCAAAGACGTGGTGCCGAAGCTGGTTGCCAGGGCAGACAGCTTCGGGATTCCCTGTGTCAATGTCAATGACTACTCTAACGGCTGCTACTGCGTCAACTATGACGATGTGGTGGGCATGAAAGAGATGGTTCTTCATCTGATCCGGGAGCATGGCTGCCGCAGGCTCTGCTTCCTGTCCGGGTTCCGCGGAAACCGCGAGTCCATGGAACGCGAACAGGCATACCGCGATGCCCTGGAGGAGGAAGGGATTCCGTTCGATCCGGATATGATCCGCTATGGGCAGTTCTACATGCCGGTCGTTGAGGAAGTCAGGGATTTCCTGACCACCCATGAGATGCCGGATGCCTTTGTCTGTGCCAATGACAGTATGGCGATCTTTACGATCGCCTATCTGGAGACACAGGGGTACCGTATCCCCGATGATGTGCTGGTCACCGGCTTTGATTCTACAACCGAGGCGATGGATTACTCTCCGTCGATCAGTTCTGTAGTCCGCTCTCTGGCCCAGTCGGGCAGGGTTGCAGTTCAGACTCTCGAAAAACTCTGGGCTGGCGAACAGGTTCCGAAGAACCAGCTGGTACCGGCTTCCCTGCAGCTCAACCAGAGCTGTGGCTGTGTCCCGGCCAAAGAGAAGGATTACAACAAAGTCGTTCAGGAAAAATGCAGCATCCTGACCAACCAGGACATCTTTATCCACTACATTTCCGAATTCTGGAGAACCAACACGACAGCAGACACCATAGAGAACCTCTTCCGTATCATCTGTTCCTATCTCCACTTTTTTGATATCGATGAGATCCGTTTCGTGATCTGCGCTGACATCTTCGGAAAACGCCAGCGTCCGGATGATGTTACGCTATACGGTTATTCCCAGAATCTGACTCTGGTCACCTGGAAAAGGGATCAGGAGGTCACCTTTGAAAATGTATTCTATCCGAACATTCTGCCTCCTGTCGACTATGACGGACCGGAACGGATTCATAATATTTATATCCCGATGTTCTTCCAGAACCGTACCATCGGTTATCTCTGGCTGTCGCTGGATCACTGTATTCCGCAGCAGCCTATGCTCAACAGTTATCTGACCAATGTCAACAGCGCGATCTGTGACTTCTGTCTGATCAAGGAAAAAGACGTCCTCCTCAGCCAGCTTGACAATATGTACGTCCGCGATGAACTGACCAAACTCTACAACCGTTTCGGCATGCAGCGCTATGTCGTGGATCTCTACAACCGCTGTCAGAAAAATCATGAGATGATGATGTGTATTGCAATGGATCTGGATGGCCTCAAAAAGATCAATGACACCTACGGACACTCCGCCGGTGACAATGCCATCGTTCAGATTGCCAATGCCATGCGTCAGTCCTCCGTCAACCATGAGATCTGCATCCGCAGTGGCGGCGATGAATTTTTCGTCTTTGGCAAAGCGGATTCGCAGAAAGATCCCGCCGAATTTGTACGCCGCGTGGAAGATGTCCTGGAGGGCTATGAAGCGATGAATTCATGGCCATATCAGGTACAGTGCAGCAGCGGTTACTGTGTTCACTTTGCCGACGAAATTTCGATGGAAGAAATGATGTCTGAGGCGGATGCGATGCTCTATCAGGTGAAAGAGCGCCGCAAGACCCGCCGCAAAGATTAAGTTTATAGAGAGCAAAATCCGGACGGGATTCTAATACATAGAACCCGTCCGGATTTTTATTTTACTACGAGTGCACGGAGTGGCCAGCACACGACACGTCCGCTTCCCAGATGTGAAAATGCTGTCGCCTCGCCCTCCATATAAAAACGACTTGTAAATACCGTCTGACCACCATTCAGATACACCTCGATCACAGAGGTGTCAAGATAGATCTGTACCTGGTCCAGGCGGTTTATTTTGGCCAGTCGCTGTTTTCTTCCGCGGCCGATCTCGTTCGCCTTCGGACCGACAAATTCCATACAGAAGATGCCCTCCTCATAACTCAGGCAGATACCGCTCTTGCCCTGCATAAGCTGCCATGAAAACGGCTTGTCCATCAGTTCGGTCATCTCCCATTCCCAGGCTCCACGGGTTCCATCGGACTTCTCGCTGCGGCTCTGGAACAACTCCAGCGGACGATCCACGGATTTATGATCTGAGCCATATTCCTCAGCATCCCCGCGCAGGGTACGATACTCCTCCAGAGGCTTCTGTTTCAGACATCCATCCTCCCAGATGATCTCTCTCATCATGGTCAGACAGTGCTGCCATCCCTGCTCCACAGTCGGCTCATTGTCATATTCCGCGTCCGGCATACCGGCCCAGCCCATAAGGATACGGCGTCCCTGCTCATCTTCAAAGGTCTGTGGTGCATAGAAATCAAATCCCATGTCCCACTCCTTGAAATCACCCAGTTCCAGCTCGGCTGCTGCCGTGTGCGCCGGATCCTGATGAAGCACACAATATCCCGACTGGTATTTGTTCTGAAACTGATATTCCCTTGCCTCGATTCCCTGAGGAGACATGGAAAGAACAGATACCTGTGGAAGACGGAAATAGTCCGGACATTCCCACATATAGCCAAACTCCTGCATACTGCTGATCTCTTTTTTTACGGTCCAGTTCCGGCCATCCTCAGATGCCAGAAGAAGGATCGCTCCGGTGTCTCCGGAAGAGGTATCACTGACGAACTCCGGTCTGGAGGTGATGTTCTTTCGCTCCTCCCACTTGCTGATCCCCTGCAGCATTGCATAGAAATCGCGGCGTCCGCCCAGAACCATATAATATCTGCCGTCCTGCTCCCAGACCTTGGGATCTCTGACATGACAGGTGAAATGTGCCGGGTAATCTTCATTGCCCAGAACCTTTTCCTTGGCGGAGAATGTCCGTCCATCGGTGCTGGACACCCGCACGGTATTGCCCTGGCGTCCCTCATAGATCTTCAGAGGATCTGCTTCATCCTCCACATTGCCGGTGTAATACAGTACCATCTCCGGCCCCTGCGGTGTCTGATGAACCAGGGCAGAGCCGGAATACACACCGTCCCGGTCAAATGCTTCGTCCGGCTCCAGCGCAGTTCCCACAAATTCCCAGCTGATCAGATCTTTGCTGATGTAATGTCCCCAGCTTCTCTTACCCCTGCCCTGTGCATCCTGAGGCGTATACTGGAAAAATACGTGGTACTCCCCCTGAAACTGGCAGAGTCCATTCGGATCATTGAGCCAGCCTGTCGGCGGCTGCAGATGAAAATATAAACGATATGGGTCTTTGTCTCTTCTAGTCATATACTTCCCTCTCAATCATTTCTTTTCTTCATTGTAACGTATCCGCCACTGGTTTTCTACTGCAATCTTTGGTATATTGAAATTATCCGATATAGATCAATGATGTAGAAATGGAGCGTAACGCGATGAAAGATGGATTTCTCAAAGTTGCCGCTGTCACCCCACAGATCCGGGTGGCCGATGTGGCATATAATACACAGCAGATCATAACCCAGCTTGAGGCGGCTGCAGACCTCGGAGCCAGACTGATCGTCTTCCCTGAGCTGTGCCTGTGTGGCTACACCTGTGGAGAACTTTTCCTGCAGGACGCACTGCTTCGCGGCTGTCTGCAGGGTCTCGGTCAGATCTGCGAGGCTTCCGAAGGTATTGATGCACTGATCCTGGTAGGCCTGCCTCTTATGGTACACCACCGCCTGTACAATGTCGCCGCTGTCCTCAAGGACGGCGAGATTCTGGGACTGGTTCCGAAACAGTACATCCCAAATTACTCTGAATTTTACGAGGCGAGACATTTTGCCCCTGCCCCTTCTGCCAATGAGATGATCGATCTGGTACCGCTTGGCGAGCGCGGCGAAGGGATCACCTTTGGCCCGAAACAACTCTTTGCGGCAGAGAACTACCCGGATCTTGTCCTGGGCATTGACATCTGCGAAGACCTGTGGATGCCGGTTCCTCCATCCTGCTATCATGCCATGGCAGGTGCCACCGTCATTGCCAATCTCTCGGCCAGCGACGAGACGACCGGCAAGGATATGTACCGCCGCGAGCTGGTCCGCAACCAGTCTGCTCGTCTGCTGTGCGGCTATCTTTACGCCGATGCCGGAGAGGGCGAGTCTTCCACTGATCTGGTCTTTGCCGGTCACAATATCATCGCCGAAAATGGCTCTATCCTGGCACAGACACGCCGCTTTACCCATGGGATTGCGATCACCGAACTGGATCTTGGCAAGCTGGTCAGCGAGCGCAGGCGAATGACGACATTCCCGGTACACAGCCCCGAGGAGGACGGCTACGAGACCGCATGGTTCACCTTTGATTCCATAGAGAAGACCGTGCTGACACGTCCTTTTGACCGGACGCCGTTCGTTCCGTCAGACAAGGAAGACCGCGACCGCCGCTGTGATGAGATCCTGCATATCCAGGCGATGGGTCTGAAAAAGAGACTGGAACACACCCACTGTGAGCATGCCGTCATCGGTATTTCCGGCGGACTCGATTCGACCCTGGCCCTTCTGGTGACCGTCAAGGCATTTGATATGCTGGGGCTGGACCGCAGCGGTATCCAGGCTATCACCATGCCTTGTTTCGGAACTACAGACCGCACCTACCAGAACGCCTGCACACTCACCAGACAACTCGGAGCTACGCTGCGCGAGGTGCCGATCCACGAGGCAGTGGACATTCATTTCCGCGACATCGGACACGACAAGGCCATTCACGATGTGACCTACGAAAATGCACAGGCCCGCATGCGGACCACCATCCTGATGAACATCGCCAACGAATGCGGCGGCATGGTCATCGGAACCGGCGACATGTCCGAGCTGGCACTGGGCTGGGCCACCTACAATGGCGATCATATGTCCATGTACGGTGTCAACTGCTCTGTCCCGAAAATGCTGGTGCGCTATCTGGTGGACTTCTTCGCCGAGACGACATCCGATCCGGAACTGTCCGTCGTCCTAAAAGACATTCTGGACACTCCGGTCAGTCCGGAGCTGCTGCCGCCAAAAGACGGACAGATCTCCCAGAAGACCGAAGATCTGGTGGGCCCTTACGAGCTGCACGATTTCTTCCTCTACTATGTGATGCGTTTCGGCTTCATGCCGTCAAAAATTTATCGCCTGGCCATCTACACCTTTGAAGGCGTCTACGACCAGGCGACAATATACAAATGGCTGCGCACGTTCTACTGGCGCTTCTTCGCCCAGCAGTTCAAGCGCTCCTGCCTTCCGGATGGGCCAAAAGTGGGAAGCGTGGCTCTGTCTCCGCGCGGAGACTGGCGTATGCCGAGCGACGCCTGCGTGACTCTCTGGATGCAGGATCTTGACCGGTTATCATAACCGGGTGGTCCACTCCGAACAATCCCAGACAGAGGTAGCCAGACCATGATAAAACTCCGGTTCGTGGCATACCATCAGGATGCTGCCCTTGTACTCTTTCAGAGCGCGTTTCAGCTCCTCCTTGGCATCCACATCCAGGTGGTTGGTCGGCTCGTCCAGAAGCAGAATATTCGTCTGCTTATTGATCAGTTTGCACAGACGGACCTTGGCCTGCTCTCCTCCGGAGAGAACGCGGACCAGACTCTCAATGTGCTTGGTGGTCAGGCCGCATTTGGCCAGGGCCGAGCGCACTTCAAACTGGTTAAATGCCGGAAATTCCTGCCAGATTTCCTCGATACAGGTCGTGCTGACGGACTGATCCATCTCCTGCTCAAAGTAGCCGATCTCCAGATAATCTCCAAGTTCCACACTTCCGGACAGAGGCGGGATCAATCCCAGAATACTTTTTAACAACGTGGTCTTTCCGATGCCGTTGGCACCGGTCAGGACCACTTTTTCTCCTCTCTCCATCGTGAGATTTAACGCGCTGGACAGCGGATCATCGTATCCGATGACCAGATCATGGGTCCGGAAAATATACCGGCTCGGCGCACGCGCCGTAAGAAAGACAAATTCCGGCTTCGGCTTTTCCTGATCCAGTTCGATCAGATCCATCTTGTCGAGCTTTTTCTGACGGGACATGGCCATATTTCTCGTGGCCACCCTCGCCTTATTTCTCGCCACAAAGTCCTTGAGCTGCGCGATCTCCTTTTGCTGCTTGTGATAAGCGGCTTCCTTCTGCGCTTTCTTCATCTCATAAACTTCCATGAATTTGTCATAGTCCCCGACATAGCGGTTCAACTCGCGGTTGTCCATGTGATAGATCAGATTGACCACGCTGTTCAGGAACGGAATGTCATGAGAGATCAGGATAAATGCATTTTCATAGTCATTGAGATAACGTTTCAGCCACTCAATATGTTCCGCATCCAGATAGTTTGTCGGCTCATCCAACAGCAGGATATCCGGCTTCTCCAGAAGCAGTTTGGCCATGAGCACCTTCGTTCTCTGCCCTCCCGAAAGATCTGTGACATCGGTGTCCAGTCCCAGATCCAGAAGACCCAGTGCCCTGGCCACCTCCTCCACTTTGGCATCGATCATATAGAAGTCATGCATCGTCAGCATGTCCTGGATCGTGCCGGCCTCTTCCATGCAGGCATCCATCTCCTCCGGCGTACATTCTCCCAGTTTTTCATAGATGGCATTCATCTGCTGCTCCATCTCAAACAGAAAGTCAAACGCCGAGCGGAGCACGTCACCCATCGTCATGCCCTTCTCCAGGGCAGTATGCTGGTCCAGATACCCCACCCTCACGTTTTTGGCCCACTCGATCGTGCCCTCATCCGGCATCAGTTTATGCGTGATAATGTTCATAAACGTGGATTTTCCCTCGCCGTTGGCTCCGATCAGGCCAATGTGCTCACCCTTGAGCAGACGAAACGATACGTCCTCAAAGATGGCGCGGTCTCCAAATCCATGGCTCAGATGTTCAACATTTAATATCATACTCTTCTAAAGCGCGTCCTGCGCAGTCCTTTCTTCTTTGGTAACAGCTCACCGTTCCATTCCTAGTTCCAGTTCAAAGAATCCTCAAATTCCTCCACACTGCTGTATGTCGTGGATCCGTAGGTGATGACTTTGAGTGCCGGATAATCAGAATCACCGGCTCCAAACAGCTCTTCTCCCAGATTCTCCTCTGCCACAGCAGCAGGAATATAGATGCTCTCGAGGTTCGTGCAGTGATAAAATGCTCTGTCTCCGATGGCGCGTACGCTCTCAGGAAGAACTACATTTACCACACCGCTGTGACGGAATGCACTTGGTCCGATCGCCAGGGTATCTGCCGGGATCACCGTATTTTCATTTCCGAAAATCAGGGTGTTAGTTGCGGTCTCCATGATTCCCTGACAGTTGTTTCTGCTGTCATATACTGTATTGGCAGGGTCTACGGAAATACCGGAGATGCTGCTCTTGGCAAAGCTCTGGGAACCGATGGATTTTACAGACGCCGGAATGACGATCGGCGCGTCAGTCTCGGAATCCTGTCCTCTGTTCACTCCATAGAATGCGTAATATCCGATCGCCTCGGTGTTCCCAGGGATCACGGCACTCTGACTTCCTATCCACAGGGTGTTGGTGGCCGTTTCCATGATAGCGCCACAGTCATTGCGGCTGTCATAGACAGGGTTGCCCTCTTCCACGGTGAACTTTACGACATTGGAATTCAGAAATGCTGCCTTGTCAATGTCTGTGATCGTCTTCGGGATGGTAATGTTCCAGAGATAGGTACAATCGTCAAATGCTTTGGATCCAATCTCTGTGACGGTGGAAGGGAACTCCACGTAGGTCGCCGTCTCCGGATTTAACACATCCTCCACGGTAAGACCGTCTTCGGAAATCTGTAACTCTGCCTTGACCGGATTCTCCTCCGGATTTGGAGTCGGTGTCACAACCGGTGCCGGCGTTGGCACTGCGGTCGGTGCTGTAGTTGGTGCCACAGTCGGTGCTGCAGTTGGTGCCACGGTTGGCTTAACCGTCGGTTTTGCGGTCGGGCTCGTCGTAACTGCCGGCTTTGGTGTCGCCTGCGTGGCCGCCTTGACCTTGATCTTAAATTTGTACTGTTTCTTTCCTACTTTGCCGACGATCACCGCTGTTCCCACAGCAATCCCCTTGACCCTGCAGGGATTTTTCTTTGCTCTGGTCAGCTTAATGTACTTGCCACCTTTTTTTACTTTCCAGACTGCCTTTTTCTTTTTGGTCGCTGTGATCATCGGTGAAACCGTCTTCCCTACCTTTACCGGCAGAGTGATCACTGCTTTGGCGTCTGCCTTCTGAGGCGCTGCGCCTGCTCCCGTTCCACTGATTACAACTGCCGCCGCCATGGCTGCAGCCATCCATTTTCTCCAGTTCATATAATTTCCTCCATTCCGCAGACGCATAGTGTCGAAGGAACGCGAGCAAAATGTCAGATTTTGCTCTGCGATTAAGGCTACTTTGTGGCGTCTGCGACACAAATAGCCCGTGCGAAAATACTGCATCAGCGGTATTTTCACACTATTCTCCATTCTGAAGCGTTTTCGCTTCTCTCTGATTATAACACGATGTGTGCCGCATGCTATATCCTTTTTCCTATCTCTGGAAATCTTAAGAATTATTCTGTATCCATCTTATCATAGTCTTTGTTATATATCATGGTTTTTGGGTTTTGGTTTGTGGTATACTGGGAAAGACTGAATAAAATACGTTAGGAGGAACACATGTTAAAACTACTCATCTTAATCGTTTACTTTGCAGTGCTGATCGGAATCGGCCTGTACTGCAAAAAACACACCACCGATGTCAAGGGATTTGTTCTGGGCGGCCGCAGTGTTGGCCCCTGGCTCACCGCATTTGCCTATGGCACGTCCTACTTTTCCGCCGTGGTCTTCGTCGGATACGCCGGTCAGTTTGGCTGGAAATACGGTATCTCTACAACATGGGCCGGCATCGGCAACGCCGTGATCGGTTCCCTGCTCGCCTGGGTTGTGCTGGGACGCCGCACCCGTATCATGAGCCAGCATCTGGACTCTGCCACCATGCCTCAGTTTTTTGGCGAGCGGTTCGGCAGCCGTCCCCTCAAGATCGGTGCTTCCGTGATCATCTTCATTTTCCTGATCCCGTACACCGCATCTTTGTACAATGGACTTTCCCGTCTGTTTGGAATGGCTTTTGATATTGATTATTCTGTGTGCATTATCCTGATGGCCGTGCTGACCGCGATCTATGTCATTGCCGGAGGTTACATGGCAACCGCCATCAATGACTTCATCCAGGGAATCATCATGTTGTTCGGTATCGTGGCTGTGATCGCTGCCGTCCTGGTCAGCAAGGGAGGTTTCACCGAGGCCCTGCAGGGACTGGCCCGCGTCAATGATCCGGCTGTTTCCGACACACCGGGAATCTTTGCTTCCTTCTTCGGCCCGGATCCTCTGAATCTTCTGTTCGTTGTCATCCTTACCTCTCTGGGTACCTGGGGACTGCCACAGATGGTCCAGAAATTCTACGCGATCAAGGACGAAGAATCCATCAAGACCGGAACCATCATCTCTACGATCTTTGCGCTGGTCGTATCCGGCGGATGCTATTTTCTCGGAGGTTTCGGACGTCTGTTCTCCGATCAGATCGACATTGAGGCCAATGGATTTGACTCCATTATCCCGACCATGCTGTCCGGACTCTCTCCGGTACTGATCGCGCTGGTAGTGATCCTGGTGCTCTCCGCATCCATGTCCACGCTGTCCTCTCTGGTTATTGCATCCAGTTCTACACTGACCATCGACTTCCTCAAGGACAATTTCATCAAGAACATGAGTGAGAAGAAGCAGGTTCTGATGATCCGTATACTGGTCGTGGTATTTATCGCCATCTCCTGCGTACTGGCACTGATCCAATACAAGAGTGCCGTCACCTTTATCGCACAGCTTATGGGTGTATCCTGGGGTGCACTGGCCGGAGCATTTCTGGCGCCATTCATGTACTCCCTGTATGGGAAATGGGTCTCCAAAGCATCCTGCTGGGTATGCTTCATCTTCAGTTCTGTGCTGATGATCGCAAACATTTTCCTGCGCGCGTCATTCCCGGTGATCCTGCAGAGCCCGATCAACTGTGGTGCCGTTGCCATGCTGGCCGGTCTGGTCATCGTACCGGTAGTCAGCCTGTTTACTCCAAAGCCGGACAAAACACTGGTAGACTCCGCATTTGCCTGCTATGACAAGGAGACCAAGGTTAAACAGAAAACAGCACTTGGCGAATAACTTTATGAAAAGAGGTTTCCCATGGGATATATCGACATTCATACACATTCATTTCCTGAAAAAATCGCTGCGAGAGCGGTCGACAAGCTGCAGCACTCCGGACATGTCACTGCCTATTCTGACGGAACATGTCAGGGGCTGATCGATCAGATGGCCCGCTGTGGGTTCGACTACTCGGTGATCGTGCCGGTGGTGACCAGACCGGAGCAGTATGAGACGATCAACCGCGTTGCAGCCTCCGTCAATGAGACCTCCGCACAGACCGGTCTGATCTCCTTTGGAGGCATTCACCCGGACAATGAAAATTATATTGATATTCTGACAGATCTGAAAGAACAGGGATTTAAGGGAATCAAACTTCATCCCGTGTTTCAGAAAACCGATATCGATGATCCCGGATACCTGCGCGTCATTGACTGTGCCAGCGAGCTTGGACTACTCACTCTGATCCACGGAGGTTATGATTTCAGTTTCCCCGGCTGGGCACAGGTTACCCCAGAGAAAACCCGCCATATGCTCGACGAGGTTCACCCCTCCGGCATCATCATGGCTCACATGGGCGGCTGGGGATGTTGGGACGCCGTCTGGGACAAGCTGATCGGGCAGGATATCTGTTTTGATGTCTCCTTCACGTATATCCCTGTAAGAAACCGGCCCGGAGCAGTCCCGGCTATGCGGCCGGATACTCCGATTCTGCCGATGGACGAGCTGGTCCGGATGATCCGGACACATGGCGCAGACCGCATTTTATTTGGCAGCGACAGCCCGTGGAGCGATCCCGCAGAGGCAGTGCAGCTTCTGCAGGAGAGCGCACTCACCCCGGAGGAACTGGATCTGATCCTGGACAAAAATGCACGCCGGATGCTTGGGTTATAATCCGGCTCTATCCTTATATTCTATACACAAGAAAGAAGATCGAAGCAAACCATGACACCGGCCCGATATTCCGGGCACCTGTCTCGCTGTTACCTCGATCTTCTTTTTATTCTTTATCTGACCGTGCATCCGGTCTTTTTAAATAATTTCTTATATTGTTTTCGGCACTTCTTCGGCACCTTGATCACCAGCTTCTTTGGCGTCCCTCGGAATGCATTTGCAGCCACACTGGTCAGGCTCTGACATTTGACCGTGAGTTTCTTTAACTTCACTGCCTTTGAAAATGCCTTCGCGTTAATTGCGGTTATCTTCCAGTTTACACCGCCATATGCCACCTTTTTCGGCAGCGTTATCGCTGTCGAAGTCTTTTTTTGCGCACTGACTCCTGCAACTGCCACACATCCCTGCGCCTTGACCTGATAGATCAATCCTCCGGATACAAACCTGCTGCCCTTGACCAATGCCGTTGCTGTGTCCGTGGAATCCTGCGGTCCCTGCGTCGCATCAGGTACCGGTTTTGTCGTGGCTGTCGCCTGCGGTATGGCTGACGGCTTCGCACTCTCTGTCACTCCCGGCTTCACCGTGGCTGTCGTCTGCGGTGTGGCTGACGGCTTCGCACTCTCTGCCGCTCCCGGTTTCACCGTGGCTGTCGCCTGCGGTGTGGCTGTCGGTCTCGCGCTCTCTGCCGCTCCCGGTTTCACCGTGGCTGTCGCCTGCGGTGTGGCTGACGGCTTCGCACTCTCTGCCGCTCCCGGTTTCACCGTGGCTGTCGCCTGCGGTGTGGATGACGGTTTCGCACTCTCTGCCGCTCCCGGCTTCACCGTGGCTGTCGCCTGCGGTGTGGATGACGGTCTCGTGCTCTCTGCCGCTCCCGGCTTCGCCGTGGCTGTCGCCTGCGGTGTGGCTGTCGGTTTCGCACTCTCTGCCGCTCCCGGCTTCACCGTGGCTGTCGCCTGCGGTGTGGCTGACGGCTGCTCGCTTGCTGTCACACCCGGATTTTCTGTGACGATTGGCTCCTGCGTTTCCTCAGCCCCCGGCGTTGCAGCCGGCTTTGTCTCCTCCGGATCCAACGTATCATTTTCCTGCGTGTACGCCTTGATGCGGAAATTATATCCCATCTGACTGTAATCCGACCAACTTCTTCCACTGTCATTGCAGAAGCTCTCGCCCTTCTGGGCATTGGCTGTCACCGAAAACATTCCATACTCACGGCTTCCATCGATGGAAGCCGAAATTTTTTCTCCATCCTTACGACTCACCGTAAATACCACAGAAAAATCTTCTTCCTCGGACAAAGCGACCGGCTCTTCCAGATCCACCGTATGAAATCCGGCATAGTCAAACGTTCCCGTCTGTACAGCCACACGATCTCCCGATGTCGGCGTCGTCCTGTCCGAAAGATTCTTATAGATCTCCAACGTGTATTCCGTCTGCGGTGACATCAGCTCAACAGAAACACTTTTCAAAAGCTCGTTTCCACTGCCTTTTGCCTGCACATCAAACACATTGGCCAATGACCCTCCACTGCTCATATCCAACTTGTAGGAACCATGCACAGAGCCATCGTACTGATAGTTATAATCAACCTGGCCGGCCTCTGCTGCCTCCAATGCCCAGGCCTCATCATTGCCCAGTGACAGATCCTCATAAGAGATCCACATATATCCATTGTCATAATCTCCGGTCCCCCAGGAATTACGCACCAGCCACGCTCCATCCTCATCCGGACGGCAGGCTGACGAAAAATTCTGTGCCGGGTAGTCATCATCCCATCCCACCAGCGTCACTGCATGATTGGTAGCCTGTGTCTTCTTCTGACAATACGTGTGAACCTTATCCAGCAGTCTTGCCGAATAATACGTCTTATCATGATAATATGCTGATACCACACAGCCATACCGAAGAATCAGATTTTTGATAATCTCCTTGTCCTGCATAGACACCATATAGGCATTCTTCAAATGATAGTCCCATGCATTCTGCAGATCCTCCTTCAACACCGGAGCCGCATCCTTGCCCTGACCGCTTGGATACACCAGCGAAGTGTCTGTACTCTCCTGTGCAACTCCATACCAGTTCTCCAGGGTACGGATTCCGTACAATGCCGATCCACCTGCATTCAGATAGGTACTGTCACCTGTATAAACATCCAGATCTCCTCCGTCCATGCCCATATGATCCAGCCCATGATTCCACGCGAAATACGCCAGCTGCAGCTCAGACAGATTGATCGCGTCTGCGCCACGGGCCACTGCTTTTTCCTGCAATATCGCCGAAATCTCCTCTGCTGCCACCACGGACATCGCCCAGCAGGTTCCGTATGGGTTCTGATTACGCACTGCCGGAAGGTACGTGGCATTTACACTCCCATACGCAGCTGGCAATGTCTCTTCCGACAATAATCCCAATTCCGCAGCATCCGTGTCCTCCTCTATGGATTCTACACGGATTCCGTCATCAATATAGCCTTCTGCCCAGTTGATCTTTGGCTGGACACAGACAATATTTCCAGCTGCACTTTCTTTCTCCTGTGTATAAACAGAAGCCGCAAGACACTGTCCTGCAGCTCCTCCCCCAAATACCAATACAGCTGTCATCACAGACGCAATCGTCCGCTTCACGACATCACGTACAACCCATCTCCTCATAGGCAATGCCTCCTGTTTATATACTAACCCTGATTCTCCTGGGCTACCAGCTGATCTGCTCCATAAATCTTGCGCAGTTTCGGCTTCTCGATCTTTCCGGTCGCATTTCTCGGAATCTCCGCAAAGATGATCTCCTTTGGTCTCTTATAACGAGGCATTTCCAGACAGAACTCCTCGATCTCCTCTTTTGTACAGGTCATCCCATCTTTGACCTCGATGATTGCCGCCGTCTTCTCCCCCAATCGACGATCCGGCAGTCCGATCACTGCAACATCCTTTACCTTGTCAAAACGACGGATATAATCCTCTATCTGTACCGGATAAATATTTTCTCCACCGCTGACGATCACGTCTTTCTTACGGTCTACCAGGAAATAAAAACCATCCTCGTCCTGCATTGCCATATCTCCGGTGAGAAGCCAGCCATCCTTGATCGTCTCGCTGGTGGCCTTCTCATCATTATAATAGCAGGTCATAACGCCGGGTCCCTTCACACAAAGTTCCCCTACAGAACCCTGCGGCACAGTATTGCCTTCCTCATCAATGATCTTGCATTCCCAACGATATCCCGGAACGCCAATCGCTCCTACTTTGTGGATATTTTCTATGCCAAGGTGTACACAGCCCGGACCGGTAGACTCCGAAAGACCATAGTTTGTATCGTATTGATGATTTGGAAAATATTCCTTCCAGCGCTTGATCAGAGAAGGCGGTACCGGCTGTGCGCCGATATGCATCAGTCTCCACTGATCCAGATGATAATTTTCCAGTTTCAGATCTCCGCGATCCAGAGCATCCAGAATATCCTGTGCCCATGGAACCAGCAGCCATACCAGAGTACATCTCTCGCTGGATACGGCATCCAGAATGATCTCCGGCTTCGTGCCCTTGAGCAGCACCGCCTTGCTTCCCGCAACCAGACTGCCCATCCAATGGAACTTGGCACCGGTATGATACAGCGGA
Organism: uncultured Lachnospiraceae bacterium; assembly: GCA_934351255.1. Lineage (GTDB taxonomy): Bacteria > Bacillota > Clostridia > Lachnospirales > Lachnospiraceae > Jutongia. Next base: position 60,066 of record CAKRJH010000014.1, read on the forward strand.
GGAATACACAGGAAAGTGTCCTCCCGGTTCGTGCCATGATGCTTCTGTTCCATCTGCGCCGCCTGTGTCAGACTGCGGTGCTTATGCAAAATTGCCTTTGGAAATCCTGTCGTTCCGGAAGAAAAATAGATTGCACCATAATCATCATCTGTAATCTCGACATCCGGTGTCTGGCTGGAACAATCCGCAACCAGCTCATGATAACTCTCCGCAAAGCTCGGACAGCCATCCCCTACATAGATCAGCAGACGTCCCTTGGACAATCTGTCAGCATACCTCTCGACACGTCCGATAAACGCCGGTCCAAATACCAGCATATCGACCTCGGCAAGTTCCGCACAATACAAGATCTCATCCGCATCATAACGGAAGTTAAATGGAACTGCGATGGCTCCTGTCTTAAGTACGCCAAAGTAGATTGGAAGCCACTCCAGACAGTTGTACATCAGGATTGCTACTTTATCGCCTTTTTTGATGCCTCGATTGATCAGCATATTGGCAAAACGGTTTGCCTTTTCATTGAACACACTCCATGTAATCTCCCTGCGATATGGTTCAAATGCTGTCGGCTGGATCAGCTCATACTCCTTCCATGTCGTTCTTCTGGTATCTTTCTCCTCCGGATTGAGCTCTACCAGGGCTACCTCATTGGGATAGAGTCTGGCATTTCTTTCCAGATATTCCATAACTGGCATAATATCTTTTCCTTTCTCACGTTCATTGTGCACTCTGCACTGCGCTTACTCTATTGTACCACACCGCCATTATTTGTACAAATTATCTTGTTTTTTTTCTCAAAGAAGATATAATCTCGTCAAATTGCCTAATTGTAAAGTCGCTGTCCATATAAGATAATAAAGTTGTTTTGCATTTTAAGTATCAGATTGTATTTTCTGACAATGATATGCCACCGGCAATGGGCGGCAAAGTGAGGTTACATATGAATTTTTTACAGGATATCAAAAAACCATCTTGGTGGAGCAGCTTCTTTATCATGCTGTTTTCTGTCATTGGAATGGGTCTGGGTGTTGCACTTCTAAAGATTACTGATATGGGAACGGATCCCTGTTCCTCCATGAATTACGGCGTGGCTGCCCTACTGGCACGCAAAACCGGCAATAGCTCTCTATGGACCTTTGGCAATTACCAGGCCATGTTTAATACCGTTTTCCTGATTTTTGTTATTCTATTCGGCCGACAGCTGATTGGTACCGGCACGATTGGAAATATGTTTCTGGTCGGGTACTCTGCAGACTTCTTCACCTGGGTTCTCAAGGATCTGATCGGAGTTCCGGACCATCTTTCCCTGGGCGTACGCCTGTGTATCCTGTTTCCTGCGCTGCTTTTCTTCGTGACGGTTGCAGCTCTTTATATGCAGTCCGGCCACGGTATGGCCCCGTATGACGGCTTTCCTTTTATCATCAGCGGCTGGCTGGAAAAGGCCACCGGAAAAACTTACTGGTTTAAGGTGATCCGCTACACTCTGGATGCTCTTGCCACTCTGCTGGGGTTCGCCCTCGGAGGCGCTGCCGGAATCACCACAGTACTCATGGTCATCCTTCTGGCTCCGGCTGTTGAACTTGCCGGCAAATTTATGGAAACCCATTTCTCACACTCTTAAATGTCGAATTGAGAATGAAAGATACTGTAAAAAAGGGCAAAACCAGATATAAAAGAATACCATGAAAATAATAAAAGCTACAGATCTTGCATGGATTGAGGGTTCACCTCAAGTATCATGTAAACCTGTAGCTTTTTCTTTCGTTTATATACTATATCGGATATACACTATATCGGAGAATTCTTCTTCCATCTATACACCAGTCTTTATTGCATGTCATACCCATTAACAGATCTCTGCTCCGGATGGCATGGTCTTCTCCGGTGTCATCAATGCCAGATTGCCTTCCGCATCCTCAGCACACAGAAGCATTCCCTCAGACAATACACCTGCCAGTTTAGCCGGTTTTAAGTTCACCAGAACCATTACCTTCTTGCCAACCATCTCTTCCGCAGAATAGTATTTCTTAATTCCGGAGACAATCTGTTTCACTTCGCTGCCGATCTTAACCTGGGAGCAAAGCAGCTTCTTGGACTTCTTTACTTCCTCACAGGCAATGATCTCTCCTACCTGGAACTGCATCTTCATAAAGTCATCGAATGTCACCTCCGGCTTGGACGGAATATCGATGCCCTCTTCTTCCTTCTGAGGCTCTTCGGTCACACCTGCTGCCGCTCTCTGCGTTGCCTGAATCTCCTCTGCCTTTTTCAGTACCTCCGCCATATCCAGACGCATAAATAAGATCTCCGGCTTCTCGGTTACCTTTGTGCCATTCACATAGCCACCAAATGTAGATAACTCTTCCAGTGGTCTCTTTGGGGCATGTAACTGCTCCAGGATCTTCTCAGTGGTCTGTGGCATAAATGCTTCCAGCAGACAAGCTCCGATAGAAATACTCTCGATCAGATTGTATAACACCGTAGACAGACGATCCTTCTTTGCCTCATCTTTGCCAAGTACCCATGGCTCTGTCTCATCGATATATTTGTTACATCTCTTAAATAATGTAAATACCTCTGTGATGGCATCTGCTACACGCAGCTTATCCATCTTTTCTTCAACTTTGGCTGCAGTTCCCGTAACCAGCGCTTTCAGGTCATCATCTACAGGCTCTGACACGCCCATATCCTGTGCCACACCACCCAGATATTTGTTCGTCATGGAGATGGTACGGTTAACCAGATTGCCCAGTGTATTGGCCAGGTCGGAGTTCATTCGCTCTACCATCAGCTCCCAGGTAATCACGCCATCATTCTCAAATGGCATCTCATGAAGCACGAAATAACGCACCGCATCCACGCCAAACAGATCCACCAGATCATCCGCATAGATGATATTTCCCTTGGATTTGCTCATCTTATCGCCACCCTGCAGCAGCCATGGATGACCGAATACCTGCTTTGGCAGAGGCTCGCCCAGAGCCATAAGGATGATCGGCCAGTAAATTGTATGGAAACGGATAATATCTTTTCCGATCAGATGGAGATCTGCAGGCCAGAACTTCTTGTAGAGATCGACACCATTCTCATCCAGACGATCCTCTCCATCCACATCGTATCCCAGGCCGGTAATGTAGTTTGACAATGCGTCCAGCCATACATAGACAATGTGACCCGGATCAAAGTCCACCGGAATCCCCCACTTAAAGGAGGTACGGGATACACACAGATCCTGCAGGCCCGGAAGAAGGAAGTTGTTCATCATCTCATTCTTACGGGACTCCGGCTGGATAAATTCCGGATGCGTGTTGATATGTTCGATCAGACGATCCGCATACTTGGACAGTTTCAGGAAATATGCCTCCTCCCTGGCCGGCTGACACTCTCTGCCACAGTCAGGACATTTGCCGTCTACCAACTGGGAGGTCGTAAAGAAGGACTCACATGGCGTACAGTACATTCCCTCATAAAATCCCTTGTAAATGTCTCCCTGGTCATACAGTTTCTTAAAAATTTTCTTGACCTGCTCCTCGTGATCCTTATCCGTCGTCCGGATAAATCTGTCATAAGAGGTATTCATGAGATCCCAGATGCTCTTGATCTCACCGGATACATCATCTACAAATTTCTTTGGGGTCACCCCGGCTTCCTGTGCCTTGAGCTCAATCTTCTGTCCGTGTTCGTCTGTTCCTGTCTGAAAACGCACATCATAACCCTGCTGTCTCTTAAAACGCACGATACTGTCGGCCAGTACTGCCTCATATGTGTTACCGATGTGCGGCTTACCTGATGTATATGCAATCGCCGTCGTCAGATAAAAAGTTTTCTTTTCTGCCATAGTTCATATCCTCCTTATAAAAAAACCGCCTTTAATCTCCCGAAAGAGTATTAAAGACGGATATCTCCGTGGTACCACTTTAATTTACCTGTGCCTCGCGGTCACAGATCTCAGTCACTGCTCTCCTCATCTGACGATTCGGATTCACAGTGTGACGCTTTAACGGGCGCACCCGTCGCAGCCTTGCGAAAATTCCCATCCGGATCACTCCCATGATCTCTAATTTCCGTTCGGTGCGCAGCTCCAAGTCCATCTTCCCTGTGTTTTGTCGTGCCTGTTCTCAGCAACCAGGCTCTCTGTCACCACGTCCCACAAGTACTCTTCTCTTCCCTGCCTTTTCTATCTTTTTATTTTAGTGGGCAAACGTCATTTTGTCAACCTGGCTTCGTGGTTCTGCGGTTTCAGTATTGTAATTTCCGTTTTCCGGCTTCATGGTTCTTACATCTCAGTTTCCAGATCTGATAATTTCCAGTTTCTGTCTTCACCATGTTCATTTCGTAGTTCCATGACTTCATGATTCCGGCCGGGAAGGAGATCCCATAAATTCCGGCATATACTCCCGGTATCGCAAAGGTATGTTGTTCTGCTGTAACTTCGGATTCTCCCTCTCCTTGATCCGTATCGCATCAAAAAAGGCCTTCCAGAGATCTTCATATTCTTCGCGAACCCGGCTCATCTCATCAAGCTGTCTCGCCTCCCGGTCGGACAATTCCCTCATAAACCAGTTACCGTCACGGCTGTGAAAGGTTGCCTTCTTTCTTCCGGTATCATAGATAATAAAGTATTCCCTGTGAAACCGGTCCGCAAAGTGCTTCGTCACCTGTCCGAGAATATCATTCTCAGGAGCAAAACCAGCCAACAGGATCGACGGATTCTTCTGTACTTCTCCAAACCTCAGGAATCCAAGGAAATGATGAACCTCATTGGCAATACGCCGGTCAATCTCCAGTGCCCTGGCTACGCAGGGAATCTGCATGGCTCCACTCACCCTGGATCCCATCGCAAATCCATAAACTACATAATGATAGATTACATCTGCTTTGTCCTCCTGACTGCTTGTACAGATCCTCAGAACATGCTCCAGAACCTGCACCGAAATCTTCTGCGCAATACTGTCCATCACTTTATCGCGCTTCCGTGGATCTGCAGCTACATCTATATATTCTGAAAACAGATCTCTGTCTCTGGATATGTTGGCCGACAGTGCCTCGAGCCGGATATAATCATGTCCGTAACGGGAAAGTCCCGCATCATATACCGCAGATAAAATTCCTTCTACACTATCCTCACACTGATATACCCTGATGGGCTTCATAGCCGGTCACCTCTATTCTGAACCAATCCTGCGTCCTGCGAACCGACAGAAAAATCATCAAACAACGTGAGTTGTCTGTAAGATACCTGATCCTGCTGATACCCCTGACGCACATTCTCATCTCCTGCAAGAAGCTGTCTGGTGATAAAGTCCTCCTGCATCTGCAGTCCGCTTGTCATCATCTTACCCCCACAGGTAATGAAATATACTGCTCTCTTCAAAACAACACCCATGGATCTCAGATCTGCAAAATCTACCTTTCCACTTCTTCTGGCACGCAGGATCCGTCTGGCCGATTTCGGCCCGATACCGGGAACACGAAGAAGTGTATTGAGATCAGCCCGGTTGATCTCAACCGGAAAATCTTCCAGATGTCCCAGTGCCCAGTCACATTTCGGATCCAGAAACACATTAAAATTTGGTCTTTCTCTTGATAAAAGTTCCTTCGATTCAAATCCATAGTAACGCATCAGAAAATCAGCCTGATACAGACGATGCTCCCTCTTCAGCGGAGGTCCTCCCGTCAATCCGGGCAGCGTCGTATCCTGATTTACATTCACAAATGCAGAATAGAATACCCTTTTCAGATCAAACTGCCGATACAGAGCCTCCGCCACAGAGACGATCTCAAGGTCTGTCTCCGGCGTGGCTCCCACGATCATCTGTGTGCTCTGTCCCGCCGGTACAAATCCTCTGTGTGTGTCCACACGATTCCACTGAGTAAGCCCATAGGAACCCTCTCGGGCGATAAGTCCCACTGATCCGGTACGCTCCTGTGAATTTCCCACAATCCCTCTATCGATACCACTTTCCATACCGATTCCGGAGGCGCCTGCCTGACCGCCGGTTACACCATTAAGAACATTCAGTTCCTTCCTCCCCTGAACGATCTCTTCTCCCGGCAGTCTCCCTCTTCCCATACGCCGGTTCGTATACCAATATGCGCTGTGATTTCCTCCCTTCATGCCCAGTTCCGCTCTGCTCTGGGCCATTCCGGACTGTATCTGTCTCATAGGTGTCAATATCGTCTTCCGGCTCTTTCCCGGCGCCAGCTGCTTCAATCCTGCCGCCGTAGGAAGTTCCATATTCACACTCATACGATCCGCATACCACCCGGCCATCTCGACCAGAGCCGGATCCGCTCCGGGAATCGTCTTGCAGTGAATGTAGCCCTCAAACCGATGAACTCTCCTGAGATCATGAAGTGTCCTGCAGATCAGTTCCATCGTATGATCCGGTGATTCGACGATTCCTGAACTCAGAAACAATCCCTCAATATAATTCCTCCGATAAAATTCCAATGTCAGTCTGCATACCTCATCCGGCGTAAATGTCGCTCTGGGGACATCATTGGAAACACGGTTCACACAGTATTTGCAATCATGAATACATTCATTTGTAAAAAGAATCTTCAATAAAGAAACACAACGTCCATCCGCTGAAAATGTATGACATATCCCACATGCCTTTGTGTTTCCGAGATCTCCTTTGCCACCCTTGCGGTCTACACCACTGGAGGTACAGGCTACATCGTACTTGGCAGCATCTGCCAGAATCTCCAGTTTACTCTGTATCGAGGCATCCACAGACTGGAACAGCATAACCATTCCCTCCTTCCCGGTATCGAACATATGTTCTTATTTTGTCTATCATAACACCCTGCATGCACTCTGTCAACATCCATATTTTCCCATTGTCTATTTCTTTTTTATGCGGCCGATTGACATAAAACAAAAATTATGTTAGTTTAAGAACGTACAAAGGCGTACTCCTTCAGAGAGTGCGCCTATTTTTATTAAATTATTTTGCAAATGACACATTGTGACAGAAAGGAATATCCATTATGAAAAAAAATGAACTGGATCACATTGATTATGAAATATTGAACATGTTGCAGGAAAATGCACGGATTCCACTCAAAGAAATCGCAGCGAAAGTATTTCTGTCCTCGCCCGCCGTCTCTGCGCGCATAGACACATTGGTTCAGAAAGGTTATATCGAAGGATTTCATGCACAGATCAATCCGGAGGTGATGGGCTACCATATCAAAGCATTTATCAATCTGGAAGTAGCCCCGGGAGACAAGCAGGAATTCTATCCTTACATCAAGGGATGTCCCAATGTACTGGAATGTAACTGCGTCACCGGCGATTACTCCATGCTCCTGGAAGTCCTGTTCCAAAGCACGATCGAACTGGATCAGTTCATCGGGGAACTGCAGCATTACGGGCGGACAAAAACCCTGATCGTCTTTTCCACCTCTGTGGAGCACCGCGGTATTCTTCTCGAAAAATAATAATGAACTTTCTATAAAATGCATTGTTGGAGAGTCAAAAAAGAGCTATACTATCCTTACAAAACAAGGCTTCGAATGGATGATCGTGTGAATCTTGCAGACGTAGCATATTCGCACTCCATCCGCGGAATGGAGGTTATTATGGCTTTTTTTGATGACATGAAAAATGCATTTAAGGCAGCCGGACAGGATGTAACTGACAAGGCAAAGGAAGTGGGCGATACTGCCCGTGTAAAAGTAGATATCCATCAGAAACAGGAAGATCTCAAGTCTTTGTATGTCGAGCTTGGACATCGTTTCTACGAAGAACATCAGCAGGACGATCCGGCAGATGCCCAGGTAGAACGCGTTCGCCAGCTCACACAGGAATTAGACGAACTGAACGAATCCCTTCTGGATCTTCAAGGCAACAAACGTTGTCCGAACTGTGGTTTTATCACTACCAAAGCCATGAATGTCTGTGGAAACTGCGGCCACGAATTTTAATGTATTTTTCTCATGCGATCACCCGCCACACAAAATATCTACAAGTGATATGTCTGTGTGGCGATTTCTTTTGCCGTATTTTCTCTGCGTGTCGCATAGACAAACACGCTGTCCATCTGCTGGTAAAAAGATTTCAATGCTTTGATCATCTGTATTCTTCCAAATTCCCCAAACTCCCGGAACGGATCATCCAGAAGCAGCACCTGAGGTTTCTTGGCTAAAGCCTTTGCAAGCGCGATCCGCTGCTGTTCCTCGAGCGTCATCTGCTTCGGTTTCTGCTCCAGCAGTCTCGTAATCTCCAATCCCTCCGACACCCAGTAAAGTCGTTTTTCCTTTTCCGAAACCGACAATTTTTCCTGGCGCATTCCATATAAAATATTCTGTCTGGCTGTCATCGGCACATACAACGCCGGTCGTGTAAAGACCATAGCTACGTTTTTCTTGGAGGCACGCTTCTTCATAGCCTGCCCGTCAATATAAATTTCACCTGAGGTTACATCCTCCAGTCCGGCGATCATGCGCAGTAATGTCGTCTTCCCGCAGCCCGCTGCGCCATCAATCACCAGAAATTCTTTGCCGACCATGATCAGATTGATATCCTTTAACAATGGATCAGCAACTCCCTTCAATGATTTGGTTACCCCATGCAATGCCAGCTTACTCATAGCAATCCCCCTTCGGTGCGCTATTCACCAGTTATCCACATTTTTTGTGATTTTAAGGCCGGTTATCCACTTTTCTATGTGAAAATCTCTTATATTGGTGTGATTATTCAATTTAATTTTACAATATTATTTCCGCAGAACAAAGAAAAAGTTTTCTATAAACTAAAAAAGCACTCTTTATACAGAGTACTTTCTACATAAAAATATTAAATTCCTATAGTAGTGAGACACGGGGGATTCGAACCCCCGACAACTTGATTAAAAGTCAAGTGCTCTACCAACTGAGCTAGTATCCCATCTTGTCATATTCATATGACAAATGCCCAGAGCCGGAATCGAACCAGCGACACGAGGATTTTCAGTCCTCTGCTCTACCAACTGAGCTATCTGGGCA
>CAKRJH010000015.1 GCA_934351255.1 uncultured Lachnospiraceae bacterium
TACTGCACTTCTCCGACATCATTCTGGATCACTCCATCCGGATTTGGAACTTCGCGGGATACGCTGTTTCCAAAATCGGCGTTCTCGTAGTCACCCATCTCCTTGTCTTCCTCGGTCTGCTGAACCTGCGCCTCCGCAGCATATGCTCTACCGGCGCACAGGAAATTGGCCGGCACCAGCAGCAGGTTTTCGATAATTCCCAGAATTGCAAACACCATAGTTAACACTCTAAGTACTTCATTTCTTTTGCTCATTCTTTTTCTCCTTTCAATTGCGTATAGTTCACTCTTTCCCTGGTACTTTCATGGATACTTTCCTTTTATCCGTTTTCACTCCTCCCTCTGTATTTTTTCATAAAATTGTCTGCTCCAGCGAAACGCCGCCAGTTTTCCGGTACGTTTCTCCGGCAGCAAACGATCCATATATTGAAATATAAAATGAGATCCCTTCAAATATTCACTCTGAAGAGACTTCATAAAACAATCTTCCAAACACTCCGGCGAAATATCGGTCACACAGTAAATGGTAAATTCCCGGTAATCCTCCTGAACAGCCTGATACTGATATACCGTCCCATCTACCTGAACCGCAATACAGCCAAACACCCTGACCAGATGATATGCGCTGAGGACATCCCCATCCTCACATAAAATATAGTCATTAGACCGTCCCCTGGTCAATACAATCTCCGGTGCACTGCTATATGTGCAGGATGTTGACCGGATCTTCCCATAATCCCCGATCTTGTAGCGGATAAACGGCATGACCCGATTATGTAGTGACGTCACCACCAGTTCTCCCTCTTCCTGCGTCGGTACTCCCTCTTCATCCACGCATTCCACATATACATTGGATTCCATCACATGCATGTGCCCTGCCGGACACATATATGCGATAGAATTCACCTCATTCGCACCGTATTGATTCGCACAGTCACATCCAAACACGGATTTCAAAAATTGTATCTGATTTTGTGCGATCATCTCTCCCGACAGTTCAATATACCGCAGGCTGGCCAACTCCGGCACCTCATATTCCGCGATATACCTCGCCAGAATCATTGCCGCCGAGGGCTGAAGAAGCATCCACTCCGGATCAAATGCAACAATCCGGTCATAGATTTCATCTATCGTTTCCTCACACAGCCACAGTTTGGAGATACCCAGTGTATTTTCAGTCTGTTCATAAGGATTCTCCGATCCCAACGGGTTATGCATTGTATAAAAATAACAAAATCGGTCTCCCGGCCTGGTCTGATAATACCGTTTCCGAAGCGCCCACAGCGGCAGCATAGATGCCGTCATCTGCGGTCTGCTCCAGACTATATCAAGACACATGCCTGTGGAGCCCGATGTACATTCACTGATTACCTCATCTGGTTTCAGCCTGCCATATTGTTTGGGGACGATCAGAAGATCCGGTGACATGACCATATCCTTTTTGTCGATGATCGGCAGACTCTCCCAGTTGTCCGGCAGTACACCTTCCCGCGTCTTTTCCAGAATACTTCGATAAAACAAAGAATCCTGGTACGCCTCTTTTGCAATATCCAGTTTGTTTATCATCGCTTTATCCTTTCAGTTCCTTCTGGCTGATCAGTTCCCTGATTCCCATCCACATTTTTTCCGCACATTTGAATCGTTTCGAAAAGTCATCCAATTCTATAAAATCAACGCCCCATTTTTCTTCAATTTCGTCCAGTACAGCAATCAATTCCACAGAATCCATACCCAGATCTTCAATAAGATCCGTCTCCGGCCCGATCTGAACTTTCTGTCCCATCCTGGTATGTTCCGATAACACTTCTACCCACTCATCCCATTCAATCATGTACATTCTCCATTATCTTCTGTATTTTGCCGTAATCAATCTTTCCATTTTCCCGTCGCGGAAACTTTGGAATGCTGACACAGACAATATAGTCCCTCAATACAGGAATCTCCCGCAAAATTCCGGTCTCCTCTTCCCGGGTCCAGTCTCCGCCTTCCCTGAGAATAAAGATCCTCTCCTGTTTTGCATTTCCCTGTACACAAACCAGTTGCTTTCCTGTCAGGCTGTATAATGTTTCTTCCAACGAATCCAAAGACACCCTTTTCCCATATAATTTCACGAACCGTGCCTTTCGTCCCGTCAGATATATATACCCATCCTGATCAATGTTTCCTATGTCACCCGTATATAACCTCCGGGCAGAGTCTTTATACTCCACACCTCTGTCCTGCAAGTCCTCCCTGGAACAGGCATATCCCATAAAAATATTATCTCCCTGATATACCAGTTCCCCGATGCCCCTGGAATCCGGATGAAACACGCTAAGCTGACCTCCCGGGATCACCTTTCCCACACTTGCGATCTTATCCTCAGCGTCATCCAGAAAGAAGCAGGAAATCCGGGCCGTTGCCTCCGTTTGCCCGTACATCACGGCAAAGTGAGCATTTCTTTTACGACTTTCGGCCAGAACTCTTCTTTTCAACTCCAGCCCCATCCTTCCTCCCGCCTGTGTCATCACGCGGAGCGTATCCAGCTTCCTGTCAAAAATACGAAACCGGAAATATAATTCATACGAATAGGGGACTCCACAAATAGCAGTCACCCCAAACGATTCCAGAAAATCCCAGCATCTTGGATCATATACCGGATCCTCGGGAACCAACAGGGTTCCCCCCGCCAACAGCGTACTGTTAACGACTGACAATCCATAGGAATATGAAATCGGCAAAAGCACTGCTGCCCTTTCCCCGGAATCGATCTGTAACGATTTCTGAATGCTCTCGGCGTTCGCACGCAGATTTTTGTAACTGAGCATTACCATCTTAATGTCTCCCGTGCTGCCGGAAGTCGGTAATAACACCGCCAGATCTCTGGCTATATGTAATACACATCCTTCTCCATGGTCAGGAACCGCCTGCCACAAATTATACTGTTCCCATTTGTGACAGACTTTCCTCTCCCTGTCCATAGAAAATTCCGAAGGAGTACATACCCACGATGGCCTGTACCGGTCTATGCAATGATTCACATATTCGCAGGATGCATCTTCAGGCAGTAAAATCACAGGAATATTCTTCCGGATACAAAAACAATACAGACAGATCCCCGATGCCTGACGGCCCGCTACAATTAATAACAGATCTCTGCTCCGTGACACTTGCCCCAGAACATCCGATATCTGCGTGATTGCCTCCTGTATTCCTTTGGAATCTACTGCTCGCCCTCGATACACGCACTCCTCCTGATCTGATACTTTCCTAATACCAGTGTTCCTAAATTGGAAAGATGAGACACCGCAAACGAAACCACAATTTTGTCAAATCCGGCAACAGAGAACAAAATTTCTACAATAAGCTCGGCGATAAGTATCCGACCCACCATGGTGCGAAAATATTTCTTTTCTGTATCCCCGATGCCCCGATTTTGCGTTTCAACAGGTGAACACAAAACCAACAGTGCAAATACGGGCAATTCCACAAGCACCATATATAGAAAAACAGGTATATCCCAACTAAGCATTCCTCTTACAATCAGTATGTTTGCTATCACAACCATTGCTGATATCAGCATACACGTAGAAGATTTCTTTGCATGAAACCCACCGGCATATATTCTTATTGGAATAAAACTTACGCAGAAACAAACCACTTCCCACCAGGCATGAAAAACCCATGCAATGCAAACGGTAAGAATCAAAGCAACTGACTTTTCCAGCAACAAGCGATATCCATATAAATAGACATCCCTCTCTGCCTCAGGTATCTTCTGTTTTTGAATCTGACGATTTACAATTTTATGCAACCATCTTTCCATGATCACCGCCTGTTATGAATGCTTCTGATATTTCTTTGCACTCTCAGGAAATTCCGGCTGATGATAGAACCAGATACATGCCTGATTGGCACTCTCGATCACCATCATCAATGCAAGACTGTTTAACACACCCAGGGTCATTAATTTCTTCATCAATCTCTTCATAAAAAAACCTCCTGTTAAATGTATTTTTTATCATTGTTACAAAATTTACAAACACATTCAACAGAAGGGGAATTCTTTGTTGTTTAAGGGGAAATATTTGTGAATTTATCCTCTTACAGGGATGACCAGCATAGTCTCAAACACACCTTCCGAGAAATTCTGCTGCATATATCCATGATATTTTTGTACGACGTTTTCAACACTCTTTATCCCAATGCCATGAGGCCGTCTTGTATCTGTTTTGGTGGATACAAGTTTTCCGTTCATCTTCTTTATTGGACTTTGAAAGGTATTTTCTATGCGAAGTACCGATAATTTACCTCCATTTTGCATGAACAGAGCAATACAGACCTTCGCGTTTTCACAGCGCTGAGCCGCCTCCATCGCATTATCAAGCAGATTTCCTAATACTGTGGTCAGTTCTATCTCCTTCATAAATTCAATCTGAAAGCCATTTTCCACGAATACATCCACATCGATCCGTGCCTTTCTGGCACGGTCCCTAAAATCTGTGAGCATGGCATTTAAAAATCCGTTGGCACAAAGCATCTCCTGTTCATCAAGATGCATCCCCATGCTCAGTTCCGACAACAGATCCTGGATTTTTCTGAGTTCATTCTCATTTGCATAAATTCCAATCTGACGCAGATAATGGTTCATGTTGTGAATCATCTCTTTATATTTTTCATCCAGATGTTCCATTCGGTCATACTGTTTTTTGACCTCTTCGTACTTCGTTTTGCTGATCTGCTGCACCATCTGCTGCTCTTTCATTTTGCTGTATTTACAAAACATATAGAACAGACTGACGTTACCGAACAGTAACAGTATATAGAAAAGAATCAATATAAAATCCATTATGGTGTTATCTCTTCCACCCCGAACATATGGGATGGCAAACATCACACCAAGCGTTGCAACCGGAACGATAACATAATTTGCAAACAATCCCAGATCAAGTTTTTCTGTGGAATATCTCGAAAACTGCTTTACCAGCGATAACAACAGGAAATAGATGAGTTTTACCGCCAGCATCCCGCTGATCATGAAAAAGGTATTCTCAAACGCTTTGTCGACCGGTACATCAACTGGTATACTCTGTAAAACAGAAAATATCATTTCCGAACTGGCTCCAAGAAATATCAGGATCAGCCAGTGCGCCACCCTGCTCCAAAAATGCCCCGAAAACATAACTAACGCCATAAACAGGTACAAAAAAGTCGCACAAAATAAGTTCATCATGTTGTTATGCTGAAAATTCACAGCAATATTAATCCCAACAAGCCCTATATACGCAGCATATAATCTGGTACCTGTTTTCAATGTCGGTCTGAGTTCATGAAATGCTCCCAAAAAACTCAAAGCAAGATATATTTCCAACATGCAGGATACAATAATACATATGTTGTAAGCAATTTCATAACTCATCTCAATCTCTCCCTATATTTCGAACCCATATACTTCATAAATTCATCAAAAAACTGAGCAGCTTTTCCTCTGGCCAGCGGTATTGTTTTTCCTTCCAGATAAACAAGTTCCTTCTGTACATCCACCTTTTCTACATATTTCATGTTAACCAGATAGCTGTTATGTACTATAGAAAATCCAATCGGAGACAACATCTCCAGCAATTTCTGGAAGTTATAATGAACAAGCAGATTCCCTTCTGTGTATTTTATCTGATTCTTTTGATTCAGATGAATGACACTTCCCTTTTTATGATGGGTAAAGTATTTAATATCCATTGTGCGGACAATTATCTTTTCCCTGTTATAGTATGCTTCCAGTGTAAAATACACTTTCTGCCTGTCCATTTCTTCAAATATCTCAAAAATATCCCTTCGGGTGTTTTCCCTTGCTTCCTGCTTTAGCAGGTAACGATACGGTGATATTTTGATGGTTTGTGGTGTGGGTAAAAATATTCCCGAACATAAAACCAACAATCCCTGATATTCCATTTCGTTAATTTGTTCGGCAACATCATTCCCATTCATATCCTGTAACTGAATATCCAAAAACAATGCATCACTGTCCATAGGCAGTTTTTCGATCAGTTCCTCTCCGGATTGAAATGTAAGAAATTCCAACTTCCTCTTATTTTGATTACATTCTTCAATCAGATCTTTAAGTTCCTGAATGTAACTTATTTCATCATCACATATTACGATTTTGTACATAACCGCAGTCCCCTTCAACCATATCTGTCATTATCCACTCTATTATAACGTTTTTCCCTCATTTCGTATACTATGTTTTCAGCGGCCTATCGGCGTTTTATTCCTCTTTCTGACATTCCAGCGCCCTGCCAAGCCCAAAGGAATAGATCATCCGGCGGGACACGTTTTTCTGTGTCAGCCTCTCGATCGCCTGCGCGTACCACGCAAGCTGAGGCCTGTATTTTTCGACCAGATCACTTCCATCCGGCTTCTCTGTGCGGTCCGTTTTGTAGTCTACCAGTACAATGTCTTCACCCTCCGTGAAGAACGCATCGATGATCCCCTGTACCAGCACCATCTCCTCGCTGTCCACCGCCTCGACCTGTGAGGCATTCACCCCGATCATAAATTGCTGCTCGCGGTGCAGGCGGCCGTCCCAGGCGGCTTCACACATCTGCTGCCCAAGCTCTGTCCGGAAAAACTGACAGAAGACCTTTGGCCGGATCGCGGCCAGTTCCACATCGTCGATCAGTCCCTGCTGCCTCATCCGGCGGGCAACGTCCAGGATCCATTCTTCATCGACAGCCTCGCAGGCTTCTCTGGCGGTCATCCCCTCCTTTTTCAATGTCTCATATGGCATTTTTTCCATGACCAGATGATACAGCGTTCCCCGCTGTGCCCCCGTCAATGTCTTCGGATCTGATGGTGCAGAGGCTGCCGGAGTATCATGTTCCTCGATCAGTCTGCGCTCAGATACCGGCGTCTCTTCCTCCGGCGCCTGCATCATCTGCAGTTCTCTGCGCTTGAGCTCGGACACCGACAATTTGGCCGGAAGTCCTGCTTCGGCCTGGTATGGATATTCGTACTCCCTGCGGATCTGCAATGCCTCGCGCATCGCCTCGTCATGGACCACATCCATGTCCCAGTTCTCCAGCGCTGCCCGGTCTTCGATCTGTCCGGCAAGCACCCTGCCCTCCTGCGTCCAGAGCTGTTCCATCGTCAGGAATCGGGTTTCAAAATACTGCTGCCCCACCGTGGACTGTACCGCCGGAAGCACCCAGTCCAGATAACTGCCGGCCTGACTGGCCTCGGCAGACTCCTGATACCCGCTGCCCGGCCGGACCATCACCGCTTCCTCCTTCGGTTTCCACACGCCGGTCAGGATCAGTTTTTCGCGGGCACGGGTCAATGCCACGTACAGAACGCGCAGTTCCTCCCCCTTCGTACCCATGGTCAGATGGTTTGCCATGATCCTGCGAAGCAGAGTCTCTTTGCGCAGATTCTTCTCCGGAATGACGCATTTGGCGCCCACGCCCCAGTCGGGATCCACCACCGTGGCCTCCCGCGTGTCCATGAGATTGAACGGCTTGTGGATATGCGATACAAAGACCACCGGAAATTCAAGTCCCTTGCTCTTATGGATGCTCATAATGCGTACCGCGTCTGTATTTTCTTTGACGGTAAGCGCCTCTCCGTAATCCTTGTCCGCTTTGCGGATCCTCTCCATATACCGCACAAACGCAAAGAGCCCGCGGTGTCCCCGCTGTGCGAAATTCACGGCCTGCTCCGACAGCATTTCCAGATTGGCACGACGCTTCTCTCCGGCCGGCATGGCAGACATCTCATCCAGATATCCGGTCTCATAATAGATGGACTGCAGCACATCGTACACAGACTCCCTCTGTGCCTGTTCGCGGTATTTCCCAAGCATTTTCCGGATACGGCGAACCTTCTCCTGCAATTCTGTGGACAGGTTCGCGAGGTCTTCGCTCTCCAGCGCATCCGCATAATTCGTGATACGCGGCAGCGTCGCCAGCCACGCCAGCTCCTCGTCCGTCAGTCCGCCAAACCGCGAGCGCAGCACTGCTGCCATCGGAATATCCTGCTTGGGATTGTCGATCACCCGGAGCAGATCCAGCACCGTTGCCACCTCGAGACTGTCAAAATATCCCGAACTGGTCTGCGAATATGCCGGTATCCCCATCTGTCCCAGCACCTGGAGATACTCGTCCACCTCCGCCGACGGACTGCGCAACAGGATCACAATGTCCCGATACTGCACCGGACGATATTCCTCGTGATCCTGTATATAAAGAGGTGATCCCGCATCCATCATCTCCCGGATGCGGCTTCCGACCATCGTCGCTTCCGCACAGACCTTGGTCATCCCCTCCGCGATCGTCGTCTGATCCAGCAGGAGAAGTTCATTGGATATCGACACCTCTCCCTCCTCACATTCCTCAAAGGAAGCGCCGGCCACCAGGCTGGCCGCCTCGTCATACTCGACCCCGCCCAGCCCCTGATGCATTACCTGATAAAAGATATGGTTCGCTCCGTCCAGCACAATGCCGCGGCTTCGGAAATTCTGATGGAGGTCGATCTTTTGCAGGCCGCTCTCCTCCGATGTGTAGGTATTGTATTTGTCCACGAACAGATCCGGTCTGGCCAGCCGGAACTGGTAAATGCTCTGTTTGACATCTCCCACCATAAACAGGTAAGGCTCCCTGTCCGGCCCACGGCTGATACTGCTCAGGATCTTCTCCTGCAGATAGTTGCTGTCCTGGTATTCGTCGATCATGATCTCCTGATAATATTCCTGCAGCTCCCTGGCTGTCTCCGTCACGGTCTCATGCCCCTGCTCGTCGCGCTGCACCAGGATATCGAGGGCAAAATGCTCCATGTCCGAAAAGTCCAGCACGCCGTCCAGACGCTTTCTCTGTGCAAAACGCTCTGAAAATTCTTTGGTCAGTGCCACCAGAACTTCCAGTGCCGGTCTCATGTACTGCATATCTTCTATATAATACTCCGGCTCCTGCGCAAAGAATTCTTCCCGGGTCCTGGCCATCCCCTTGTCAAAATACTGCTCCCGCAATGCCTTGACCCTGTCCCTGCTCTCGGCGTCGCCACCGCGCTTGCGGGAAAGTGTTGCTTTGCTCACCCGGCGGATCCGCTCTGAGAACTCACAATACGTCTTTGCCCCTTCCAGGGATTCCACATATTCCAGATCGGACTGCAATGCCTCCAGATACTGCTGCGGGCCATCCGGTTCCTGACAGATCGCCAACGCCTGCATCACCATGTGCTTCCACTGGACAGTCATCAGGCGCAGATATTCCATCAGATGCTGCACGCACTCACTTTGTTCCAGTTCTTCCACGGTCGCGACCCGGTACTGTGCCGCCATGTTCTCCAGCCATTCCTGTGGCCACGGATAACTCTGCGCCACCTCATAGATCCGCAGGATCAGCTCCGGCAGCTTCTCATCGGTGCGCCCCGGCGCAAACAGTTCCACACATTCCTCAAACGCCTCGTCCTGTTTTTCATACCATTCTTCCAGAAGCTGTCCCAGCACCTCATCCTTCAACAGGACACTCTCATTTTCGTCCAGAACCCGGTACACCGGATCCAGATCGATCTGCGCATAATAATTGCGGATCACATGCTGGCAGAAACTGTCGATCGTGGTGATCTGGGCATTGTGAAGCAGGGAGAGCTGGCGGGCCAGATCCTCTCTGCCCGGATCCTCATCCAGCTTCTTCTGCAATGCCTCCTCCACACGCCCGGCCATCTCCCCGGCCGCGGCGCGGGTAAATGTCACGACCAGCAGGCGGTCAATATCTACCGGATGCTCCGGATCGGAGACCATCTCGATGATACGCTCCACCAGCACCGCAGTCTTGCCGGAACCGGCGGCCGCCGCCACCAGGATATTGCGATCCCGCAGTTCTATTACTTTTTTCTGATCCTTTGTCCATTTGGGTTTGCTCATATTGCTTGTCTTTCCTCCAAAACCGTGCTACATTTTTAGGTGAATTCATGTCTATGCGACAGAAAGGTATTTATTATGAAAAAACGTGATTCCAATTTTGAATTGCTTCGCATCGTGGCCATGCTTCTGATCGTCGCTTTCCATACTTTTCGATATATTGATACTACCGGGTTCAATGCCGCCCAGATGCTGGCATATCACGCGGTGCGCTGGTACGGACTCCTCGGTGTCAACTGCTTTGTCATGATCAGCGCCTGGTTTACGGTCGGCCGTCATACCAGCCCCGCCAAGTTAAAGCCGCTCCTGACCCAGACTCTGTTTTATCTGGTTCTTCTCTTTGGCTGTCATATCATTTACCAGCTCGCACGCGGACGGTTTTCCTGGTCACAGGATGTCTGGCAGCTCGAACTGGATGGTCTGTTTGCTCCGCTGTGGAGCGACCGGTACTGGTTCATCACCGCGTACATCGGTATGTACCTTCTGATCCCGGTCATGAACCGCTGGATCGCGTCCCTCGATCGCATCCATTTTGACCGCGTGATCCTCTGGGGTTCCGTGATCCTATTTGTCTTTGTGAGCTTTCCGCAGACCACCCGCAATACCTCGATCCTCGCGGATGTCCTCTGGCTCTGCTATGTCTATATGGTCACCGCCTGGCTCAAACTCCATCACAGTGGGAATGTGTACGAACGCCACGCCGCCCCGCTCTTCCTCGGAGGATGGGCACTGTTTCTGGCCAGCCGTCTGGTCATGAATATGGCGTCCCACACACTGCATCCCTATCTCCATCTGGAACGTCATCTGAGCTGGCTGCTCGCCCATACATTCGGCAGCAACCTGCGCTATTCCTTTATGATGCTGTATCTGGCCATCGGCCTGTTCTATCTGTTTGGCAGGCTTCACTTCCAGAGCCGGATCGTGAATACCATCGCCGGATGTACCTTCGGCGTCTATCTGCTCCACGAAAATCCGGTATTCCATCTGTGCGAACTCCTGGCCACCGGCGCCCTGCTTCCGGCATGGCCGCGGATCATGCCGCTTCCATTGTTCATGGCCACGCTGGTGCTGGGACAGTTTACTCTTGGGGTTCTTCTGGAGCTTGTCCGCAAACACATTTCTGCATGCATCGCAGCGCGTCATCGTCGCTGACATTGTCCAGCCGACGGTACTCATTGCCTGGAATCCTCAGGTTAAACCGGCAGATATTGCCGAACCTGCAGTATTCACAGGCATTTTTTTGATTCATCACATACGGATTGATACTGGTGTCACCCTCCAGGATCTCACGGCCCATGCCCTGGATCATATCTGTCGTGTATTCCATCACATCCAGAAATTCATCCGTGGTCAATGTCTTTGACTGTGCGGACAGCTTTCCGCTCTTCAGCGTCTTAAACGGCCCCACCACAGAGGTGACGCCCGGCGGAAGTTCGCCGCTGTCCGACTGGAATCTCCCGTCAATGTCTCCCAGCACCGGATCGTCCTCATTGACCATGCCCTTCATGCGCAGGGCCTCCAGAATCTTCCGCTCTCGGGTCTCCTCGTCCTGTTCCTCCCCATCCAGCATTGGATCCTCAATATTATAATAGTAGACTCCCGCCGGAAGGATCAGTCGTTTTTCCCGTGTCTTCCGGCGGTCTTCCTGCCGCTGTGTCTCGTCCATGGCGGCCTTCAGATAGACGATCAACTGCATCTGAAGTCCCTGATACAGTCTGGCCAGGGACAGATCCTTGCTTCCGGTCTTGTAATCCACGATCGTGATATAGCTGTCCTGTTCCTCCTCCACCAGATCCATCCGGTCGACCTTTCCCACCAGTTTCACCGGTCCGTATTCATGGGCAAACCGAAGCTCGCTCTCCACGGTATGGAACTGTCCGGCCTCCATCTGACGCGTCACAGCCCAGATGGTCCGGTGCAGAAGACGCCGGAGACGCTTTACCATATAGGTGCTTCTGGCACTGCTGTTCATCAGCCCGGCCTTGTATCCATCCACGGTTTCCATCAGACATTCATCCGCCCAGGCATCGCGCTGCTGCCCGGAGACATCCTGCCAGTCCAGACCTTCCTCCAGCATCTTTTTGGTGTAACGGTCCAGCGCATCATGCACCACATTTCCGATATCGAAAAATTCCACGGCATGCTCCAGCCGCTCATTCAGCCCCAGTCCATATCTCAGGAAATACGAAAAATGACAGGCTCCATACCGCTCAAGCTGGGACACACTTCCCCGCAGCATCTCCCCGTACAATGCCCTGGCAGCCTCTCTGGAAATACGGCTTCCCGATTCACGGTAAAAGACCGCGTCGATCAGCCCTGTAAGCCAGGCGCGACTCTCAGAATCTCCATAATAATACCGGTAGATCTCTCTCCATCCGGCATCCCTTTCGGATGCCTGCCGCAGTCCACGGATCAGATGGCTCCTGCCCAGATCTTCTCCCAGCAGTGCCTGTGGATCGGCCCGGTTCTCCTCGATCACCGGTTCAAGCATCGGAAAGATCCTGCGCAGCCGGTCAATCAGATATGCCGGTCTGCGGGCCCGTCCGTCAATCCCTGTCTCCGGATAGCAGACATACAGATGTCCGGATGGCTTTGTGAGCAGAAGATACAGATAAAACTGCTCTGTGTATACCGCCTCCCGGGAGGTCGGTGCCAGCTCAAACTGCTCAGACAAAAACAACCGCTCCGTCTCAGAGAGAATTCCGCCGGATCCATTGCCGGAAGGGATCACATCGTCGGTCACTCCCAGGAAGAACAGATACCGGATATGATCCAGACGGGTACGGCTGATGTCACCCACCACGATCTGATCGATCCCCGGTGGGATCAGGCCGACACGGGCTTCCTCAAAGCCGGTCTCCTGCAGATCACGGAACTCCTGAAGCACGACCTGCTCTCCCTCCAGCAAAAATGCCAGATTCTCATACACCGAACATGCTGTCGCATAGACCTGTTCGTACTCTTTGGCCCGCTCGAGATCTCCCTCCTCGGCAAAGTCCAGTGCCTCCTGCTCCAATATCTGCTCGTAGCCCTGCTCCCGCAGATATTCCAGAATCCCATTCGACCAGGCATCCACCGTATGCTCGTCATGAAACAGACGGTAGAGTGGCTCCAGTCTCCGGATCAGCGCCTCACGCAGTTCATTGACACTGTCCTGAACCTGTGCCGTCCGTTCTTCCTCGGAAATATTCAGTGCCCAATCCACATTCCATGGCTTGTTCCACATGTTCCATCCACAAATGCCGCTGGCCAGCAGAAAATTATCCACCAGATCCAGTGCTTCATCCCCGGCAAATCCGCTGTAACGGTTGCGCAGGAACCGGATCGTCTTTTCATACGAAAAATCGGACAGAAACAGATCCACCAGCCCTCGCAGCAGCTCCACGAACGGATGTGTCTGGATCCCCTTTTTCTGGTCGACAAAGCAAGGCAGCCCGGCTCTCTCAAAATGCTGTCTGGCCAACAGCCCATAGACTTCCAGATTTCCGGTAACCACGGCAATATCCCGGTATCTGGCCTTTCCCTTTTCCAGTAGATCCAGAATCTCGCTGACGACAAATCCGACTTCAAGTCCCGGATCTCCCAGAACATGCAGTGTAATGTCCTCCGGCTTGTCCGCAAAGGTATCCACCGGATACCGGAACAGCGATCTCTCCAGATGGGCGATGCCCGGCGTTTCTCCGAACCGGTTTGTACCTTCCTGTCCGGCCCAGACCGGATCCGGGATCTCCAGATGTTCCTCGAGCGCAATCTCCTTTAGTTTCCCGATCATCTTGCGGCTCATATAGAACAGCTTATGCGGCTCACCCACCTTCCAGATATTCTCCCGCGGATCGATCGTCACCGTCACCACCAGATCCCGGCACACTCGGGCAAGTTCGCGGATCAGGCGGTACTGGATCGGCGTAAATCCGGTAAACCCATCCAGGCACAGAACACTTCCGCGCAAAAGTGGAGAATGGCACACCTGTCGGCACAGAAGATCCAGCACTTCCTCAGAAGTGATATAATGCCCTTCCAGATATTCCCGGAATGCCTGATATGCGACCTCCATGTCCTGAAGTTTGTCATATAGAACCCGTTTCCCGGATGCGCTCTGCTGCATCTGTTCCAGCATCTCCTGATCTACGCCATACTGCAGAAGCTCGGACAGAAAGGACTTGATCTCCGCTACATATCCCTTTTTATGGATATTCTTTCCGAAATATACCAGTTCGTCCTGATGGCTGGCAAGGACTCTGCGCAGCACCAGCGTCTTTCCCATATCATCCAGCACCGGCTCCCGGCCACAGCCCTGCTCCTGAAAGATCCGGTATGCCAGGCGCACAAAGCTCTGGACTTCCAGATTCATGATCCCGCCCCGCGGACTGCTCGCAACCAGTTCGCGCTGGGTCTCCATCGTAAACTGCTCCGGAACCACGACAAAATACTGCGTCTCCGGATTCTGTATGCTCTCCCGGTGCAGATATTCATGCAGCTTCGTCGTCTTGCCGCTGCCGGATCCTCCCAAAATAAACTGTAACGCCATTCGTGCCCTCCTGATATATCAATTCGCTTTCGCGCACCTTGTACACTTTTTCTCGCCCGCGGGCGCGTTCACATAGCAGCCTTCCTTTCGCTCAGGCAAAAGGCTCGCAAAAGTTTCACTTTTTCTCGCCCGCGGGCGCGTTCACATAGCGACCACCCATCTGCCCGGTGCAAGCACCGGCATCTGACTGTTCGCTATGTTGACTTTTGCCTGAGCTATAACAAGCGCCTCGCTTTTCCTCTCTCTGCTGCTATGTTCACTTTTGCCTTCGCGCATATTATAACATACATTTGCTTCCACCCTAAACTATTTTGAGTACGAAAAACGGGACAGCCCGGAGTTCTACTCTGTGCTGTCCCGCATATATTTATAGAAAATTATCGTTTGGGAGGTCCCTATGTTTCAAACCAAAATTGTGATATTACATATGAAAAAACTTTTGATTACCACAGCTTTTCTGGCTTTGGGGATCATTATCCTGGCTCTTAGTATCCTACTGCTCAAAGGAAAGGTGTCCCAGACTGCCAGCATGACCTGGTTTTCCCGCACCAAGAGCACTACCTCTTCCCCAAAAGAAGGGACCGCCAGTGATGCATCCCGGAGCTCCGACAATCAGACCGAAGACCAGGAGGCTCTCTATGCTCCCGGTGTCTATACTGCTCAGATGCAGTTGGGCGATTCCACCATCAACCTTCAGGTTACATGCGACAGCACACAGGTCAAATCTGTCCAGGTGGTCAATCTGGACAAATCCGTGGCTACCATGTATCCTCTGGTAAAACCGGCCGCAAAAAAAATCTCCAAACAGCTGGCCAAACAGACTCCGATCGAGGAGGTACAGGTCTCAAAAGACTCGCCGTACACATCCCAGCTCATCATCGATACCGTGAGTCAGATCCTCGATCAGGCAGCGAGCGAGGCTACTGCAGATTCTGAGGGAAAATAAACTGTCGAAACGGTTCCAGTGCCTTTCGCAGGACACTTCCCAGTATGCACACACTGATCACCTCGCCGATTCCGACGGTCAGAGCATAAAACGGGAGCGCCAGGTCGATTCCATGGAACACATAGCGGACATCCGGCATATATACAAAACGCAGCACGAATGGAATGATCAGAGCATTGGCCACAACCGGCGGCAGTGTCACCAGAAATTTGTGCTTGCGAAGCGCATAGCTTCCCAGTGCACCGAGTAATGTCGCCAGACTTCCAAAGATGATATCCGGCAGCATGGCTCCTGTCAGAAAATTGCTCAGCAGACACCCGATAAATAATCCGGGTACAGCCGCTGACGTAAAAAACGGCAGGACGCAAAGTGCCTCGGAGATACGAAACTGGATCGCACCAGAAGCCAGATTAAATGCACTGATGAAAATAGTTAATACGGTGTAAATGGCAGCGATCATTGCTGCCTGAGTGATCCAAAGAATTTTGGATTTGGTAGAATTATTCATAATGTTGTCTCCTTTAGTTTTGTTTTACGAGTGGAAGGTCTCGAACACTCGATGCATTGCAACCAAAACAGACTACCATATTTTTTCAGGAATGTAAAGAGGAAGGACCATCGTTTACACGACGATCCTTCCTCTTTGTTATAGTATACTTTTTACAAGTTAGGGAGCTTGATTAGTTGGACAGAGCCTGCTCTTTCTGATAACGGATTGCAGCCTGCTCCTGGCTCCACTTCTTACACTCCTCGTAGCCATGACCCTTTGCAGACTTGATCATCTTGTCTACGATCTTGTTGAATGTAGCATCATCCTTTGCATAGATCGCATTCCATGAGTACTGCTTGATATCACCTGTAGTCTGGCTCCACTTTGTTCTAAGGTCATCATCCTTAGCTGCTAACAGGAAGTCGGTACCCGGCTGAACGACATACTTGCCATCTTTCTCCATGTAGTCATCCAGAGACTTACATCCTGTGAAGTCCTGCCACTGCTGCTGAATCTCATACTTCGCTCCGGTATCCTGCTCCTTAACCCAGCTTGTCTTGTTGAACTTCTCGCCAACCTTTGACTCTGGGTTTACAGAATCCAGTGCATAAGTACATGCTGCCATCTGAAGCTGACCATCTGCGAATGTACCGCCGTGTCCGGTCATCTGAGTCTTCAGGTTCTTGGTACATGCAAGACCAAGGTCTGTGAAGCGGGTGTATCCCTCTTCATCGTAGTACCAGCACTCATCCTTTGGTCCGTAAGCATATGTCAGACGTCCCTCTGGAGTTGCCCAGTAGTTTAATACTTCCATAGCCAGCTCCGGATACTCACACTGAGCTCCGATGGCTGTCTTGTATGTTCCACCCAGGGTGCTCAGACCATATACGGCCGGAGTAGCATCATCCGGTTTCATACAGTACATGTACTCACCCTTGGACAGATGTGCATCTGTGTTGAATCCTAATGATCCGGAGTAGTTGAAGATGGAGAACAGTACACCACCGTTTACTACCTTCTCGGACATCTGATCGTATGTCTGTGTCATGGAGTCCGGATCAACCAGTCCCTTCTGATACAGTTTGTTGTAGAACTTCAGCATCTCAAGATATGGACCATTCTCCTCGAGGGCATCATGGTAATCACCGGTCTGAGGATCATATAATCCGATACCTAACTCATCGTAACCATAGTAACAGGTTGCGGTTGCCTTAACGTACATAACCATGGAATCATCCCAGTCTGGCCATAAAGATACTGCGTAAGTCTTGTTTCCCGCATCGTCTGTAGGATCTTCCTTCTGCATCTTTACTAACAGATCTAACATGTCATCCATGTTCTTAACCTTTGGACAGCCTAACTTCTTGTACAGATCCCAGCGGACATCCCAGGTATAGAAGAATGCTGCATGGTCATCTGAGCTGGCTGCTACATCAGTACCCCAGCCGTACAGAGTCTTGTTGTTCTCATCCTCTGTGATCTTGCTGGTCAGCTCACGGTTGGTGTTCAACGCATCTGTGTAGTTCTGTGCTACATAAGGTGCATACTGTGTGAGCATGTCGTCCTCCTCCATATCAAAGAGGAGTCCTTTCTTTACTGCCTGCTCATACTGGTCTGTGTTGGTACCCCAGATAATGATATCACCCAGGTTACCACTCTCCATACGTGTCTGGAAAGTACCATCTGACTCAGGCACAATGTTTAACTTAACATTGAACTTGTCTAACATAACATCAGCGGCCCAGCCCTGCTGCTCGCCGGAGTAGTTTGCCAGCTGATTGTAGACAGTCAGTGTGACTGTCTTCTCGCTTCTACCGTTCTCATCGAGACCCAGGTAGTTGCTTCCTGTGAATGTGCTTAATCCACAGCTTGTCAGTCCTACTGTCATACTGGATGCCAGTAAGACAGACACTAATTTCTTAGTGAATCCTTTTCTCATAATTTACCTCCATAATTTCTAGTCTGCGTCTTCATTCCCGGAAGTGTTCTCCTCTTCCTGTGCTTTTGCTGCCATCTCTTCATTCTCTGTTTCGATCTTGTGGAACAGGCTCATGGCCATGCCACTCACTGTAAGGATCATACAGGCCGGTCCCAGCAGGATCAGAAAGATATACATCTTTTCATTCCAGATACAGAATGCGAACTCCAGAGCGACGATCACCAGGATAAACAAGGTACGTCCAAAATACTTTGCCGCGATTGAATAAGAGTTCCGAAGGGTATTGATCACCGAATTCTCATAACGGGCCAGAAGCGGGAACGCATAGACCATATGCATCACCAGCAGGAAGATCGCCACGATTCCGATGATCAGAAACATCAGTTTCCCGGATGCATGGTAGAGCTGAAAATCCAGATACGCTGCATAAGATGCAACCTCCAGGATCACTCCGATGATACTTCCCTTCTTCAGGTTTGCCTTAAAGGCATTCCAAAATGGTTCAAAAATATAGCCCTCCCGGTCATCTACCATCCTCAATGTGACAGTATATGCAGCTGTTGTAGCCGCCCCCATGGTAACCACGGGGAGGCTGAACAGCAACCACAGAAAATTCAATTTAAGCATGTCGAACAGTCGATTCATAAACTGGTATAAAGGACTATCCACACTGAAAAATTTGCCCATACGAACACTCCGTCCTGCTAATTATTTTGAAAAATCAACCCTTAACGGCACCGAGCATGATACCCTTTTCAAAATATCTCTGCATGAATGGATATACACAAAGAATAGGAATAACGGAAATCATGGCAATCGTATACTTGATAACCTTAGAGTTCAATGCCTGCTGGAATGCAGCGGTTGCATCTGATCCACCGGAACTTGACATGATACTCTTCAAGTTGGAAGATGCCTGCAGGTAGATATATAATCTGTGCTGCAGTGTAAATAACTTAGATGCATTTGGCATATAAATCAGGGAATCCTGGAAAGAGTTCCAATGTCCTACGGCACCGAAGATTGCGATGGTAGCCAGGATTGGTTTACTCAGTGGCCAGACGATCTTGCGGAATACTGTCATGTGGGAAGCACCATCGATGAAAGCACTCTCCTCAAGCTCACCAGGGATAGACTCGATATAGGTCTTAACCAGGATGATATTGTAAGGAGCTACGATACCAGGGATGATGTATACCATGTAGTTATCGGTCAGACCTAACATAACCATGTTCAGGTATGTAGCGATCAGTCCGGCATTGAAGTACATGGTGATCATGATGAAACGATACCAGAATACTCTCTTCCACATCTCCTGCTTGGTCATCAGATAACCTACGAATGCAGATGCAAGTACCATCAGTACAGTACCGATGATGGTACGGCTGATAGATACGATGAATGCGTTGGACAGGTCGTGTACCTCTCTTAATGCGAGGTAGTTCTGGATGTTCAGTCCTCTTGGGTAGAAGTTGATCATACCCTTTGTTACATAGCTGTTATCTGAAATCGTGTTGATGAACAGATAATAGAATGGGAAAATACAAGTAATGGTAAAGAGGGTAAAAAACGCATAGTTCAAAATATTGAACACAATATCACCCGTACTTAACTTGTACTTACGCTTATGCTTTTTGTTGTACTCTTTTTCTCTTTTAGCATCTAATTTCTCTTGTGCTGTACGTGCCATGTGCGTTCACCTCCTAAATAATACTCTCGCCACGCAGTGCCTTGGATGCTCCGTTTGCTGCGAACAGCAGAGCCACACTGACGATGGACTTAAACATACCGACTACGGTTGACAGTGGGATACTACCATTTGCTCCCAGACCTAAGTTGTAAACGTACAGATCAAGTACCTGGATCTTAGCCTTGTTGTTTGGATTACAGAATACCAGATACTGATCCAGACCATTACTCAGGATCGCTGCAACGCCCATCAGTAACAGTACGAAGAAGGTAGGTAACAGACCAGGTACGGTAACGTTCCACATCTTCTGGAAACGCCCTGCACCATCGATCTCAGCCGCCTCGTACAACTGCTGGTCGATACCGGAAATACCGGCTATGTAGATGATTGCGGACCAACCAATACCTTTCCAGGTACCCCATGCCCACATCTTAACCCAGATGAAGCTGTTGCTCATCAGGTAGTTCTTACCTTCCTCTACGTTAGAATATACACCCAGGCTTGTTAACAGAGTGTTGATAAATCCGTCTGTAGAGAAGATAGAAAGTGCGATCGCATATACCAGGATCCAGCTGATGAAGTTAGGGATCGTGGTAAATGTCTGTACGAATCGACGGAATGTCAGATTCTTGATCTCGCAAAGGAAAATTGCGAATGCCATAGGCAGCCACTGTGTGATAACACCCAGGAAACTCATGGCCAGTGTGTTACGAAGTACACGGATTACATCGGATCTGGTCGCTGCATTGGAGAACAGATATCCGAACCATTTGAAGCCGACAAAGTTGTCTGTGTTCAGTGTACCACCTGACTGATAATCAAAGAATGCGTATCTCCAACCCCAAAGTGGCAGGTAGCAGAATACGAATGCCAATGCTGCGAAAGGCATAAACATTAAGAATAACTTGTACTTGGACTCCATCTCCATCTCTTCGTTACTGTTTGGAATGCAGGCCCAGATGATCAGGCTCGCAAGGAGAAGTACTACCGAAAATACGACAAGCGCATAAGCGGCATCTGGGAATTTTGGAAGAACGTGGTCGATCTTATCAGCAACCACGGTATTTTTCAGTGCATTGTAGGCTCTTGCGATAACCAGGTATCCGATACCCTCTACCACAGCGCCGATGACGCCGAATTTCATACCTTTCTTCTTCATGGTCACATTTCCCAAAGACATGCAGCCATTTACGATGGTGATGCAGATACCGATGATCGCGAGGATCGCTCCGATATACAGCATAACGAATACGCTTGTTCCGATCCATCCCTTATATAACGCTCTGCCCGCATTTGCTGTCAGGGAGGAAGGAGAGAGTGCAGATGTGAATAATGAAATCTTATCTCCTACCAGCTTTTCAGAAATACGTACAGGGTTAAATGCAGGAATGAAGGCGATGATCACGCTGAATACGATCAGCAGACGCTGAATCATAAACGCATAATCATAGCCTCTTTTCTTCTGTGTTGTTCCAGCTTTCATATTTTACCTCCTGTAGTTTTTTGATAAAAGTTTAGAATTTTACCCAGTAATACCATTATAACGAGCCGGTTGCAAAAAAAATACCACAATAAATTGATTAAAAATACACAACTTTTTCACCTTTTCTTTATAATATTTTCACAACACTCCCGGATTTTTAATCATAGTATCTGGTAAAGTGGCCTGTTACGACATCTGTTTTTTGTCTAATATTACCATATACTGTGGCAAAAAAGAGCCGGTCAAATGACCGGCTCTTCATGAATGTCATATTCCTCTGATATCACGTAATCTCTTACGATCAGTCTTTGTTCTTAACTGCAACTACTGCTAACAGTACACCGAAGATCACTACGATACCTGCAATGATGGAAATCCAGATCATAGTATGGTTTCCGGAGTTTGTGGAAGCTGCTGCTGTTGAGGAAGATCCTGCTGCAGAAGAAGTAGCAACCTGTGCATCCGGGTTGTCCTGTGCCATACCGGAGATTGTAAATGTGATCTCGATGGAATCCTTAGGATTTCCGATCTCTGGAGAATCCGGATATTCACCCTGGTCCTTAGCATATGTATCCATTACATATAAACTTAAGTAACCGGCATCCTTTGTCTCCGGCTTGAAGAAGTAGTTATCCGGTAATGACTGTGCCGCACCATCAACCTTCCAGGATACATCGGAGAACTGAACGGTTCCCTCTGCATCAGCAGGGATATCGGTAGAAATGTAAACCATGGACATCTTTGTCTCAGAGTCATCGCTCTGCAGGATGTTATTCAGGCCCTCTACCTTTACGGTGTAGGTTCCGTTACCCTTAATGTCCACGCCTGTAATAGTACCGTCAACCTTAACGGTACCGTCATCACCTGACTGCATTACATCGGTGTCGTAGTTGCATCCATCCAGCTCTGTTCCCTCTTTACCCAGGGTCTTGCTGGTGTACTCATCATGGAAGATCCACTGGCCGGTCTGCTGGAAACCAAGTGTTGCATGGTAAGTTCCTGCCGGATCAAACTTTGCCTTTGCTGCCTCTGCACCTGTAGGAATGGCTGCTACCGTTACGGACAGCGCCAAAGCCATAGCTGCTACGCCAGAAAATACTCTCTGAATTGACTTTCTCATCTTATTATCCTCCTAATTATAAAATAAACCGATACTTCTGCGAATGCCATAAATATAATACATTCGCACTCTTATCCATTTTATCAAATCCATGCCAGATTGAAACCACAATTTTTAGACATATTCACTTATATAATTATAGATTTTCGTCCGAATCCGGCAACAGAATCTCCACAATCGTGCCTTTGTCCGGCTCACTCTCAACATGCAGTCCATACCCCTCTCCATACCGCATGACGATTCTCTGGTGCACATTCTGTACCCCGATATGCTTTCCGGATGCCTCGACCTGACGCATCCTCTGACGGAGTTCTCCCAGTTTCACATAGTTCATACCCACACCGTCATCCCGGACGCGGATGCAGATATCATCCCCCTTACGGCAGACATGAACCCACAGATGACCCTCGTCTTTTTCTTCGAGCCCATGGATAAAGCAGTTCTCCACGATCGGCTGGATGATCAGCGGCATGACCGGAATCTCCGTATTTACATCGTCATCCACGATCACTTCCGAGGTGATGCGGTCTCCAAACCGGTAATCCTGGATCTTCAGATAATACTGTACCATCTGGATCTCGGATGCCAGGGTCTTGGACTGCGCCGTCGCCTGAATACTGTAGCGCAGGATCTTGGCCAGCATCTTGACGAGGTCCGTGATCTCCGGCTGTTTGTTGACGACGGCTTTCATCCGGATCGTCTCGAGAGTATTATATAGGAAGTGTGGATTGATCTGGCTGGCCAGCATCTTAAACTCCACTTCCTTCTGCTTGGTGTGTATTTTTTCCTTCTGCACCTGCTCCTCGACCATATGCTCGGTCAATTCCCGGATATCTGTGGCCATGTTCTCCAGTTCCCGGTACAGTTCCCCGATCTCATCTTCGCCCTCCAGCGCTTCGACCTTGTCATACTCGCCCTGTGCTACCCGGTGCATCTGCAGACGCAGCGCCGCGATACGTCTCTGATAAAAATATGCAAACAGATAGATCAGGATCAGCGACAGGGTGACACACCCCAGAACAATACAGGCAAATACCAGCAGCAGCCGGTTCGCCTCCCCGAGCACCTTCTGATAATCCTGCACGCTGATCAGGGAAAAATAATCGCTCTGATTCTCCAGACGCTTCTTGATATGGGTAACCAGATACTCCCTGGTTCCGCTGACCACCTTCTCCGAGTAGTTTCCGCCTTTCTGCGTCTGGCGGATCGTAGATACAAGCTGGGTGTATGTTCCCTCCGCCACATTGCTGTTCAGATACTCCGAGTCATTGAACATAAAGAGTGTGTCCACATCTCTCTTCTGGATGATCGAACTGTTGCGGTCGGGCCTCATATAGATGGAGATGACCTCCATGATCTTGCCGGTGTTGTCCCTCACATAACAGTTCAGGGTAATGTATTTCTGACTGGAGCTGTTGTCGATAATACTCGTCTTTGCCTCGCGGATATTAATCCCATACTGCCACAGACGGCCGTTTGGCTGGCCCGCCATCTTCTGATACCACGTAGAATTCTCAATATCCTCACTCAGATATCCCAGATGAGGCATCTGATACAAAAAACCGGAGGATATGCTTGGATTTTTCAGATAGATCGTGATATCTGCAATGTCCTTGGAATAATCCTCCAGCAGGTCTGTGATCAGCGTCGACTGATTATATTCTTTATTAAATGCTTTCTGTGACTTGTACTTTTTCTCGCCCCACTCCCGGATCTGAGAATCGTTCTGCAGCTTTCTGGCCGCATCCACCATCTCCGACATCGCCGCCTTGGTCGGCGCATAGACCAGTTCCAGTTCCTCAAGCTGGGAGGTCTTGTTGCTCGCCAGAAGGATCCTCTCGATTCGGATTCCGATAAAGATTGCTGAGATGATCAGCGGCACGATACTACCCAAGACAAAAAACACCATCAGATTCTGACGGAATTTCATGTTGCGGAACGAATATCCAAGGCCCTTTTTTTTCTGTCTGGAATGAGTTTCTTCTATTATAATGTCTTCTCTGTCGTTTTCCGTATTCATCCTCTTCTCCTGATTCTTCTGTGAATCTTCTTAAATTTACTTAATCATACCATATCCCTGTGTTTTCTGACTATACTTTGCCATTATTTTCCTGTAGAATCATAGTTGAAGTGTCTGCTGTGCGCGGTCGGATCATTGCAAACGCCAGACACATATTTTATAATAGGAACATCGCAATATCAAAGAAAAGGGGTTACTCTATGAAGTTTTTATCCAAGATCACCGGAAGACTGGCCTCTCTGGCAGTCTTCGTACTCTTATTGGGCTGTTTCGCCATGATGGTTCCGGCTCACTCCGACGCGGAGGCCGTATCCATCATTACAAGCGAACAGACAGAGAATTATGGACTGGCTCTGCACTGGAACGCCATTGCAGGCGCAGACGGATATGAGATTCTCTGGAATCACAATACCGATTCGTCCACGCTGGAATCTCTGAACACAACATTGACACTCGACCATCTGATCCCGGGTGCCACCTACAATTTCGCCATCCGCTCTTTCCAGCTCGTAAACGGACAGCGTGCTTACGGAGAATATTCTCCGATGCAGTCTGCCACCGTCGCAGTGTCGCAGGTCAAAGGGCTGGCTGTGGCTGCCACGGGTTCTTCGATCACTGCCGCCAATGTCTCTCTGAACTGGGATGCTATGGGAGAAGCCTCCTATGAGGTTTCCTACAAGACCGATCAGGATGCAGACTACCAGGTAGCCGGTGTCGCACCGTCCAACAGTTATGTAGCTGACGGACTGCTGCCAAATACGCACTACACGTTCCGCGTCAGAGCGATCGCGACCAATCCGGTATACACCGGAGAGTACTCTGAGACCGTAGAGGTTACGACCTGTCCTCTGGCCATGTCCAATGTGATCGTCGCGTCGGCTACGACCGATCAGATCGTGCTGGCCTGGGATCAGAACACCTCCGCGACACGCTACATGATCTACCGCGGCGTCGGTCAGGACGGAGAACTAACCTATTATACATCCACCGATACCACCGCATTTACCGATACCGGATTACAGCCCGGCACGATCTACCGGTACGCAATCGCTGCCATGTACGACCCGACATCCCAGGAAGGTCCTCGCAGCAGCGAAGTGACTGGTGTCACCAATCCGACACAGGTAACCGGACTTTCTGTAACCGCATTTGGTTCCGATTCCCTGACGCTGAACTGGCAGGCGAATCCATCTGCCACCGGATATCTGATCTACCGCAAGGATTCCAAGACCAGTTACACACTGGTAGGCACCACCATGGATTCCTCCTATATAGACCTGAATCTGGCGTCCGGAACATATTATCGTTATTACATCATTGCATACGCTGTGACCAACGACCACGCCAGCGTGGCGTCTGACATTGTCCGTGTCTCCACAAGACCGGCCATCCCTGTCGTAAAAGGAAAAGCAGGCACCAACAAACTGCGTATCTCCTGGCCGGCGATCACCGGCGCATCCGGTTATCAGATCTACCGTCTGCAGGAAGACGGCCAGGTCGTTCTGCTTGACACTCTCGAGAGTGCCAAGGCCACCAGCCAGGTATATACAGATCTGGAAAACGGAGTGATCTACAGTTACAAAGTCTATGCGTACAAAAAAGCAACCAATGTCACCGCAGTAGCAGGTCAGCCGGCGACCGAGATGACCCTGGTCAGCGATGAACCGCTGACAACGAGCGTGACCCCTGCTGTTGCCGCTAGGACATCCACCACAGCATATCTGTACAAGAACAAATCCGCATTCAAAAAGTCGGCAGCCTGGAAGAATCTTGCTCCTGTGATGCAGAAGGCATTTGTTTACAACAAATCAGCCGTAGTACCGGGTATTTCTGTCACCGATGTCAATGGATTTAACAGCAAGAACATGTGCCTCCAGGGTATGTGTGTCACACCAAAATACATTCTGGTAGCCGCTTACGATCAGGACTACGAGGAAAACAGCGTCATCTACGTTATCAAGAAATCCACCCGCAAGCTGCGCACCGTCATTGTTCTGGAAAATCAGACGCATGCCGGCGGTCTGTGCTATCTGGATGACAGTGTCTGGGTAACACAGGGATCCAAACTGTGCAACCTTTCCTACGCAAAGATCGATGAAGCAGCCAAGGCCGGCCAGCGATACAGTGTATTGAACTATGAATACACTTGTGACATGTCCTCAAAGGCTTCCTTCGCTACCGCATACAATGGCATGATCTGGGTGGGAAGCTACAACTCCTCCGCAAAGGGAGAACTCTACGGATACACTGTCAATGAGACCGGCGATGAGACGATCAAGACACTGACTCCAACCTATCACACCGCCATCCCGAGCCGTGTGCAGGGACTCGCCTTTGACAAAAAAGGACGTCTGTGGTTCTCCAGAGCTTACTCCAAGACACATGAACTGAATGTCTACAAACCGGTTCTGAATGCCAGGAAAAAGACCATGACTCTGCGCTCCCGCAAGAAGGTATTCAGTGTTCCGTATCTGAGCCAGGGAATTGCATTCTACAGCAACTACCTGTACGTGGATTTTGAGTCCGCACTGGCTCCGAAATCTCCGGATCACATAGACCGTGTACTGGCCTTCAAATGGAAAAAGATTTACAAATAAAAGGAACCTGATACTATGACAAAAGTAAATTTCAAACCGGGCAATATGCTGTATCCGCTGCCCGCAGTTCTGGTGAGCTGCGGCAGCATGCAGGATGGAAAAATCAACCTGATCACCGTAGCCTGGACCGGAACCGTCTGCACGAATCCACCCAAGTTGTACATCTCTGTACGGCCCGAACGGCATTCTTATGACATGATCCGAAACTCTGGTGAATTCGTCGTAAATCTCACCACGCGCTCGATGACACGCGCCACCGATTACTGTGGCGTAAAAAGCGGCCGTGATGTGGACAAATGGAAGGAATGCCGGCTGACACCGATCGCCGCGGACACGGTTTCCTGTCCGATGGTCGAACAGGCTCCGGTTAACATCGAATGTAAGGTAGACCAGGTTCTGGAACTTGGCTCCCATCACATGTTTATCGCCGATGTCACCGCGGTTCATGTGGATGAGGATCTCCTCGATGAAAAAGGAACCTTTCATCTGGAAAAAGCCGGACTTATGGCATACTCCCACGGCAGATATTTTGATCTCGGAAAAGAACTCGGCAGCTTCGGATATTCCATCCGCAAACGCAAAAAAAAGCATAAAAAATAGACAAAAAAAAGAAGTGCTCTTTATAGCACTTCTTTTTTGTTGTATCATATTATATAACAATATAACCTCTCAGAATTTGTCGTATCCCGTCAGGAATATATACGGTCATTTTCTGGACATACAAGGAAGAGGAGTATGGGCTTATGAAGTTATCTTATGTACATATCAAAAACTACAAATCCGTATTGGATATGGAGATCACAGACATTGAAAATGCCCTGATCCTGGTGGGCAAAAACAACACCGGCAAAACCGCTGTCATCGATGCCATTTTGCTGGCCTCCGGCAAGAAAACCATCCATCCCCAGGATTTCCTGCAGCCGGAAAAAAGTATTGAGATCACCCTGACCTGGCAGTTTACCAGCGAAGATCTGAGGCACTATCATGCGAGGGGAGCCGTCAGCCATTACAAAGATTATGACAACTGGTATGAGCAGTTCCGGGAACGCATTCCTTCCTATGAAGAGACACCACAGGAAGATTCCGAACAGCCACAGGACCCGTTCGGTTTTGTGACCTATACCTGTCACATCAACCCGCAGTGTCAGGTTCGTTATCAGGATCATGTCCAAAAACACAACCCTTATCTGGAGGAGATTTTTCCGATGATCTATCACATTGACCAGACCAGAAATCTTGAGGCTCTCCAGAATGATGTGTTCCGTTTTTATGACAGAGACGCCTTTCAGGATCTCAAGGACAACGTCTGCACTTTTGACTCCTCACGTCCCTGCAACCGTTGTTTTGACTGCATCGGACTCATTGCCAAAAAGTCACCCGAAGAACTGACGGTATTCGAGACAGTCCGTCTTCTTCAATATAAATTGTTCCATACCAATGTCACCAAATTTGCGGAAAAAGTAAATACCTACTTCCATCAGAACGGAAGTCCGGGACAGGACATCCGCTACGTACTGGATTTTAATACCAACGAACTTCTTCATATCGACACCCAGGTTGTCAATACCGCGCGCAATGGTATTGTCGGATCCCTCTCTTTGCTCAGCGAAGGCATACGCAGTATCTATGCGCTCTCCCTGCTCGAAGCATATACCGATGAGGAAGCCACCCTTCCGTGCGTGATCATGATGGAAGATCCGGAGATCTATCTGCATCCGCAGCTCCAGAAGGTGGCCAGCGAGATCCTCTACCGGCTCTCCAAAAAGAATCAGGTCATCTTCTCCACCCACTCTCCAAATCTGATCTTTAACTTTTCGACCAAACAGATCCGCGAGGTGGTACTGGATGAGGAATACTACACGGTATTGTCGGAGACCACCGATGTCGATGCGATCCTGGGAGATCTGGGATACAATGCCAATGATCTGATGAACGTCAGCTTTGTCTTTATCGTGGAGGGCAAACAGGACAGCAACCGGCTTCCTCTCCTCCTCGAAAAATACTACTCCGAGATCTACGATGAAGATGGAAAACTGCAGCGAATTTCCATCATTCCGGTAAACAGTTGTACCAACATTAAGACATACGCAAATCTCAAATATATCAACAAACTGTACCTCAAAGATCAGTTTCTGATCATCCGAGACAGTGATGGCAAAAATCCAAAACATCTGAAGCGCCAGCTCTGCGGATACTACAGACAGCGTGCCCTGGAAGACAAGGGAAATCTGCCACAGGTACAGGAAAAAAATGTATTGATCTTAAAATATTATTCCTTTGAAAATTATTTCCTGGATCCGGAAATTATGACAAAGATCGGCGTGGTAAAAAGTGTCGAAGACTTCTATAATATTTTATTTAAAAAATACAAAGACTACCTCTATAAACTCAACAGTGTAAAACGCATGCAGCGTATCAATAATATACGCATCCAGAATAAACAGGACATCAAAAATAATATGGAACTGTTCCGCATCTATGTGCGCGGCCACAATCTGTTTGATATTTTCTACGGCCGCTACCGCGGAGACGCCCAGCAGGAGATTCTCAAAAAATATATTGACGTAGCTCCAAGATCCACATTCCAGGATATTTTTGACTCGATTGATTCCTTTGTGTACTTCGAGAACCGCCGAAAACACAGTTGACAGAAGGTTAGATTTGTTTATAATGGTTATGTATACTTGTTGATATTATGCAATTCTATACGGATTTTTATATAAATATGTAGCAATCCTTGAAATTAAGAGGTGTCAAATGGAAAATCAATATATTATCAAGGGCGGCAGCCCACTGAAGGGTGAAGTCGTTATCAGCGGTGCAAAGAACGCTGCGCTGGGCATTCTGGCCGGTGCCATCATGGCCAATGAACCGGTGATCATAGAAAATCTTCCCGATGTCCGCGATATAAATGTCATGTTGGAAGCAATTGAGGATATCGGTGCCACCGTGCGCCGTCTCGGACCTCACGAGGTTGAGATCAACGGAGGTTCTATCACCAATTTCACCGTGGATCAGGACGCGATCCGCAAAATTCGTGCATCCTACTATCTTCTGGGTGCACTTCTCGGCAAATACAAAAAAGCACAGGTTGCCCTCCCGGGTGGCTGTGATATCGGAAGCCGTCCGATCGATCTTCACCTGAAGGGATTCCGTGCCCTCGGTGCCACGGTCAATCTGGGCTATGGCATGATAGATGCATTTGCCGATGATCTGACCGGCAATTACATCTATCTGGACACCGTTTCTGTCGGTGCCACGATCAATATCATGCTGGCATCCTGTATGGCCGCCGGTAAGACGACCATCGAAAATGCAGCGAAAGAGCCACACATCGTAGATGTTGCAAACTTCTTAAACAGTATGGGTGCCAAGATCAAGGGCGCCGGAACTGACAAGATCCGCATCACCGGTGTGGAATCTCTGCACGCAAGCCGCTACTCCATCATCCCGGATCAGATTGAAGCCGGAACTTTCATGGTAGCTGCTGCTGCCACCAAAGGAGACGTGCTGATCCGCAATGTCATTCCGAAACATCTGGAGGCAATCTCTGTCAAATTGATCGAGATCGGTGCCACCGTTGAGGAGTATGACGATGCCGTCCGGGTTTCTTCCAACGGCAGACTTGGCCATACCCAGATCAAGACCCTTCCATATCCGGGATTTCCGACGGATATGCAGCCGCAGATTGCCACCTTACTGGCATTGTCTGAGGGAACCAGCACAGTGACAGAGAGTATTTTTGAGAACCGTTTCAAATATGTCGATGAACTGACACGTATGGGTGCTAATATCAAAGTAGAGGGCAATGTCGCTATCATTGAGGGCGTCAGCTCCTTTACCTAC
This sequence comes from uncultured Lachnospiraceae bacterium, assembly GCA_934351255.1. Lineage (GTDB taxonomy): Bacteria > Bacillota > Clostridia > Lachnospirales > Lachnospiraceae > Jutongia. Next base: position 30,551 of record CAKRJH010000015.1, read on the forward strand.
GCCAGTGTATCCGCACCGGATCTTCGTGCCGGAGCAGCTCTGGTCGTAGCGGCGCTGGTAGCAGACGGCATCTCCACGGTAGATTCCATCCAGTATGTAGAGCGCGGCTACGAACGGTTTGAGGAAAAGATGACTGCACTGGGTGCATGCATGGAGAAGATTCCGGTTGACGATCCCCGCGCGATCCAGAAATTCAAACTCAAAATCGGATAATAATGCATACCACAGGATGTATGATAGATGTATCGTACATCCTTTTCTATAAACAGGAAAGGCATGGTTACTATGGACAAAAAAGGTTCTTTTATCGTATTTGAGGGCATTGACGGCTGTGGCAAGACCACACAGCTTGATCGCCTGGCATCCCGTATCACCCGGACAGGACACCGCGTCACCACGACCAGAGAGCCAAGCGACGGCCCGATCGGTACGCTGTTGCGCCAGTTTCTGACCGGACGCCTCCAGGGGGAGGAAGATACGATTGCTGCCCTCTTTGCGGCGGACAGACTCGATCATCTCCACAACCCGGTCAACGGCGTGTCCCAATTATTGGACAGTGGAGTCAGTGTACTCTGTGATCGCTATCTGTTCTCTTCTTACGCCTATCAGGGAACGGCCCTGGATCCCGACTGGATCGTCCAGTTAAACTCCCAGGCGACCCGCATCCTTCGTCCTGCCTGCCATATTTTTCTGGATGTGACGGCAGACGTCTCCATGGAGCGCATGGCCAAAGGCCGCGTATCCCTCGAACTTTTTGAGACCAGAGAACGGCTCAACGCGGTACGTGACCGCTATCTGACTCTTTTTGATGAATGGAAAGACCGGGAAAATATCCTAATCATTGATGGAAATCAGACACCTGAGACGATCAGCGAACAGATCTGGTCCCACGTGTCAGAATACTTTTTATAGATAAGGAGGTCCATTATGGCAAATTTCAAAGACATTATCGGACAAGCCAAAGTAAAAAATCATCTGCAGACTGCCATAAGCTCCGGAAAGACATCCCACGCCTACATCTTTGCAGGCGAGACCGGCTCCGGACGACGGATGATGGCAGATGCTTTCGCCAAGACACTTCTGTGTCAGAATCGAACCAATGGAGACGCCTGCGATATCTGCAAATCCTGTCTCCAGATGGAATCCGGAAGCCATCCGGATGTCCGCTATATACATCACGACAAATCCAGCATCAGCGTGGATGATATCCGCGAACAGATCAATCAGGATATCGATGTCAAACCGTACAGCAGCGAATACAAAATCTACATTATCCCGGAAGCCGCAAAGATGACGGAGCAGGCTCAGAATGCACTGTTAAAGACGATTGAGGAACCGCCTGCCTATGCGGTGATCCTGCTTCTGACGGACAACCTTCAGGCACTGCTGCCGACGATCCAGTCACGCTGTGTCACCTTACAGATGAACCCGCTGTCCCAGAAAGAGATTGCCGGATATCTGATGAAGAACCTCTCCATGGAGGAACAGCAGGCATACATAGCAGCCGGTTTCTGTCAGGGAAATATGGGCAAGGCCATCCGTTTTGCGACATCCAAGGAATTTGGTGAGATGAAGGACGAAGTTCTCCGCCTCTTAAAGAAGGTAACGGAACTGAATGTGTCCGAAATTATGGACACGATCAAAGGTTTTTCCCAGAGAAAAGGCATGATCCAAGATTATCTGGATTTCATCCTCCTGTGGTACCGCGATGTACTGATGTGGAAAGTGACCAAAGATGCAAACCTGCTTTTATACAAGGACGAGTTCACCTCGATCTCCAAAGCAGCCAGCCACTATTCCTATGAGGACATTGAGAAGATCCTCAAGGCCATTGACAAAGCAAAGTTACGGTTAGATGCCAATGTCAACTTCGATGTCACCATCGAGCTTCTGGTACTGACCATGAAAGATTGATAAAGGAGAAGTGAACTTCATGACAACTATCATCGGTGTCCGTTTTCGACAGACCGGTAAAGTATATTATTTTGATCCGCAGGACTACCCTGTCAAACACGGTGACAATGTCATCGTGGAAACCGCGCGGGGCATAGAGTACGGAACTGTCGTTTTAGGACGTAAAGAAATGCCCGACGAAAAGATCGTGGCACCACTGAAAACCATTATCCGTCCTGCCTCTGAGGAGGATAAGGAGCAGTTTGAAGACAACTGCAGACGCGAGGATGACGCATACAAGATCTGCCAGGAAAAGATCCGTAATCACAGTCTTGAGATGAAACTGATCCGGGCAGAATACACCTTTGACCGCAACAAATTATTATTCTATTTTACCGCAGACGGACGTATTGACTTCCGCGAGCTGGTAAAAGATCTGGCATCCGTCTTCCGCACCCGTATTGAGCTTCGCCAGATCGGTGTTCGTGACGAGACCAAGATGCTTGGCGGACTGGGTATCTGCGGCCGACCTCTGTGCTGCCATACCTATCTGACCGACTTTGCGCCGGTCTCTATCAAGATGGCCAAAGAACAGAACCTGTCCCTGAATCCGGCCAAGATCTCCGGTATGTGCGGACGTCTCATGTGCTGCCTGAAGAATGAACAGGAAGCCTACGAATATCTGAACAGCACACTTCCAAATGTAGGAAGCACCGTGGAGACCTACGACGGATATACCGGCGAGGTTAAGAGCGTCAGCGTCCTCAAACAGATCGTAAAGGTCGTGATCACACATGACAAAGACGAAAAAGAAGAACGCGACTATCCGGTCAATGAACTTTCCTTCCGCAAGGGAAAGAATTACATCACGGCCTCTCCTGCCCAGGCACTTCCTGATGAGCAGCTTGATGCATCAGATCTGAAAGCGCTGGAACTGATGGAGCTTGATGACAAGCAGGAAGCCACACAGAGCACGGACCGTCCAAAGAAACCGAACCGCGGTGGAAACCGCCGTCCTCCAAAGAAACATAACAACCGCGGAGACAATCGGGAACGCGGTGAATTCCGAGGAGACTCTCGTGGTGATTCACGTGGAGATTCGCGCGGTGATTCCAAAAACCGCCAGGGCCGCAATGACCGATCCAGAAATCAGAATCATGGGGAGCGCAATTTTGAGAAGGGCGATAGACCAAGACACGACAAGCCGCGCCACAACAACGACCGCAACCGCAATTATAAAAACAAGAATAACCGAAAGGACCATCCAAATCATGGATAATTCCACCTGGCTGAAAGAGGAGGAGAGACTGGATGATCTGCAGCGCAGCGGACTGCACATTATCCAGCATCCACATAAATTCTGTTTCGGTATGGACGCAATACTCCTGTCCCATTTTGTGGACATGAAAAAGCCGTCCCGTATTCTTGACCTGGGAACAGGCACCGGAGTCATCCCACTGATGCTGTCCGCTCTCTGGCCGGATACCACACTGGAAGCCCTGGAGATCCAGGAGGAAAGCGCAGATATGGCACGCCGGAGCATTGGCCTGAATGCACTCGACAAACGAATTCACGTCACCACAGGTGACATCCGGGAAGCGTCATCCATCTATGGCGCTTCTTCCTTTGATGTGGTTGTCTCAAATCCACCGTATATGAACGATCTTCACGGACTGAAGAATCCGGATCTTCCCATGGCCATCGCCAGACATGAAGTCCTTTGCACGCTCGATGACGTGGTGGGACAGGCGGCCAGAGTATTGAAGCCGGGCGGAAGTTTCTACATGATCCACCGTCCTTTCCGGCTTCCAGAGATCATCAGCACCATGAAATCCCACGGGCTGGAACCCAAACGTATGCGCCTGGTTCATCCCTATGTGGATCGTGAACCGAACATGGTTCTGATCCAGGGTGTCCGCGGCGGCAGACCTATGCTGAAGATCGACCCACCACTGATCATCTATGAAGATGTCCATCAGTATACACCGGAGATCCTGCATCTCTACGAGGACGAATAACGAACAATAATGGAGGATAATGCGATGGAGAATCATTCGGCAGGAACTTTATACCTCTGCGCCACCCCTATCGGCAACCTGGAAGACATCACCTTTCGTGTCATCCGCACATTGAAAGAGGTTGACCTGATCGCCGCCGAGGATACGCGCAATACCATCAAACTTTTGAATCATTTTGATATCCATACACCTATGACCAGCTATCATGAGTACAATAAGGTGGATAAGGCCACTTATCTGGTCGACAAACTGGCACAGGGAACCAGCATTGCATTGGTCACAGATGCCGGTACCCCCGGTATCTCGGATCCCGGAGAAGAGATCGTACGCCAGGCTTATGAGGCCGGGATCCGGGTCACTTCCCTGCCGGGAGCCTGCGCCTGTGTCACCGCTCTCACACTGTCGGGACTGTCCACGCGCCGGTTTGCATTCGAGGCATTTCTCCCCTATGACAAAAAACAGCGGCAGACCATTCTCGAACAGTTAAAGACTGAGACCCGCACGACGATCGTATACGAGGCTCCTCACCATCTGAAAGCGACGCTCAGACAGCTTCTCGATGCGCTTGGAGACCGCCGCATTACCCTTTGCCGGGAGCTGACCAAACTCCATGAGACTGTCCAGCTCTTGACTCTGTCGGAAGCGGTAAAATACTACGACAACCACGACCCAAAGGGAGAATATGTCCTTGTGATCGAGGGAATTTCCCAGGAGAGCCTTACCCGCCAGTCGCAGGAAAACTGGCTGTCCCTGCCTCTGCAGGATCACATGGAACATTATCTCGCCCAGGGCGATTCCAAAAAAGAGGCCATGAAGAAGGTTGCCAAAGACCGCGGTGTCACCAAACGTGAAATCTATCAACAATTATTAGAGAACGGGGAATAATTCATTATTCCTCGTTTTTCCATATGCACCGCTATTTTCTCTGTCTGCGGCACTTGCACATCTGCTCACACAGGATATATTCGCACATCCAGCGTTTCCATGGATCCCTTCCATCCGGTCCGGGCCCCTGTCCCGGTTTTGGCCCAGGTCTTCTCTGATCCATCTCCTGACAAAGACATCCGCCCAGTCTGCGCACGGTCTCACGATCCGGCACAAGCTGATCCATCACGCCGTGGCCACATTCCATTTCCCGGCATAGTTTTTCCGCCATTTCCTGAATCTCCCAGACCTCAGAGGGCACACAATACCTCATATTATCCCACTGCATTCCTCTGGGATAGCATGCTTCTTCCCGTTTCACGAAAAACCACTCCAATTCTACAGATTTATACTATTTTATGCATTTTGCGATGGAATTGTGCTATACTGAAGGGTGAATACCTATTTATAGAAAGAAGAGAATCAGGAGGTTCCCTGTGAAACATTTTATTAAAATATTCGGCCTGTGCGTGGTATTTGGCCTGTCCGTTTTTTTCTTTGGCCAAAGCATCCCGGACATTGCCGTTGAGACGACCAAAGAAACCAATATACAAGATTGTACCTTTCCACTCGTCCGGTTACAGCTTGACAAGTTTACCGTCAATCAGCTCCACGGATACAGCAGTTCCCTGAGCAGCAGCGATGTGCGCGACTCCATCACACCGGTCGGTACAGACAAATCATTTCAGCTCAATATTGCCGAGAATGAATCCAAGATCAAGATGGTTCAATACGAATTATTGGACATAGCCAATGACAAGGTGATCGACGAGGACACCATCACAGCCCTGGAATCTGTCTCCGGAGAAGATTCCATCACCAAATCCGTAGACATCACCCTGAATGCGGCAATGGATACCAGCACAGAGTACGGTCTGCGGTTTGCGCTGACCACCAACACCAGCAAAGTCATTTATTATTATACGAGGATCAAATACTACGACTCCGACTTTTTCCTGAAAGAGAAACTGAATTTCGTGCAGGATTTTCACGATGCCACCTTTGGCAACAACAGGAAACTGGAGATCAGCAGCTATCTTGAGAGCCCTTCGACCGCAGATTCCACGCTGGCCAAAGTGACGATCCGTTCCAGCAAAAAAATGGTACAGTGGAGCAATCTGAAACCGAAACAGATCACTCCTTCGATTTTTACGATCAAGGAACTCAACATTGAGACTGCAGCGATCTGTTCCAATTATTTTGTAACCGCCAAAACCTCAGATGGCAGGGAAACCTATCTCGTAAAGGAATTTTACCGTGTCCGCTATTCGATGGGTCACATGTATCTTCTGGCCTTCAACCGGACCATGGACGCACAGTATGATCCTTCCCTGACTTCTCTGACGATGAGCCAGCTCAAACTCGGGATCACACAGAATTCCCGCACGGAGATGGCATCTTCCGACAACAACAAAAAGTTTGCATTTGTGCGCAATGGATCTCTCTGGTATTTCGATCTGAAAGCGCAGAATCTGGAACGTGTCTTCTCCTTCCAACAGGACAGCCGGGATTATGAGAGAGCCGGATACGATCAGCACGACATCCGGATTCTGAAGATGGATGACTCCGGTCAGATCCGGTTTGTGGTATATGGCTATATGAATTGTGGTGACTATGAGGGGCGTGTAGGCATTCTGTTATACAGCTACGATCCAAGCAAACATCAGATCACAGAGCGTGTCTATATTCCTTTGGAAACGACCTATCAGCAGCTCAAAGAAGATTTTGGAAAGTATTGTTATATTAACGACAAAAATGTCTTCTATTTTACATTAAACCAGAAGGTATACGCTTACAATCTGGCAGCCAAGAGATACACCGTTCTGTCCGACTATGCGACATCCGATAATTTCGCCATGATGAATGAGGCAAACTGTTTTGTCTGGTCCGATGCGACCAGCACCAAGATGGCCAGCCACATTACTGTCATGAACCTGGATAATGAACGCGAACTGCAGATCTCCGCTCCAAAGAAAGAGACGATCCGTGTGCTCGGTGCACTCGGAGAAAACATTGTCTACGGATTCGTCAAGAAAGCAGACTGCTATGAAACCACCGATGGCACTTATGTACAGCCGGTTTACAAGATGGTCATTTCAGATACCTCCGGCAATATTCTGAAAGAATATCAGCTTCCTGGTATCTATGTGACACAGGTTACCGTGTCCAATAATATTTTGCAGCTCAAGCGTGTCAAACGCACCGGGAACAGCTTCCGCAAGATTTCATCGGACAGTGTGTTGAGCCAGAAAAAAGTTACGCAGTCTCCATTCCAGCTCACCAGACGCAAGACCGACAAGGCATTGACAGAGTATTATATCACGCTTCCTGCCGGTTACGTCATGGAGAAGAATCCCGGTGTGACAAAGACCAAATACGTCATGGTCACAGAAAATACGACACTGCACCTCGGAGCAGATGCCTCCGCCTACCAGAAGACCATGTATTATGTCTATGCACTCGGCGGAATCACCGATGTTATGGAGGATCCGGGGGAAGCCATCCGCAAGGCAGACAAACAGATGGGTGTTGTCATGGACAATCATCATCACATTGTCTGGGAGCGCGGTGGCAGATTTCTCAGCAAGACCCTGTCTTCTACGACTACTGTACGCACCACAGCCGGTGTCTCATCCGTCAAAGCATGTGCTTATATGCTGCTGCAGGATCTGACCAGTGCGTCGCTGAACGATATCAAGGGTTCCAATGCCATGGATATGCTCGGTGCTTACCTGACAGAGCCCGTCAATCTGACAGGCTGTACCGTCGACGAAATCCTGTATTTTGTCAGCAATGAACATCCGGTCATCGCGATGAAAAATGCATCGGACGCCGTGATCATCCTGGCTTACGACGCATCTTCCGTAACCTGGTATGATCCATCCACAGGTACCAAAACCAAACAGAGTCTGAATTCTGCGGAGAATTATTTCAAGAATGCAGGTTATGTATTCATCAGTTATCTGTAATCGTCCATTGACGAACACAACGAATCATTGTACAATGAGGTTGGTCTGAGAGTGAAGAAAGGAATACTCATGAGACCAACCTTATTTTCACTCTTTTTTCGGCATATACTTCCAATATGCCTTTTCTGTTCTTTATGTATTGACTGGACCGGCACATATTGTCAGGCCCGGACGATCTCACCCGGCACACACGGGTCCTTTTCCCAGGCAGCACAGATTAAACGTGGACAGACCATAGATTCTACACTATACCCCGGTCGATCCATCTATCTGACATTTCCTGCATCCGGGAACACATCATCCATCCACAAGATTACCATTTATGGAGAACGATCCTTACACCTGAGGTTTCTTTTATATCGTTCGGATAAAAAGGAGATTTCACCGGCACACTGGATCTATCGCCAGAAGAAAAATAAACTGCAGATCACCTATCGGATGCGCCGTTCTTCAAACTATGTCTTTGCTCTGTACAATTCTGATCAGGAGAACTGCTCTTTTACCCTGTCATATCGGATGCGTATACTGTCCCAAAAACCGGTCAGATCGACGCGTAGGCCAGGAACTGTTACACCCCGCACACATTCCACAGTCAAGCCCGGATCCTCACGCAAGCCGAAGACCTCCACACACCGCACGCGTTCCACGGTCACGCCAGAATCCACACGCAAGCCGAAGACCTCCACACCCCGCACACGTTCCACGGTCAGGCCCGGATCCTCACGCAAGCCGAAGACCTCCACACCCCGCACACGTTCCGCGGTCAAGCCCGGATCCACACGCAAGCCGAAATCTACACGAAGACCAAAATCCACACAAAAGCCAAATGTAACGAAAAATCCAACATTTACATGCACTCCCAGACCAAATACTATCACGATCAACACCACATTCTGTATCTTATCCGTTCACCGCTCCAGATATCTGACTGTAACTCCCAAACCTGCCTCCGGCCAGAAATTGATCTGGAGATCATCGCACCCCGACATCGTCAGTGTCAGTTCCGACGGTAAGATCCTGGCCAGAAAACAGGGAATCGCTGTCATTCGCTGTGCACTTTCCACAAATCCCGCACACAAATCTGTGTGTACGGTAAAAGTTCGCTGACATATTTTACAGATTGGAGGACCATTTGAAGAATACAGATACCTCATCCTATGTGATCAAATCACTGGAACGAAAAAAATTTGATATTCGCAAATATCAGAAATTCAGGAAGGCCACAACAGATCTACTGGTCTGCCACCCTGTCCGTTTTGAAAAAAAGAAACATACTGTGGAGATTTCCTATGAACGCCAACAAACACTGGAAGAATACTGGAGAAATCATCCTCTCAATGCCCTTTCGATCCAAAAAATGCTTTTCCAGCTTTCCGATACCTGCAGTCATCTGATCCGGGCCGGAATTCGTGAAATTGACCTTCATCCCGGCAATATCTATGTTGCAGAAGGTGATTTTGTCCTGTCGGATTTTCATTTTGCACGATATCCCGGTGAATCACAGTGCCGGGAATATCTGGCTCCCGAACGCGAGACGAGTCATTCTTTCAAAAACATACCACAGGAAAGTTATGATTACAGCGTCCAATACAGCCTGTGCAAAATGATCCTTTCACTCCTTGCTCCCTACAGCATGGATCAAAACATTTCCATCCCGTCATCCCTTCTGGAAATCCTGCAGCGCGGCTGCAGGAATGTTCCCGAAGACCGTTTTTCCAGTCTGGATAACTTGTGCCGGACAGCCAAGTCTCTGAGTCTTCCGGAAAATATCTCCGATCAGTCATTTTACTTTTCCAAAGATCCTGCCTTCGTTGCGAAGTTTTATCTGAAGACCAAGGATCTTCAGGAAGAACCGGAGCCATGGAAACCATTGGGACTTCACGTCAATATATATCCTATAATATGGGGAATTATGAGTCTGATGATCATAGTTTCGTTCTGGTCAGCCTATCGTCATATATCCCAAAAACAGGACAGGGATGCCAATTTATTATATAAAAGCACTGACTCCGCGCTAGCTATATCAGAATCTCCTACGTCTGATCAAATTGCGTTGAATCAATCCACATCAAATCTTGCTGCGTCTGATCAAACTGCTTCGAGTCAAACCTCATCTGACCAAACTGCATCTGACCAAACCACTTCGGATCATCCTGCATCAGACCAAACTACTTCAGACCTCCCGGAAATAGACCTCCAGAACAGGAATCTCTCCGAAATACACCTATCCCAAAATACGGACATATCTTCCTGTAAAGTCCTGTACCTCGGTAAAAATCACCTACAGAATTTGTCAGATCTGAACGATTTTTCTTCCCTGGAAGAACTCTACGTCAACGACAATCTTCTGACCGATCTGTCCTCTCTGGCCTCCCTGCCGTATCTGTCTGTATTGATATTGTCTGACAATCCGAAGTTACAGGATATGGACACTTTCATAAAAATAGGAGAAGCCGGATACGGCTCCTCCCTGACATTACTCAATATAGTGCATACTTCCTACACTGAAGAACAGGTTCTTCAACTGCAGCAGTTCTTTCCGGACTGCGAAATAATCAGCGATTACTCATAACGTATGACCTCTTTTTGGGACACATAGGCCAGAACATGTCTGTGAATCGTTCCCGGATTCTCAGATATCTGGTACGCAGACCGCAATATCTTCTCTCCCGCCTCAAGTTTTTGTGAGTCACACGCATACAGGACAGCCAGAACATCCCCTGCTTTTACCGCATCCCCTGTCTTTTTGCAGATACGGATACCTGCTGCATAATCAATCGGATCATCCTTTTTTTCTCTCCCCGCTCCCAGTGCCACACTGGCCACGCCACATGCTTCGGTATTCAGCGAGGTTACAAATCCATCATTCTGTGCCAGCAGTTTCCGGGTATACTCTGCTGATGCAAAGTGTTCCGGATGATAGATATACTCTGCATCTCCGCCCTGCATATTCACCATCGTCGCAAACTGGTCGAGAGCTTTTCCTGACTGAATGGCCTTCTCTGCCTTTGCTCTGGCCTCTTCCAGAGTATCACATACTCCGGACTTGACCAGCAGATAAGAAGCAAACACATAACAGATCTCCGTAAAATCCTGTGGTCCCTTTCCCTGCAAAGTCTCAATGGCCTCTTTTACCTCGAGACTGTTTCCGATCGCATTGCCCAGAGGTACATCCATATTGGTTATCAGTGCAATGGTCTCCTTACCTGCGCCTTCTCCGATAGCGATCATTTTCCGGGACAATGTAATAGCCTCTTCCATGGACTTCATAAAAGCGCCACTTCCCACAGTGACATCCAGAACGATCTTATCACTTCCCGCCGCCAGTTTTTTACTCATAATAGAAGCTGCGATCAGAGGAATGCTGTCGACTGTTGCCGTGACATCCCGCAGCGCATACAGTTTCTTATCTGCAGGTGCGATCTGCGCAGACTGTCCAATCACTGCTGCACCAACCTCGTTGACAACGCGAAAGAATTCTTTTTCTTCGATGGCAGTCGTAAATCCTGGAATAGATTCCAATTTGTCTATCGTACCACCTGTAAATCCCAGGCCTCGTCCACTCATTTTGGCTACTTTTCCCCCGCAGGCCGCTACCAGCGGAGCAATGACAATCGTCGTTTTGTCTCCCACTCCACCCGTACTGTGTTTGTCCACTTTAATCCCATGGATTGCAGAAAGATCCACCTGATCTCCGGAATCCCGCATTGTCAATGTCAGATTCAACAGTTCTTCATCCGTCATCCCCTGATAATACACCGCCATGAGCCAGGCAGCTACCTGATAATCCGGGATTTCTCCCTTCACATATCCCTCGATCAGATACACGATCTCCTCCTTCGTCATCGTATATCCCTTTTTCTTTCGATCAATGATATCGTAAACCCTCATACGATCCCCTCCATTCCAGAACATCCTCTTATACTACTCCATCTTCAGATTATCCGGTCCAAAGCTATCCGGAAGCAGTTGCTCCAACGTACGTATCTCATATTTTTCTTCAGATGTGGCCAATATAATTTCAAACGTCTTAGGATCTGAAAACTCGCGCATCACCTGCCTGCAGATTCCACACGGAGGACAATACTCCAAACTTCCTCCTCGCGAGCCACCGACAATTGCAATTTTTTGAATCGATGTCTCACCCTGAGCAACCGCCTGACTGATTGCGTTACGTTCCGCACAGATGGTTGCACCATACGATGAATTTTCAATGTTACATCCCACATACATTTTGCCCGATCTGCCCAATACACATGCTCCAACCTGAAAATTTGAGTACGGAGCATACGCATTTTCACGAATTTTGATAGCTTCTCTGATCAATTTTTGAATCATAAAATGCACCTTTCCCTGATTTAACATGCCAAAATTGCACGAGAGAGACCACGCATTGCATGCTATTTTTGTCCCGATTTCAAGATTTTTACTAAGCGGCTTGTCCCCAATCGATCCGCTCCCAATCGAACAAATTCCTCTGCGTCTTCAAAAGAAGAAATTCCTCCGGCCGCTTTGATCTTCACTCCGCTGCCAACATATTTTTTGAACAGTTGAATATCCTCAAACGTCGCTCCCGAAGTAGAAAATCCTGTGGATGTTTTGATAAAATCTGCTCTAGCCTGTGTCACAACTTCACACATTTTAATCTTCTCCTGTTCTGTCAACAGACAGGTCTCGATAATAACCTTTAAGATATGCTCCCCACAGATATTTTTCAGACGATGGATTTCCTCTTTGATCTTTTCCCAGTTTCCTGCCTTGGCATCTCCGATATTGATGACCATATCGATCTCATCTGCTCCCTGTTCCAAAGCAACTTTCGTCTCAAACTCCTTTACATTCGTTTCCTGATAACCATTTGGAAATCCAATAACTGTACATACAGCCAATCTTCCTCCCAGATACTCGCTTGCCTTCTTCACATAGCATGGGGGAATACACACGGATGCTGTATGATATTTTAATCCGTCATCCAGAATTTCACGGATGTCCTCCCAGGTTGCTGTCTGTGTCAACAACGTATGATCCACCTTACTCATAATTTCCTGATACATACAAACCTCACCTTTCCATTAATTCAAACTGATATACACTATAAATAATGCAAATACTGCTGCCAACATACTTCCCTGCCACCGATCCACCTTTTTCCGAAGGATCCAAATCAACCACAGACAGATATGTAACAAAATATATACGACCAGACTCCATACCAGCCATGGGACTTTTCTGCCGACCGAATATACATTGATTGGCTGAATCATACAGGTTATACTGTAGGTCAACAACATTTGAAAGATATTTCCATAGATCGTATGATCTAATATATACTCTCCCCATTCCTCTCTCATCTGATTTCCACTGATGTTTTTCAGATAAAAGATCAGATACGGAATCTGACATAAGATGCCAATGATAAGAAAACTCATAGTCTGTTCACGGACACCATACATTTCAATCAGATTCAATGCGTAATGGCATGTCCAGATACCCCCCGGTATCAACAGTACGATTCCTGCTATTCCAAGCATAATATACTTGAAATATCCCTTGGAATCTTTCCTGTTATTCTTTACTTCCATGGACACATGACTATTTCCATTCATAAATACATACAAAAGAAGAAGCAGAAACAGGATTACACCGTCCCATCGTGACAATTCATTGGAACTTGGAAACCCAAAAAACAGATTATCTGCCATCAAAAACAGCAGCATGATCAGACTAAACAGTAAAAATGGATATTCCATTTTCAGAGTTTCCCTCTGTATTTTTCGATGATAAAACATAATTTCCAGTCCACAGACAATACAGAACTGGAACAGACAACCACCCAGTACCGCACCAAGTCCCAGTGTGCCCTGATGATTTATCCCGGAAACAATACTGACGGTCAACCCGGGAAGACAACTTCCCAAGGTGATAACCGTCAGATTGATCGTTACCGCCGAAAATTTCAGCTTTTTACATATTTCACTACTACCGATCAGGCAGAAGATTGTTCCCAAATCCAGCAACAGGATTCCTATAAAAAACAGGATACAATTTGTCATGATTCATCTTCCTTCTTAAAGATCAGAGAACGATTTGCCTTTGCCTCATCCAGAGCCTGCTGTTCTTCATCCGACAAAATTACAAATGCCTCTCCGCCGACAACTTCCTTCGTGTAGGTATAGCAGCCTTCTCTGGTACTATGCATGGAATTCATAATAAATCCATTGTTTTCTGCGGTAAGCAGCACCAGAACAAAACTCAGTTTTCCACCTACTTCTTTAAATGCATCATATTTTACCAGTCCAATCTTCTGATAAGCACCATTTAACTGTACACCCATCTTCTGAATATCTGCCTGCAGGCTGGTGACAATATCATGAACTTCATCCACCGCCTCAAACTTCTCCAAAATGGTATCTTCCATGTTTTTTACATCTTTTCCACCCATAAACTGTCTGAATTTCTTGCGTGTCTTTCCATTCTTGGCCATACAGACGATCAACATGATAAACTCAATCAAGATGACTCCTGCCATTCCAAGCACTACATAGCCCAGATCAATTCCGTATTGTTCAAATAACCACATATCTTTTAATCCCTCTCCTTTTTATTTTCGCAACATTGTCTCAACGATACGATCAAAATCATCCTGTGAAAAATATTCAATTTCAATTTTTCCCTTGCCTTTTCCTTTATGAACTACATTTACCTTCGTACCCATTGCCGTTTTCAATTTTTCCTCAAATGATTTGTATGCCAGCATGGTCTGCTCATCCTCAACCTCTTTCTTTTTCTTCGGTTTAGGTACAGTCAACAGCTTTTTGACCAGTTTTTCCGTCTCTCGCACACTCAATTTCTGATCATAAACCTGCATTGCCACCTGATACTGCAATTTTCCATCCGTAATTGCCAACAATGCCCGAGCATGTCCACCTTTGATCTTATCCTCAATCACCATTGTCCGCACTTTTTCATCAAGTTTCAACAAACGGATTGAATTTGTGATCGCGACACGGCTTTTAGAAACTCTCTGCGCAACTTCATCCTGTTTCAGATGAAATTCTTCAATCAACTGGCTGTATGCTTCCGCCTCCTCAATAGCATTCAGATCTTCTCTCTGAATGTTTTCGATCAGAGCAACCTCCATCACCTGCTGATCCGTATACTCTTTAACAATGACAGGTACAGTCTTCAATCCCGCCAGTTTGGATGCTCTCCATCTTCTCTCTCCGGCAATAATCGTATAAAATCCTTTTTTCGCTTTTTTTACGATCAAAGGCTGGATCACTCCATGCTCTTTAATAGATTCCGCCAGTTCCTGTAATGCTTCTTCATCAAAATTTCTTCGTGGCTGACCTTCGTTTGGCTCAATCTTATTGATATCTACCTCTGACGTGTCTTTAACCACTTCCTTGACTACTTCTTTGACTACTTCTTTGACAACCACCGGTTTCTCCTCATTCTGAGTATCCACCTTTGCAGCAGTCTCTTTTTTATCAGGGATCACACTGTATAATCCCTTTCCCAATCCTTTTTTTCTTGCTGCCATTTACTATAAATCTCCATTTCTTTTTCAACCCACAACTGATTCATTGTAGAAATCATGTTCCATATCTCATTCTAACCCAGCTGATATCAAGTTTTATCTCTTGATGATTTCCTGTGCCAGACTTCGATATCCGATTGCTCCCGTTGATTTTGGATCATACATATTAATCGGAAGGCCATGGCTTGGTGCCTCTGCCAGACGAACATTTCTTGGAATTACCGTATTAAAGATGTGCTGATGAAGATTATCTCTTACATTGTCAACAACCTGTGATGATAAAAGAGTTCTTCCATCATACATGGTAAATACGACACCTTCCACTTCTAATACCGGATTCAATCTCTCTTTGACGAGTTCGATCGTGTAGAGCAATTCACTCAATCCTTCCAGCGCATAATATTCACACTGGATAGGAACCAGAACAGTATCTGCAGTCGTCATAGCATTGATTGTCAGCATATTCAAAGATGGTGGACAATCAATCAAGATGAAATCATACTTATCCCGAATCTTATCAATCTCATTTTTTAATATATACTCTCTGTCATCCACTCCAATCAGCTCAATCTCTGCTCCTGCCAGACCACGTTCTGATGGAATCACAGTCAGTCCATCTACGACCGATGGTGTCAGCGCGTCCCATACTGTAATCTCATTGATCAGAAGTTCATACACCGTGTGATCTACATCATCTCGTTCAATACCAAGACCACTGGTTGCATTTCCCTGCGGATCAATGTCAATGACCAAAACCTTTTTTCCCATCTCTGCAAGACAGGCCGAAAGATTAATGGTAGTCGTTGTCTTTCCAACACCTCCTTTTTGGTTGGAAATTGCAATTATCCTACTCAAAATATTCCCCCTCATCTCATGTTTCACGTGAAACATCTGTATAAAACTTTTCTTTCTCACTCAAAATTTTATACTTACTCTGAAATTTGCAAACTATGTGTCTGCAATTTATTGTAGCACAATTTTGAATATATAAAAAGCTATGTTTCACGTGAAACATAGCTTTTTTGTAATAACTTCATCATAATGGTTTCTTTTTAGGTGTTCCGGCTTGCCGAGGATACCTTTTCGGCGTATTTTTCGTCTTTTCAAAGATCAAGAAAGTTCGCTCATAGGACTCGTTCCCTTTTAATGAGAAATCAATCTGATTGTTTAACTGACATCCCAGCGTTTTAACCGCATGCTCTGCATTTTGTAACTCATCCTCTGCCAGTCGAGATTTGAAAGAAATAAATTTCCCATGTATTCTGACCAATGGTACACAATATTCTAACAACGTTGATAAATTTGCCACTGCCCTGGAAACACATACATCATACTTTTCCCGATATTCCGGATTCTGTCCCAGATCTTCTGCTCTACTGTGCATTGTCATAATATTGGACAATCCACAAAGTTCTGCACTCTCCTCGATGAATTTCAGTCTTTTATTCAAGGAATCCATCAGTGTAAACTGAACCTCCGGAAGCATGATAGCCAGAGGAACACCGGGAAAACCCGCACCGGTGCCCACATCGATAATCTTCTGTCCTGGTTCAAATGCAGCATACTGTAATATAGAAATGCTGTCCATAAAATGCTTGATCACCACATCTTCCATTTCTGTGATTGCCGTCAGATTCATCACGTTATTTACTTCCAGCAAATGACGATAAAACACATCGAACTGATCCAACTGCGTTTTGCTCATAAAAATTCCATTTTCATTTGCTACCTGCTCAAGATATTGTTTCAATGATGACTCCTTTCCAGATATACTAATAAGACGGAAATATCTGCCGGCGATACACCGGAAATTCGGGATGCCTGTCCCACAGAAACCGGACGGATCTCTTTCAACTTCTGCACCGCTTCTTTACGCAGACTCTGAACCTGATCGTAATCAATGGAATCCGGAATTTTCTTAGACTCCATCTTACGGAACTGTTCCACCTGTCTCATCTGTCTCGCAATATATCCCTCATATTTCAGATTGATATTGACCTGCTCCTGCACATCCTCCGGTAGATCCGGCCTGTTTTCATCAATCGGTTCGATAATTTTATAGGACAACTCCGGTCTCTTTAACAATTCGGCCAGGGTAGCACCTGACTGCAGCAAAGTACTCTGATGCTCCTCCAATAGTTTCTGCACTGCTGGATTTCCACCAACCGAGGTATGTTTCAGACGCTCAATCTCTTCCCGGATCTGCTGTTTCTTTTTCAGAAGAGATTCATATCTTTCCTGCGGAATGAGTCCAACCTCATATCCAAGTTCGGTCAGTCTCAGATCTGCATTATCCTGTCTGAGTAGCAGACGATACTCCGCACGCGATGTCATCATACGATATGGCTCATTAGTTCCTTTCGTCACAAGATCATCGATCAATACTCCGATGTACGCCTGAGAACGATCCAGGATAATTTTTTCTTTGCCCTGTACCGCTCTGGCTGCATTGATTCCCGCAACAATTCCCTGCGCCGCAGCCTCCTCATATCCGGAACTTCCATTTGCCTGTCCAGCACTAAAAAATCCATGAATTGTCTTTAACTCTAATGTCTGTCTCAACTGTTCCGGATTGATACAGTCATATTCAATCGCATAGGCATTTCTTACAATCTTCGCATGTTCCAGTCCTGGCACGGAATGATACATCGCATACTGCACATCCTCCGGCAGAGAACTTGACATACCTCCGATATACATCTCATGTGTATACAGTCCCTCGGGTTCCAAAAATACCTGATGTCTGTCCTTATCTGCAAACCGCACGACTTTATCCTCAATCGACGGACAATATCTCGGACCGGTTCCCTGAATATCTCCACTGTAAAGTGGAGAACGATGAATATTAGAACGAATAATATCATGGGTCTCCTGATTCGTATATGTCAGCCAGCAGGACACCTGATCTCTGGCAATCTCCTCCGCTGTATTAGTAAAGGAGAATGGAACCAGTTTGTCATCTCCCTTTTGTTCCTGCATCTTGCTGAAATCGACGGTTCTCCCATCAACTCTAGCAGGAGTTCCTGTCTTAAATCTCCGGATCTGAATTCCCAGTTTTTGTAAATTTTCCGTCAATGCATTTGCAGCACTCAATCCATTCGGCCCGGTATGTCTGCTGACATCTCCATAGATGCACCTGGCCTGAAGATAGGTTCCGGTACAAAGTACGACTGCCTTACACGGATAAATAGCATCCGATGTTGTTCTGACACCTGTCACACTTCCCTCTTCCACCAGAACTTCTGCCACTTCACCCTGTTTGATCGTCAGATTTGGTGTCTCCTCCAAAACATGTCTCATCGACCAGCTATACTCGCGCTTATCCGCCTGCGCCCGAAGAGAATGTACAGCAGGCCCTTTTGATTTATTGAGCATCTTGCTCTGAATAAATGTCCGGTCAATATTTTTTCCCATCTCCCCACCGAGGGCATCAACCTCCCGGACAAGATGTCCCTTGGAACTTCCTCCAACATTGGGATTACACGGCATCATAGCAATACTGTCGACGCTCACCGTAAAAACCAATGTTTCCGCGCCGAGCCGTGCACTGGCCAATGCCGCTTCACATCCGGCATGTCCTGCTCCAATCACAACTACATCATAAGACTCATACGTATATGGCATAACCACTCCAGCCTTTCTATCTTATATCTTAAATATTGTTTGATATCAAACAGTTTATTTACCCATACAAAATTCAGAGAAAATCTTGTTGACCAGATCCTCTGAGGCAGTCTCTCCATTGATCAGTCCCAGACTGCGGTAAGCATCCATCATGTCAATGGTATAAAAATCTTCCGGCATACCATCCTCAATAGACTGTTTCACATTCTTCAGAGAATCCACTGCATGTTTGACCGCTTCTTTCTGTCTGGTATTTGTCAGATAAATCTGATCATTAAACTGTACTTTTCCCTCAAAATAGGCGTTTTCAAGGTATTTTTCCAGCTCTTTCAGTCCATTTTTCGTCTTGTTAGAGAAGATAATAGACTTCCATGACAGATATTTGTCCATTTCATCCCCTGAAATCGCACGAGAGAGCCCATCATTTTTGTCACTTTTATTCAATAAAATGACACCTTCCCTATCTTTTATCAGATCAATGATCTGATAATCGTCTTCATCCAGATTCGTCGTAGAATCCACAACATAGATGATAAAATCACTTTTTTGAATATATTCAATTGCTCGATTCACACCTATATGCTCGACGACATTTTCTGTGTCACGGATGCCCGCAGTATCCACCAGATTCAACATCAGGCTTCCAAGCTGTACTCTCTCCTCCAATGCATCCCTGGTGGTACCTGCAATATCTGTGACAATTGCACGTTCCTGATCCAGCAGCAGATTCATCAAGGAAGATTTTCCCGCATTTGGTTTGCCTACAATGACCGTATTGATTCCTTCCGCCTTCATCCTACCCTGCTGAAAATGTGACAGTATTTTCTCCAATTCTGAAATCTGTTTTTTTGTTTTTTCCAACAGTGTATCCGAAAATCCTTCCAATGAAATATGTTCCGGATCATCCAGGGCGGCTTCGATATATCCCATATCATGAAGAATTTCTTCCCGATATTTCTGGATACATTTTGAGACATTTCCCTCCAGCTGATTCATCGCACACTGAAGCGCAAATTCATTTTTGGAAGAGATCATCTTCATAACAGCCTCCGCCTGAGACAGATCAATCCTTCCATTTAAAAAAGCTCTCTTGGTAAACTCACCCGGTTCTGCAAGTCGACAACCATGTGCACACACACATTCCAATATTCTGTTGATGACAAACGGTCCACCATGTGCATCGATCTCAATGACATCTTCCATCGTATAACTGTTTGGAGCCTTCATAATGATCACCATCACTTCATCAATCTGCTCATCACCGTCCCATATATATCCATAGTGCACAGTATGTGTGTCCCATTTATCGGACATGACAATATTACCTGACTTAGTCCGAAAGACCTGATCTATCACAGAAAAAGCATTTTCACCACTGATACGGATGATTCCAATGCCGCCTCCCATGCCACTTGCAATTGCTGCAATCGTTTCCTGCTCTCTGATTTCCATCTCTATTTCCCCTAACGAAAAAAGGGGCTGACATAGCCAGCCCCTTTCCAAATTCTTACTCTTCTGAAGTCGTCTCTTTATTTTCGCGTCTGTTGTCACGGTTATCACGGTTATCGCGATATGGTCTGTGATTATTATTCTTTCTGCGATAACCACCCTTGTTTCTGCCATATCCTCCGCCATATCCATATTTTCCGCGGCGCTCATAACCGGTATCTACACCCGGCTTTAAGGTGATAACTACCTTACGATAAGGTTCCTCCCCCTCGCTGTGAGTCTCTACGTATTCATTGTTCTGTAATGCAGAATGAATAATACGGCGCTCATATGGATTCATTGGCTCCAGATATACCGGACGATGAATTCTCTTTACCTTATTGGCCAGATTATTTGCCAGATTTTCCAGAGTCTCTTTTCTTCTCTCACGATAATTTTCAGTATCAATCTTAACCTTGAGATATTTGTCGCTCTCACGATTTACCACAACACTGGTCAGATACTGAAGAGAATCCAGAGTTCCTCCTCTCTTTCCGATCAGAACACCCATCTGATCTCCGGAAAGTTCGATGTTCATCACACCCTCTTCCTCATCCATGGAAATATCAATCTGAACTTCCAGTTTCATTGCAGCAAATACTTTATTTAAGAATGCAAGCGCGGTATCATTTACCGTGTCCTTCACCTTAACACGAATTACTGCCGGCTTATTTCCAAACAATCCAAAAATTCCACTGGCTTCTTTTTCGATTACTTCATAATCAACCTTATCACTGGTTGTATTTAATTCAATCAGTGCATTTGTCAATGCCTCTTCTGCGGTCTTTGCAGAAAATTCACGCCACTCTGCCATAACCTAATACCTCCTTTGATTAGTCCTCATCACGATTATTGAGCATATTTGCAATATCCGCGATACTTCCTTTTTTATACTTTGTATTCGTTTTTTTCACCTCTGTAGTAGAAGCCTTGCCTGCTACAGAACTGATAGATTTCTTTTTCTTTTCCTTTGGTTCCTCTTTTGGAGCCTGGATATTGGATGTCTTCATACGTGCTACAGTATCCAGTGCAGAGGAATCCATTCCCGCTCTCTCATACTTTTCTTTAGCCTTTTTGAGATTTTCCTTTACCATCTCATCCACATCCATGTTCTTAAAGACACGGTTGATGACAAATGACTGAATGATGCGGAAGATATTACCTGTGATCCAGTATACACCGACACCAATAGGGAACATGAAACACATCAGACCAGTTACCAGAGGCATTGTCGTATTCATGGTCTTCATGGTCTGTGCAGATGTACTGTTAGGATCTGTGTTCTGCTGTGGCATACCTGCCATGGAGATCTTTGTACTGATGATCTGAGTTGCAGCAGAAAGAATTGGAATAATGATGCTGACAGACTTGATACTTGGAGTATCAGCAATATTTAATCCCAGGAATGAGTTGATATGGTTTGCCTCTCTGGCAGTTGTCTTCATCACATCAATAAACTGTGCATATTTGTCATTAGCAATCAGATTTTTCCATCCACCGGAACTGATCTGTCCCAGAATATCCACATAATAATTGATAGCTGTCTTATCTGCTGCAAGTTTTCCTGCAGCATTGATAGCGGTAGTCACCGTATATGTGTTGGTCTTTACACCGGCATCGGTCACGATCGTCTGGATCGTGATACCTGCAGCCTTAAGCTGATCTGCCAGCCCCTCATAAATATGATATACCTGAGGTACATACGCCGGAATATTATAGATAACACGGTACAGTGCAAATAAGAATGGCATGGTGATGAGAAGTGGAAGACATCCACTCGCCGGACTCACTCCGTATTTCTGATATACTGCCTGTGTCTCCATAGACATCTTCTGCTGGGATGCCTGATCTTTCTTGTTCTTGTACTTGTTCTGGATTGCCATGATTTCGGGATTCATGACCGCAGACAGACGAGAAAACTTCTGCTGCTTGATCTGCAGAGGGATCATCAATGCATTGATGATAAACGTGAACAGGATAATACATAATCCTACATTGGCCGTATTGGCATCCTTCGTAAAGAAATCCAATACATAATATAATCCCTGCAGAATATAACCCATCAGCTTTGCTATTGGTCCCAGAATGGAACCACCGTAAGGGGTTAACGCGGTAAGCGAATATAACATCTTTCATCCTCCATGATTTCACTAGGGAACAGGATCATATCCTCCCTTTGCAAAAGGGTGACACCGTAAAATTCTCTTTATAGACAAAAAACTCCCCTTGAAAAAGCCGTACTTTTCCAAAGCCTCCACCGCATACTGTGAACAGGTAGGCGTGTAGATGCATGACGGTCTTCTCTTTAAGGGAGATACATATTTTCGATATAAATTTATGAAAAATATCAATACATGCTTCATCTATTTAACTCTCTGCCGATTGATGTCCATCCATGAAAATCTGATGCTTGTTCAACAAATGAAGAAAAGCACTCTCTATCTCCTGATACTTTCGATCTTTGGCTGTGTTACGTGCAATAATTACGATATCAAATCCTGTCTGAATCTGATCTTCGTGTAAACGAATAGATTCTCTGATCAACCTGGTAACCCTATGCCGAACTACACTATTTCCAACTTTTTTACTAACTGTTATACCAAATCTATTCTTGCGCGAGTTATTTTCAAGAAGATAGATTACCAAATACTTGTTGGCATAGGATTTCCCATGGTGATATACATTTAAAAAATCTCGATTTTCATTAATTGAAATAAACACAATAAACCTAAACCTCTATAAATAGAAGAAAAGGTCACATTTCTGCGACCTATGCGGATAATTTATGTCTTCCTTTTGCTCTTCTACTAGCAATTACTTTTCTACCGTTTGCGGTCTGCATTCTCTTTCTGAATCCATGCACTCTGCTTCTGGATTTCTTCTTTGGCTGGAATGTCATCTTCATAATTCAATATACCTCCTTTGATAATTCACGAAAAATCCACGTGTAATCCATATTATACAAGCACTTCAATCAAAAGTCAATACTTTATATTCACAAAGTTTTGTACACAATTCACTTTAATCCTCCATTCACATAATTTCAACGCTTTCGCATTCTCCCCATCACCCCATTCACAAAGATTGGGGATAACTCTTTTCTTCTCAAAGATGCTGTTTATCGGAGACTACCAAGGTAGATAGAATATGTGTTCGCAATATGATTATCAACATTTTGTGTATACATTGTGGATAACTTTTTTTATTATCCTCTCCACTCCCACAAAGTTATCCACATTTTGTGTGGATAGTGTGATTGTGTTTCTTCCTATTATAATAAGCACATGTTTTTCCTTGTATTTTATCCCCATTTGATATAAAATAGAATAGGTATGATGTTTGAAGTTTGCCCTCTGATATTAAATCACGTTCTGAGGGCATATACACGCTCATACGGGGCATATCCATTAATGCCCTACACTACTGAAATGGGGTATATAAATTTGGAACAAGAATTACGTACAAAGTGGGATGAGATCCTGGAATATCTGAAAGTGAATTTTGAAATCACGGATGTATCTTTCCGTACCTTTATTAAGAAGCTCAGTGTATACTCTGTCGCCGGCAACAATCTCCTGGTGTTGATCGATGATGTCGGCCTCGGCAACGTCAAAGACTTCATTATTAAAAAGTACAATCTTTACCTCCAGGTATCGATTGAAGAATTCACCGGTGTTCACTTTGAAATTGAATATCTCTCCAAAATGGAATTAGAATCTTCTCCCAAAGAAGTTCCTGTTTCTTCTATATTAGATACTGCTCCATCTATCTCCAACCGACAGGGTATCAATGCCAAGTACACCTTTGACACATTCGTGGTAGGCGACAACAACGACTATGCTCATGCAGCCTCTCTGAAAGTTGCCGAGGAGCCTGGCGGAACCTACAACCCTCTGTTCATCTATGGAGGTGCCGGTCTTGGAAAGACCCATCTGATGCACGCCATTGCCAACTACATTCTGGATCAGGATGCATCCAAGAAAGTAGTCTATGTCACCAGTGAGACCTTTATCAATGAGATTGTCGATGCAATCCGTGACCGAAAGGACGACGGATTCAATGGCATGCAGGATTTCCGCAACAAATACCGCAACATTGATGTACTTCTCATAGATGACATTCAGTTTATCATCGGTAAGGATACGATGCAGTCTGAGTTCTTCAACACATTCAATCACCTGTATGAGTCTCAGAAACAGATTATCATCTCCTCGGATAAACATCCGGCTACGATGAAGACTCTGGAGGAACGCCTTCGTTCCCGCTTCCAGATGGGATTGACGGTAGATATCAAACCACCTACCTATGAGACCCGTCTGGCGATCCTGCGCAAGCATATCCAGAATGAAGTTCTTACCAATGTAGATCCACAAACCATGGATAAGGTTCTGGACTATATTGCTACCAATATCTCTTCTAATATTCGTGAGCTGCAGGGAGCGATCACCAAGGTGATTGCCTTCTCCAAACTGCGTCACCGCGACATTACGATGGAACTGGCTGTGGAAGCTCTCTCCGATATGATCAGTCCCAACAAAAAAAGGGAGATCACTCTGGACTTCATCATCGAAACTGTAGCAGACCACTTCAATATCACGGTCAATGATATCTTATCCAGCCGCAGAAGCAATGATGTCACCTATCCGAGACATATCTGTATGTACCTGTGCCGCAAGATGACCAACGGAACGCAGCAGGAGATTGCAAGCAAATTGAAGAGAAAAGACCATACCACCGTTTTAAACGGCTACAAGAATATCTCCGATGCTCTGGCAGAGCCAGATAAGAATCCGGAGTTAGTCAAGGTGATCGACATTCTTGAGAAGAAGATCAATCCATGATCTGTTCTTCGCATTGTCCACATCACCCCATCCACATATCAACATATTTTGTGAAATTATATTTTTCACAAAATCAGGGCTGTTGATAACCCTGGATTTATCCAAGGGATGATCCGGACTTATTCTCATAGTTATCCAAAGAGGTTTGTCCAGATATCATCTGGCTTTTTTGGGGTTATACACTTATGAACACCCCCTACTACTAATACTACTATAAAGTTATTATATATTTATTTATATCTGCATATCAGATTCAGGAAAGGAGTTATTCACATGAACATCGTATGTGATAAATCAAACTTAATCGAAGGGATCAATATTGCATTGAAAGCGATCCCCGGCAAATCGACCATGGCGATTCTGGAATGTCTGGTAATTCAGGCAAAGGAAGGAACGATAAAACTGATTGCCAATGATCTGGAGATTGGAATTGAGACAACGATCAAAGGTGAGATCCTTGAAGAGGGATCGATCGCCATCAATGCCAAAGTATTCTTTGAGATTATTCGTAAACTTCCTTCCGATGAAGTTACCATTTCCGTGGATGAAAGTTTTTCCATGAACATTACCTGCGGCAAGGCCAAGTTTGCGATTGCAGCCAGAAGCTCTGATGACTTTCCTCTTCTGCCACAGATTTACAAAGAGAAACATATCCTGATCTCACAGTTCACACTGAAAGATGTGATCCGTCAGACGGTATTTTCTATTTCTGACAATGAGAATTCCAAGGTGATGACCGGTGAATTGTTTGAAATTCGTGGAAACCGCTTAAAGGTTGTCTCCCTGGATGGCCATCGTATTTCCATCCGCAATGTAGAACTGAAAGAATCTTACGATGATATCAGTGTCATTATTCCGGGAAAGACCCTGATTGAGATCAGCAAGATCTTAAATGGCGGCATTGACGATGAGATATGCATGTATTTTACAGACAATCATGTTCTGTTTGAGATGGAAAATACCATCGTATTATCCCGTCTGATCGAAGGGGATTATTATAAGATTGATAAGATGCTCTCCAGCGATTATGAGACGAAGATCACGGTCAACAAAAAGGAAATGCTAGACTGTATCGACCGTACTACCCTCCTGATCAAGGAGTCTGATAAGAAACCGGTTATTATTGATGTAAAAGATGGATCTATGCGTTTTGCTATTCATTCTGCCATCGGTTCCATGGATGAGGATATCGAGGCAGCCAAGGAAGGAAAAGATATTCTGATCGGCTTTAATCCGCGTTTTCTGATCGATGCATTGAAGGTGATTGATGATGAAGAGGTAGATATTTATATGATCAATCCAAAGGCACCTTGTTTTATCCGCGACAAAGAGGAGAATTACGTCTATCTGATTCTTCCGGTTAACTTTAACATTTGATGATGGAGGTTTGATTGGATGGAAGCAATTCAGATCAGTGATGAATTTATAAAACTGGGTCAGGCCATGAAACTGGCCGGGCTGGTTGATTCCGGGGTAGAGGCAAAGGTCGTCATTCAGAATGGCGAGGTCAAAGTTAACGGCGAAGTTGATACCCGGAGAGGTAAAAAACTGTATCCTCAGGATACGTTTGAATATCATGGGCAGGTCATTACGGTGATCGGCGAATAGACGTAACAGGTAATGAGGTGAAGACGTGAAAATAGACTCTATTGAGTTATTCAATTTTCGCAATTATGAAAAAGGGTATCTGGAGTTTCATCCGGAGACCAATGTCCTGTATGGGGACAATGCCCAGGGCAAGACAAATATTCTCGAAGGAATCTTTGTCTGTGGTACGACCAAATCCCACAAGGGCAGCAAAGACAGAGAATTGATCAGGATCGGGGAAAATGAATCCCATATCCGGATGAAAATGACGAAAAAGGGAATCTGCCATAAGGTGGATATGCACCTTCAGAAAAATAAATTGAAGGGTATTGCCATTGACGGTATTCCGATACGCCGTTCCGGTGAATTGATGGGACTGATCAATCTGATCTTTTTTTCACCCGAGGATCTTCGCATTATCAAAAATGGTCCTGCGGAACGACGTCGTTTTTTGAATCTTGAGTTATGCCAGTTAGACAGGATGTATGTCCATGATCTGACGGAATATAACAAAGTCTTAAATCAACGCAATAAACTCTTAAAACAGATTTATTTTCAACCTTCTCTGAAAGAGACTCTGGAGATATGGGATGAACAACTGATAGAACATGGAATCAGGATCATCCGCAG
Organism: uncultured Lachnospiraceae bacterium; assembly: GCA_934351255.1. Classification (GTDB taxonomy): domain Bacteria; phylum Bacillota; class Clostridia; order Lachnospirales; family Lachnospiraceae; genus Jutongia. The sequence goes on from CAKRJH010000015.1 coordinate 58,065, forward strand.
GAGACAGGAATTTATTGAACAGCTTCAGGACATTGTGTATGAGACAAATCGGAAGCTGACGGGCGGAAAAGAAACTCTCAGAGTAATGTATGAGCCGGACGTTGATCCGGCGGTGTGGCCACAGCGTCTGCAGCAGAATCTGGAAAAGGATCTCAAGACCTGTACGACGAATTCCGGGCCGCAGAGAGATGATCTGATCTTTCTGAATGGAGATGTGGATCTCAGAAAATACGGATCACAGGGGCAGCAAAGGACCTGTGCATTGTCTCTGAAACTTGCAGAGATTGAACTGGTTAAAAAATTAATCGGTGATGAGCCGGTTTTATTACTAGATGATGTGTTGTCAGAACTGGATCGAAACAGGCAGAATTATCTGATGGACAGCCTTCACGGCATTCAGACGATCATTACCTGTACCGGTCTCGAAGAATTTATTGACAGCAGGATGACATTGAACCGTGTGTTCCGTGTCGTCGATGGAACGGTAACGATGGAAGTCACCAGGAGGTAAGCATGGAAACAAAAGTAGATATTGAATATGGAGCCGACCAGATTCAGATTCTGGAAGGACTGGAAGCAGTAAGAAAGAGACCCGGAATGTACATTGGAAGCACATCGATCCGCGGACTTCATCATCTTGTCTATGAGATTGTAGACAACTCTGTTGATGAAGCTTTGGCCGGATATTGTACCGAGATTGATGTCAGCATTGAAAAGGACAATTCCATTCTTGTTGTGGACAATGGACGAGGAATTCCGGTGGGCATTAACCATAAAGCAGGACTTCCTGCGGTAGAGGTAGTATTTACGATTCTTCATGCCGGCGGTAAATTCGGAGGTGGAGGATACAAGGTATCCGGAGGACTTCACGGTGTAGGTGCATCCGTAGTAAATGCATTGTCTGAGTGGCTTGAAGTAGTCATCCATCAGGATGGAAAGATGTATAAACAGCGCTATGAGAGAGGCAAGGTAATGTATCCTCTCAAGGAGATCGGAACTACAGATCACAATGGAACAGAAGTACATTTTCTTCCGGACAAAGAGATCTTTGAGGAGACGGTATTTGACTATGATACCCTGCGTGAGCGTCTGCGAGAGATGGCATTTCTGACCAAGGGACTTAAGATCGTACTGCGTGACAATCGTCTTGAGGAGCCAAAGATCCGCGCGTTCCATTATGAGGGCGGTATCAAGGAATATGTAGAATATATCAACAAGGCAAAGACAGCACTCTACGATGAGGTTATCTACTGTGAAGGCCAGAGAGGAGATGTGCAGGTAGAGGTGGCCATGCAGCATAATGACACCTATACCGAATCTACTTACAGCTTTGTCAATAACATTAATACCCCGGAGGGTGGTACCCATCTGACAGGTTTCAAAAATGCATTGACCAAGACGTTCAATGATTATGCCAGAAATAAAAAACTGTTAAAGGACAATGAGCCGAATCTGAGCGGTGATGATATCCGAGAGGGTATGGCAGCCATTGTCAGCATTAAGATCTCCGAGCCACAGTTCGAGGGTCAGACCAAGCAGAAGCTCGGAAACAGCGAGGCGAGAGGTGCCGTAGAGTCTGTGGTCACAGAACAGCTTACGTACTTTCTGGAGCAGCATCCGAATGAGGCAAAGATCATCTGCGACAAGGCCATTTTGGCGTTTCGTGCCAGAGAGGCAGCCAGAAAGGCAAGGGATCTGACGAGACGTAAGACAGCGCTGGATTCCACAGCATTGCCGGGCAAACTGGCAGACTGCAGTGACAAGGATCCTGCAAATTGTGAGATCTATATCGTAGAGGGAGATTCCGCGGGCGGAAGTGCAAAGACAGCCCGAAACAGAGCAACCCAGGCTATTCTCCCACTGCGAGGAAAAATTCTGAATGTGGAGAAGGCAAGACTGGACCGTATTCTGACCAATGCTGAGATCAAGGCGATGATCACGGCATTTGGAACGGGCATCGGAGAAGATTTTGATATCACGAAACTCCGTTACCACAAGATTGTCATCATGACCGATGCCGATGTGGATGGCGCACATATTGCGACATTGATGTTGACATTCCTGTACCGCTTTATGCCGGAACTGATCCGTCAGGGATATGTATATCTGGCAAAACCGCCATTATACAAGATTGAGAAAGGCAAGATCATCCGCTACGCCTATGATGATGACGAATTAAAGGCCATTCTGGATGAGATCGGCCGTGATCAGAACAATAAGATCCAGCGGTACAAAGGACTTGGAGAGATGGATGCAGAGCAGCTCTGGGAGACCACAATGGATCCGGAGCAGAGAATCCTGCTGCGCGTCAATATCGGAGACAACAGCGAATCAGAGATTGATGTCGTATTCAATACACTGATGGGTGACCAGGTAGAGCCGCGCCGAGAGTTTATTGAGGCCAATGCCAAGTATGTAACAAATCTGGATATTTAAGAGTCAATAACATAGAAATTGGAGGAACATATGGAGGAAAATATTTTTGATAAAATCCATGAAGTGGATTTGAAAAAGAAAATGGAAACCTCGTATATCGATTATGCCATGTCGGTAATCGCATCCAGAGCACTTCCGGATGTCAGAGATGGATTAAAACCGGTACAGCGTCGTATCTTATATGCGATGATCGAGTTAAATAACGGCCCGGATAAGCCGCATCGTAAGTGTGCACGTATCGTCGGTGATACCATGGGTAAATATCATCCACACGGTGACAGTTCTATTTATGGTGCACTGGTCAATATGGCTCAGGAATGGTCTACCCGTTATCCGCTGGTAGACGGTCACGGAAACTTTGGTTCCGTGGATGGTGACGGTGCCGCAGCCATGCGATATACCGAGGCGAGACTGAGTAAGATTTCCATGCAGATGCTGGAAGACATCAAGAAAGACACTGTAGATTTTGATCCAAACTTTGATGAGACAGAGAAAGAGCCAAGAGTACTTCCATCCAGATATCCAAATCTTCTGGTCAATGGTACTTCAGGTATTGCGGTAGGTATGGCAACCAATATTCCTCCGCATAACCTGACAGAGACGATCAATGCTGTCATCAAGATCATTGACAATCAGGTGGAAGAAGACCGTGATACAGCGATTGAGGAAGTCATGGATATCATCAAGGGACCTGATTTTCCAACCGGCGCACAGATTCTGGGAACCCGTGGCATTGAGCAGGCATATCGTACCGGCCGCGGTAAGATCCGCGTGCGTGCTGTGACGAATATTGAGCCAATGGAAAACGGCAAGAACCGCATTGTTGTCACGGAACTTCCATATATGGTCAATAAAGCCCGTATGATTGAGAAGATCAGTGAGCTTCACCGCGAGAAAAAGATTGATGGAATTACAGATCTTCGCGACGAGACCAGCCGAGAGGGAATGCGTGTCTGCATCGAGCTGCGCCGGGACGTCAATCCAAACGTAGTATTGAATCAGCTCTACAAACATACACAGATGCAGGATACATTCGGTGTGATTATGCTGGCTCTGGTAGACAATCAGCCTGTAGTTATGAATCTGCTGCAGATGCTACAGTATTACCTCAAGCACCAGGAAGATGTTGTCACCAGACGTACCAGATATGATCTGAACAAGGCTGAAGAAAGAGCACATATTTTACAGGGATTGTTGATTGCCCTGGACAATATCGATGAGGTTATCAGCATTATCCGCGGATCCCGTACCACACCGGATGCAAAGCAGAAGCTGCAGGAAAGATTCGGATTGTCAGAAGCACAGTCAAATGCCATCGTTGAGATGAGACTGCGTGCGCTGACCGGTCTGGAGCGCGAAAAGCTGGAAAATGAATATGCAGAGCTGCAGAAGCAGATCGAGTATTTCAAGATGATCCTGTCAGACCATAAGGAACTTCTTGGCGTGATCAAGAAGGAAATCAGTGCGATCCGCGATAAATACGGTGATGAGAGAAGAACTTCCATCGGATATGATGAAGATGATATTTCCATGGAAGATCTGATTCCAAACGAAAATAATATTATCACCATGACTTCTCTGGGATATATCAAGAGAATGACCATGGATATGTTTAAGAGCCAGCATCGTGGCGGCAAAGGCATTAAGGGAATGCAGACGATCGATGATGATTACATCGTGGATATGTTTATGACTACCTCCCACCATTATCTGATGTTCTTTACGAATATGGGGCGCGTCTACAGCATGAAGGCATATCAGATTCCACTCAGCAGCCGTACTGCCAGAGGAACTGCCATCATTAATCTCCTGCAGCTTATGCCGGGCGAAAAAATCACGGCCGTTATTCCAATACGCGGCTATGATACCGATGACAATCTGTTTATGACAACCAGATCAGGTATTGTCAAGAAGACACCAATCCGGGATTATGCTAATATCCGCAAATCGGGATTGATCGCGATCAATATCCGTGAGGATGATGAGTTGATCGAGGTGAAACTGACAGATAAGACCAAGGACATTTTACTGATTACCAAGATGGGTCAGTGTATCCGTTTCCACGAGGAAGATGTGCGTGCAACAGGAAGAAATACCATGGGTGTGATCGGCATGAAACTTATGCCGGGTGATGAAGTTGTTGCCATGCAGATGAATACACAGGGAGACAGTATTCTTCTTGTATCTGAGTATGGCATGGGCAAGAGAACCCGGATTGATGAATTTTCTCCACAGTTCCGTGGTGGTAAGGGTATCAAGTGCTACAAGATCACAGAAAAAACCGGAAATCTGGTCGGAGCAAAAGCCGTTAATGATGAGAATGAGATCATGCTTATCACTACAGAGGGTATCATTATCCAGATGATGGTCAATGAGATCTCTATACTCGGCAGAGTAGCATCGGGTGTGAAACTGATGGATCTGGATCCAACCAAGGATATTGTGATCGCCAGCATGGCAAAGGTAAGAAAGCCGATCGAGGAAACAACCGAGGAAAATGAAGAGTCTGTACAAGAGACAGAAGATGAAACAGAGGAATAAATCATGAGAACCATTTCAACAGATATAATCATTCAGAACATCAAAGAAATGTGTATTGAGGCAAATTATTATTTGTCAGATGATGTCAAAGAAAAAGTGTGTGGTGCCAGAGGCACTGAGCAGTCTCCACTGGGGCAGCAGATTCTGTCCCAGCTGGAGGAAAATCTGGACATTGCCGGCCAGGATCAGATCCCAATCTGCCAGGATACCGGTATGGCAGTTGTATTTCTGGAGATCGGTCAGGATCTGCACATTGAGGGCATGAATCTGGAGGACGCTGTCAATGAGGGAATCCGCCAGGGATATGTAGAGGGATATCTGCGCAAATCCGTAGTAAAAGATCCATTGATCCGCGAAAATACAAAGGACAATACACCGGGAATCATACACTACTCTATCGTACCCGGGGACAAACTGGGGATTACTGTTGCTCCAAAGGGATTTGGAAGTGAAAATATGAGCCGGGTATGTATGTTAAAACCGGCCGATGGCATAGAAGGGGTCAAGGAAGCGGTCCTGGAGACTGTCAGACTGGCCGGCCCAAATGCATGTCCGCCGGTCGTAGTAGGTGTAGGTGTCGGTGGAACATTTGAAAAATGTGCTTATCTGGCCAAAAAAGCGCTTACCCGTGATCTGAATACCCACAATGCTATCCCATATGTCAAAGATCTTGAGATTGAATTGCTCGAAAAGATCAATGAACTGGGAATCGGACCCGCAGGACTCGGAGGAACCACGACTGCCCTGGGCGTCAATATTGAGACATATCCGACACACATTGCCGGATTGCCGGTAGCTGTTAATATGTGCTGTCACGTAAACAGACATGCACACCGTGAAATATAACAAGGGAGAATAAAGATATGCAGAATATCAAAATTCACACCCCATTTACTATGGAGAAAGCACAGAAGCTGCATGCAGGGGACATGGTATACCTTTCAGGAACCATATATACCGCCAGGGATGCAGCACACAAAAGATTATATGAAAGTCTTCTCGCAGGAGAAGAACTGCCACTGGAATTACAGGATAATATTATCTATTATCTGGGACCGTCTCCTGCCAGACAAGGACAGGTGATCGGTTCTGCGGGTCCTACTACCAGCAGTCGTATGGACAAGTATACTCCTCTCCTGCTGCAGCACGGACTGAGGGGAATGATCGGGAAAGGAAAACGTTCTGATCAGGTGGTTGATTCTATGGCAGAAAATCACGCTGTCTATTTTGCTGCAATCGGAGGCGCAGGAGCATTGCTCTCCAAATGTATCAAAAAGGCAGAAGTAATCGCATATGATGATCTGGGAACAGAGGCAATCCGGAAGTTGGAAGTTGAAGATCTCCCGGCAATTGTTGTAATCGATTCTGAGAAGAAAGATCTCTACAAAGAGGCAGTTCTGCAGTATTCCAAAAAAAATTAAAATTATTGTTGACATCATCAAAACAGCATGATACAATAGATTTTGCTTGACGATTGGAAGACAGTCGTAGAGAGCTGGAGAAATACTCAAGAGGCTGAAGAGGCGCCCCTGCTAAGGGTGTAGGTCGGGCAACCGGCGCGAGGGTTCAAATCCCTCTTTCTCCGTTCATTTTTTTGAAAAAAGATTTTAAAAAAATGAAAAAAAGTGTTGACAAACGATGAGATAGATGATAAGATATATCTCGTTGACGCGCTGAGGCGCAGACACAAACACCTTGATAATTGAATCATAAAACAACCCTGAAAATTCTAAAAGAAGTCGACAAAGAGTCGAC
>CAKRJH010000016.1 GCA_934351255.1 uncultured Lachnospiraceae bacterium
TTATCCTCAAAATCCCGCCGGAACGAATCATTGCTCATCAGATAGACAAACATTTTGACCAGCGGATTGGCCGTCTTCTTGTCGAGAAGCCCATATTTCTTATAGTTGTCCTCAGCCATGGTATTGGTTCCAATGTCCTCCACACCGCTGACCCCTCCGAAATCCAGATCATAGAAACAAAGCCGCCATCGCCCGTCAGCATACGGGTTGTCCGGATCCACCTTCGTGGTCTTCCAGATCGTCCAGTTCTTTCCCGGCCAGTCCCATTTATTGTTCAGCCAGACATTGGCTGCAAAATAATCCCTGACAGACTCCGGATCGACCAGTTTGGTAAACGCCTCGTAATCCTGCTCATTGCGGAGATTGTCGTGACTGGCGAAGAAATCCAGCACGTCCTGCAGATAGTAGGACTCATTGTCCTCCCCCGCCGGCAGTTTACCTTCATCCAGTTTGTATCCCAGGGAAAGTGCCTCTGCATCCCCCTTATATGTCACGACATTTTCCTTAGCCACTCCATGTGTCTTCTCGAAATACTTGGCCTGATAATCCTCCTGCAGAATATACAGCCCCCAGTATTCCCCATTCAGATAGACCACGCACGGCCTGGACGCCTGAGTCTCCACCTTCAGATCCGCCAGCTGCTTCTGCCAGTAGGTATCACTGAATTTGGTCGTAAACGCACAGTTACCGCCATTGCGCAGGGTCAGCTTGCGGAAACTGGAGATCACCTCTCCCCGGTCATCCACATCCTTATCACCAAAAAATGGATAGGAGAAATTCTTCTTGCCATACTTCTTTCCGCCACACAGCCGCAGACCCTTCTGCAGATCTGAGCGCGAATAATTGCCCTGGATCCGGATCCCACAATCCTGCTGCAACCGGCAGACCGTCGTCTTGCCATCGCTCTCAAAATAATCCACATGGGCGGCCCGCTCCCAGTCCTTGCCACGCTGTTTGTAATTGGCGTCCAGACTGCGTCCTGTCTCCACGTCCGGACACGGATCCTCCACGTCCCGGATCAGATCCTCCAATGCCTTCTGATAAATGTCACCCTTGACATAAATTCCGGTTTTGGAGTCAAACAGATCCGATGAATTGACCGTGATAGACATGATCGCCAGATCCTGCCCGGACGCATCGCAGCTCTGCTCAATGCCCTGCACATGCTCCGTCATGTCCCCGACAAAATAACTCTGGGTCACCACATCGGAACTCCGACCGGAGGACTGTGCCACCGCGCGCACCACCGTCATCTTGTCCACCTCGTCATCCTTCGGATTTCCGATCGTACTCACAAAATTCTGTTTCTCACTGTCCCATTCCACATTGACGGCATCGTACTGTGCCGGATCGATCGCCGAGAGCACATTTGCATCTCCACTCCGATCCGTCACGGATATCGCACCCTTATAGGCGATCCTGGTATCGCTGTCACGCGGATCAGAGCCATCCAGCGTATAATAGATGTCCCCTTTCTCCGCCGAAAGTTCCAGCTCAAACGGCTTCTCATAGCATCCGCTCTCCTGTGAAAATGTCAGTTTGAGCGGCCTGGCATCCGCACCTCTCTGACAGCCTCCCAGAAACAGCGCTGTTCCCAGTGCCCAGAATACACAGGCAGTTCTCCCCCTTCCCCGTACTTTCATTTGTCTCATACGTAGTCGATCCTTCCCCGTTTTTTCTTATACTGCTATTCTAGCGAAAAACCAGGGCAAAATAATCCCCCAAAATTTGTATAAAAGTACACAACAAAAGAGAGACTTGTCGAAAATCTCCCTAAAAAAACTGAATACATTAACAAAACGTTCCGAATCCCCAAAGAATTACATGAACGTTTATCACAATTAGCATAAGAAGAGAACGTTTCTATGAATGAGCTGGTAATTCAATGTTGCGAATTTGCTTTAGAAAATTTAAACACTGAACCCGAGAAGGAACAGTAATACTGCTTAAGAATGCCACAATATTTTTTAATCTAGCGAAAGTTTTTCCTAAACAAAGAGTCACTTGCGACTCTTTCGCGCTCAAGCGATGCTGTTTACAGCTAACTTCTTCTCCGCGAGATGCGCATCCAGTGCCGAAAAAACCTCTTCCTGAGTAAATCCGAAAAATAAAACCGGATAGTAAAAGTCCTTCACGAAAAAATTCCCTGCAGACCTCTGTCTGCAAGGGATTTGCGACTGCCCCTACTGGATTCGAACCAGCGCGTGCAGGAGTCAAAGTCCTGTGCCTTACCGCTTGGCGAAGGGGCAACACTATCGTAAGATAGAAAAAAACCCTTATGCGTGCACATAAGGATTCAAAGGTGGGTAGAGGGATTCGAACCCTCGGCCTCCAGAGCCACAATCTGGCGCGCTAACCAACTGCGCTATATCCACCATATATCTAAAACATCCGGCCTATAGGGCCGTTGAGCGTGCCAGGAGGGATTCGAACCCCCGACCCACGGCTTAGAAGGCCGTTGCTCTATCCAACTGAGCTACTGGCACAAATTACAAGAGCGGGTGATGGGAATCGAACCCACGTATCCAGCTTGGAAGGCTGGTGTTCTACCATTGAACTACACCCGCATAAATTGGAAAGCTCAAAATCAACTTCCCTATATAAAATTTATAATTGCGTCACAATCGGGGTGACAGGATTCGAACCTGCGACCCCCTGATCCCAAATCAGGTACACTAGCCAAACTGTGCCACACCCCGAAGACTTTTCTTTCGGTTGCTCTTGTCTTGGTCAACCCGTGACGCAAGTAAGAGTATATTATACTCCAAAAGAAAAGTCAACACTTTTTTTGAAAAAAATTGATTTTTTTCAAATGTGGGCAAAACAGGCTATTTTACAATCTCCTTCAGCTCGCGGATCAGTGCCTCCATCTCCTCTTTCGTACCGATCGAGATGCGCAGGTAATTCTCCACGCGCGCTCCGTGAAAATGTCTCACAAAGATATGTTTCTCCCGCAGACGGTCAAAGATCTCCTGTGCCGGAACGCGGTCATGCGTGGCAAAGATAAAGTTCGTCTGAGAGTCCGGGAACGAAAATCCCAGGCTGCGCAGCTGCTCTTTGGTCCATTCGCGGACCGATACCACCTTGGCCACGGTCTCCCGGAAATATGTTTCATCCTCCATTGCCGCCACGCCCAATGCCACAGACAATCTGGTCATCGGATAGCTGTTGTAGGAGTAACGCACATCGTTCATGGCCCGGATCAGCTCCGGATTACCCATGGCATATCCGATCCGCATGCCGGCCAGCGAGCGCGATTTGGAATAGGTCTGAACTACCACGACATTGTCAAACTCGCGGGTAAGCGCCAGCGCAGACTCTCCCCCGAAATCCACATAAGCCTCATCAATGATCACTACCACATCCTGATTGTGACGGATAATATCACGCAGGAAATCCAGATCCTGGCGGACACCTGTCGGCGCATTCGGATTGGCGATCACCACGCCACCGTTCTCACGGTAATAATCCTGTGCACGGATCGCAAACTCCTCATCCAGCGCCGGGCGCTCAAATGGAATCTGGAACAGATTGGCCCACACATCGTAAAAGGAATATGTAATGTCCGGGAACAGGATCGGCTTGCCGGAATTGAAAAAGGTCATAAAGGCAATGGCAAGCACATCATCGGAACCCACACCGAGAAATACCTGATCCTCTCCCACCTGATATCTGTGGGCGATCGCTTTTACCAGGTCTGTGGATGCAGGATCCGGGTACAGTCTCAGACTGTCCAGTGCAAAGTCCTTCATCACCTGCTCCAGCTTCGTTGATGGCGGATACGGGTTTTCATTGGTATTTAACTTGATCATGTCCGGAAGATTTGGCTGCTCCCCCGGCACATATGGCTCAATACTTCTTAAATTGTCTCTCCAGCTGCTCATTGTATTCTCCATTCTGTCTGTTCTTCATGAGAGTCCGCCGCGATGGCCACGCCGGACTCTGCGGTGTCGTGATCAGGATTTTATGCCTGTTTGTAGCTGTCCATCAATGCCTTAAATGCCGGCAGGGAGCGCTTGATCATCTCAGGATCCACACAGTATGCGATGCGCACATATCCAGGGCACTGATATGAGAATCCCGGCACTACCAGCACATGGAACTCCTTTGCCTTGGCCACAAACGCTGCATCATCCGGCTCCGGTGTCTTGACCCAGAGATAGAATGCACCTTCCGGCTTCACGCACTCATAGCCGTATTCCGTCAATGCCTCGTACAGCATCTTACGGTTCTGATCGTAGATCGACAGATCCGTGGACTCGTCCAGGCATTTGGCCACTGCAAGCTGCTGCAGGGATGGCGCATTGACAAAGCCCAGAATACGATTGGCAATGTTGGCCGCAGTCTTGACATTGGCGGCATCGTCCACCTCATCCGGGATCACCAGATATCCGATTCGCTCTCCCGGAAGGGACAGGGATTTACTATAAGAATATCCTACGATCGTATTGGCATAGTATTTGGTCAGATATGGTACAAACACGCCGTCAAACGCCAGTTCACGATATGGCTCGTCCGCGATCAGATAAATGGCTGTGCCATACTCTTTCTGCTTGTCCTCAAGGATTGCCGCAAGCGCCTTTACTGTCTCCTCAGAGTACACAACACCCGTCGGATTGTTTGGGTTGTTGACGATCACTGCCTTGGTCTTCGGTGTGATCCGCGCAGCGAACTCCTCCAGATTCGGCTGGAATGTCGGTGGATTGGCAGGCACATCAACCATCACGCCGTCAAAGTTTGCCACATAGTTTCTGTATTCTCCAAAGTATGGAGCAAATGCCATGACCTCATCGCCCGGATCCAGCAGAGTCTTGAGCGCGACATTCAGTCCTCCGGCAGCACCTACCGTCATCAGAATATTGCTCTGGTCAAATGCCGTATCAAAGCGCTTGTTCAGGGACTCGGCAATGGCCTGGCGCACCTCCTCATAACCGGAGTTGTTCATATATCCGTGGATATAATTCGGGCTCTCTGTCTCCAGTACCTCGATCATGGCCTTTTTGACGGCTGCCGGCGGCTCCACACTCGGATTGCCAAGGCTGAAGTCATAGACATTGTCTGCGCCAAATTCCTTCGCCATCTTTTTGCCTTCTTCAAACATGGCACGGGTCACTGAACTTCCGGCCACATATTTTTCCATTTTCTTTGCGATCATATCTTACACCATACCTTTCTGTACGCCAAAAATACCGTCTTCCGGCGTTTTTCTACACTGATGGGTTTATCATATCACAAAAATAATTTTTTTGAAATAGGGCTTGCATTTTTACAGATCCTGTGCTATTATGAATGAGTTGTTTAGAGATACATGCGCCTCTAGCTCAGCTGGCAGAGCACCTGACTCTTAATCAGGGTGTCCAGGGTTCGAACCCCTGGAGGCGCACGAAAGCACCGTTTTTGATGACATAAGAGCATTGGGGATGGTGTTTTTATTTTGTTCTTTCATATTTTTTAATTTCATGTTGTTTTGTATAACAAACATCCCGAGGCCGTCGATTTTATAAGACCGACCACCTCGGGATGTTGCTTTTTCACAGCCATTATCTTTTGCCGTAGAAATATTCTTCTGTCTTTTACATGATAAACATTCTTCCTACTCGGAATATCCGGGTGCCATAAACATCTGGCTCCAATAATACTGATACCCCTTGGAACTCTTCGTATAGCCAAGTCCCATGTACTCGTAATCCTCCATCAGGATGTTTGCGCGGTGTCCGCTGGATGCCATCCAGGATGCCACCACCTGCTTCGGCGTCTGCTGCCCCGCCGCAATATTCTCTCCGGCCACCGAATAATCCAGTCCCTCGTCGATCAACGCACTCAGGCAGTCCCTGCCATCCGGACGCGTGTGGGAAAACTTCTGCACCAGTTCCCTGGAACGGATCTGCGCTGCCTTTGTCAGCCTGGCATCCAGTTTCAGCTCGGGCACCCCTGCTTTTACACGCTCTTTATTGACCAGTTTCAGTACCTGGTTGACATAAGCTGCCCCTACCGTGTATTTGGGAATCTTCTTAATAGAAGAGTATCCGCCATACTGCGTCTCTCCGTCTACCGTTTCAAACGCACGTACCTTGACATAATAAACCTGCTTTGGCTTCAGCCCTGTGATCTTGTATGTGGCAGCATCCGTTGTTCCCTTGAGCTTATATTTGCCCTTCTTGCTCTTCGCAAGATATACCTTGTAAGAAACGGACTCGCCCACCACGCCGATCGTGATCGTCGAATTCTTGGAATTTCTCGTAGTAACATCCACCGTAGGAACTCCTACAGCCTGCACACGTCCGGGAACCGCAGTCCCCCCTCCCAGCGCCAGTGCGCACAACAGCACGATGCACACCGTTTTTTTCAATACCTCTCTCATACCAATCCCCATTTCTAAAATATTGAGCATACTGTCAGCAGGAGACAATGCAGCACTCCGGTCTGCACCCGCCCTGCCGCCATCTGCTCTGCTCCGGAACAGACAGTCATACAAAAATGCTGCTTACAGTATAGCACATTTTTCCGCCTGTAAAACTTTTTTCTCTTTTTTTCAAAAATTACTTGCATTTTGGAGTGCGGGTGTGTATAATAGGTTTTGTTGTCGCGGTTCGACATCATATGCGCCTCTAGCTCAGCTGGCAGAGCACCTGACTCTTAATCAGGGTGTCCAGGGTTCGAACCCCTGGAGGCGCACGATCACTGAGATCTCAGATTTTATGAATCTGGGATCTTTTTTGTTTTACGACTTAGAATCCGGGATCTTTTTTACGAGTTGCTCAAATGCAGTGTGAAGTGAACGAGCTTTAAGAAGCAATTCCCTGCTTTTCCTCCGCCCCCATCTCTGCTATACTGAATAGAGCATAGTTCTGACATATTCCTCTGCTACCATGGAGACGAATGATTCAGACAGGATCAGATTACGATATTTCTTTTTATATACAGGGAGCGCTTATCCGCTCCGGAACGGAGATTGATATGTACAACTTAACCAAACGATTCATAAGCCTTGCGGCGGCTGCCGTATTGACCGCCTCTGCCCTGCTCGGGACGGATGGTCTTTCCGCCACAGCACAGGCATTTTCCGGAACCAGTCCATTCACCACAGCCACCTACACGCACAATGACCGCTTCAGCGGCATGAACGTGATCCACGGCATCGATGTCTACCACGGGGACGGCACGGTGGACTGGTCCAAGGCCAAGGCCGGCGGGGTGGATTTTGCCATCATCAAGATCGGCTCCCGCAGTTACGGTTCGGCCGCCAACCTGTTTTCAGATTCTGAATACAAGACCAATATCACCGGTGCCTATGCCGCCGGCATCCAGGTCGGAGCTTACTTCTGGACAGAGGCCGTGTCCGTCACCGAAGCCATTGCCGAAGCCCAATATACGATTTCTTTGCTGCAGGACTACGCAGATATGATCACCATGCCGGTTGTCCTGGACTGGGAATATCATTCCAAATGGCGCCGCGGCGGGCTCTCCAAATCGACAAACACCGCGATCATCACCACCTGGTGCGACCTGATCAAACAGGCCGGCTACGTGCCAATGATCTACGCCAACAAATCGGATCTTGGCACCTACATGGACGGTGCAGCACTCGGAAAGAAATATGATATCTGGGTGGCACAGTACAACACCAAGACCACCTATGCTAACGACTACAGCATCTGGCAGTATGGTGCTTCCAATACCGTGCCGGGTGTCAACCATGATTGCGACATCAATTTCTGGTACACCTCCGGAAATGTCACCAAGCCGACATTTCCAAATGGCGGCTCATCCAGCCCAAACGATATTGCCAAAGGCGGTCCTTCCGGTAATCCGTCCACGCCATCGACTCCGGCGCCTTCCGCTACCGAAGCTCCGGAACCGGAGGAACTGGAGGATACCAGCCTGAGTGCTTCCTCCTCCAAGCGTTCGATCACTCTTTCCTGGGACAAGGTCTCTCAGGCCGGCGGATATCAGATCTACCGCAAAGACACCTACAATGGCAAGTACAAGAAGATCAAGACGATCTCCGATGGTGCCACAGCGACCTACACGGACAACAGCGTGAGTACCAATCACGAATACTACTATAAGATCCGCGCATTCTACGAAGGAGAAGACGGCGTCCTCTATTCCGACTGGGCTTCCGCGACGGCTGCTACGCAGGAAGAGCATCAGGTCGGCATTACGACCAAAACCCTGAAGCTGACCAAGAAGCCGGGTACCTCCCAGAAGCGCATCACCGTGGCACGTTCCATGCCGGTAGCAATTGACGGCATCACTCATCTGAACAATGGCAAAAAATATCTGCATGTCACGTATCAGACCACGAAAAAATCCTACACCGGATATGTTCCGACCTCGACCAGATTTCATCGGTATGAGATGGGAACCGTCACTTCGCAGACATTGAACCTGCGCAAAAAAGCGAATGCCTCTGCCAAACTGATCATGGTTCTTCCAAAGGGTGCAAGACTTCCTATCCTCGGCCACAAGAAAGCCAAGAACGGAGCCACCTGGTACAAAACACAGTTTGTCAGTGCGGCCGGAAAGCTCCGCACAGGATATGTTCACTCCTCCTATGTAGAGAACTAACAGGTCCCACAACGCTGAAAAGATCAAATACATTAACAGCCAATTTTCAACTTACAGCGACCAGCTCACAGAGGATCAATAGAGAAGCCCCGGATGTCTCATACATGAGACCTCCGGGGCTTCTTTTCGCGTCCGATAGGATACTATCTTCCGCGTCTGTTTTTGGTATATTTCGGCGATCTGTTTCTGCCTGTCGTCTGCTTTTTGGTCTGCTGTGGCTTTGCTGTCGCCTGCTCCTTGTAATCAAATCGGTACACGGTCACAGAAAGCGGTGGCACATTCATCACGATGGAATTCTCCCTGCCATCACAGGTTTCCTTCTGTGCCGTCACCTTCGGCGCATTGTCCAGACCGGTTCCTCCAAACTGCTTGTCATCGGAAGACATGATCAGCTCATAGGTACCCGGACATGGCACACCAAAGCGCATATTCTCACGGACTACAGGTGTAAAGTTGCAGATAAACAGAAGCTGGTCTGTCTTCTTGGAGCCTCGTCTGACAAAAGACACGATACTCATGTCGGCGTTCAGACAGCTCATCCACTCAAATCCCATCGGATCACAGTCATTGTAATAGAACGCATCATACTGCGCATAGAGTTCATTGAGACGCTTGACATAGGTCTGCATCTGACGGTTACGCTCCTGATCCAGCACATCCCAGTCCAGGCTGCGCGCTTCGCTCCACTCTCTGTACTGTGCAAACTCCTGTCCCATGAACAGCAGCTTTTTGCCCGGATGTCCATACATAAATCCATAGGCCGCGCGCAGATTGGCAAACTTGTCATCATACTCTCCCGGCATCTTATTGATCATGGAACCCTTGCCGTGTACGACCTCGTCATGAGACAATACCTGGATATAGTTCTCGCTGTACGCATAGTCCAGACTGAACGTCAGGCGTCCATGGTTTGGTCCGCGGAATAGCGGATCCATGTGCATGTACTCCAGGAAGTCATTCATCCAGCCCATATTCCACTTGAACAGGAACCCGAGACCCTTCATGGATGCCGGTGATGTCACGCCTGCCCAGGCCGTAGACTCCTCAGCAATGATCATGGTGCCAGGCTCCTCCTCCTCGAAGATCTGATTCATGTGGCGGAACAGCTCGATCGCATCGGTGTTTTCATTGCCGCCATCCTCATTCGGGAGCCACTCTCCATCGTTCTTGCCATAGTCCAGATATAACATGGATGCCACCGCATCGACACGCAGACCGTCTACATGGAATTTTCTGAGCCAGAACAATCCATTGGCCAGCAGGAAGTTGGAAACCTCCTTTTTGCGGTAATTAAAGATCAGAGTTCCCCAGTGTGGATGCTCTCCGCGCCTCTTGTCCGGATGCTCATATAACGGCTGGCCGTCAAAGCGCGCCAGGCCATGTGCGTCTTTCGGGAAATGTGCCGGTACCCAGTCCAGGATCACACCGATCCCCTTGGAATGCATATAATCCACAAAGTACATAAAGTCTTTCGGATCACCATATCGTCGGGTCGGCGCGTAATATCCGGTCACCTGATATCCCCAGGAACCATCAAACGGATGCTCGGCAATACCCATGATCTCGACATGCGTGTATCCCATCTCCAGCACATAATCCGCCAGTTCCTTTGCCACTTCCCGATAATTGTAAAATCCATCTTCCGTGCCATCGTCATGCTTGCGCCAGGATCCAAGATGCACCTCATAGATCGCCATCTTCTCACGCCGTCTGGTCTCACGGTTCTCCTTGCGGCGGCTCTCCATCCACTTCTTATCTGTCCAGTCATACTTGCGGATGTCCGTCACGACAGAAGCATTTTCAGGGCGCAGCTGCGCACAGTTCGCATATGGATCCGCCTTGAGCAGACGCTCTCCCGTGCGGGTCAGAATATCGTATTTGTAGACAGCTCCCGGCTTAACCCCCGGGATGAACAGCTCGTACACACCGGATACCTCCAGCGTACGCATCATGTTCAGACGATTGTCCCACATATTAAAATCACCGACTACACTCACGGCTCTGGCATGTGGTGCCCACACTGCAAACAGAACACCCTCTACGCCATCCACCACCGTCGGATGTGCACCCAGTTTGTCAAAGATCTGATAATGCTTGCCCTCTGCGAACAGATACAGATCCAGGCTGGTGATCTGCGACTCAAAACAATAAGGATCTACCATCTCTACGATATCATTTTCACCGTATGTCACCTGAATCTTATATGGTGCCTTGTATTTCCTGCCCGGAACATATTTGCCGAAGAATCCGCTGTGCTCTTCGACCTCTTCCAACTCCAGTGCCTTGCGTCCGTTCATATCCGTCACGGTGATCGCCTGCGCCTCCGGGCGGTAGACGGTAAATACCTGTCCGTCTCCAAACGTATGTAACCCCAAAATGTGGTGCGGAGCATTGTGACATCCCTCTCTGAGTTCATCATATTCCACCCACTGAATCCATTGTTCTAGTTTTTCCTGCATACTATTCTCCATTCCTTTTCCCTTATTATGATGTTGAACGCGGAAAACCTGGCTTTCGGCCAGGTTTCACCCACGTTATTTTATTATTATGACATGCTCTCTACCATGTCGTTGACAGCCTTCGCCATCTCCTCGCCCCTGGCATCCGCATCCTCCAGAGAAGTACCTACTACCCCATAGTAGAACTTCACCTTCGGCTCGGTTCCGGACGGACGAACACACATCCATACATTGTCGCTCATGTCAAAGTACAGCACATTGGACTTTGGCAGACCGGTTGCTTTGGTCTCGCCGGTAGCCAGATCCGTGATCGTATCCTTCTGATAATCGCGGAAGGAAAGCACCTTGTGTCCACAGAATTCCTTCGGTGGATTCTCGCGCAGAGTCGTCATGATCTCCTGGATCTTCGCCAGTCCTTCCATGCCCTTCATGGTCACAGCCTGAATGCCGTCCTTGTAGTAGCCATATCTCTCATACATCTCGATCATAGCATCCCACAGCGTCATATTCTTGGTCTTGTAGTAAGCTGCCGCCTCGCACAAAGCCATGGTGGCCACGATCGCATCCTTGTCACGCGCATGAGTACCGATCAGACAGCCGTAACTCTCCTCAAAGCCAAAGAGATACTCGCCCTTGCCACTGGTCTCAAATCCCAGGATCTGCTGTCCGATATACTTAAATCCGGTCAACACCTCGATCAGACCTACTCCATAGTAGTCTGCAATGGCATCCGCCATATTGGAGGTAACGATCGTCTTGATCAGTTTGCCGTCCTCCGGAAGCCCCCTGGTCGCCTTCCTCTGGGAAATCTCATAATCTGCCAACAGGCAGCCGGACATATTACCGGTCAGAGTGTGATACTCTCCGGTCTTGGAATCCTTAACATACACACCCAGACGGTCTGCGTCAGGATCTGTGGCAAGCACCAGGTCTGCATCTTTTTCCTTGGCCAGCTTCAGAGCCAGTTCAAACGCCTCTGCCGCCTCGGGATTTGGATAGCTGACGGTAGGGAAATCGCCATCAGGAAGTTCCTGCTCCGGAACGACATAGACATTCTCAAAACCGATCTCTCCCAGCACCCGGCGCGCCGGAATATTGCCGGTTCCGTGAAGAGGAGTGTACACGATCTTGAGATCCTTGCCCACAGCCTCAATGCTGTCCCAATGGATGACCTGCTTCTTGAGCTGCTCCATATATTTGTCATCGATCGCTGCGCCGATCACTTCATAGAGTCCCTTTGCCATGGCATCCTGCTTGTCCATGGTCTTCACTGTGGCATAATCTGTCACAGCCTTCACCTCATCCATGATCCCTTTGTCGTGAGGCGGGGTAATCTGGGCTCCGTCCTCCCAGTATACTTTATAGCCATTGTACTCCGGTGGGTTGTGGCTCGCTGTCACATTGATACCTGCCACACATCCGAGCTCGCGGACTGCAAAAGAAAGCTCCGGTGTCGGGCGAAGTGACTCAAACACATACGCCTTGATGCCATTGGCTGCCAGACAGAGCGCTGCCTCATCTGCAAACTCCGGTGACATATGACGGGAGTCGTAAGCGATCGCTACACCCTGGTCTGCTTTGTCAGCCTTGATAATGTAGTTGGCCAGTCCCTGTGTCGCCTTGCGCACGGTGTATATATTCATGCGGTTGGTACCCGCTCCGATCACACCGCGGAGTCCGGCAGTACCAAACTCTAAATCCATATAAAAACGCTCTTTAATCTCATGATCATCCCCGGCAATCGCCTGTAATTCAGCCTTTGTCTCCTGATCAAAGTAGGGGTTGCTAAGCCACTCGTTGTAAAGCTCTTTGTAGTCCATCTCTGTTCCTCCTGTCTTGCGTCTTGTATCATACTCTTCCCATGTGCCTTCCAATCTCATTCCCAGAAAACACTCCTTTATATTATACGTTATACAGCGTATAAATTCAAGATTTACGGCGAAAGCTCCTCCTCATTTTCTCAGCCCCACAAAATGGACGGTATTTTGTCCAGGCACGCCTGTCTGCGCTGCTCCTGCCCCATCACCTGCCGGTATTTCTCCATACTCTTGCCCGGGATCCAGGTCTTGCTCCCGTGAAAATATCCATTCATCAGTTTCCAGTATTTTGACGGATACAGAAGCATGGCATACAGAATGTATTTTTCTTCTTCCTCCAATACTCTCCTGCTCTCATACGCCCTCACCATATCTTCCAACAATACGTCATCCCACTCATTTTTCTCCATCACCTTCTGCAGATATTCGTGCAGATCCCTCACCTGCAGACCCGGTTTGGCATGGTCGAACCCTCCGGTAAACAGCCCCTCCTTCTCTTTCAATACCTGATGATAGCTGTAATGTCCGTGACATATCCGGGTCTGACATCTGCTCCGCTGCCACAGCGGGTCAAGGTCCTGATCGCCCAGGATGGAACAGGCCTTTCCCGCCTGCTCTACCGCCTCTCCCGATGCGTGCAGCAGACAGATCTCGATCTCATTTTTTCTGTGTTTGCCGCGGATATAACGCCGGATCCGCTGCATTTCCCGGGTATGCCGCTCCATCTGGTCGGCCACATCCATCCGGCTCTGCTGCCGCTGCCACTCTGCCTCTCCGGTCTCCTCTCCGGTCTGAAGCAGAGTATGTAAATATCCCAGATGTTCTGCGCATGTCACCAGATCCTGCGGATTCCCGGATTCACACTCCTCGCCCGCAGACCAGCGGTACAGCATCCACAGATTGTGGTAGCGGTCCTGGGCCAGATATTCCCCTTTTTCGGTCTTTACCGCCAGATCGACCCGGGAGCAGCCCTTTTCCACCAGCAGATTCTTGATCTTCTCCCGGCTCTCCAGTTCCTTGCCCGAACCCCGGTAGGGTCTGAGCAGAAACAATCCCTGATCTGCCGCAAATACCAGTCCGCTGCGGCAGCGATACCGGTTTGTTACCCGGATGTCATACTGACTCCAGATTTCCTGCCATTTATCTTCCACTTTCTTCAACCTCCCGCTGATTTGTTCCGTTACTCTCTTCAATATATTCACGGAACGTCAAAAAAATAACACGAGCGGGGGAATTCCCCGCTCGTGCTGTGAAAGCAATTATCGGCACTGTCATCGGTATGCCATATTTCCATACAGTCTACGGACTGCCACGACTATTCTACGGTCACGACCTTTGCCAGGTTTCTCGGCTTATCCACGTCCAGTCCTTTGTCCATGGATACGAAGTATGCCAGAAGCTGCAGCGCTGCCGCCGCCGGGAATACCATAAACGCATCGTCGCAGGCCGGAAGCAGGAAGACATCCGCATACTCTGCATCTGCCATCTCAAAGGTTTCCTTGACGAATAGAACCACACTGGCACCGCGCGACTGTACCTCGCGGATATTGGACAGTTCCTTCTCCTTGAGGTTTTCCTGGCTCACCAGAGCCACAACCGGTGTATCCTCTGTGATCAGAGCGATCGTGCCGTGCTTGAGTTCTCCGGATGCATAGGCCTCCGTGTGAATATAAGAAATCTCCTTGAGTTTCAATGCCCCCTCAAGCAGAATGGAATAATCTCTTCCGCGTCCCAGCATGAATGCATCCTTGGCCTCGAGCAATGTCCTGGCGATCTTGTGGATATCCTCCTTGCGGTCGAGCACCTGTCTGACCACCTCAGGGACGTTACGCATCTGCTCCACAAATGCCTTCTCGGCAGCCTCATCAAAGATGCCGCGCACCCTGGCCATGCGGCCCACCAGAAGCATCAGGGTCGCCACCTGTGTCGTATAGGCCTTTGTACTTGCCACTGCGATCTCCGGACCTGCCACGGTATACATCACATAATCACTCTCTCTGGCAATGGAAGATCCCTTGACATTGATCACTGCCACGCTCTTTGCACCCTTGCGGCGCGCATACTTGAGCGCCTCCAGGGTATCGATGGTCTCTCCGGACTGGGAGATTGCCAGCACCAGTGTCTTTTCGTCGATCACCGGATCAGAATACATAAACTCAGAAGCATACTCTACATGCATGTGCATGCGCAGTGTAGACTGTACCATGGACTTTGCGATCAGCCCGGCATGCATGGCCGTTCCACAGGCTACCACACAGATCCTCTCGCAGTTCTTCAGCACCTCATCCGGCACGCCGTCGCCGCTCAGATCGATCACATCTCCCTGCAGTCTGGAGCTGATCGTCGCCTCCAGGGCATCCGGCTGCTCCATGATCTCTTTCTCCATATAAAATGGGTAATCTCCCTTGCCACCGCGGGTCGTATCCCAGTCGATATCGATCATATCGACCTGCTCCTCCTGCCCCTTAAAATCAAAGACCTTGATCGCATCCTTGTGAAGTTCCACGATCTTGTACTCCGGAACGACCATATACTGTGTCGCATGCTGTCCCAGTGCAGCCACATCGGATGCTAGCATCGTACCATCCTCGGTATATGCTGCCACGATCGGGCTGACGTTGCGGACCGCATAGATCACGCCCGGCTGATCATCAAACATGATCACCAGCGCAAAAGTACCCTTCAGACATTTGACCGTCTTGATGATCGCTTCGTGCGCATCACCGTGATAAAACCGGTTCAATACTCCGGCTACCACCTCGGTGTCGGTCTCCGACTTCAGCTCCTTGTAGAGCATAAAATGATCTCTGAGTTCCTCATAATTTTCGATAATTCCATTGTGAACCAGAACCACATTGCCGCTGCGATGCGGATGTGCATTCTTGTCGCTGACACCGCCGTGAGTCGCCCAGCGCGTATGTCCGATGCCTGTCGTCGCCTTCTTCTTATCCTGTGCACACTTCTTGCGCAGATCTGCCACTCTGCCCGCACACTTGCGCAGTTTGGTGCGTCCCGTCTCGCTGTTGATGGTCGCCAGTCCCGCACTGTCATAGCCACGGTACTCCAGCAGTTCCAACGCATCCAACAACTGATCCGTCACCGGATTCTCACTGACATATCCTACAATTCCACACATATATTCTACCTTTCCGAGCCTGTCAGGCTCTCCTGTTCTCTCATTGAAAAAAATGGGAAACAAAAGTTTCCCCGTTTAGTTTACGTGTTATCCCATGCCTTGTCAAGGTTGCCGGACCAACCCCGCGCACTTTCTTTTCTTATTTGAAAACAGACCGGTTACGAGGTATAATTTAATATATTCGAAGCAAATGAAAACATGATGAATCATAACCAAAGGGAGGGATTTCTTATGAACAAACTCAAGAAACAGATTCTTAGCATCACCCTGGCAGTCTGCCTGACCGCCACATCCGGCTCCGTCCTGCTGCCAAACAACGCTGCTACCGCCAATGCGAAGACTTACGTCTACATCGCGGCATCCGGCAACGGCCAGTGTTACCATTCCAGCAAGAAGTGCAGCAACATGCGTGGCAGAGTCCGCAAACTGACCAAGAAATCAGCCAAAAGCCAGGGCTACCGCGCCTGCAAGAAATGCTACCGCTGATTGTCCCGCGAATCAGAATACAGAACATGCACAGAATATACCAGGAATAAAGTATCTATCGAAGACTCTCAGTCATCTCCGGATGACGGGGAGTTTTTTTCACACTTCCACGGTTTTCTCATAGAATATACAGAATCAGTTAAAGGAATTCACTTATGGCCATTCACAATGATCCGCTCTACGGTATGCCTGTGGGAATGGGATATGTTCCCTGGCAGACCTGGAGCCAGCCTTACGCTCCGGAAAAAGCATTGAACGCAGGAACGATCTTCGCCCCTCTGGATCTGCCTTTCTATGGCTGCATCCCCAAAGGCTATTTTCAGGACGCCGCAGACTCCCCAGCCTCCGGCGCTCACACCCCTGAGAAAGGAGGTTGTGCCACATGTCGCAGGAACAACATGCTCTTCTGATGCAGATCACCCAACTCGGCTTCTGTTTGGATGACGTCATCCTGTATCTGGATACCCATCCTGACTGTCCGACCGCCCTCTCCTATTATCAGGAGGTCAAAAAACGCCTGAATAAGGCCCGCGAACAATATAATACCCTGTATGGTCCACTGACCAGCAACCAGGTCGCACCGGGTGAGACCTGGAGCTGGATCGAGACCCCGCTTCCATGGGAATAATTATCGAAAGGAGTCATTATGTTTCAATATGAAAAACGACTGCAGTACCCTGTTCGAATCACCCGTCCCAATGTTGCTGCCGCTTCTATCATCATGTCCCAGTACGGCGGACCGGACGGCGAGGCAGGAGCTGCGCTGCGCTACCTTTCCCAGCGTTATTCCATGGAAAACCGCCAGGTAGCAGGGACATTAACAGACATCGGTACGGAAGAACTCGGCCACCTCGAGATCGTTGCCACCATCATCCGTCAGCTCACCAAAGACCTTACTCCGGAGGAGATCAAATCTTCCGGTTTCGATAAATACTACGTTGACCACACACTTGCCATCTGGCCGATGGCCGCGGGCGGCCAGCCATTCTCTGCAGAGACCTTCCAGTCCACCGGTGACACCATCACCGATCTGTATGAGGATATGGCCGCCGAACAGAAGGCACGCCTGACCTATGACAATATCCTGCGCCTCATCAAGGAGCCGGAGATCGCCGATCCAATCCGTTTCCTGCGCGAGCGTGAGATTGTGCACTTCCAGCGTTTTGGCGAAGGACTGCGCAAGACACTTGAGGCCAAGAACAGCAAAAACTTCTATGCATTTAATCCGCAGATCGACAAGAGCCCTTGCTGATCTGTAACGTTTGATCCTCCTTATCATTGTGCCATATAGCACAAGACACGGAAGGCTCCGGTACAAAACCGTACCGGAGCCTTCCTTTTTTGCGTTCCCCGCCATTGACAAATGGTTTTTCCGTGACTTAGTATGTGGAAAAAGAGAAGGAGGGATTTCCATGAACTTTGAAGACTTATTCTGCATGAAGGAGTTCCGGGACGGCAAACTGCTGACCGGCCGCAACATCCTGTCACGGGAGATCACCGGTGCCCATGTCATCGAGATCGCCGATGGCCGCAACTGGGCGGGGCGCGGTGAACTGGTCTTCACCAGTGGTGTCGCCTTTCAGGACAAGGACGAAGCGATGAAGCTGTTGATGAAGACGGTTGCCACACACGCAGGAGCCGGCATTGTCGTGGAAATCGGCCGCTACATTGATGAGATCCCCCAGGAATGGATCCGGTATGCCGCCGAACTGAACATACCTCTGATGACACTTCCGTTTGACGTGCCGGTCACCAATATCATCGGGCAGATCTACCACAAGATCTTTATGCAGCAGGAATACCGCCACCGCGTGGACCGTTTCCTGTACACCTTGATCTCGGGGGATATCCAGGCTGCCCTTCCCCTGGCAGACGATCTGGGCTATGATGACACCCGCAGCCATGTCATGCTCTGTATCTGCTGCCGGCAGGCGGCTGCGGCATCCACTCTGCGCACTGCCTGTCAGAAAGCCTTCACCGGTCCGAAGCCGCTGCTCACCACCGCCAACGCCGATGGAATCTGGGGACTCTTTGAACTGTCGGATTCCGTCCCGGATCTGAAGCAGGAGCTGAAACGGCGTTGCCTGAAGGCGCAGGAACTTCTGAACGCTCTCGAAAACCATGCTGCCGAAAACCGTTCCCTCACTCTGACCATCGGATGCAGTACACGTTTCCGGAAGCTGGAGGATGCCCCACGAGCTTCCCGGGAAGCAAAAAAAGCCAGCAAAGTGCTGGCTTTTCATACAACTTCTTCTCATACCCTGCTCTACGATGATCTGGGGATCTATCATCTTTTATTTGCCGTACAGGACAAAGACACTTTGTCCTTTGTCGTGCAGCAGGAACTCGGAGCTCTGATCCGGTACGATGACGAAAATCACACGGAACTTACGCACACCCTGGAGACCTATCTGGCCTGCCATGAGAGCATCCGCGATACCTCCGAGGCATTGTTCGTCCATCGCAACACGATCAAATACCGCATCCATAAGATCTGCGAGATCCTGGGATATCCCCTGACCGACGCGGACCGAACCTTCAATCTGCGCCTGGCCTTTATCATCCGTCAGTATCTGACTTTCTAACCGAAGTATCCCTGAGACTCTTTTCCCTCTTCCGGTGCCTGTCCGTAGGTCTTATAATGCTCGATAACCTCTGCCATCTGTGCATCTGTCAATACGTTCGGAGTCCCGATCGCCATGCTGCGCCACTGTACCTGCGCGCACCACTCGGCTGTCATAGCCATGGCAAATGCCTTCTCAAGAGATTCCCCATAGGCAACCATGCCGTGGTTCGCCATCAGAAGCACCTTGCTGTCCGATCCCTTCAATGTCTCACGGATCAGGGCAGCCAGTTCCGGCGTGCCATATGTCGCATACGGAACCGTCGGTGCTGTCGCAACACCTGCGTCTGCAATCGCATAATGTACGGATTTCAGATCCACACCGGTACATGCCAGTGTCGTGCAGTACATGGAATGTGCATGTACCACCGCTCTTGCCGCCGGTTTCTCCAGATAAAATGCAGCATGCAGGCCATGCTCGCTGGATGGCTTGCGGTCTCCTTCCACAACATTCCCTTCCAGATCCATGACTACCACATCCTCTGCCTTGGTCTGGGCATATGGGATACCGGACGGGCTGATCGCCATATATCCGGTCTGCGGATCATACATACTGATATTGCCTGCTGTTCCCACCGTCAGTCCTGATGAGATCAGCTGATTGCCAAACTCTACGATTTTCTGTCTCTGTTCTGCTAATAACATGTCTTCACCATTCCTTTTTGTTTGTTTCTCATATCCGGATCGCCGACCCGGAGGTTCTCATAATCTTTTTTATTATAGCAGGTAACCCGCCGGAAATCCACCGGGGAATCCTGCCTTTTGTTCCGCAAACATTCTGTCTTTTGTCTGTCAGGCATTATTTCCTGTTCCCACCTGCTGATTCCTCTTTCCGATATACCGGGATCCTCCGGATCATCTGCTCATAATGATTCCTGTCATGCGGATACAGACAGGCACTGCAGTCCTTCAGTCCATCTGCCGTGTAGGTAAAATCGCCTCCACACGCCTCGCCCAGACTGTGGAGCGGACAATAGCAGAACAGACAGTTGAAATTGTCCGGATCTGCTCCGGGATGACACGGAAAAAACTCACATTCCCGATGTGCAAAATACTGATAGTTCTTTGCTTCCAATTTGCTCACTCATTCCTTTCAGAGAGATATTTCTTCTCAAATTCCGGTACCGGAATCGGTTTGGAGAAATAGTATCCCTGGAAGCAGTCGCAGCCCATGCCGACCAGACTTTCAAACTGTTCTTCTCGCTCGACACCCTCTGCAATCAGTTCCATGCCAATGCCGTGCGCCAGATCGATAATACCTTCCAGAATGGAACGGCTCCTCCGGGAATCCCAGCTTTCTGCCAGAAACTCACGGTCGATCTTCACAACCTGCACGTAGGCATCTTTAAGGAAGCGCAGAGAGGAATATCCACTTCCGAAATCATCAATTTCCATGACAAAACCATACTCATACAGCTTCCTGATGACATTCTGTGCATCTCCGGTTTTGTCCACGATCACTGTCTCCGTAATCTCCAGATGAAGCATCTTGACCGGAATGTCATACTTTTGAATCAGCCCGGTGATCGTCTCATACACATCCATATAATAGAAATCCTTCACGGAGATATTCACGGAAATATACATATTCTCCTTGCCCATATCGATCCAGCTCCGCAGTTTTCTGACGGCTGTCTCCCACATATATGCATCCAGCCTGGAGATCAGACCGGAATCCTCAAAATGCTTGATGAACACCCCCGGCATCAGCAGACCTTTCTCCGGATGATTCCAACGCACCAGCGCCTCGGAGCCACGGACGTGCCCCTCTCTGTCCGCCTGTGGCTGTAGCACCATCTGGAACTGTCCCTGACGGAGTGCCTCGTCAAACTCACCGATCATCTGCTGTCTGGAAATCTCATTCTGAAGAACCGTGTGATCATAATATGCCACTGTCTTCTGGACATCATCCTTGATAGAGCCGATTGCCAGAATTGCCTTGTCGCACATCGCTCCGATCGTCTCCTTCCAGTCATGTACTTCATAGACTCCGATATGAAGATGAAGCTGATAGTGATTGGTAGAATACAGTTTCTGAAGGCGCTGGATCAACTCGACAAACTGCTGTTCCTGATAGCGTTCCTGCGGTATCAGCAGTGCAAAACGATCCGCCCCCAGACGTCCCACCACTGCCGGATATTTCATGTACTGATGCAGGGATGCCGCCTGCGTCTTGAGGATCTGATTGCCCGTCTCATCCCCAAACAGACTGTTGACCAGTTTGAAATCTTTGATATCTGTCACCAGCAGTACAAAATCCACCTCCGGATTCAACCGCAGTGTCTCCTGCGTCCTGATATAAAATCCCCTCCGGTTCAGTTCACCGGTCAGGTCATCGTAATGTGCCTTGTGATCCAGCTCACGGTTCTTGCGGCGAAGTGTGCTCTCTCTGGCCTCCACCAGTCCGATAAACCGTCCGCTGATGTAGATCGTGATCATCCCGGTCCAGAACAGATTCAGCAAAAACAACTTGTCCAGAACCAATTCCGGAATGTACCGGTTGATCCCGGTCAATACTGCATAAATATGCGAAAAGAAAATTCCCACCATACCCATACTGGTGAACATAATAGAGCGTGCAATCGTATCTCTCCTCGGTCTGGCTTCATACATCAGGAAGAAACTTCCCAATGTCATCATCGTGCCATACAGCGAAAAGCCCCCCTCAGCTCCCATCGAGAGATTGCAGACCACACAAAACACGGTCACTTCCAGTGCATAAATCGAAATCCACCAGCTCTTTTTCTCCATCTTACCGACCACGAGACATCCGATCAGATAAATGCAGACACTGATCCCATCCATAATGATCATCGGTATCGCCCGATAATAGATAAATACCGGCAGTATCACAGAATGTATCACCAGACACAAAAACAATGTCAGCCGGTAGTCATTAACATTTTCCAGGGTATTTACCTTCTCTTTTGCAATCTCCATCTATGAATTCTATCCTTTCATAAATTCACGTCACTCACATCTATTGTATTCAGTATAACGCATTTTGCCCCAGAAGTTAACCCTCTGAGGCAAAATATGTAACGACCGATTTATTTATCTCGCAACTATTCTACTGTTATTTTTATTTTACGATACAGGCCATTCTGTGCATAAATATAAATCGTACAGGTTCCCGCCTGATTCGCAGTGATCACTCCTTTGGTGCCCTGTACGGAGGCAACAGTCTCATTTTCCGATTCAAACCGCAGTCTGCGGTGAATGTTCACCTTGCGGCTGCTCTGTTCTCTGGCTTTCACTGTCGCGGTCTGGCCCACCTTCAATGTCAGTGACGTGGCAGAAGCCTTGACCGAAGTGGCATTGCCCTTCTTGCCACCGGATGTCGTGGCATGTAATGTCTTGGAGATTTCCACCGTTTCTTTCTTTCCATCCTTCATCACATAACCCACGATAAAGTACTTATAATAGGTTCCCTTTTTGAGTTTTTTGCGGGAATACTTCGTCGCATTCTTTCCCAGAGTGGCAATCTTCTTATATTTATTCTTGATACCACAGGCATTGCCGTAGATGACATATCCATCCACGCGGTCGCTCAGAGAATTCCAGACAAGGGTCTGTGAGGTCTTTGTCACACGCTTCACTCTGGCACAGAGCAGGCCAAAGACAGATCCCTGTACGTCCCGGTCTCCCGGCACGACCACATTGCCCGCATTCGGGTCGATCGGAGCGGCAGATGGAACTGCGGATGGAGCAGCAGACGGCACTGCGGACGGAGCGGCAGACGGCACGATTGTCGGTGTCGCTGCAGGCTCCTGACTGGCCGGTGCACTGGCAAGTGGGAGCTGTGTTGGTTCCACTGTTGGTTTCGCTGTTGGGGTTGGTTTCTCGGTAACCACCGGTGTCGGAGTCGCCGGCGCTGCTACAATACGGAATGTCTTGGCTTCCGGCATATCATAGTTTGGATCGACCGGGATGACCTGAAGGGTCGCCGTGCCGATCTCGGTATTGTCCGTGCATTTTACCGTGTAGTCCGTACCCTTGTGAAGGATCTTTCCACCGGAATTCATGACAAAAACATCCGGTTCAATCGCCTGGCCGGTGTAGTTTACTTCGTCCGGCACATCGCTGACCGACAGGATTCCCGGCGTAATATCAAAACTCTGGGTCACGGTTCCGGTGTAATAGACTCCATTGGAATCGATCACACTCTCCGCATAGATCGTGACACTGGCCTTCTCGCCACCCTCTCTGGTAGTCACTGCGGTATTGTTCTCATACCCATAACGAAGGCCTTCGGTGATCTCGGTATAATTGAACTGGCCAACCAGCGGTGCCGGAGTCGGTGCCACCGGCTCTCCCTCATAAACATAACTGCTCCGAATCTGCGCTGTAGAAAATGCCACGGTAGCATTCTTCGGTGTCACGGTATAATATGTCCCCAGATCGCGCGTCTGGGTCTCATCCTGAATCTGGATCTGAGTGATTGACTTGGAATCCATCCTCCGTTTCTCAGCCACCCCCTGCGGATGCTGTGCATCGTAACGCACGGTCTCCCAGTACGGCATGATGTCATTGGCGTACAGTCTCGTTGCGCCGGTCCTGAGTTTGGACACCTCATAGACCTGCAGATCACAGGTTCCGTCCCCGTCTTCATCACTCAGAAAATAGGAGTATACCGTGCTGGCATTCTCCGGCTTTTTGGTGTCACTGATCCGATCGTTCCGCCGGGTTTCCAGCTTTTTCTGCACCTTCGCAATGTCCTCTGACAAACTGTCTTCCGAGGTAAACCCATCTGCATAGGAGAACACCACCTGATAGATCCCCGCGTCAAAACAGGCTTCCACCTGCTGTGCCAGAGCATCCAGATCGGCATCTTCCAGCCCGTTGATCTGAAGCTGTTTCACGGTCTGTGCGCTATGCTGACCTCCGTTCTCCTCTGCGTATGCATGTACCGCAGGGTTCGTATCCCCCGGGATTCCGGCCATCCCCGGGCCAGTCCAGGCAAGCGATGCACACAATGCGATTGCCAGCCGTTTCTTCCATTCTGATTTCCTCATAGATATTTCCTCGCTTTCCAAATAGATATCACTCGTTTTGTTATGTGATTACAAACAAAGTTAGACTATAACACCATTGTTTGTCAATACATTTCTTCCTATAATGTTGCAAAATGATGTATAGCAGAGCGTTATGCGAAGATTTCTTCGCACCCACGGGAACGCTCAGGAAGGGAGGAGTTACATGAAATATATACGACAGTTTCCTATGAAATTGATTTTTGGAAGAGGAAAGATCCGCCTGGTCGGGGAACAGACCCGTGCTCTGGGGCAGCATGCCGCACTGATCACCGGTCAGGAGAGTGCACTCCAGACAGGCCTTCTCTCCCGGATTCTCTCATACTTTGAAAAAAATGGTGTCCAGGCATCTGTTCTGCATCTTTCCCCGGACGAGAAAGATCCTGTCCTCAGGACAATGAAGCTGATTCAGGACAGCCAGGCTCAGGTACTTCTGGCCCTGGGAGGAGGAAGTATCCTGGATGTAGCCAGACACAGCGCCGATCGTATGCCTGACACCACTCTGATCCTGATCCCCACCACCTGTGGATTCGGCAGCGTATTTCATCCGGTTCGCTCATCGGATCTGGTCATCCTGGACTCCGAACTGCTGATGACCATGCCGCGCCCTCTGCTGGCCGCCACAGGATTTGACAGTCTCAGTCATGGCATAGAAGCGGTCATTGCCGGAAACAGCACTCCACGGATCCGGGAAATGTCTCTGTATGGCATGGAACTGCTGTCCCACCACCTCCGGGTGCTCTACGACGGCAAATGCAGTGCGGAAAGCTGGGACGCCGTGGCTTATGCCGGGGTATTGAACGGCACAGCCCTGACCGCCGCCGGCCCTACCGCCTGCCATGCCATGGAATTCCCACTGTGGGAACGCTATCACGCGAGACACGGAAAGGTTCTGGCTGCACTGGCTCCTGCCGTCTACGAAGCCAGCACACAGTCGTCTCCCGATCAGGCTCTGGCACTTGCACAGGCATTGGGAGGAAGCAATGCCTCCGACTTTATCCCGCTGCTTCGGGATCTGGAACAAAATCTTCAATTAAACGGCAGGCTGGTCGATCTTGGCATGGAGCGGGAACAGTTTGCAAAACTGGCATCCCGCTGTCAGGAACTTTGTGCCGATGCACTGCAGAATAATCCCGTATTATTTACCCACGACCAGTTAGTTCAATTATATTTAGCATCTTATCTATAGAAGCAGTCCAAATATCTGCTGCCAGAGAGGTAATATTGTAATCGGAACACAATATCTTTTGTACCTGTGCAATATTGCGCGGCTCCAAAATGCCCGCTATAATGACAGCAACATAAGACAAAGAGGTCTGGAGGATACGAGTTGTTCCCCGGGCCTTTTTCTATTATGTACCCCAAAAGGGGGCAAAAATTTCTTTGAGAAAGAGAGATCACATAACACGATTGGAGGACAATAGTGTGAAAAATACCGCTGATGCAGTATTTTTCGCACGGGCTATTTGTGTCGCAGGCGCCACAAAGTAGCATTGATCGCAGAGCAAAATTTGATATTTTGCTCTCGGTCCTTCGACGCTAAGCGTCTGCGGAATGGAGGTTACTATGAGAAAACATTGGAAAACATTTGGAAAAAAGGTACTGGCAACTGCCATGGTGTGCGCCATGGGAATCAGTGTCATGGGATGCGGCGCATCCAAGGATGCAGGAAGTTCTTCCTCTTCCGGAAGCTCCTCTTCCAGCGCTTCGGTAGATCAGAGCAAACTGGATGCTTACAATTCCCCAAAGATCAAAGCGATTCAGAAAGCCGGCAAACTGGTTCTGGGAACAGCATCCGGTTATCCACCATATGAGTTTGCAAGCGTAGACAACGGCGGACAGATCATCGGTATCGACATTGCCTTTGCCCAGAAGGTTGCAGACGGACTGGGAGTAAGCCTGGAAGTACAGGACATGCCATTCAGTGAGACAATCACCTCCCTGCAGGGCGGCATCACAGACATGGTATTCGCAGGAACCACCGAGACGGAGGAGAGAGCGCAGATCGTAAACTTTACCGATGTCTACATTGAAGATAAATTCGTGGTTATCGTCCGCAAGGAGGACGCAGACAAATATTCTTCCATGGCGGATCTGGCCGGAAAGACAATCGCTGCCGAGCTTGGAAGTTCTACCGAGTCTGTCGCCAAAGCTGAACTGACCGATTCCAAGTTCACTTCCCTTTCCTTAAATGCGGACTGCTTCACCGAGCTTGCCAACGGCAAGGTAGACGCAGTCGTAAACTCTAAGGTTGTGGCACAGCAGTATGCCGTGGCAAATCCGGACTTTACCATCCTGGATCTGACCTTCAAGACACCAAACAAGAACTGCCAGGGATGCGTAGCCAAGGGCGACGATGGATTCTTAAAATATGTCAATGATGTGATTGCCGAAAACAAAGACAATGGAAACTTCGACAAATGGATCCAGGAATACAGTGAGCAGTCTGCCAAGGAAGCACAGTAATGCAGTAAGC
Source organism: uncultured Lachnospiraceae bacterium (assembly GCA_934351255.1). Classification (GTDB taxonomy): domain Bacteria; phylum Bacillota; class Clostridia; order Lachnospirales; family Lachnospiraceae; genus Jutongia. Next base: position 26,602 of record CAKRJH010000016.1, read on the forward strand.
AATCTGTCTGGAAAATTCAGTAATTCAGTAATTTAGTGATACAGTAACCAATCTGCCAGGAATCAGGTTCGGAATACCCGGCCCGGTGCCTGGCAGATTTTAGAAAAGAGGTTGATCTTATGAGTGAAAATATATTAGATCCTATGCAGTTTCCCCGCTATGAGGGAATCCGGACTTTCATGAGAATGCCTTACACGCAGGATCTGGAGGGTGTAGACTTTGCCATCGTAGGACTTCCCTATGACACCTGCGCCTCCTTCCGTGTAGGCTCCCGGTTTGGTCCAAGTGCCATCCGGGATATCTCTCCACTGAACAAACGGTATAATCCGGTGCTGGATGTAGACATCTTTGAGCACTGCAAAGGTATTGATTATGGCGACCTGATGACTGTTCCGGGGTATGTGGAAGATTCCTTTGATGAAATAACCAGAGGAATGTCCACCCTGTTTGAAGCCGGTGTGGTACCGATCGCCATGGGTGGCGATCACAGTGTCACGCTTCCGGAGCTGAGAGCATGTAAACAGACACACGGCCCGGTCGCACTGGTTCACTTTGATTCCCACTGTGATACCTGGAAAGAATATTATGGCAAGCCATACAATCATGGCACTCCATTTTATTATGCAGCAAAAGAGGGCTGTATCGACGGTTCCCATTCCATTCAGGTGGGCATCCGCGGCGGCCTTTACAGCAAGGAGGGCACACAGACCTCCAAAGATCTGGGCATGACGGTTCTTCCCGCAGTCACCTGTCACAAGATGACCACAGAAGAGATCATCGCAAAGATCAAAGAAACCGTCGGCGACCGCAAGGTATTTCTTACCTTCGATGTCGACTTCCTGGATCCGGCCTTTGCGCCGGGCACCGGAACACCGGAGATCGGTGGTTTCTCCACCGCAACCGCGCTGGAGATCATCCGTGGCCTCAAGGATCTGGATATCGTCGGATACGATGTCGTGGAGGTTGCTCCACAGTACGATCACGGCGAGATCACTGCCTTTGCCGCAGCACATCTGATGTTTGAATTTATGACACAGATCGCTTACCGTAAGAGCAGATAACCAACACAAAGCCTTCTCACAATATTTTGTATACACTTACATAAAAAGGAACGGGTGCAGACCATATGGCCTGCACCCGTTCTTTTATTTGTGTAAGATGAAATGATTATTTAACGGTTACTTTAACCTTAACCTTCTTAGAACCAACCTTGATAGTAACGTTCTTCTTGCCAGCCTTCTTGCCCTTCAGGGAAATAACTACTTTACCCTTCTTTGCAGTAGCCTTTACAAACTTAACGTTCTTTCCTGTTACCTTAACCTTACCGGCTACGGCATCTGTTACAGCTTTCTTCTTGTTCTCAGCCTTTGTAACCTTTACGGTGTACTTCTTGGTCTTACCCTTCTTGATGGTAAGAGTCTTCTTGGTAGCCTTGATCTTCTTAGCTGTGTTCTGAACGTAAGCCTTAACAACCTTTGTGTCTTTTCCGTTTGTTACAGTAACCTTTGCAACGGAACCCTTAACAGCCTTCTTAGGAGCCTTGAGCTTCAGGGTATTTCCTGACAGGCTTGCCTTGATAGACTTTGTCTTGGAAGACTTAACGGTCAGACCGGAAACTGCTGCTGCAGATACAGCAACCTTAGCTGTCTTGCCAGCCTTAACAACAACGATCTTCTTCTTTACGCTGAAGCCGGTAACTGCTGCTGCAGATGCTGGTGCTTTTGTCTGCTGTGGCTTGCTGGTGCCTGTTACTGCTGCACCGGATGCTACAGTAGCTGCTGCTGCTTTGCCAGCCTTTGCTGCGTTAGCTGCTGTAGGAACTACATTAGCACCTGTCACAACCATAACGCCGGCTAAAACTAAAGAAAGTGCTTTTTTCATTTCTCTTGATAACATCATAGTGTTTTCCTCCTTACTCTTTTATCACTTCTCTTACAAAATCAAGATTATAACACGTCAAATTTTTTTTGCAACCTTTTTCCCCTCTTTTTCGCGTAAATGTCTAAAACTTAAACAAGATTTAAGAATTCTGATGCATTTTAACTCAGAACAATTACGGATTTTTTTGGGTAGATTTCTTCTATATTCTTATGTTATACTACAGGTATTTGTGGCCTTTCTTTATGGCCCTTTTTTGCGTAATAATATGAAACACAGATTGGAGGATGTTTTGGAAAAAGAAAGAGAAAGTTTTGGTTCACGTTTAGGGTTTATCCTGGTATCCGCAGGATGTGCCGTAGGTCTGGGAAATGTCTGGAAATTTCCTTATATATGCGGACAGAATGGAGGGGCATTGTTTGTCCTTATCTATCTGATATTTCTGGTTATTCTTGGGATGCCGATCCTGATCTTTGAATTCAGTGTCGGCCGCGGAAGCCACAGGGGCCCGGCAAGGGCATACGATCTGCTGGAAAAACCGGGTTCCAAGTGGCATTTGTTCAAATGGTTTTCCATCGTGGGCAACTATCTGCTGATGATGTTTTATACCATGGTCGGCGGATGGATGCTGTACTATGTATACCTGACGGCCTCCGGAGCCCTTACGGCCAGCCACTCCACTGCAACGGAACAGATGATTGAGGATACCTTTCACACGATGCTTGGATCTCCGGCCAGCATGGCAGTTTTCATGCTGCTTGCTGTGATGATCTCCCTTGGAGTATGTGCACTGGGACTGCAAAATGGAATCGAGCGAATCTCCAAAGTCATGATGAGCCTGCTGATCGTACTTATTATCGTACTTGCCTTCCACTCCCTGCTGCTTCCCAACTCCAGAAAGGGCGTCAGCTTCTATCTGATTCCCAACCTCGATGCCATCCGCAGACGCGGGATCGGCCCTGTGATCTTTGATGCCATGACTCACGCATTCTTTACGCTCAGCGTCGGCATGGGCTCCATGGAAATCTTTGGAAGCTATCTGAACAAGGACAATACGATCACCAGTGAGGCCAGAAATGTAGTCATCCTGGACACATTCGTAGCTTTGATGGCCGGCTTCATTATCATCCCGGCGTGCTTTGCCTATGGCATCCAGCCCGATGCGGGTCCATCCCTGCTGTTTATCACTCTTCCCAACGTATTCAGCCACATGAGCGGCGGCCGGATCTGGGGCGTATTCTTCTTTATATTTATGTCATTTGCGGCTCTGTCCACCATCATCGCAGTGTTTGAGAACATCCTTTCTTTCTATATGGATCAGATGAACTGGAGCCGCCGCAAAGCCGTACTGTTAAATATCGTCCTCATTCCGCTGCTGTCCATGCCGGCAGTCCTTGGATACAATGTACTCTCAGGATTTCAGCCAATGGGATCCGGAAGCACGATCATGGATCTGGAAGATTTTCTGGTATCCTACAATATCCTCCCTCTGGGAAGCATGGTTTTCGTACTGTTCTGCACCCACAAAAACGGCTGGGGCTGGAACAATTTTCTGGCAGAAGCCAACACCGGAAAGGGAAGCAGGCTTCGCAACGGTCTTCGTTTTTATATGACTTACATTCTTCCCGCAATCATTGTGGTGGTCTACCTGAAGGGATATTATGATACCTTCGCACCGAGAGGCCGGGCCATTCTGACCGGCTGGATGCTTTTTGCACTGCTTCTGGTCTCCACGATCCTGTATATCACATCACGTGGCTCATCCGGACACAAGACCTCCCTTCCGGAAACCACCCACTGATTTGTACCTCCGTCACAATCCCCCGCCTGAATCTTCATCTTTTCTGCCAATGAATTCCCCTTTTTCCCATGCTAGTATATAACCAGAACACAAAGAGACAGGACAATTCGTCCTGCCACCTGTATCAGAGCACGAATACAAAGGGAGGCTAGATATTATGTTAAGAGATGCATTACCAAAAATCGTGACCGAGACTGTTCCCGGCCCAAAATCACAGGAGCTGATCAATCGCAGAAAAGAAGCTACCGCCACCGCTGTGGGCTGCGCCTATCCGGTGACGCTGGCACGAGGCGAGGGCGCCATGCTGGAAGATCTGGACGGAAATATTTTCCTCGACTGGATCGGTGGAGTCGGTGTGTTAAACGTCGGTTACAGCCAGCCTGAGATCGTCGCTGCCGTACAGGAGCAGGCCTCCAAATATTTCCATGGCATGTTCAATATCGTGACTCATGAGGGCTATGTCAAAGTTGCCGAGAAACTCAACAGCATTGTGCCTGTCCGCGGCGACAAAAAGCGCACTTTCCTGTCCAACAGCGGTGCCGAAGCCGATGAGAATGCGGTCAAGATCGCGCGCGGTTATACGAAACGCCCAAATATCATCGTCTTCTCCGGGGCATTTCACGGAAGAACCGAACTTACCATGACCATGACCTCCAAAAAGGCATATGCCACAAACATGGGGCCTCTGTCCCACGGCGTGTTCCGTGCCAGATTCCCATATCTGTACCGCAAACCGGAAGGTATGCCGGAGGACAAGGCCATTGACTACTATATCCAGTCTATCTACGATGTCTTCGAGGAGTGCGCTGCAGCCGATACAATCGCAGCCATCGTTGTAGAGCCACTGCAGGGCGAGGGCGGATTTATCCCGGCTCCGATCGAATGGGTCAAGGCAGTCCGCAAGATCTGCGATGAGCACGGTATTCTTCTGGTCGCTGATGAAGTGCAGGCAGGCTTCTGCCGTACCGGCCGTATGTTTGCTTCCGAGTATTGGAAAGAAGCAGGATGTGAGCCGGATATCCTGGCTACTGCCAAATCCATTGCAGCCGGTATGCCTCTGAGTGCTGTCGTCACCAGAGCAGAAGTAATGGATGCCGTTCCGGCCGGAACCATCGGCGGCACCTACTGCGGCAATGCTGTATCCTGCGCTGCTTCCCTGGCAGCCATCGACTTTATGGAGAAACATCATCTGGCGGACCGCGCTGTTGAGATCGGCAAGAAGGTTACAGACCGTTATCTGGCTATGAAGGAGAAGTATGATGTGATCGGCGATGTCCGTGGCATGGGCGCCATGATCGGTCTGGAGTTTGTGACAGACCAGGCATCCAGAACTCCAAACCCGGCTCTGGTCAAAGCTCTCGTCCAGGAATGTGCACAGAACGGACTTCTGGTGGAAAGTGCCGGTATCCACGGCAATGTCATCCGCTTCCTTGCTCCACTGGTAATTACCGACGAGCAGCTTGAGGCCGGACTGGATATCATGGAAGCAGCCATCAAAAAACTGTCCTGATGGCAGGCAGAAGGGAAGGAGACCAGTAATATATGAAGGAATTAATGATAAGACCGGATATCTTCCGTTTTGCCACCGCCCGTGAATTTGCGGAAGAATTTGCGATCGGCAAAGGAGATTTGGTTCTTACAAATGAATACATTTATAATCCGTTTTTCGGAGATCTTCACCTGGACTGTGATGTGATCTTCCAGGAAAAATACGGCGCAGGTGAACCATCCGATGACATGGTGGAAGCCATCTGCCGCGATGTTCACGGCGACCACAAACGTGTCATTGCGATCGGCGGCGGCACGGTCATTGACATCGCCAAACTGTTTGCACTGGAGCAGACTTCACCGGTCCTGGATCTGTACGATGGCATTATCCCCGCCAAAAAGAACAAGGACCTGGTTCTGGTTCCAACGACCTGCGGAACCGGCAGCGAGGTGACCAACATCGCAATCCTGGCGCTGAACAGCCGCGGCACAAAAAAAGGACTGGCCGTGGATGACATGTATGCCGACAGCGCGGTTCTGATCCCGCAGCTTCTGCAGAGTCTGCCGTTCGGCGTATTTGCCACCAGTTCCATCGATGCACTGGTGCACGCCGTTGAATCCAGTCTCTCTCCAAAAGCCACGGACACGACACGTATGTTTGGCTACAAGGCGATCGAGATGATCCTGACCGGCTACCGGAAGATTGCCAAAGAGGGACCGGATGCCAGGATTCCTCTGCTCGAGGATTTTCTGCTGGCCAGCAATTATGCCGGTATCGCCTTTGGCAATGCCGGATGCGCCGCAGTCCATGCTCTGAGCTATCCGCTGGGTGCCACCTACCACGTGGCACATGGCGAATCCAATTACGCGATGTTTACCGGTGTCATGAACTGCTACATGTCAGTTAAGACGGACGGTGAGATTGCCAGACTGAATGCTTTCATGGCCGGAATCCTTGGCTGCGAAGTATCTTCTCTGTACGAGGAACTCGAAACGCTTCTGAATCATCTGATCCAGAAAAAGGCACTGCATGAATACGGCATGAAAGAGGAGGAGATCGATATCTTCACCGACTCCGTGCTTGAAAACCAGCAGCGTCTCCTGGCAAATAATTTTGTGCCGCTTTGCGCAGACCAGATCCGCGAGATCTACCGCAAATTGTACTAGAATACCAAAACAAGAACGATTAAGAGGGCTTTTTTCGCAGGAAAAGCCCTTTTTGTGGTATACGAAATTGCCTTATTATAGTGGTATACCAACAAGAATTGCTTTGCAATTCTTGCGAGGGCAAAACGCCGGTTTTGCCCTTTTTTGTTATATTTTTACAAATGTATACTTGTATGCAATTCGGTTTTGTTGTATGATGCAAGGAGCAAAAGCAGATGACCATGAAGCAATCCGCGGCATCAATCAAGGGGGGGAGGAATATCTTGTGCCCAGCAAAACAAGGGCCAAATGAACGAAGGAAAAGAGGCTTATACACTATGAACTGCGAAGAGATGATGAATATCCGACAGGTGAGACACGGCATGAAACTCCGGGCCGGCGAGGAAGGGATGCAGCGCCACATCCGCTGGATCTATTTTGCGGATGCCGCAGTGGAATTTACCGACAAATATAAGCTGGCCGATTTCATTTACGGTGAAGAGCTGGTGATCATCACCAACAAACGCTTTACCGATGATGAAGATGCCTTTCTGGAGATGCTGGACGGTATCAACCGGAAAAATGTCGCTGGCGTAGTCATCGATGAGGGAAACATCACCCCACAGATGATCCGTTACTGCAATGAACAAAAACTCCCACTGTTTGAGATGACACTCAAGATCCGTATGGTTGACTTCTCCCATCTGGTCTGCAGCGCGCTGGTCGAGGAGGAGAGCAATGCCAATTCCCGCGAGCGTATCCTGTCTTCGATCCTGTTCTCCTCAGAGATCCACTCCTCCGACATCAGGGAGCAGGCCGACCATCTGGATATCGACCTGTCCCAGCGGCATATGGCAGTCGTAGTGCGCCTGTACGACACGGAAGACCACAAGGCCAGCTCCATGAGAGAGCCGGTGCAGAAGCTGATCTCCAATGAACTGATGCTGTTCGGTCTTCATCATCCACTCATGCTGTGGCAGGTCAATAAAAGTGTTCTGATGCTCCCGGCAGACTTTTTCAGCCGTGACCTTCTGGTATCCATTCTGGAGAAGATAGAACGACAGATCACGACCCGCTGCCAGACCGGAGTACGCATCGGCATCGGAAGTGCATATCAGGAGATCGAAGACCTGAAAAAAAGTTATGTAGAAGCAAAAAATGCCCTGGGCATCCTCGGCAATATTCACCGGGACCAGAACATTTTTTTCTATGAGAATCTGGGCATCTATTCCATGATCGCACAGATCGACAATCCGCATTTTATGACCGAATACGTGAAAAACACTCTCGGCCCCCTGATCAAAGCGGATCAGATGCAGGAAGGAAGCCTGCTTGGCACGCTCGAGGCCTATCTGCGCAACAACTGCAATGCCAATGCCACTGCAGAATCCCTGTTTATCCACAAAAACACACTTCGCTACCGCATGGACAAGATCCGCCGGATCCTCGACCGGGATCTGGATCACATTGACCAATTCCTTGAACTGGAGCTGGCCTTTGCAATCCTGCACTATCAGGAAAATCAAAATTCCTGATAGCCCATTCTGTGATATCTCTCCCATATTCTGATATAGGACAAAATTCTGACACAGAACAGACTCTCAGGATTTACAAATTATTTCTCGGCCATCAGATACATAAGATCCTGAGCGATCGTCGCTCCTGCCATCGCAGTGATCTCCGCTTGATCGTATGCCGGTGCCACCTCGACGACATCCGCTCCGATCACATTCAGCCCGCGCAGATTGTGCAGCACTTTTCTGGCGTGATGTGATGTCGGACCGCCCGGGACCGGAGTACCTGTACCCGGTGCAAACGCCGGATCCAGCGCATCAATATCAAAGGTAATATATACCGGCATATCACCGACGACCTCTTTGATCTCTGCGGCAAGCTGCTCTGCCGGTTTGTCTGCATTGTCATACGCATAGAAGATATGATATCCGCATTTGTTCATGTCAGTACGAATATAGACCTGCGCCGAATGGGATGGATCAATGCATCCCTCCTGGATCAGCTCATAGGCAAAGTTCGCATGTGTATAGTTGCCATCCTTCATCGGGGTATTGTCCTCATGCGAGTCAAAATGGATCAGCGCGAGCTTTCCGTATTTCTCAGCCGCTGCACGAACCGGTCCAAACGGGATCGTATGATCTCCGCCCAGGGTCATTGGCTTGGCTCCCGCCGCATAGATTGCCTTGCAGGCCTCGTAAGTTTCCTTTAACATCGTCGCCGGTGTCACTGCTCCGACATTGTATCCCACATCGCCATAGTCGATCACCTTTTTGGTCTTAAACAATTCATAATCCCACGGCGTATGGAAACAGCAGGCAAGCTGGCTCTGCATACGGATCGCCCTTGGACCGAATCTGGTACCTGTCCGATATGTGGTACAACTGTCAAACGGCACTCCTACCACGGCAATGTCTGCGCCGGTGGCATCCTGCGTCACCGGACAGAGGTTAAAACTGGCGATTCCGCCATAATGTAAATGTTCTTTTACGTTGTATTCCTGATTCTCCATAATGATCACCAAACCTTTCTTATCATTATCATGTTATAAAATCATTACTATCAACTTCTGCGGTTGCTTACCGCCAGCTTCTTTTCCATCTTCCGGACTACTGCGGAAATGATCGAGGTCAGGATGAAGTAGATCACAGATACAATGATCAGAGGCTCAAACTGGCGGAAACTGATGGAACGAACCGTGTTGGTCACATACATAAGCTCTGCCAGACCGATGACGGATACCTGGGAAGAGTTCTTGATCACACTGACAAACTCATTGGCCAGCGCCGGCAGGATATTTTTGAATGCCTGCGGGAAGACAATGAACAACATGGTCTGCAGTTTATTGAAACCGATGCTGCGGGACGCCTCAGTCTGGCCCCCGTCGATCGAAAGGATACCGCCTCGCACGATCTCACAGATGTACGCCGTGCTGTTGATGATCAATGCCAGCGCACCGGAAAACATACGGTCAAAGCTGGTTCCCATGATCGTCACAGAAGGGAACTCCACGCCCAGAAGAGGCAGTCCGTAGAATACCATGTACACCTGTACCAGCAGTGGCGTTCCTCGGATGAACTCCACATACACCGTAGAAATGCCCTTCAGGATCCTGCTCTTGGATATCTTCATAAAGGCAAACAGGCTGCCGAACAATACACTGAACAATACGGTGGCAATGGACAGGCAGACTGTGATGATGCAGCCTGTGCCAAACATGCTTCCATATTTCTGAAATACTTCTATAATCGATGTCAACATACCATTCACCTCCTACAGTACTTTCTTCAGGAACGACTGAACACGTTCATTGTCGCTGTTTTCAAATACATCCTCCGGTGTTCCCTCGGCTACAATGTACCCGCCGTCCAGGAAAATGACCTTAGAGGCAACTTCCTTTGCAAATCCCATCTCATGCGTTACCACCATCATTGTGATTCCGCTCTCGGCCAGATCTTTCATGACCTGAAGCACCTCCCCGACCATCTCCGGATCCAGTGCCGATGTCGGCTCATCAAACAGGATCACATCCGGATCCATGGCAAGTGCTCTGGCAATGGCAATACGCTGTTTTTGTCCACCGGACAGGCTGGCCGGATATACGTTGCGCTTATCCTTCAGTCCGACCATATCCAGAAGCTCCAGTGCTCTCTTTTCCGCCTGATCTTTTGGAATCTTGCGGAGTTTGGTCATTCCGATCGTGATATTGCGAAGTACCGTCAGATGCGGGAACAGATTGAAATGCTGGAAGACCATCCCCAGATGCTGGCGTACCTCATTGATATTGACATTTTTTCCCAAAATACTGCTTCCCCGAAACAGAATGTCGCCCTTTGTCGGCATCTCCAACTGATTGACACAGCGAAGCATCGTCGATTTTCCCGATCCGGACGGACCGATCAGTGCGATCACCTCACCCTTTTTGACATCCAGATTAATGTCCTTCAACACATCCAGTTCCCCATAGCTTTTTCCCAGATTTTTAATCTGTAACATATATTCTTCTGCCATAGTGTCACCTCTTTCATCTTATTTACACTTACATAGGAAACACAAAAGGCGCAGTCGATCCTCATCGTCTGCGCCTTTGCATACATTTATCCTATCGAATATCCGATTGTCTGACTATGTACCCGCCCGCTAAAATTCATTGTGACATCAGTACAATGTTCTATTCTTCCCGGCGGTCTGACTCCTCGCCGTACTCCCGCATCACCAGATCATACAGGATATCCACCACAACGTCACTGCCAAAATGGTGAACATCCAGGCTGATATGTTTGAGATGATGGTCGCTGCGGTTTACTCCGGTGACATACTTATAATAGTTATGTCTCTGCCGGTCAATTCTCTTGATCATGCGCTCTGCTGCCGGATAAGACAGATCGTACGCCTCTGCCATATGCGCGATCCGGTAATCCAGATCGGAATACAGGAATACATTGAGCGTATTCGGATGTTCCTTGAGCACATAGTCGGCACATCTTCCAAAGAAAATACATGGCTCTTTAGAGTGGTTGGCAATGTCGCGGATGACATCCATCTGTGCCTTAACCGCCTTGTCAGAATAGAATCCGGATGTGGAACCATAGCCGAAACTCCGGATCAGTTTCTCCTCGGGAGAATCGATCAGACGATCCACGTCAGTAAACATATCAAGCCGGATACCCGCCTTTTTTGCCGCCAGATCCACCAGGTCCTTATCATACATCTTGACTCCCAGCCGGCTGGCCAATTGTCTGGTAATCTCTCTTGCATTGCAGCCAAACTCACGGCTGATCGTCATATTAAATCGCTTCATATGCATGCCCTCCTTTTTCTGTTCTCTGACATGCTCCCAGTGTATCACAGGGTTCACGCCGTCTACTATGGGAACCCGACATGAAGATTTTCAGAATTTATTGTACCCAAAGTACAATGCTCTGCTCAAAATCCCACACATTTTTATACCCTGAGACAATTTACAGACTTACCCGGTTTCCGCTATAATTTTTATAAGAACAAAGGCGTTCCCACACAGGGATTCTTTGTTCTTTTTTCGTTTTAGTTTATTGAAAAAACTCGTATTGCTTTGTGATATGAAAGGGGGATTCACCTTGCATTTAACACCGAGAGAAACCGAAAAATTACAGCTCCACTATGCCGGCTTTGTCGCCGCAGGCCGCAAACAGCGTGGACTAAAACTGAACTATCCGGAAGCGATCGCCTACATTTCCATGCATCTGCTGGAGATGGCCAGAGACGGCAAAAGCGTCACAGAACTGATGCAGGCCGGCAAAAAACTGCTCGGCACAGACGATGTGCTGCCGGGCGTTGCCGAGATGATCGGCGAGATCCAGCTTGAGGCCACCTTCCCGGATGGCACCAAACTGGTGACCGTCCACGATCCCATTCCCTGCAGCCGTGAGGTCGTTCCGGGAGAGATCCTTCCCGCCGAGGGAACCATCACCCTCAATGCAGGAAAAGAAGCGGTCAGCCTGGAAGTCACCAATACTGCCGACCGGCCCATCCAGGTCGGTTCCCACTTTCACTTCTTTGAAGTCAATAAGGGGCTGTCCTTTGACCGTGAGAAAGCCTACGGAAGACGCCTGGACATTCCTGCCGGTACCGCAGTGCGTTTTGAACCGGGCGAGACCAAGCAGGTATCTCTGATCGAGATCGGAGGGTCCCGCGAGGGACACGGTCTCAATGGTCTGGTCGAAGGGCCGCTTGACGATCCGAAGGTCCGCGAAGCCGCTCTGACACTCGCCGCACAAAAAGGATTTATGAAATAGAAGAAAGGATGGATGGATCATGATAGAAATTTCCCGTAAAGATTACGCTGCCATGTACGGTCCGACCACCGGTGACCGCCTGCGTCTGGCAGATACCTCCCTGATCGTTGAGATCGAAAAGGATTACTGTGTGTACGGCGAGGAAGCCAAATTTGGTGGAGGCAAGTCTCTGCGCGACGGCATGGGACAGTCGGCCACTCACACCGACGAAGAGTGTCTGGACACCGTCATCACAAGCGCTGTCATCATTGACAGCACCGGTATCTACAAGGCGGATATCGGCATCAAGGACGGCCGGATCTCCGGCATTGGCAAAGCAGGCAATCCACAGATCATGGATGGAGTCACGCCGGGTATGATCATTGGCAGTTCCACCGAGGCCATTGCCGGAGAGGGCCTGATCGTCACCGCCGGTGGCATTGACACCCACATTCACTTCATCTCTCCGACCCAGATCCACACCGCGCTCTACAGCGGCATCACGACAATGATCGGAGGAGGCACCGGCCCGGCGGACGGCACCAATGCCACCACCTGTACGCCGGGCGCATTCAACATCCACCGCATGCTGGAATCTGCCGAGGGCATGCCGATGAACCTGGGATTTCTGGGCAAAGGAAACAGTTCCAGCGAGGCTACCCTCTCCGAGCAGGTCGAGGCCGGAGCCATCGGACTGAAGCTCCACGAGGACTGGGGTTCCACGCCCAAGGCGATCGACACCTGTCTGAACGTCGCCGACAAATACGATGTGCAGGTCTCCATTCACACCGACACACTCAATGAGGGCGGTTTCGTCGAGGATACCATTGAGGCGTTCCACGGCAGAACGATCCATACCTACCACACCGAGGGCGCCGGCGGCGGCCATGCACCGGATATCATCCGCGCCGCGGCTGCACCCAATGTGCTTCCGTCTTCCACGAATCCTACGATGCCATTTACCCGGAATACACTGGACGAGCATCTGGATATGCTGATGGTCTGCCACCATCTGGACAAAAATAATAAGGAAGATGTGGCCTTTGCCGATTCCCGGATCCGTCCGGAGACAATTGCCGCCGAGGATGTCCTGCACGACATGGGCATTTTCTCCATGATGAGTTCCGACTCCCAGGCGATGGGACGTGTCGGCGAGGTGATCACCCGCACCTGGCAGACCGCAGACAAGATGAAGAAGCAGCGCGGCACGCTCAACACCGATACCCCGGAGAATGACAATAACCGCGTCAAGCGCTATATCTCAAAATATACCATCAACCCGGCCATCACCCACGGCATCTCCGATTATGTCGGATCCGTTGAAGTCGGAAAGCTGGCTGATCTGGTGTTGTGGCGTCCGGCCATGTTCGGTGTCAAACCGGAAATGATCCTGAAAGGCGGATTTATCTGTGCCTCCCGCATGGGCGATGCCAATGCATCCATCCCGACACCGCAGCCTGTAGTCTACACGGACATGTTCGGGGGCATCGGTGAAGCTGTGAATTCCACTTCGATCACCTTCCTGTCCCAGTATGCCTATGACCATGATCTGGCCGGCAGACTCGGCCTTCACAAGAAGGTGCTTCCTGTTCACAACTGCCGCCACATCGGCAAAAAAGACATGGTTCACAATGACGTGCTGGCAGATATCCAGGTAGATCCCGAGACATACACCGTCACCGTCGACGGCAAAGAGATCACCTGCGAGCCGTTTGATGAACTGGCACTGGCACGCAAATACTTTTTATTCTGATACTGAAATTTCATGATATGTGACGAAGTTGCATCACGTTACTGTGAGGTTTCATGATGCAACTGTGAACATTCATAATATTGAGAGTTTTATAAATAAGAAAAGAGGACGTTTATGATAGCAGATCATATTATACGAACCATTTCCCCGGAGACCGCGGCCGACGACCTGATTCCGGTACCCTTCGAATGGTTTGAGCTGGAGAAAAAACGCATCCGGAAAACCGCGCAGGACGGCACCGAGATCGGCGTTTGTATCGAAGAACCATTGCATCCGGGAGATATCATTGCCGAGGAAGGCTCCAGATCCTATATGGTGTCCCTGCTCCCTTCCCATCTGATCCGCACTCCGGTGCACACCATGGAGGAGATGGGACGTCTCGGATTTGAGCTTGGCAACCGCCATCTGTCCCTGAAGATCACTTCGGACTCCATCACCGTACCCTACGATGAGCCGACCTTTCTTTATCTGAAGAAACTTGGTTTTGCACCGGAGGAGATCCACGATGCATTTGCGGATTTCATTGTGTGCAAGGGGCACGGTGACCACGGACATGAACATAACCACGACCACGCTCACTCAAAGTAGCACGCAGGACCTTGCAACAGTCATCCAACGCAGAAGAAACATGTGGAAAACCGGAGGTTCTATGAATTCTAATCCCAGCGCTATGCTTTCTATGATACAGGTATGTGACAGCCTGTTTCCCGTGGGAAACTTCACCCTTTCCAACGGACTGGAGACCTATGTCACCCAGGGACTTCTCCGTTCGCCCGAGGATCTCGAAGAATACGTCCACTCCTATCTGGATATTCTTCCCTACAATGAACTTGGCACGCTGTTCCTGGCCTATTCCCACAGGGACGACCCGGACACACTGGTCCGGCTGGACCGCCTTGCCACGGTAAGCCGCGTGCCGCGCGAAGTGCGGACCGGCAGTCAGAAAACCTGCCGCCGCTTTCTGAAGATCTGGAGTCAGATTGCGCAATTTCCCGCTCTGGCCCGGTATCAGGAGCAGGTACAGACCGGCAGATGCAGCGGATGCTATCCGATCGCCATGGGGCTTTATGCGGCCGCTCTGGATCTGGACTGCAGCACCGCAGCTGGCATCTATGCCTACAGCCTGGTCAATGCTCTGGTCACCAATGCCGTCAAATGCGTCCCACTCAGTCAGGTGGCCGGCCAGCGGATCCTCTATGATCTGCGGGAAGCACTCGACACCGCAGTCCGCGAGGCTGCTCAGGTCAGCATGGATGATCTGGGCGTGGGCGGCCCGGGATTTGATATCGCCGGCATGCAGCACGAAACATTATATTCAAGATTATATATGTCTTAAGATAGAGAAAGGAAATTGCCATGAGTTATGTAAAAATTGGTGTGGGCGGCCCGGTCGGCTCCGGAAAGACCGCTCTGATCGAGCGTCTCACACGCATTATGTCCAAAGAATACAGCATCTGTGTCATCACCAATGACATATACACCAAGGAGGATGCAGAATTTCTGATCAAAAATTCTGCGCTGCCGCCGGATCGGATCGTGGGTGTCGAGACGGGCGGATGCCCTCATACCGCCATCCGCGAGGACTGTTCGATGAATCTGGAAGCCGTCGATGAAATGGTCGAAAAATTTCCCGACGTCCAGATTATATTCATCGAGAGTGGCGGTGATAACCTGTCTGCCACCTTCAGCCCGGATCTCGCAGACGCATCGATCTACGTCATCGATGTGGCCCAGGGCGAGAAAATTCCCCGTAAAGGCGGCCCGGGTGTCACTCGCTCCGATCTGCTCCTGATCAACAAGACGGATCTGGCTCCGCTGGTCGGTGCCAATCTGTCCGTCATGGCGTCCGACTCTGAGCGGATGCGTCAGGGACGCAAGTTTTTATTTACCAATCTGATGACTCTGGAGGGCGTCGACGAAGTGATCGACTGGATCAAAAAAGAAGTGTTGTTTGAAGACTTATAAGAAAATAAGAAGGAGGCTGCCATGGAAAGCAGGCTGATGCTGAAAACAGAATATTCGCAGGGGATGACCCGCATCGCCGATCTGTATTTCACGGCTCCCTACAAGATCATGTCTCCCCTGGCCACCGAAGTTCCGGGCCAGGTCCGCATCCTGCAGATGGCGGCCTCCGCCGGTCTGCTCTCCGGCGATCACTTTCACGGAGAGTTTCATTTCGGCCCGGGTTCCCGCGTCCTATACGGCTCCCAGAGTTACGAAAAAGTCTTTCGTTCCAAGGGGGCGCAGACGACCAAAGAACTGGAGATCCGTGTGGACGAAAACGCCCATGTGACATTCCTCCCCTATCCGGTGATCCCGTTTGGCGGAAGTGACTTTGCCAGTCACACCCGGATCCGCCTTGCCGGAAACTGCAGTTTTTCATACGGAGATATCTTTACCTGCGGCCGCACCGGCATGGGCGAGTACTATGCCATGAAACGCTTCCGCAGTGTGACCGGCGTCTCTGTTGGGGACACGTTGATCTTCCGCGACCACACTCTGCTGATCCCGGAGCGGTACCGCTATAATGTGCTGGGACTTTGGGAAGATTTCACTCATCAGGGGCTCCTGTTTCTCTACGCTCCGGATATGGAAATCCTGCTGCCTGAAATTCAGAAACGCCTGCAGCACCTGCCGTTTGATGGCCGTGGCGGCATCTCCGCCTGCATCGATCCTCATGCGGCCGTAGTCCGCGTTCTGGGACACCGCGGAGAAGATATCTACCGGTTGTTTGAGGAGATTACCACATTATGAGCATTTTTTCTTATCACGGCAAAAGGTCAAAAAAAGAGCCACCTCCCCGAGATGGCTCTAACCGGATCACACGCGACCTGCTACAGTTCTACTTTCGCATTGCCCTTGTGCTCATACTGCAGATAATCATACAGCTTTGGAGCCTTCAGCAGGGATAACAGATCAAAATCTTCCTCAAATGCAGGATGGTCAAACTCGAGTAATGCCTGTCCGATCTCCTCATTGCTCAATGTGTTCATATAATCGCGAAGTTCTACAATCGTCATACTGTTAATATCTTTCATAATACAGGATATCTCCTTTCATCTACTATATATTCATACAGGGCTATTTTACCTCATTTCCTTCTCTTTGTAAATTCGACAGAATTTGACAGAATTTACAAATTCGTGTACGCTTAAGCTGTTTATAAAAAATTAATATTTAAGGAGGACTATCACAATGCAAATCACGTTTGCAGCAGGTCTGGGTCTTGTCTGTGCCCTGATCTGTACTATTTTACTGATGATCTTAGTCGTACCTGCAAGCAGAAGAGAGCAGCTTCCTGCTTTTTTCCGTTTCCTGCACGACCTGTTTAACTTCAAGTTCCTGATACTGGAAGGAATCCTGAAATTCTTCTACATCCTGACCACCATTTCCTGTGTCTTTATCGGATTCTTTATGCTGTTCTCAACCTACAGCACATATGGCTGGTATCAGTCTGATTCCCACTATGCAGGTGGATACGGCATTCTGCTCATCATCTTTGGACCAATCCTGGTCCGCATCGTGTATGAGGGATGCATGCTGGGAATCCTGCTCGTAAAGAACACCATCGAGATCAACAACAAGCTGAAAAATCAGAATGGAACCGCTTCTGCCGATCCATTCAGCACTCCAAACTTAGCTGGTTTCAGACCATCACAGGCTGCAGGATATCGTGCTCCACAGACTCCGGTTCAGCCACAGACTCCTGTACAGCCACAGGCTCCGGTTCAGCCTCAGGCTCCGGTTCAGCCTCAGACTCCGGTTCAGCCGGCAGCACCTGTTCAGGCTCCTGCAAAGAGATTCTGTACAAACTGTGGTGCACAGGTAACCGCTTCCGCAAGCGTATGCCCTGCCTGCGGCAAGAATCTGGTCGACTAGCCGACCGTTTTCTGACAGCCGGAAAGCAGCGGATCGAAATCTCAGATCCGAAATATACAAACAGTACTTACAGACAAAGTATACAGACGACACGAAAGGCGCAGCCGCTTCCCGCGGCCACGCCTTTTTCTTTTATATTTGTTTGCATGAATGTGTCTGGCACGTCACCCATGCTAATCAAGTTCCGCGTAGATCGCCTCGATCTCCGGACGGATCGTCATAAACGCATCCGTGATCTCCGGATCAAAATGAGTTCCTGCACCCTGACTGATCAACTGGAATGCGCGGTCCAGGGATACCGGCTCTTTATAGACACGCTGGCTGCAGATCGCGTCAAACACATCTACCACTGCCATAATACGCGCGCCAAGAGGAATCTGCTCTCCGGACAGTCCCATCGGATAGCCGCTTCCATCCCATCTCTCATGATGGTGAAGTGCCATATGCTGCGCAATCTTGAGATATTCGCGGTTCTCCACGCCGGCGAGGATCGGCCGGATGATCTTGGCACCTTCCTGGGTATGAGACTTCATGATCTCATATTCTTCTTCATTGAGACGGCCCCTTTTATTCAGTATCGCATCCGGAATCCTTACCTTTCCAATGTCATGAAGCGGTGCCGCCTTGCAGATCATTTCGCAGACCGCATCACTTAACTCCTCGCGGTATCTTCCCATCTTGGCCATCTCCTCGACCAGGACACGGGTATACTCTCCGGTTCTCTTAATATGATGACCATTGACAGCATCACGGGCCTCCACCAGCTCTGCAAATCCCATCAGGATACTGTCCTGGATTTCCAACAGATGCTTGTTGGCCTCACGCAGAACAGACTGCTGTACAAAGAGGCTCAGACCATTGTCCAGATTTGCCATAAATCTCTGGAAACGAATACAGTTGAAATCAAACTCGGCACGGTCCGCAGTCGGAAGTACCGCTGCCATATAGCCCATCACCTTCTCCTGGTCATGCACACAGGAGAACAACAATGCCCCGCTCTTATCCATCATCTCGGCAAGATTCGGCAGAACCTCCTCTCGATAGACCAGTTCGCTCAGGATCTCCGACTCTTTCTTGAAGTACCGTTTGGTCGTCAGACGATTGGAAAATGGCTCCTGGTCATATGTATGTTCCTTCTGGGTATCCTTGCCCGTATCATAATTCAGGCAGAGATAAGCATCCAGATTCAGTGAATGTCCATTGATATAATATTTCAGCATCTTTGCGACATTCTTGATGTCTTCCTGACAACTGATGCGCGAGAGCATGTTGTTCATGGAATCCTCATACGCGGCATTGTCCGTCGTCTTCTTATACAAAGAATGAATCGCATCATTGACATCCAGCAGAGACGCACAGCCACAGCCACAGGACTGTCTTGGCTCAAACATATAGGAAACCTTTTTCTGGCCACCCAGCGAACCACTCAGATCGTCCCGCTGCAGCACTTCCGTGATCGCCTTTGCCAATGTATTCTCGCCCACAATACAGGTCGTGATCTTTGGATAATTGAGTTCACCCTGACGGATCCCGTCGAATCCGGTCACGATCACGTCCTCCGGCACATCATAGCCAAGCTCCATCAGACGGTTGCAGACCGCGATCGCCATCGTATCATTCAGACATACGATGGCATCCGGCAGGCTCTCTCTCGCTGCAAGGATCTCATCAAGCGCTGCAAGTGCCGGTGCGTCATAAAAATCACCATACTTAAGATAATCATTCTCCAGCGTCATATTGTGCTTTCCAAGCACCTCTCTGACCACCGCAATACGGCGGTTAGAACCTTCATGCTCCCGCCGCCCCGCAATGCAGGCTACGTTCTTTACTCCGTGTTCCGTCACCAGATGATCCACCAGCGTTGCAAACGCCTCTCCTTCATCGTAAATGACATCGATACAGCCGGAAGGTTCCTCGTCATCCCGGATCATAATGACCGGCTTGTCATGCATCTTCGCCCGAATCACCATATCCTGTACATAATCCTTGTTGTGGATCATCCTGTCATAAATGATCAATGCGTCTATGTTCCGATAGTCAATCAGCTTATATACTGCAGCCTCTCCCTCATCAAACGGAGTGCCCTCATACAGATCTGTTCCGCAGAAATAAACCGTCAGCTTCCAGCCGATCGCTTCCAGACTGCGGCTCAATGGGTAAATGACATCCTGTACATTCTCGGCACTGATCTTTGACAGACAAAGTGCAGCTACCTTATATTCTCCAATCATGATTCTCTCCTTTACGAACAATAGATTCTTTCATAAAATGCTATGTTTATACCATTATACCATCATTCTCCGGATTCTAAAATAGTTTTATTAAAACTTTCACCGGTAACGTATTGGATCACTGCACTTCATTTAATGTTTTCAGCCCGTAGCGGAACAGCTCCTCGTTGATCTGATCCAGGTCAAAGATCCGGTTATTGATGTAGGTCGCAATGATGATATCCCGCGTATCCTTGGCATAGAGATCTCTCTGGCCGTAGTTTTCCAGCACCCTCCTGGTCATCTTGCGGTCCATCCCCGCCGCAATACACAGGGTCAGCAAAATATCCCTCGACGGGTTCGTCTTCACACCCGCCAGAATGTCATAGATATACGACTTGGAGATCATCCCCCGGCATCCGCGCACAATATCC
Source organism: uncultured Lachnospiraceae bacterium (assembly GCA_934351255.1). GTDB lineage: Bacteria > Bacillota > Clostridia > Lachnospirales > Lachnospiraceae > Jutongia. Next base: position 46,956 of record CAKRJH010000016.1, read on the forward strand.
GCTGTCGTAATATCCTGTCCGGCCAGATACTCCGAAAAGATTGCATGATTCCCTGCGTTTCTGCCATATTCCCGAATGTACGCATCCATCCGGTCCGGATCCATTGCATTGAGAATCCCTAACAGTTCCGTCGTCGATTTTTCCATAGTCTTCTCCCCCTTAACGTGTTAAAATCAGTATAGTGAACCCGCAGAAAGATTACAAGGAGAAACTATGACGCTCCAGGAACGATACGAACTTTCCTGTTATCAGGAACTGATGCAGCCGGATGAAACCAAAAAAATATGGCTGGTCCGCCATCAGGAGACCAACAAACTATATATCAAGAAAATACTGCAGTGGTACAACCAGGATATCTACCGGAGGCTGATGGAAACCGCCTTTCCAAACATCCCCCGGATCGCACTCTGTATCCGCGAAGAAGATACGCTGATCGTCATTGAAGAATATATCCATGGATCTTCCCTGGAGCAGCTTCTTCGGGACTCACCCGGCTTTTCGGAAGAATATGTCGCGGGGATCATCCTTGCCGTGTGCACGATCCTCGAACCGCTCCACCGGAGCACCCCGCCGATCATACACCGCGATATCAAACCGTCCAATATCATGATAAGCAGCGACGGCATTGTCAAGCTGATCGACTTCAACGCGGCTAAGGAATATGACCAAAACCGAAATCAGGATACCAGGCTGATGGGAACGAGACACTTTGCCGCTCCGGAACAATACGGCTTCGGCCAGTCCGATCCCCGCACCGATCTGTATGCCCTCGGCGTCACCATGTATTATCTGCTCACCGGCGATTTTCCGGACAGCCGGACATACCATGGCTCCCTCCTGCCGATCATTGAAAAATGTATTCCGATGGATAAGGCCATGCGCTACCCCGATGTATCCTCGATGAAACGCGACCTTCAGAAATGGAACAGTACCAGACATACCAGCCGGGCATCAGACCATTCGGATATCTCAACTGCGGGCGGCAGCCAACAGGCCGATATCAATCATATCGCGGCAGCCGATACCCGGAATCAAAACCCGTGGACCCGCCCCAGATATTCCTATCAGCCCAAAGCCCCCGTCGGCTTCCGCAGTGGTGCGCTCTGGAAAATGCTCCTCTCCCTCTGGGGACACCTGTGCATTTTCTGGCTCTGCGGCTCCCTGACCGCCTCAAATAAAAACGGACCTCTGACGGGATATCCCCTGTACGTCAACCGGATCGGTGTCCTCCTGTTCTTTCTGGGAACTATCATGCTGTGCGGAAATTACTGTCATATCCGGGACTATCTGCCTGTCATAGGGCGGGGATTTCTGGCACGCCTGATCGCCACGATCATATACGTCCTCCTGTATGGTCTGATCATCATTTCCTGCGTGGTCTTTCTGGGCGGCAGCTAAAATAGGCAGGCCTGCCCGGCAAATTCCGCCGGGCAGCGGACGATGCGTACCCCGAATTCCTGTAAAATGGTTAAGAATCTCAAAAATACCGCATAACAGGAGGAGGTACTGCAAATGAAAGGAAAATTAAAATGGATAGTTATCGTGATCATCGCTGTCGTGGTGATCGCAAGCATTGCCGGAGGCAGTGATTCCAACGAGCCAAAGAAAACCGGCGAAGTCACCGCCGATACATCCACAAAAGACAAGAAAAACTCCGATGCATCAGACACCGGCGACTCCAAGAAGTCCAAAGAGGAAACCTTCAAGGTGGGCGATATCGTGGAGACCTCAGATCTGAAGATCAGCTTTCTGTCCGCCAAAAAATATCACACCGACAATGAATTTCTGAAACCGAAAAAGGGCCATGTATACTATCGGATGGTATTTGAATTTGAAAATATCGGCGACAGCGACAAGACCGTCTCCTCATTCTGGTCCATGAACTGCTATGCAGACGGTTACTCCATGGATCAGGCCTACATCGGCGATGACAACCTGTCCGCCACCCTGTCACCCGGCAAAAAAGCCAAGGGTGCCGTCTACTATGAAGTTCCAAAGAAGGCCAAAAAGATCACCCTGGAGCTGGAACCAGGAATGTTCTCCAGTGATAAGATCGTATTTATCGCGAAATAACCAACTACAGACGCTTACAGACCGGATCAAAAAAGGAGCTGAATCTGATATTCTCTCTGTCACATTGACAGGAGGCATATCGGATTTGGCTCCTTTATACATTGACCTCCAGTCCAAACATATCCCGGCAGATCTTCCTGCCACACTCGGTCTTAAAGATATTGTGATAGGCATGCAGTGCGGCTTCCCCGGACAACTCGTCCTCCATAATATTTACCAGAAAGTCGGCTTCGACCAGGATCTGATAATCCATCCCATCGATCCGGTCGTAGGTGTGATGATGCGCGATCAGATACTGCACCCTCTCGGAAACCGCCTCATCAAATCCAAGCTCAGCCAGAAGTTTCTTCGCGATCGCTGGGCCTTCCTTCTCCTGCAGCTTTCCATTGGAACTGCCGTATTTTTCTTCGCAGGTGTGAATGCCGATGTCATGCGTCAGAGCCGCGGCCTCCAGTGTAAACAGACAGTTCTCATCGACCTGTTCTGTCTGCGCAATGAGCCTGGCATAACTGTGAACCTTGCAAAAATGCTGGATCCGCTTCGCATCTCCCCGGTATAACTCGATCATCGCCAGATGTAATTTGTTAAGCATAGTGGTCTCCTTTCCGGATTTTCAAATCCTATCCGACCCAAAATCCCAATTCAAGATTCCGGCAGGCAATTTCCTGAAACCTCGGAAGTGAAAAATCGATCTTCCCATACCCCTTATCAACCAGTATATCTTTGGAAATAAGAATTCTGCGATACTCATTATACGTATTCTTATTCATCCGGGAACTGCGCAGTATCTCCTGCGTCGTCAGTTCCTTCGCCTGAAATATTGCCTGAAGAATCTCTTTTTCTTTTCCGGAAAGATCTTCCCAAATAATATCATACACATTGTTCGTCATCTTTTCATCGAACTGTTCCATGACATCCCTGTAATTTTGCTTCATCCGGAAACACAGGTAACCAAGCACCTGAAATGCATAAGAATATCCCTTTGTAAATAACGCCATTTCTCCGGCTTCCTGATCTGTAAGCTGCAAATTCTTCTTGTAATCCATCATAATGGAATGCAAGCTTAATTGCTTCAGATCTTTCTTCTCCGCCCGTTTCAAAAAACTGATGCGGTCATCTTTTTGCAGCGCCAGGATATTTTTCTTCAACCCCGCCATCAAAATCACAATATCATAATCTTTTCTCAGCCAGATATTAAATGATTGAAAGAACGCTTTGATATTCTGGGTGTTGGAAATCTCATCTATTGTAAACAGAATACGCTTCTTTTTTCTGGATATCTGTTCCAAATACTGCTCTATCTTATAGTTTGTACTTTCCATCGATTGGGCCTTTTCCAAAGTAACGCCCATCATGGACACGCTAATCTTCAATTCATCCAATAGCTTCTTTTGTGATAAATGCTCTAACGTCTGTTCAAACATATCAAGATCACTGTTCAGCGCAATGACAATGAAATCATCCTGCTTCCGAAAATATTTTTCCACAAAGGAAAGCGCAACCGTTTTTCCGCAACCTCGAAGCCCCGTAAGCGCATAAGCCCGGATGCTAGGGTCTTCTTCTGAAAAAGTCTCTATGATTTCACTTAACTCCAATTCACGATCAATATAATTGCGGGGCATTTTTCCAAACACAAGGGAATATGGGTTCTCCATAACCGGCACCTCCTTTATACATTTCTATATATTTGCGATAGTTTTATATATTTCTATATACTTTGTGTATAATTATATATTTCTATACATTTTATGTCAATTCCTAGAAATTATCCATAACATATTCATCAAAAAGCGGCAATGTAAAATACACATACCCTCTGTTTTCTCCGGAAATAAGCCCCTTTTTGATCAGTCGCTTCCGATAAGGATTAAACTGATTTGTCTCCATCTGTAAACACTCACGTATCTCCAGAATTTTCCCGCTCTTCACCTGCGCGATCGCACGAGCCACCTCACGATCCTTCTGCGACAGCTCAGACCAGATCTTGTCATACACAAACTCACTCAGATACTGCTCATACTCCCCCAGCACCTGACGATACTCCCCCTGCTTATTCCATGTCAGATATCCAAGCACCTGAAACGCAAAAGGATACCCCGCCGTCAATCTGGCCATCTGGACGGCATCCTCAGACTCTAACTGAAAAATCGTTTTATATTTCTGGGCAATCGCCTGTGTGTTCAATGGCTTCATCTGTATTTTCGGAGCACGGTACAAAAATGTCAGATTTTTCTCATTTTGCAGTTCGTCAATATTTTCATACAATCCCGTTGCCAGCAGGAATACCGGCAGATCGTGCCTCATAAAAATCTGAAACGCACTCGAAAAAACATGCATGGATTCATTATTGATCACCTCATCGATCGTGACCAACAATTTTTCCCCTTGCTTCTTCATCTTTTCCAGGATCGTCATGATCGCCGTTTCCACATCCGTAATCGGAAAGCCCCCCTCTATCTGTACTCCGAAGCCAAAGAAGGACAGATCCAGCTTCGCCTTCCGGATAATCCCCGCACAGACACGATTACTGTTCAGCTTGGAAAGCATCCCCAACAATAAATCGCTGGAAGAATTAAGCTCTATCACGACCCAGTCCTCCCTGGCAGATAACTGCTGAGAAATCTGAGTCATCATAACAGTCTTTCCCGATCCACGCACTCCCGTAATCAGATACATCTGCTGATTGATCGGTTCCGCGGTAAACGCTTCTAAGATCTCCCTGGTCTGCACAGGACGCTCCACAGATTCCAGGGGATTCTTCCCGAAACTCAAGGTAAACGGATTCTGCATACTTCTGCCTCCATTCCATCTTTCATTTGTTTTACTGTCGTTTACTGTTTATTTTCTCTTTTACTGTTCTTTACTGTTTTGATTTTATTTTACTGTCGTTTACTGTTTTTGTCAATGAGATACCTATCTGATTTCATGTCAATGCTCTCCTATACAGAAAAAAAGCACAGACCACTGACAGCCTGTGCTTCCTTCCCTTACTATTCAATCCTGAAATACTCCAGATATAAATTCTTTCTACCTCCCACTCGATCAAGACCTTTCAACATCACATTTCCACTGGCATGTAAAAGACTTCCCCTTGCATTTCCGTTCTGTCTTCAAAATATTATCCTTAATGCTATTAATGTGAAGGTACTGCTCTGCCCCATGATGTCTTTTTAGATTGAGGGGATAATTTTTTCTTTTGATTTGTAAACACTTTCTTAGCCTTTTGATAATCTACTTTACCTAGAGTTTTGCCAAATTTTCTAGCCGCTTTATCCGTTGCTATTCCGGTTGCAGTTCCCGCAGCAACTCCAACTACAGACGCTGCAGGTCCGATTACAGGAACTAATCCAACCGTTGTTGCTGTGCCAACCACATCACTAACTACAGCACTTGCACCGCCTATCACGCCTTCCTTCGCGACGTTTAACGCTGCCTTTGTACATGTTTCTTGCCCATTATGAACTTTTTTTATTTCTGATATGCCAGTAATGCCTGCGCTGATTATAGCAGCCTTTTGACCACTCTTTTGGGCCTGACTTTTTATTGCGTCTTTATACTTAAAAATGTTCCCACCCCTAGTTTGTGCCGCTATCACTTGCGTCTGAGCTGAGCTTATTCCATTACTCTTCATCTTTTGTGTAATGTTCGCTCCTTTTGCATTTTTTGCAGCAACTGCTTTATCATACGCAGCCTTTGTTTCTTTAGTTCCAACGAGATTTGTCCCTTTGTATTGTCCCTTTTCTACTGTTTTTATCGTTTTTCCAATACCAGATGCGGATCTCGTATCCTTTAGCTGCATGCGGCCAACAACTTTTTTTCCTTGTTTTATGACAATATCATCCCGCTGAGCAATCGGTGATTTCGTCAGCACTGCTTTTTTCCTCTTGATAATAGACATTGGATTTCTATTTATCTTATCGCATGTCAAAATCTCATTAATATGTCCATGAATATTTTTGTTATTCCCAGCTCTCTTCCGCGCACGTCGTCCTACATCAGAATGATAAATATTCTTGACGCTTGGTACCACATTCCCAATTTTGGTCCCCAGCGTATTTCTATTCCTCTTTTTTTTGTGGCTCATTTTCTACTCCTCCTTTATTCGTAATCCATCTGCTCAATACGCCACGCTTCATATGCTTCTAAATCATTTTTTGCTGCATGCAGCGCAAACAACATCACTGCCGCATCATCTAATTGCCCCACAAATGGAATAACATCCGGAATCACATCTATCGGGCTGACAAAGTAAACTACAGCTGCTGTTAACGAAATAATGGTTGCAAGCGGAACTTCTTTATAATTTCCTTTCACATAATCAGAAATCAACATACATGTCCATGGAACAGTCTCAAAAACACTTCCAATTATCGGTAATCTTGACAGCTTATCACATAATTTTAATGCACGGTTTAATAATTTATGCGTCTCTTCTTCATTATATAAAATATCTTCCGCTTCTTTTTTCTTACTCTCTAATGCGTCTTCTACCTTTCCCTTATCAATTCCTTTCTCTTCAAGTTTTTCCATGATTTCTTCTTCATTATTTAATACCATTTTTCTTTCCTCCTTTGGGATAATATACCCTCAACATACTAATTAAGTTAAAGCGTTACATTGATGTTTCTCCTGTCTATTACTGCTTCCATTATAAAACTGTCCTGTCCATTTCATTTTCACTTTTTTGCTTTACACTTCCCCCTCAAACCCTTAAAATATCCTTATAAACAGGGGGTTTTTGCATATGAAAGCTAATTTCCACAAACAGATAGTCTGGATACTGATTTCGGCCATTCTGATCTCTTTTCTGCCGAATCCTTTTTTTGCTTCTAATGCAGGTGCATTTTCGGCTTCTTCCTCAGAGTCAGATGCCATAACCATGACCGCATTTTATTATGGTCACTATGATAGCAGCATCCCGGTATCCACAATTACGATCAATTCAATTGAAGAATATATGTTGTTTGATAAAATGCTGGGGGAATGCGATGGTACTCTGACTGCAGGCAAGACATTCCTGCAGACCACGGATCTGGTTTTTACGGATTATATTTTTGAGGATGACGATGATCCCTCCTCCACTTCTTTTTCCGTCCGGAAACGCGGAGAGGCCAGCCGGGAGATGTCTTCCTCTGAATCTTTGCCCAAAGACTCTACCGTCTCCTTTTCCCCAAAAAGCAATTTTACATTCCATGGAATTTACGATGGCGGCAGTCATTATTTCGGAGGTTTTGCCAATGTCATTGATGACTCGGCTGGCTCCTCCAATCTGTTTGGAGATATTGCTTCCGACGGCCAGATCAAAAACATGAAGCTCATCAATATTTATAGTTATAATAAACTTCGCTTCTATGAGGGGGCATACGGTATATTGGCGCGCAGGAACGAGGGAACGATTGAGAACTGCTCTTTCGATTCTTCCGTGATATATACGTCTACTTCCCCATTCTGCTATACCAACAAGGGAATCATCCGGAATTGCACGATAAATCACTGTTCCGTATATGCCACACAGGTTGATTTAGGCCTGTTCGCAGAGGATTCCTATGCTGTAATCTCCAACTGCCATGTCAAAAGCAGCGCTATCGTGAACCAGAACCGCGCATACAGTCTGGGCGGTATCTGCTGCTGCCTGATGGATCAGTCTTCGACGGTGACCAACTGCTCCCTGGACAGATATACCAGTATTCTGGACTATGGAATAAACTGTAATATTGGAGGAATTGTATGCACAAATAATGATGCCATCACCGGTAACGATGCTGTCTCCCCGACAGCCTTCTCCCCGGCCGCTATCGTATCTTGCGTAAATGCTGCCACCATACAGCTTAAGACAATCTCCGCCCTCTATCCCAAATATGTCGGTGGGATTGCCGCCCAATGGAAGGATTACAATTATGATGACGATCCTGAATACCGCGCAATTATGAGAAATTGTGCCAACTACGGAAACATTATCTGCCTCAAACCCAATGTTGGCAAAAAGAAGAATCCTGAGGCATCCGGACTGGTTGCCGATGCTCCCGACTCGCTTATCATAGAAAACTGTGCTAACTACGGAAATATTCAGGGCACGACAGCCAAAAGCACAGACAGAACCTGTACAAACGCCCTGTTTCTCGGAGCACCGGATTCCATCGACACCACTTCCAATCTTCTCATGAGTATCGAAAAAAGCTCCTATAATTACACCTCCGAGGAACTGAAAAACACCTATCTTTCCGACACCGATTGTACCGATGGCGGCTTTTTCGCCAGTGATGCCCAGTTATCCGGCCAGGAAACGCAGAATCTGTTGACAGAGGACGAGGACTCCTACGCCCACGCCGCTACGGTATGTGACGCGTTAAACAACTGGGTGACTGCCCACAACAATGACAATGAAGAGGACGCCTACGCTTTCTGGAAGCAGTCCCCGGACGGATATCCGGTTCTGGATCTTTCCTACGACTATGATGAACCGGAGTCGTCCCCTGCACCGCTCCCGACAATGGCGCCAAAAAATACTACCACACCGGTTGCTGCTACACCGGCACCAACCACACAGCCATCCGGCAGTCCTACAGGTGTTACCACCCCGGAACCGTCAGGCAGCCCGGCAGCCGACACCACTCCTCGACCATCAGGAAGTCCTACAGTCACCCCTGCCGACACCGATACTCCCGTGCCAACTGCCGCACCGGCAGCTTCTCTCAATCCCTCATCGGAGCATCCGGCCACCCAGACACCGTCCCCTGCCGCACCGACAGGTACAAACTCTCCGGAAATTCCGGTCACACCATTCCCGTCCTCTACGGTCGCTCCACTTCCGAGTTCATCCTCCTCTCCGGGAATTCTTCCACCTGCTGCAACCGAAACCGCAACACCGACAGAAACCGCCGAATCTCCCGTGATCCCTCCTGTGGCAGATCCCCTCGCCACACCGGATCCTGATCAGATTCTTCCTTTGCGGCCGGAAAACTTCCACACCGTCGCGCTATCCGATCGCAAGATCCGTTTGTCCTGGACAAGCGTATCCAATGTCAGTGGCTATCAGATCCTGCGTTCCCGGAACTCTGCAAATGGCTTTACGCAGATTGCCTCTGTCCCCGCCCTGCAGTCTCATTTTACAGACACCACCTGCCGTCGGGGAATCCGGTATTATTACCGGATCATCAGTTTCTGCACAGATACAAGCCGTACAAACAGTCACCTGTATAGCCCTTATTCATCCGCCAAGGCGACTACCTACTGCTTTGCCACGCCGACTCTCTCCCTCTCCAAAGGTGTGACTCCGGCCGGAACAAAGTATTTATCCCTTACGGCCAGTCACACCAAAGGTGACTATATGGATATCTACATCAAAAAAGACAATGGAGACTTCGTGAAACATCCATTGTCAAGGAAAAGGCTCTCCTCCTACCATGGAAAACTCAAATTATCCTACAGTTGGAAGAAAGCCACTCTGTATGTCAAAGTTCGTACATATCGCAAAAAGGGTCGAAAACGGCTTTACAGCAATTACTCAAAGACCAAAAAGATCCGCTTGTAGCAGAGAAACAGGCAGCCCCACCGGGACTGCCTGTTTCTCTGTCCGTTATCTATTTTTCTCTACTCCCACGCTGTCTGCTCGATCATCTCAGAATAGGACATCATTTCTTCTTTGCCAAACGCAGAAAGAAGAAAATGATCCAGTGCATATTCCTCATGGATCGTCGGCATATTGCATGCCGTCAATGTGGCATCAGCCATGTCGACAAACGCCTTTTTTGCACCCTCGCAGTCATATTCTCTCGTGTGCTCCTGACAGCCTTCCATGTACCGTTTCTGGGACAGACAATGGATCAATGCCAACAGATCTCCTCTTTCGACCAGCACACATTTTTTTCGTTGTGAAACCTTTTCCTTACTGAGAAGTTTTTTGGCCTCTCCACAGGTCATCACCGGTGCTTCCCGGACAAACGCCTTGAGTTCCCTCATCGCCCAGTCAGGACATGGCATATCATCCTTTAGGTCCATCAGTCTGGAGGACAGCATGGACAGCCGGATATCACGCTCTTTCTGGACACTGACATTGAGCAGATGGGACAGATACGTGTTGGACATAAACTTCACTTCCTGAGGGGCACGAAAGAGACTGCGATCCAAAAAACTGATCTTACGGCTCTTGCCTTGCTTCTGCGCAGGCTCATCCAGAGCACCGACGTACAGTTCCATGATAAGATCTGTATTCCGATTCTCCTTGGAATATCCCAGCCAATGATAATACTCGATATCATGGATCTGATCTTTCGTAAGTCTCGTATTCTTCTTTCTCTTTTCGTTCTTCAGGAAACGACGGATCTGCACGTCATAATTGATCGTTTTGACTCCCTCTTTGCGAGCCCATACGAAAAAATTGGTATCTCCCAGAATGTCCATCAACTGATTTCTGGCGTCCTGGCGCACATACCGCAGGATTTCATTGCGATACTTCACAAAATAGTTCAATGCTGTCTTGCTGTATCCCTTGAACTTGCCGGCGTTTTCGCACATAGCAAACAGAAAATGCTCCTTGTCCAGCTTAGTCCAGTCCTTGTAGGCATCCCACAGCTCCGCTGTGTGCGTCTTTTGCTCCAGAACCAGATCCCGGTGCACCTCCCTTTCAAACACATGGATCATCGCCTCACATTCCTCCAGGGCAAGGCCATGCTGCAATCCATAGAAATATATCACTTCCTGGTAATCATTGATCTGAACGCCCGGCTCCTGCATTCCACGGGAAAATGCCTGTTGCAGCTGATCCTCCGACCAGAGCATAACCACTGCCATCTGCAGCAGTTTTTCTCTGCTGGGCTTCCTGTTCCCGCCAATGCCACACCACAGTTTCAAGGTCGCATTGGATACAATGTTATATGCAGACAACTCCTTTTTCAGCAGCCGGAAAAGCCCCTTGCGCTTCTTTTCTTCGTCCTGCTGCGCGGCGTCACCAAACGTCTCCATCAAATAATCACTAAATCTGTAATTGTTTCCCATTTTTGCGTCATCCTCTTTCCGGAGCATGACGTAAACAATGGTTAAAACATTCCATCCAATGTTCCATCCACACCGTCCTTTTGGCCTGCTCCCGGTTTTATCGTCGGGGTACTTTTCGGCGGTGCCGTGACAACAGGCTTCACTCCCTTGCTGACTTTCATACGGACCACCAGTCCCTTTACAATTTCAGTCCCTTTGGCGGGACTTTGACGTATCACTCTTCCTTTTTGGATATGATCATTGTATACGTATGTTATTATAACTTTTGGCTGTCCATTTCGTTTTAACTTTTTTCTCGCCTGCTTTTCGGTCAGATTTTTCAGATTCGGCACATAATAAACCTCCGGTGTCGCCGATGGTGTCTCTGTCGGTTCCGGCGAAGGCTCCTGCGACGTCTGCGGTTCCTCCCCGGACTTTTCGACCGGCTGCGAGGTAGTCACCGGCACGGCAGCACCATGCCCTGATGTCTGATTTCTCTGTCTGATCCAATCGGCTCCCATCCACAGCAGACCAAGTATCAGACACCCGAATAGTATCTCCGCCAGCACCTTCCCTTTTCTTTTCACCTGAATCGTTCGATGTTCAGACACCGTCTCCCGGATTTCCGAATGCAGTTGGTGTTTCAGGGAAGTGAACGTCAGATTCGGCTCCTGCCCGGCTTCCCCATTCTGCTCTGATCCTGTCTTCGCTTCTCCGCTCCCATGTTCCTGTTCCTCTTCCCGGTCAGATCGTTCATGGTCATCCCGGAAAAACACGTCCGATGCCCTCCTGGTCTCCGGCATCTCTACCCCATAGAGTCCACGGTAGAGTTCCGGAATCCCCTGCGTCCGATTCTCCGCCCTCACGCTCATGCCCGCCTCTATGACGTGGCTGATCTGCTCCGGTATGTCCTGCGCCTTACAATGCACCAGAGGCTCCACCTTGTCCTGAACGGCGCGTTCTACGGACTCGTCCGGCCTTTTCCCGCTCATCATAAAATACATGGTGGCGCAAAGCCCGTACACATCTGTCCACGGCCCCTGCTTTCCTCTGGCGCGGTACTGCTCTTCCGCCGCATAGCCGCGCTTGAACATTACGGTCATGGTCTGTGTCTGATCTGCATCCTGCAGTCGTCTGGCTGCGCCAAAATCGATCAGCTTGAGTTCCCCGTCCGGCATCATCATGATATTGTCCGAGCTGACATCGCGGTGGATCATGTGATGCTGGTGCAGACCATGTAATGCCACCAGGATCCGCCTCATCTTCTGCAATACCTCTGCGTATGGTATCGGTCCATATTTACGGACATACTGCTTCACGCTCATCCCGTCCAGGTATTCCATAATGATATAAGCCGTCTGGTTTTCCTCGAAAAAATCTCTCACGGACACGATACCATCCATCTGTTCAAAACCGGCCAGAATCCTGGCTTCCGTCAGGAAATTGCGCATTCCCTTTTCGTAGGCTGCCCGGTCAATCCCCTCGTACATATAAACATTGCTGCCACCCTGGCTGTTTACATCACGGTGCACCACCCCCTCCGGGTAATATTCCTTGATCGCGACTTCTGTCGCAAGTACCTCGTCATATCCCTGATAGGTGATTCCAAAGCCGCCCTCTCCCAGGACTCTCCGGACGACATACCGCTGTCTGAGACGGTCACCTGCCCGCAGGCGGTAAACCGCCATATCCTTTTGTGTTTTCTCCATGTATTTCATCCCATTTTATCAGTTTTTCTTCATATACATTGTTCCCCGTCCGGCTCCAATTCGGATTATGCTGCCTTCATCGACCAGTTTTTTCAACGCCGATTCCACAGAGGATCTTCCCAATCTGGGACAGGCGGCCAATGCATCCTGTTTTGAAAACTTTCCAAGTACATTTTCTGTATATGCCTTTACAATGTCATACGCATTGCTCCTTTTCCCCGTCTTTTCAGAGAATACAATTCTTGACTCAAATTCTCTGTAACAAGACAGGATAATTCCCAACATATATTTAATAAATGGTTTTGGATCATTCTCTCCCTCATACCAATTTTGATCCGCCCTGCGCAAGACTTCATAATAAGTTTCCTTCGTATCAGCAATGGCTTTTTCTATACTGATATACTGCCCGACAATATATCCGCTTCGATATAAAAGCAGCAAAGTTAACAATCTGCTCATTCGCCCATTCCCATCATTGAATGGATGAATACACAAAAAATCTAATATAAAATTTGGTATCAGAATAAGAGGATCTACGATGCCCTCTCCGATCGCTTTATTATATTCATTACAAAGTCGTTCTACTGCATCCGGAGTTTCATAGGGTTCCAATGGCTTAAACAATACCACCTTCTCACCATTTTCAAGCATCATATCAATCTCATTCGGAGTAGTCTTATATTTACCTCCATAAGAAAACGCCGTATGTTTTAGCAACTCACCATGAAGCTGCAAAATGTAATTGCTTTGCACCGGAATCGCTTCATACGCGTCATGAATGATGTTCAGGACATTGCGATATCCAAGTATCTCTTCTTCGTCTCTGTTTTTGGGCGTCGTTTTATCTTCCACCAGTTGTTTTAATCTCGCATTTGTCGTCACAATACCTTCTATCTGGTTCGAACTTTCTGTACTCTGTATTTTGGCAATCTCAATCAAACGGTTAAGTTCAACAGGTTTCTGCCTCAAATACAAGTCTTGTTTTCCTTTATATTCATGGATCTGTGCAACATATGCTAAAATTTCATTATCCCAGGTTCTTTCCGTTAGTTTAGAATAATCAAATATTCTCATTGAAATCTCCTTTCTCCCAAAGCTCTCTTCTTTCTCCCAATATTATATCAGTTTTGGGAGAAAATCAAGTCATTTAGGATAATAACATCTGCAGCACTCTCCTTAGAGTATGTATTTTAATTTTAACATGAAAGGATTTCTATAAGATAAGCAAGCAAGACAATAAAAAAAGAGCCCGACGCATCAAGCTCTTTCAAGGTGTTGTCCGAAGACGCCCACCATAATTCATAGATATAATATACCATATGGTCAAAATTTATGTCAGTTCTATCAGGAATTACTAATAAAATTTCATATATTTAATTCATTTTGTTTTCATAATCCTGCAATTCATGAAAAATATTATCCACATAAACGATGTCGTTTTCAATACGATAAAGCATAAAATACCGATGCGATAGGAAATTGATTCTGCGGTATCCCATCCCCCTTAGTTTGGGATTATCACAGAGTTTTAGGCTGCCAGCAACTTTTGAAAGACTTGTTTTGGTCGCTTCAAAATCATTTAATAAATTTCTTGCCGCCTGATCACTTCTCTTTTCAAACAAAAGATATGTGATGAATCTGTCAAGGTCCTCCTCAGCATCCCTCATCAAAACAATCTTATAATCCATACTTCGACCTCATATCAGAAATCACAGAATCTGCATTCCTGAACATTCCCTGCCCTCTGGACTTTTCCAATTTTGCCAGCATCTCTTTCTCTGTCATCGGTGCATATGGATTTGATTCCGTCTGTCTCTTTATTTCAAAAGGAAATCCATTTGCTGCAACTGCCTGTGTCAAAAACATTCTGATTGCTGTTGTTGTATCTGTGCCCAAATCCTTAAATAGTGCATCTGATTTACTCTTTAACTCATCTTCTACTCTGACTTGAATTGTACTAGCCATGCTCAGCACCTCACTTCCAGTTATTTTCTTTATTATAATGCAAAATCATTGCTATTTCAATACATTTGCATTGTTTTCTCAAACATCTTTGGGGACAATTTGTCCCCAGGAGGCTTGTAACCAGATACAACCCCTATATACGCTCAAGCAAAGATCCACTACTAACAAAAGCAGCAACGACCTGAGGTGCCCCCTCAAAGTTAGACTTTTTTCGAGACGACTTCGGTCGTCTCGTTTTTCTTTATGCAGCTAGAAGATAGAGCCTGT
>CAKRJH010000017.1 GCA_934351255.1 uncultured Lachnospiraceae bacterium
AGGTGTTTGTGTCTGCGCTCTTGCGCGTCAACGAGATATATCTTATCACCCCTGGCCATGTATGTCAACACTTTTTTTGACTTTTTTTTATTTTTTTCGACACCCCCTGTTTTACAGGCTTTCACGGCCTAAAAGTCCCCCTCCTGCCGGGTATCGGCAAAAGGGGGACTTTCCATTTAGTTTATAGGAATCTGCTCATAAGGTGAAGCAATTCCTGCCGGGGCAAAACGTTAGTTTTACCCTTTTTACTGCACATACTTTTCCACAAAGTCTTCCTCGGATATCGGCTTCTCATAATAGTAGCCCTGCGCCGTGTCACAGCCACAATGACATAAAAACTCTGCCTGTTCCCAGGTCTCCACGCCTTCCGCCACCAGATCCAGTCCGATCTCATTGGTCATCTCAATGATCTTTTCCACAATCTTCTTTCCACGGACAGATTCCATAAAATTCTGTAAAAAGATCCTGTCGATCTTGATCACATCGAACATGGTGTCTTTCAAAAGATTGAGTGTGGAATACCCTGACCCAAAGTCATCCATCAGAAGGGTATAGCCCAGTTCTTTGAGTTTTTCCACCTCCATGACCTTGCCGTCATTAATGCTCTCCGTAATCTCTATCTCCAGATATCTGCGTTCCACCTGATACTTGTTGACCAGAGTTTCCAGCACATGGATAAACTCATCATTGTTCAGATGTCGTCTGGAGACATTGACCGATATCGGGATCAGTTCCTTTCCCTGAAGGCTCCAGCCATGCAGCAGTCTGCACACCTCTTCCCACATATAATAGTCCAGTTTGACAATAAAATTGTTGTCCTCAAAGACATGGATAAACTGATCCGGATACATCATACCTCTCTGCGGGTGCTTCCAGCGTACCAGCGCCTCGGCTCCTATGATCTTATTCGCCGAAATGCTGAATTTGGGCTGAAGGTACAGTTTGAATTCCCGGTTAGCCAGGGCACGCTCCATATTATCTTCCACAAATTTACGCAGACTGGCAGTTTCCTCCATGCTCGCGTCATAATACTTCACCTTGTGTACTGCATCCTTCTTATTGGCAAGACGTGCCAAAGCCGCCTGATCTCCGTATTTGCGAAGATTGTGCACCGGCGTCTCCACCAGGCTGACACCATATACGATCCTGTAATCCATCTTTGGATATGCGGTCAGCCGTTTGTCCAGTTCCCGGATGAACAGATCGATATCCTCCCTGGTTCCATACGGCATTAATATCATAAACACATCCGCCGACAGTCTTGCAAACAATTGATACCTGTGGCAAAAACTTTTCAATGTCTCCAGGAAATAACGGAGAAGTTCATCCCCCATCTCCTCGCCGTGCTGAATATTGATGATCTTGAACCTGGCTATGTCAAACTGCACCAGTGCAAATTTCCAGTCCGGATGAGACCGTATCAGTTCCAGGGCTCCGTCTGTAAAATATACCGGCTGCGTATCGTCGGTCACGACCTTTGCGATCGACTGGAGATATTTGTCCTGTTCAGACAAAGCCTGTACCTCCAGAAGTATGCCGGTCATCCCACCATCCTCTGCCATCCGGTAATATGCCACCACTTTATAATAGGAATACTGCTGCAGGCTGTTGCGCAGTCGAAGTACCACCTCCATATGATGCTTCTGCATCGGTACACTTTCCGGATTTCCGGCCATAGCCCGTGTCAAAATTGTTATAAAATTCTCCGCAAGGGTCTTGTCTTGTGGCGATACAATCTGCGAAAGTCCCTGAACCCCATATTGGATAAGAGCCTCTTTCTCCAGTGTATCACAACCGTTTCCAACAACACACCATGCTTTCTGACGCTCCCACGCCATCCAAAACAAAGCATCATCCTGAAATAATACCTCAAGTAATTCTCCTGTTTGTGACATCCAGACACCTCCTCTCCACGACAATTTTTTTAGATGATTCCGTGAATACAATCTCCGGCATCTTCCAATCCCGAGCAGATATATGTTTTGTTTTATTATAACACATTTCCTATTTCATGACTACAATTCCATGCACGGATTTCCTCCGGTTGCATATAAATATTACAGAATTGTTACGATTATTTGACAAAAATTAATTTTGTGTTATAATGTGTTATCGAAACATAAAATTTTATATATCGAATGCGACAGGGATTCGCATTCCAGGAGGTTCATTTTTATGAAGAAACTACTTGCAATGGCAGCCGTCCTTTTTATGAGCTGTTTATTCGCAGCCAACGCAAATGCAGCTTCTCTCACAAAAGATCAATCACGTCGTGCCGACAAAATCACCAGATACTGTACCGATAATTATAATAAATACGGAGTACTTCCCAGCGTATGTCTGGGGCAGGCTATCGCAGAAAGCTCTCTTGGTGAGCATTGTTCCCGGTTTAACTACTGGGGGATCAATTGCTGCCGAACCAGCTATTCCAGCCTGCAAAGCGGAACGATCGCTTATCTGAAAGTGATCAACAATGGATATTACAAAAAAGCACCCTTTGAGAAAAGTTACAGCAAGCAGATCCGTTACATCGCATTCGGCGGTTACTGCAGCAATCCGGGCAATTACGCCGCAACCGTTACGAGCATTATCAAAAGGTACGGACTGACCCGATACGACAAGCAGATGAGAAAAACACTCAGACATCGGGAAAACCTGAAGAAAAAAGCCAAAGAGAACGCAAAACAGAAAGCGAAAGAAAAGGCAAACAAAGAAAACGATCAGGATCAGAATGATACACCTGATACTACTGCTTCCACGATTCAGGAAGCTGCCTAATTGTTTGCAGCAAACAAAGCCTCCACAGAACAGCAGTTCTATCCGCCGTATCTGTGGAGGCTTTTTGAAATGAAAGGAATATACGATCCTTAAATCATTTTGTCGACGTCGTCCAGCACCTCATCCAGAATCGCCATCGCATCGCGCAGCTCCTGTTCCGTAATGATCAGTGGAGGGGCAATGATGATAATATTCTCATGGGAGTAGGTAGAAAATCCTTTTTTCTTCAGGGATCCAATGATTCCCCCCATCACATTGTCCGGATCACAGTTATATTCTACCAGCGGCTCCTTTGTGCCCTTATCCTTTACCAGTTCTACCGCTGAGAACAGTCCTTTATATCTCACATCTCCGACACATGGATGCTTCTCCTTCATCTCCTCCAGGATTTCTCCGAGGATCTTACCCATAGCACGGGAATTTTCCACCAGTTTTTCTTCCTTGTAGACATCCAGGGTGGCTACACCTGCCGCACAGGAAAGCGGATGTCCGGAATAGGTCAGACCGCATAACAGCTTGTGATCGTCGAAATAATCCGCAATCTTTTTGTCTACGATCACGCCACCGAGCGGTGCATATCCGCAGGTCACACCCTTGGCAAAGCTGACCAGATCCGGCTTGACATCCCAATTTTCAAAGGCAAAATATTCTCCGGTTCTGCCCCAGCCCATCATAACCTCATCACAGATCATCATGATGCCAAATTCATCACAGATGTCACGGATTCCCTGCAGGTATCCATCCGGCGGGATGATACATCCATTGGAACCGGTGATGGTCTCACACTCGATTGCTGCCACCGTCTCAGGATTCTCATAAATGATCTGCTCTCTGAGTTTTGCCAGATAGTATTTGGTGGCTGCCGCCTCGCTCTCAAACTCGATCGGCTCACGATAAATGTATGGATCAAAGAACTTGATATAACCGGACACGCCATTGGTCTCACAGTTAAATCTTCGTGGCTCACCGGTCAGATTGCCGGCTCCCATGGTAGATCCATGATAGGAACGATATCTGCTGAACACCTTGTTTCTGCCAGTATACAGACGTGCGATCTTCAATGCATTCTCATTGGCATCGGCACCGCCCAGTGTAAAGAATATCTTGCTGAAATTGTCCGGAACCAGCTCCAGGATCTTACGTGCCAGCTCAGATTTCACATCCACGGCATAGCCGGGCCCGATAAACGGCAGTTTATGAGCCTGCTCTGCGATCGCATCTGCCACTTTCTGATTCCCGTACCCAATGTTTAAGTTGACAAGCTGCGAACTCATGTCGTAATATTTGTTGCCATCGGCATCATAAAAATAAATGCCCTCTGCCTTGGTGACAACCATCGGATCCAGAGTTCCCTGAACACTCCAGGAATGTAATACGTGTGCCTTGTCCAATGCCTTGATCTCTTCTTTGCTCATCTCTCTCATAGTCATATCCTCCTATCTTCTGTCAATACATTCTTTATACAGTTCCACAACATCCTCTTTGGTAATCTCGCGGATGGTATTCTGAGGGCTGCCACTGGCCATGGCATCCTCTGCCATCTTGTCGATCACTCCACGAAATGCCTGTGGATCAATACCGTATCCCTGCAGCGTCGGAATATCCAGTTTCTGTGTCAATGCAATCACAGCTTCCAGAAATTTTTCGGCTGCCAGCCGGTCCTGATCCTCTGCCCCGGCTACACCGACCGCTCTTCCAAGATCGGCAAATCTCGGATATGCTCCCGGCAACGCAAATTTCAGACACACCGGGATCAGCATGGCATTGGAAATACCATGTGCCACATGGAACAATGCGCCAATTGGACGGCTCATTCCGTGAATCAGGGTTACCGATGCATTGTTAAAGGCAATGCCTGCTTCCAGGGAAGCAACCGACATCTGCATCCTTGCCTCCGTATCCTTCCCGTTCTCATAGGCTCTCGGCAAATATTTGAAAATCCTGCGCACCGCCGACACGGCAAAAGTATCCGTCATCGTGTGCGCCTTGCGCGATGTATATGCCTCCACGCAATGACACAGAGCATCCAGCCCGGTTGCCGCCGTCAATTTCGGCGGTGCTGTCATCGTAAACTGCGGATCGATCACCGCCTGATCCGGCATCAGAACTCTGCCCTTGAGAAGCATCTTAATGTCCTTGCGCGTGTCCGTGATGATCGTCACCTCCGTGGCCTCCGAACCGGTACCAGCCGTCGTCGGGATCGCCACCATCCTGGGCATCGTGACATTGATCGTCTTTCCCATGTAATCTGCAATATCACCGCCATGTTCCACAAGGGAACCGATTGCTTTCATCGAATCGATCGGACTTCCACCACCCAGCGCGATCAGAAAATCACATTGTTCTTTCTGATACAGCGCCAATCCTTCCTGAATCATCTGATCCGTTGGCTCCCCGGGTATCCTGTCAAACACCGCGTATCCGATGTTTTGTCCGTCAAGAACAGCTTCCAGTTTTGCGCAGTTGCCAAGTTCCACCATGACACGTCCGGTCACGATCAACGCCTTGCTGCCAAACTGTTTCCAGGTGGGCGCTGCCATCTCAAGCGCGCCCTCACCGGTCAGGATCTGTCCCGGCACAATAAATTCTCTTGCCATGTCCGTATCATTCCTTTCTTTATAAAAGTAAAAAAGCGGCCGAAGGTCTTCGTACCGCCTTTGGTCGCTTTCTTTGATGTAATTATCGTAGCATACCCCGCTTCATTACGCCATGTACACCGAGGTTAATCTTTTCCGGATCATTTTGTGCACCGTGGACAAACGTCTTACAAATAACACTCATATTTCTTAATGAGACCCACACCCAGAGAATATGGTCCGGTGTGAACACAGGTCGTCGCTCCGATCTGGATCAGAGGAAGATCACCGGCATCTCCGCCAAGTTCTGTCACCAGCTTCTCCACTTCTTTCTGATAATCCAGTGCCTCCTGAATATCATAACCAAACCCTGCCATAAACCGATAATCTTTCGGATCATCTCCCGTCTCCTGAAAATACTTCTTCAGAAGATCAAAGGTTTGAAGAATGGAACGCTTACGGCTTCTCACCACACCGGCAGAATCAATATTTCCGTCTTTCATGACAATCAGCGGCTTAATATTGAGCAGTCCGCCTGCAATGCCAGCCAGCTTGCCAATACGTCCGCCATGCTGCAGATAATCCAGATTTCCTACTGTAAAGAAGATACGCTCTGTAGATGAAATACCACCACGAAGCACCTTCGTCGTCTGTTCCAGCGTGTATCCCGCCTGCTGCATGCGGGCTGCCTCCAAGACAAACAGTCCCTCGGTCACGGTATTCCCCAACGAATCAATGACTTCAATCTGTGCCTCCGGATATTCGTCCAGCACAATCTGACGGGCATTTGCCGCAGAATTGTAAGAGCCGCTGAATGCTGCAGAAATCGTACAGCAAAGCACCGCCCTTCCCATCTTCACGTATTTCCTGAACATGTCCACATAATCCTGAACCGACGGAAGGGAAGATGTCAGATAATTCTTCGGAGCATCCACCATACGCTGATATACCTCGCGCACGCCGATATCCTCAATCTCTTTATAATAGGTTTCCTGATCAAATGAAATATAAAATGGTACTACATCTATCTGATACTGTTTTCTCATCTCCATGCTCAAATCACATGCACTGTCACAAATAATCTGATATTCCATACTGAATCGCTTTCCTTTCTCATCCCGAAATTTTTGCAAACCATCTCACGTAGTTTTCATTACTAGATTATACCATATTGGAAACCTCTGTCAATCCTTTTTCTATAAAAAAACCAAACAATCGACAAACACGGTTCGACATACCATATTGTCCGCGGTTTACCCCAGCATTTTGTTCATCTTATCATTATGTTGCGGCAGCCTGTTTACTCCACAGAGACGAGATGTGCTCTGCAAATCAACATAACAAAAAAAGAAACGCGAATTGATCGCGTTTCTTTTGATTGAGCTCTGTGTCATGATCAGCGAGATACACTAATCCCTTGGCACAGCACCCAGGATACGTTCTGCGTTTTTGATACGTTCCTGTGTCGGTGGATCAATACCCTCTAAAGGATATTCTATACCCAGTTCCTTCCATTTATACTCCCCTAAGGTGTGATATGGAAGTACCTCGACACGTTCTACCTTCAATGTCTTGATGAAATCTGCCAGTCTCTGCAGATACTCATCTTTATCACTTCGAAATGGAACCAGGACATGACGGATCCACATAGTAACCCCCATGTCTGACATCTCCCGCGCCATCTGGAGAATATTGTCCAGAGGCTGACCGGTATAGATCTTGTGCTGTTCCGGATCAATATGCTTGATATCCAGCATAACAAGATCGGTCACTTTCATCAGTTCCACCCACTTTGAATGAAACGGTTCTTCTGTTGTAAATGGATTCCCGCTGGTATCCAAACACGTATTAATGCCCATCTCTTTTGCCTTGGTAAAGAGCTCCAGGATGAAATCAATCTGCAGTAACGGCTCACCCCCACTTACAGTAATACCGCCCTTATTTCTCCAATAAGAGCGGTATCTAATAGCTTTCTGTAGTAGTTCTGATGCCGTATACTTGTCTCCCTTGGTACCATCCCAGGTGTCCGGATTGTGACAGAACTGACAGCGCATCTTGCAGCCGCTTAAGAATATCACGTACCGGATTCCGGGACCGTCCGCGGAGCCGAAGGTTTCCAAAGAATGGACATATCCAATCTTTTCGTCCGACATATATTAACTCCTATACTGTTTGATTACAGAGTAGCGTGGAATGTTCTTGACATAACATCAAGCTGCTGCTCTCTGGTCAGGTCGATAAACTTAACTGCATATCCGGATACACGGATTGTGAAGTTAGCATACTCTTCCTTCTCTGGGTGCTCCATAGCATCCTTTAATTTCTCAATACCGAATACGTTTACATTCAGGTGATGAGCTCCTCTGTCGAAGTATCCATCCATAGCCATAACCAGGTTAGAAACCTGCTCATCCTTGGTGTTACCAAGTGCGCTTGGGTTCATGGTCTGTGTATTGGAGATACCATCGAGTGCCTCCTCATATGGAAGTTTAGCAACAGAGTTCAGGGAAGCTAATAATCCGCTTACCTCTGCGCCGTATGCTGGGTTTGCTCCTGGAGATAATGGCTCTCCTGCCTTTCTTCCATCTGGAAGGGTACCTGTTGCCTTACCATATACCACGTTAGAAGTAATGGTCAGGATAGAAGTAGTAGGCTCTGAATTTCTGTAGGTATGGCAGCTTCTGATCTTGCTCATGAAGGTACGCAGTAACCAAACAGCGATATCATCTGCACGGTCATCATCGTTACCATATCTTGGGAAGTCACCGTCGATCTCGAAATCTGTTGCCAGACCATCCTCATCACGAACAACCTTGACCTTTGCATACTTGATAGCAGACAGGGAATCTACTACATGAGAGAATCCTGCGATACCAGTTGCAAATGTACGTCTGAGGTCTGTATCGATCAATGCTAACTGAGCAGCCTCATAGTAGTACTTATCATGCATATAATGGATCATGTTCAGAGTCTCAACGTACATCTGAGCTAACCATGTCATCATCTTGTCATACTTCTCAAGAACCTCATCAATGTCAAGGTACTCAGAAGTGATTGGTGCGTATGCAGGACCTACCTGAACCTTCTTTAACTCATCAACACCACCGTTGATTGCGTATAACAGACACTTAGCTAAGTTAGCACGTGCACCGAACAGCTGGATCTCCTTACCTGTCTCAGTAGCAGATACACAGCAGCATACTGAATAGTCATCGCCCCATACCGGACGCATTACATCATCACTCTCATACTGTACAGAACTTGTCTCGATAGAGATGTGAGCTGCATATCTCTTGAAGTTCTCTGGTAAATGAGAAGAATATAATACAGTCATGTTTGGCTCTGGTGAAGGTCCCATGTTCTCTAATGTATGAAGGAAACGATAACAGGTCTTTGTAACCTGGCTGCGTCCATCCATACCAATACCTGCAACGTCTACGGTAGCCCATACCGGATCACCTGTAAACAGCTGGTTGTAAGACTCGATACGAGCAAACTTAACCATACGGAACTTCATGGTGATGTGGTCAACCAACTCCTGAGCCTCGCTCTCGGTGATCACACCATTCTTTAAGTCTCTCTCAATGTAGATATCCAGGAATGTAGATACACGACCTACAGACATAGCAGCACCATTCTGAGTCTTGATGGCTGCCAGATATCCGAAGTATAACCACTGGAATGCTTCCTTAGCGTTTGAAGCCGGCTTAGAGATATCATAACCATAGCTCTCAGCCATAGTCTTCATATCCTTCAGGCACTGGATCTGCTCAGCAACTTCCTCACGAAGACGGAACTGATCACTTCTCATGCCAGGACGCTCGATCTCAGCGAAATCTTTCTTCTTCTCCTCAATGAGGTAATCGATACCATACAGAGCGACACGTCTGTAGTCACCTACGATACGTCCACGTCCGTAAGTATCCGGAAGACCTGTTAAGATCTTTGCATGACGCATAGCCTTCATGGTTGGTGTGTATACCTGGAATACCGCATCACTGTGTGTCTTGTGATATACAGTGAAGATCTCCTTTAACTTCTCAGATGGCTCATAACCATACATCTCACATGACTGTACAGCCATTCTGATTCCACCGTAAGGCATGAATGCACGCTTCAGAGGCTTATCTGTCTGAAGACCTACAATCTGCTCCAGGTCCTTTAAACTCTCATCAATATATCCAGGGCCATATGCTGTGATAGAAGATACAACCTCTGTCTCCATATCTAATACGCCGCCCTTGGCACGCTCAGCCTTCTGCAGCTCCTGGAGCTTGCCCCATAACTTGTCTGTTGCTTCTGTTGGACCAGCTAAGAAAGACTCATCACCATCATATGGTGTGTAGTTTCTCTGTACGAAATCACGTACATCGACACCCTGCTGCCACAGGCCGCCTTCGAAGCCATTCCACTGGTCAAATTTTGCATTAGGATTAAAATCTGCCATTACTCTTCCTTTCCGTCGGGTGCTTCCTATTCACCCGAGCTAAGTATATTGTAAACTACAGTTACTTGTATTTAGTCGTGAATATTTTATCAAATGTTGCAGATTACTTCAACCCATTTTTTGAACTTTTTTGAACCAATTTACGGATAATTCGCGCTTATTTTACATAACACGCGGTTTCACTGGCCTAAAATACAAGATACTGTCTATTTTCCTACGTGAAATGCCTTCATGCCCGGATATACTGCTGCATCTCCGAGTTCCTCCTCGATGCGGAGCAGCTGATTGTATTTTGCCACACGCTCGGAACGGCTTGGTGCACCGGTCTTGATCTGTGCGGTATTGAGTGCTACTGCCAGATCTGCGATCGTGGTGTCTGCCGTCTCACCGGAACGATGAGAAGAGATTGCGGTGTATCCTGCTCTGTGTGCCATCTTGATCGCCTCAAGTGTCTCAGATACGGATCCGATCTGATTTAACTTGATCAGGATAGAGTTGCCGGCTCCCATCTCAATTCCCTTGGATAATCTTTCTGTGTTTGTCACGAACAGATCATCGCCGACAAGCTGTACCTTGTGTCCGATCTGCGCGGTCATCTTCTTCCAGCCTTCCCAGTCTTCCTCATCCAGACCGTCCTCGATGGAAATGATCGGATATTTGTCAACCAGTGACTCCCAGTGTGCGATGAGTTCCTCTGAGGTAAACTCTTTGCCGGACTTCGGCTGCTTGTAATAACCGATTCCTTTTTCAGATTTCCACTCGGAAGATGCTGCATCCATCGCGATCATGAAGTCTTTTCCAGGCTCAAATCCGGCTTTTTTTACTGCCTCGAGGATCTTCTCGATCGCATCCTCATCAGAAGTCAGCTTATTTGGTGCAAAACCACCTTCATCACCGACTGCTGTGACATCGCCCATGTCTTTGATCAATTGTTTTAATGCATGGAATACCTCAGCACACCATCTCAGCGCTTCCTTGAAGGAAGGAGCTCCGACTGGCATGATCATAAACTCCTGTGTATCTACCGCAGAATCCGCGTGTGCACCGCCATTGATGATATTCATCATAGGAACCGGAAGGACATTTCCGGAAATACCGCCCAGAAAACGATACAGTGGCAGATCCTGTGCACAGGCTGCTGCTCTACAACATGCAATTGACACTGCCAGGATCGCATTGGCCCCCAGATTGCTCTTGGTCTTTGTTCCGTCTGCTGCGATCATTGCACGGTCAATCGCATAAATGTCCGAAGCGTCCATTCCCACGATCGCCGCTGCGATCTCCTTGTTGATATGCTCTACCGCCTTGGTCACACCCTTGCCAAGGTATCTTCCTTTATCTCCATCACGAAGTTCCAGCGCTTCAAACTCTCCGGTAGATGCTCCACTTGGCGCAGTACCACGGGCTACGGTTCCATCCACCAGTGTTACCTCTGCCTCTACGGTCGGGTTTCCTCTGGAATCCAGAATTTCTCTTCCAATTACCTTTTCAATCTCCAAATAATTCATAGCATGTTCCTCCATAATTTGTGTTATTAGTTAGTCAGCCCTAACCTCCATCATCATATTCCTCCCACCAGCAAAAAACAACGAGACAATTAAGAGTTTTTCTCATTTGTCTCGTTGTGATGTATTTTCTCATTTAGTCTCATTTAATATACACGCGTATCACAAATTTATCCGAAAAAACAGAAAAAGGCAAAATCAGAGTTTTGCCTTTTGGGGGCACTACATTACAGCAATTTACTATCCCTAAAAAGAAAAAGCCCGCAGACCTGTTTCGGATCTGCGAGCTTCGTAATATCTCTGATCGTATGGATTACTGTCCCATCTGAGCAGCAACCTCTGCAGCGAAGTCCTCTTCCTTCTTCTCGATTCCCTCACCGGTCTCGAAACGAACGAAGCTGGTAACCTTCAGGGAAACTCCCTCAGCCTTTGCAACGGCCTCAAGATACTTTCCTACGGTCTCCTTGTTCTCTGCCTTTACGTACTCCTGCTCTAACAGACATACTTCCTTGAGCTCTTTGTTGAGACGTCCGGATACCATCTTCTCGATGATATTCTCCGGCTTATTCGCATTCTTAGGATCATTCATTGCCTGAGCCTTTAAGATCTCTAACTCATGAGCCTTGTAGTCAGCGTCTACATCATCTGTAGATACATACTTAGGATTTAATGCTGCAACCTGCATTGCAACGTTCTTGAGCGCTTCCTTAACGCCATCTGTAGCATTGTCTGTGTCTGCGATAACCAGAACACCGATCTTACCACCGGCATGGATGTAAGAAACGATCACACCCTCAGTCTCGATCTTCTCGAAACGACGGATGTTCATGTTCTCGCCGATCACAGCGATCATAGCCTTTAACTTCTCTTCTACGGAACCTGCATCGTCTGCATTCCACTTCTCAGCCATGAACTCTTCGATATTAGCAGCATTTGTAGCCTGTGCCTGTGCAGCAACCTCAGCAACAAATGTCTGGAACTTCTCGTTCTTTGCTACGAAATCTGTCTCAGAGTTTACCTCTACGATAGAAGCAACCTTTCCATCCTCAGATACGTTTACTGCTACCATACCCTCAGCAGCGATACGGCTTGCCTTCTTGGCAGCCTTTGCAAGACCGTTCTCTCTTAACCACTCAACAGCCTTGTCTAAATCACCGTCAGTAGCTCCAAGTGCCTTCTTACAATCCATCATTCCGGCCCCGGTCATTTCTCTTAACTCTTTTACCTGTGCAGCTGTAATTGCCATGTCATATTCCTCCTATATTTGTTTTGAGTATCAATTACTCAGCGTCTGCCTCAGCCTCTGCCATAGACTCGCCCTGATTTGCCTCGATAACAGCATCTGCCATAGTAGAAACAATCAGCTTAACGGCTCTGATCGCATCATCGTTACCAGGGATCACGTAATCTAACTCTTCCGGATCACAGTTAGTATCTGCAATACCGATCAGAGGAATACCTAATGTATGAGCCTCCTGAACACAGATCTTCTCTTTCTTAGGATCAACAATAAAGATAGCGTCTGGAATAGTCTTCATATCCTTGATTCCGCCAAGGTTCTTCTCTAACTTATCCCACTCCTTCTTCAGCTCGATAACCTCTTTCTTAGGAAGTACATCAAAGGTACCGTCCTCAGACATGGTCTCGATTGCCTTCAGTCTCTTGATACGGGTCTGAATGGTCTTGAAGTTGGTCAGCATACCACCGAGCCATCTCTCATTAACATAGAACATTCCACAACGCTCTGCCTCTGCCTTGATAGAGTCCTGAGCCTGCTTCTTTGTACCTACGAAAAGGATCTTGCCGCCGTTTGCAGCGATCTCTTTTACTGCATTGTAAGCAGTGTCTACCATGCCTACAGACTTCTGTAAGTCGATGATGTAGATACCATTACGCTCTGTGTAGATGTACTCTGCCATTTTAGGGTTCCATCTTCTTGTCTGATGTCCGAAATGAACACCTGCCTCCAGTAACTGCTTCATTGAAATAACACTCATGATTTTACCTCCATATGGTTTTTGTGTCTTCCGCATGCTTCCTGAAATCTGCGATTTCCTCTCACGACCTGAAGCCCAGGCACCCATGAGACATCCACATGCGTGTTTGCTTGTATTTGCACGCACTTATCCCCTGATAAGCCGCGTACTTGTCTACTCTATCATATTGTCTCCGGGAATGCAATCCTTTTTTGCAATATGATCGAGATTCGATCGGGATTAGAACAATTTTCTCTTCAGAAGTTCCGGCTCCTGGGCAAATTCCAGGGCGACATCTGCGGAGATCTTCAACTGCTGATACAGATCGAAGATGGCATCGTCCATCGTCTGCATACCGAGCTTTTTGCTGGTCTGGATCGTGGATGGGATCTGATGCGTCTTTCCATCACGGATATTGGACTGGATCGCAGGCACGGAATGCATGACCTCATAGGCAGCCACACGGCCCTTGCCATCGGAAGTCGGCATCAGCTGCTGGGAAACTACCGCCAGAAGTACGGCTGCAAGCTGTACACGGATCTGCTGCTGCTGGTGTGGCGGGAATACGTCGATCACACGGTCTACCGTAGGTGCGGCACCGATCGTATGCAGTGTGGAGAAGACCAGGTGACCGGTCTCGGCTGCCGTGATGGCTGCAGAGATTGTCTCCAGGTCACGCATCTCACCGACGAGGATAACGTCCGGATCCTCACGGAGTGCTGCACGAAGACCATTTCCGAAGGAAAGGGTATCCAGACCGATCTCTCGCTGATTGACAATGGAATTTTTATGCTGATGCAGGTACTCGATAGGATCCTCCATCGTGATAATATGCTCTTTACGGGTCTCATTGATCATATTGATCAGAGCTGCCAGTGTGGTAGATTTACCGGAACCGGTAGGTCCGGTTACCAGAACCAGTCCACGTTTCTTCTTGGCCAGATCCAGTACCGACCACGGAAGACCCAGTTTGGCCGGATCCGGGATCGTCGTATTGATCAGACGAAGAACAGCTGCAAAGGTTCCCTTCTGACGGAAGATATTGACACGGAATCGTCCGAGTTCTTCCAGGGAGTGGGAGAAATCCACCTCACCCTCTTTTTTGATGGTTGCAAGCTGACGGTCATTCATCAGCGGAACCAGCAATGCCTGAGTGTCCTTTGGCTGAAGCACATAATCAATGATATTCTCAATCGTGCCGTTAACACGCATCTTTGGTGGCAGTCCGACCGTAATATGTACATCGGATGCGCCAACCTCTCTGGCCACTGCCAGAAGGTTTGTCATCGTAATCTCCATAGTTTACTATTTCCTCCATTCTTTTACATCATCAATCATCATATGCAATACGATGTACCTCTTCCAGGGTAGTCATACCCTCGAGTACCAGTCGGTTTGCTGACATGATCAATGTACTCATACCTTCTTCGATCGCTTTTTGCTCAATCGCCTCTACCCCGGCGCTGTGTGCGATCAGACGTTTGATCTCCGGCGAGATCGTCATAATCTCATAGACACCGATTCGTCCTTTATATCCTGCCCCGCCGCACTCCAGACATTCGGTCTTTCCCAGAGTAGCCTTCGGGATCAGCAGTTCCTTATCAAAATCTTCCTTTGGAATACCAAGTTCTTCCTTCTCCAGATCATCGGCCGGTACCTTGGTGCTGCACTTGGTGCAGACACGTCTGGCCAGACGCTGTGCGATAACTCCGATCACGGAATCTGCGATCAGATAGTTCTCAATACCCATATCTTCCAGACGGGTGATCGTACTCGCCGAACTGTTCGTATGCAGTGTACTTACTACAAGATGGCCCGTGATAGCGGACTCAATGGCGATGCCGGCGGTCTCACCGTCTCGGATCTCTCCGATCATAATAATGTCCGGATCCTGACGCAGGATCGAACGAAGCGCCGCCGCGAAAGTCATATCCGCCTTGACGTTTACCTGAACCTGGTTGATACCATTGATATTCGCCTCGACCGGATCCTCTACAGTGATAATGTTTACTTCCTCGGTATTCAGCTCGGAAAGCGCGGTATACAGTGTCGTAGATTTACCGGAACCGGTTGGTCCGGTTACCAGCATAATGCCGTGTGGATGTTTCAGGATCGATTCGAATCGTTTCAGCTCCTCCGGCCGGAATCCCAGATCTTTCTTGTCACGGCTCAGCGCGGTCTTCTGCGCAAGTCGCATAACGATCTTCTCTCCATAGACTGTCGGCAGAATAGATACACGGATATCATATTCCTGCCGGTCGACGATATTCGTCATACGACCATCCTGTGGTTTTCGCTTTTCGGAAATATCCATACCGCCGACGATCTTGATACGTGCGACCATCGCCGACAACAGGGAAATGTCGTGGCGCATCGCCTCCTGAAGCACACCATCGACTCGGAAACGGATACGAAGCTGTGACTCCAATGGCTCAAAATGGATATCCGACGCTCTCTTATGTACTGCCTGCTCGATGATCTGGTTGACCAGTCGAACGATCGGCGCCTGTTTGACTTCCTCAGACTCCGCGTTTTTGTCCTGTTTGTCCCCGCCATATTTCTCCTGACGTTCCTTGGCGTACTGATCCGCCACCTTCATGGCCTCGCTGTTTCCATAGAAACGGTCCAGTGCCGCCGCAACGTCTTTTACGGTCGTAACACGCACTTCAATCTGGAGACCGGTAATGATCGAAAGGTCATCCATCGCCATCATATCAAGCGGATCACTGAATGCTACGCGAAGTACGTTTGGATTGTCCGGATTAAACTCATACGGAAGCAGCATATACTTACGAAGTACACGCTCCTGCACCAGCCCCAGGACATTGTCCTCGATCGTGATACCGGCAAGGTGAACTCGTTCCAGTCCCATAAGGTGACACATAGCCTCCGCAATGATCTCATCACTGATCACTCCCATGTCAACCAGAATGGTTCCAAGTTTCTGCCCACTGCCATCTTCCTTTTGGCGCTTTAATGCCTCATCCAGCTGTTCCTGTGTGATGACACCGGCATCCAGAAGCAGGTCTCCCATACGTTTTTTGCGGCGCAAACGACTTTGAATTGAATTGTCCATAAAAACCCCCTGACTCTACACATTCTTTATGCATAACAATATTATTTTTATTATAGGCTTTTCGTGCGAATATCGCAATCATTTTCGCTTTTTTCGTCTATTTTTATGTATTTTCACCAAAAACATGCCGGATATAGCTGTCCCAGCCCTGTTCTATCGAACGATCCATAGTAAATGATGCAAATGCCGTGCCAGTCACCAGATGCAGTTCACCCTGTCCAAAGCGTATGTGCAGGAACAGATCCGGATGATACTGCTCATAGACCACCCCCGCTCCCATCTTTTCCATGCGAGGTGCAGCCCAGGTCTCACAGGCCTTGAGTGTGATCGTCATGCGCTGTGGACTTTTATGCCCACGAATGGCTGCAAACAGCAACGCCTTTTTCTCTCCCCAGGTGATCCACGGTCTTCCAAGTTCCGGTGCCTGCTCAAGCTGTTCTGTGTCATACCATTCGGGATTACGTCTTCCTGTCACATGCAGGCTACAGTCCGTCACAATATCCGCCTCGATCAATAAAAAATCATCAAAAGCCGCCTGACCAAACAGGCGACTCATAAAAGGTTTAATCTCTTCCACAGAAATATCTATCATATTTTCTCACTTTCTGTACATACTAAGCTGCAACCGGCAATGTGACCTCTGTCACGACGGTTTTCATATAGAAACACCAAATCAAGGGAGGTGAAACTCATGAAAAAAGATGCAAAAACCATGAAGGAAGTCGCACAGCGCTGCAGCAAGTATCATGCAGACAGTGACTGCCACTGCGGCAATGCAAAGAACTCCACAGCAGATTCTATCAGTTGCAGCAACTGCACACACTACACCCCTGTCAAGGTATGTAGTCTGGATCTTTACGAGGAGATCGTAAATGATCACGATCTGTAAACCGGGCTATTTGCCCACAAACACCACGATAGAACGCGGTGGAACGATTGTCTTTTTCTGACTGACAAGGGATGCTCTCTTCTTCTTTGGCTTTCTTGCCGGCTCAGCCGGAACCGGACTGAAGGTATTGCTATAGGTCTCAATGGCCACATACCACTGTCTGTCTCCCGGCAGATTCGGCAGGTCAAAGGAGCGGGGCTCCCAGTACATATTAAAGATCAGGTAAATTGAATCATCACTGCTGCCGTCCGGAAGTTTGGCATAATCCCCATACAAAAGAAGTCCCAACATACGGTTATAATGGGAATAATCTCCCTTCCATGCCTGCGTGCTGTGTACCGACAGATCCGGCATGCCACATGACAGCGTATCCATCTGCAGGAGTTCTTTTTCCTGATGCAGGACAGGATGCTTTTTGCGGAATGCGATCAGCTTGCGCACATACTCCAGGATCTCTTTCTGATAGTCAGTGTGGTTCCAGTCCAGCCATGTGATGGCATTGTCCTGACAATATGGATTGTTGTTGCCCTTCTGGCTGTTTCCAAACTCATCGCCCGCCAGGATCATCGGCGTGCCCTGTGAGAACAGAAGCATCAGGAATGCATTGCGGATCTGGCACTGTCTTCTGGCCAGGATAGTCTTCTTGCGGCTCTTCCCCTCGACACCACAGTTCCAGCTGTAATTGATCTCTGCACCATCCTGGTTCATCTCACCGTTGTCCTCATTGTGCTTGACATCGTACGACACCAGATCCATCATGGTAAATCCATTGACATGGGCCAGGAAATTGATCACCGAATAGTCTCTCGGATTTCTGCGGAAACGCTCCACAAAATTGCCTACCTGTCCCTCATCACTCTTCAGGAAGCGGCGGACGTCATTCATATAACCCTCGTTATATTCTGCCAGCGCATTCTCCTGATGGATCACCCCGCTCTGCATCAGCATATTCTGATCCCAGTAGGACGTCAGCAGCTTCACACCGGCCAGGATCGGATCGGATACCATGGAAATTGCCGGCATAACCTCCTGATTAACACGGAAACCGTCAATGTGATAATTCATCACCCAGTGTCTGAGGCAGTCCGTCATCAGATGCAGGTTTGTACCCGGTGCAAAATAAATATCCAACAGAACTTCAATCCCCTGCTCATGGAACTGCTTGACCAATGTCTTCATCTCGCCGGCGGCATTCTGCTTGTCGGAGGCATAGCCTGCCTTTGGCGCAAAATAATAGTTGTCAGTGCTTCCGTACCCCCAGTAATTGATCTTCACGTCTTGCTGCTGCCGTGTTTTTCTACTGCAAGAGGCCATCTCGGCTCCCATCTGATTCTCTGCCGTCTGCGGCATTGTCTTGGGCTCACCGATCACCTGTTTGGAGGATTCCATGATCTCCTGAAAGTCGTAGCACGGAAGCAGCATCACGGCATTGACACCAAGGTCTTTAATATAAGGAATCTTTTCCTGAAGACCGCGGAAGGTTCCGCGTGCCTGCACCCGCGAGGACCGGTGGTTCGTAAATCCACGCACGTGGAGCTGATACAGGATCAGATCACGAAATGCAATCGCCGGCGGTGCGTCATTCTCCCAGTGAAAGGCTTCCAGCCCAATACCGCCCCGCAGATTCTCCCTGGTCTTTCCCGGTTTGCCCCAATGCTCTCTTCCATGGATCGCTGTGGCATAGGGATCGACAAACTCACGTTCTCCTACCCTGAACATATATTCATACTCTCTGGAAAGCCGGTCTGCCAGCTCTGCGGCGGATAACTCTTCTCCCACAAATCCGGTCACCGTCACAAAGAACACGCTTCCTCTCTTGTAGGTCTGGTCCAACACAATCACATCATACGGCTTTTTGTATCCCTTCTGGTAAAGTATCAGACTGCACTCCTGACAGTCCGGAAGCGATACGGCAAACTGTACACCCTGGGCAACCTGTGACACCCCCAGTGCCAGAGTCGTCCCCTGACTGTATGTTATCTTGCGGTTCTTTGCAGTATTCATCGATTCTTGTCCTCGTTTCTCTCAGTCTGGGCAGCAAATAAAATCTACCCCCATTCTTTCATATTTTACTACATATCTATGAGCAGTGTCAAAAAATTCCTTGCAAAATCCCGTCTATCTAGTAAAATACATCTTAGATTAAAGAAAGGATTTTAAAATTGTATGATTCAAGCAAGTAATGTTACTTTACGTCTCGGAAAGAAAGCTCTTTTTGAAGACGTCAATATTAAATTTACTGAAGGCAACTGCTATGGCCTGATCGGTGCCAACGGTGCCGGAAAATCCACCTTCTTAAAAATCCTGACCGGAGAGATCGAGCCGACCAAGGGCGAGATCATCATCACACCGGGCCAGCGGCTGTCTTTCTTAAAGCAGGATCACTTCCAGTATGACTCCTATCCGGTGCTGGATACCGTCATCATGGGAAACAATCGTCTCTACGAGATCTCCAAGGAGAAGGACGCGATCTACGCCAAGGAAGATTTCACCGATGAGGACGGCATCCGCGCTGCAGAGCTCGAGGAGGAATTTGCCAATATGAACGGATGGGAAGCGGAATCCGACGCTGCCACCCTGTTAAACGGACTGGGCATCCCTACCGAGGAGCACTACATGATGATGAGCGAACTGCCGGCCAGCGAAAAGGTAAAGGTCCTGCTTGCACAGGCATTGTTTGGCAATCCGGACATCCTGCTGCTCGATGAGCCTACGAACCATTTGGATCTGGAAGCGATCCGCTGGCTGGAGGAGTTCCTGATCAACTTTGACAATACCGTGATCGTAGTATCCCACGACCGTTATTTCCTGAACAAAGTCTGCACACATACCGCAGATATCGATTACGCCAAGATTCAGCTTTACGCCGGCAACTACGACTTCTGGTACGAGTCCAGCCAGCTGATGATCAAGCAGATGAAAGAGGCCAACAAAAAGAAAGAAGAAAAGATCAAGGAACTGCAGGAATTTATCCAGCGATTCTCCGCCAACGCCTCCAAATCCAAACAGGCAACCTCCCGTAAACGTGCTCTGGAAAAGATCGAGCTGGATGATATGAAGCCTTCCAGCCGTAAATATCCATACATTGATTTTCGTCCGGGACGCGAGATCGGCAATGACGTTCTGGTGGTAGAGCATCTTTCCAAGACCATCGACGGTGTCAAGGTTCTCGATGACATTTCCTTTATCCTGGGACATGATGACAAGGTCGCTTTCGTCGGCAGCAACACCATCGCCACAACGACCCTGTTCCAGATCCTGGCAGGTGAGATGGAGCCGGATGAAGGTTCCTACAAATGGGGCGTGACCACCAGCTTCTCATACTTCCCGAAAGACAACACAGAGCTGTTTTCCGGCAATGAGACCATCGTGGACTGGCTGATGCCATTCTCTCCGGAAAAGGATCCGACCTATGTGCGCCAGTTCCTGGGACGTATGTTATTCCCCGGTGAAGACGGTGTCAAAAAAGTCAATGTCCTCTCCGGTGGCGAGCGCGTCCGCGTCATGCTCTCCAAGATGATGATCCTGGCGTCCAATATTCTGATCCTGGATGAGCCTACCAACCATCTGGATATGGAATCCATCACCGCACTGAACAACGGACTGATCAAATTCCCGGGTGTCGTATTATTTACCTCCCAGGATCACCAGTTCATCCAGACGATTGCAAACCGTATCATGGAGATCACACCGGGCGGACTGATCGACAAGATCACCACCTACGACGAATACCTCGACAGCGATGAGATGGCCAGAAAGAGACAGCTTCTCTCCGTATCCAAAGAGGGCGACGAGAATTGATTTTCAAATTCACTTGTCATGTTGTTCACACACAGCCAGCATTGGCAAGATAGTGCTCGTGATGCAGCGATACAGAATTTCATGACCTGATATACGGAAAAAGGGAACATCCTTTTACAGGATGTTCCCTTTTTGTTTGTCTTGGTTTAATATTGTATGAATTATTTTACTTGTCGCGGTAGATCACGCTCTCGATAATGAAACGTGGTCTCTCCTTGACCTCCATGTAAATCTTGCCGACATATTCGCCGATCACGCCCAGCGCCAGAAGGATCAGACCACCGATCCCCCACAGGGAGATCACAATGGATGTCCATCCAGCCACAGTCTTGCCTGTGACCCAGACAATGAGGAAATAGATCAGCATCAGAATACTGACGGTAAACAACAGCATGCCCAGTCCTGTGATCATACGGATCGGCTTCACACTGCACGACGTAATGCCATCAATAGCAAATGCCAGCATCTTCTTCAATGGATATTTGGATTCCCCTGCAAAGCGTTCATGTCTCTCATAATAGACCACATCGGTCTCGTAGCCGATCATCGGCACGATACCCCGCAGGAACAGGTTCACCTCTTTATACTGTGCCAGTCCCTCCAGCGCGCGCTTGCTCATAAGCCGGTAATCTGCATGGTCCTCCAGAGTGTCAGCACCCATGGTCTTCATCAGTTTGTAGAAGGCATGTGCCGTGCTTCTCTTAAATACCGTATCTGTCGCACGGGTAGAGCGGACACCATAGACGATATCCTTGCCCTCCTGAAACTTGTCAATAAACTGTTCGATCGCAGCCACATCATCCTGCAGATCCGCATCCAGCGAAATCGCAGCGTCTGCGTAATCTTTCGCAGTCATCAAGCCGGCCAGAAGCGCGTTCTGATGTCCCCGGTTGTGCGCCAGATTCACTCCGACAAACAGAGGATCCTGTTCATGAAGCTGATTGATGATCGCCCAGGTGTTATCCCGGGAACCATCGTTGACAAACGCAACCTTGCTTTGCTCTGAGATCTTCCCCTTCTGCATCAGTCCATGCATAATCTCCCGAAGCTGTCTTGACGTCTCCGGCAACACTTCCTGCTCATTGTAGCAGGGAATCACTAACCAAATCGTATCCATATCGTTTTCTTGCTCTCTTTTGCTTTCTTAATTATTTGCAGTATTTGATCTTGTAAGCAGAATCATAATCATATGCCTTCTCTGCACAGACGTAATAGGTTCCCTTGGAGAGTTTTCCGCTGGAACTTAAGATCAGTTTCTTTCCGGCATCCACCATACTGCTCTTGGTGATGAAACGCTTGTTGTTAGATGTGACCTGCACCCTCAGCCAGCCATGATCGGAATAGTTGGAAATAACCAGCT
The DNA here is from genome assembly GCA_934351255.1 of uncultured Lachnospiraceae bacterium. Classification (GTDB taxonomy): domain Bacteria; phylum Bacillota; class Clostridia; order Lachnospirales; family Lachnospiraceae; genus Jutongia. The sequence goes on from CAKRJH010000017.1 coordinate 22,409, forward strand.
TGAGTTTCTTTTTCTTGGTCAGCTTCACCTTGAACCAGCGTTTGGTATTCGCAGGTGCCTCATAGTGCATATACCCCTGTACGGTCTTGCCCGGCTTGATCAGCTTCGCCTTGGATTTCTTCGTCGCGCCCTGATTCTTAAACGGTGTCACACCAAAACTGATAGAATACATGTCGTCCTCTTTGGTCGCCACATAGTAGGTACCGGCTTTCAGTGTAATGTGTGCATACTCGCCATACTTCAGCCAATCGCTGGTCAGCTCCGCCTTGTTTGAATCACAGATAGATACGCTCAGACCATTATTGGTAGTTCTGTCGTCGCTCATGGAAAATCCTGTCAACGTCACCAGGCCACCCTGTCCCACTACCATTCTGTGATAGTTTGCAAAGGAACTGTCCGGATTCTTCCAGAGCTGTGCCTCGCTGTTGATGTCAGTAGCGGTTCCGCGGTATGCATAGGTACTGATATCACAGGAGTTTGCCTCCTTGGCAACCGTGTAGTTAAACTTCGCCTTAAGATAGTAGGTTCCTGCCTGCTTCAGCTTGAAGTCCATTTTCTTGGTGTCTGTCGTATACTTGCTCATGTAAGCGTAATCCGCTCCCACGACCTCAGACTTGCAGTCTGCATCGGTATACAGTCTGATCTCGAAAGATTCGGTAATGCGAACCGGTGTCACCTGCATTACCAGACATCCGGGCTCCGTCACCACGATTGGAAGAACCGCTGCTGTCTCCTCCCGCTTGGCCGTGTCTGTGCTCTCTGCACTGTCCGTTCCCAATGTCATCGTCGCCTTGACAGCAGGTGCATCAACCGCAAAGACATCCATCACCGGTGCAGTGATCGTCGGAATGGTGGTTGCTGCCTTGGCCGGTGCCGCTGAGGTCGCACATCCGATCACCATGGCAGAAGTCAGAAGTAATGATAATAATGTTTTTCGAATTCCCATTTTTTTCTCCTTTTCTTAGAAATATAATAAATACAACTGTAGTATAGCATATTTCACTCCGGGATTGTATATAATAATTGGATCTTTTTTGTGGCAGAATGCACATAGAAAAATAAGAAAAAAAAGCCGAAGCAAAATGCTTCGGCTAACAGCGCTACAAGGATTCGAACCTTGAAATGCTGGAGTCAGAGTCCAGTGCCTTACCGTTTGGCGATAGCGCTATATGTTGTGTCTGTAAGCTTCCGTCTCACAAGCACTCGTTTAGTATATAACAGTTCCCCGACAAATGCAAGTCTTTTTTTTATTTTTTTCAAAAAAAATTTACACCGTCCCCAAAAGCTCTGTTTTCCGGATTTGTCAATCTTCGTTTCCTCCTGTATAATGAAAGAATCACCATGAAAGTATATACTGATTTACAGAGAGTATTACATACAGAGCTCTTGAAAGAAAGGCAGGTTTCTCCTATGTCCGCAAAAAGACGACCATCCAAGAATTCCACCACTCCCCGTTCGTTCCCAAACGCACACTGGCAGCATCTGGTATTTGCCGCTATTTTTCTGATCGGTCTCTTCGCCAGAGCATGGCAGTTCGGAACAATCCCCGGAGACATCAATCAGGATGAGGCATTCGCCGGCTACGAGGCATTATCTCTTCTGCGCCATGGCACCGATTCCTTTGGATACCGTCTTCCGGTCTATCTGACTGCCTGGGGCAGCGGCATGAATGTGTTGAACTCTCTTCTGATGATTCCCTTTATGGCCATCTTTGGTGCAAAAACCTGGGTTCTTCGTCTTCCACAGCTTCTGGTGGCATTATTCACCCTGCCTGCGGTCTACGGCATCGGCAGACGGATCCGCGACGAAAAACTCGGTCTTTGTATGATGTTTCTGACCGCTGTGGCCCCATGGCATATCATGCTGGCCCGCTGGGGACTGGAATCCAATCTCGCACCGGGATTTCTGATCTTTGGACTGTTCTTCTTCCTGAAGGGTCTGGAAAAGCCTCGTTTTCTGATGCTTTCCGCTCTGATGTACGGACTTTCCCTGTACTGTTATGCCACGATCTGGCCGTTTGTTCCTCTCATGCTTGCGCTGGAACTGGCATACAGTATTTATTATAAGAAACTTCGCATTCAGAAAGAAAGCATTGCCGCAGCTGCGATCCTGTTTGTTCTGGCACTGCCTCTCCTGCTGTTCCTTCTGGTCAACAAGGGGATTCTCGAGGAAATCCGCACACCGTTCTTCTCCATCCCAAAGCTCCTTTACATGCGCGCCGACGAACTGTCCCTTTCCAATCTCGGAGATAATCTGCAGAACCTGTTGCAGATCATCGGCTCCGGGCAGGACGGACTTCCATGGAACAGTATTGAGGGTTACGGGATCTTTTATCCGGTTTCCCTGATCTTTGCGGGAATCGGGCTGATCCTGGCTATCTGGCGTCTGATCCAGGGCTTCCGCACAAAAGAAATGGCCGGCGAGACCTTTTTACTGATCAACTTCGTTGGAGGATTCCTGCTTGGTCTTCTGATCAATGTCAACATCAACCGTGTCAACAGCCTCTGGCTTCCGATGATCTGCCTGGCCGCCTACGCCATCTATGAAATCTGTCAGCGGATCAATCCCTGGACATTTCTGGTTCCTCTGGTCATCTACAGTGTCCTGTTCGTACAGTTTGAAAAGACTTATTTTACACAGTATGCTTCCGATATTGAGGGATACTTCTGCAAGGGGCTGGAACAGGCGGTCGATGCCGCCATGGAATCTGCCGGAGACGATGGAATCATCTACTGCGCTTCCGGCGCAAATTACGCCAGAGTTCTGTTCTACAGCGAACAGGATTCCGTGGAATACCGCAATACGGTCCAATATACCAACTATCCGAGTGCTTTTCTGGATGTCAGCAGCTTCGGCCGATTCCGTTTTTCCTTTGATGCCAGTTCCCCGCAGGTGCTTGATCCCCAGGGAACCTATCTACTGGACAGCAGCTATGATTCCTCCGTCTTCGAACAGGCCGGATACAGTCTGCAGTTCTATGACTACTTTGTAGTGGCAACTCCGTCGCAGCCTTGACAATGTGGCAGCCCCTAATGTAGAATGGAAAATGTTAATCAAATTTCAACACAACAAAAAAGAATGGAGTGATATTTTTTGGATTCCAGTGACGCGTCGCGGCTTTTAATCCTGATTATTCTGTTACTGCTTTCCGCCTTCTTTTCTTCGGCGGAAACCTGTCTGACTACGGTCAATAAAATGCGCATCAAGGCGCTGGTTGATGAAGGAAACCGGCGTGCCCAGATTGTACTGCGGCTTACCGACAATCCGACCAGACTGCTCAGCACGATTCTGATCGGCAACAACGTTGTTAACCTGACGGCCTCTTCCCTCTCCACATCCTTTGCCATCTCACTGGCATCTAAACTGGGATTTGGAAAGATGGAAAGTCTCTGGATCGGTATTGCCACCGGTATTCTGACGATTCTGGTACTGATCTTTGGTGAGATCGTACCAAAGTCTCTGGCGGCCTCCAATTCCCTGACCATGGCATTAGTCTATGCCCGGCCGGTATATTATGTGTCGCTGATCTTAAGTCCTCTGGCTTTTCTGATGAATCTGATCTCGGGACTGTTTCTGAAACTGTTCCATGTGGATCCAAACAGCCAGCCTGTCATTACAGAAAACGAACTTCGTACCATTGTCGATGTCAGTCATGAGGAGGGTGTCATCGAGAGCGAAGAACGGCAGATGATCACCAATGTGGTTGATTTTGGAGATTCCCTGGCCAAAGATGTTATGGTTCCAAAGATGGATGTGCAGTTCGTCAGCATCGATGCTTCTTATGATGAACTGATGGATTGTTTTGCCAAGGAAAAGTTCAGCCGAATCCCTGTCTATGAGGAAAGCCGTGATAATATCAAGGGAATCATCCATATCAAGGATGTCTTCTTCTACCCGGGATCCCATGAGAATTTCCATATCGCCGATCATATGCGCGAGCCGTATTTTACCTATGAATACAAAAAGATATCTGAGCTTTTCTTTGACATGAAGCTGGATTCTATCGCGATGGCGATCGTTCTGGATGAATATGGCGCTACGGCCGGTCTTCTGACGCTGGAAGATCTGATCGAAGAAATTGTCGGAGAGATCCGCGATGAATATGATGCGGACGAGGAAGACGAAATCACCAGACTGGACGATGACAATTATCTGCTTCTGGGTGTCGCCAAACTCGATGACATCCGCGAAGAACTCGGCATTGACATCCAGACCGAAGATTATGATTCCATCTCCGGACATATCATCAATCTGCTGGATCACTTCCCGGAATCCGGTGAAAAAGTATCCGATGACTTCGCAGAATATACCGTTGTCTCTGCGGCAAACAACCGCATCGACAAAGTACAGGTCCATCTTCTCCACCACCCGGAGGACGAAGATCCGACATCCCAGGAATAATATTACAGATACAGACTTCCCGGAACCGGCATATCCATGCCGGTTCTTTTTTGACCATATTCATGCAGCCGCAAAGCACATTCTTTGGTCTTGCGGACAAAATATGCATTCTCCCGGCTTCGTTTTCCACGAGATGTACGGTTCACGAACTGCAGAAGCCTGCCCGTCTCCATTGCCTGTTCCAGTTCCAGATTGTATGGGATTGCTCCGATCCGCTCCACCGGAATCCGGAACCGCTTGCGGATCTCTGTCATATTCCAACGATACTCCGGTATATACCCTCCAAGAATAAAAAAAGCCCTGCGTGTCAATGGCTGATAAGCGGAAAACAGTTTCTCCCAGTGATTGATATCCTGATCCATACAGATCACCACCTGTGTGGATGCGTCCTGTAGAATCCGAAGTGTGGACGGATTGCCATAACTCTCAAGATCTATATACACATTTGCGGCAAACTGCCTGAGACATTGGAACAGACTTTTCTCGACTTCCTGAAAATTGTACTGAAACACCTCCCGGTTGACCACACAACTCTGTGGCAGATAATACATCCCCTGATATAGCAATGGAACCATCGTCTCATGGAGTGCCTTTCGTCCATCTTCCCCGGCATAGAGTTGTTTCATCACATGCTCGATCCCGTATTTGCTGAAATATGTCGAGGACTCCCTCACTACACTCTGCTGCTCCGGCGTGATCAGAACACTTCCCAGATTTCTGACACCGTAGTGGTTCTCCAGCAGCACGCATCTGCCGGATTCCAGAAACGAACCATAGACCGACATCAATGCCGTGCTGGTGGTCACACACCCCTTCTGTTTCAGGCAGCTCCATAATGCAATATTCATAACTCCCTCCTATGTTGGATATTTAAATAGATTTTATTTAGAATAACATCTATTTTGCATACGTAAAGAGGTTATGACAGATTTCTCTCTTTTGCATAAATACCTTTCCTTGATAACTGTCGAAAAATAGGCAAAAATGTGAAAAGGTAACACACCAAGTATGTTACCTTACAGTTCAAATATGTCGATAAATATTTGCGTCATATTCCGGGAAAGCACCTTCCCATGCGCACAAAGCCGATAGACCCAGTCTATGGCCTCCAGGATCTGCGGCTCTGTCAAACTTCCGGATACAGCAAACCTGCTGAACAAAATCGTAAACAACAGTTTCAGTTCCCCAAAAGTCTGGGCACAATGGATCCTGTCAGCATCCCGCAAAATATCCGGGGATTTCCCGTCCTTCATACCGGACATCGTCTCCGTGTGCACCGCATCTTCCAACGTCAGCGTAAACATCCTCCAGTCAAAATAACGGAGCACAAACCGCTTCCACTCAGTTCCATACGCTTCCTCAAATTCCAGCAGGGATCCTGCCAGTTCTCCGATCTCAGGCATCTCCTGTTCATAGAAGTCCAGGCTTCCAGGAAGATACTTCCGTTCCGGATAGCGTACCAGAAGATCTGCCACACGCTCTGCAAGATCATAGGTGTACTGAATCCTCCTGCCAAATCTTTCCAAAACCGATTCCTCGAGCAATGCTTCCAGCTTCCGGCGATACGGCGAAAACCATCCAGTCTGTGCGAGACTGCTCCGTCCATGATCTCTGATCACACAGACCTCTCCCTCTCCCCGCCAGAGATATCCGGCCACCACCGGGCAGGAAGCCGCCATCGAGATCCAGGTCTGCTCCTGTCCATCCCGGTGCACTTTCCCGATCAACCGCGGAAATTTCCGGCACGTATTGCACAGTGCCTCTTCTCCCGCATGCTTCTGGATCGTGCACAATCCATCCTTCTCCAACATAGCACAATCGCCACCGGGCCGGTGGCGAAATTCGTGCATATCTCCTTTGGTGACGATATTCTCAAGTATCCTGTCCCGGAGCCACACCGGCTCTATGGCGGAAAAACGCTCATATGCCTTCTGATCCACCACGATCTTCCACCCACTGCAGCAGGTGGTGGGACACGCTCCTGCCATACAGGAAAAGTCCTGGTATAATTCCAGTATGACTGCTTCCTGACTCATCTGACGTCTCCTCCTAGAACATAAGTTCTCTCTTATCTTTCAATAATCTGGCTCCACTGCAGATCACACAGACTCCGCCTGCAATCCCTCCCAGAATAAGCAGAATCCCGATCGTCAGATTCCATGCTCCGACCGACTTCATTGTCTTATAAATTTTCTCCATATGAATCTCCATCCTCCAATCTGAAACTAATTCACACCATACTCCTTATAATATGCGTCAATTGCTGCTTTCATAGTATCGTCAATGACCACGCGTCCCTGACATTCTTTGTTGTAGAGACATTCCACAACATCCTCCATGGACACAATGGCATTGGTCGCAAATCCATATTTGTCCTGAATCTCATCCAGCGCACACTTGTCGGAGGACAGGCCGCGCTCCATGCGATTCAGCGACACCATCAATCCGACGATCTCCACGTCTGCTGCCCCGCGTACCTTAGGCACTGTCTCTTCCATGGACTTGCCGGATGTGGTCACATCCTCGATCATCACCACGCGGTCTCCGTCCTGTAGCTTGCTTCCCAGGAAACTCCCCTTGTCTGCGCCGTGGTCCTTCTCCTCCTTACGGTCGGAACAATAGCGGACTTCCTTGCCATATAACTCGCTGTAGGCAATCGCAGTCACGACACTGATCGGAATGCCCTTGTAGGCCGGCCCGAACAGGACATCGAAATCATCTCCGTATACATCATGAATCGCCTTTGCATAATATTCTCCCAGTCTCTTTAACTGGGATCCTGTCACATAAGCACCCGCATTCATAAAAAATGGGGACTTACGTCCACTCTTCAATGTAAAATCACCAAACTTAAGTACATTACTCTCCACCATAAACTGGATAAATTCCTGCTTGTACTGCTCCATCTCTAAACCAACCTTTCCGCGTCTTGATCCGCTTTCTTTGTGTCTAGTTTAACATAAAACAAAGGGGCAGGCAACCGCATTGCCAGCCCCTTTCGATCAATGTACACAACCGATCAGTTCACGGATATCTTCTATCTTATGTTTCTCCATATAATCCTGAATACCATGGATCACGTCCAGGGTTGCTGCGGGATTGTGGAAGTTCGCAGTACCCACGGCCACCATCGTCGCCCCCGCCATGATAAACTCCAGCGCATCCTGTGCGTTGCGGATGCCGCCCATCCCAAGGATCGGGATCTTGACCGCCTGCGCCACCTGATATACCATGCGCACAGCCACCGGTTTGACTGCCGGTCCGGACATGCCGCCGGTTTTATTGGCCAGGGCAAAGGTTCGCCGCTCCACATCAATCTTCATGCCGGTCAGCGTATTGATCAGGGAGACCGCATCTGCGCCACCTGCCTCGGCTGCCTGCGCCATCTGCGCAATGTCTGTGACATTCGGACTGAGTTTCATGATCACAGGCTGTCCGGCAACGCGCTTGATCTGCGACGTGATCTGCTCTACCTGTTTCGGATCCTGTCCGAATGCGATGCCTCCGGCCTTGACATTCGGGCAGGAGATATTGATCTCCAGAAGATCCACATCCTGATCCGCCAGCCGCTCTACCACATCCACATAGTCCTGTGCCGTGCGTCCGCAGACATTGACAATGATCTTCGTATCATGCTGTTTCAGGAAAGGGATATCCCTCTCAATGAACACATCAATTCCCGGATTCTGAAGGCCGATGGCATTGAGCATACCACCATATGTCTCACAGATACGTGGGGTCGGATTGCCCGGCCACGGAACATTGGCCACGCCCTTGGTCGTGACTGCCCCAAGTTCCGACAGATCCACAAACTCACCATATTCTGCTCCGGAGCCAAAAGTACCGGATGCGGTGGTCACTGGATTTTTCATGGATACCCCTGCAAAATCAACCGATAAATTCATGTCTTTTGATCTCCTTTCTATAACTCAATGTCCTGCGCGTAAAACACCGGACCGTCTTTGCAGATTCTGGTATTATGTACGTGGCTGTGGCCATCGATCTCCTTCGTCTGGCATACACACGCCAGGCAGGCCCCGATACCGCAGGCCATCTTCTCTTCCATGGAAATCTGTGTGGCGATCCCCTGCTCCAGTCCGTACTGCTTCACGCCGCGAAGCATCGGGATCGGCCCGCAGGAATAGATCGCATCCGCACTGATATTCTGCTCGCGGATGGCATCGATCACATTGCCGCGGGTTCCCACACTGCCGTCCTCCGTAGAAAAATATACCTGTCCATAGGCCTCAAAATCAGAAGCCAGGAACAGATCGTTGTCGCGGTATCCCAATACCACTTTGACATCCTGCCCCTTGTGATGCAGTGTCTTGGCAAGTTCCAGCATCGGAGGAATTCCGATACCGCCACCGATCAGCAGTGCACTGCCTTCGCGCTGTTCAAATCCATTGCCCAGAGGCCCTACCACCTCGATCTTGTCTCCTTCTGTCCGCTGGGAAAATTCACGGGTTCCCTCTCCGGCCACACGGTACACGATGCGAAGCATTGCCTCCTCCGCAAGGATCTCGCAGATACTGATCGGTCTCGGAAGCAGTCTGCTCCCCTCGCTGCAGTATAATGAGATAAACTGACCCGGTCTGGCCATAGCGGCCACATTATAATTCTGCGGAAATTTCAGCCACATACTGTAGATTCCCTCGGAAACCCGGATCTGGCTGGTGATCACCGCCTGTACTTTTTTCTTCTCTGCCATATGTTCTCCATTCTGTCGTTCGATTCACTCTTTATCCATCGCTTCGCTGACACCGGGGATCTCCTCCCTCTTCGCGCTTCACAACATCTGCGATCGATTATTTTCCCATCGCTCCGTTGATATCTGCGATCATATCCACAACTGCCTGACGGGATGCATCCGCATAGTTCTCCGGGCTGAATGTAGTGCTGTATGCGTCCTGCTTGTATGCGCAGATGATTCCACGTGAGGAATTAACAATCGCTCCCAGACCATCCGCATTGAAATACGGAGCAAGATCAGATGCCTTGCCGCCCTGTGCGCCGTATCCCGGCACCAGAATATAAGCCTTTGGCATCAGCTTACGAAGCACTTTGCCCATCTCCGGATAAGTAGCTCCTACCACACAGCCGACATTGCTGTATACATCGCCCATGCACTGCTCGCCCCACTCGTTGACCTTGGCAGCAACCAGCTCATACAACGGACGGCCGTCCACCATCTGATCCTGGAACTCACCGCTGGATGGGTTGGAAGTCTTTACCAATACGAAAATACCCTTGTCCTCCTCCTGGCACACTTTCACAAATGGGTTTACACCATCGCTGCCAAGATATGGATTGACGGTCACAAAGTCCTCATCGAATCCGTAGTATTCTTTGCTTCCGACAGCCACTTTTCCCAGATGTCCTACTGCATAAGCGGTGGAGGTGGAACCGATATCGCCTCGCTTGATATCTCCAATAACGACCAGCCCCTTCTGCTTGCAGTAATCTACCGTCTTCTTGAAGGCAACCAGACCCGGAATGCCAAACTGCTCATACATGGCAATCTGCGGCTTTACAGCCGGAATCAGATCGCTCGTGGCATCCACAATACCCTTGTTAAACTGCCAGATGGCCTCTGCAGCGCCCTCCAGGGTCTCTCCAAACTCCTCAAAAGCCGCCTTGGTAATGTGCTCCGGCACATAGCTAAGCATCGGATCCAGACCGACCACTACGGGTGCGTTTTTCTCTGTTATTTTCTGAACTAACTGATTGATCATATCGATTCCTGTCCTTTCTTATACACCAAGTGCACCTGTCGCTACAGCAGCAGATGCACTCGGAACCTTTGTCTGATTGATATCGGATTATTTGGCAGTGATATACTTCTGTGCCACCAGAAGCTCGGCGATCAGTACTCCGCCGCCCGCTGCACCACGAACGGTATTGTGGGACAGTCCCACAAACTTGTAATCATATACCTTGTCCTCACGCAGACGTCCCATGGATACTCCAAATCCATTTTCATAGTCAACATCCAGGGAAACCTGTGGACGGTTGTCGTCCTCCAGATACTGGATGAAATGCTTTGGTGCATTTGGAAGGTTCAGCTCCTGCGGAAGTCCTGAGAACTCTCTCCAGATCTTGATGATCTCTTCCTTGGAAGGCTTCCTGCCATCCTCAAAGTCCATAAATACGGCTGCGGTGTGACCGTTTAATACCGGCACACGGATACACTGTGTCGTGATAACCGGTGTCTCAGCCTTGACGATCTGTCCATTCTCCACATGTCCCCAGATACGCAGTGGCTCCTGCTCACTCTTCTCTTCCTCACCACCGATAAATGGGATGATATTGCCGACCATCTCCGGCCAGTCCTGGAAGTTTTTCCCGGCACCTGAGATTGCCTGATATGTGGTAGCCACCACGGTCTTCACCGGATATCCTGCTGCCTTGAGGGCATGCAGTGCAGGCGTGTAACTCTGGATAGAGCAGTTTGGTTTTACGACAATAAAGCCACGTGTCGTTCCCAGACGCTTCTTCTGATCTGCGATCACTTCCAGATGCTCCGGATTCAGCTCCGGAACTACCATCGGTACGTCCGGTGTCCATCTATGTGCACTGTTGTTGGATACCACAGGAGTCTCAGCCTTGGCATATGCCTCCTCAATGGCCTTGATCTCATCTTTACTCATATCCACAGCACTGAACACGAAGTCAACCTGAGAGGAAACCCCCTGAACATCGCTTACATCCTGTACAATGATGTCCTTTACTGCCTCAGGCATCGGCGTGTCCATCTTCCACAGCTTTACGGCATCCTCATAGCGTTTGCCAGCGCTGCGCGGGCTGGCAGCGATCGCTACCACCTCAAACCAGGGATGATTCTCCAGAAGGGAGATAAATCTCTGTCCAACCATGCCGGTACCTCCAAGGATACCTACTCTTAACTTCTGTTCCATTGTAAATTCCTCCATTCCACGTTTTCCGTCAATGAATTTTCATCATAATGTCACATGAAATTTTACAATATATTTATTTATAAGTCAACGCAACCCGTCCATAACTTGTGATTTTGTAGGAATTATAGTAAACTGGGTATGTTGCAGAAAAATGCATTGTGAATATTTATACATATATTATAGGAAAGAGAGGACATTACTATGAAGTCAACACCGGTGAAAGGTACCAGGGACTATCTGCCGGCAGAAGTCCAGATCCGTGACTATCTGCAGAATGTGATCAAAGAAACCTATCAGGAGGCAGGATTCGAGAGGATCACCACTCCGATCATTGAAGATGCCGTCAACCTGGACAAGAGCGAAGGCGGTGAGAACCTGAACCTGATCTTTAAGATTCTTAAGAGAGGACAGAAACTCAGTTCCGCACTGGCCAATCCGGAAGCAGGCGAAAAGGAGCTCGCCGACATGGGACTGCGCTATGATCTGACACTTCCACTGTCCCGCTACTACGCCAACAACCGCAACGATCTGATGAGCCCGTTCAAGGTCATCCAGATGGATCGCGTCTATCGTGCAGAGCGCCCTCAGAAAGGTCGTCTGCGTGAATTTATGCAGTGTGACATCGACATTATCGGCAATCCTTCCTGCGATGCCGAGGTCGAGCTGATCCTCACGACAACCAAGGCACTGACCCGTATCGGTCTGGATCACTTCAAGGTCAAGATCAACGACCGCCGCATCTTAAGGGCTATCTTCTCCTATGCCGGTTTCTCTCCGGAGGATCATGAAAAGCTGGCCATTCTGTTTGATAAGCTGGATAAAATCGGCATCGACGGTGTCGAGCATGAGTTAAAAGAAAATGCCTTTGACGATGCTGCCGTACAGAAATTTATCACGCTGTTTGAGAGTGGAAGTCTGGATCTTGACAGTGTGGCCAAAGTATGTGACGCCGAGTACGTGGCTTCCCTCAAGAAGATCATGGACACGGTCAATGCAGTCTCCGGCCATGCCTTCCCGATCGAATTTACCCCATCTCTCGTCCGTGGGCAGGGCTACTACACCGGCACGATCTTCGAGGTGGAAGCCGAGGGATACAGCGGTGCTGTCGCAGGCGGTGGACGCTACGACAACCTGATCGGTAAATTCCTGGGCCAGGATATTCCTGCTGTCGGTTTTTCGATTGGATTTGAACGAATCTTCGGTATTCTGATGGAGAAAGAATATCAGATTCCGGATCAAAAGAAAAAAATCGCCGTATTCTACGACGAAGATACCTATGCAGAGGCATTGAGCTATGCCGAAGAGCTCCGCGGTCAGTATCTGGTCTCTGTGATCGCAAGACCAAAGAAGTTCGGCAAGTTCTTAAACAAACTGGAACAGATGCACTTCGACGGATTCGCTGTCTACGGACAGGAAGACGGTGTTAAACTGTTTGAAGCCAGGTAAGAACAGATCCTATCTGTTCCTGCCCAGCTCCCAGAACGCGATTGCGCTGGCGGCAGCGACATTCAAGGAATCGACGCCGGCGGCCATCGGAATCTTTACGGTATAATCACAACTGGCTATCGTTCCGGTTGCAAGGCCCTCGCCTTCCGACCCGAGCACGATGGCCAGTTTTTTTTCGCTGCGAAGTCTCTCATCATCAATGGACACCGTGTCCTCCCGCAGTGCCATCGCCGCCGTACGAAAACCCAGTTCATGCAGCTCATCCAGACAGACACGCACCCCGCCGTGATCCTGCAGGTCCCCGGTTTCATCCCGGATCTTTTCCTGCCCCAGCCATGCCCAGGGAACCGCAAAGACATTGCCCATACTGACACGGATCGCACGCCGGTACAGCGGATTGCTGCAGGCCGGACTTAACAATACTGCATCCATATTCATCGCCGCAGCGTTCCGAAAAATTGCTCCCACATTGGCCGGATTCATGACATCCTCGAGCACCGCAACCCTTGATGCACCCTCACAGGCTTCCCTCACCGACAGTGGACGCGGACGCCGCATGGCGCAGAGCATTCCCCGGGTCAGGGCAAACCCGGTCAGATGTACCAGCACCTCATAGTCTGCCACATACACCGGCACATCCGGGCAGCGTTCCAACACCTTGGCGCCCTGTGTCTCGATATGTTTTTTCTCCATAAGCAAAGATACCGGCTTACAGCCGGCATCCAATGCTCTCATAACCACCTTCGGACTCTCCGCGATAAACAGTCCTTCTCCGGGATTCGCCCGGTTCAACAACTGTCCTTCGGACTTTCTCGCAAACACGTCCAGTTCCGGTGCATTAAAATCTGTTATTTCGATAATCTCTGATCTCATCGTCCATCCTGTTCTAATCTATTCTGCGTATCAACTAACGCAGTGCCGTGATCACAACATGGTTTCCCATAGCATCCTTAAACTCACAGCTTCTGCGGTTCTCATGATTCATGTATGGCTCTTTGACAGGCTCTGCCCCCTGGGACACCGCCTGGTAATATGCATTTTGTACGGAATCATAGTTTGGCATGTAAAATGTCAGTTCATAATGATCTCCGATATAACGGGATCTCAATCCCATATCCGAATGTGTGATGTTAAAGAGTACCACGTTCTGCGGTGCCGCTGTTTCCGGCTGATTGACCTGTTCTCCCGCCGTCTCAGCAGCATCTTCACACGAAACTTCATCCACCTTGTCCATAATGGTTTCCGAGGAATCTTCCGCCTTTGCCTGAGCATCGGCCGCATTCTGCTCTGGCACTGCCGTATCCGCTTCTGCCCCGGTGAATTTCTCTGACTCCTGTTCAGCAGCAACTCCACCACAGTCTTCTGCAGTTCCGGCATCCGCCAGATCCTCCGGCAATTCCTGTGTTCCGTCAGTCAGCAGTACCACGGTTCCGGTATTGGCCGGAAGTTCTACCGTCAGTCTGCCTCCCTCCAGCGAAACCCCGGAAGCCATCCCCAGCAGATCTCTGGCAGAGTCTGCCTGAATCGGTGCCGGCATGGAGATCACCGCCGGTGCATCATCACTGTTCAATGCCGTGACAGCCGCCTGATGCTCCGTCACCCTTCCAAATGCAAACTGCCGGTTCGTCAGGCTCAGTTCCTGATAGCCACCCTCCCGGAGTGCAGCCACTTCTTTCTTTAATCTGCCCAGTTTCGCATGAAGTCTGGTAACCGGGTTGTTCTGCATCATGTCCCGAAAATCGGACAGTTCCAGACAAGGACGAAGATTCCAGTCCGAGCCCTGTTCTTTCTTACCCTCAATTGCAAATTCAGATCCGTAGTATACAGACGGAATGCCATAGATGGTGTACAACAGGATTGTGATCAGTTCCAGATGTTTCTTTACATGTACCTTGGAAGCGATCCTCTCTACATCATGATTGTCCACAAACGTGTACAGGCGCCGACCGCGGCAGATGTCGTTGATCCTGCGGATGGAATGTGCGATCTCAAAATAATTGTGATCATTGTGCCCGGAATACAGGCCCTTATGCAGCTCATAATTGGTCACCGCATGCAGTGTCTCATCATTGGCCCATCTGCTGTAATCCCCGTGGATCACTTCACCCATCAGCCAGAAATCTTCCTTGAGTCCATCGGTAAATTGACGCATCTCTTTCATGAACTGGAAATCCAGTACATCCGCAGCATCCAGACGGATCCCATCAATGTCAAAATCGTGTACCCACATGGCAATGCTGTCAAAAAGATACTGACGCACCTGCGGATTCCAGACATTAAGTTTGACCAGAAGATTATATCCTCCCCAGTTCTCATAGGAAAACCCATCGTTATATTCATTGTTGCCACTAAAATTCAGGTTACAGAACCAACTGCAATACTCCGAATTCTCCCGATTCTTCAACACATCCTCAAAGGCAAAGAATCGGCGTCCCACATGGTTAAACACACCGTCTACGATCACACGCAGTCCGATATCATGACAATATTTCACAAAATCCCGGAACTCATCATTGGTGCCAAGACGCCGGTCAACCAGGCGATAATCTGTGGTCTCATAGCCATGTCCCACCGACTCAAACAACGGTCCGATATAAATGGCTGTGCATCCCAGTTCACTGCTGTGTACTGCCCACTGCTTCAGTTTTTCAAAATGATGTCCTTCCTGTCCGTTGTTCTCATGCGGACATCCACACAATCCCAATGGATATATATGGTAAAAAACCGCTTCATCATACCACTTCAACTGTATCACCCTCCGTTTTCTGTTCTCTGTTAATCACGTCTCGCCAGACGGACATGATGGTGGTTTTCCTTGATCCGGTACATGGAATCATCCGCCTCCCGCATCATCTCGTCCACCTCCGATACCGTTACAATCTCACGGCTCACACAGCCGATGCTGACTCCGATCGGATAGTCTTTCATCGTACGTTCCTGCCTGCGTCTCAGAAGTGCCTCAAACTGCTTTTTAAACGGTTTCTCAAATCCCTTTGGCGCAGTCTTCTTCGGCCAGACACAGACCACCATGAACTCATCTCCGCCAAACCGCGCACAGATTCCATCGTCGCCCACGGTTTCCTCCAGACATTCCCCCAGAACCTTGAGCGCATAATCTCCCTCGCTGTGTCCGTAATTGTCATTGATGTACTTCAGCCCATCCATGTCAATGGATGCCAGAAAGCAGATCTTGTTGGCATCCTTGATCTCGCGCATCGCCTGGTTCAGCTTGGCAAAGAAACCTCGGCGGTTGTAGAGATCCGTCATAGGATCCCTCATATACATCTCATAGAGCTGAGACTGCTTGCGCACCGTTCCCATCACCTGGGTCAATCCCAGCATGTAATGGCTGAGCCGCGTGATCTGCAGATCCGGCGTAATGGCGATCGACGCCATGCCATATTCTTCCTCCTGCCAGTGTACTGGAACATGCAGAATCTGACTGCTCGTAATAATACGTCTGCTGTTCTCTGCCAATTCCTGCTGGTTGTCGATCACCTCAAAAGTCTTATGTATCTTTCCGTCCTTACTCTCCAGCAGCATGAGCATTGCCCCCGGCTTAAATCCTCTGGAAACCGGAATGTCTGTATGATGGCAGAACCGGCGGTTCACATACAGCACCATATCATTGAGCCTCACTCCGGACATGAGATCCAGTGCCTTATCAAACATTTCCATCATGGAATGTCCCTCGGTCAGGGTATTCATCATCATAAATGTATCCGTATATTCGTACTCCGCCCGGCGCATTCTCTTGTATACACTCATGATCTGATTATTGGTCTGAATCTTCTGGGCCTTCTCACATCCACAGGACTGGCTGAAGGATGCATAGAACGGAATCTTCTTTGTATATGGTTTTGTCTGATCTCCCGTCAGGATGTGTCCTGCCATCTCACGCACTGTGGTTCCTACAGCATCCACATCCATCGTCGCCGTCGTCAATCTCGGGGAGCAGTAATCTACCAGTTCATATCCGTCAAAACCGGTGACGATCACATCCTCCGGAACCCGAAGTCCATGTTCCTTTAATACATTGCAGACTTCCAGTGCCATCAGGTCATTGGCACAGATGATCGCATCCGGCTGATCATCCTCTCTGTCCAGCCACTGCTCACAAAGTTTACGTGCCGGTTCGTCCCAGAAATCCCCGTAACCCATATGTTCTCTGCGAAACGGAATCCCCTGCTCTTTCAGGACACTCTTAAAGATGTCCAGACGCTGTTCCGAAAATTCCATGCCCTTAAATCCGGCCATAAAATATGGATTCTTCACCTGATGCCCCACGATCACATGTTCCACGATCTTACGGAATGTCGACTGGTAATCCGGGATGACATTGTAACAGCCGTCAAGCTGATATTCCACACTGATCACCGGTATCCCTGCAGCCTGTGCTTTGCTGACGATCTGGTGGATCAGCACCTCATTGCTGATCGATTCTCCCAGCACGATCAGAAGTTCCATATCGGATACATCCATATTCTCATAAATCTGGGCTTCACCACGGGCATAGGCATCCATGCGGTCCATCTTCACAAAAGTCCCGTACACATCCACCTGACACGATGTACCTTCCAGATGGGCACAAATACTTTTGAGCATATCAGTAACGTCCTCCCGCTGAAGCCCGGAGGCACATATTCCAATAATCTTGTTATCCTTCATACAACTCCCCATTCTTTGTATCACTGCGGTCACCCGCTCCAAACACATATCTTATATATTTTACCATACTCTCCGGGTTCATTGCACATTTTTCTCATTCTGGCCCAACCAATTTCGGCGTCTTTCTTTCCATTTCCTCCAGAAAAGCAAAATACCTGCCGCCAGGCCGGCCACACTCAGAACCGTCAGCACAATCAGTCCGGTTCTCTGCGCCGCACCATCCTCTGCAAATATGATCTGAAGGAGATAGCTGGTGGCATTGTACGTCATGTGCAGAATGATATTGGCTGCAATGCTTCCCACGGCCATCCGGACCAGTCCCAGCAGACAGCCCAGCGCAAACGCATACAATCCCTGCCAGAAATTCCCATGATACAGGCCGAACAGAAACGCCTGGAACAAATTCGCTGCCCAGAACGGATATACCAGATTCAACCGATCCAGAATCGCCCCACGGAAGATAAATTCTTCAGAGATTGGACCGATCACAAGGACATACACCAATGTCAGCATAGAAGTGGTGTCCGATAAATGGGACATAATCTCCTGATAATGTTCAAAGCTTTTCGACCAGATCTGTGAAAAAACACTCATCCCGACCGTGCTTACCACACAGCCCGCCGCACCGAGAATGATCAGCCACGGGATCGTCATCCCACCCAGTTCCTTCACATATGAAAAAGACTCCGTACGCCATGCAGATCGGCGGTAAAGGATCCCCATCCAGATGCCGGACATCGTCGCAGCAAGCGCGGAGACCGCCATCAGAAGTGTACTCTGGTACGCCTTCATCCAGATACCCAGCGCCAGTTTTAAGGAACTGCTCTCTATGCCGCGTGCAAGCAGATATCCGGCCACCGCACCGACACTCAGGATGTAGGCTAACACCATCATGGCAACGATTCCGCCAAATAGCAACAGCACTTTGATGGTCATATCAATTCTTAACTTTCCGATACCATTCTCCATATCACAGATTCCTCCTATATTTCCCCATAAAAAAGGGCAAAACCAGCGTTTTGCTCTTCTTATCACTACATTATAGGAAACTTCAATGAAGTTTCCTATAAACTAAAAACAAGGGTTGCTGCAATCAGCAACCCTTTCGGTTTCTTTTGTTATCTTTTCCTCTGAAGGAATACCGGAATCTTGATATCTCCGGAATCGCTGTGCGCCGGAGCTCTCTTTACAGGCTCCTTAGCCGCTGCAGCTTCCTCTTTTACATCTTCTTTGTTGACCTTGACCGGAGCTGCTACGGACGGTACTGCAGGCTTTGCTGCACTGCCAAAGGATGACTTTCTGGCATCCTTATTCATCTCCTCGTCTACGCCTGTTGCGATAACGGTGATCTTCACCTGATCCTTCACATCCTCATCCATCATAGCACCAAAGATGATATTGCAATCCTCTCCTGTCATATCTTCGATATAAGATACAGCCTCATGTGCCTCCATCAGTGCAACATCACCGGAGATATTGACAATCACATGAGATGCACCCTCGATGGTAGTCTCCAGCAACGGACTGGAAATCGCCTGCTTGACAGCATCCAGACACTTCTCATCACCGGTTCCTTCACCGATACCAAGATGTGCCACACCCTTGTCCTTCATAACGGTCTGGACATCTGCGAAGTCCAGATTGATCAGTCCCGGAACATTGATCAGGTCTGTGATACCCTGAACACCCTGCTGAAGAACCTCATCTGCCTTGCGGAGCGCTTCCGGCATAGAAGTACGGCGGTCTACGATCTGAAGTAATTTATCATTTGGGATCACGATCAGTGTATCCACATTCTCTTTGAGTTTCTCAATACCGGAGATGGCATTGTTCATACGGGCACGTGCCTCGAATGTAAACGGCTTGGTTACAATACCTACGGTCAGTGCTCCCGCATCACGCGCGATCTTTGCTACAACCGGAGCTGCACCTGTTCCGGTTCCGCCACCCATACCACAGGTAACGAACACCATATCTGCCCCGTTTACGATCTCTGCGATCTCATCCTTGTTCTCCTCTGCTGCCAGAGTTCCCTGCTCAGGATCTGCTCCCGCACCGAGTCCCTTGGTCAGTTTCTCACCGATCTGCAGACAGACCGGAGCTTTACAATTCACAAGATGCTGCTTGTCCGTATTGATACATACAAACTCAACACCCTGAATCCCCTCTTCGATCATTCGGTTTACCGCGTTGTTTCCGCCTCCGCCGACTCCTATTACAATAATCTTTGCTGATGTCTCTGCCTCATTTGATTTAATCTCTAACACAGCTTTGCCTCCTTAATCACCATTTCTCAATCTATTCTGTAAAAGCATCTTTCATATCAATAAGCATGCTTCCTCACCCTAAACCATCATAACTTTATTAATTGTACTATTTCTGACATAAATAATCAAGCGAACATCTGTTTTTTTCTACTTATTTATGGCGTTTTTTTGATTTTTTGAAGATAATCTTGTCTCCGGAGCGGTAATTTGACATATCAATCGTCCCCTGAAGCTTTTCTTTGCGGGTCGTTTTGAGTACGCTGGACAGCACCGCAATGTCATCGTCGTAAAAATCCTTTTCGCCCAGGAACACCGATACGCCCTTGGATTTGAGCGTCACCGCCTTGCCCTCAAATACCAGTTTGTCCACCAGCACCTCATAGTGGCCGATCAGAGAAGACAGATTCATGATCTCATCAAACAGCCCGTCCTCCTTGACATCGAGTTTCTCTCCTACGCTGAACCGGCCGAAATCCACGCCTTCCACGATCGTCACGCCCTTCATATGCTCATCCAGGCTCTGCAGCACAATGCCGTCCTTATCAAAGTATACATATTTGCTCATATATTCCACACAGCCGCTGATCGTCTTATCATACGCGTGTAGAACCACTGATGTAGGACTCTTCCATTCTACATCAATCTCCTGTGTAAACGGCAGGCATTTCACCTTCGTCAGATGGCTTTTCACAAAGAAATAAATGCTATTGTAGGAAAACCGTTCCGACAAAGCATATGACTCTATCTCTTTGGCATCATAGATCTCACTGCCGGTCACCGTCACCTGTTTGATCCGCAGGCAGAAGAACAGAAGCACCAGCACGCCGATCACAGCCATCACGCTAATCAGGATCTTTTTTAGCTTACTCACATAGTCTCCTCTCCGGGACTGTTAACTGCGTCCCTTGATACGGATCTGTTTGGATACATTCAACACCAGGCCCATCTCCGCCATCATGATCGCAGATGCGGTACCACCATAACTGATGAACGGCAGTGGAATACCGGTATTCGGAATGGTATTGGTTACTACGGCTATGTTTAAGATAACCTGCAGGCCAATGTGGATCAGCACACCGATACAGATTAAACTGCCGTGCAGATCCGGTGCATTGCAGGCAACCACCATGATCCTCCACAGAAGGAACAAAAACATTCCCATAACAAACAGTGCACCAACCAGTCCCAATTCCTCGCAGATGATTGCAAAGATCATATCATTGTACGCCTCGGGAATATAACCCAGTTTTTGCATACTCTGTCCCAGGCCACAGCCAAACAGACCACCCGAAGCGATCGCATACAGTCCCTGCAGGGTCTGAAATCCGTGAGAATCCGTCTCCACATTCTTCCATGCACTGATTCGTCCGGCCCGGAAACCCTTGCCTGCAAAAATGTATATGGCTCCCGCACCCCCAAGCGCACCGATCGATCCCAGGAAATAATTCCACTTACGGCTCGCCACAAAACACATTCCCACAGCAATGCCTGCTGCTGTTATGGCAGTACTCAGATTCTCCACAGCGATCAGAATGATCAGAGGACCGACAAAGATCATAATTCTCACAAATCCCATAAAGCGGTTTAATTCCTTGGGCTTCTTGTAAATCATCTGCGCCACAAACAGAATGATGGCAATCTTGGTAATCTCCGCCGGCTGAAATTCCTGCCCTCCGATCGCCAGCCATCGGCGTGCACCGTTATGTTCCACGCCGATGCCCGGAATCAGAACAATCGACTGAAGCACCAGGCACATCAGATAGATCAGACTGGTCAAGCTCAATCTGGTTCCCATAATCTTTTTGGAACGGAACAGGATCTGATAATCTCCCATATTCATAAAGAACACACAGACCAGTCCGAGTCCGACACCGGCAAACTGACGTTTCACAAAATGAAAAGCATCTCCATGAAATTTTACAGAAGCCGTATAGGAACTGGAGCTGTAGATCATCAACAGGCCGAACAATACGATCAGCAGGGTGATAAACAACAGCAGATAATCAAATTGGAGATAGTACGGCGGACGCGAAACCGTTCTTCTGGGCGGCGTTCCCCGTGACTCCTTCTGATTCATACTCATAACCATGCCTTTCCAGGAGTCCGCGCAAACGCACGGACTCCATATAACTTATTACAGCTTATTCACATACTCTTTGAACAGGGTGCCCCGCTGTTCGTAACTCTTAAACATATCCCAGCTTGCACAGGCCGGTGAGAGAAGCACCGCATCCCCCGGCTCTGCCTGCTTCGATGAAAGGGTTACGGCCTCCTCCAGACTTCCGGCGCGGAGAATCTTCTCAAATCCTGCCTCTCTGGCAGTCTTCTCGATCTTGTCTGCCGTAGCGCCCAAAAGAACCAGACATTTGACTTTGTCTCCAAAGGACGCGATCCACTCCTCATAGGAAGACTGCTTGTCGTAACCGCCACCGATCACGATAGTTGGCCGAACCATAGCTTCCACTGCCTTAATCGCCGCATCCGGATTGGTTCCCTTGGAATCATTGTAATACATGACGCCATCTACCTCGCGGACATACTCGATCCGGTGCTCTACCGCCTCAAACTCCGCAACGGCGTGGCGGATGCAGTCCATCGGCACTCCGGCATGCACTGCGATCGCCACCGCAGCCATGACATTTTCATAGTTATGCACGCCAAGCAGCTTCATATCGTGGATGGAGCAGACACGGATGCGCTCCTTATCCTGGTAAATAATGTCCTCACCTTCCAGGAAAATACCCCTCTGAAGCGGCTGTTTGCTGCTGAACCAGAATACATCGGCCGGAATGGACTCTGCCAGACGACGGAGATGTTCATCTTCATAATTCAGCACACACACCTGATCCTTCGTCTGATTCTGTGCCACGCGCCCCTTGGTCTCAATATAACATTCCATCGTGTGATGGCGGTTCAGATGATCCGGTGTAATGTTCAGGATCGCACTGACATCCGGACGGAATTTGTGGATCGTCTCCAACTGGAAACTGCTGACCTCCGCCACGGTCACCGATTTGTCCGTCGTAGAAGTGGCAAGTTCCGTATACGGTGTTCCGATATTTCCAACCACGAACACACTCTTGTAGAACTCACGCATGATCGCACCGGTCAATGCAGTGGTCGTCGTCTTTCCATTGGTACCGGTGATCGCGATCAGTTTGCCCTTTGCACAGCGGTATGCCAGCTCGATCTCACCCCAGATCGGGATTCCACGCTCCTGCATCGCCTCCACAAACGGAAGATCCGTCGGTACTCCCGGGCTTAACACAGCCAGATCCAGAGAATCCATCGCCTTTTCCGGCAGATCCCCCAGGATCAGATCATATTCAGTCTTCCCATCAAACCGGGCCGCAATCTCCTGCGGTGTCAGTTTGGTGTTGCTCTCGAGCAGCACGATCTGTGCTCCCTGCTCATATAACAAATTTGCTGCAGCCACACCGCTGATGCCTGTGCCTACAACCAATACTTTTTTACCCTGTAAATCACTCATAGTATCTCCATGCCTTTCCGCGAAGTACCTTCGCATTGATGTCCTTAACGAAATAATTGTAATGCAAGCCACACGGGAAATCAACCCGCGGCTTTGGCTTTTTGTCTGGCGATCCCCAGATAAGGAAGAATATCATCCAGAATGTCCGAGGCCACCGGAGCAGCGATCACGCCACCATAATACATCCCTTTGGGTTCGTCGATCAGCACCAGAACCGCCACCTTCGGATCATCCACCGGTGCAAAGGCCAGTGTGGATGCAATATACTTTCCATTACGTCTGGGCAGCTTCTCCGAAGTTCCCGTCTTGGCACCCACCTGATAACCCTCCACCGCCGCCTTGCTTCCGGATCCCTCCTCCACAACTTTTCCGAGCAGGCCCCGAATTGTTTTGCTGGTCTTCTCCGACACAACCCGTTTTCCCTCCGGATACCGGATCTTTGTCACACTCGAACCGTCGCTGCTCTCCACCGCCACGCCAAAATGTGGTGTGACACTGATTCCTCCATTGATCAGGGACGATATGGTGGACATCAGCCGCACCGGCGATATCTGAAATGACTGTCCGAATGACATCGTCGCCAGTTCCACATTTCCGACACGCTTCTGCTCATGCATGATCGTTCCTGCCTCCCCAGGCACGTCAATGCCTGTATGCTTCATGATTTCAAATTGTCTGAGATACTCAAAGAACCGGGGCACGCCGACTCTGGCTCCGACCTCCATGAAGACCGGATTGCAGGAATTGGCAAACCCCTGCGCAAACGTCTCACTTCCATGTCCTTTCGTCTTATGACAGCGGATCCGGCGATCCTCTACAATCTTAAATCCCGGACAGTAAAATGGATCCTGCTCCGTCACCACTCCGGCTTCCAGTGCCGCACATGCCGTGATGATCTTGAACGTCGATCCCGGTTCATAGGTATCACTGACACAGAAGTTACGCCACATCTTATTGCGATATTCCTGTTTCTGCTGAGCGCTCATCTTCTTCCACTTTGCCCTTGAAATCCCTACCGGATCAAATGGATGCTGCAGGGAATACTCCGGTGCATTGACCATGGCATAGATTTCTCCATTCTGCGGATTCATCACCACCACGCTGACACGCGAAGCCTTCTTTTCTTTCATCACCTTTTTGGCTGCCTGCGCCGCATATTTCTGGATCGTCACATCCAGACTGGTATACAGATTCTGTCCGGCCTGCGGCTCCTGCCTGTCTTTTCCTCTCGTCTCAACCTCCAGCCCGGTCGCCGTCGTATAGGTCAGGATGTAACCGTCCTTTCCACGGAGCACATCGTCATATGTCACCTCCAGTCCCAGAATTCCCTGGTTGTCTGCCCCGGTAAATCCAATCACCTTGGATGCAAGGGTATCATACGGATAATATCGCTTGTCGTCCTCATCAATCTTGACACCGTCCAGTGTCAGTTCCCGGATCTCATCCGAGATCTTTTTGTCCACATTGGTCTTAATCTTTTCCATGGAAGAGATCTTTTCCACCTTCTTGCGCACCTCGGTCTCCTCCAGATCCAGTCTGTAACTCAGTTCGCGGATCACGGTTTCCGGATCTTTCAACTGACTGTGTATGACCGAAATTGTGGACACCGACTGGTTGGACGCCAGCTGCCGGTGCTTTCTGTCGTAGATTTTTCCCCGTGGAGCTTTGATCTTTCTCTGACGGCTGTGTACATCTTCCGCCCCGGTGTAATAATGATTTCCCTGAATCATCATTACATAGACAAGCCGTGCCGTAAGCCCGGTCATAATCAGCAAAACCACACCGAAGGCGAGAACCATCCTCTGCCTCTGTGTGGCCTTACTTTTCTTCACTCTCATCCATGCACCTCAGACATGATATTACTTCCATTGTATGAATCAGTCTGATGTTCTATTCCTGTGAGGCATCCTGAGCCGTATCCTGTGATGTATTTCCATCTGCATCTGTTCCTGCCAGCTCATCCGAATCGGAATAACTTCCCTGCATAGCCTCATCGCCATTGATCCAGGAAAGATTGGAAGGCAGGGTTACCTTTGGATTTTTATTTTTCTTGGTCCCCTCCGGATAAATCTTGAGAAGAGGAAGTACATCCTTCAACAGTTTACTGGTAAACTCTGTGGCATAGGTGCTGTGCGCCTGATCTTCCACATTAGGCTCGTCAATGACCACATAACTTAAAAGTTGCGGGTCATCTGCCGGCACGCAGCCGATAAAGGATACCAGATAATTTCCGTGTCCACGCGGCACCTTCTCAGCAGTACCGGTCTTTCCACCGATCTTATATCCCTCGACCTTGGCAGGAGAAGCGGTCCCCTCCTCAACCGTCTTGTAGAGATATTTGCGAATCTTTTTGCTGGTCTTCTCCGTGATCACGCGGCTCTGCAGCGTATCTTCATTGGATGTTACCAATGCACCGTCCTCGGTGTTGACCCGTTTCATAACATGCGGTTGGTAATATTTCCCACCGTTGATCACTGCTGAGATCGCAGCGGCCATCTGGATCATCGTCACGGTCTGACCCTGTCCGAAACTGGACGTTGCAAGCTCTGTCTCATGCATATTGTCTTTGGTAAATACCGTGCCGGTCGCCTCACCCGGAAGATCGATCCCGGTATTTCTTCCATATCCAAACTCACTGACATAGTCTATGAACTTGTCTTTTCCGAGTTTCGCTGCAAGCTGCATCATCACATCGTTGCAGGACACCATCAGTGCCTGTCCGACATTAATAGTTCCATGGCCACCGTACGAATGTGCCACACACTTGATGTAACGGTCCGCGACCGACTGTCCTCCATCACAGGTAAACCGGCTGGTGATATTGGCAATGCCCTCGTCCAGACAGGCTGCCACCGTGATCGGCTTAAAGGTAGATCCCGGCTCATAAGAGTCACTGATACAGAAATTTCTCCACATCTGATTCAGTGCATCAAGCTGCTCCTGATCGTTCATCTTTGCAATCTGCTTTTTCGTGTACTGCGCCGAGAGATCTCTTGGATTATTCAGGTCGTACAAACTGTTGGTCGCCATAGCATAGATCTCACCGTTGTTTGGATTCATCAAGATCACGCCGACATTCTTGGCACCCACCTTTTTCATGAATTTCTGGATATGCTGTTCAAGCACACCCTGTACGTTCACATCGATCGTAGACATGACCGTATTTCCGTTGGTAGCGTCCTTGATATTCTCAATCAGATTCAGATCCGAATCATAGTATCCGTACTGCCGTCCATAGGTTCCGTTTAACACACTGTTATAGGAATTCTCGATACCCCAGCTTCCGGTGTTGACATCCGCACAGAATCCAATGATATTGCTCCCGACAGTAGCATATGGATACACTCTCTTATACTTGTCTTCAAACCAGACACCACGGATCATGCTGTCGCCTTTTCCTCCGGTGTCCTTATCTTTCTGAATCTTTTCTTCTTTGTAGGCCTCCCACTCATCCACCTGGCTCTGACTCAGTTCCTTATACTCTTTCATCACGTAGTATTTGGACTTTGGATTGTCACGGACGATATCGTCAATCTCATCTTTGTCGATGCCAAAGACACTGTGCAGTGCCTCCTTGGTATCATCCACATACTTGCCGTCCTGATCCGTCATGGTTGCCACGTCCAGGATCAGGCCGTAGATCTTCTTGCTGGTAGCCAGCTTATTGCCATTGCGGTCCACAATATCGCCGCGCTTGTAATTGATCGCCTTGCTGACATAACTCTGCTGCGCCAATGCTTTTTTCTGATAGCTGTCTCCCTTGGTTTTGTGAAGTTGTTGAATTCTTGCGGAAAGGCCAATACATGCAAAAAAAACGAGCCCGAACACCAGCAGCAGACGTTTGCGCATGGCCCGGGTTCCCATTTTTTTATGATGATTTGTGCCATTTGCTCTCTTTTTCATAGCGTATGCACCTCTCATATTTACCTGGCAGATGGAATATCTGCGTATTGTTTTACCATATCACTCTTGCGGTTCTCATAGGTATAGATCTGATTTCCGGCGGCCTGAACCATACCGAACTTCTTGGTCGCTTTCTTATAAACTTCAGACAGATCAACAGAATCCAGGATATCCTGTAACGCCTCCGCATTCTTCTCCTGCTGCTGGGTCACTTCCTGCTGCAATGAGATCGTCTGATCCTTCAGATGTGTCAGCTCAGACTGTGTCTTAATATAGCTGCCACAAAATACCACGGTGATCAGAGCAGCACAGAACAGGAACAAAAATGACGTTCCGCTCAGCACCGGAATGCTGACTGCCTGCTGTCTTCTCTGCGGCTGACGCCGTGGCTCCCGGCGAGGCGCCCTCTCAGGTTCTCTGCCCGGTACCGGCTGTAATTTTGGTGCAGCCGTGCCGTCCATATATGGATTGTTTCTCTGATACGTACGCCTTTGTGCCATGTTTGTGATCTCCTCTCATATATATGAAACGTTCTGAATTTGCAAATGGCAGCGCCGTATCGCACTGCCCTCTATCAACAAACTACGGATCCCCCAATCCGCGAGAATTTGTCGTGCCGACCTCCATATTGTCAGCTATGTTCAAAGATCCGAAGTTTTGCGCTTCTGGAGCGGGGATTGGTTTCCATCTCCTCCGCATCCGGCAAAATCGGCTTTCTGGTAATTACTTTTCCTTTTGATTTTCTTCCACACACGCAGACCGGAAAATCCGGCGGGCAGACACAGGGATCCTGTGCCGTGCGGAATGCTTTCTTCACAATGCGGTCTTCCAGCGAATGAAACGTAATGATGCAGAACCGTCCACCCGGATTCAACAAGTCGATCATATCCTGAATGTTCTGTTCCAGTACGCTCAGTTCCTGATTCACCTCAATGCGGATTGCCTGAAATGTTCTCTTCGCCGGATGCCCTCCCTGTTTTTTCATCTTCATGGGAATCGACGCGTCAACAATCTCTGCAAGCGCAGCAGTGGTCATGATCGGCCCCTGCTGTCTCGCAGCGACAATGTGTTTGGCAATATTTTGTGCAAATCGGTCTTCGCCGTAATCGCGAATTATATGAAAAAGCTCCCTTTCGGAATACTCATTCACCACAGTTGCAGCGGTAATCTCCTGCCGGTCATCCATGCGCATGTCCAATGGCGCATCCATCCGATAGGAAAATCCACGTTCTCTGGTATCCAACTGAAAAGAGGATACTCCGAGATCCAGCAGGATCCCATCCACCTTCTCAATCCCCAGATCATGCAGGACATTGACCATGTCTGCATAATTGCTCCGGACAATCTGAACGATATCTCCATACGGTTTCAGACGAAGGGAACTTGCAGCGATCGCATCTGCGTCCTGGTCGATCCCTACAAAATGGCCTCCCGCCTGCAGTTTCGCACAGACATGACTGGCATGTCCGGCTCCGCCCAGCGTTCCATCCACGTAGGTTCCCGTCGGCTTGATATTCAGCCCGTCAATCACCTGGTCTAAAAGGATTGAAACATGATTAAACTCCATACTGTACTGACCTCCTGTTTATAAGGAAATACCCATCTCTGCCAGGGCTTCCTCGAAATCACCAAATTCTTCCGGATCAGTAACAAAGTCCACTTCTTCTTTCGCCCAGATTTCTATGTGATTGATCATACCGATAAAGACAAGGTCCTTTTTCAGGCCCGCATACTCCCGAAGTCTCGCCGGGATCAGCGCTCTGCCCTGCTTGTCCAGATTCAGAACGGAGGAATTTGCAAAGAAGATTCTCTCGACAATACGGGATGACTTGTTCTTGGTCTGCTCCTTGATCTTGTTTGCAAGTTCTTCCCATTCACTCATGGGATACAGATACAGACATTTCTCCGGAGAGACGGTGATCACGAATTCTTCCCCAAGCTCGGCGCGGCACTTTGCCGGAATGATCGTTCTGCCTTTGGCGTCAATGCTGTGCTCGTATTGACCCATAAACATCACAATCACCTCCTCGTTTTGGGAAAACCCGCCACCTTTCATCCACTTTCCACCACTCTTAAACATATAATAGACCATTTTCGGTAGTAATACAAGCATTTTCTTAAAAAAACATAAAAAAAATATGCATCCAAAAGATGCATATTTCCTGACTTTTTCCCATATTTAGATGTTTTTCCCACAGATGGTGGAGGATAATCCCAAGATGTTGCGCTTACGATGGTTCATTTTGGGAATCTCTGCCACTTTTGACACTTCCCACCACCATGAGCACCACTCCGGCCACCACCAGTGCACCGGACAGAACCTGCGACACCGCGATCCCGGTCCCGAGGAACTGAAGCTGATCCGTACGCAGTGACTCGATCCAGAAACGCCCTGCCCCGTAGCCGATCATATAGATCAGGAACAACTGTCCTCTGAATTTGCACTTCGGCGTGAACCACAGCAGGAACAGCAGCACACAGAGGTTCCACAGGGATTCATATAGAAAGGTCGGATGAACCTGGATATACTCCACGCCGTCAATGCGCTGCAGATGCTGCAGCATTTTGGAGGTGACATTGCCCACCGCCACGTCCTTTTGCGGAATCTGCATGGCAAACAGGCCATCCGTATAATCCCCAAACGCCTCGCGGTTGAAAAAGTTGCCCCAGCGGCCAATGATCTGTCCGGTCAGCAGACCGGCACAGGCCGTATCGACCAGTTCCAGGAACGACTTGTGGCGCACTCTGGAAAAAATCCAGGTCGTGAGCACGCCTCCGATCACACCGCCATAGATAGCCAGTCCGCCCCCACGGATATTGAAAATCTCCGCGGGATGCGCCCGGTAATAATCCCAACTGAAAATCACATAGTATGCTCTGGCTCCGATCACAGCAAAGATAATGTCCCACATCGCCAGATCCAGATAAATGTCCCGGTTCTGCCCGGTCCTTCCCGCCTGCCAGGATGCCATCAGATATCCCATGACCATACCAAAGGCAATCACCATCCCATAGTAGGCGATCGTAAAATTGCCGATCGTGATGCCCTGTCCCAGAGACTTGATCACGATCCCAAGATGTGGAAAGCGTATTTCTCCCATCATCACACCTCATTTCCAGCAGCCATCTTACTATGGCCGGCCTTATACATTGAACAGGAATTCAACCACGTCTCCGTCTTTGACCACATAGTCTTTTCCCTCGGAGCGAACGAGGCCTTTCTCCTTGGCCGCCGTATAGCTTCCCTGCTCTACCAGATTCTCATAGCTGACCACCTCAGCGCGGATAAATCCTCTCTCGAAATCAGAATGGATCTTGCCGGCCGCCTGCGGTGCCTTGGTTCCTCTGGTGATCGTCCATGCCTTGGTCTCCTTCTCGCCCGCCGTCAGATAACTGATCAGGCCCAACAGCTTGTAGCTGGCTGCGATCAGCTTGTCAAGACCGGACTCGGAGAGTCCCAGATCCTCCAGGAACATCTTCTTCTCATCGTCCTCAAGTTCTGCAATCTCCTGCTCGATCTGCGCACAGATCACAAAAACCTCAGAACCTTCCTTCGCCGCATACTCACGGACATTCTGCACATGGGCATTGGAAGCACCATCGTCCGCCAGATCATCCTCCATGACATTGGCCGCATAGATTGTCGGCTTGTAGGTCAGCAGGTTAAAGCTCTCCAGCAGTTCCTGCTCATCCTCGTCTTCCGTCTCAAAATTCTTGGCAAGGTTGCCGGCCTCCATAAACTTCTTGAGCTTCTCGACCAGCTCGGTCTCCTTGACCAGCGTCTTGTCATTCTTGACACTCTTGACCAGCTTTGCATACCGGCGCTCCAGGATCTCCAGATCCGAGAACAGAAGTTCCAGATTGATGGTCTCAATATCTCTGAGCGGATCAATGCTGCCGTCGACATGCACAATATTCGGATCCTCAAAGCAGCGAACCACGTGAACGATCGCATCCACCTCACGGATATTGGCAAGGAACTGATTACCCAGGCCCTCTCCCTTGGACGCGCCCTTTACCAGACCCGCAATATCCACGAATTCAATCGTAGCATGTACAATTTTCTGGGAATGATGCATCTGCCCCAGCACATCCAGACGGCTGTCCGGAACCGGCACAATGCCCACATTCGGCTCGATCGTACAGAACGGATAGTTGGCTGCCTCCGCAGCACCCGCCTTGGTCAGGGAATTAAATAATGTACTTTTTCCGACGTTCGGAAGTCCGACAATTCCTAGTTTCATTTTCTATCTTTCCTTTCTTGTAACCCTTGATTTTACGGGGTTTGCGGGTTTTGGCATCTCGTTTATGTACCAATTTATGTACCAATTTTTCGAGACAGCAATTTTTCTGCCCTCAAAAATTTTGGTTAACGTACCAATCATGTACCAATTTTTGAGAGCAAAAAAAATTAAACCACTTTCAAAGCATCCGCAATCTGGTCGATTTCTTTTTGTTTTTGTTCTTCTGTTGTATGCACATAAAGGTTCATGGTGATCCCAATATTGGAATGACCTAATGTTCTTAACCGGTGCTCCTTTTCTGCAAAGAAATACAAACTCTGACCACTCCATCACCGTAACCTTGAGCGCATTTCCCTTGATCACATTGCAGCTCCTTTCACACAAAAAAAGAGCCTCAATACTCAAATTTAATCATATCACAAAGAGGCTCAAATGTAAAATCCTATATTTCTTGAGTTTCGACGGTATAAGCATTTTCAGGCGGAACTTGTCCTTCTTAAATAAGAGAAAAAGTTCTGTCATCTTTATGGAAAGAGGGATAAAGAGGTGTTAATCTAAGCCTTACAACTTATTCAAAATCGTCTTTGATTTTCGTTCTCGTATACTTCCCACGCAATTCGCTGTATGATATTTGCCTGCTCCTGCGTGACTATCCCGCCCGGCATTCCGAACGTATGAGACACAGGAATGCCCAAGCCCTCGGGACTTTCATCAAATATGACTGCATATAGCAGACATGCAGCAATATAGTTTCCTATATTATTTTGATGTCCGTAATCTCCGCCTTGTTCAGGTGATATGTAGGGATTAATGGAAAGCCCATACTGCTTTCGGAGTTCTGCATATACCAAGCACACAGGCAGTACAGCTACATCTTCTCCTAGTTCTTTTGCTATATAATCATACCACTCCATATTCGCCGCTGCCATTTGTTCGGATGTAAGCGTTAGCACATATTCCTGCCCGTCAATGTTGTAGGTATCTCCGAGAGTCCCTTCATACCAGGGCTTTGACATCATATTTTTGAGAAATCCATATTGATAGGCGTGTGGAGCCCAGAGAAGCATTCTTCCCGCTTTTCCCTTCATTTTCTCGTGTATAAGTTCAGCACCACGTAGCATATACGGTCTTTGTTTATAATCTGTTGCCCCGACCTTGCCGCTGTAAGTTTCCAATGCTTCATCACTGTTTCCTGCCACGATAAAGAAGTCATAATACTCATTTCCATTTATGAGCTTTTCGCACTGCTTCGCTCTTTCTTCACAGCCGTCCACAAGTCCAGCATAATGTCCGAGTCCTGTTCCGCTTTTTGAAATGTCACCTTGCGTCTTTTCCTCCCACTCGGTAAAGCTGTCGAGTGTATTAATATAGTAAATACGTTTCTTTTTGTTTTCCTTTCATTCCACCTTTACCGACAATCACGCGAACACCCGTGGCTTCTACAAATTCGTATTCAAACTTTTCCATTCTCATAGATGTGGTTGGGTCTACAGAAACTATCTCATACTTTTCATCCCCCAGCGAACGAATGATGGGACCTGCATGCAGAATTGCAAGACCCCTGTATCTTGACAGGAAGGACGGTTCCCCTCCAAATTCATTTTTAGGTCACAGCGATTCTATCACATATTTAGTATAATGTATATTTGTTTTAATTGAATACAGCATAGTTTTTAGCTATACTAAGGTTTAAGAAAATGAATTTCATCTGAAGCTTTTCAACCATGGAAGAAACAGAATCTCTCTCACCAAAGAAGGAGAAGATTTTTATCAAAAAGCAGATATTATATTAAAACAGACACAGGAACTGTATACTGCTTTCTCTGATATCGAAAGAAATCGTCATCCACTGAAAATTGGTATTCCTCCAATCCTTAGCACGGTGTTTTTCCCTGAAATGGCCGACCGATTTCAAGAAAAGTATAATATTCCGATTCAACTTTTGGAATACGGTTCTATGCGGGCCCAAACTTTAATTGACCGCGAGCAGTTGGATATTGCTATGGTAAACATGGATTTTTACAATTTGGAGAAATATAACCGTCCTGCCTTTCCATAATTTTGAAATCTGTGCTTAACCTGCTTATCGTTTTAATTTTCGATATTCGCTCGGAGTAATTCTATAACGTTCCTTAAACGCTCTATTAAATGTTCTCTGGCTATCAAAGCCACTATCCAAACAGATATCAAGAATTGTATTTCCCGAATTCACTAACCTTGTACATGCATAGCTCAATCTGGCATCATTAAGATACTGATTGAAATTACGATGAAATGTTTTAGAAAATACTCG
>CAKRJH010000018.1 GCA_934351255.1 uncultured Lachnospiraceae bacterium
TTGGCAGTCGGCTTCACGGTCGGCGCTGCCGTCGGTTTGGCAGTCGGCTTCACGGTCGGCGCTGCCGTCGGTTTGGCAGTCGGCTTCACGGTCGGCGCTGCCGTCGGTTTGACAGTCGGCGCTGCCGTCGGTTTGGCGGTCGGCGCTGCCGTCGGTTTGACAGTTGGCGCTGCCGTCGGTTTGGCGGTCGGCGCTGCCGTCGGTTTGACAGTTGGCGCTGCCGTCGGCTTGGCGATCGGCTTGGCACTCTGCACCGGTTCTGTCACAGCAGGAGAGGTGGTCTCCGGTGTGTCAAAGGTATCGTCCGGTGTCGGCTGTGCAGGCTGTGTAGTCACCCCAGGATTTGCTGTCTGGTATGGTGTGCCTGTCGGCACCGTCGTCGGCTTCACACTCTGTGTCGGTGCTGCCGATGGGTTCGTGCTCTGCACCGGTGCATTCGTTACCACATCAGCCGGATCCGGCTCTTCTGTCTCCTCAGGCTCATCGCTGTCCTCCGGCTCCGGTGTCGGCTTTCCCGCCTTGACTGTCACCGTACATTTGTAGGTCTTTTTCTTATTCTTGGCGGTCACGACAGTCTTGCCGGCCTTTTTGCCGGTTACGACTCCCTGTGCATTCACTGTGGCGATCTTTTTATGTTTGGATTTCCAGACCACCTTTCCCCTGGCACCCTTCAATTTCAGGCGGACCTTGCCACCCACCTGAACGGTGACTTTTTTCTTGTTCAATCTGGCTTTCCCGGCCGCCTGTGACGTCAGATCCACCTGCATCTGCGCCAGAAACATGGCCAGTACAAGCACTGCTGCCCATACTTTTTTCCAATACATTTTCATAGTTTTTTCTCCTTGTTTTTTCTTTCTTCCAGATAGGCATAATACACCTATTTTCTTATCTTTCATAATATAGTATATACCCTGTTTTTGCAAATTGTTTGACAATGAAACCGCAGGAATATTACAAAGTTCTACATACCAAACTACACAGGAGAATCAGCCATGGATTTACAATTGATCAGCCCCACCGAACTCGATAACCTGCTCGCCACCTCCTCCCCACCCCTTTTGATCGATCTGCGTGATGACGATGACTACCTCAAAGGCCATATTCCGGGTGCCCGATGGGTCTGCCGCCAGAATTGTCTGAAGCGGATCACCGCCATGGCGCGTCAACAGGGGCGTCCGGTCGTCCTGTACTGCTACCACGGAGGAGTCAGCATGATGCTGTGCCGTGATCTGCAGGATATAGGATGTCCGGCCACCAGTCTCTGTGGAGGATTCGAGTCCTGGAAGTACGTCCACAGGAAGCAATGACTTCCCAAGAATATTGTATACCCGTATACAATTTGTTGAAAAAGCCTTTCTGCTGTGCTATCCTTGACCTATGCAATTCTTACAAAATTTGTAAATACGGAAAGCATGCAAGAAAGGAGTCTGCAAATGAAAACACTATCTGACGCACTGGTAACCATCGACGACTTTGTCTGGGGTCCTGTGATGCTGATTCTTCTGGTGGGAACCGGCATCTTCCTGACGATCCGGACCAAAGCCCTTTGCTGGCGCAACCTTCCCTACGCACTTCGCAGCGTTCTCAGCAAGGAAGCCCGCCAGAAGACCGGGGATGGAGACGTCTCTCCCTTCTCGGCACTGACCACCGCTCTGGCCGCCACCATCGGCACCGGAAACATTGTCGGTGTCGCCACCGCCATGGTGTCCGGCGGTCCGGGCGCACTGGTCTGGATGTGGATCTCCGCACTGTTCGGACTGACCTCCAAATTCAGCGAGTGTATGCTGGCGATCAAATATCGTGAAATCAATGAAAAAGGCGAAATGTCAGGTGGTCCGATGTACACCATGAAAAAAGCCTTCAAACACAAGAAAGCAGGCGCCGTGCTCGGATGGCTGTTCGCGCTGTTCGCCGTGATCGCCTCCTTCGGAATCGGCAATCTGACCCAGGCCAATTCCATCTCCACCGCGCTCCAGACCACCTTCCATATTCCGCTGTATGCCACCGGCATTGTCATCACGATCCTGGCTCTGGTGGTGATCATCGGCGGAATCAAGACGATCTCCAAAGTTTCCCAGGTGGTCGTGCCTCTGATGGCATTATTCTACATAGTCGCAGGTCTAGTCGTGATCATCGGCAATATCGGCAACATTCCGGCCGGCGTGGCCATGATCTTTAAAATGGCATTTTCCGTCAAAGCCATTGGCGGCGGTATGTGCGGTTCCATTGTCGCAGCAATGTCTCAGGCACTGCGCTTCGGTGTCGCCCGCGGTGTCTTTTCCAATGAAGCCGGCATGGGTTCCGCTGCCATCACCGCAGCCGCTGCTTCTACCACCGATCCGGTACGTCAGGGATACATCAATATGACCGGTACCTTCTGGGATACGATCGTGGTATGTACGATCACCGGCCTGTGTATTGCAAGCTCCGGTGTGCTGGGTTCCAAAGATGTCATTTCCACCGGTCATTATGACGCGCAGGCACAGGTGCTTGATCTGACAGATGACAACGGCGCCACAACCAGTTATAATTTATCTATGGCTGCGGACGGGGAATCCTTTACCCTTCTGGAACAGAACAATCCTGACGCAGAGGAAACCACCTATCATGTCACTGAAGACACCAGAGAGTCCCTGACTCCGGGCACCGTAAACGGCGTCACCTGGGAGGCACCGGACTACAGCGAACTATCCTTTGCCACAGACAATACCTGCGAATACCAGGAGATCACCAAGGGATCTGCTCTGACGATCAAGGCCTTCAACACCGTGCTCGGCACTCCGGGCGGCTGGCTGGTCTGCATCGGCATTGCACTGTTCGCCTTCTCGACGATCCTCGGCTGGGAATACCACGGCGAGAAAGCCTTTGAGTACCTGTTTGGAACGCATCGTTTCAATATAATATACCGCATTGTCTTCTCGCTGATCGTCTATGTCGGCGCTACTACTACATTAGAGATTGCATGGAACTTCTCAGATATTGCAAATGCTCTGATGGCGATCCCGAACCTGATCTGTCTGCTCGCTCTGAGCGGAGTCATTGCCAGCGAGATGCAGCGTTACCAGTCTGTGATCCAGGAAGAAAAAGCGGCCAAAAAACGATAGAAAGAGAGAATTCTCATGGACAGCTTTATATACAGTCTCAACGCCACCGTGCCGATCTTTGCGATCATGGTGCTGGGCCGTTTCTTCAAAGAGATCGGACTGATCGACGATCATTTTGCGTCGATTGCCAACAAATTTGTATTCAAAGCCTGCCTGCCCTGCATGCTTTTTCTGGATCTGGCAGACACCGATATCCGCCACAATTTTGATCTGAAATATGTAGGATTCTGCTTCGCGGTCACCCTGATATCGATCCTTGGCACCTGGTTCCTGACGCGTCATCTGATGCGTTCCAAAGAAAGTGTCGGTGCCTTTGTGCAGGGAGCGTACCGCAGCAGCGCGGCCATTCTGGGCATTGCCTTTATCCAGAACATTTACGGGACTTCCGGCATGGCACCTCTCATGATCATCGGTTCTGTGCCGCTGTACAATATTTTTGCCGTCATTGTGCTGACGCTGGAAAGCAGCGATGCGCAGACTTCCCAGGACCGAAGCCAGATCAAAAAGGCATTTGTCAATATTCTGAAAAATCCCATCATCATTGGCATTGTGCTGGGACTTCTGGCCTCACTGGTCAATCTGAAACTGCCCCAGATGATGGACAAGACCATTCATAACCTGGCCGTCATGACCTCCCCTCTGGCACTGATCGCGATCGGTGTGTCCTTTGAAGGAAAGAAGGCCCTGGCCAAGATCAAACCCACAGCCATCGCCTCCGCGCTCAAGCTGTGCGGCTGGGTCATCCTGTTTATGCCGCTGGCCATCTGGCTCGGATTCCGCGACCAGAAGCTGATCGCGATCCTGATCATGCTGGCATCCCCGTGCACACCGACTTCCTATATCATGGCCAAAAACATGGACGGCGACAGCGTGCTGGCATCCAGCATTGTGGTGACCACCACACTGTTCTCCTCGGTCACTCTGACCTTCTGGATCTTCCTGCTGCGCAGCTTCGGGCTGATTCAATAAGACTGGTCAAAGTCCAGAGACCGATAGGCCATGCGATATTGAAGTGGAGTTACATCATAAAATTTTACAAATTGCCGGATAAAATAGCTGGAGGATGAAAATCCCAGAAATGCACTGATTTCTATGATTTCCTCCCGGCTGTTGACCAACATATAGCAGGCCGTCCGGCATTTTTCTTTTAAAATATACTGCTGTAAGCTGTATCCTGTCTCCCTTCGAAAGAGACGGGACAGATAGTCCCCGCTGATCCCCAGTTCTTCTGCCACCTCCCCGGCCTTTATATTCTCCGTCAAATGCTTATGAATGTATTCAATGCCATGACGGACATGATAGGTAATTCCCTTTTCCTTTGTGAGACGGTTCATGGTTCTGGTAAACTCTGTCACCGCCTCCTTTTTTATTCGAGAAAGCCCTTCCATGCTGTCGCAGACATCCAGCTTCCGGATATACATATCGCTCATGGTGTAGGACTGCTCCGGTTCCAATCCGGCTTCAATGCAGTGTCTGGTAATCATAGCAATGAGAATAACCAGATGATAGCGGCGGTTCCGTAGGGCATCCCTGGACAATATACCCTGCCCCTCCACAGGTTCCTCCTCCAAACGCCCCTTCAAAACCTCCAGATTCCCCCTGGCCACCTCCCGGTAAAAGGACATTTCCGCGTCCACAGGCTGGTGGTAAATCTGTTCTTGCTGCTGATAGGCGAGAAGTTTTTGCAATTCCAGATTCATCGTAAAAATCTCTCCTTCGTTTGTCCGTATTTGTGCTATTTATGTCGGTTTTATTGTATCACAAAGCGGGAAAAGCGAATAGTATGAAGTCAAGAAAACATAAGACATTTTCCACAAAGAAATGGAGGGAATACTATGAAAACATGGAACGGTTATCAGAAGGGTGTAAATCTGGGAGGCTGGTTCTCCCAGTGTGAATATTCCAAAGAACATTTTGACTCATTTATCACAGAAAAAGATTTTGAAGTGATCGCGGGATGGGGTGCCGACCACGTGCGTCTGCCCATCGATTACAACCTGGTGGAGCAGGAACGGGCAGATGGTTCCATCAACTATCTGGAAGAGGGTTTTGACTATATTTCCCGCGCCTACGAATGGGCCCGCCAAAATAACTTAAACATGATTATCGATCTTCATAAGACAGCAGGCTACAGCTTTGATGCCGGCGAGAAGCAGGAAGGATTTTTTGAAAGCGAAACGCTTCAGGAGCGTTTTTACTGTCTCTGGGAGGAGTTAGCAAAGCGTTTTGGAAACCAGGGCTCCAGTCTGGCACTCGAGCTGTTAAACGAGGTCACCGACAAAGAATATATGGAAACCTGGAAGAAGATTTCCCTGACCTGCATCGGGAGGATCCGTAAGATTGCACCAGATGCGGATATCTTACTGGGAGGATATTGGAACAACAGCGTAGAGGCTGTGGCAGATCTTCCAACTCCTCCCGACAGCCATATCATCTACAACTTCCACTGCTACGAACCTCTGATCTTCACCCACCAGGGAGCTTACTGGGCAGAGGGTATGCCAGTCGATTACCGCATGGCATTTGATCAGACTGTCGAAGAATATTTCCGGTTAACCAGAGAGATTCAGCCAAATTGGATCGCTCCGATCCAGACAGCCGAAACACTGGACGGCCCGATGGATTCCCGTTTCTTCGAGGCACTGTTTGCACAGGCCATCGCCACGGCCGGACAGCGTGATGTTGCATTGTACTGCGGAGAGTACGGTGTCATCAACCGCGCCACACCGGAGGATACCCTCAAATGGTATCAGGCCATTCATCCGGTCTTTGAGAAATACGGCATCGGCCGGGCGGCATGGTCCTATCGAGAGATGGATTTTGGCCTTAGCGATGATCATCTTAAACATACGATTGCTAAACTGGTGCCATATCTGTAAGCCTCGGTTATTGACGTAACCTGCAAAAACCGATATACTGACTTCATAAACAAGGGGAGCTGGCAAACCGGCTGAGAGGGAACTGATCGTTCCGACCCATAACCTGATTTGGATAATGCCAACGTAGGACATATTTATGGAGAACACATAGACTTGCCACATTGGCAAGTCTGTTTTTTATATTAAAGAAAGTCGAGGAACAACGATGAGCGAATACACGACTCAGATGGATGCCGCAAGAAAAGGCATCGTCACCCCGCAGATCGCTGCGGTGGCTCAGAAAGAACATATGACAGAGGAAGCTCTGCTCAAACTGGTCGCAGAGGGCAAGGTAGCCATCCCGGCCAACAAAAATCACAAATGCCTGAACCCCGAAGGTGTCGGAAGCATGCTTCGCACCAAGATCAATGTCAACCTGGGTGTCTCCAGAGACTGCAAAGATTACGACATTGAGATGCAGAAGGTCATGAGCGCCGTAGAACTTGGTGCCGAGGCCATCATGGATCTGTCCAGCCACGGCAACACACAGCCATTCCGTCAGAAACTCACCGGAGAATGCCCGGCCATGATCGGAACCGTGCCGGTATACGACAGCGTCATCCACTATCAGAGGGATCTCGGCACATTGACCGCCAGGGATTTCATTGACGTGGTACGCCTGCATGCACAGGACGGCGTCGACTTTGTGACACTGCACTGCGGCATCACCCGCAAGACCATTGAGCAGATCAAAAAGCACAAGCGCAAGATGAACATTGTCAGCCGCGGAGGAAGCCTGGTCTTCGCCTGGATGAGCATGACCGGCGAGGAAAATCCATTCTACGAATACTACGATGAGATCCTGGATATCTGCGAGCAGTACGATGTCACCATCTCCCTGGGAGATGCCTGCAGACCGGGCTGTCTGGCAGATGCGACCGATGTATGCCAGATCGAGGAGCTGGTTCGTCTGGGCGAACTGACCAAGCGTGCCTGGGCGCACAATGTACAGGTTATGGTCGAAGGTCCGGGCCACGTGCCGCTGGATCAGGTAGCCGCCAATATGCAGGTTCAGAAAACCATCTGCATGGGCGCACCTTTCTATGTCCTCGGGCCTCTGGTTACGGATATTGCACCGGGTTACGATCACATTACCAGCGCGATCGGAGGAGCAGTAGCTGCCATGAACGGAGCGGCATTCCTGTGCTATGTGACACCGGCCGAGCATCTGGCTCTGCCAAATGTCGATGATGTCAAGCAGGGGATCATCGCTTCCAAGATCGCAGCCCATGCCGCCGACATCGCCAAAGGTGTACCGGGCGCCAGAGACATTGATGACCGCATGGCCGATGCCAGAAGAGTGCTTGACTGGGATGCCCAGTATGCCTGCGCTCTGGATCCGGAGACCGCCAAGGCGATCCGCGACAGCCGTCTGCCGGAAGATGACCACAGCGACACCTGCTCCATGTGCGGTAAATTCTGTGCCGTGCGCAGCATGAACAAGGCGCTGGCCGGTGAAACGATCGACATCTTATAGTTCTTTCGTTTCATTCATTTTTCACGTTTATTTACAAATCATCAAAGAAATGCGCGTGACATCACGCATACTCCTTTGGCTCCCTGATCCATACAGGGAGCCATATTTTTTTCGTCAATGCCGCCCAGGGCATATACCGGAATGTCCACCTGACGGGTCACCTCCGCCAGAAAGTCCAGACCGCGGGCCGGGACGCCGGGCTTGCACTGCGTCGGAAAAATATGGCTGGCAGTCACGTAGGAGGCCCCCAATCTCTGTGCTTCCAATGCCTCGGAAACGCTATGGCAGGATACCCCCAGTGTCGTGAACCATTCTCTCTGCGCATCTGTCAATCCCAAAAACGGGATATATGGAAGATGGATCGCATGACATCCCAGTTCCAGCGCCACATTGACAAAACTGTGCAGGATCAGCGGTGCATCTGTCTCACTCTCCCCCTCCAGAATATCCTGAGCCAGCGCCCGGTATTCCTGCTGTGACAGATCCTTTTCACGCAGGATCACAGCGGTGACCGCGGATACTTCCGGCGAGCGCAGCAGACGGATCCTCTGTACAAATTCCCGTCTGCCGCCGCTGCACAGACTGCGGTTGGAGATAACCAGAACCGGCACCTCTCTCTGGGTCAGGATCGGATCAAGAGATATAGACATAATCATTTACCACCGGCTGCAGGCCTTCCTGCTCAATGTCATCATACATCTGGTCAAAACTTCTGCCGTCTGAGATCTCAAACTGTTCGTCTCCGGCGTCCTCATGGCTCTCACCGTGGTATTTCTCCTCATGATCGCCGATTCCGGTGGATACACCCGCGGACACCTTGGTCGCAGCGATCTTCACAATGCCATCGCGGAAATGTTTCTGCTCTCTGGAAGAAACCGTGATTCCCACATACGGCAGGAACAGCCTGTACGCACAGAGCACCTGACAGAGTTCCTTTTCGTGGACATCCAGCGGATTGATCTTGTCATTGTTGATGATCGGACGAAGTCTCGGGCAGGACAGACTGAACTCTCCCCATGGATATTTGCGCTGCAGATAATACACGTGCAGAGCACTGGCCAGCGCATCCTTGCGGAAATCCGCCAGCCCCAGCAGTGCCGAAAATCCGACACCCCGCATGCCGCCCATCAGCGCACGCTCCTGTGACTCAAACCGGTATGGGAAGACTCGTTTATGTCCCATCAGATGCAGCGTCTCATATTTGTCGGAGTCATAGGTCTCCTGAAATACCGTCACATAATCCGCGCCGCATTCATGCAGATATGCATACTCATCGCTGTTGACCGGATAGATCTCCAGCCCGATATTGCGGAAATATTTTCTGGCCAGCTTGCAGGCCTCTCCGATATAATGAATGTCACTCTTCGCCCGGCTCTCACCGGTCAGCATCAGGATCTCCTCAATGCCTGACTCCGCGATCACCCGCATCTCATGTTCGATCTCATCGGCATTCAACTGCTTGCGGTTGATGTCATTGTAGCAGTTAAATCCACAATAGATGCAATAATTCTCGCAGTAATTCGCAATGTACAGCGGGGTAAACAGATAGACCGTGTTTCCAAAATGTTTTCCGGTCTCCACCTGTGCCCTGGCCGCCATCTCCTCGAGAAACGGTGCCGCAGCCGGAGACAGCAGAGCCTTGAAATCCTCCACTCCGATCGTCTCCTTTTGCAGTGCACGGCGCACATCCGCCGCCGTATATTTTTCATAATCATAATGGTTCATCTCGTCCAGAACGCGCTCCATGACGTCTGAAGAAATGCGCTCCATCCCCGGCATGTACGCCATATGATCGGTTCTGCTGGAAGGATCCTGCTCAAGCGCATGTTTCTTCGCCAGCGCAGCCTCCCCCAGTTTATCGGAATCGATAAAAAATTGATTCTCAGCCATAATCCTAATCCTCTCTATTCCATATAATTAATTGCGCAAAAATCCGGTCAGCGGGTCAGACGCACTGGCACCTCTCTGCAGCACACGGCCAAGCCCTGCCAGATAAGCAGCGCGGCCGGCCTCAATCGCTGACTTAAACGCCCCTGCCATAGCCGGAATATCTCCCGCCGTGGCGATCGCGGTATTAGCCATAATGGCAGCCGCACCCATCTCCATCGCCTCGCACGCCTGTGATGGACGGCCGATTCCTGCATCCACGATCACCGGAAGATCGATCTCGTCGATCAGGATCTGGATAAACTCTCTGGTCGCAAGTCCCTTATTGGAACCGATCGGAGAAGCCAGCGGCATCACCGCTGCAGCTCCGGCATCCACCAGCTTTCTGGCCGTATACAGATCCGGATACATATATGGCAGAACCACGAATCCCTCTTTGGCCAGGATGCGGGTCGCCTCCACCGTCTCCTCATTGTCCGGGAGCAGAT
Organism: uncultured Lachnospiraceae bacterium; assembly: GCA_934351255.1. Taxonomy (GTDB): domain Bacteria; phylum Bacillota; class Clostridia; order Lachnospirales; family Lachnospiraceae; genus Jutongia. The sequence continues at coordinate 9,875 of CAKRJH010000018.1, forward strand.
ATTTGCTGTCTTTCATGATCTCAATCTTGACGAAATTGCCACATCCCAGTTCTCTGGCCAGTCTGGCAATGCGCACGGCCTCCTTGGCATCTCTGGCACCGGAAGTATTTGGCAATAATGTGACATTGTCCGGAATATAGGACAGGATGTTTTCCTGTTCTTTCGTATTCGCACGGCGCACTGCCAGGGTAATGATCTGTGCCCCTGCCTGATGTACCGCCGCATCGATCAGTTCCATCGAATATTTGCCGGATCCCAGAATAAATCTGGAATCAAATTCTTTTCCACCCAGTACAAACGTATCTTTTTTCATAATTCTTATAATTCCTTTCTCTGACTGCAGATCTGAACTCATCAGTGTATCGTGACCGGAGCGCTTCCGCCTCCCATAAACTGCACGACCTCGACCACATCCCCCTCCTGGATCCGGTAGGTTTCATGTTCCTCCCGCGGAATGATCTCCTCATTGATCTCCACCGCCACCCACATATCCTGATATCCATGTGTGTCCAGAAATTCCCGGATGACCATGCCGTCTCCATCACTGCTCCTGCCGTTTACTGTAATCATATATTCATCCTTTCTCATAATATTGGCACACCTGTCCACGCGCCATCCCGGCGCAGGATCTCATGTCCCTGATAACACAAAAGAGGTCACAAAAAAGAACTACACCCGCGGTGGTGTACCCCTTCTTGTGACCTCGTCGCAATCTTATGCTATTTTATAATGAATTACCTGAAATGTCAAATTCAGCCAGAGCCTATCGCTGCCGCCTTTCACACTCGCTTCCCACGATCATCATCACGATCCCCAGCACCACAAAAGGCAGCGGGGCCATAAGGGTGTCCAGTTCAAGTCCCAGCATTTCCAGGATATTTCTAATCCGTCCATCCAGAAACAGATTCAAAACCAGCACCCCCACAAAGGATGCCGTCACGGACCGGGTCACCCCAAAGACCAGATACGACAGGCCATTGGACAGAAAACTTTGAGAAAATAAATCCAAAAAATCCTCTGGATACACCCAATCCGGCCAGGTGTTTAACATCCAGAAACAGACCGGTAAAATCATCAGAAGAAATCCCAGATAGAACACTATGATATCCACCCATTTGTTTCTGTCGTGCATCCGCGCCAGCTCATAATTGTCTCCCACGGATATCTTCATGACCAGAATGCCCCACCACGTGGACATGATCGGATAAAAGATCATGATCTGTCCCAGTGCAATGTCACAACGATAGTTGGCAGTGTCGACAGAACACAGGACGGCGATCGTCACAGGAGCCACAATGTAACAGACCAGAAAGGTCAGGTATTTCGTCACTCCGACTCCTTTCCACTCATAATATATTCGATTGGTCAACCGACTTATTTTTTCTGACAAAGACATAAATATCCATCCTCCACCGTAGGTTCTACCGCCTCTTCCACCGGTTCCTCCGTCATCACACGCACCATTTTACGGTCCTCCCGGTAGTATACTTTTATGATACTGCTTCCCTCCTCCGAAGAAAGCTGATCCTGCGGAATCTCCAGAATCCTTCCCGCGGCATACTCCCGAATATCCGTCGGAATGCCCTGAAACACAATACGGCCATCCTGCATCACCAGAAGATGATCACAGCACGCTTCCACATCCTCTACAATATGTGTCGACATCAGGACAATGCGGTCTCCCGCCAGCTCGATCAGCACCTTATTCAGACGATTCCGTTCTTCCGGATCCAGTCCCGAAGCCGGTTCATCCAATATCAAAATCCCCGGATCTCCAAGAATAGCCTGTGCAACTCCAAGACGCCGAACCATACCGCCGGACAGCGTCTTTATCTTTTTATGCCGGATGTCATTCAGATGCGTACTGGTCAGACAGTGTTCCACCTGCTCCCGACGCTCCTTTTTATCGATCTTCTTTAATACGGCAAAATAATCCAGCATTTCCTCTACAGTAAGTTCCGGGAATCCCACAAACGACTGTGGAAGATATCCAATTTCCCGCAGCCTTTTTCCCTTCATTTTTTCTCCGTTCAACAGGATCTGCCCCTGATACTTGTAATAATTGGTAATGCAGCGGAATAATGAAGTCTTACCGGCACCATTTTCCCCCAACAGGCCATAAACACCATTTTCCAGTTTCAGACAAACATCATCCAATATCTTTTTCCGATTAAAACTTTTTTCCACATGTTGAAATTCTAACGTGTTCATATCCGTCCTCTCTTCATCTACTGATCCAGATCACTGTAACTATACAGAATCCCATCTTTGCGGTAACGGACCTCCGTGTCCAGTCCCAACAGGGTAGCAACGGTGTGATCGTCCCCATAACAATAATTAATATAATTACAATCCGGCGAAACAATAAACGTAGTTCCGTTCCATTTAATGCCACATTCCTTTCGCAGTGATCTAAAATATTCCCGATAACGCGACACATTCTCTCCCAAAGGCACATTCTCCAGATCCAGTCTGGAACACACGACTTTCACACCATCAATCTCTCTGTCTATCAGATAAGGATTGCCAATCATCGTCAGTCCATTGCTCTGTCCAGAAAGGATCCATTCTGTGAAACCATGCTCGCTCTTCTGCTTCTGACAAGGCAGATTGGAGTATACCGGATAATCCGATTTAACCGACAGATGAACCTTGAATTGTGCATCATGCGACAATACCTCCCTGGTAAAAGTTTTCTCCAGGATTTTCTGTTCCTCTTCATCATTACTGCCAATGAACACCTTATGCCAGCCGGGCACCGGAAAATATTCATAGTTGGCCGGCAGGATCATACCCTGCGTTGTCGCATAGAAATAACTGGTCTCCCCCTCATATTCAATATGTATCTGCTGCAGATCTCCCGGAGATTCCACCAGCAGATAATCTCCATCCTGTCGATATGTCAACGGATGTCCCTGCCCATCCGTCACCTTGCTGACCGCAAACAGATAGTGAAGGGTAAACTGATATTGTCCCAGGCCGGTGTCCGATGGCACAATCGTCACCGATGCTTTTAATTGATCAGTCACCCGAATGTCCATATCATACCGGCAGACATAAAAATCATCCCTGTTTTCCCGGCACATCCTTGTATTCCTCTGCGCCTCATCCTCCTGTGAATAACGCTCCAGATAGAATACACTGTCCTGATAATTCCAGATTTCCATCATGTTATAGACTGCACCGGTCGGCTGAAAAAACAAGACCAGACAGACCACACTCATGATTGCAGAAAAGGCCGCTGCCCATCGTTTCTGCAACTCAGACCACATCAAAACAGCCGTGGTCAGAAGCAGAAAAAACAAGGCACGGTACACATGAACATTCTCCGCACTCAGCAGATAGTCTGCATCTCTTACTGTTGCCCTTTTGCTCTGAAAAAAGAAACTGAACAGCGTCCCCAGTCTCCACAAAAACCGGCTGTTCTCATCCATTCCCAGGATCAAACTGACAAAACGTCTGTCAAACAGGTAAAACGTCACCACCAGAATCGTCAGACCTATCAGATTATTTCTGGCACTGGCCGCGATCCATCCGAACTGAATGGCAACCAGACTCATCAGAAACACATAGATAACAATCACTCTCAGCGTATATTTAATAAGTGCCCCACAGACCACTCCTGCCAGTCGGTAACAATATATCTGAAAGCCAAACATTCCCACCGATATGATCAGATCCAGTACCACAAGCAGCCACCATGTCGCCATGCGTTCCCGGAATACACACCGCCTGTCCATGTCCAGAATTTCGTCCACACGATAACGTTTCTGATCATAAAACATCTCATAGGACAATAACAGGCAGCCAAGAAACAGGTACGGCAACACCGTAATCATCAGATCGATTGGCTTATTTACTGCATTCCAGAATATGATCGTCGTCTTAAAATAATAAGAAATCCAAAGGCTCAGGATCAAAAAGATCCCGAGCTTTAATGGACTTCTCAAAAAACGTTTTACATTAATACGTAGTAAATACATAGGTTCGTTCCCCAATACATCCAATTAAATTACTTCAGATCAAACTCCGCCGAAACCGTCTCCTTCGCGGCATCATTTGCCTTTTCGCTGTCATCCCCTTTGACGGTATACTCTTTTACGATCCGGTAGTGTCCAGCCTTTAACTCCCCATAATTTTTCTCTATGTAAGCACGATAGCCATACTCCTCCCCCGCGCGAATATCAATGCTCTCCAAGTTGAAGGCACCGGCCCCGGATAACAATGACACATCCTCAAATGATTGCCCCTGTAACACCTGAAGCGAATACTCCTCACTCGTCACGATATCCTTTGAGGTTTTGTTGTAAATGGTGCACTCCAATGTCGTGCTGTCATCTCCGGTCAGATCAGCACTCATAGTCACCTGACCATCCACTGCGGACGTTTGCTTTTTTGTCTCTTTGTCACATCCCAAACACGCAAACATACACAGACACATCACCAGCGCCAAAATTCGTTTCTTCATAAAATACCTCCTTTGTTCACGGACAATTTGTTAAGGCTTACTATATCACAAATTTTTGGACGTGCGCATTTTTATGGATGAGTGGTCAAAATCAATGGATGAGTGGTTCATCTGCACGGCATTCCACTTCAATCGAGACAAGAAAAGTTTCAAAAAAAATAATATTAGCAAAAACAGCACCCGACCAGATTCTTCCTCTCTGATCAGATGCTGTCTTCTAATTTTTACTTTCATCTTTTATCCTTTTTAATTACTCCTCAACCTGAGGAACCTTTTATTACCCATTTGCACTAATCTCTAAAATATACTTTATTCTTTGTTTTTCCGTAACTTTTTAAAATGTCCAATTTCTCTGCCTTCAATAACAGTCGACTTGCCGTCTTTATTTCCACTTTCAATAATTTTGCTGCAATAGAACTATTTATTTCTTTATTGGTATCGAGATAGTGCAAAATAATCTGCATTCTTGTTCTTTCCAATTCGGACATTGATTCGGACATTGATTCGGACATTGATTCGGACATTGTCTCATTTTCTTTAAAATTTCGAGGAACATCATAGTTCAGATTCGGCATTACTACAGTAAACTGATATCTGTCTGAGCGGAATGATGGTCTTTTACTCTCATCATAATTAATTTGAAATTCATATCCACTAATAATCTTTCCAAATCCACTTCCTTTACGTTCCATATATCCAAGCCTGTTAAACACATCTGCAAGAACCGGATTTCTTCTGGTTGAAGGTACCATAAGCGGATCTCTGTCCTGAATCATGGACCCGTCCGGCATTCCTCCCGGAGAATAGATTTCCATTCTGTCATCATATATGTCAATATGAACTTCACTTCCATTGACCAGATAATCACGATGCGCCAAAGCATTTACGAGTGATTCATGATAGCTTCTCTCTACATATTCCGGCATTTCTTCTCTTGAATTTGCTGTTTTACGCCATTTCATTTTGCAATTACGTTTAATAAAGGCTTCTCCATTTTCAATCAATGAAATAACACTGCCCGAATACTCAGCATCATCCAATGCATCGACTGCACCGCCACTTTTATTCAACCCATTCCATCTTGTGCAAAAAAGCCTTGAACAACGAATAGGACTTTCATCGGCAAGCAACGCTCCTGCATTGGTCAAGTTTCCCTGTTCATTTACCAGACCAAAAGAAATCAAATCTTTATCATCGAAGCTATTCCCAGTCCATTTTTTATATCTTTCTTTAAGCTTTGAAAATGCATAATCCTCCACCTTATAGGTAGAATTCTGTGAATCATATGATGTATTCTTCCCTCTAAGAACAAGACGCTTCAATTCAGTCGCAGTTGCCTTTACACTTTCATTTCCAACACGAACATAAGCTTCCAGCACACCATCTCCAAAATAATAATATGGTGTTTCATCTCCCTTATATACATCAAGTATGATCAAAACCTTACCATCTTCGGTTTGATAAAATCTAAGTTTAAATTCCGGCATTGGATCAAGTCTTGCCTTAATCACTTCACTAATCTTTTCTGCATCGCCCTCTGGATTTTCAAGTCCGACAACCATTCCCTCATTAGAGATACCAAAAATCAACGCTCCACCAAATGTATTTGCAAATGCACTAACACTTTTACACCAGCTTTTTGGTTTCTTTTCCTCCAGTGCAAGCTTTTTATCGTATTCGGTTGCTTCACCAATTAAATCTTTTATATTCATATCAAGCATTCACTTCCTGTTTAATGTATAGTCTTTACCATATTTATGTTTTCATACTGACTTGGTCACTGGCCTTCACCTCGATATTATTGTTGCCGCATCATTTCTCAGCAGAAGATACACTCAATACTGATTCATACTTATCCCCTGTCCTTTTCGTTAGAATTTCCATTAGTTCTTATTCCTCTGTTCTCCCTTACTTTTTATCCTCTATCCACTGCACAGTATAATCTTGTCCTATTTGCTTTCCCACATTTGTCACATACTGTTTTAACAATGTTTTGGCATTGTTATGAGCCTTCCCTACATCTATGCCGATCCTAACGATACCACTGTATTCCATCCACATTTTTTTAGCACCATATTTCAAAAATCCAATCCTGTTAGCTTCCTTTTGATATTCTGTGACATCATGATAATAGCACTTTAATGTTGCTAATTCACAGATCTGGCTCACTTCTGAAAATTCTGGTGTCTCAACTGTTTTTTTCTGTTTCACCGGAAATATAAATATTACAATCGCTGGTAATTTTATCATATTTTTCTCTTGCATGCAAAACAGCACCCGACCAGATTCTTCCTCTCTGATCAGATGCTGTCTTCTATTCATCCACTAATGTTCCTTACACATCAAACTCCACTTCCTGTGGCATCATGGTGCTCTTCTCACCATCCGATCCGCCCCAGATCGTAAAGGCGATCTTATAGTGACCCTGCACCAGCCCTTCCTTTGTATTGATACATGCAAAGGACTGTTCCTGGCTCTTTCCGGGCTGAACCACTGCCAGCACCATCGGTATTGCCACTTCATTGGCCACCGGCGAATATTTGCCATCCGCATTGAGCCGGTAGAACAGGGCATCCATGCCGAAGCATATCTCATCGGTCATACCGTTTGCAATGTTTACGGTTACGGTGATCTTCTGCTGTGTATACTGCGCAGATACCAGGGAAACGTTCACAGATCCCTTTTCTTCGGCGTTCTCTTTCTCCTTGACATTGACTGCAAATACCCGTTTTTTCGTTCCGCAGGTGGCAGTCACCACACACTTCCCGGGTTTTACGCCCTGGATCATCGCCTTGTTCTTCTGTTTGCGGACAAACCGGATCTTTTTGTTGCTTGCTTTCCAGGTAACTTTCTTCCATGATTTCGGAACGGAAAGTTCCTTTTTCTGGTCTGCTCTGACCGTTACTGCTTTGCGCGCCGCTGCCTGTGTACCGCCGGAATACTGGAACATTCCGGTGATACAAAGCAGCATCGCCAGGATCAAACATCCAACTCTTCTTTTCATAAATCCTCCCTTCCACAGACGTGTTTCAACGAAGAACTCCCGTCTGCTGGTCTGACGACAATACCTATGTCATACCTTATACAAACTACTATTCATAATATACACCAAAATGCCATATATCGCCAGTACTCCACTCATCATAAGCACCACGAACCCACATACCTCAGGTATCGAAAGTTCCACGTAATAATCCAGCCAGCGGACGCGCGAAAGACACGATGCCACCAGGCACATTCCGAGCGGGATCAGACATACCTTTAGTTCACGGAGCATCTGTCTGCCTGTCGTCAGGCTCCATATCCACCCCACAGAATATCCGTTCAGCAGATCCGCCCGCACAAGTTCTCTTTTTTTACGAATATCCAATGCAAACACAAAGACTGTCATGAACGCGAGTACCGCCTCCAGACAATACAACACTCCGGAGTCCATCCTGATCACGGACAGATTCCGGCTGGTCAGCCGCTCCAGATTTTGTTCTGAACAGGAAGCCACTTCCACTGCACCTGAGAAGTTCCCTCTTCGGACGGTCTGCCGCATCCACTGAATATCCTTCTGCGGATTCATGGAATAAAAAAATAATTTCTTTCTATTCAGAGTTTCCTGCCTCAAAATCCTCCGAAATGTTTTTCGGCTTACTACGATGTCGGCATCCAGTGATGTATCCACTCTGACAATCGTCATCTCCTCAGAAGTCATTTTCTTCAAAGATTCCAGAATACTGTCTTTATCTCCTTCTTTTTCCCAATATTTTTCGGAAAGAATCACCTGATCCGGCTCCAGAGAATCCGAATCCGTCACTTCAGAATCCATCGCAATCTGCCCGGTGCCATAAGACATCGCATATTCAACACTGTCATACGCATACACATCGGGTTCCCCGGTATCACAAATCCCCACAATCTTCATCCGATCCTGCAATGCCCCAAGATATACCTGCTTTCCAATGATATCTTCCTCCTCCGGGAACAGCTCTGCCAGCAAATGGTTTTCCAGTTTGGCACGCTCCAACAATTGTCTGTCAATGACCAGTTCATGATATTCTTTCGGCATACGTCCCGCGACCAGATTATCAGAAGACAGATCGGACAGCGGCACCACCGAAAATCCTTTTACATTACATTGCGCCTTCTGTAACTGCGGATATCCCTCATAACATATATTCATACTGCCCGATTCCGAAAGAAGGATCTGAGAAGATTTCTGCCCGAAAACCGTATCATATAACTCCTGCGCCTCCGAATCCGAAATCTTGCTCATATCCACTGCAATCACATGCGAATCCACGGTCTGATATTGTTCCCGGTCGATTGACTTTTCCGCCATATTACTGATAAACAGCATGGTCAAAAATACAAATGATACTATGGTCATCACCAGAACTGCGATTTCAGAATGTTTTGCGGAACCGGCACTTCCCGGATCAGACTTTCTCCGCGGGCACAATGCCATGCGATGTCTTCTCTGTCCTTCCGGCCGCTGTACTTCTACCTCTGTTCTCTCATACTCCGGTCGCTTCCCTTCGACGATCAGGCTCTCCTCATCCGGTTTCTCAATGATCACGTCCATCGTGGCCGGTTTTTGGATAATGAGGATTCCATCCCGGTTGATCATACGGATCCGGGAAGGTTCATGTTTCGCATCCTCAGTCCGGGAATCCTTTTTTTCGTAGTAATCTACAGACACTCCTCCCAAAGAATGCGTCGACCGGTCGTACTCACCCAGATAAATGTGCGTCAGATCCAGACTCTCGATCCTCTGCCCCGGAACATTCGTATCATCGCGCAGTACCTGACCATTGCTCAGGTATATCATCCGATCTGCAAAGGCTTCCATCAACCGCTTTTCATGGGAAACCACCAGCACCAGACACTCCCTGGAAATCCCCCGGAGGATTTCCAGCATGGCAATGGTATTTTTCTCATCCAGATTGGCGGTCGGCTCGTCTGCCAGAACCACTTTGCTCTGTTTCAACAATGCCCCGGCAATCCGAATCCTCTGTTTCTGTCCACCGGAAAGAGCCTCCATTCTGCGATGCCGGAACGCCTGCATATGCGTTTTCTCCAAAGCATAGCTAATACGATCCTCAATCTCCTGCTCCGACAGTTCATACACATCGAGGATCCGCCGGAACCCCTCGTACACAGTCAACCCCTTATAATCTCCCTGATCCTCCATGATACAGGTCATATTTTCGATGCAATATGACGGCCTCTTTTTGCTTTTCGCATCCAGGATCACCGAATCGTCATATACAACACGCCCATCTTCAAACGGAAGAATCCCGCCAATTACCTTGAGCAATGTCGTCTTTCCGGAACCGCTCTCCCCGGTAATGCAGACCAGACCGGTATCTTCGAATTCCAGATTAAGCATCTGTAAGACACTTTTTTTATGAAATTGTTTTTGTATGTTTTCCACTCTGATCATATCGAATTTCCCTGTCTTTCCTGTTCTTCTGTTGGCGGATATATATTTTGAGCGGGAACCAAACGCACAGGCACGGAAGCATAAACAGTAATCCATAGCCAGTCAATGTATAACTCGCTCTCAGTTCAATGATGCGGCTGTCCGCCGGTATCACCCGGAATATACACGCAGCACATGCATGAAATATCAGGTATGCTCCTAAAAAAATCGTCATATTTTCCAATAACTTTATCCAAAACAACTGCCTGTCGTTCATGCATAATTCCAGCAGAAGCAGATCTTCCTTTTTACCGAATCCAAACAGCAAATATTCCAATATGCTCTCCAAAATGCAAAGAAAGATGGTAATCCCCACACACGTCATAATATACTGCGTGCGCTGCTGCACCAGTTTTTCGTCATATTCCGTCCGTGACACCCGGTAAGTGCTGACCGCATCATACCCCATTTTCCCGAGCTTCCGGATCACAGCGTCCGTCTTCCAGTAACTGGTCATATACACAGACATTTCCTCTGATCTGTGCTTTCCATAGTCGGGATAGAGTGTCCGGAACAATGCATCGTCAACATAGATAAAATAGTCTGAACCGGTGTGTCTGTTGGAAGAAAACGTCACGTCAAGCACCTGATCGTTCTGTTGTAACACCTCATCCCCGTCAAACTCCTTTTTTCCTGTCTTATTCTGTACTTCGGCCGGGATTTGGTATTCACCGGAGATAAGCACCTGCTTCGTATCATCGCTGTTTTCATCAAGCAGTGCAACTGCAGAAAATGTTCCCTGATACTGATGATTTGTCTCGTCCCAGCCATACTCTGCCCGTATCTCCTCCCCCTGAATGGTCTGAACCAGCATCTCACAGAATGCATCTGAAAAATAGACGCCGACATCATTGTCCCGGCACACTCCGGCCACCTTGAACGTATATGGGAATTCATCCTGTCTGCCCCAGTAGGGAACCGATGAGAACTCACACTGTATCTCATCCCCCGCCTGTAATCCATTTTTTTCAGATACAAGAACTTCTCCCGGCGTCTCAGGCATACTTCCCTGAATCACGGTTTTATCTTCACGCTCCGATGCATTCTGAATATGACCCTGTATTTCTCTTGTAACCACCTTATAATGCACTTCATGCAAAAGCCCATAGAACTCGACTCCGGTAACATTCGCAATCTTGTTGATTCGTTTTTTATCGGCTCCTGTCAGGGCATTCCCATTTTTGTTGGATACCAGCAGCCGATTGTCATCCTGTGTCAGAAAATAATTCTTGTTGCTCTTTCTGGCAATCCGGTCATCCCTGCACAACAACAGTTGACCGAGCGTGACATACAAGGCACAAAAGACCGCCAGAAACAACAATCCTCTGATAAGTACCGATCCTTTCTTCCCTGTCAGATTGGCCTTCCAGAAAAAACGGATTGCTCTCCTGCGTGAATCTGTGTCACGCGCCACGCCCTTCAATATCTCTTTCTGTGCCTTTTGGCTGTCCCGGCTGCTTTCATCGGAAATGATCCTGCCATCATGCAGTGTGATAAAACGATCCGCATATTCTTTACAGAGTGCATGATCATGCGATGCCATGATAACGAGCTTATCGCGGGCAACTTTTTGAAACAGTCTCATGATCGCCACTGCATTTTCCTGATCCAGATTCGCCGTAGGCTCATCTACAATCAGAATCTCAGCCCCCATCATCAATGTTCTGGCTATGGCCAGCCTCTGCCTCTGGCCTGCAGATAAGCGTTTGGCCTTACTTTCTTTATACTCCCGCAAACCTACCAGATCCAGAATCTCATCTGCCTGTTCCTCCAGATCATCCCCACAGCGATGTATTACAGCAGCCACAAGATTCTCATATACCGTATAGGAATCCAGCAGTTTCACTTCCTGAGAGACATAGCCAAGCTGCAACCTTCTCTTTTCCATCCACTCCTGCGCTGACAATCCCAGACAGGATTTCCCTTCGATGTACAATTCTCCCTCATCAAACGGCAGATATCCACAGAGAATATTCAACAATGTACTTTTGCCGCTTCCGCTCTCTCCGGTCAAAGCCACAAATTCTCCCCTGTAAAATGAAATCGTGATTTCCTCTAAAGCGCGGGTGATCTTGTCGTCCTGCGAATAATACTTGCAGAGATTTCTGACCTCGACCAGCTTATCCTGTCCTGATTTATCCATTGCATATCCTTCCATCTTTCATACGGATGATCCGATTACATTTCTTTGCAACATTAATATCATGGGTAATAATTATCATAGTAGTGCCCTGCTGATTTATTTTGCACAGCAAATTCATAATCTCCTCACTGGTATGGGAGTCCAGCGCCCCCGTTGGCTCATCTGCAAAAAACACCTTTGGATCATTTGCAAGAGCCCTTGCGATCGCAACTCTCTGCCTTTGTCCGCCGGAAAGTTTGCTGACCTTTTTTTGCATATACTGTTCCATCGACACCTCCGATAACAGCGATGTCACAATCTTCTTTTTCTGATCCCGCGCATATTTTTTGCCGGAAATATCCAAGGGAATCATTACATTCTGAAATGCCGTAAAATCCTCAATCAAAGCAAAGTCCTGCATGACAACACCTATTTTTCTGCTCCGTATCTCGGCCATTTTAGAATCACTGCGAAATCCAATCGTTTCTCCATCCAAAATGTATTCTCCGTTATCAAACTGGTCAATACATGCCAGCACATGCATTAAGGTGCTTTTTCCGGCACCACTCTCTCCCATTATGGCAACCAGTTCCCCATCCTGAATCTCCAGATTGATCCCTTTTAACACCTCAAAACTCTGGTCTTTATCTATGTAATACGATTTATTCAAATTGTTAACCTTTATCAATTCTGGTCCGCCTCCCTTAACACCGCATTTATGGTAACATCCTTCAGTTCCATATAAGTCACCAGTATGCCAATCATAGAAAACATCAGTCCCAATATCATACAAATGCCTACTTGAGGAATGCCAATGAAAATAACGCTCTTTTCTGTCACCTGAAGAGCCACAGATACAAGCAACCCAATCAGAGTAATGAGCAAGGAACCCATTTGTAATACCAAATTACTTCTAAAACATAATCTCCGGCACATTTTCCAGCTAAATCCATTGATATAGTACACGGCAAAATCACGCAGACTCTTCTGAGCGATGATAGCCATATTACATGCTGTAGATAATATCGTCAGAATAAGCAGCGGAATTAATACAGGTATGATATATTTCAGTTGTTCATAAATATACTGCCTGCTGTATTTCCTCATCGTGTCAAAATCCGTCTCGGATGAATAAAACCCATGAGACGACAAATATTCCTGGTTTGAACTAATCACTTCCGTATCTTCGGTATTCCATTTGATAAAACAATATCCCCCCATCTTCGTAAACCACGACCTGGCATATTGCATCTTAAAACGGTACAGATCCGACTGAATACCATAAATAGAGATTCCATTCGCATAATAATCATAATAATCAACAAACAGCTTTCTATAATCGCTTGTCTCTTCTTCCCCCGTCGTCTTTTCAAGGATGGAGGCTCCATTTGCAATAATACCGATTACTTTTAACGTAATGTTCCCTTTATCCGGATCTATGGAACACTCTCCCGAGAATCCCATATCCGCTGCAATAATATCACCCACCTGATATCTTCCATTTTTCCCGTCCTTTTGTGCAATTACGACTTCCAATGTTTCTGATGTTTTATCTTCATCTGAAAACCATCTGCCACTATCCAGTTTTGGTGAATATGCTTTCCATATTGCATCATCATAGCCTGTCATTTGGGCAATCGTATCACCGTTCTCATCCTCAAACATCCAGTCATAACAGCCTGAAACCTCTGTGTCCTGTAAACACTTCTCCAACGCCTCCCTGGTCATAATACAGTCTGTATTGTTTGTTTCATTTACATGAATCACATTCATGATCTGACCATTTCCGGCGACCAGATCCTTTATGGCATTGTATTTTTTATATCGTGAAGAGATTACCGAAACAGAAGAAATCACTACTATGTAGACGATTATTGTTTGTAATGCTACAAACAATAAAATTCTTTTATATTTTTTCAACTCCAACAGTGTGTATTTCCACTTCATTTTCTTCTTCCTCCCCGAATATCTAAATCTGTATTCCTCATAGAACACAACAAAGAACAAATAAGGACAAATAAGGAGCAAAAATAATAAATTGCAAACAAACTTGCATATAACTTTATGGAATAATGATCATCAATATAAGGATAAAATGCTCGTATGACTTTCAAAAAGACACGATCGTACAATATCACAGTCATCAAATACACAGGAATGGTTAAAATTGCACATTCTGTTACGTTCACAAGAATTGCCTGCCATTTTTTCTGACCACAGATCAAAAATGCCTTGGTCTCCTTTTTTCTGCTTTCCAATAGATATTGATACAAAATCACAAAATTTAGTGAGGATATCAGTGCGATCAATACCGCAATAACCATCATGGTATTATATAGATAAATTTTATCCTGATCCGGCAAATGAACCTTATCCAATACCCCATGAGGATCCAGATATAATTCAACCATTTCCTTTAATTCTTCATATTGCACACTGTTAATCTGATTATAAAAATAGAAATGTATATTCCCGTATATTTTGCTGTCATTATGTATCGCAGTAACAGGAACCATCGGCTGGTCGCCGAATAATTGCTGTTTGCCAATAACCTTATACTGTTCTCCCTGCAATGTTATATATTTTTTATCGTTCGACAAAATGCTGTCTGAAAAATCCGCTTTCTCATTCTCTGAAACATCATAAATAAGGGCAACCTTTTCGCCATTTTCATACTCAGATCTGGAAAAATATCTTCCATCCGTTAACAGTCCAAAATCTGACATGTTCTTCTTCTGTATCTCACATATCGTATACTTTTGATCCTGAATACTAAACAGGAAATATAAAGGAACATTATCTACAACCGCACTCAGGCTGACACTTTCCAAATCGTCAAAAAAATCCTCAGGCAATGCCTTTAACATCTTTTTTACATCCTTTACGGTAGCATAACTTTCACCCGAACATTCTCTCACCTTATAACTGCCATTCACTTCATTTTCATCATATATTTCATACTGATCCTTCACGGAAATATTAATTTCCTTTCTCCCAAGCACTTCTGATTCTTTTTGTTTCATGGAAGACTGGAATAACGAATACGAAAAATGCAGTAAGAACACGGATGCCATTACCGATATCACGGTAATCAGATAAATTAAGGTTTTATTCCTGACCAAAAGCCAGATATCATGAAATATATATCTCATAAAATCTCCCTTTACAACAAATCTCCCCTGTTATCCACAGGAGAGATCTGCGTTTATCACACGTATATTAAAATCTACTTCACCCTAACGATTTTCCAGAACCTTGCTCAGGCCTTCCGGCTCTTCCGGCTCATAGAAGTTCCCTCTGCACAGGAAAGGAATCAGTGCGCCAAAGCTCAGCACCAGGCAGCATCCCTTCATCAACAGGTTACGGCACATGTTTTTCATCATGCAATTACCTCCTTATAAAATAGAATGAACTATGTAAACCAGTTACGCTTTCACTATAGCATCTTTTTCGCGCAGTGACCGTTTTTATGGATGAGTGGTCAAAATCAATGGATGAGCGGTCAATTTACCACTCATCCAGCGATTTTGACCACTCATCCAATACTTTTTTCCCAACCGGTTTTTATCTGATATAGTAGACGTAAGCATGTGAAGGAGTAGAGTGTATGGTTATATCATTGTACTGTGGGAAAAAGACCACACAGGCCCTGATCAGGGCCAATCTCATTCAGGAGTCTCAGCAGGATGTCTTTTTGTATTGTTTCGACTTTTTATACGATGTCCTTTTCTACAACTGTAGTCTGATTATATTAGGCTTCCTCACAAAATCACCCCAGCTCGCCCTGACCTATGCACTTTCCTTCTCGCCCGCCAGAATGCTGGCGGGCGGAGTTCATGCGAACTCGAGAGCTTCCTGCAGCATCTGGTCATACCTGGTCTTCGGAGCCACAATGATTCTGTCAAAGGCGGGCTTTTCTCAAATCCCACCCGTCTGCATGGCTGTGGTATTTGCAGTGAGCCTGATCGCCGTCTATCTTCTCACTCCCGTGCTGCCACCCCAGAAAAAGACAGCCAGGAAGAATCCCGGAAAGATCAAGCGCGTCAGCCTGTTCTATTATGGAGCACTGGCTATCGCCTTCCTCCTGTTTTACAGTCATGGATATTTTCTCTATAATACTTGTATGATGATTACCACGATCTCTGTCCTGACCGGACAGATCATCGGTACACTACAATACCATCAGGGAGGACGCCCATGAATCTACATATTGCCATCTGCGATGATGATCCCGATATTCTTGAAGAACTGACCAAAACATTGTGGAGGTTCCAGATCGCTACCAATCACAATCTGAAGATCGATCCCTTTTCTTCCGGAGAACGGTTTCTGGAGAAACATACGACATCCGATGATTACCAGATTTTGTTTCTCGATGTGGAGATGCCGGAGAAAAATGGTCTGGAAATCGCGGGACAGCTCCGCAGCCGGAAAGAAAAAGATCTCAAGATTGTCTTTGTCAGCAATTATCCGAAATATATGCAGGACAGTTTTCGTGTCCACCCCTTTTATTATCTTCAAAAACCACTGAATGATCAGATTATTTTTGATGTGATGACACAGATTATCGAAGAGATCCAGGATCAGCACACCATGTTTACGATGATTCAGGTGGACGACCGCGAGATTGCGATCAACACGAAGGACATCCAATATATCATTGCCCCGGACTCCAAAAATCAAAAGGTGTGTTTTCATCTTTTGGATGAGGAATTTTCTACGAAGGGAAAGATTTCCGACTGGGCCAAAAAACTGGAAAAATACGGATTTATCCTCTGCCAGCGCAATCTGCTGGTCAATCTGTCATACATCCACTATTTCTCGGATACCCATATCGTGCTTCAAAGCGGCGAGCAGCTTTCCATCAGCCGCCGTAACCGCAAACGGATTCAGGAATTATACCTGAACCACGTTGTAGAACACAGACGTTTACCATAACGAGAACATTTATAGAAAGGTACTTATTTCATGGATACTATCATTACGTCACTGACATATCTTTTCGATATTTTTATACTGTATGTTTACCTGACCGGTGTCATGCCGGGCCGCAAAAAAGAGGTTTCCAATATCTTCTTTCTCGGTGGATTTGTGGTGACAGAGCTTGCACTGCTGATGTGCGAACTCCTGACGATCCGGCTCGATTCATCCTACACCCTGTATGTCAATTCCGCGGTGAGTATCCTCTCCACATTTGCCCTGTGTTTCTTCTTCCAAAGCACCCTGCGCCACAAGATCTTTGTCTCACTGATGTTTCAGGTGCTGGTTCTGCTCAGTGAAAACATATTGTCAACGATCCTCGACATGATCAATCCGGAATGGCTGCAGTCAACGGCGTTCCGCGAGCAGATCCTCTATCTCAACCTGAGTTCCAAATGCATTCTCTTTTTATTGTGCCTGTTGTTTTCGACATTTTATATGCTTTACTTCAAGAAAACCTCGGTGGAATATCAGATTTTGAATTTTACTACACCTGTAGTATCATTGATCATCTTACTGTCCGTTCCTCATGCCATGATTGTAAACTATACGGATTTTGTCTTCTTTTTCCGATTTCTGTTCCTCTGTCTGATCCTGTTAAATATCATTAACTATATTCTTCTGGAAAAGACGCGTGTTTCCATGGAATTCAGAAATCATTATCAGCAGATGGAGCAGCAGATCAATTTCCAGAAAAATAAATATCAGCAGCTCAACATCGCTTACCGCGAAACCAGACGGATCGTCCACGATACCAAGAAGCATTATTTCTCGATTCAGAAAATGATTGAAACACAGCAGTATGACAAGCTCCTTGGCTATACCGGACATATCGTCGAGGCTCTCGAGGCGACCTACGCCAGAGTGAATACCGGAAATCTGGTGATCGATTCGTTTATCACCAATTACTGGGACACCGCACTTTCCGAAAATATCATGTTCCGGTCCACCATCCAGATCGATCCGGCACAGATCCCGGTCAATGACTATGATCTGTGTGTGGTGCTTGGAAATCTTCTGGACAATGCGCTGCAGGCCTGCCGGCAGAACACCGGTTCCGAAAACCACATCCATGTGGAGATCCTCACCACGGAACAGGATTCCATGACGATCCATATCACCAACAGTTTCCGAGAGAAAACGGAGGCACCGGAAAAGAGTTCGTCCCACCTGTATCACGGCTATGGCCTGGAAAATGTACGGCGCATTGTCGAATCTTACCACGGCCTGATGCGCATCACCAAAGACGGCGATTTCGATGTCTTTGCCATCATTCCGATCATCCGGGAACCACATGCATAATATGGTGCGAGACCGTCTGGCGGATTTGCCCGGATTCCCCCGATGTGCTATCCTGTATTTATACTTTGTAACGTGGAGCCAAAGCACGCTCCGGAATGGAGGACATATGAGTGAAGCATTAATTTTTGTGGCACCTGGTCATGAGGAAGTAGAGATGTTGACTGTCGTAGATATGCTGCGCCGCGCAGATATCCAGATCCAGATGGTCTCCATCACAGATTCTCTCACGGTCACCAGTTCCCACAACGTAACCTTACAGACCGACATCCTTCTGAAAGATGCCGATTTTGAAGAAGCAAAGATATTGATCCTGCCGGGCGGTATGCCGGGCACGCTGAACCTGAAGGCATGCGAACCGCTCTGCCGGCAGCTCGTCCATTTTAATAAAGAAGGCAAAACACTGGCTGCTGTCTGCGCCGCTCCTTCCGTACTCGGAGAACTCGGTATTCTCGCCGGCAAGAAAGCGACCTGCTTCCCTTCCTTTGAAGACAAGCTGCTGGACGCAGAGTATGTAAAAGCCCCGGTCGTGGCAGACGACAATGTCATCACCAGCCGGGGCATGGGTACCTGTATTGAGTTTGCGGCTGCCATCATCACAGCACTGCGCGATGAGAAGACCGCAGAGGCCATCAAGACCAAGATCATCTATCAGGACGATTATTCCATGTAATTTACCCGCGTGATCCATGCCGTCAAACATCCGAACTGCACTGTCAAAAAGACGATGGATCTACATGATCAAACGCTCTGATCTGTGCGGTCAGACGATGGATCTACGAAATCAAAGCCCGAGGCAAATGCCCCGGGCTTTTCTGCGCATCGGACTGTCATCCGTTCTATTCGCCATCCCCTATGTTCCGGCTCCTGCTTTAGTCCTGCTTGTTGATCTGATTCCATGCTCTGGTGTCGAGCAGCTCCTCATAATAGTCTGCCGCTCTGTCGTACTCATCCTCGTCCGTGATGTCGTCCAGCTCAAAATCATCATTGCCCAGATCTGTCACACGGAACACATAATACTCGGTGACATTCTCCTGATCGGCAGGGATCGCGGATGCATACATCCGGCCTTCCACCTCATAGATCTCGTCGATGTAAAAGTCACGATCCAGTCCGTCCTCATCGGTCAGTGTCACCATAGTTTCCTCAAAATTGTAATCGCTGTTTGCAGCCATATCCATATCCTCCTCAAAGGTCAATTTCTTATTCCATCCAACACCATACCGACAATCTCCTCCCATGTCAACCCTTGCATTTCATAATTGATTCCTGTATTATATTTTTATCGAACATACTTTCGGGAAAGGAGGATTCGTATGCCAAACCGACGCAGGACATCCTATATGCTGCTATGCATTTTCAATATCATTCTGGTCACAGTCCTGTCCATGCTGGCGCTCTGGATCTGCGGCACGTCATTTTTCGTCCCGGTCCTGATCGTGTGGCTCTGTCTGGTCTGCTTTTTCTCCTGGAAATACTCGAGGATCTGGCACCGTCCCGGCCACTATCATCAGGGGGACTGGACGGTTGAGGACATTGACGAGGTTTCGGGTGCCGATTTTGAATGTCTGGTCTGTGACATTCTTGCTGCCAATGGATTCGACATCGCCGAGAACACCCAGCTTACCGGTGATTTTGGCGTGGATGTGCTGGCCAGACGTGACGGAATCACCTACGCCATCCAGTGCAAGAGATACCATTCTCCGGTCGGCGTGGATGCGGTCCAGCAGGTCTATGCCGGACGCGCCTATTACGAATGCCACGTGGCTATGGTTCTGTCCAACCAGACATTTACCTCCGGTGCCAAACGCCTTGCCGACAAGCTCGGTGTCGTTCTCTGGGACCGCGACAGATTGGAGGAGATGCTATGATTACCGTATCGGTATCCGTGCGTCAGCTCGTCGAGTTCATCCTGCGAAGCGGTGACATTACCACCTCATCCGGTCTGGCAGACCCGGATGCCATGCAGGAGGGTACCCGCATCCACCAAAAGATCCAGCGTTCCATGGGACCCGGCTATGAGGCCGAGGTTTCCCTGAAGCACACCTTCCCTGTCACCCGTGAGGACATGACCTTTGAGCTTTGCGTGGAAGGCCGGGCAGACGGAATCTACCGGGATCCCTATGACCACCACATTGTCGTCGATGAGATCAAGGGTGTCTATCGTCCTCTCAAAAAGATCACTGAGCCGGTTCCTGTCCATCAGGCACAGGCTTTTTGTTATGCCTATATTCTCTGCGTCAAAGAAGATCTTCCGCAGATCGGCGTACAGGTCACCTACTGCCACATCCCCACCGAGGAGATCAAACGCTTTGAGGAGACCTGCACGCGGGACTGGCTGGCAGACTGGTTTGAACATCTGGTGCAGGAATATGCCAAGTGGATGGTCTGGCAGATCCGCTGGCAGAAGACCCGCAATGATTCGATCCACGGACTTGCCTTTCCGTTCCCGTACCGCGATGGACAGTTTGAACTGATGCGCGGCGTCTATCAGAGCATTGCCCGCAAAAAACGGCTCTACATCGAAGCCCCGACCGGCGTCGGCAAGACCCTGTCCACCGTCTATCCGGCCGTAATGTCGGTGGGGGAAGGACTGACCGAAAAGATCTTCTATCTCACAGCCAAGACCATCACGCGCACCGTGGCGCAGGAGGCGTTCTCTCTGCTGGAAGGGCAGGGACTTCTGCTCAAACGCGTCACCCTGACCGCCAAGGAAAAAGTCTGCGTCCTGGACAAGCCGGAATGCAACCCGGAGACCTGTCCGCGGGCCAGAGGGCATTTTGACCGGGTCAATGACGCGGTATTCGACCTGCTCACCCACGAACACGCCATTACCCGCGAGACCATCCTGGCCTACGCCGAGCAGTATCAGGTCTGCCCTTTTGAGATGGGACTGGATGTCAGTACCTGGTGTGATGCCATCATCGGCGACTACAACTACGCCTTTGATCCCAATGCCAGCCTCAAGAGATTCTTTGCAACCGACGCCGAGAATCCCTATGTGTTCCTGGTCGACGAGGCTCACAATCTGGTGGACCGCGCCCGCGGCATGTACTCGGCTGTTCTCCGCAAAGAGGCTTTTCTGGAGGCAAGACATGCTCTGGGGCCGCGCTCCAAAAAGATCTCCACACGCCTCGGTGCGTGCAACAAAACACTGCTCCAGATGAAACGTGAGACTACCGAAATACAGCTTTATGAGGCAGAGGAACTGGATACCTTTGCGCTTCAGGTCACCCGCCTGACCGGCGCGCTGGATGAATACCTCCAGAACAAAGAGTCCCACACCCACTCTCCACGCGCCACAGGGTCTGACTATGATCCTGAGGCCAGAGATCTTCCTCTGGATTCCCAGGCCAGGGAGATACTGCTGACTCTGTATTTTGATCTGAAATTTTTCTCCTATATCTACGAGACGATGGATGACAAATACCGGATCTACAGCAGTTTTCTGGACAACGGCCACTTCGTACTGCGGCTGGCCTGCATGGATCCCTCCACCCGGCTGGCCGAGTGTTTCCGGAAAGGCCGCAGTGCCGTCCTGTTTTCCGCCACCCTGCTGCCGATCCGGTATTACAGGGAGCAGCTTGCCGGACGTCCTGAGGATTACGCGGTCTATGCACCTTCTCCGTTTTCCACCGATCACCGGCTGTTGATGGTCGCACGGGATGTGAGCACCCGCTACCAGCAGCGAGGGCCGGCCATGTACCGGCGGATCGCCGGATACATCCTTGACTTCGTCCGTGCCCGCCAGGGCAATTATCTGGTGTTCTTTCCCTCCTATCATATGCTGGAGGATGTCAGCCGCTGTCTTCCGCTGGAGGATGATTCCCTGTGTTTCCACATCCAGGAGTCTTCCATGGATGAACCGGCGCGCGAAGAATTCCTGTCCCATTTTCAGGACACACCTTCCGTGACTACCATCGGTCTGTGCGTTATGGGCGGCATCTTCTCCGAGGGAATCGATCTGAAGGAAGACCGCCTGATCGGCAGTGTGATCGTAGGCACCGGACTGCCGATGGTCTGCCCGGACAATGAACTGTACCGAAGCTACTTTGACGAGAAGAAGGGAACCGGCTTTTCTTATGCCTACCAGTATCCTGGGATGAACAAGGTCTTACAGGCGGCCGGACGCGTCATCCGCACGACCTCTGACCGCGGTGCCATCCTGCTCCTCGATGAGCGGTTTCTGCAGCCGGATTACCAGAGTCTGTTTCCACGGGAATGGTTCCCTTACGAGGTCGTTGATCTCCGTTCCATGAAATCCGCATTAAAAAAATTCTGGGACAACTGATTCCGCAATCGTCCCAGAATTTTCTAATGTCTTTCTTATTTACAGTCGGCTTTTTCGTGTGACGGACTCTCCCGCTATTGGAATTTCTTCAAGACCGAACTGTGCTTTTTGATCACGCGGTAATAGTCAGCTCCCAGCTTCGTTCCATATTTCTTCTGGAATGTCTGATACAGTTCCTGCAGATCCTGCTTTTCATTTTGCTGACAGGTCTGCATCACACCGACAATATCCACGTCCATCATCCCCTCCTGACGATACATCAGTCGAAGATAATTTCTCATGCGCTGCTGTTGGTCAGACAGGTACTGTTCCTTCAAAAGACGCTGTATGTTCGCATCCTTCTTGAACTGCTTGTACTGTCTGCTTCCCTTCTCCTGTCCGTAAAATGCGACAAACGCATCATAGTAGATCTGCATATCATCCGCGGACAGGCTCTGGCCCAGGGCACGCAGGAAATCCTGTTCCTTCATGGCGGGAACACGTTTCTGTTTGACCGGTTTCTCCCTCTTTGGTTCTGTTTCCTTTCTGGAAGCCTTCTCTTTCCCGGAAACATTCTCCTTATTTGATGCTTTTTCCTTTTTGGAAATATTCTCCTTTGCGGATACTTTTTCCCTCTTGGTTACCTTTTCCTTCCTGGAAACAGTCTCTTTCTTTGGAGCATTCTGCTTTTTCGCAGAGGTACGCTCCTGTCCTGCTGCCCCCTTCTGCGCAGCCACACCGGACGCACTCTTCACCGCAGCGGTATTTTCCTCTGTCGAGGTGTTCTCCTTTTTACGGCCTCCGAGTCCCAGCCAGCCAAACAGGCCTCCCCGGCTGCTCTGTGCCTTGTCTTCGGCACCGGCCTTTTCATCGCGGCCTGTCCTGTCTGCGGATGTCATGTCGCGGCTCTGTTTTTTCTGCGCCGCGGCAACCGCTTTCTCCTGTCTCTGTGCCAGTTTCTGGCACTCCGCGCCCTTGAGTCTGGAAATATTCATGCCCTCGCGGAGCCAGTATTTGACCACCGCATCAAATCCCGTGTCATTGGTCACGATCACATATTCGCACTCCGGCTCCCTGGCGATCGAAGCGCCAAGCTCTGTGACTAACTGGAAGTCCAGTGCATTGTGACCCTGGTAACACTTGATAAACCGGATGCGATCCTCTCCCAGCTTCATCAGATCCATGATATGTTCGTACTTCATATTCGGAGAATTATCCGTATAAAATACCATGATCTGATCTTCCTCGGCTATGATCATCTGCAGATTCAGCCAGAGGCTGTGGACATTTTCGCTGTCAATAAAATAGCGCCTGCCCGTCTTCGTCTTCTTCATCATATCTGTTCAAATGCCTCTCTGATACTTTGATAGTGTAAAAACACTCCCTCCTGTGCGTAACGCTGTATCTGATCGAGCGTTACGATGGCATATTCTGTGGTCTCCTCACGCTGGAGTCTGATGTCCTTCTCCTCAAAATCCATCGTAAAGCGGTACACATCCACAAAATAATTGTCTCCCTCCTGTGGATTTTCCCTGGAATAGGTAAATAAAAGGCCACCCTGTGCCTCTGAGACATCCAGTCCGGTCTCCTCGCGCACTTCCCGGAGCACGGCCTGTCTGGAATCTTCTCCGGCCTGTGCAGCGCCTCCGGATACTTCCCACCAGCCCGGAGCCCAGGCTTTGTCCATGGCCCTTCTGGTGATCAGAAATCTGCCATCGGATCTCCGGATCACCGCCAGTACGGTCAGATGATAGTCGCCCGGCTGCATATGCCAGTCATTGCGTGCCATCGTCCGTCCCGTCACATGTCTGTCTGCATCATAAATATCCCAACGTTCCATATCTGTCCTCTTTTTCTTATGTCCTCATCGACGTCCTGATCAACGCTAAAATGACCACTCGCCCCATATATCATGGGGGACTGGCCCTTGATAGGGTGGCCCGGCGGCCATGGATCCCACGGCCGTCACAGACGCCCTGCTGTTATTTTACTTTGACTTTAATGCTCTTGCTATAGTCCCCTGAAGTCACCTTGATCTTGCAGGAATACTTCTTCGCATACTTATTCGCCTTGATGACGATCTTCTTACCGGATACCCTGGCGCCGGCCACATAACTCTTATTCGTAGATACCGTCACCTTCTCCGGATTCCTGCAGTCGCTGGAAGGGATTGCCGTAAATCCGATCTTTATCTTTTTGCCGTGACGGATCTTCACCGATGTCTTTGCAACAGAGAGATATGCCGTCTCGCGGTTCGTCTCATATTCGCTGCGGAATACACTCTCCAGCCGGTTCTTATTGATCGTGAAATCACTCAGACTGATGGATCCACCGGTATTGCAATACCCGGTCAGATTGCCTGTCTGTCTGACGTTGCTGAGCACATAGCGGCGAAGCTGCTTTGCAGACATATCCGGTGCTACCGCCGCCAGCAATGCCACAGTACCGGTTACCACAGGTGTCGCCATAGAGGTTCCGCTCATATAGTCATATTTGCCATAGGAAGCGCTCTGGGATCCATCTGTGATCGCAATATCATCCAGACTGATAACAATCTTGTTGTTGAAAGTAAATGGGCTGTAACTTCCATACTCTTCCTTCATGATGACAAGATATTTCTTGGAATTGATCGTGCGTACCCTGGCCGGGAAGGAGTAATGCTGCCACTCTCCGGCGTAGTCGGTATCCACCATACACTCAAAATAGTAGGTCTTGGAGGTACTGTACTTGGACAGATCCGCCTCCGGGATCTCGTATCCGACTTCGATTCCATTGTAATATCTGGAAGAACCATCTGAAACTGTCAGAGAACCGCTCTTTAAGTTTGTTACCGTAAAGTTGACACGGTCACTCCAGTTCGATGTGGTAATCTCATTCTCATAAGGATAATCGAACAGATGAAACGCGGAAGCATCCGCAGAAGTGTCAAAGGTATGGTAATCGCTGGTATACCTGGCCAGTGTCGCACTGTCCTGGATGCCCGGGATCAGCGCCGGTTCGTTGTAGGTAGACAGGATCGATGTTCCCGGTGCCATCACATCCACTACAGAACTGCTGTAATTGGTATAAGATGCAGGCTGGCCGTCTTCGTTGATCGCACCTACCGTGATCGCATACTTGTCACGGACGGATTTCTTGCAGTCAAAATATCCATCGGTAATGTTGTAGCTGTCATTGCCCGCTGCCATGCAGAACACTGCTCCCATCTTTCCCACCTTGGCTACCGCGGAGGAATACTTTTCATTGGTATTCCTGCTGGAGGGATCCTCAGGCCCAAGGGAGACATTGATGGCCTTTACCGGAACCCCGGCGCACTGTGCCTTGTAGATATACTGATATGCATTCAGGATATAACTGTCCAGGATCATTCCGGAAGAATCCACAACCTTGAGTGCCATGATCTTGATCTTCTGGTTTACACCGGACACACCCTTGCCGTTGTTCCCCACAGCACCGATAATACCGGCCACATGTGTTCCGTGTCCCACGGTATCCATCGGATCGGCATCCCCGTCTCCAAAATCATAACCATACATACCTCTCAGGCCGGTCAACGCGGTATTGTTGATCCACATATTGGAAGAGAGATCTTCATTCTGATAATCCACGCCGGAATCGATCACAGCCACGACATTGTCGCTTCCGGTCACACCGGTATTCCAGACACTTTCCACATCGATGTCATAACCACGGTTTCCGTTTCCCTTGTAGATACCGCTGCTTTTGAGATGCCACTGATATTTGTAGTATGGATCATTGACCTCCTGCAGTTTCTTCTGATGATCCTCTGTCACAGAAACCACACCGGACTGGTTTCTGACATAATCCATCAGTTCTTCCGTATCACAGCCCTGTGCCATGATGCTGCCATAAGCCAGCGTCTCATCAAAGTCAATGAGCTTCTGCGTCACCTTCTGCGCTCCCAGCGCCTTGCTGGAGGACAGGCTGGCTGTCAGGCTCTTCTGCGCTTTCTTCGCTGCGGCACGGTTCTCATACTGCACGATCACGCGCGCGGTCTGATCCTTCTTTTGGCCTTCCTGCCCAGCTGCGATCGATGCCGCGTCTGCTGCCGGAACTGCCATGGATGCTGCCATCGCAGCGATCAATGCCGCACTCAATGTTCTCTTCCATATATTTCTCATGATCTTCCCATACCTTTCTTCCATAAATACACACAGATACTTTATTTTATCATGAAAAACATATTCTGTAAAACCCTATCTTTGCGCATACTGCGACATATAGAGCTGATAATACAGTCCTTTCTTCGCCAGAAGCTCGTCATGTGTCCCTGCTTCCATGATCTTACCGTGGTCTACATACATAATACAGTCGCTGTTCCGGATCGTGGACAGACGGTGGGCGATCAGGAATGACGTCCTTCCTTTGAGCAGTCTGCCAAGCCCCTTCTGCAGGGCGATCTCTGTCTCCGTATCAATGCTTGAGGTGGCTTCATCCAGGATCAGGATCGCCGGATCATTGAGCAGTGCCCTGGCAAAGGAGATGAGCTGGCGCTGTCCCACGGACAGACGGTTTCCGCGCTCATTGACCTGGGTCTCATAGCCCTTCTCCATATTCTTGATGAAATCATGGGCACAGACCGTCTTCGCCGCCTCGATGACCTCCTCATCGGTGGCCGTCTTATTGCCATAGCGGATATTGTCCATGATCGTGCCGGAGAAGATAAAACTGTCCTGCATCATCACGCCCATCTGGCGGCGCAGGGAATGGATCGTCACCCCGGAAATGTCCTGTCCGTCAATGAGCACCTCCCCTCCGCTGACATTGTAAAAGCGTGAGAGCAGATTGACGATTGTCGTCTTGCCCGCACCGGTAGGCCCTACAAAGGCAACGCTCTGTCCCGGTTTCACGGTAAAGTTCACATCGTGGAGCACCTCCACACCGTCCTCGTAGCAGAAATTCACATGGGAAAACTCCACTTCTCCACGGATCTTCGGCATCTCTACCGCTCCCGGAACATCTTTTACTTCCACTTCCTCGTCAATGGTCTCAAAGATACGTTCCAGATAGGACACGGCCGTCAGGACGTTGTTGTATACGCCGGCCAGTGTATTGACCGGTGCCCAGAAGCGGCTGATATACGCGGTAAATGCCACCATGACACCCACCGTCACGCCACCGTCCCCTCCGGCAATGCAGGAAACACCGACCACATAGACAAACGCGGTCGTGATCGTCGAGATCAGATCCACCATCGGCGACATCAGAAACTGATAGTAGCAGGCGCGCAGCCATGCACGCCGGTACTCCATGCTCAGTCTGTTAAACTCTGCCATATTGCGCTGCTCCCTGGCAAACGCCTGGGTCACGCGGATGCCGGTGATCCCCTCTGCGATATAGGCGTTGAGGTTGGACTGCTTATTGCTCTGGATCTGCCAGGATGTGTACTGCTTGCGTTTCAAAAGCACCACATAGGTCAGCAGAACCGGCAGGCCGCACAGACAGATCAGTGTCAGCCGCGGACTCATATAGAACATAAACGCAATGATAAAGATCAGGTTGCAAAGCTCTGACAGGGTATTGACAATACCATTGGAGAGCAGATCACTCAGGTTATTGACATAGTTGACCACCCGCACCTGGATCTTTCCGTGAGGGGCATTGTCATAAAACGAGAACGGCAGTTCCTGTAAATGTTCAAAAATATCCTGTCTTATCTGATGGATAATGTCCTGCCCGATCTGGTTCATCACGGTGATCTTGACGCGGGTCACCAATGCCGCAAACACCGCGATCACAAAGCAAAATCCGGAATACAAAAAAATACTGTTCATATCCTTTTGCGGGATAAACGTATCCATCTCCATCTGAAAAAATTTGGGGATCAGCATCGTGGAAGCGCTGGCCGCCAGCACCAGCAGCAATATCCCCGCCATCTTCCACCGGTACGGATGTACATAGCCGAGTACGCGGCTCATCTGCCGGCTGTCGAATTTACGTTTTATCTGTTCATCCTGGTCCACTCGATTTCTGGCCATGGCTATTCCTCCTCTCCGGTCATATACTGGTGTGCGTAGACGGACGCATAATAGCCTCCCGCCTGACACAGTTCTTCGTGGGTTCCGTGTTCAATGATCCTTCCCTCGTCCACGACCAGGATCTGATCGGCATGGCGCAGGGAAGAGATGCGGTATGCGATCACAAAGGTCGTATACCGGTGTGCGATCTTATTCAGTTCCTCCTGAATATATGCCTCCGTCTCCATATCTACCGCCGAAGTGGTGTCGTCAAGGATCAGGATCGACGGGTCTTTGATGAGTGCCCGGGCCAGTGATATCCTCTGTTTCTGGCCACCGGACAGACCTACGCCGCGTTCTCCGACCACGGTCTCATAGCCCTGCGGCATATTGCGGATAAATCCGTCCGCATCGGCCATCACTGCCACTCTGCGGATATCCTCCATCGTCTTATCCGGCGCTCCGTAAGAGATATTGCCGGCGATCGTGTCCGAAAAAAGGAACACATCCTGCATGGCCACACCGATGCCACTGCGAAGCTGCTGCAGATTCCATTGTCTGACATCGGTGCCGTCCACCAGCACCTCGCCCTCCGTCACATCATAAAAACGACATAACAGGTTCATCAGGGTTGTCTTTCCGGATCCGGTCGTTCCAAGGATTCCCACAGTCTGTCCCGGCTCCACCCGGAACGAAACGTCCTTTAAGACCTGTTCTCCATCTACTTTATAGGAGACGTGGCGAAATTCCACGCCTCCTTCTACGCGGGAATGATCCACCGGCTGCACTGGGTTCGCAACCTGTAGCTCTGCGGAATAGGTATCGTATATTTTTTCTACAGAAGTAGTAAACCGCTGAATATCATTGATCCACCATCCGGCCATGCGAAGGGGCATGGTCAGCATCCAGAGATAACCGTTGATCTCCACCAGGCCTCCAAGGGTCATCTCTCCCCGGATCACCATAATTCCACCAAAGATCATCAGCACCACATTCAGAAGCTGGGAAAGCACCTCAAAAACCGGCACAAAACGCCGCCAGATCCGGGTTGCCCCAAGTTCCGCCTCGCGGTAGTTATCATTTTCCACCGCAAACTTTTCCATCTCGTAGTCTTCCTTGGCAAATGCCTTGACCACACGGTTTCCACTGATATTTTCCTGCACCAGCGTATTCAGTCTGGAGAACGCACTCCGGCAGTTTTTGAACGCCGGATGCACCTGCTTGAACTGAAGATAGGTCGCCGCCGCAGTAAACGGCAGGACACAGACCATCGCCGCTGCCACCTTGACATGGATCGTAAAGATCATCACCAGCGCCACCACAAAATACAGGATATTTTCATAGACGATATAGATGACATAGGCCACAAAATGGCGGATCGCATCCATATCGCCGGTCTGCCTTCCCATCAGATCGCCGGTACGGTTTTTATTGTAAAATGTAAAATCTTCATATAAGAGTTTGCGGTATACCTCAGCTCTCATATTGTAGAGAACTCCCTGGGAACTGGTCTCAAACAGCACCTGTGACGCGATCCGGCATATGCCGCGCACAATGATCGCAAGCACCAGCAGGCCGATCAGCTCCATCAGCATGTCACGGTGCCCCCCCTGGATGACATCGTCCACGATCATGCCCGAGATCTTTGGGCTGACCAGTGCAGCCGCCACCAGTATCGTCACCAGCACCAGTCCGAAAAACATCCGCCAGCGGTACACCCACAGAAATGGCATGAACCATTTCATCGGTGTCATCTCCCTGTTTGTCTTTTTCATATATCTGTACCTCTCACATTTTCTCTGATTTTTTGGAGTATACCACCGCAAATTCCTTCTTTCTATAACAAAGCACACAAAAAATAGAATGAATCTATTATTTCAACTAATATTACAATTTCTAATTCCTCCATATTTCTCTTGATTTTTGGTGGTTTATGTATCATGATATAGATACATAACGAATGGTATAATTCAACGACATTTTCCAGGAAAGGATGTGTAAACCTATGAATACCTCTACTTCCGCTGTCCCGGACGCCAGAGAACAGATTTTCCATTATACAGACCGTCTGAATACCCCTCTGATGATCTTTCCGCTGGATGCGACCCCCGAAAATGGCGGCATTGTCCCGGCGCACTGGCATTATTATCTGGAGATGCTGTACATGATCAAAGGCCATATCCTGGCCACCTGTGACGGACATGAATACCATCTCGAGACCGGCGATCTCGTCCTGTTTCACCCCGGCTCCGTCCACTCCATGCAGCGGGAACCTGACCATATGCAGGAACATTCCCGCTACATTGTCCTGATGCTGGATCTGAACTGTCTGTATCTGAACAGCCTGCACCGCACACATTTCTACAAGGCCTTTCCGATGGCCTTTGAAAATGATCCAGCCAATGCCTACTATCCCCGCGCAGAGCTTGAGACCACCCCTATCCCACAGATCATCCCGGGTGCCATGGAAGACCACCGTCAGAAACAGATGTATGGCTTCGATGTCCTCGCCCGCTCCGGCATGTCCATGCTGCTGACCCATCTGATCCGCCTGCTGCAGAAGCGCGGGCTCGACACAGAGTCGGTGATCACCGCCGTCAATGACCGGAACATGTCGGTCTTCCGGATCAGTGAGTACATTGACCAGCACTGCACCCAGAATCTGCAGGTTCAGGAGCTTGCCCGGCTGTGCGGCATGAGTTACTCTCATTTTGCCCGCCTCTTCCGCGAGACGTACAACCAGTCCTGCAAGGAATATATCGAATTTGCCAGGATGAACAAGGTTGAGGAACTTCTGCTGTTTACCAATCTGGATCTGAACTATATCGCTCAGGAAACCGGATTCTCCGACTGCAGCCACCTGATCCGCACTTTCCGCAAATGGAGGGGACAGACCCCGAAGCAGTGGCGGAAATCCCAGAGGATGTGATAAACTAGGCACAAAAGAACACTATGAAAAGAAAGAGGAATCCCCATGATCACTTGGAAAAATTTCAAAGGACATCTGCATACCATCCTGCGCCACAAGCGTCTGGTGCGGCATTACCTGTTCCGCGCAGGACTCTACCGCCAGGGCATTATGCATGACTGGTCCAAATACAGTCCCGTAGAATTCTGGAACGGTGTCCGCTACTATCAAGGTGGCCGCCGCAGTCCGAACAAAGCCGAAAAAGAGGATCACGGTTACTCTGCTGCCTGGCTGCACCACAAGGGCCGCAACCGTCATCATTTTGAATACTGGATCGATCTGCCTGCGGATGCTTCCGAGGGACTGTCGGGCATGCCGATGCCGTCCCGCTACGTCATTGAGATGTTCTGTGACCGGATGGCTGCCAGCCGCAACTACAATATGGAGAGTTACAATGACAGTTTTCCGCTGGCGTATTATGAAAAAAATAAGAGCCACTATACCATGCATCCTGATACAGCAGCTCTCCTGGAAACATTATTACACAAACTGGCGGACGAGGGGGAAGACGCTGTCTTCCGTTACATCCGCACACAGATCGACTGGAAACATTCTCCCAGACATTGATCTTATCCCAGCGGACGGCAGGTCTGTTCCAGCCACTCCCGCTGCTCGTCGTCCAGATACGGCGAGATCGTCTCATACACGTTTCTGTGGTATGCATTGAGCAGTTCCAGCTCTCTTTGCGTCATCTGGCGCACATCGATCACATCCGGATCCCACGGCACCATGGTCAGCGGCTCGAATCCGAGGAACTGGCCATATTCATTCTTCTCCCTTGCCACACAGACGATCAGATTCTCCAGACGGATCCCAAAACGCCCGGTCAGATAGATCCCCGGTTCATCCGAGGTGATCATGCCCGGCTCCAGCGGCGGATTCGCCCCCGGCCGGTCCACAACACGGTAGCGGAATGCATTGGGACCCTCATGGACATTGAGCAGATAGCCCACTCCATGGCCGGTTCCATGATTGTAATCACATCCCATCTCCCACAACGGCCCTCTGGCCAGATAGTCCAGCGCGACACCGCTGCAGCCCTGCTTAAAACGGGCCGCTGCCAGATTCAGATGGCCGCGCAGTACCGCCGTATAATATTTCTTTTCCTCCGGCGAAGCATCCTCCCCCAGACAGATCGTACGCGTAATGTCTGTAGTTCCCTCCAGGTACTGTCCTCCGGTATCCAGAAGCAGCAATCCCTCCGGTTTCAGGCGGGACGCACTCTCCGGCGTCGCCTCATAATGGACGATCGCTCCGTGCTCCTGATAGCCTGCGATCGGCGCAAAGCTCTGTCCGAGATAATGACTGCCCTCCTGCCGGAACTGTTCCAGCCGGTCGCTGACCGAAATCTCCGTCAGAGAGGTATTTCCCTCCCGCATCTCCTTTTTCAGCCAATAGATCAGCTTCGTCACCGCCACGCCGTCTTTGATATGCGCCTCCCGCTCATGACGGACTTCCGTCTCATTTTTCACAGCCTTGCGAAGTACGGTAGGATTGGCCGCATGCACGCCGCGGACATGCGACGGAATCGCCTGTGTCATGGCAAAATTGACCACCTGCGGATCCATGCCAAGCGCAGTTTTGGGCGGAAGAGTGCCCATATATCCGTAAATATCCCCGTATGGACACAGACTGACGCCGTCCTGCGCCAGCCGCCCGATCAGTTCTCTGGAAAAGCTCTCTCTTTGTGCAAACAGAACCACGCGGTCAGCCTGCACCGCCAGATAGGACAAAAAGACCGGATTGAACTCTACATCACCGCCGCGCAGATTCAACAGCCATGCGATATCATCCAGGGCTGAAATCACAAAAGCGTCCAGATTCTGCTTCTCCATCCACATTTTGATCCACTGTATCTTGTCTGCCCGGCTCTCTCCCGCATATTCCACATCCAGCTCAAACACCGGTTCACAGGAAAGCGCAGGGCGGTCCTTCCAGATCTCACCCACCAGATCCCTGCTGCTCAGAATGGACACTCCACGCCCTTTCAGGCGTGCGGCAAGTCCTCTGGCATAGGCAGAGGACACCATGCGTCCGTCAAATGCAAGGCGCTGTCCCGGTGTCATCTGCTGCTCCAGAAATTCCTGCACCGTCGGCACACCCTCCTCTAGCATTCGGTACAGGGTGATCCCCGTCCCCGCAAGCTGCTCCCCGGCCTGCAGGAAATACCGGCCATCCGTCCACAATCCGGCCTGTTCCTGCATCACCACGACCGTGCCGGCAGATCCGGTAAATCCGGAGATATATTCTCTGGTCTTGAAATAGTCCCCCACGTACTCCGAACCGTGAAAATCATTGGTCGGAATCAGGCAGGCATCGACCCCGGCGCTTTTCATCTGCTGCCGCAGCGCCGCAAGCCTCTCCTGAATCTTTGTATGTTCCATGCTTATCTGCATTCCTTTCTCATCCCCTTTTAATGCGAAGCAGAATATCACTGAGTCTCGCAAATTCTTCCAGCGTCAGCGCCTCTCCCCGGATTGTCGCCACCTTGCCCAGTTCCTCAATACCCTGCGCAGCCTGCGCCTTGGAAAGTCCCAGTCCCGGGTCATTGGACAGCCCGTTTTGCAGCGTCTTGCGGCGCTGGTTAAAGGATGCCCGGATGATGCGGAACATCCATTTTTCATCTTCCACAGCCACCGGCTTGTGCGGATGGCTGGACAACCGGATCACCGCCGACCCCACATTCGGCCGCGGCATGAAGCAGTTGGCCGGTACATTGGCCACGATCTCCGGCCGTGAATAAAACTGTACCGCCAGCGACAGCGCACCGTAATCCTTGGTGCCCGGCCCCGACTGCATCCGGTCTGCCACCTCTTTTTGCACCATCACCGTGATGCTCTCCAGAGGCACATGGCTCTCAAACAGTTCCATGATGATCGGTGTCGTAATATAGTAAGGAAGGTTCGCCACCACCTTGATCGGCCTTCCTTCATTATGTTCCCCGGCCACCTGCGCCAGATCCATCTTCAGGATATCCTGGTTGACCACCGTGACATTGTCATAGGCCGCCAGCGTCTCCTTCAGAATGGGGATCAGATTCTGATCGATCTCGACCGCCATCACCTGTCTGGCATGTTCGCACAGGTACTGTGTCATTGTCCCGATACCCGGTCCGATCTCCAGCACAAAGTCATCCGGCCCGACCCCCGCCGCCTCGATAATACGTTCCAGCACATGGGTGTCGATCAGAAAATTCTGCCCGAATTTCTTCTGAAAGCGGAAATTATATTTCTGCAGTATCTCTATGGTATTCTGTGGTATTCCTAATGTCGCCATATTTCTCTCCATTTCTGCCTGTGGGGATCTGTCATCCCAGGCGGTACATATTTCTGGCATTTTCTGCCGTACAACGGATCACTTCCTCCGGTGTCACTCCCTTGATCTGTGCGATCTGCGCTGCCACATAGGGCAGATAGGCGGAGGTATTTCTCTTTCCGCGGTGCGGCTCCGGTGCCATATACGGCGTGTCTGTCTCCAGTACGATCCGGGATAGCGGTGTGTCCTCCACGACCTCCCGGAGTTTTCTGGCATTTTTAAAGGTCACGACTCCGCCGACTCCGATATAAAATCCCATCTTCACGTAGATCCTGGCCATCTCCACGGAATACCCGAAGCAGTGCACGACTCCGCCCACACGCCCGGCTTCCTCTTCCTGCATGATCTGCAGAGTATCCTGTGCAGCCTCCCGGCTGTGGATGATCACCGGCTTGTCCACCTCACGCGCAAGCTGAAGCTGCCGCCGGAACCACGCCATCTGCACCTCTCTGGGTGCCCCGTCCTCATAATGATAATCCAGGCCGATCTCACCCACGGCCACTACCTTCTCCCCGGAGCAGAGTCCGCGAAGCCACTCGATATCCTCCGGTTTCATCTGCTCCACCTCATCCGGATGGATGCCCACCGCCGCATAGACATAGTCATACTGCGACGCCAGCTTCAGCGCGTCCCTCGTGGACTCAAAGCCGGCACCGACCTCCACGATCAGCTCCACGCCGTTGTCATGCGCCGCCTGTAATGCCTCACGCCGGTCCTCATCGAACCGGTGGTCCGAAAAATGTGCATGTGTATCTATGATCATACTTTTTCCTAACCCTTTCTCATTTGGTTTCATTCTAACCATTTTCCGGGAAAATGTCTATCGCTCACTCCATTTCTCATTGGTCATCAGGCTGACACGGAAAAACCGCTTGAGGAGCTGGCGGCCGTTAAACGGGATCAACGGATACAGATAATTTCGGCCCGTAAATGTGGGATTTCCCACGACGGACACACCGGCAAACAGGCACCCTATCACAAATCCCGGCAGTCCAAGCACCGCCGTCCACAACAGAAGCTGGATGCGCAGAAACTTGATGGCATAGCCCAGTTCCATATTGCTCTGCGTGTAATTGGCCACCGCCACGACCGCCATATACAGCATGATCTCGCTGTTAAACCAGCCCGATTTGACGGTGTAATCACCAAACACAATACCTGCCACCACACTCAGCGGAGTCGACAACATGCTCGGCGTATTCACCGACGCCATCTTCAATCCGTCAATGGCAATCTCCAGGATCAGAAGCTGCAGAAGCGGCGGCACATTGACCTCATCCTCGATCATGATAAACTCCAGCCACTGTGGCACCCATTGCGGATGCTGCAAAAACAGCAGAAACAATGGAATCAGAAAAATGGAACAGATATTGATAAACATCCGGCTCAACCGCAGATACGTGCCGGTCACCGGCGGGAGATAATAATCATTGGGATCCTCGATAATATCAAACAGAGAACTCGGTATGATCATCGCATTGGGAGAATTGTCCACCAGGATCACCACGCTTCCCTCCAGCAGGCAGGCCGCCGTCGTATCCGGTCTCTCCGTGTACTTGAACTTGGGCATCGGATTCCACCACGCCCGTGGCATCAATGCCTCCGCCAGGCTCTGCTGGTTCAGTGACAATGCATCCACCCGGATATCCCGCAGCCTGCGTCTGACCTGCCGCAGCACCTTATCCGGAGTTCTCCCCTGCATGTAGACCACCGCGACATCCGTCCGGCTGCTCATGCCGACATTGGCCAGTTCAAAGGTCAGCTCCGGATCACGGATACGCCGCCGGATCAGCGCAATATTCGCCATGATCGTCTCGGTCAGTCCGTCACGCGAGCCCTGCAGCACCTTGTCTTTGATCGGTTCCTGGATGCTTCTGGCCGGATAATCTCTCAGATCCATGGTCAGGATCTGTGCATAGCCATCGATCAAAAGACAACTGTTTCCCGAAAAAAATGCCTGTATCAATGCATTGACATCCTCCGCCACTGCCGCATCCACATATGGCATCTGTGCCTCCATGAACCCCTGCATATCCCCCGGCATGTCCTCCGGAGTGATCCCCAGGTAAAAATCCATGACCTTCTCCATCAATTCCCCGTTTAACAGGCCGTCAACGGTATACCAGCAGGCCTTTTTCCCACCGATCCTCACCGGCCGGCGGATCAGATCAAAACTCCTGTCCACGCGCAGAAGTTCCCGCACTGCCCGGTCTCTGCGTTCAAACGATTCTTTTCCCCGAAAGATGCCTTCATTGTCTTCTATATTCCATCCCATCTCTGCCCGCAACCTCCCAATCTCACATTCTGGTTGCAATAGTGTGGCTCTTTCCTTAAAATACTATACATAAAATACGATTCACAGATAATTCGGGGAGGTGATCTTTTGTCTGTCAGCGATGAGGACCGCATGCTTTTTTCCCAGGCCTGCAGACGCATTGTCAACCGGGAACGGCTCAGGGAGGGCATTGGCACCCTGCAGGAAAAAACCGTTCATGCAGTGTTGAAGACCTTCTACGAACCGGATCCTGCCTATCAGGAGATCCCTGTGGGAAACTTTGTCGCCGATATCCTGCGCGATGGAGAGATCATGGAGATCCAGACGCGCAATTTTGACAAGCTGCGCCGCAAGCTGGAGTCATTTCTCCCCCTCTGTCCGGTAACTGTGATCTATCCGATCCCGTATCACAAGACACTGTACTGGATCGACGAACAAAGCGGCGAGATCGGCGGCGGAAGACGATCTCCCAAAAAGGGCAGCATTTACGATGCCATCCGCGAGCTGTACAAGATCAAGCAATATCTGGATCATCCCGATCTGCAGATCTGTCTCGTCCTTCTGGACATGGACGAATACAAACTGCTCAACGGCTGGAGCCACGACCGAAAGCGTGGTTCGACCCGCTACGACCGCATTCCCACCGCGCTGGAAGATGAATTCGTGATCGGTTCTCTCTCCGATTACACGATGTTTCTACCGGATTCCCTGCCGGATTCCTTTACCTCCCGCGATCTGGCGCAGGCCGCACATGTCCGTCTGCCGGTTGCCCAGCAGACCCTCACGATCCTTTCTTATCTGAAGGTTGTGACCTGCATCGGCAGACAGAGCAGATTAAAACTTTATAAAGTCTCTCGTCAGGATAAGTAAATTGTGTTACACTACATGTAAGAATTTTTAGAAGGAGGATGTAATTTATGGCAGATTCATCCCTATTTGACACCGGAAAAGCAGCACGTTTCACACAGCAGATGGACGATGTGGTCATCAGCGACCGCGCCTACAATGCCACGATCGGAGGCGTCGTTCTCTGGGGCATTCTGGTCAATGTCTTCATGTGTTTATTCTGCGTGAACGCCATCATGGCCATCAGTCCGATCGCACTGCTGATCGGCTATTTTGTCTGTGCCTTTGGCGGTACCTGGATCGTCCGGGCCTCACACCATCCGATCGTCAGTTTTGTTGGCTACAACCTGGTTGTGCTTCCGTTTGGCGCACTTCTGAGCCTGATCGTCACCGTCTACGCCCGTGTTTACGGAAGTTATATCATCGCCGAGGCCTTTGGCATGACCGCCGCTGTCGTGGTCATCATGCTTTGCCTGGGTGCTCTGTTCCCACAGTTCTTCCTGAGAATGGGGCCGGCTCTGGCTGTGACTCTGCTGCTTCTGATCATCGTCGAGGGAATCTGTTCGATCTTCTCTCTCGCGACCAGCGGTTTTGCCCTGATCGGCTGCGCGCTGTTCTCACTATACATTGCCTACGACTGGGTTCGTGCCAACTCCTACGTGCACACCCTGGACAATGCCGTAGACAGCGCCTGTGATATCTACATGGATATCATCAACCTGTTCCTGCGCATCCTGCAGATCCTGGGACGCAGCAGCCGCCGCAATTAACAGCAAAGCCCGGGATCCGGTCTGCTTCCATGCATTCCGGATTCCGGGCTTTCCTTGACTTATGACATATTATAATTCCTCGCGGCTGGCCAGCACTCTGCTGCAGCTCACCGTGAGATTGGCATTGCGGGTCCGGATGTCATCGATCATCGCCTTGACAGACGCATCCTTTGACAGCGCAATTTCATAACGAAGTTCATACATACTGCCCATGTTGATGGTTTTTACCTGAATCAGACGGGCAGTTTTTGTGTATTTCTGCAGAATATCTTCAAAGACTCCTTCATAATCCAGATCCTCCGAGATCACGATCCGCAGGAGATGCTGCTGCACGCCGGCATGTCCGACCACCTTGTAGAAAAACAACATTACAGCTCCCACGATCACAGCGATCATCGCTGCATATGCCAGATAGCCCATACCGGTCGCCAGTCCCACCACGATCGCATAGAATACGCCGCTGATCTCACGGGATGTCCCCGGGACAGACCGGAAACGCACCAGACTGAATGCCCCCATGATCGCCACACCGGTTCCCAGATTTCCATTGACCAGCATGATCACCGCCTGCACCAGCGCCGGCAGCAACAGCAGCGTCACCACAAAATTCTTTGTATACTCCCCCTGCAGCATGTACACTGCCGCGATCACCAGCCCCAGTACCAGGGACACACACGTACACAACAGCGCCGCCTGCACAGACACACTCCCCGCTCCATTAATCACACTTGCCATCATATTGTTGATTCCTCTCTTTCATATAAAATGCTCCATATTTGGAAAAGGATGTGGGATAGATCTTCTGTTCCCCAAGCATCCTGCAAAGCCACAGCGGATATGCACTGCCGCATTTGATCTCCATGACGACCTCACCCTGCTCAAAGTACAGATTCTCCGGCTCCTCCCCATCCAGCGTCAATCCCTGCCTGCGGTTGCGGATTCTCTGATCGAATGTCAGACGCAGGGACCTGTCCTCTTTTCCGTACAGGGCTACGCGGTCGTATGCGATATACATGTTCGGCCGCAGGTCATATCGATCTCTGGTGTATTCCAGTTCCCGCAGGATCTGGCGATGCACAAAATCTCCCTCTTCCTGACTTGGGCGTTCCTTCTGCGGCAGGAAAACCTTTCTCACCGTCTCACTCCGGCTTCCTTCCTCTCTCTGAGAACGAACAACCTTTCCCGTCATTGGACTTTGGTTTTCCTTGCGCGACGAAAAAGTGTGGTTCTTTTTCCACTCCTGCCCGCCTCTGCGTGCCAAAAATCTCTCTGCCTCCGAAAGCGGCATGCTCACCCTTCTCTTATAGACGATGCCCCGGTATTTGCGCTTCAGTTCCACAAACACGTCATCGTTTCGT
Organism: uncultured Lachnospiraceae bacterium; assembly: GCA_934351255.1. GTDB lineage: Bacteria > Bacillota > Clostridia > Lachnospirales > Lachnospiraceae > Jutongia. Next base: position 49,997 of record CAKRJH010000018.1, read on the forward strand.
CCGATTTTCCCATACCCCCGGACGCGCACCTTCTCCTTAAACTCCGGCTTCTGGATGGAATGACGGATCATCTCCTCCCCGGGCGTATCATAATAGACATTGCGGATCGTGCTCTGTCCATACTCATCCTCCACCGTATACTCTGCAAGGAACTGCCGGATCCACTCATATTGCTCCCGGCTGATCACATACTTTTTCTCCACCCTTGCAAACGTATCCTGACTCATTCGTACCTGTTCACTCCAATTTCTTTTCTGTCTTCTCGATCCAACGGATGATCCCCGGGATCGTGTCCGCCCGGCCTCCGAGGAAATCGACAATACACTGATAGCTTGCATAACCTCCGCCAATGGCATCTTCCGTCTTGTATTCCGCCTGCTCCGTCCCAAAATATCTGGTAAAGAACTGTGGGTACAACGGCTCATAGATCTCCCGGATCTTCTTACACTCTGCCAGTGCATGTTCTTTTTCCAGTTCATTTTCACTGAGCGACAGCAGTTTATCCTCAAAATCCCGCCGGAACGAATCATTGCTCATCAGATAGACAAACATTTTGACCAGCGGATTGGCCGTCTT
>CAKRJH010000019.1 GCA_934351255.1 uncultured Lachnospiraceae bacterium
GAAACCGGAGAGAAGGCTTCTCCAAGTCCGGAACAGGCACAGGAGAATCAGCTCTGTGCTACTCTGGATCAGCAGGCCAAAGTAGAATTAGAAAACATGGACGGCGTGCAGATCGAGGAGGATTTTGTGTTGAATGGTGCACAGGATTCCGAGGATTCCCAGACTGCCCAGGTGCTCGATGAGGCGATCCAGAGCGTAGTCGATGATCACTGGAATATCAAGGCGATCCATGCGGAAGATGCGCATGGCGGAAGTGGTCAGATCAAGGTGGCTGTGCTGGATTCCGGTGCAGATATCATGGCGAAATATCCGATGGCAGGATTTGTAAATCTGGTAAATCCGGAGGAGAACTCAAATGGAGAAGACTGTACGGGACACGGAACGTCTGTCTGCTCTATCATCGGACAGGATTCGGATGAAGAGGGAACCAGAGGCGTAGCGGGAGATGAGGAGAATGTAGAGCTGTATTCGGTCAAGGTACTGGATGCTTACAATCAGGGGCCTGTCAGCCGTATCGCGGAGGGTATTCAGTGGTGTATAGACCATGATATTGACATTATCAACATGAGCTTTGGAACAGACAACTATTCAGCCTGCCTGGAAGATGCGGTGCAGAAAGCAGCAGATGCAGGAATCCTTATGGTGGCTTCTGTGGGAAATGGTGGTGAAAACAGTAAGGTGCAATATCCGGCTGCCTTTTCCGAGGTGGTAGGAGTTGGTTCAGTTGATGAATACATGAATCCAAGCGTGTATAATGCACAGGGAAAAGAACTGGAACTTCTGGCACCGGGCGAAAATGTACCGGTTAATTCCTTCTGGGGATTTTATACGGTAAGTGGTGGAACCAGCTTTGCTGCACCACATGTGTCAGCAGTAGCGGCACTTCTGTGGTCCCAGCATCCAGAGTGGAACAGCAATACGGTCAGAAAAGTGCTGCAGGAAAGTGCGCGGAGCATCTCATCGGATCGGGAGACGGGATATGGACTTCTGGACTATGCCTATGCGGAGAAAATCGCTAAAGATGTGAAGGTATCAGAGACAGTGACCGGAGCTGCGGTAAGTGGTGAGAACCGGACGAAACTGAAAGAGTATGAGATCCCGGCGATTGTGGAAGCGAATTGGAGTGCAACAGAACGGAGAAATACGGAAAATATTACGAATGAGAATGATCATACTCATTTGATTCAGCGTTGTCAGTACTATGGATGGATTAATTATCCAGCAGATGAGTTGACTGTTATTAAGAATGCAGCTGTGTTCCCGGATAATACAAATTCAAAGTATAAAGATTCCAATGGAAAAGCTCCTCATAATTATAAGGCTTTGAATGCAGGGCAGTATGCAAAGGATCAGAAGACTAACTATGTGGCAGCGGCAAATTATTTTTTTGAAAGTGCTTTGAGACTGTACTATGATAATACGTTGACATTAAGTACATTAAAAGAGGCTGCACCGGCTTGTTATCTTAGTGGTGAGTTGACCGAAAGTCAAATAGCCGAAGACGTTTATGGAATAAAAAAAGTATTGGGGTACGCATATAACGGGAACTTACCAGGTAATGAGGGAATAACCATTGATAGCGGAAGAAGAAAGCAGTTACAAATGGTTGGAATAGCCATTCATATTTCTACAGATGCATTTGCTCATCAGGGAGTATTAAAACCGAAACAAGCAGAGTTTAATCAGATTATGGAGATAATTGATAAGCATAATGAAAAGAATCCAGGAGATATCATTTTAAATCAAAGTATGAAGGACACTATTTATGAAGAAATGATGACTTCAAGGTACACTGGAAAAGATCTTGCATTGGATATTGGAAACTTCCAGAATTTATTATCAAACGGAACGGAAAAAAATAAGGTGGTACATAAATTGATTTGTGACAATCCCAGTTTTGAATCTGATAGATATTATTGGGGTGCAGGATGGGCAGTGGTCAGAATTCTTCAACAGTATGCAGGAACTCCACATGATTTTGATCCGTATGTTTTTTCCCCCGATTTAGCTAATCCGGGTCAGGAGTACCCATATGCAACTTATAATTTGAAACGAAATTGTATTGTTACAGGATTTAATTTAGCATATTATCCACTGATTTCGGACCAGAGGTGGCAGGCGCTTTCTTTTTATAAGTAATTAGGAGGTGATTATATAAAAAAATTAGTTTATTTGATTTGTACTCTATTATTTGCATTGATATGTAGTGCACAGGCTTCCGCAAAAAACATCAAAATTGACCAGAAAGCATTCCCTGATAAAGTGATTAGGAGAGAACTTGGTTATTGGGATGCCAACGATGATGGCAGCTTATCTCCGAAAGAGGCGAAAAAAATCACGGAGATGATATTATATCCCAATGTGAACTATAAGAAAAAGACCATTGATTTTACGGGGATTCAAAAGTTAAAATGGCTGAAAAAACTGAGCATATCTCAGGGATATCGTGTGAAAAATCTGAAATCAAAGTTCATAAAAGAAATGTATGTGGATCAATATGCACTTAGCGGCCTGAACTTGAAAAACGTACCAAATCTGCAGAAATTTTATGTAGAGCCGGAGGACGAATCGGATGACGATGCAGAGAGTGTCTCTTATAATCCGGTGAAAAAGCCGTTGAGAGACTTTTCATGTTTGCCGAAACTAAGAGTACTTCATTATGACTATGATGAGTCCAAGAGTGTTGTATTAAATGTCTCAAAAAACAGGAAGTTGACGGAACTGGTTGTGGGTGCACATATTCGAGAACTGAATTTTAACAAACTTCCGAATTTGAAAACGCTTCGTTTAAGTAATATGGAGGGAGATTGTCTGGATGTATCTATGCTTAACAAATTAACTTCATTGACGTATGAAACACCCAAAAATCAACTTATATTACCAGTGCAAAGCGTGCTGAACAGCTTGCGCGTGTCATCGGTGCAGGGCGTTGATGTATCTGGACAGTCAGAATTGTCTGTACTCCAAATGGAGGGAGGAACTTTGAAAAGCAACCTAGCGCAGAATCAGAAGCTGGAGATGCTGTTTCTGGAAAATGTGCAAGTAGAGAAGGCGCTGGATTTATCAAACAAAACATTATTGAAGGAAGTGAAGCTGAGTTGGATTTCTAATCAGACGATCGCATTGCAGCAGAGTGGAAAATTGCAGGAACTGTCGATAGATCATGCAGCCGGTTTGACACTTCAGATGCCGCAAAGTGAGACGTTTAAAAAGCTTTGGCTGGAAGAGACCAATATTTCAGAAATTGATCTTACCGGGTGTCCTAACGTAGAAGAGATTGTGCTGGAAGTACGCGGAGTGGACGATGTGATGCCGAAGATTCTGACCAAAACGTTAACCGGGCTCAAGAAGGTCACTTTGCAGGGAAATTCATCCAATGCTTCCAGTGCGGCGTATGTACTGGATTCCTTTAATATTGCCGGTGCCGATCAGTTGGAAAGTTTATATATTGTAGACATGCCGAACTATACAGTTAACCTGAATTGGTTTCCGAATTTAAGGTATACAAATTTATAAGAGAGGGAAAGAGATATTGCAAGTCTATTTAGAGACAGACCAAAATGAAGATATTAAGAGGAAAAAGAATGTAAAGTTTAAATGAGATAAAAGGAGAAAAAGAATGAGTAAAAGAAATGAAGTACTTAGAGTGTTAACTATGGTGTTTGCGATTCTTGGAATTATCGAAAACCTGCTGCTGGTGCCGGCCAATTTCCTGTGCACCGGGAGAGCATATGCTGTGGAGGCGAAGGTTCAGCAGACCGAGGAAGACAAGGAGATGGGTGACTATGAGAACGCTGATTTTGGAAACAGCGTATCCCGCGAAGTTCCAAATCCGGATGGAGTGATCCAGAATGATGTCGGAGAAGTGCAGTATATCATCCAGACAGAAGATAAGGACACTTATCGCGATGTCAAGGCATTTGTGAAAGAAGAAACCGGAGAGAAGGCTTCTCCAAGTCCGGAACAGGCACAGGAGAATCAGCTCTGTGCTACTCTGGATCAGCAGGCCAAAGTAGAATTAGAAAACATGGACGGCGTGCAGATCGAGGAGGATTTTGTGTTGAATGGTGCACAGGATTCCGAGGATTCCCAGACTGCCCAGGTGCTCGATGAGGCGATCCAGAGCGTAGTCGATGATCACTGGAATATCAAGGCGATCCATGCGGAAGATGCGCATGGCGGAAGTGGTCAGATCAAGGTGGCTGTGCTGGATTCCGGTGCAGATATCATGGCGAAATATCCGATGGCAGGATTTGTAAATCTGGTAAATCCGGAGGAGAACTCAAATGGAGAAGACTGTACGGGACACGGAACGTCTGTCTGCTCTATCATCGGACAGGATTCGGATGAAGAGGGAACCAGAGGCGTAGCGGGAGATGAGGAGAATGTAGAGCTGTATTCGGTCAAGGTACTGGATGCTTACAATCAGGGGCCTGTCAGCCGTATCGCGGAGGGTATTCAGTGGTGTATAGACCATGATATTGACATTATCAACATGAGCTTTGGAACAGACAGCTATTCAGCCTGCCTGGAAGATGCGGTGCAGAAAGCAGCAGATGCAGGAATCCTTATGGTAGCCTCTGTGGGAAATGGCGGTGAAAACAGTAAGGTACAATACCCGGCTGCCTTTTCTGAGGTGGTAGGAGTTGGCTCAGTCGATGAATACATGAATCCAAGTGTGTATAATGCGCAGGGAAAAGAACTGGAACTTCTGGCACCGGGCGAAAATGTACCGGTTAATTCCTTCTGGGGATTTTACACGGTAAGTGGTGGAACCAGCTTTGCTGCACCGCATGTGTCAGCAGTAGCGGCACTTCTGTGGTCCCAGCATCCAGAGTGGAACAGCAATACGGTCAGAAAAGTGCTGCAGGAAAGTGCGCGGAGCATCTCATCGGATCGGGAGACGGGGTATGGACTTCTGGACTATGCCTATGCAGAGAAGATCGCTAAAGATGTGAAGGTATCAGAGACTGCGACCGGAGCTGCGGTAAGAGGTGAGAACCGGACGAAACTGAAAGAGTATGAGATCCCGGCGATCGTGGAAGCGAATTGGGAGATAAATGAACACAAATACAAAAATGAACAGGTTTCAAATGATAATGATCATGCATATCTGATACAGAGATGTCAGTATTTTGGATGGGTGAACTATTCAAATGTAGAACTGACCATTATGAAAAATGCCTGTGTGTTTCCGGATAGTAAAACTACCTATTCATCGGGAGGCAGTAAAAATAAACCGCACGACGATGAGGTCATGAATGCCGGACAGTATTCATATGCTAAAAAGCAAATGACAAACTACGTGGCAGCAACTAAGTGCTTGTATAACTGTGCATGGAGAATACATCAAGGGATAGATTGCAGTGTGGCTCAGATGAAAAATTATTGTACAAACAATTATAAGAGCGATTTGTTAAATTCAGAAAACCTTGAGAAAGATGTACACAATTTACGCTGGATGGTTCAGTATGCAATGACAGCGGTTCTTCCCCAAAATAAGAATCTTGGAGGATTAACCAGTCGTATGCAACAGTTGCAGCTTATTGGATTAGCGATACATGTAGCCTCTGATGCATATGCACATCAAGGCCTTGTACCTGCATGGGATTATGATTCCATTGAGACGGCCGCTAGAGTATATGGTGTAGGTGAGTTTAGAGGAACAAAACTTGAAGATAAGTTAAAAACAGGAATCTACACAACTAAAATGGTGGCACATCATGTTCAAGCAGATATAAGCATCGCACATGGGTTAATATGTGATAACCCTTCTTTTGAAGAAGCAAGATATATTATGGGTTCTGCTTGGGCAGTGATAAAGATGTTACAATATTTTTCGCAACCAACCCCGGCAAAGTTTGATCCGTATGTATTTACTGTAGATTTAGTTGACGCTAACTATACATATGACTATGGAATCTATAATTTGAAGGGGAATGTGATTAGTGCTGGTTATAGCTTGGCAGAGTATCCCTTGGTTTCAGTTGAGAGATGGAATAAATTATCTAAAGTACCAAATACCAAGTAGTATGAGAGGAGTGGATTATGAGAAGAAAAATGTTATCAATCGCATTATTCGCGATGCTGGCATTAGGATTCAGCGCAAAAGCATCTGCGAAGGACATTGCGATCGACGAGACCAATTTTCCAGATCCGGGACTTCGGGAGTATGTGCAGACCGCGTACGACGCGAACAAGGACGGGGTGCTGTCGGATGAGGAGAATAAGACGGCGAAGGAGATGAAGGTGTATTTTAATGCGGATCCAACCCTCATGATAAGCATCCGGGAAGATAATACGGACTATTATTATGACCTCGGGAAATGGAAAGTTCACAAGGAGTTCCCGTGTGATCAGATCGCAGAGAATCCCCTGAGGCCGCATGATGAGGCATATGTCGTTGGATCGTATCCGTGGGAATGTGTTATTAATCAGCCAGTTAAGAGCTGGAAAGGTCTGGAAAAACTCACCTCTTTGGGATGGATGACCATCGGAGGCGCTGTGCCTGAAAAATTGGAGATAAAAGGGGTACGGACGTTGTATGGTTTGACAATAGGGGGAGATACCTCTGATTTTGTGAGTGTATCGGTGAAGAAATGTCCCAAATTTCGATATCTTACGTTTGCACGTACCTATAAATTGAAAAAAATCATTTTATCCAAAGACCTGAAAGATTTGAGAGAGATCGAACAAAGAGAATTTTTTGACAGTTCTGTTTCAGGTCAGGATACCAGACGCAAGAAGCCGGAGATTGTGATTGGGGAGACTTCCAAGTTGAAGAATATAAATATATGGCAAAAACCGATTAAAAAGCTTCAGGTTAAGTATTCTTCGTTAAAAAAACTTCAGGAGATGACATTGCTGATGGATAATCCAAAGGAGGAGATAGATTTATCTGCTTGTAAACAACTTTATTCATTAACGATTCTTGGGAAATACCGTAAAATCATTCTTCCAAATCAGAAACTGTATTCGGCACAGGGCGCTGGGAGGCACGATGACTGGATGTATGAATTTGAGACAATTATTTCGTTTGACTCGAAGAATGGCCCAAAGATCCTGGATCTCAGCAAGTCTACCCGCGCGCGGGATTATGCAGACGAATATATTTTCTCGGAATTAATGAGGAAATTAAAAGAGGGAAAGGTTCGTACCAAAACCTTAGTCGTGAGCCGGAAGATGTATGAAAAACGCAGGAATACGTTGAGACTGCTCCGAAAAAAGGGAATTAACGTACAGGTGAAGTAACAGTAGAATGAGAGGAAAACAGTATGGAATACACAATCGAACTTCAGGACATCCCCTGGGACAGACTGGATGCGTGGAGTGATTATTGCAAGTACGCAAAGAGGCATTGCCGTTATCTGCAATTTCCGGAGCAGGGTACTGTCATTTTCAAGGATGACAAGATGCGCTATACCATGTACGATGCTACCGTGATCGTTAAGGGCGGCGTCTCTGATTTCCTGGATCAGTATTTCCCGATCGAAGTTCAGGATGCGCCGAACCCGGAGGTGCATATTCTCCCGCTGGAGACGAAAGTATATTCCAGTACCTATCTGTTTAGCAGCACAAGGCTGGCGATCCTTCAGGCGGATGAAAAGGCCCGGCCGGTTCTAGACAAATACCTGATCGATCTGTTCTGTTGTTACAATCCGGAATATGACACGTTCTATTTCATGGAGGAAGATTATGAAAAACTGTTGCGCTATGAGCGTGTGAATTATGCAGATATTGGCTATGGAGTGGAGCTTCTGGACTGGATCCGGCAGAGAATTTCCGACGATGCTTATGTAAATATTCATCTGGACGAATACTATATTCCGGAGAAAGAATGGTATGAAAAACGACATTTTGTACATGAGACGCTGATCTACGGATATGACGATGTGAAGAAAGTATTTCATGCCTATGGATTCGGGAAGAGGGAGCAGATGCTTTGTTTTGAGATCGGATATGAGGATCTGATCCGGGCGTTTGAAAAGGGGCGTCTGTTTTACTTCTCGGGGGCAGAGTATCTGGAAAAACCGGAGTGCTTCCCCATTACGGCGATGACGGTCTGTGTGCAGGAAGAATTTGAACTGGACTGGCGGTTTATGAAAGAAAAGCTGTGGTGGTATCTGCATCCGCTCAAAAATGATGTTCGCGATGGTGTCGAGTATGTGCATGGGATTGATGTTCATATTGCCATCTGGGAGGAACTGGAGGGCACCAGAAAAACGGACACTGTGGACTATCGGACTTTCCACTTGTTATGGGAGCACAAGAGAAATCTGTGCAGGCTGCTGACGAAGATCCTTCCGATGGAGGATTACTCTTATGGGATCAATGACATCATGGCGGGATACCGGGAGCTGGAAAGCAAGTATGAACAGATCCGGTGGACATATCTGAGGAAGTCTGATCAAAACGATCTGCTGGATTCGATGAGTCATGTGGTGACAGACAAAACCTGGAAGAAGAGAATGGCATTGAAAATGCGAGAGATGTTCGACCTGGAAAGAAAGGTATTATACCGGCATATACTGGCCGATTATCATGCAAATTTAATGTAAAATTTTCTTAAGGTAGCGAGCCGAAAACCGGCTGATTGCCCCTTAAACGGCAATAAAATTAGTGAAAAATGGCAAAATCGTGTCAAAATAGTTAAAAACTGTTTAGACACGGTTTTTTTTCTATATTTTTGGATATTAACTGCCTCTTGCAATGGAGGGACATTTTTGTATAATAGAAGAAAAGGGAACGGAAACAAACGTTATAATGGAGGGGGGATAGTCTATGAAAAAGAAAATTTTACCAATCCTATTATTGAGTATACTGGCGTTTGCATGCAGTGCAAAAGCATCTGCGCAGAGCGTTTCGATTAATCAAAAGACGTTTCCGAATAAGATATTCCGGACGGAGGTCAGTAAGTGGGACAGAGATCGAAACGGAATGTTATCGATGGAGGAAATTAAGAATATTAAAAAAATCTCCATGAGAACGACAGCCAAAAATCAGAATAAAACCATGAATCTGGCAGGGATTGAGCGGTTGAATCATCTGACGGAACTCAGGGTGGAAAATGGATATCGGATCAAAAATCTGAAATCAAAATCGTTGAAAAAAATGACGGTGGATCAGTATGCACTGAGCAAACTCAGTGTGAAGGGGGTTCCGAATCTGACGGCGTTTTCTGTAATTCCAAAGAATGAACTTAAAGATGATGAGGGCTATTCGTCTGTCAAGAAACCACTGGTTGATTTTTCGGACGTGAAAAAGTTAAAAACATTACATTATGACTATGAGCCTAGTATACACACAATTGACAATTTTAACATATCTCAAAATTATGAATTGAGAGACGTGGAGATTGTTGCGGAACTGACTCAAATCGATATACAGAAGTTGAAAAAATTAAGAAAATTAAACCTGTATATGACAGACGAGTATACGCTGGATGTTTCCATGCTGGAAAATCTGGAATCCCTAACGTTACTGTGCAGCGTGGGTAAGGTGATTTTTCCACAAACGGGATCATTAAAAGAAGTAGACTTAGAATCTCTCAGGGAAGTGGATGTTTCTTCCCAGGAACAATTAACCAGGCTGCGACTGGTTTACTGTCAACTGGTAAGTGATTTGTCTTCAAACGATAAACTTAGGGAGATAGAGATAAATGGTCTCTTATATGTTATAAGAAACGAAACATTAGGTCCATTGAATTTTAAGAATAAGAAAAATCTACAGGTGCTGAGGTTGCAAAATGTTAATAATCAGGATCTTTTATTAGGGGAGAGTACCAAACTGGAAGAACTGGAACTTGAAGAATGTCGTGGAACATCCTTACAAATGCCGGAAAGCAGTGCGTTGCGGAAGATAAGGTTAGAATGGGTTGATATTCCGGAGCTTTCGCTGTTGGGGTGTCCGAATGTAGAAGATATAACACTAAGGGCATGGAATCGAATTTTGCCAAAGGTGACTGCCAAGAGTTTACGTGAGTTGAAGTATGTATATCTAACAGGGAATCCAGACAATCAAGGTAGTTCCGATTACACTCTTGACAGCTTTGATATATCAAAATCATCAAAAATAAAGACACTGTATATCTATGAGTTGCCTGCCTATAAGGTAAAGAGAAAATGGTTCCCGAAGTTGAAAGACACAAATTTATGGAACATAAAGGATTAAGTATTGATGGGGACAAAGGAGGGGAATCTATGAAAAGGAAAATGTTATCAATCGCATTATTGGCGATGCTGGCTTTAGGATTCAGCGCAAAAGCATCCGCGAAGGATATTGCGATCGACAAGACCAATTTCCCGGATCCGGGACTTCGTGAGTATGTGCAGACCGCGTACGACACGAACAAGGATGGGGTGCTGTCGGATGAGGAGAATGCAGCGGCGAAGGAGATGGAGGTATATTTTAATGAGGATCCAACCCTTATGATAAGCATCCGGGAAGATAATACGGACTATTATTATGATCTCGGGAAATGGACAGTTCACAAGGAGTTCCCGTGTGATCAGATCGCAGAGAATCCCATGAATTCGATTAAACCAGATCATAATACGTATGGACTTTATTATATTGTTGGATCTTATCCGTGGAAATGTGTTATTAATCAGCCGGTTAAGAGCTGGAAAGGATTGGAAAAACTTACTTCGTTGATACAGATGACCATCGGAGGTGCTGTGCCTAAAAAACTGGAGATAAAAGGGTTACCGGCGTTGTATGATTTGACAATAGGAGGAGATACCTCTGATTTTGTGAGTGTATCGGTGAAGAAATGTCCCAGATTTCGATATTTTGACTTTGCACGCACTAACAAATTGAAAAAAATTGTATTATCTAAAGGACTAAAAAAATTGGAAGATATAAGTCAAAGAGAGTTTTGGGACAGTTCTATTTCGGGTCAATACAATAGTCGCAAGAAGCCGGAGATAATAATTGGTGAAACTTCTAGTTTGGAACGTATAAACATATGGCAAAAACCGATTAAAAAGCTTCGGGTTAAGTATTCTTGGTTAAAAAAACTTCAGGAGATGACATTGCTGATGGATAATCCAAAGGAGGAGATCGATTTATCTGCTTGTAAACAACTTTATTCATTAACGGTTCTTGGAAAATACCGTAAAATCATTCTTCCAAATCAGAAACTGTATTCGGCACAGGGTGATGGGAGTAACGATGACTGGAGGTATGAGTTTGAGACAATTATTTCGTTTGACTCGAAGAATGGCCCAAAGATCCTGGATCTCAGCAAGTCTACCCGGGCTGATGATTATGCAGACGAATATATTTTTCCGGAGTTAATGAGGAAATTAAAAAAGGGAAAGGTTCGGACCAAAACTCTGATCGTGAGCCGGAAGATGTATGACAACCGCTGGAATACCCTGAGGCTACTTCGGAAAAGGGGAATTAAAGTACAGGTGAGATGAACGTAAAACAGGAGTGGAATCTATGAAAAGAAAAATGTTATCAATTGCATTATTGGCGATGCTGGCGTTAGGATGCAGTGCGAAGGCATCTGCGAAGGACGTTGCGATCGATGAGACCAATTTCCCGGATCCGGGGCTTCGTGAGTATGTGCAGACCGCGTACGACACGAACAAGGATGGGGTGCTGTCGGATGAGGAGAATAAGGCGGCAACGATAATGAGCGTATATTTTAATGCGGATCCAAACCTTATGATAAGCATCCGGGAAGACAATACCGACGATTATTTTGATCTGGGGAAGTGGAAAGTTCACAAGGAGTTCCCGTGTGCTCAGATTGCAGAGAATCCCCTGAATGCGATTGCAAAGGAACAGGATACGAATGCTGTATGTTATGTTGTGGGAAATTACCCGTGGTTAAGTGTCATTAATAACAGTGTCAAGAACTGGCAGGGATTAGAACTACTTACAAGTTTGACGAACATAACTATAGGGGGAAGTGTTCCTGAGAATTTGCAGTTTTCAAATTTGAAAGAGCTGCGCTGTCTGCGAGTTGGTGGAGATACCTCTACCTTTGAACGTGTTGCATTGAGTGATTGCCCGCAATTTACGCAGTTCGCTTTTGCACGAACAAATTCACTTCGAAAAGTGGATCTGTCGAAAGTGTCTGCCAGATTGTTTTTGGTCGACCAAAGAGAATATTGGGACAGCAGCGATACAAAACAGACCTCTGGGATAAAGAATTTGGAGGAAATGATCATTGGCAGAGCTCCGCAGTTACGAAAGATTCGCATGCAGGGTGTTTCTGTCAAAAAATGGGACATAAAGTATTCTTCATTAAAAAAATTAAATACTTTTCGAGTGAATATTTTGAATTCGAAAGAGAGTATTGATTTGTCTTCCTGCAAAAAGTTAAATGATGTCATTATTCGGGGAAGATATCGAAAGGTCGTGCTTCCAAATCGAGAGTTGCAAACCGTCAATTATGATGAGTCCTATGTGCAGGATTACATAGTTCCTTTTGGTGCAAAAGAGGGGGCGCAAATTCTTGATCTGAGCAAGGCAGGCAGTAAAAATAAATATGTGAAGTTTCTTTTGAAAAAAATGATAGAACGGTTGAAGGAAGGAAAAACATATACGAAAACTGTAGTGGTTAATCGTAATGTATACAATGGCAATCGAAGTATTTTGAAGAAGATTCAGAAAAAAGGAATTAAAGTACAGGTGAAGTAACAGCAGAAAAGGAGGACATTTTTATGAGAAGAAAAATGTTATCAATCGCATTATTGGCGATGCTGGCATTAGGATTCAGCGAAAAAGCATCCGCGAAGGACATTGCGATCGACGAGACCAATTTCCCGGATCCGGGACTTCGTGAGTATGTGCAGACTGCGTACGACACGAACAAGGACGGGGTGCTGTCGGGTGAGGAGAATGCGGCAGCGAAGGAAATGAACGTGTATTTCAATGCGGATCCAAACCTTATGATAAGCATTCGGGAAGACTATTATTATGATTATTATAACCTCGGGAAATGGAAAGTTCACAAGGAGTTCCCGTGTGATCAGATCGCAGAGAATCCCTTGAGGCCGCATTATGAGGCATATGTCGTGGGATCTTATCCGTGGAAATGTGTTGTTAATCAGCCGGTTAAGAGCTGGAAAGGCCTGGAAAAACTCACTTCTTTGGGATGGATGGACATCGGAGGCGCGGTGCCTAAAAATTTGGAGATAAAAGGGGTACGGACGTTGTATGGTTTGACGATAGGGGGAGATACCTCTGATTTTGTGAGTGTATCGGTGAAGAAATGTCCCAAATTTCGATATCTTACGTTTGCACGTACCTATAAATTGAAAAAAATCGTTTTATCCAAAGACCTGAAAGATTTGAGAGAGATCAGACAAAGAGAATATTTTGATAGTTCTGTTGCAGGTCAGGATACCAGACGCAAGAAGCCGGAGATTGTGATTGGGGAGGCCTCCAAGTTGAAGGAAATAAACATATGGCAAAAACCGATAAAGAATCTTCAGGTCGATTATTCTTCCTTAAAGAGGCTCGGAAAAATGACATTGTTGATGGATAATTCCAAGGAGGATATGGATTTGTCTTCTTGTAAAAATTTATATGCATTAACGGTTCTTGGAAAATGTCATAAAATTATTCTTCCCAATAAGAAACTGTTTGCAGAAAAGAGCGATGGAGATGACAATTGGCGATATGACCCCGATATACTCGTTTCGTTTGGCCCGAAGGACGGCCCAAAGATCCTGGATCTCAGCAAATCTACCCGGGCTGATGATTATGCAGACGAATATATTTTCCCGGAATTAATGAAGAAATTAAAAAAGGGAAAGGTCCGTACCAAAACTCTGATCGTGAGCAGGAAGATGTATGACAACCGCTGGAATACCCTGAGACTGCTCCGGAAAAAGGGAATTAAGATCCAGATCAAAGGCTAATAAAATAATTTTTTTGACAAATCTCACATCGTGATGTACTATGTGGGTGTGCAAAGAGGCACTGACTTCGGTCGGTGCCTCTTTTCGTTTTATAGAAAAATTGCTGTAAGGTGGCGGAGTGCCGGGGCGAAACGCTGGTTTTGCCTTTTGGCAAACTTGTCATTGTCCGGGAGGCATATGGCTTCCAGACAGGAAAGGATGGTGGCCTATGGATCTGCGGATTTTGCCGGCGGGAGATGCCGCGATGGTAGTGGAGTTTGGTGACTGTATTGACGAACAGATCAATCGGAATGTGCAGGCGTATGCGGCTGCGGTGCGCCAATCTCACTGGAAGGGCGTGATGGATGTGGTTCCCACATTCCGCAGCCTGATGATCTGTTTCGATCCGTTATGTCAGTCATATACAGGGTTGAAAAAGAAGGTGATGCAGATGCACATCTCACAGGAGACACAGTCACAAAGCCGGAAGGTGTGGCTGGTGCCGTGCTGTTACGGGAGGGAGTTCGGCCCGGATCTGCCGGGGATGTCAAAGGCGCTTGGACTGTCGCAAAAAGAGATTGTGCAGATGCATGAGAGCGTGGATTACCGGATCTATATGCTGGGGTTCCTGCCGGGTTTTGTCTATCTGGGGGGATTGCCGGAGCAGATCGCGATGCCGAGACTGAACGAGCCACGCACCTCGATCCCGGCCAGATCGGTGGGGATCGGAGGCAGCCAGACGGGCGTATATCCGCTGGCTTCCCCGGGAGGCTGGAGGCTGATCGGGCAGACTCCGCTGGAGTTCTATGATCCGTCCCGGGAGGAACCCGTGTGGTGTCACGCGGGAGAATATCTGCGGTTTATCGCGGTCAGTCCACACGACTACTGCAGTCTGCGCCGGGAGGTGGAGCAGGGCGGATATCAGCCGGAGTATCTGAGTGTGTCTGTATAAATGGATTGGATTTGCATAAATGGATTGCATTTGCAGCAATGACAATGGAATTGTGAAAGGCGTGGTGATGAGTATGAAATTACATATTTTGTCGGCCGGCCCACTGACGACGGTGCAGGATCTGGGGCGGTTTGGCTATATGGACTGTGGGATGACGACATCGGGTGTCATGGATCGCAGTGCATATGCACAGGCCAATGAGCTGGTGGGCAATGTGCATGGAGAGGCGGTGCTGGAGTTTACATTGGCAGGGCCTAAGATCCGTATCGAGGGAGAGGGATTGATCGCGATTGCCGGGGCAGAGATGACGGCATCCCTGGATGGGCGGACACTGGACAGAGGCAGAGTCTACGCGGTCAGGGATGGTCAGGTGCTGGAATTTGGAATGGCGGTGCAGGGGCTTCGGGGGTATCTGGCCTGTGCGGGCGGCATTGATGTCCCAAAGATCATGGGCAGCCGCAGTACAAACCTCAAATGTGGGCTTGGCGGATATCAGGGAAGAAAATTAGCCTCGGGAGATGTTCTTGACTGCGGGAGTGTGCATCTGCCGCCGTGGAGGTTCCGGAAACTGTGCAGGAGGAGCATTCCGATGCCATCTTATGAGGATCACATCCAGGTGGAAGTGATCCTGGGGCCTCAGGAGGATCATTTTACGAAACAGGGAATCCGGGATTTCCTGGGAGAGGAATATACGGTGAGTCCCCAGAGCGACCGGATGGGACTGCGGCTGGCCGGAGCGGCCATTGAGGGAACGGGACCGATGGATATCATTTCCGATGGGATCACTTTCGGATCGGTGCAGGTGACGTCGCAGGGGCTGCCGATCGTCCTGATGGCTGACCACCAGACCACCGGGGGCTATGCCAAGATCGCGACTGTGGTTAGCGGCGATCTTCCGGCACTGGCGCAGGCAAGACCCGGGACGAAGATCCGGTTTTATACCGGACAGAGGGTGTGAGTGTGCTGCTTGTGGATCTGTGGGGCACAAACAGACAGAATTGTGAATGAATGCCTTGAGGCAGGAAGGGGAGTGTGAATATGGAAAAGATGGAGTGGACTCCGGCGTGGGCCAGGGAACAGATACGGCAGGGACGGCTGACGCAGCCTACCAGTGGGATGTGCGGCGGTTATGCCCAGGCCAATCTGGTGGTGCTTCCGAAGGAGTATGCATTTGACTTTTTGCTGTTTGCGCAGCGTAATCCGAAGGCGTGTCCGCTGTTGGAGGTGCTGGAACCGGGTTCCAGATATACAAAGAGCATGGCAAACGGCGCGGACATTGCGACAGATATCCCGAAATACCGCGTTTACCGGGATGGTGAACTGGTGTCGGAGCCGACGGAGGTGTCGGATCTGTGGCGGGAGGATCTGGTCAGCTTTCTGATCGGATGCAGCTTTTCGTTTGAATCGGAGCTGCTGGCCTGTGATATTCCGGTGCGGCAGATCGAGCAGGGTGTCAATGTGCCGATGTACAACACCAATATTTCCTGTGAGAGCGCAGGGATGTTCCACGGCAATATGGTGGTGAGCATGAGGCCGATTCCCTATGAACTGGTGCCAAAGGCTGTACAGGTGACAGCGCAGATGCCGCGGGTGCACGGTGCTCCGGTACATATCGGAGATCCGGGACAGATCGGCATACGGGATCTGGGGCATCCGGATTACGGCGATGCCGTCACGATCCGGGAGGGAGAGGTTCCTGTGTTCTGGCCGTGCGGGGTGACGCCGCAGGCAGTCATCATGGCGTCCCGGCCGTCATTTTGTATCACCCATGCGCCGGGACACATGTTTATCACGGATGTAAAAAATGTAAACCTGAAATACTAGCTGCCGTCGCACGGGTTCGTGCGGAGCGGGTTGGAAAGGAGGCTGCTATGAGGAAACAGAAGATCGATCTGAATGCAGATCTGGGAGAGAGTTTTGGCAATTATACCTGCGGACAGGACAGGGAGGTCCTTTCGTCGATCTCTTCGGCCAATGTTGCCTGTGGATTTCACGCATCGGATCCCCTGGTCATGAGTAAGACCGTGGCCATGGCGAAGGAAGCCGGAGTGAGCGTGGGAGCACATCCGGGATATCCGGATCTGGTAGGATTTGGGCGGAGGAATATGGCGGTTTCGCCGCAGGAGCTGCAGGCTATGGTGGAGTATCAGGTGGGGGCGCTCATGGCATTTTGCAGGGAGCAGGGGTGCGAACTGGCGCATGTAAAGCCTCATGGTGCCATGTACAATATGGCGGCCAAAAGCCATGAACTGGCACTTGCGATCGCCCGCGGGATAAAGCTGGTGGATGACCGGCTGATTCTGCTGGGGCTGGCTGGATCGGAGCTGGTGGCAGCAGCAGAGGAAGTAGGGCTTACCGCGGCACAGGAGGTCTTTGCAGACCGGGCCTATCAGGCGGACGGCACGCTGGTGCCAAGAAGCCAGCCGGGGGCGGTGATCACCGACGAGGAGGAGGCGATCCGGCGTGTGATCGGTATGGTCAGACATGGCACGGTCACAGCGATCACCGGAGAGGAGATTGCGGTGCAGGCAGATTCCGTGTGTCTCCACGGAGACGGCGCGAAGGCAGTGCTGTTCGCGCAAAAACTCCATGAGGCGCTGGAGGCAGAGGGCGTGGCCATCTGTCCGATGAAGGAGGTTGTGTAGCTGTTATCTGGCATGCCGCACGGCTGTGATCCGTGGGGGTGTCATCCCAAAAGGAGGTGGTCCTTTGAGAAGTATTCATGGAAAAGCAACGACAGGGGAGCAGATCGAGGATGTGATCCTGCGTCATTCTGACCGGGGAATGCCGGATCTGCGCCCGTATCTCTCAGACCGCTGCTGTCATCTGGCGGCGGCTGAGATCCTGTCCTGGGAGCCGGGATATGTCTTTTTGGTAACCGGATTTTATGTCAATGGGTTCGCGGAGACCGACGGCCCGGTGGGAACCGTGGCGTTGGCGCGGGCGATCCGGAAGCTGGGCTATAAGCCGGTGATCCTAAGTGACCGGTATTGTGAGGGCTATTTTGAGTTTGAGGATCTGGAGGCGGTGTATCTGGACAGCGCGGGACAAATGAAGGAACTGCTGGAGGAGTATCAGCCGCGGGGGCTGATCTCGATCGAGCGCTGTGGAAGAAACCGCGAAGGGGTCTATACCAATATGCGGGGCGTGGACATCTCTGCGCATACGGCGCCCTGGGATGAATTGTTTGTCGCGTGTCAGGGAAGCATTCCGACGATCGGTGTGGGAGACGGTGGCAATGAGATCGGCATGGGAAAGGTCTGTGGCCCGATCCGGCGCAAGCTGTCGGTGGAGCCATGTGTGATCAGCACGGACATTCTGGTGATCGCTTCAGTGTCCAACTGGGGTGCGTACGGCATCATTGCCGCCCTTGGCGAGATGACCGGGGAGACGCTGGTACCGGATATCCAGTGGGTGGAGAATTATCTGAAAGTTACCATTAACATTGGCAGTGTAGACGGAGTGACTCAGGAGCATGTCCTGAGTGTAGACGGAAAAAATATGCGCACGGAGGCGGAGATCCTGGGGGCATTGAAACGCCTGGAACAGGCAGTGTAACGGGGAAATAAACGCACTTGTGCAGCAGCCACGAAATGGAGGGAATGACGATGAAGACATTAGGATATTACAACGGAACCTTTGGAGAACTTGACGATATGACCATCCCATTTAACGACAGGGTATGCTTTTTCGGAGATGGTGTGTACGATGCCGGGCCGGCGAGAAATTATCATCTGTTTGCGATCGATGAGCACATTGACCGGTTCTTTAACTCTGCGGGGCTGATGGACATTCAGATCCCTGTGACCAAGGCCGAGCTCAGGGACTTGCTGCAGGAGCTGGTGGAGAAGATGGACACCGGGGACAATTTTGTGTACTGGGCCTGTTCCCGCGGCACGGCGGTCCGCAATCACGTGTACGAGGAGGGGCCGGGCAACCTGTGGGTGATGATCAAACCGGATTCGCTCAATGACTGCACGAAGCCGCTCAAGTGTGTGACACAGGAGGACAAGAGATTCTTTTACTGCAACTGCAAGACCCTGAATCTGCTGCCGTCGGTGCTGTATGCGCAGAAGGCGCACCGCGCGGGGGCGGACGAGACGATCTTATACCGGCATGACGGCAGGATTACGGAGTGCGCGCACTGCAACTGCCATATCCTCAAGGATGGCGTAGTCTACACGGCGCCGACCGACGACCTGATCCTGCCGGGAATTGCCAGGGCGCATCTGGTGCGCATGTGCAAAAAACTGGGGATTCCGGTGAGCGAGACGCCATATTACCTGAAGGATGTCTGGGAGGCAGATGAGATCATGGTGACTTCTTCCTCCAATGTCTGTATGTTCGTAGAGGAACTGGATGGAAAGCCGGTGGGCGGCAAAGACCGCGAGACCCTGTTCCGGCTGCGCGATGCCCTTTACCGGGAGATCTGTGAAGCGACAGAGTAGCTGCGTTTCTGCGCGCTGTCTGCTGTGGTGCCGGACGGGCGGCTGTAAAGCATGCAGTCAGGCCGGAGAAAAGAACAGTCAGAAAGGGGTGGATCCGTATGGCATTGACCGTGGGAACATTATACAAAAAGTCGGCGGTCTACAAGATGTCCCTGGTAGCGGGACAGTCAGGACTTGCCAATGTGGTAGAGTGGGTTCATATCATTGAGACGGTGCAGGGGGCGGGCTTCCTGCACGGCCATGAGCTGGTGATCACGGAGGGTATCCTCGGGGCGGATCCCGGGGAACTTCTGGCGTTTGTGAAGGTGGTGTACCAAAAGGAGGCCAGCGGTCTGATCCTGAACACCGGAAAATATCTTCTGGATATTCCGGGGGAGGTGCTGGATTTCTGCAATGAGCATCAGTTTCCGCTGTTTACGATCCCGTGGGAAATCCCACTGGTCGATGTGACCAAATTTTACTATAAGACGATCTTTGAGCAGGAGGCGCACAATGACAGCCTGATCACGATCTTTAAGAACCTTCTGTTTGGGATCGGTGAGGCGGATGCGCAGATCCGTCAGATGGTGCGCATGGGGATCCCGAGCCAGGCTTCGTTTCAGATCTTGTGCATTTCAACAGACCTTGCCAGGGATACGGATCAGTGTATCCACGTGATGGACCGTGTGTCCATGATCTGCCGCAGAACTGCGGCGCGGATTCACGACCAGTTTCTGGCGTTTCATTATCAGGAGGATCAGGTGGTGGTGCTGGTGGATTACTCGCCGCAGGAGCGCCAGCAGTTCCTGAGCGAACTCGTCAAAAAATTCTCCATGGAAAAAATCCTGGGACATATTTTTATGGGGATCAGCGATGAGGTGCGGGGGCTGCGGCAGCAGAGCCAGAATTTTAAGAAGGCACTTTCGGCCTGTGGGATCGCCCGCAAGAAGAAGGAAAATATCCTGTATTACGATGATCTGGGGCTGTATAAGCTGCTGGTCAATGTAAGCGATCCCCAGGTGACAGAGGAATTTTACCGGGAAACATTCGGCAGGATCGAAGCCTATGACCGGGAAAACGGGACGAAACTGCTCGAATTTCTGGAGGTCTATATCCGGTGCAACGGCAGTCCGGGGGACGTCAGCGAGTGCTGCTTCATCCATCGAAACACCGTCAATAATTATGTCAAACGCATTGAAAAAATACTGGATCTGGATCTGATGAGCTGGGAGGGGAGAGCCAAATTATATGTGGCTTACATGATGAAACAGCTTGAGGGCTGAGAGAATATGCTTGTGCAAATGCACATGAATCTGTGGGGATTTGGACATTGTAAATTGAAAAGGGGGGTGGTAATATAACCCCATCGAGCAAAGGAGCTGACAGGTAACACTGTTTGCTCCTTTTTTGATTTTGTATTCTCAGACTTGCAATTCGCAGAGAGGAGGGAATGAACATGCAGAAATATGTCATAACCATTGCCAGAGGATTTGGAAGTGGTGGAAAGGAGATCGCCGTAAAGCTGGGGGAACGGCTTGGCATTCCGGTGTATGAGCAGCAGCTTCCGAGGATGGCTTCGGAGATGAGTGGCATCAGCGAGAACCTGTTCAATCTGGCGGATGAGCGGATCAATCTTTCCGATAAGCTCAAGGGCCTGCCGTTCAATTACGTGGTGGAGCCTTCCGACAAACGGTTTACCTCCAACAACAATCTGTTTAACATCCAGAGCGAGATGATCCGCAGCATGGCCAATGAGGAATCGTTCATTGTCGTCGGAAAATGTGCCGATTACGTCCTGAAGGATTACATCAATGTCGTGAGCTTCTATATCGAGGCTCCGAGGGCAGACTGTGTGGCATCGATCACCAAGAAGCTGGGAGTCACGGAGGCCGAGGCACACCGGCTGATCGAGAAGACCGACAAGTACCGGGCGGCGTATTACAAATATTATACGCAGGGTAATTACTGGACCAACCCGGTCAACTATGACATGACACTCAACAGCGCAAGGGTCGGCAGAGACCGATGCGTGGATGTCATGGAGAGATATGTCAAAGATAAATTCAGTCTGCATTAAGACTTAATTTATAGAGCAAGCAAAACAAACACCTATAAAGGAGGAATTGCTTATGATGAAGAGAAAAATGAGTAAAGTGATTGCAGCAGCCATGGCCATGGCCATGACCATGACGACTCTGACAGGATGTGGATCCGGCGGCGGAACGGAGCCGGAGAAAGTTGATGTGGAAGGAAGTGTGGGTACGATCTCCATTGCAGGTATCGCACCGCTGACAGGTTCCCTGGCGAGCTGGGGTAAAGGAGCTGTCAATGGATACAATCTGGCGATCAAGGAGGTCAATGAGGCTGGCGGTGTAACCATCGGCGGAAAGGTATACACATTGGATTCCGCAGTGTTTGCCGATGATAAGTCTGATGCGACAGAGGCAGCCAGTGCTTACAACAACTGTTCTTCCTATGATATCAGCGCCGTGATCGGCTCCTGTTCTTCAAGTTGTACCTTATCCTTTGTCGATGCGGCACAGAAGGCAGGCATGTTAGTCATCACCCCATATTCGACAAATGCGACAATCTGTAAGACCGGCGATTACATCTTCCGTGAGTGCTTCTCTGATGCCAATCAGGGACCAACCCTTGCCAAACTTGCGACCGAGGAGTTCAAGGCAAAGAACATCGCGATCATCGCGGCAGAGGACTCTGACTACTGTGCAGGTCTTGCTGAGGCCATGGAGGGAGCTCTTGGCAGTATGAGTGGCATTACCTACAAGCATTATGGATGTGTGACGACAGATACCGATTACACTGCGCAGATCTCCAAGGCGATCGAGCAGGGCGCAGAGGTTATGATCTATCCAAACAACTATGATACCGTGCCGAACTTCGTATCACAGGCCAGAGATGCCGGATTTGACGGTCCGATCCTTGGCGGCGATGCCTGGGATGGTACCGATGTGACCGGCTATGAGAGCAAGTTTGACAATACCTACTATCTGGCTCATCTGGATCTGTCCGCAGATACCGATGCGGTAACCAGTTATGTAAAAGCCTACAAGGATGCCTATGGTGAGGATGGTCTGAATGCCGTATCTTCCCTGTATTACGACTCTGTCAAGATGCTTGTTCAGGCGATGGAGGAGGCAGATTCTTCCAAGCCGGAGGATATCAAGGATGCGCTTCTTAAGACAACCTACGAATCCATGGGTGGAACCATTACCTATGATGAGAATGGTGATGCGATCAAGCCATTTACCATTGAGACCTTTGAAGATGGTTCCCTGAAATACTATGGAAGTTTCCAGAGTGAGTAAGCATTCTATTGATCGAAATGGAGATGAGGGCATATGGCAAAATTCATACAAAGTCTGGCAAATGGATTGAATCTTGGATCCATCTACGCGCTGACCGCTCTCGGATACACCATGGTTTACGGTATCATCCGTATGATCAACTTTGCACACGGTGACTTCATTATGGTAGGTGGTTTTACCCTGTTTTACCTGATCCCCGTCATGACGACGCTGGGACTGCCTGCCTGGTTTTCCGTGTTTGCTGCGATCATCGTATGTGTATTCGTCGGTGTATTTACGGAGCAGGTAGCTTACAAACCGGTGAGAGGACAGGGTTCCACCACCGCATTGATCACAGCACTGGGCATGAGCCTGGTGCTGGAAAATGGAGCATTGGTCCTGTTTGGATCTGCTCCGAGAAATGTACCTCCGATGTTTCGCCTCTCTGAGGTGAAACTGGGGAGTGTCACAATACCGGGAACGACCATCCTGACACTGGTCATCGGTATTGTCATGATGGTTCTGCTGACGCTGTTTATCAAATACACCAAGATCGGTAAGGCGATGAGAGCCGTGCCGGAAGACAAGATTGCTTCCACTCTGGTCGGAATCAATGTCAACCGGATCATCACGATCACATTTGCGATCGGTTCCGGTCTGGCGGCGGTAGCTTCCATGATGTACTGTACCTCCTATGTAAGCATTAAAAATGAGCTGGGTATCACGCTTGGTCTGAAAGCGTTTGTGGCAGCAGTCCTGGGAGGTATCGGCAGTGTACCCGGAGCGATGATCGGAGGCCTCCTGCTTGGTATTATCGAGATCATGGTTAAGGTATATATGCTTCCGGGAACCTATGAGGCAGTGACGTATCTGTTGTTGATCGTTGTTCTTTTGATCAAACCGACCGGCTTGATGGGGAAGAACATCCGCGAGAAAGTTTGATGGAAAGGATGTGTTCACTATGCCAAAGAGATTAAAGAAAAGCTATCTGGTCACCTTCGTGGGGATCGTCGCGGTATATCTTCTGCTGTGTCTGCTGTTTGACACGGGGCTGGCAGGAAGAAAATCCGCCTATTTCAATGGACTTCTGGTCGTGGGAATGTTCTACACCATCGTGGTGTGTTCCCTGAACCTGCTGACCGGCTACATGGGTGAGTTTTCCCTGGGTCATGCGGGATTCATGTCGATCGGAGCCTATGTTTCGGCGATCGTGACGACATTGATCTGTGAGAGGGTGGATCTTCCGGATATCGGGATCTATCTGATCGCCGTGATCGTGGGAGGTGTGGCAGCAGGCATTGTCGGAGTGCTGGTAGGAATTCCGGCACTGAGGCTTTCGGGAGATTACCTGTGTATCGTCACCGTGGCGGTGGCGGAGATCGTCCGCGTGGTTCTCTCCAACTTCGGAATCAAGGCGATCACAGGAGATGCGACATTCGGCAAGAGCTTTGCCGGCATCGCCAGAGTTTCGGATTATCATTATGTGTATGTGACGATGATCATCTGTATCGTCATTATGTACTGTTACATACGTTCAAGGTATGGACGCGCACTGATCTCGATCCGTGAGGACAGGATCGCAGCGACTGCGTCCGGAATCAATGTCACAAAGACCAAGGTTCTGACCTTTACGCTCTCCGCGTTCTTTGCAGGGGTGGCGGGTGCGATCTACGCGCACTACATCACGACACTGGTTCCTACCTATTTCAATTTCTCCAAATCCTCTGAGTTTCTGGCAATCGTTATTCTGGGTGGAAGCGGTTCCATGACAGGATCCATCGTGGCAGCTCCGATCTTATCAGCATTGCCGCAGTTGATCTCCTATGTACAGCCGGCATTTGCCAGCTATCGTATGCTGATCTATGCAGTGATCCTGGTGGTGGTCATGATCTTTAAGCCAACCGGTCTGTTCGGCGGCCGTGAATTCTCATTGTACAAACTCATTGAGAAGATCACACACAAGGGAAATGCCGCAAAACCTGCCATACAGGAGAATGAGGGGTGATGATTATGGAAAAGACAAGAGAGACAGTACTTGAGACCAAGGGACTGGGAATCCAGTTCGGCGGATTAAAGGCCGTAAATGATGTGAACTTTCATATTGACAAGGGGGAACTGATCGGTCTGATCGGGCCCAATGGTGCCGGAAAGACGACGATCTTCAACCTGATCACCGGCATCTACATGCCGACATCGGGAAGTTATTTTCTGTGCGGCAAGCGGATGAACGGCATGAAAACCCACCAGGTGGTACATGCAGGGATCGCGAGAACATTCCAGAATATCCGGTTGTTTAAGAAGATGACCGTGCTGGACAATGTGCGTGTGGCGATGAATAAGGACATGAAAGCCAATCTGCTGCAGTCCATTTTCCGGACACCGGCATTCTGGAAGGAAGAGAAGGAGACGACGAAGCGGGCCATGGAACTGCTGTCCCTGTTCCATCTGGAGGAGTTTGCCGATCAGTACGCTGAGAATCTTCCTTATGGAAAGCAGAGACTGCTGGAGATTGCCAGAGCATTGGCCACGAATATGAAGCTGCTGCTTCTGGATGAGCCGGCAGCCGGCATGAACCCGACCGAGACGGCGGAGCTTAAGGATTCCATCAAGATGCTGCGCGAGAAATTCCAGATCCCGATCCTTTTGATCGAGCATGATATGAGTCTGGTCATGAGCATCTGCGAGAGGATCTATGTGCTGAACTTCGGGGAGATCCTGGCTTCGGGCACGCCGGAGGAGATCGCCTCCAACAAGCAGGTGATCGAGGCATATCTGGGCAAGGAAGATGACGACTAAGGAGGTGAGGTCCCATGCTGAAGGTGGAAAAATTAAATGTACATTACGGTGTGATCCATGCGATTGAAGATGTGGATCTGGAGGTTCATGATGGGGAGATCGTTACGCTGATCGGTGCCAATGGTGCCGGCAAGACCACGATCCTGCATACGTTGACCGGTCTGAAAAAGGCAACCAGCGGAACGGTCACCTTTGACGATGTCAATCTCTTGAAAGAGGATCCCAGCAAGATCGTGACCCACGGTGTGGCACATGTGCCGGAGGGGCGTCACATTTTTGTGGATATGACGGTCCGCGAGAATCTGGAGATGGGTGCCTATATGTATAAGAGGAAAGACAAGGATCTGATCGCGGCGAGGATGGACGATGTGTTTGCCAAATTCCCGAGACTGAAGGAACGTCAGAACCAGCTCGCCGGAACATTTTCCGGTGGTGAGCAGCAGATGCTGGCGGTGGGACGTGCGCTGATGTCGGATCCCAAGATCATACTGATGGATGAGCCGTCCATGGGACTTTCTCCTCTGCTTGTGCAGGAAGTATTTGACATTATCAAGGAAGTAAACCAGCAGGGAATCACGATCCTTCTGGTGGAGCAGAACGCGAAGATGGCCTTGAAGGTGGCGTCCAGAGCCTATGTGCTGGAGACCGGTAAGATCAAACTTTCGGGGGATGCCAGGGAACTTCTGGACAATGACGAGGTCAAGAAGGCATATTTGGGAAGTTAATATAGGGAAGGAACGGAGCGTATGGATGTATTTGATATTATCGGACCGGTGATGGTAGGTCCCAGCAGTTCCCACACTGCGGGTGCAGTGCGGATCGGATATGTGTGCCGCAAGCTGCTGGGAGAGGATCTGGAGCAGGTGCGGATCGGAATGTGTGGGTCGTTTCTGGCGACCGGAAAAGGGCACGGAACAGATCGTGCGCTGGTGGCCGGGTTGATGGGATTTCTGCCCGATGATATGCGGATCCCGCACAGTCTTGAGATCGCCAGAAAGCGTGGGATCAAGGTGTATTTCGAGGCGGCGGTTCGTCCGGATGCCCATCCCAATACCGCGATCCTGCAGATGCAGGGAGTGCATGGGCGGTCGCTGGAGGTGGTTGCCTGTTCGGTGGGCGGCGGAAGGATCTGTATTCAGGAGATTGACGGGATCTCCACGAATTTCTCGGGAGACTATCCGACACTGATCGTCCACAATCAGGATCAGCCGGGACATGTGACGGAAGTGACATCCATGCTGGCACACAAGAGCGTAAACATTGCGACCATGCAGTTATACCGTGACAGCCGGGGTGGGGACGCGGTGATGGTACTGGAATGTGACCAGGAGATCCCGAAGGATTCGATCGAATGGCTGTCCCATCTGGAGGGGATCAAGAAGGTCACGTACCTGAGTCTGAAATAAGAAAAAAGTAAGGTTTGCATTGTATCAATAAACGGAAGGGAGGCTGGCAGATGATTCGTTCCATGGAACAGCTTGTGGGGCTTAGCCGCACACGGGAAAAGGAGATCTGGGAGATCGTGCTGCAGGAGGATGCCTGTGAGAAAAATCAGGAGAAAGAGAACATTTTCCGGCAGATGGAAGGGATGTATCAGGCGATGAAGCAGACGGATGCCTGCTACGATGCCAAAAAATCGGCCAGTGGCATGGTGGGAGATGACGGTGCCAGGCTGGCGGCATATCATGAGAGTGGAAAGTCCCTGTTCGGGGCTTTTTTGTGTCATGTCACGGAGCGTGCCATCCGGATCGGAGAGTGCAATGCCTGTATGAAGCGCGTGGTTGCCGCACCGACTGCCGGTTCCTGTGGAGTGCTTCCGGCGGTGTTGTTGTCCTATCAGGAGCAGAGTGGCAGGAGCGATGAGGATATGACGAGGGCATTGTTTGTGGCGGCAGGGATCGGAGAAGTAATCGCGCAGAATGCCTGCATTGCCGGTGCGCAGGGGGGATGTCAGGCGGAGATCGGAACCGCCAGTGCCATGGCTGCTGCTGCGCTTACCTGGCTGCAGGGCGGAGATCAGGAGGCGGTTATTCATGCCGCGGCGATCGCCATCAAAGGACTGATGGGGCTGGTCTGTGACCCGGTGGCCGGACTGGTGGAGGTACCCTGCGTGAAGCGAAATGTCGTGGGTGCATTGCAGGCAGTCAGCAGCTCGGATCTGGCGATGGCCGGGATCCGCTCGGTGATCCCGCCGGACGAAGTTGTGCTGGCGATGGATGAGGTCGGCCGGAATATGCCGGAGGCGTACCGGGAGACCGGAAAAGGCGGGCTGGCCGCGACGGCAACCGGAAAGAAGATCGCAGAAAAATAAATGCCCTACGGTGCGGCTGAATAAACTGCACCATAGGGCATTTTGTCGTACAATATCTGATTAACCGAAGTATCTGTCCAGAAGTCCCTTGAGAGCCTTTCCGTGACGAGCCTCGTCTCTGGCCATCTCATGAACGGTGTCATGGATCGCATCCAGGTTGTTTTTCTTTGCACAGGTAGCAAGCTCAACCTTTCCTGCAGTTGCACCGAACTCACAGTCAACACGCCATGCCAGGTTTTCCTTGGTAGAAGCGGTCATGTTGGCTTCCAGGTCGGAGCCTAACAGCTCTGCAAACTTTGCAGCGTGCTCAGCCTCCTCGTAAGCTGCCTTCTCCCAGTACAGGCCGATCTCAGGATATCCCTCGCGGTGTGCGATACGAGCCATGCAAAGATACATACCGACCTCAGAGCACTCTCCGTCGAAGTTTGCCTTGAGCTGCTCGAAGATGTATTTCTTATCTTCATCGCTGATATCCGGATTATTCTTTACAGTTTCTGCATAGGTGCCGAATGTATGCTCTGCTGCCAGCTTGAGCTCACCCTTTACTTCATTGAACTTGTCTGCCGGTACATGACATACCGGACACTCCTCTGGAGGTGTATCTCCCTCATGAACGTAACCACATACTGAACATACCCATTTTGCCATAGTTTTTGTCTCCTTTTCTGTTTTGTTTGTTTTGTGTTTGTTTGTCTTGTTTTATTAATAATAGTAATGATTATCAATAATGTAAGCTTAGTATAACTGATTCGCTTCAGCTTGTCAACGATTATTTTTGCATTTTTCACAGAGGCCGTAGAAGAAGATGCAATGGCCCTGGATCTCACCGTCAAACCCGGCATTTGCAATGACGTCAATGTGGTCAATAGAATCCATCTCCAGATCAATGACACGGTGGCATGCATTACATAGGAAGTGCTGATGGGGAGTTGCGTTCCCATCAAAATGCTCGAATCCGTCGCCTAAATCCAGCTTTTGAGCCTGGCCATGTTCTACCAGGAAGTTCAGGTTGCGGTAGACAGTCCCTAGACTAATATTCGGAAACTCCTCCTTGACCTGCCCATACACTACCTCTGCGGTAGGGTGCTCTTTGGTGGAACAAAGATAATTGTAGATTGCTTCACGCTGCCTGCTAAATCGTATCGCTGCCATAAGCTGCTCTCCTTTGCTTGATTATTGATAATGATTACTATTATAATAAACGAGAATCATTCCTAAGTCAAGTCTTTTGATATTATTTTTGGGGTGTGGTAGAATATATGGTGATTGCCGGCGTCAATGGCGCTGGCAAATCTACTTTATAATAGTATATAGAGGTTACCATGAAGAAAACAGATATGATGAAATTTAATATCCTGCGTCTGTGGCGCAACATCACGATCTTTGCCAAATGGACGGCGATCGCGGTCTGCACCGGTCTGGTCGTGGGTGGATTCAGCACCCTCTTTGCCTGGTGTCTGCAGCAGGTGACGACGATCCGGACGCAGAGGCCCTGGCTGATCTTTTTGCTGCCGGCAGCGGGATTGTTTATCGTCTTTATGTACAGTATCTTCCAATATAAGAATGACAAGGGTACGAATCTGGTGCTCTCGACGATCCATGCCAAGGCGGAACTTCCGGCTAAGATGGCACCTTTGATCTTCATTGCGACGTTGGTGACGCATCTGTTCGGCGGAAGTGCCGGACGTGAGGGCGCGGCGCTGCAGCTTGGAGGCAGCATTGGAAATCAGCTCGGACGCTGGATGCGGCTCGATGAAAAGGATCAGCATATTGTCGTGATGTGCGGCATGAGCGCGGCCTTTTCTGCCGTGTTCGGAACACCGATCGCGGCCGCGGTTTTTGCGATGGAGGTCGTCAGTGTCGGGGTTATGTATTATGCGGCGCTGGTTCCCTGTGTGTTTGCGTCACTGATCGCATCCCAGTTTGCCAGCAATATGGGTATAGCGCCGGAACTGTTCGTGATACGTGGACTTCCGGCGTTTCAGATTCTTCCCACGGTCAAGGTGGTCCTGCTGGCACTTTGCTGTGCCGGTGTCAGTGTGCTGTTCTGTGTGATCCTGCATTCCACGGGAGATTTTTACCGGAAGCATCTGAAGAATCCGTATCTGAGGATTGTCGTTTCTGCCCTGATCATTATTGCGTTGACCTGTATCCTGCGCACGGATGCCTACATGGGTGCAGGAGTCGGGCTGATCGAGCAGTCGATCGCCGGAAATGCACCGGCCAGCGCGTTCCTGTGGAAGATCATTTTTACAGCATTGACGCTGGAAGCAGGCTTTAAGGGCGGTGAGATCGTTCCGTCTTTCTGCGTGGGGGCGACCTTTGGCTGCCTGTTTGGCAGTCTGCTTCACATTTCGCCGGCGCTGTGTGCCGCAGTGGGCATGGTCTCCGTGTTCTGCGGTGTGACCAACTGTCCGATCACATCGCTTTTGATCGCGTTTGAGCTGTTTGGGTATAAGGCGGTTCCGTTTTTTATGATCGGTGTCAGTGTCAGCTATCTGATGTCGGGATATTATGGGCTTTATCATGATCAGACGATCGTGTATTCCAAGTATAAGACCAAGTATATCAATCGAAAGACACATGACTAAATGTATAGTATGAAAAGAATAATGTAAAATATAGTTGACATAATTCATCTCCGAGAGTATATTGTAAGTACAGAGACAGACAATATATTCTCATGGGAGCGTTTTGCGATAAGAAGCAGCCGCTCCGGATCGGAGGTAATTATGGACGAAGTTGCAGCAATGATAGGAGCACTTGCAGGGATTCTGGTCGGACTGGTGATCGTTTATGTGGCGTGCCGGTGGATACGTCAGGGACGTGGAAAAGCGCAGTATGATGAGCGGCAGGAACTGATCCGCGGCAAGGCATATAAGTGTGCGTTTTATGTGACATTATTGGGGATTTCGATCGCACTTTGCGCCGGAGACTATATCGGGAAGTATGTGAATATTTCGGTGGTGCTGTTTGTGGTGCTTTGTGCGGGTGTGCTGATGTACGCGGGATATTGTATCTTTCATGATGCTTATTTTGCATTGAATAGCAGACCGGGCCGCTATGCCATTTTTTCCGTGGTGGTTGCAGCGGTGAATCTGGTGGGAGGCATCGTTGCATTTGTGAACAGCAGACCTTCACTGACCGAGTATCTGCCGTCGGGCGTGGTCAATATCCTGTGCGGAGTGATGTTTATGATCCTGGGCATTTTGTTCCTGGCCAAGCAGGGGATGGATCGACAGGAGGCGTAAGGCGTCCATATACAGAAAGGATGGTTGGAGAAGATGAAGAATCTCAGGATGAAAGCGGCACGGGCCGGAAAGGATCTGTCGCAGGACGATCTGGCGAAGCTGTGCGGGGTGTCCAGACAGACGATCAGCGCGATAGAAAAGGGTGACTACAATCCGACGATCCGTCTGTGCATTGCGATCTGCAGGGCGTTGGATGTGACATTGGACGATCTGTTCTGGAATAAGGACGGACAGGAGGGCTGAGCGTAGAAGTTAGGCGTGAATGCAAGAGAAGCATATGAGGATGCAGTTTTGGACTGCATCCTTTTTTGATTGATAGGAAACTTTGGTTGACAAGGGAGAAAAATCCTGTTATAGTACAACTACGACAAACGTACTACGGCAGACGTAGTACGATAGACAAAATAAACATATCATGTGGAAGGGAAGGGACATATGGGTATCAGCAGTGACATAATCCGCGGATACAATGACCTCATTATCCTGTTTCTTCTGATCAGACAGCCGTCCTATGGGTACGAGATCTCCAAGAATATCCGGGAGATTTCCCGGGAAAAGTATGTGATCAAGGAGACGACGCTGTATTCGGCCTTTACGCGCATGGAAAAGAACGGATATATCGAATCTTACTCCAGCCAGGAGGGCACGGGGAAGCGCAGGACGTATTACCGGGTCACACCCGCGGGGCTTGCGTATTATCAGGAGAAATGCGATGAGTGGATCTTGACCAAGGAAGTGATCGAGAAGTTTGTGGGTGGCCTGGATCCGGCCGGAGCGGGAGCGGATGAAGTTCAGGAGCCGGGCGCAGATGAGCTGCGGGCAGGCGCTGCGCCGGCGGAAGGATTGGCTGTCGAGTGAATGGCCGGACAGGAGGCCCCCAAATGAATGGAGGGGTGTCCGAATGAACAGTCGGGGATGAGCAGTCTGCAGGGAAACTGCAGATGGAAAGGAAGCAGCAATGGAACAAATAAAAGAATATATTAAAAATCTGTTCCGGGGGATCCCGGAGACTCCGGATGTGCTCCGCGCCAAAGCGGAACTGATGGAGATGATGGAAGACAAATATGAACAGCTTCTGCAGGAAGGGAAGAGTCCGCAGGAAGCATTTGGCACGGTGGTGTCTGAGTTTGGCGATCTGGAAGAACTGTCTGAGGCGATGGGGATCTCATTTTCTGAACGGACAGATGATCAGACGGGCCGGGACACGGATTTCCGCGGTTTTGTCAATGAGAAGATGCCGAAGAATGGGTACTATGCGAATCTGGAACCGCATGAGATCTGGGACAAAGACCGGACGCAGCGCTTCCTGGATGTGTGCTGGAAGCATGCCCTGTATATCGCGATCGGTGTGGCGTGTTTTCTTCTGGCTCCGAAGGCCACCAGCGTGACGGGAGATGTCCTTTCGTGGTTGAATCTTGGACACACGGGTCTGAGCAGTGTCGTATTCATGGTGATGATCGCGGTGGGCGTGGTGTTCTGCATTCAGGCCGGCCATCAGTTCAAGCTGTTTGGCTATAAGATCAAACAGGTGGTGGGGATGGATCTGGCGTCCGGTGAACTGCTCAAGCAGAGAAGGGAAAAAGATGCCGAACTGCTCTACAAGCTGCGTCTGACCGGAATTCTGCTTCTGATCTTTTCGGTGGTTCCGGATGTTCTGTCCTTTGTGCCGGATCAGCTGGGAGAATGCCTGATGTTTGGCATGTTCGCCGCCGGTGTAGGACTTCTGATCGTGAACGGAAGCATGGGAAACCGCTATCAGGAGCTGGGTTTTGCCCGCCTGTACAATGAGTCGCGGACCAATGAGATCGCCGGAGACTATTTTGTCAAAAACCAGCCGCGCAAGATGTCCGGCGGAGCAGTGGCTGTGATCGTGATTTCTGTGATCGTAGTGATTGGCGTGGTGATCACCACGGCGATAGTCAGTGTATTGATCCCGATGAAAAAGGCGGTGTCCACACAGTGGGATGCCATGACCGAGGTAGCTGAGATGAGCGAAGACAATTTTGTGGGCGGGTATAACCTGCAGGATGGAGGAACGGTCGAGATGGATCTGGATGCGGCTTCGGTCAGAGTGGAAATGTCCAGTGAATCCAATGACAAGGATATCAAAGTGTATTATACGGGAAACAGCAAGGATCTGAATGTTAAGGAAACCAAGGAGAATCATCTGTCTATTGAGGATGATGGAGCAGATATCACGATTTTCGGGAAGAATTCTACGAAGAAGCATGGCAATGTGATCGTCCGGATTCCACGCAATTCCAAGCACTTGAAGTACCAGATCTCAGTGGATGCGGGGAGAGTCGATCTGGATGGCTTGATTGGATCCGACCTCTCGCTGGAGGTTGATGCCGGAGATATCCGTTTCAACAACTGTATCATTAGCAATGCCGATGTGACTGCAGATGCCGGAAATTTCACGGTTAGAAGGACAGATTTTGACAATCTGACCACCGAGGTCGATGCCGGAAATGTTGACATTGATACCCTTTCCGGACTGAGCAGCTATTCCTATCGGTTGAGCACCGATATGGGAAAAGTGCAGGCCGGTGATCAGAAGAAGTCCGGAGTGGGCGGATGCTCACTGAGCAGCGAGGCGGCAGTGACGGATCTGGGAAGTCACCACATCGAGGCAGATGTTGATATGGGCAATATCAAGATTAAATAGGAAGGATTGTCCATTTCTAAATTATCTGTAAAATAGAAGAAAAGCATTGACATATGACACCTTGTCACATAAAATGACAGGGTGTCATATTGTATTGAATCAAGAACGTAGAAAGGACAGCAGATTTATGACGAAAACATTTGTCAAGAAACCGTTCCTGACACTGGTAGCGGTGGTCATCGTGCTGACGATCGGTATTGTCAGCCTGACAAAGATGAACACAGACCTTATGCCGGAGATGGAACTTCCGTACATGATGGTGATTGTCACCGATCCGGGGGCATCTCCTTCGGAGGTGGAGAAGGACATTGTCGAACCGCTGGAGAGTGCGCTGGGCACGATCAGTGGTGTGGAGAATGTCATCAGCTCCTCCAACAACAGCTATGGGTATGTCATGCTGGAGTTCGGCAGTGACACGGACATGGACTCCGCGCTGGTGAGAGTGTCCCAGGCGGCCAACACTGTGGAACTTCCGGACAGCGCATCGACACCAAATCTGATGGAGGTCAGCATGGACATGATGGCCACCATGTATGCCAATGTGGATTATGATGGAAAAGATGTCCAGAAGCTGACGGATTATGTGAATAAGGAAGTGATTCCGGAACTTTCCCGTCAGGAGGGCGTAGCCAGTGTCTCCGTGGGAGGTGCGGTGGAACAGTCCGTGGAAGTGCGTCTGAATCAGGATAAGATCGATGAGGTCAACAAGGATATTCTGACGCATACGAATAAAAAACTGTCCGATGCACAGGATAAGATCGACAAGGGCCTCAGGAAGCTGCAGGACGGGGAAGAGGAATTGTCCAAACAGCAGGATTCCCTGGAAAACAAACAGGATGAGACCTACGATCAGCTCGCCAAGGGTCAGGTAAAACTGGCGCAGGCACAGGCGACAAAGACTGCCTATGAGGCGACGTTAAACGGCCTCAAAGCCAGCCGCAGTGCTCTGCAGGCAGAGAAGAAGGCATATGAGGATGCCAAACTGCCGCAGACGTATGAGCAGCTGGATGCCATGTTTGCCAATTTCCGGGCGACGATGGGCGATGCGGCCAAGGCTTCCGGGATCGAGATCCCGTCCGGTGTCGAGGATGCGGTGAAGAATCCTGACAAATTCAAGAAGTTCAAGGAGTGGCTGACCGGCCTTGGCTATGGAGATCAGATCAAGGATCTGAGCGCCAAGTCCCTGAAACAGGTCTATCAGGCCGTGAAGGTCCGTATGCCTCAGATCGAGACGGAGCTTGGCAATCTGAAGACCGAGATCATGGCCGCCAAGATGATCATCCAGACTATGAACAAGCAGATGGCTGGGATGGATGACCAGCAGGCACAGGTGATCGCCGGAGGATATGCGGCTGCCGCCGGGTTTGGATCCGGTACCGCCCAGATGGCCTCCGCAAAGGATCAGATGAAGACGGCCAGACAGAGTCTGAAAGATGCGCAGAAGCAGCTTGACGATTCCAGGGATGCAGCGCTGGATCACGCAAATCTCGATGCACTGCTGACATTGGATACCCTGTCCGGCCTGGTCTACGCGCAGAACTTTTCTATGCCGGCCGGCTACATTGACGACAAGGACGATGACCAGTGGCTGGTACAGATCGGCGACAACTATAAGGATGTGGACGAGTTAAAGGATATGGTCCTGACCAAGGTAAAGGGCGTTGGTACGATCAAACTCTCTGATGTGGCAGATGTCACCATGGTCAATACTGCCGGAGACAATTTCTGTAAAGTCAATGGCAAGGATGCGCTGATGCTTTCTGTCTTCAAGTCCAGCACAGCCAGCACAAGCGCTGTGGCCAAGCGGATCCAGAGTACATTCCGCGATCTGGAAAAGAAGAATGACGGCCTGTCCTTCACGATCATGATGAATCAGGGAGATTACATCAGCACGATCATCCAGAGTGTACTCAGCAGTATTCTTCTGGGTGCGGCGCTGGCGATCATCGTGCTGGCACTGTTCCTGAGGGATGTCAGACCGACTCTGGTGGTGGCATTCAGTATTCCGTTCAGTGTGCTGTTTGCCATTGTGGCGATGTATTTTACGGGAATTGGGATCAATGTAATGTCTCTGGCCGGTCTATGTATCGGAATCGGTATGCTGGTGGATAACTCCATCGTTGTCATGGAAAATATCTACCGTCTGCGCGGTCTTGGATACAGTGGGCCGAAGGCTGCCGTATACGGCGCCAAGCAGGTGGCAGGCCCGATCATCGCCTCCACGATCACGACGATCTGCGTATTCCTGCCTATGGTATATACCTCCGGAACGATCAGCGACATGCTGATGCCGTTCTCCTTTACGATCTCTTATGCATTGATCGCATCTCTGCTGGTAGCATTGACCGTGGTGCCGACGATGGGATCTGTCATGCTCAAGAGTTCCAAGGCTCCAAAGGAGGGACGGATCTTCGGCGCTGTGAAGCGTGGATATGCCAGGGTGCTGGCATTCTGCCTGAGACGCAAGTTTATCCCACTCCTCATAGCGGTGGCGCTTCTGGCGGTATTTACCGCGCGGGCATTCTCCACCGGCATGAGCATGATGGATGATATGGAGAGCAACCAGATCACCGGGTCGATCCAGCTCGAGGATGGCGTCGACAAGGACACTGCATTTGCGACAGCACAGGAAGCCATGGAAGACATGATGAAGGTGGACGGTGTCGACAAGGTCAGCGTCATGGATGGCAGTTCCGGTATGATGTCGGCCATCATGGGGAGCTCTGCAAGCTCCATGAAGAATTATTCTACCTTTACCGTCAATATCATTACCAAGGATACCGTCAAGACGACCAAAGAGTATCAGCGCATTATCAGGGATCTGCAAAATGAGGTCAAGGATGTGGATGCCAAGGAGATCACTATCGCGTCCTCCGCAATGGGCAGCATGGGAAGCATGATGAGCACCGGTATGCAGGTGGACATCTATGGCCCGGATTCCGACCGTCTGGTTGAGATCAGTGAGGACGTTATGGATATGCTCAAAGAGTACAAGGGGCTGTCTGAGATCTCCAACGGAATGGAGGATGCGGACAATGAGCTGCATCTGAAGATCGACCGGGATAAGGCCGCAAAGAAGGGATTGACGGTGGCTCAGATCTTCCAGCAGGTAGCCGGAAAGATCACGACCGAGAAAGACGCGATCACCATGAGCATTGACGACACCGATACCGATGTAAAGATTGTCAATGAAAATGATGTGCTGACCTGCGATAATATCCTGGATGCCAGCATCACGGCCACTGTGACCGGAGAAGACGGAACCCAGACGGAGAAGGAATATAAACTCCGGGATTTTGCAAGCATTGAAAAAGGCAAGAGTGCCAGCAGCATTTCAAGGCGCAATCAGGAGAATTATGTCTCCGTAACCGCCGAGGCCGATGACGACACCAATGTCACACTGCTTTCCCGCAAACTGCAGACAAAACTCGACGCCTATGATCCGGGCGAGGGATATTCCATCGAGATTGCCGGAGAGACCGAGCAGGTGAACGACATGCTCAAACAGATGCTCCTGGCGATCGCATTGGGGCTGCTCCTGGTATATCTGGTCATGGTAGCCCAGTTCCAGAGCCTGCTCTCACCATTTATTATCCTGTTTACGATCCCGCTGGCATTTACCGGAGGTATGATCGGTCTGGGTCTGTTCCATCAGAACATTTCCTCCATGTCATTGATGGGATTCATGATCCTGATGGGAACCGTCGTAAACAATGGTATCGTGTTTGTGGATTATGCAAACCAGCTCCGTCTCAAGGGAGTGGAGAAACATCAGGCGCTATTACTGACCGGTATGACCCGTATGCGCCCGATCATTATGACTGCGCTGACCACGATCCTTTCCATGAGTGTCATGGTATTTTCCAATGATGCCGGCAATGCGATGCAGAAGGGCATGGCGATCGTCGTATGCTTCGGTCTGATCTATGCGACCTTCATGACGCTGTTTATCGTGCCGGTACTGTATGATATTTTCTATCGGAAGAAAGAGATGCACAGCGTGGATGTGGGAAGTGAACTCGAGGACATTCCGGA
This sequence comes from uncultured Lachnospiraceae bacterium, assembly GCA_934351255.1. Classification (GTDB taxonomy): domain Bacteria; phylum Bacillota; class Clostridia; order Lachnospirales; family Lachnospiraceae; genus Jutongia. The sequence continues at coordinate 37,605 of CAKRJH010000019.1, forward strand.
TGAGACGGCAGAATTGCTGGCGCAATATGGAATGGGAAATGAGAGGTAACAGAAACCATGCCAAAGGAAACATTTTTTAAACTGTCGGAGGAGAAGAGGCGGCGCATTCTCGGTGCCGCCGGGGAGGAATTTACGACCGTGCCGTATTCGGAGGCATCGATCAACCGCATTGTGAAGAATGCGCAGATTCCCCGGGGAAGTTTTTATCAATATTTTGAAGACAAGGAAGACCTTTTCTTCTACTATATGAGGTCGCACGGCAAGTTCATCATGCAGACGGTCTCGCGCGGAATAGATGAGACGGGGGGCGACCTGTTTGCTGCCCTGCACGGATTTGCGGACAGACTGCTGCGCATCGCGTACCATGGAGAACATCCGAAAGTACGGATCATACTGTCCGATCCCTGGGTGTTTCAGGTGATGTGGAATGGGATCATTTCGCCGGATCAGCGCGAATGGCACCGTCACACTGTCCAGAAATATACCAGCAAGGTCTGGGATCATGTGGATATGAGCCGGCTGAACCTCGCAGATTCTGAGATGCCCTATTTTGGATGTATCCTCGGAAGCGTTCTGCGCGACAGCGTCCAGGAACTGTTCCTGGACAGTGAGGAAAAGCCGGAAGAAACTGCGGCCACCGAATTTCATGGAAAAATCTATAGCCTGGAACGGCACTATTCGCGTTAAAGAGAGCCACGCACAGCGGAAAAAGCGGGACACCCCAAACTTGTTTGGGAGGTGTCCCGCTTTTTTTGATGTATGCGGCGAACGCATGAAGAAGAACGTGTTGCGTTCTTCTTCTTACGTAAATGAACAGCGAAGCTGTGAATGTATAGAGAAGTCTGCTGCGCAGCCTTCTCATTGGGGGCGCTCTTTAACGCGAACGCGCGGAGAAAGCGTATGCGGCGAACGCATAAAGAAGAACGTGTTGCGTTCTTCTTCTTACGTAAATGAACAGCGAAGCTGTGAATGTATAGAGAAGTCTGCTGCGCA
>CAKRJH010000020.1 GCA_934351255.1 uncultured Lachnospiraceae bacterium
CATAAGAATATTTATACATAAAAATACCGACCTCCAATCGTTAGATTTTTAGGTCTAACTTTTGGGGGTCGGTACAAGGTCAGAGGGCTTTTTTACGTCTTGACAAGTGGAGGGGAAGGGATTAATATACCAAATAGAGAATTGTTAGCACTCGTTTGGATAGAGTGCTAAAAGAATGGAGGATCACTATGAGTAACATTCAGGGAAGTTTGTCGATTGAATCAGAAAATATGTTTCCTATTATCAAGAAGTGGCTGTATTCCGACCACGACATTTTTATCCGTGAGCTGGTTTCCAATGGCTGTGATGCCATCACGAAACTGGGCAAGCTGGAGATGATGGGAGAGTACACGTATCCGGCAGATTACAAGCCGGCCATCCGGGTGATCGTCAATGACCAGGACAAGACATTGACCTTTATCGATAACGGTATCGGTATGACACAGGATGAGGTACAGGAGTATATTAACCAGGTTGCGTTCTCCGGTGCTACTGATTTCCTGGAGAAATACAAGGATAAGACCAATGAGGACCAGATCATCGGACATTTCGGTCTGGGATTCTATTCTGCATTTATGGTAGCAGACCGCGTATCCATTGATACCCTTTCCTGGCAGGAAGGTGCCACTGCGGTTCACTGGGAGTCCGAGGGCGGTATCAACTTTGAGATGTCCGACGGTGACTGGGATCAGGTCGGAACCAAGATCACATTATATCTGTCTGAGGACAGTGTGGAATTTGCCAATGAATACCGCGTGCGTGAAGTGCTGAACAAATATTGTTCCTTCATGCCGACCGAGATTTTCCTGTCCAAGGAGAATGCTCCACAGGAATATGAGACCATTGATGCGGCAGACATCCGTGAGGATGATGTGGTCGTAGAGCGTTTCACCGAGGACGCCCAGATGGAGGAGAAGGAAAACGAGAACGGCGAGAAAGAGATGGTCGAGGTGGTTCCTGCCAAGGACAAGGCAAAGATCAACAAGAGACCGGTCTCCATCAGTGATACCACTCCTCTGTGGGTAAAACATCCAAATGAGTGTACCGATGAGGAGTACAAGGAGTTCTACCGCAAAGTCTTCAACGACTACAAGGAGCCTTTGTTCTGGATCCATCTGAACATGGATTACCCGTTTAACTTAAAGGGTATTCTGTATTTCCCGAGAGTCAATACGCAGTATGACAATCTGGAGGGTGTCATCAAGCTGTACAACAATCAGGTCTTTATCGCCGACAACATCAAAGAGGTCATTCCGGAATTCCTGATGCTGTTAAAGGGTGTGATCGACTGTCCGGATCTGCCGCTGAATGTATCGCGTAGTGCATTGCAGAACGACGGATTTGTCAGAAAAATTTCTGACTATATCACCAAGAAGGTTGCTGACAAGTTGTCCGGCATGTTCAAGGTAGAGCGTGAGGACTATGAGAAATACTGGGATGATATCAGCCCATTTATCAAGTTTGGCTGTCTCAAGGACAACAAGTTCCAGGAGAAGATGAAGGATTATATCATCTTTAAGGATCTGAACGGAGCATATATCACGCTGCCGGATTATCTGGAACAGGCATATCCTGATGAGTTCAAGGAGACGCAGGATAGCACAGATGAGCAGAAAGAACAGCAGGATTCTGCACAGGATACCTCCGCGGAGGACAAGAAGCCTCTGACCGTATACTATGTCACCGATGCACAGCAGCAGAGCCAGTATATCAATCTGCTCAAAGAACAGGGTTCCAATGCCCTGATGCTGACCCACACGATAGACCAGCCGTTTATCACACAGCTGGAACAGAATGCCGATGAGAAGCATCCGGTTCACTTCCAACGTGTCGATGCCGATCTGTCCAAGGAGATGGTGGAAGAGCAGGATGTGGAGAAACTCAAGGAGCAGAGTGAGGCTCTTGAGACGTTGTTTAAGAAGAATCTGGGTCAGGATGCCCTGGTAGTCAAGGTACAGAACCTGAAGAATGATAGGGTTTCCGCTATGATCACACTGTCTGAGGAAGCCCGCCGTATGCAGGACATGATGAAGATGTACAGCATGGGACAGGATATGGACATGGATATGTTCGGCGGCCAGGGTCAGACTCTGGTGCTCAACGGCAACAATGAGCTGGTAAAATATATCATGGACAATCCGGAGTCAGAGCATGTGCCAATGTTCTGCAAACAGCTCTATGATCTTGCGATGCTGGCACACAAGCCGTTGCCGGCGCAGGAGATGACAGAATTTGTCAACAGATCCAATGAGATCATGATGCTTTTAACCAAATAAGAGATAATCTGCCACTTCCAAAGGGGTCTGCGCGTAAGCGCAGGCCCCTTTGTGGTTACCGGATCGCAGAAATATTACGAAATTATAAATTTTACAAAAAAATCAAAATAAAAGTTGACTAATGGTCATTTCTGAGTTAAGATACCGTATAGAAAATGACCAATGGTCATTAATGAGAAAAATTCTCGATAGAAAGGATTGATAATTATGAACAAGGTATCTAAAATGATTACGGAACATAAAAATATCATTTTAATACTGTCGTTACTATTGTTGATTCCGGCTGTATTTGGATATCTGCACACCAGAATAAACTACGATGTGCTTTGCTATCTTCCGGAGAGCCTGGAGACCATCCAGGGACAGGACATTATGGTGGATGAGTTCGGCATGGGCGCGTTCTCCATGATCGTGGTGGAAGATATGACCATGGAGCAGACGGCTGAGCTGGAAAAGAAGATCGAGAGTATCGATCATGTCAAGGATGTCCTCTGGTATGATGATGCGATGGATATCAGTGTACCGACAGAGATGCTGCCGAAGAAACTCCGGCAGGCATTCTTTAACGGAGATGCCACGATGATGATCGCACTGTTTGATAATACGACATCAGCCGACAGTACGATGGAAGCTGTGACGCAGATCCGTAAGGTGGCAGGCAGGACCGCTTACGCGGCGGGCATGTCGGGTGTGGTAACCGATATCAAAAACCTGGCACTCAAGGAGATGCCGGTCTATGTGGTGATCGCCGCACTGCTTTCTCTGGCAGTTCTGTTATTTACCATGGATTCGCTGGTGACACCGCTGATCTTCCTGTTTAACATCGGTATGGCGATCGTGTTCAATCTGGGAAGCAATGTATTCCTGGATGACATCTCGTATATCACACAGGCGCTGGCGGCGGTGCTTCAGCTGGCCGTCACGATGGATTACTCCATCTTCCTGCTGGAGAGTTACGAGGCCAACAAGGAGAGGTTCCCGGGGGACAACAAACGTGCGATGAAGCATGCGATCTCCAATACTTTCAAGTCTGTATCGAGCAGTTCGATCACGACGATCGCCGGATTCCTGGCACTGTGCTTTATGACCTTTAAGCTGGGAGCCAATATCGGTATTGTCATGTCAAAGGGTGTTGTCATCGGCGTGATCTGCTGTGTAACGGTTCTGCCGGCGATGGTACTCACCTTCGACAAGGCGATAGAGAAGACGACGCACAGATCGTTCTTCCCACCACTTGAGAAGATGTCGCGCTTCCTGGTCAAACATCACTGGATCGCATTGCTGATCCTGGCGGTTGTGACTGTGCCGGCGGCATATGGTAACTCCCATTACCAGATTTACTACAATATCGATTCTTCTCTGCCGGATACCTTGGACAGTGCCGTGGCCAACAAAAAACTTTCCGAAGAATTTGACATGAGCAACATGCATATGGTTCTTCTGAAAAATGGATTGTCAGCCAAAGAAAAGAGTGCCATGATCCAGGATATGGAGAAGGTAAAGGGTGTCAAATATGCACTGGGCATGAACTCTGTGCTGGGTGCCAATGTCCCAGAGAATATGGTGCCAAAGAAAGTCACCAAGATGTTGAAGACGGATAATTATGAGCTGATCTTTGTCTGCTCTGATTATAAATCGGCGACTGATGAGGTTAATGCGCAGATCGCGCAGTTGAATAAGATCGTCAAGGGATATCAGAAGGATGCGATGGTCATTGGCGAAGCACCGCTGATGAAGGATCTGTCCGATGTCACGGATGTAGATCTGAAGAGAGTAAATTACATCTCTATCGCGGCAATCTTCCTGATCATTCTGGTCACCTTCAAATCCATTTCGATTCCGTTTATCCTGGTTGCCATTATCGAGTTCGCGATCGCCTGCAATATGGCAGTGCCTTACTACACGGGCAACTCGCTGCCATTCGTGGCCAGCATCGTCATCGGTACGATCCAGCTCGGCGCCACTGTGGATTATGCGATCCTGATGACGAACCGGTATCACAAGGAGCGGTGTGGTGGACGCAGCAAGAAGGAGGCCATCTCCATTGCACATCTTACTTCCACAAAGTCCATTATCACCAGTGGATTGTGCTTCTTTGCAGCGACCTTCGGCGTCTGCCTGTATTCGCAGATTGATATGATCAGTTCCATTTGTACACTGTTGTCCAGAGGTGCTGTGATCAGTATGGTTGTAGTGGTATGTATGCTGCCGGCGGCTCTGTGGATATGCGATCCGATCATTGTCCGCAGCACTAAGGAGATGCTTGGGATCAGTAAGAGAGACAAGAATCAGTAATAGAAAGGCGTGAGTGTTATGTATTCAATGAACAATGGAAAGAGAGCAGTAGCAATTGGTTTGAGTGGACTTCTGGCGGCAGGAGTGGTATTTGGAAACTCCTCGATCGTAGAGGGAAAACTTGTGACAACCCAGGAGAGTCTGGCTGATATCACTGCAGGCACCTCCGCCGGCAAAGACCGTGTGACCAAGGAGGAGACGGTGTATGTCAACCTCGATGCGAACGGAACTAAGACCGGTGTGACCGTGTCTGACTGGTTGAAAAACTCAGCGGGAGCAGGAGCACTGGATGATGTTTCTTCCCTGCAGGATATCCAGAACGTCAAGGGAGAGGAGACCTTCTCTCAGGATGGAAAGAACCTGACATGGAATACCGCTGATAAGGATATTTATTATCAGGGAACGACCGATCAGGAACTTCCTGTAGGCATGACGATCACTTATAAACTGGACGGCAAGGAGATGACTCCACAGGAGCTGCTTGGCAAGTCCGGTAAGCTTGAGATGGTTATCAAATATACCAATACCCAGAAAGATACCGTGGATGTGGCAGGTAAGGACGAGGAACTGTATGTGCCATTCCTGATGATCAGCGGTGCGATCCTTCCGGTAGACCATTTCACCAATGTCGAGGTGGATCACGGAAATGTGATGTCCGAGGGCGATAACAATATCATTGTCGGATACGGACTTCCCGGTATGAAGGAGAGTCTGGATCTGGACAGCTATGAGCTGGACGATGATGTGGACTTTGATCTGGATGAACTCAAGGATAAGGTATCTGATACCGTGACCGTGACGGCCGATGTAAAGGACTTTGAGATGGGGGCGGTGTACACGGTGGCATCCAACCAGTTCTTCGGAGAGATGGATCTGGACGATGTCGATGACCTCTCTGATTTCACGGATCAGCTGGATGATCTGGAGGATGCTTCCGCAAAACTTGTGGATGGTTCTTCTGACCTGGCCGATGGAACACAGACACTGGCAGACAACTTTGGAGAGTATCAGGACGGCGTCAAGAACCTCAAGGACGGAGCCAAGGCTCTTGGCTCCGGTGCTTCTACCTTAAACAAGGGCGTTAAGCAGTACTCCAAGGGTACCGACAAACTCTTAAAGGGTGTCAACAGTTATGTGACCGGTGCAGACAGCCTGGCAACCGGTATCCAGACGTATACAGCCGGAGTATCTACTCTGGTAGCCGGTGTATCACAGTTAAATGACTCGACCAAGTCCCTGCCGGACAATTATGCGACATTTTCACAGGGTCTTGGAACCTATATCACAGGTGTAAATACCCTGTTGTCCGAGGACAATATGACCCAGCTTGCAAACGGTGTCAGTGCATTGCAGAGCGGTGTCAAGACGATCAATGGCTACGCATCCAAACTGCAGAAGACCGATGACCTGGATGTCTGCGTACAGGGACTGACTGCTATGGCACAGCAGTATACACAGGCTGCAAAACAGTACACCGAAGCCGGTGATGCCGCAAATGCAGCCACCTACACCCAGATGGCAGCAGCCTGCCAGGGAGCAGTTGCCTATATCCAGGGCGGTGAGCAGATCGCCGATGGTATTGTGGCAGTTACCAACGGACAGAGCGACGGAGCAGCCGATAATAACGGTCAGAATGATCTCGCGGCAGGTCTGTCCACATTGTCAGAGTCTGCAAAGACCATGTCAGGAGCAGCAAAACAGCTCCGTGATGCATCTCCATCCCTGACTGCCGGTGATGCCACCCTGAAGAAAGGCATGACTGACATTGCGGATGCAGTCTCCAAACTCAAGACCGGTGGAGATACCCTGGTAGCAAACAATGAGACGATCAACAAAGGTGCAAAAGCTTTGAACGATAACAGTTCTGCGATCAAGAAGAACAGCAAGAAGCTGACCAAGAGCAGCCCATCCCTGAGAAAGGGTGCTTCATCTCTTGCCAGCGGAGCAGGTTCATTAACCGGCGGAGCCGGAAAACTTTCCACCGCAACCAACAAGGTGATGAACGGAATCGACAAGCTCAATGATGGTGCCGGCAAACTGTCCGACGGTATGGACAAATTCGACCGTAAGGGTATTAGGAAACTGACAGGAAAGCTGAGCTCAGTATTTGACAATGCATCCGACTTCGTAGACCGTCTGAAGGGGCTGAAGACCGCTGCAAAAGGTTACAGCACACTGAGTGGCAATGACAACAATATGGACAGTACCGTGAAGTTCATCTTCACTACAGAGGAGATTTCGTCAGACGATAATTAAGAAAAGAGGGCTGGCATATGAGTGCATTACTGGAGCAGAAAAAGAAGAAAAAACAGGAGGCACTGCTTTCATCCGCTTATGCATTGTTTACACAGCGTGGAATCAACAATACCTCGATCTCGGATATCGTAAAGGAGGCCAAGATGGCCAAGGGTACGTTTTATCTGTACTTTAAGGACAAATACGATATCCGGGATAGACTGGTAGCCCGCAAAGCTTCCGTGTTGTTTGAGCAGGCGCACAACCGCCTGCAGGAGGAGCCGATCGATGTCTTTGAGGATAAGATCTGTTTTATCATCCATGAGGTGCTGGATCAGTTGGCGGAAGATCCCAGTCTGCTTCGCTTTATTTCCAAAAATCTCAGCTGGGCGATCCTGTCACGTGTGCAGATCACACAGATGGGAAATATGGACTGCAGAACAATCTTTGACAAATTAATAGAAAATTCCGGAAAACAGTACCGAAACCACGAACTTATGATATACTTGATCGTAGAACTGGTCAGCGCCAGCAGTTACAGTGTGATCCTGTACCAGGAGCCGTGTACGCTGGAAGAGCTCAAGGAGGAGCTGGACCGCTCGATCAGAGGCATCATTAAGCAATTCGAGGTGTTGGGAGATGAATAAAGGGGAAATCTTGTATCTCGTTGGAGACGAGGAACGATACGAAGAATTCCTGACATACCGGACGCAGAAGGATTGCACCCATGTGGATGCAGTCCTTTTTTGTGGTTCAGAGCCGGTATGGTCAGGAGAGATAGAAGACAGGATCGCCCGGAGCAGGGTGGTGATCCTGGAACTGTCGGACCACCGGGCACAGCTTGACGGGACACGAAGGATCCGGCAGGTGAGCGGAAGCCGTGGCATACTGATCCTGGACGGGGAAGCGTCCGATGACAGGGAACAGGAATGTCTGGCCTGCGGAGCGGATGATTATCAGCCGCTTTGCAGACCCGGCCGCGTGCTCGCGCAGCGGATCCGGAATCTCTGGATGAGAGAGCAGGGAATATCACCGGCACGGATATTCGGAAGCCTGGTACAGTGTACCGGACAGAGTGATTACTGGGCCCGGGGACAGAGACTGGGATTGACCCGTCTTGAATATCAGGTGCTGGAACTGCTGGTGGATGGAGCCGGTCAGGTGGTGCCACGGAAGAAGCTCCTTGAGAACATATGGGGAACTTCCGGACACGGCACAAGATCCCTGGACACCATGGTCAAGCAGCTGCGTAGAAAACTGCACGGCTCCGGAGTGACGATCGTGGCGCAGTATGGGAAGGGGTATCAGATGAAACAAACAGAGGACATTTGTAAGGAGAAGAATGCAGATGTTCCGGAATGGAGAGAGATATGAAAGTAATCGTGGTAGATGATGAAAAGATGTCACTGGCTCTGCTTCAGGAACAGCTTGCCTCGATTTCATATGTGGAAGTGGTAGGAGCATTCCAGAAGAGTTCGGAGGCGCTGAGTTATGCAACGACACATGATGTGGACGTGGCGATCCTGGATGTCCAGATTGACAGGCTGGATGGCATTGAGCTGGGCAGTATCCTGCACAATGTCTGTCCGGATATGCTGTTGATCTATGCCACCGGATTCGATCAGTACGCACTGCAGGCATACAGTCTTCATGCATTGGCGTATCTGCTCAAACCGTACAATCTGGCGGAACTGCGATATGCCATGGAGACTGCGCGCATGCTGTTCTCCATGCGTCGCGGAAAGAGGATCTTTGCCAGAACATTCGGGCATTTTGATCTGTATGTCGATGGAGAACCGATCATGTTCAAAAGTGGCAGAGCCAAAGAGATGCTGGCGATCCTGGTCGACCGGAAGGGTGGTACGGTCAGCACGGAACAGATGATCGCGCTGCTCTGGGAGGACCGTCCCAACGATGAAAAAAGTCAGAATCTGTGTTATAAGATCGGTAAGACGTTGGAAAAGGAACTGGAGGAAGCCGGTGCATCCAAAATTCTGATCAATTCCAGGGGCGTGCGCCGCGTCGACACGGAGCAGTTTGAATGTGATGTCTATCAGATGCTCGACGGCGATAAACAGAGGGCTCAGGAGTTTACCGGCGAATATATGACCGAGTACAGCTGGGCCGAGGAGCGGATGGCTCTGCTCGAGAAGTATCTGTGGAATTCCATTTAAATTCCATAATCCTTCCAGAGGTTGTCCTGTAAATATTTGTATACTTAGGGCAGAAAAACGGCATTTGCCGTAGAATGGAGGAGAATAGGGATGGAAAATCAGACAACCCGGGTTATACTTGCAGATACCAATATACAGGAGAGGGAAAGTCGTCAGAAGGCATTACAGGAACGGGGAATGAATGTCATTTTGTCGACGGGTGACGGAAATAAAGTATTGGAAGCGTTGAGAAGCCGGCAGGTGGATTTACTGATCATGGATCTGGTTCTGCCCGGAAGTGACGGTCTCAGTATCCTGAAGGAACTGCAGAGCATGACGCTGCGCAGAAGACCGGTTGTCATGGTGATCACTGCGATGGGAATGAATGCGATGGTCGCACAGGCCATGCAGTGTGGGGCTGATTATTATCTGATGAAACCGCTTTCCAACAGGACACTTATGGTGCGCATACAGGAGCTGATGGATCTGGATGCCGTGCCGGTGACGCAGGTGGCGGAGCCGGTACATATCGCATGTGGCTGCTGGGGGCATGTGACGGGAGATCTCGAGCGTGACATCACCAACATTCTCCTGGAGATCGGTGTCCCGGCGCATATTAAGGGATACCAGTACATCCGCGAGGGTATCATGATCGCATTTTATGACCGTAATATGCTCCACTATATCACGAAATATCTGTATCCGACGATCGCACAGAAGTACAAGACTACATCCAGCAGTGTAGAGAGAACGATCCGTCATGCCATCGAGGTGGCATGGCGCAGAGGCGATTTGAAGATGCTCGAGGAGGTCTTTGGCAACACAGTCTGCAGCGGAAAGGGCAAGCCGACAAACTCCGAGTTTATGGCACTTCTGACCGATCGTCTGCTGCTGGAGTATCGCAGCCGTCCGGCCTAGAGAACTTGACGCAGTGTGTCCCTTCATATATACTGTAATTTGTGCTAATGTGCAGTATAGAGAAAAGAAGGAGGGAAATACATGAGTGAAAATTCAATGATGGACCTGAGTGAACAGTTGGACGCTAAGTTTGAAGAACTGGTGGAGAACTGTATGAGATCAGGTGCCATTGATCTAAACCTCTATCAAGAATATGATGTAAAGAGAGGACTTCGTGACAGCAACGGTAAGGGTGTACTGACCGGTCTGACGGAGATTTCGGATGTCGTGGGATTTAAGCTGGTGGATGGCGTGAAGGAGCCGGCGGACGGACAGTTGTTCTATCAGGGGATCAGTGTGGATTCGCTGGTCGACATTCGCAGAAATCAGCGGTACGCCTTTGAGGAGGCAACCTACCTGTTACTGTTTGGAATACTTCCGACACAGGAGCAGTTGAGTGCCTTTGTTGAAATCCTGACCTCTCTGCAGGAACTTTCCGGTAAATTCCTGCGCGATGTTATCATGAAAAAACCAAGCCGCAATCTGATGAACGGCTTACAGAAAAGTGTTCTGAATTTATATTCTTACGATGATGATCCGGATTCTATCGATGTACCAAACGTACTGCGCCAGTCTCTGCAGTTGATCGCAAAACTGCCGCTGATTGCCGTATACAATTATCATGCATATCGTCATTTCCATCTTGACGACAATCTTGTCATCAAGAGACCGGAACCGGGATATTCCACCGCGGAGAACATTCTGTATATGCTCCGCCCGGATGGACAGTTTACACCGCTGGAGGCAAGAGTGCTTGATGCAGCCCTTGTGCTGCACGCAGAGCATGGTGGCGGTAACAACTCGACATTTACCAATCACGTGGTGACCTCATCCGGTACCGATACATATTCTGCAGTGGCAGCATCCATTGCGTCACTGAAGGGACCGCGTCACGGCGGTGCGAACCTCAAGGTTCAGCTCATGTTTGACGATCTGAAAAAATATTGTGATGGTGATCTGTCGGATGAGAAGATCACAGAGTATCTGCAGAAGGTGCTCAAGGGAGAAGCCTTTGACCACAGCGGACTGATCTACGGTATGGGACATGCTGTCTATACCCTGTCCGATCCAAGAGAGGTGATCCTGAAGAACTTTGCCAGTGAACTGGCCAAAGAAAAGGGCATGGAGAAGGAATTTGAATTGTACGAAAATGTAGAATCCATTTCAGCATCTCTGCTTTCCAAGAGGCGTCATGTCGTGAAGCCTGTCTGTGCCAATGTAGATTTCTACAGTGGATTTGTATATACAATGCTTGGCATTCCGAGGGAGCTGTTTACCCCGTTCTTCGCGCTGTCACGTATCTCCGGATGGAGTGCGCACCGCCTGGAGGAGCTGGTAAACAGAGGAAAGATCATCCGTCCGGCATACAAGTATGTGGGACACCATGTGCCATATGAGGACCGCGATCACCGCCAGGGACGCAAGACAGAGGATTCATCGAACTGAATTACAAAGGAGAATGGAGGAACAACATGTCAAAAAGTAGTATGATAGCCGTGCTGATCGCCTTTGCAGCGTATCTGTTAGTCATGATCGGTGTCGGTATCTGGTCTATGAAGAAAACTAACAGCACGGAGGACTATATTCTGGGAGGCCGTGGTCTGGGAGGCTGGGTCGCTGCATTGTCTGCGCAGGCATCGGATATGAGCGGATGGCTGCTGATGGGACTGCCGGGATCGATCTATGCGCTGGGAACCGGCCAGTTCTGGATCGCAATCGGTTTGGGAATCGGTACGATCGCCAACTGGCTGCTTGTCTCCAAGAGACTGCGCCGTTATACGATCGTGGCCAATAACTCGCTGACCCTGCCGGAATTTTTTGAGAACCGTTACCACGACAAAAAGAAGATCCTGCTGACGATTTCTTCCGCAGTGATCGTTGTCTTTTTCCTGGTTTATACTGCGTCAGCGCTGGCATCCGGAGGAAAACTGTTCAATACTGTCTTCCATGTGGATTATCATATCGCGCTGGTGATCGGTGCAGCAGTTATCCTGATCTATACCTTTATGGGTGGATTCCTGGCTGTGTGTACCACGGACTTTATTCAGGGTACTATGATGCTGATCGGACTGCTGGTGGTTCCAATCGCAGCATATGCGCTTGTAAGCGGCAATCTGGGAGGCCTGATTGACCAGGCCAATGCGGCTGCCGGATATACGGGAACCCGTGAGCAGTATCTGAGCCTGTTTTACAATGGTGGAAAGCCATATACACTGGTAGAGATCCTTTCGCAGGTGGCGTGGGGACTGGGATATTTTGGAATGCCTCATATCCTGGTGCGTTTTATGGCGATCCGTGATGAAAAAGAGATCAAAAAATCAAGTTGTATTGCGATCGTATGGGTGATCCTTTCCCTGACCGCAGCATGTGCGATCGGTGTGCTGGGACGTGCCTATCTGTTCCCAACAGTTCTTGGGACTGAGGGGCAGGCATCCTCAGAGAGCGTATTTATCTCTATGATCCAGAAGGTCTTTACACAGGATCTGCATCTTGCCTTTATCGGCGGACTGTTTTTGTGTGGTATCCTGGCTGCGATCATGTCCACCGCGGATTCACAGCTTCTGGTGTGTGCATCTTCGGTATCCAAAGATATCTATAAGAATATTATTAAAAAGGATGCCACAGACCGTAAGGTGTTAAATGTCAGCCGTATCACGGTATTTGTGGTGGCACTCCTCGCGTTTGCCATTGCGTGGGATCCAAACTCCAGTGTTATGGTGCTGGTATCTGACGCCTGGGCAGGACTCGGTGCTGCATTTGGTCCGGCGGTATTGCTGTCCCTGTTCTGGAAACGTGCCAATATGCAGGGAACCGCAGCCGGTATTCTCTCCGGTGGATTGACGGTCATCATCTGGGATTACATTCCACTGGTGTCCGGACAGACATTGAGTGCGGGGACCGGAGTGTATTCGCTGCTCCCGGGATTTGCTATCAGTATTGTGTTTATTGTGGTAGTAAGCCTGCTCACCAAAGCACCGGACGAGTCTGTGCTGGAGGAGTATGAAAAAGTAAATCAGTATACAGAAGCCTGATTAAAAAGAAACTGTTATGTATGCCGGCGTCACTGGAAGTGACGCTGGCATATTTTTTCCAGCAGAGAAATGAGCAGGTACAGGGCGGTGGAGATCAGGCAGAGGATGACGATGGGCATCAGAACCAGATCCAGCTTGAAGACCTGGCTGCCGTATGTGATCAGATAGCCCAGTCCGGCACGGGCTGCCAGAAATTCGCCAATGATGACGCCGACCAGTGTCAGGCCAATGTCAACCTTCATCACGCTGATCAGTGTGGGGATATTGCCGGGGAGGATCAGTTTGGTCAGGATATCCCGTTTGCTGCCACCGAGGGTGCGCAGCATTTTTATTTTTTCGGGATCCATTTCCTGAAAGGCATGATACAGGGTGATGGTGGTGCTGAATACTGCCATGGAGACCGCCGCGACGATGATCGTCTTCATGTTATTGCCCAGCCAGACGATAAAGACCGGTGCAAGAGCCGTCTTGGGAAGACTGTTCAGAGCCACCAGATAAGGTTCCAGAACCTGTGAGATCTGTTGGTTCCACCACAGGATGACTGCCAGTGCGATGCCGAGGACCAGAACCAGAAAGAAACTGAGGAAGGTTTCGGACAATGTGACCCAGATATGGTGGAACAGAGTGCCATCTGCCGTCATGCTGAGAAAGCAGGCGGCAATTCGGCCGGGACTGCTGAAGATGAACGGATCGATCACGCCACGGCGGGCACAGAATTCCCACAGAAAGATAAAAAGCGAGAGTAGGAGGACGCGCCAGATATTCACCTGGATTTTCTGGCGTTTTCTTTTGCGTAAATAATCTTGTTGTTTCTGGCTCATGGGTTTAACTCCTTCCAGATCTGATTAAAGTAAGCGGAAAATTCCGGAGTCTGTCTGGCCTGGAATGGCCCGACGCGCTGTCCGGGAGCGTAGGTCAGATGGATTGGAATTTCTGTCTGTACCGTGGCAGGTCTGGCGGTCAGAACGAGAACACGGTCTGCCATGCTGATCGCTTCGGAGATATCATGGGTGATCAGCAGGGCAGTCTTGTTCTCCTGGCGGATGATCTGCCAGATATCTTCGGATACAGAGAGACGGGTCTGATAGTCCAGCGCCGAGAATGGTTCATCGAGCAGGAGCAGATCCGGATCCTGGATCAGGGTGCGGATCAGTGCGGCTCTCTGGCGCATTCCACCGGACAGGGCGTCGGGTTTTGCCTGTGTGAAGTCTTTCAGACCGTAGCGGTGCAGAAGCTCCAGCAGACGATTCTTCTTGGCAGGCAGCTCATGGTGGAGGACCGGGCCGAGTGCAACATTTTGAAATGTATTTCTCCATTCCAAAAGGTGATCTTTCTGAAGCATGTATCCGATCCGGAGACCCGGGGGAGTGACAAGATGGCCTTCATCCGGTGTCAGAAGCCCGCAGATCAGGGACAGCAGTGTAGATTTGCCACAGCCGCTGGGACCCACAATGGCTACGAATTCACCGGGGGCGATTGAAAAGTGAAGATGCTCTAATACGTTCGTTTCGCCTTTGTCACTGTGATAGGCATAGGAGAGGTTTTGCACTTCTAACAGTGATTTCATGGGTACCTCCAGAGTATTGTAACTATAATGTACTATATGCAATTTTTAAAAATGAGTGTCAGTGCGCACACTGGAATGGATGAATAGAAAACAAGCTTCTGGATATACTGAGAGTGGACACTGTTAACCAAACGCGCCGGACGGCGCAGAAAAGAGGCATGATTATGAGAAAGAAAAGATGGATGATTGCAGCGGTATTATGTCTGATGATGGCAGGAATGACCTCCTGCGGAAATGACGATACCAACAACTCTGTCACCTCAGGTGCCACCTCAGCTCCGGAAGCTTCCGCAACCCAGGGAACCATGACGGATGATCCGGACCGCGACACAGACAATGTCATCGATGATGTGGAAGATGGCGCAAAAGACGTCATTGACGGTGCCGGTGATGCGGTCAAGGATGTCGGAGATGGCGTTGGTGATGCCGTAAAGGATGCAGGGAATGCTGTAGATAATGCCACAGATGATGTGACGGGCACAGGTGCGGGAAACAGCACAAACGGATCAAACAGCACCAACCGATAGTAACGAGACCGGGACTAAAGATCGATCACATAGAGATAACTGTCCCGGTTTTCGTACATAAGATCACCGGTACGGTGCATACCCAGAGAGCGGGCAAGATTCAGGGAACGCTCATTGTCCTTGACGATCACTGCAACGATCCGGTGGATGTCGAGTTCCTCTCTGGCAAATGCGAAGACACCCAGACAGGCTTCTCTGGCCAGTCCACGGCCCCAGTATGTCGTATCCAGATAGTAGGAGAGCATCATCTGATCCTCCCCCAGAAGGGAATGCTGTTCCAGACCGCAGCGGCCGATCAGGAGATCCTGTCCCGGATGCCCGGGATCCCGGAAAAAGATGCCCCAGAGCCCATATCCGTAGAATGTGTAGATATGACGGATATAGAACCGATGTTTGATCTTTTCCAGAGCGGGATCATCCTTCATATCGGAGATATATGCCCGGACAAGGGGTTCCTGGCAGATTCTGTGAAGGCTGTCAATGTCTTCGACGGTCAGTTCACGGAGTATGATGTGCTCACCCTCATAGATGGTGACGGGAAGGCCCTGGCTGCGTTTCCACACATTTTCCAGAAAAGAAACGTCCAGATAGACAAAACTTTCCACGACAATATCTGCTTTGGCCAGATGCGCTGACGGATGCGTCGGGTCATAATAGCCGATGCATGCCATACCAAGTGCCGATGCCTGTTCCAGATACTCCGGTCTGCCGGAGATAAAGAGACATTCCGCGTATGTGTATTCAGACTCTGTGAAACCGCGGGCCCTGGCCGGATCAATGTCCAGACAGTCATAACCGGTGGAGCGGCTCTGTTCCTGAAGCCGCCTGACGGCTTTTTTTTCTACTTCTGTCAGCAGTTCCGGAAGTGACAGATCCCAGATGATTTTTTTTAACATAAGGATTCCCCAATCTATAGATATTTATGTTTGCAGGCAAAGCTGCTTCTTGTCGGTGTTTGGCGGATGTCTGATGCCACGGCTTGCTCCATTGCTATGCAATTTCCGCAATCCTGCAAACACCTCCAATCCCGCATCTTTGCAGGCAAAGCTGCTTCTTGTCGGTGTTTGGCGGATGTCTGATGCCACGGCTTGCTCCATTGCTATGCAATTTCCGCAATCCTGCAAACACCTCCAATCCCGCATCTTTGCAGGCAAAGCTTGCTCCTTGTCGGTGTTTGGCGGGTCAAGCCAGCAGATGGCAATTTGTATGTAAACATACATTGCCATCTGCTTTTGACCCTTGCATCAGATTATAGCAGA
Organism: uncultured Lachnospiraceae bacterium; assembly: GCA_934351255.1. GTDB lineage: Bacteria > Bacillota > Clostridia > Lachnospirales > Lachnospiraceae > Jutongia. The sequence continues at coordinate 16,302 of CAKRJH010000020.1, forward strand.
TGGCAGGTGGCACTGTCATGAAATTTCTGGTATAATAACAATATCTGTAAAATGGAGAGTGAGTATATGCAAGACTGGTTATCAATGGAACATCGTTCCGTGCGTATTTTAGTACATTGTTGGGATTTTCTTCTTCTGACGGTTCTGTTTGTGGTCAGCTGTCTTCCGGTGGTGACGGTGGGACCTGCCTTTTGTGCTCTGTACAACGGCTGCGCCAGAAATATCCGGAAGAGTAAGCAGGGAACGCTCCGCATGTATTTTGGCAGTCTCTGGGAGAATCTGCTTCCGGGCATTCTTTCCTGGCTGATCGTGGCGGCTGTCGATGGGATACTGCTGTTTAGCATCTACACGGATCTCAGAGTGGTCCACGGAGCATTCGGTGCCGTGATGCTGGGACTTTTTCTTGCGATAATGGTCATATTTACCTGTATTTCGGTGTACGTATTTCCGATGTTGTCCCGCTTTCATGTCGGCGTGGGACAGTTATTTGCCAATGCCCTGTATCTCGCTCTTGACAATGCGTGGCGTACACTGGCGATGGCAGCTGTGACGGTGGTGGCGGTGATGATCGCCCTCTTTGGGGTATTCTATTATCCGTTGATCACTATCCTGACACCGGGACTTTATACGCTGGCCCTGTGTTCGCTGATGGAACCGGTGTTGGAGAAATATGAGCGTGAGGTTGAAAGGAGTGGGTGTGACGATGAATAAAAAATTATACGATATGATGGACTGGGCCCGCATCGAGGGCGTGGTCTATTCGGAGGAGAACCATCCGGAGACCATCCTGGGACCGCAGAGTATGCCGGAAGGATTTTTGGTACAGGCGTTTTATCCGGATGCTCAGGCCGTGCGTCTGGTGACGGACCGCGGAAAAATCTACGAGATGGAGAAGTCCGATGAAGCTGGCATGTATGCCGTATTGGTCAATGCCAGGAAAATGCCTCATTATCGTTATGAGGTCGAGTATACACAGGGGACAGTCGAGGAGAAAGATCCGTATTTATATAGAGGTCTTATGAGTGCCCAGGATCTCCTGCGCTTTGAACGCGGTATCCACTATGAGGCCTATGACTTTCTGGGAGCGCATCCGATGGTGGTCCGTGGATGGGGCGATGACACGGAGGCGGTCTGGGATGCCGGACCGGAGCAGGCCGGTAAAAGAGACGTTTACGGGACACACTTCGCGGTCTGGGCACCCAATGCTCTGCGCGTCAGCGTGGTAGGTGAGTTTAATCACTGGGATGGTAGAAGACATCAGATGATGCAGGAAAATGAACAGGGAGTCTTTTCTCTGTTTATTCCGGACCTGGGGCCGGGCACAGCCTACAAATATGAGATTAAGACGGCGCCGTCTGCGACCACATACAAGTCTGATCCGTACGGATTCGCCAGTCAGATGCGTCCGGCCAATGCCAGCATTGTGTCAGATCTGTCGGATTATGCGTGGCATGACGAAGAGTGGATGTCTAGCCGGGAGACACAGGATTTCCAGTCTGTTCCGATCAATATTTATGAAGTACATCTGGGTTCCTGGATGCAGGGCAAAGATGGCGGTTTTCTGAATTACCGTGTGCTGGCCGAAAAACTGGCGGCATATGTAAAGAATATGGGGTATACCCATGTGGAGCTGATGCCGGTGATGGAACATCCGCTGGATGAGTCCTGGGGCTATCAGGTGACCGGGTATTATGCGGTGACCTCGCGGTATGGTACGCCACAGGATTTTCAGTATTTTATGGATTATATGCATACACAAGGGATCGGCGTGATCCTGGACTGGGTTCCGGCACATTTTCCAAAGGACGAGAACGGACTGGGCCGGTTTGACGGCACAGCATTGTATGAACATCTGGATCCGAGACAGGGAGAGCACCCGCACTGGGGGACATACATTTACAATTACGGACGCCCTCAGGTGCGCAATTTCCTGATTGCCAATGCACTGTTCTGGGCCAGAAGATATCATGCCGACGGAATCCGCCTGGATGCGGTGGCATCTATGCTGTATCTCGATTATGGACGGGAAGAGGGACAGTGGATTCCAAATATCTATGGGGGACATGAGAATCTGGAGGCGATCGATATGCTCCGGCAGCTCAGTACCCAGTTTCAACAGAAAACCCGCGGGGCACTCCTGATCGCGGAGGAATCCACGGCGTGGCCGCAGGTGACAGGCAGTGCGCAGGATGGCGGACTCGGTTTTGACCTGAAATGGAATATGGGATGGATGAATGACTTTACCACCTATATCCAGACGGATCCGTTGTTCCGTAAGGGGCGCCATGGCATGCTGACCTTCAGTATGGTCTATGCGTACAGCGAGAATTTTATCCTGGTATTTTCCCACGACGAGGTCGTGCATCTGAAGGGATCCATGTATGCCAAGATGCCGGGCAGTCCGGAGGAGAAGATGGCCAATCTGCGGGTGGCCTATGGATTTATGATGGCGCATCCGGGTAAGAAACTGTTGTTTATGGGACAGGAATTTGGACAGACGACAGAGTGGAATGAGAAGCAGAGTCTGCCTTGGGACGAGGCGAAGCAGGCTCCACATCGCAAACTCCAGACTTATGTCAGGGCTTTGAATCAGTTTTATAGGGAGCATCCGGCATTTTACGAGACAGATTATGACCCTGAGGGGTTTGAGTGGCTGAGCAGTCTGGATGCCGACCACAGTATCGTGAGTTTTATGCGGTACAGCAGGGATTATAGCGAAAAACTGCTGGTGATCTGCAACTTTACGCCGGTGGTCTATGAGAATTTCAAAGTAGGAGTGCCGCGCGCCGGCAGATACAAAGAGATCTTCTGCAGTGATCTGGAACGCTATGGCGGAGAAGGCTTTGGCAGCGGCAGGGTGCAGAAAGCCAAGGAGATTGCCTGGGATGGCCGGGATTACTCGATCTCAGTGGAGATTGCGCCACTCAGTATCATGGTATTTGAACTCAAAGAGTAGATTATAGAAGCAGAAAAGAGATGGTTGGATTATGACAAGTGAAGTGTTGCAGGGGGCGGGAAATCTGATGGACGAGATGACTTCGACCACCGCCAGTGCAGAGGAGAAGACGAACTTCTTTATTCAGTATCTGATGAATCAGAGGGAGCCGTTGCTGCATTTCGGGCAGACGCTGCTTCTTGCGATCGTGGTGTTTCTGGTGGGCCGCAAGATCATCAAACTGCTTTTGAAACTGGCGGACCGGGGCTTGAAGAAGTCGGAGATGGACGCCTCGGCGTATCGTTTTTTGCATTCCGTGCTCAATGTGCTCCTGACGCTGGTGCTGGTGTTTATTGTCGCGGGCATTGTAGGAGTCGGAACCAGCTCGATCGTTGCGATCATCGGTTCGGCAGGTCTGACGATCGGTCTTGCGCTGCAGGGCAGTCTGGCCAATTTTGCAGGCGGTGTGCTGATCCTGATGACCAGGCCGTTCCGCGCGGGAGATTACATTATTACGCCCAGTGGAGAGGGCAGTGTGCAGAGTATTGATATCTTCTATACTCATCTGCGCAGCACAGACAATAAGCTGATCGTCATTCCGAATGGCTCTCTGACCAATGGGACGATTACCAATACATCCAGCGAGAGCAAAAGACTCCTGATGATGGATTTTATGGTTCCGGCCAGGACAGATACGTCACAGGTGCGCAGTCTTCTTCTGAAGATGATGGCGGCTGACGAGAAAGCGGATCACTCTCAGGAGATGGCTGTGGTGGTAGACCGGTTGTATCCGGGCAGGATCAAGATGGTGGCCAAGGTATGGGTCGCCAATGAGGATTACTGGGATGTCCGTTACCGGATGCTGGAACAGATTAAGATGACATTGGAGGAACACGATATTTTCCTCGAATAATCCGAATAAGGAAAAAGGCAGGTGCGAAGTTGTGATTCAGTATTTTAGAACAGATGACCGAAAGATTCATGAGGAGGACGGCGTAAAGGACGGTGTGTGGGTCAATATGGTTAATCCCTCGGAGGGCGAAGGAAGACTTCTCGCCGAAAAACTGGATGTAGACATTCATGACCTGCTGGCTGCTCTCGATGAAGAGGAGACGTCCCGTATCGAGCTGGAGGATGGCTATACGCTGATCCTGGTGGATATTCCCAGCACAGAGATACGATTTGACAAGGTGGCCTATACGACCATCCCTCTGGGTATTGTGCTGACGCAGAATACGATCGTGACCGTGTGCAATGAGGATACACCGGTGCTGCAGGCGTTTATGAATGGACGTGTCAAGGAGTTCAGTACCAAGAAAAGACTCCGTTTTGTCTATCAGATCCTGTTCCGCGTGGCAACACAGTATCAGACGGTGCTGCGCACACTGGACAAGCAGAGGACGGAGATCGAAGAACGGGTGGCAGGAGATACCGAGGATGTGGATCTGGTGGGAATGCATGCGCTGGAATCGACACTGGTGTATTTCGCTACATCACTGCGGGCCAACGGTGTTGTGCTGGATCGTCTGACGAGATACAAGCGGCTGGAACAGTATCCTGAGGACAAGGAGCTTCTGGGCGATGTCATTGTGGAGAACCAGCAGGCGATCGAAATGGCCTCCATCTACCGTGATATCACGAACAGCACCCGAGAACTGATGTCCTCGATGATCGACAATCAGTTGAACAATGTCATGAAATATCTGACGGTGATCACGCTGATCATGGCTGTGCCAACGATCATATCCAGTTTTTACGGCATGAATGTGGACAGCAATTTTGTTCCGTTTGCACATACACCCAATGGATTCCTGATCATTACATTGATCACAGTAATCATCTGTGTGATCACATTCTTTATTCTCAAGAAAAAGAAATTATTCTGAGGATCATTTCATGCGCTGTATGCTTTCGTTGGCTTTTGCATAGATTTCTTCCGCCGGAACTCCCACGAAGAATTTGCCATCCTGATAGAGGATTTTTCCGTCTACCATGGTCATTTTGATATTTTGCTTGCTTCCGCTGTATACCAGATTCTTGGTGATGTGGTTCAGTGGCTGCATATTGGGCTGATTTAGATCGATCAGGATCAGGTCCGCCTTTTTGCCCGGAGCGATCACATCGCAATCGGGAAGCTGCATGGCCATGGCACCTCCGGCAGTTGCCATATGGAGTACCAGGTGTGCATCCATGGCGGCCGCATCTTCCAGAGATACTTTCTGGAGTGCGGTGGTCAGGAACATTTCGCGGAACATATCCAGACAGTTGTTGGAGGCCGGACCATCAGTGCCGATTGCCAGTCGGATGCCCATTTCATGCATCTGTGTCAGAGGTGCGATGCCGCTGGCCAGTTTGATGTTGGAGGCAGGGTTTGTGATCACGAACAGATCTTTGTCCAGAAAAACCTTCAGATCCTGTGGTGTCATATGGACGCAGTGGAAGCCGCCACCGCCGTAATCAAACATGCCAATGGAGTCCAGAAAGGTGGTCGGTGTCATGCCGTAGCGGTCGATGCAGCCCTGTACCTCAGCCTTGGTCTCGGAGTTATGTGTGTAGACCGGAGCATGATACTTGTGGGAGAGAGCGGCCATGCCCTCGAGAATCTCTCGGCTGGTCGTATATTCTGCGTGGAACCCAAACTGGTAGGAGATCAGAGGGTCCAAAGCATTGAAATGCTGATATTCCATCTCCATATCCTCTACAGTTCCGCCAAAATTATTGATGCTGCCACACAGGACAGTCCGGAATCCGGAGTCGATGGATGCGGCGGCATTGGCATCATTTTTCATGTACATGTCAAAGTTGGCAGTGATACCGCTGGTCAGATATTCCAGAATGGCGAGTCTGGAACACCAGTATACATCGTCAGGAGTCAGTTTGGCTTCCATGGGAAAGACCTGTTTGTTCAGCCAGTCTGCCAGTGGAAGATCATCGGCGTAGGAGCGCAGAAACGTCATGGCGGAATGCGTGTGGGCATCCTTGAAGCCCGGCATCAGAAGATTTCCCTGTGCATCGATCTCGCGGTCAAAACCGCCATCCAAAGCCTTAGGGGCGTCCTCGGCGGAACCGGCATAGGTGATATGAGAGCCCATAATGTGAACTTCTCCATCAGGGATGGGATCTGCCAGCGGGGCAAGGGGATCTGCAAGGACCGAATCCTGCGCACACATGGTCAACAGGTAACAGTTTGTAATGCGTGTGTTCATAGCTTATCCTTTCTGCGCAGGTTACGCGTGCAATGCATCCGAGATCGCCTTGATCGAAGTGGAGACCAGAGCCTTGAAGAGCGGTGCGGTTCTGTCAGCCGCCGTCTGGACATCCTTGTGTGACAATGGCTGGTCGGTGAGTCCACATCCGAGATTGGAGATGCAGGAGATGCCGCAGATCTTCATGCCCATGTGATTGGCAGCAATGGCTTCGCAGGCGGTGCTCATGCCCACGGCATCTGCTCCCAGAGTCTGGCACATGCGCACTTCAGCGGGAGATTCAAAATTCGGACCGGTGAGCTGGATATAGACACCCTCCTGAAGCTGTTGCCCCAGATTGAGTGCAGTATGACGGATAATGGCGGCCAGATCCGGATCGTAGATATGGCTCATATCCGGAAAGCGCGTGCCCAGCTCCTCCATATTGGCACCGATCAGAGGAGAAGGTACAAAACTTGAGATCTGATCCGTGATCAGCATCAGATCACCTGCGGAAAAGTCCGTGTTCAGGCCGCCGGCCGCATTGGTCAAAAAGAGGACTTTGGCGCCCATCAGCTTCATCAGGCGGATCGGAAGCACGACATCTTCCATGGAATAGCCTTCATAATAGTGGACGCGGCCTTTCATGCAGACTACCGGAACCCCGTGGACGTATCCGAAGATATATCGGCCATCATGTCCAGGAACCGTAGAGACCGGGAAACCGTCAATGTCGTGGTAGTCCAGCTCAGCCTTCACCTCGATATCCTTCGCAAAGTCACCGAGCCCCGAGCCGAGGACGAGAGCTACCTCCGGCGTGAAGTCTATCTTTTCCTGATAACAGCGGAAACAGGTCATCAGTTTATCATATACAGGATTCATAAATATCCTCCTTTCAGAAAATACAAGATAACAATAAATCTAACCTAATCATACTTGTTTCCGGTGAAAATAGCAATGCGGATGAATTGACGGCAATGGTGGTTTATTTTATAATAAATATAACTATATTGTAATGGATATAAGGGGCTGAGATGCCCGGAATGAGGAAACTATGAAAAAACAGATTGCTGTATATATGTCGCAGCTCTTTGGAGAAGTAGAAAAAAGAATTTGTCAGGGACTGGAAGAGCAGGCCGCCCGGGAAGGGATTGGTCTGACGTATTTTCCCAGTATGAGTGACAATACCATCGATATTCATGTCGGAACTGCCGGAGAGAACTACAATAACGGAGAGAGAGTGATCTTTCGTCTGCCGGATCTGAACCGCTATGACGGTGTGATCGCCATGATCGACAACTACGCGAATGTCCATTGGGATGAGGTGCGCGAGATGCTTCGCAGCCGAGCCGGGTGTCCGGTGGTGAGTATTCGCTCTCGAGAGCCTGGGATGATCAATATTTTGTCGGATGACGACATTTCCTTCAAGAACATGGTCAATCACATTATTCACGACCATGGCTGTCGCCGCATCAATATGGTGACAGGTCCTAAGATCTCAGAGCATTCTTTTATCCGCAGGGATATTTATATTGATGCACTGGAGGAAGCAGGCATTCCGTATGAGGAAGGCCGTCTTTACTATGGCAATTTCTGGAAAAATTGTGGTGATGATGCGGTCACTGCCTTTCTCAACAGCGGACTTTCCATGCCGGAGGCGGTCATCTGTGCCAATGACTACATGGCAATTTCGGTGACGCAGGCTTTGATCGATCGGGGATACCGTGTGCCGGAGGACGTGCTGGTCACCGGATATGATGATGTGGAGGAAGCCAGATACAACTTCCCGGCGATCAGTACCGTGACGCAGCCGTTTGAGGAGATGGGGCGCCGCGCTGTGTCTGCGATTGCATCTGTCTCACGGGGAGAGGAAGTTCCGGAGAACATCTATGTGCCTGCGCATCTGATCTACCGGCAGTCCTGTGGCTGTGACGCATGCCGGGACGACAGGGGAAGCCGGTTTCGTCAGATCCTGTTGGACCGTGAGGAAAAATATTTCCACTACATCAATACTGTGGCGGCAATGATGACGACCATGTCCAACGCCGGGAATCTTGAGACCTGTTTTGAACTCTTGAAATCCTTTGTGCAGTGCGGTACAGGATTTGAGGATTTTGCAATCTGTCTGGCAGATGGCTGGGAGGATACCAGACCGCTTCCGGAAAAGGATTTTTATCTGACGGATGAACAGATGTCCGTGCCGTTCTGTCTGGTGGATGGAATCATGAGTAAGCCGTTTTCATTCTCCAAGAAAGAGATCGTGCCGCCTGTGATGCAGGAGACCGGCAAGTTTTATCAGGTGGTTCCACTGCATTATCTGGAGAATTATCAGGGATATGCCGTGTTCTCAGCGGCCAGTGAGAAACCACAGCCGTATCTGGAAAAATCCTGGTTTCTGAGTCTGGAGAGCTGTCTGGAGAGCCAGCGCATGCAGATGAAGATGCGGGAGATCAATGACCATTTATCCAAGATGTACAACCGGGATGTGCTGACCGGCCTTTATAACCGCCGTGGCATGGAGCATTTCTGTCAGGAGTTTTTTATAAAATGTTACCGCAATCATTCCCGGATGATGGTGATGGAACTGGATATGGATGGCCTGAAATATATCAATGACATCTATGGACATGACCACGGGGACTTCTGTCTGCGCACGCTGGCGGATGCCATGAAATATGCCGCACAGAGCGGCGAGATCTGTGTGAGGTCCGGCGGTGACGAGTTCATCGTGCTGGGATGTTATTACGATCAGGAGACGCTGGATATCTTTATTGAGGATTTTCAGCAGTATCTGGAGCAGATCAATACCGCAGCGCAGAGACCATATCAGGTAGGTTGCAGCATCGGATATTATATGGCGGTGCCGGATCCGAATCAATCAGCGGAGGATTTTATCAAGAGGGCAGATGCCAATATGTATAAAGAAAAAGAGGCTCATCGAAAAGCCTCTTATCCCGGGAGCGACTATCGGCCGGTGAATATTGTCTGAACAGACCGACAAGTCTGATCATTCAGACAGTTCTTCCCACTGTTCCATCAGCTCCATGAGTTGTGTATCATTTTCCTCTTTCTCCTTGGAGAGAGATTGTAGAAGAGCAATGTCGGTGCCATTGGCCGGATCGGTCAGGGCAGCGTCCAGCTCTTCATTTTTTTTCTCCAGAGTTTCAATCTGGGTTTCGATCTTCTTGAGGGCATTTTCCAGCTTGCGGCGGCGCGCCTGTTCCTCCTTTTGCTGCTGCCAGCTCATCTTGGTGTCGGAGGCACCGGCCGGAGCAGAGTCGGTGGAAGAGTCTGATTCAGTCTCCTGTAACTGTGCCCGCTCCACATCCTCTTTTTTCTCCAGATAATAGTCATAATTGCCGATGTAGCTGACCAGTTGTTTCTGCGTCAGATCGAGGATCCTTGTGGCTGTGCGGTTGATAAAATAACGATCGTGAGAAACATAAAGAACCGTTCCCTCAAACTGGAGCAGCGCCCGTTCCAGGATTTCCTTGGAGTCAATATCCAGGTGGTTGGTCGGCTCGTCAAGAATCAGGAAGTTGGCATCGGACAGCATCAGTTTGGCCAGTGAGACACGGCCTCGCTCTCCACCGCTTAAGTTGGCGACCAGCTTGAAGACATCATCCTCGGTAAACAGGAACGCGGCGAGCAGATTGCGCACCTGCGTGTTAGTCATGTGCGGATAATCGTCCTGGATCTCATCGAAGACGGTCTTCTCCGGGTGCAGGATCTGGTGAGCCTGATCGTAGTAGCCGATCTCGACATTGGTGCCGAGGCGGATCACACCGGCATCTGCCGGAACCAGATCATTGATGATCTTTAAGATCGTGGTCTTGCCGGAACCATTGTCACCGATGATAGCCACGCGGTCACCGCGCCTGATCTCAAAGTTCAGATGTTCAAACAATGTCTCCTGCTCAAAGGATTTCGCAAGGTCACGCACGGTCAGGACATCGTTACCGCTCTGGACGCGTGGTGAGAACAGCAGATTCATCTGTGTGTTTTCCTCAACCGGACGCTCGAGACGGTCGATCTTATCCAGCATTTTTTCGCGGCTTTCGGCGCGCTTGATGGATTTTTCCCGGTTGAACGATTTGAGTTTGGTGATGACCTCCTCCTGATGGGCGATCATGGCCTGCTGGTTGAGGTACTGTTTCATCTGGGTCTCCAGAAGAGCCTGTTTCTTCTCGGAGAACTGGGTGTAGTTGCCCTGGTAGACCGTACTTTTGTGCTGGCGGATCTCCACTACCTTGGTGACGATTTTGTCCAGAAAATAACGGTCATGGGCAACGATCAGAACGGCACCGCGGTAACCGGACAGATAGCCCTCCAGCCAGCGGATAGCTTTGAGATCCAGATGGTTGGTCGGCTCATCAAGGATGATCAGATCCGGTGCCTGCAGCAACATCTTGCCCAGGGCGACACGGGTCTTTTCTCCGCCGGAAAGCGTGGTGACCGGCTTGGAAAATTCATAGTCCTCAAAGCCGAGTCCCTTGAGGACTCCGATGATCTCACTGGAATAGGAGTATCCGTCCAACTGTTCAAAGCGCTGGCGGAGCCGGTCAGACTGCCGGATCAGGGATTCCAGCTGCTCGTCCTGCGCGTGTTCCATCTCGTCGTGCAGGCGGTTCATCTGTGCCTCGATCTCGATAACCTCGCGCTTGGCAAGGCGCATTTCCTCGAGGATCGTGTGTTCAGAGGCGTATTCCTGATTCTGTGCCAGATAACCGATCACCGCGTCCTTGGGGGTGATGACTTCTCCGGCATCGGGGGTATATTCGCCCACCAGGATCCGCAGAAGCGTGGTCTTGCCGGAGCCATTGATTCCGACCAGGGCGACTTTTTCATGGTCATTAATATGAAAACTGACATCCTTTAAGATGGTTTCCCCATCAAAAGTTTTGTCAATGTGACTGCTCTGTAATATCATACGTGCTCTCCATTCTTTCGCATCAATTCGGCAAAAGGCCTGATCGCGGGCGCGCTCACATAGCCATCGTCCATCTGCCTGATGTAAGCACCGGTATCTGTCAATCACTGTGTTCACTTTTGCCTTCGCGCAAATTATATCATATTTTCCGGGGAGAATGTGACTATTTTCATCATAGGAGAGTTATGTTATACTAAAAGGTACAGTATCTGCCCGACAACGGGCAAAGAAGGGAAAAGATTGTTATGACAAGAGAGGATTTTCGTCAGCGTCTGGAGGCTGGCAAGCTGATATTAGATGGCGCGACCGGCTCAAACTTACAGAAAAGGGGGATGCCTACCGGAGTATGTCCGGAGCAGTGGATCCTGGAACACCCGGATGTCCTGGTGGATCTTCAGAGAGAATATATCCTGGCAGGGACGGACGCTGTCTATGCACCGACCTTTTCGGGCAACCGGATCAAGCTGGGCGAGTATGGGCTTTCTGACCGGCTGGAACAGATGAACCGCGATCTGGTAGACCTTTCCAGGGAAGCGATCCGACAGGCCGGAGTGGATCGTCCGGTATATATTGCCGGTGATATCACGATGACAGGAAAGCAGCTCTATCCGATGGGAGATCTTCCATTTGAGGATCTGGTGGATATTTATAAAGAACAGATCCGTTGTCTGGATGAGGCAGGGGTGGATTTTATCGTGGTGGAGACCATGATGAGCCTGCAGGAATGCCGTGCGGCCGTACTTGCAGTCAAAGAGTGTTCCTCTCTGCCGGTGATGGTGACACTTACGTTCAATGAGGATGGACGAACCCTGTTTGGGACGAATCCGGGGACTGCTGCGCTGGTGCTGACAGCGATGGGCGTGGATGCACTGGGTGTCAACTGTTCTACAGGACCGGACAAGATGGTCGAGGTCGTGGAGCAGATGGCGCGGTATGCGGATATTCCGATCGTAGCCAAGCCAAATGCCGGCCTGCCTCAACTTGTAGACGGAGAGACGATCTACGACATGGGGCCTGAGGAATTCGCCGAGGGTATGGAGGTATTGGTACATGCCGGTGCGGATATCCTGGGAGGATGCTGTGGCACGACACCGGATCACATCCGTGTGTTGACCCGGAGACTGCAGAGTAAAGGGCTGATGGGAAAGCAGAGTTTTACGGCACGTCAGGGAAAGGTCGTGCGCCGTGCGCTTTCCACGGAGAGAGATGTGCTGGAACTTCCTCTGGATGGCGTGTTTAAGATCATCGGAGAACGTATTAACCCGACCGGCAAGAAGAAATTACAGGAGCAGCTTCGTGCCGGCAGCATGGAACTGGTGACCGAGATGGCGGAGGCGCAGGCAGAGGCCGGCGCAGCGGTTCTCGATGTCAATATGGGAATGAATGGCATTGACGAAAAAGAGATGATGCTCAAAGCAGTCAATGAGCTGACGCTGATTACCAATACACCGCTGGCGATCGACTCCAGTTACGTGGAAGTGCTCGAGGCAGCACTCCGGATCTATCCGGGTCGGGCGCTGATCAATTCGATCTCCATGGAGAGTCCTAAGATGGAACTGCTGCTTCCGATCGCAAAGAAGTACGGCGCTATGTTTATCCTGCTTCCTCTTTGTGACGCCGGACTGCCAAAGGATCAGGAGGAGAAGGTATCGATCATCCATCACGTGCTGGACGCAGCCATGGCAGAGGGACTTGGCAAGGACGATGTCGTGGTAGACGGACTGGTTGCCACCATCGGTGCCAATAAACTGGCAGGTATCGAGATGTTGGATACGGTGAGATACTGTAAAGAAGAACTCGGAGTGGCCACGGCCTGCGGTCTGTCCAATATTTCTTTTGGACTGCCGGAGAGAGCCTTTGTCAATGCCACACTGATGGCGATGGCAATCCAGTCCGGACTGACTATGGCGATTGCCAACCCGTCGCAGGATCTTCTGATGCATACGGTATTTGCAGCGGATCTTCTGATGAATAAACCGGAGGCGGATACCCGATATATCAACCGTGTCATGGATCATCCACTGCCGATTGGAGCGCAGACTGCGGCTGTTCCGGCTGCGGACAAAGGGGCTGGGGCACCGGCGCAGGCCGGCGAGGAGTACGATGATATCCTGATGGAAGCGGTCGTCAAAGGACGCAAGGGAAAGATCGTGGATCTGGTAAAGGAAGCGGTAGAGCAGGGACGGTCTCCGCAGGAGATCATCGATGAGAGTCTGATCCCGGGGATCAACCGCGTGGGTGAGCTGTTTGATGCCAAGAAATATTATCTTCCTCAGCTCATTTCCAGTGCGGAGACGATGGAGACCGGCATCGGATATCTGGAGCCGATCCTGGCGGCCAGCCGTGACCGCGAGCCGATGGCGACGATCGTGCTTGCCACGGTGGAACATGACATTCACGACATTGGCAAGAATCTGGTAGCGCTGATGCTGCGCAATTACGGATATCGTGTGATCGACCTGGGCAAGGATGTGCCGGCGGAGAAGATTCTGGATACGGCACAGAAGGAAGATGCAGATATTATCGGACTGTCGGCATTGATGACCACGACGATGATGGAGATGGACAAGGTGGTCAAGATGGCCAGGGAGCGCAAGATCCGCGCACAGATCATTATCGGAGGAGCTGTGATCACGCAGAGCTTCTGCGACGAGATCGGTGCGGATGGATATTCGGAGGATGCCCAGGAAGCGGTCAAATTGGTGAGCCGTCTTCTGGGACTCGGGCAGTAGTTGACATGGAATGAAAATGAGGATGGATATGGATAATCAGGAACAAATCAGGATTGATGTGGTGATTCCGGTGTATCATCCGGATGCATCATTTCCGAAGATGATCAAAAAACTGATGCATCAGACGATCCGGCCGCATCACATTTATCTGATGCAGACGGTGAACGGACCGCAGGAGGCACTGGTACAGCCACAGGATGAGCGGATCAGCGTACATCCGGTAGTCAGAGAGCAGTTTGACCATGGCGGGACCAGACATCTTGGCCTGACCATGGGAGATTCACCGTATGTCCTGTTTATGACACAGGACGCGATGCCGGCGGATGACCATCTGCTGGAGAGACTGGCCGAGGGAATCACTCAGGACCATGTGGCGATCGCCTATGCCAGACAGCTTGCCAGAGAGCAGGCGGATATCGTGGAGAGGATGACCAGAGAGCACAACTACCCGGATCAGGACCGGCTGCAGAGTCTGTCAGATCTTGAGACATTGGGGATCAAGACCTATTTCTGTTCGGATGTCTGTGCGATGTACCGCAGGGAGATCTATGAACAGATGGGTGGCTTTGTGCGCCCGACGATCTTCAATGAGGACATGATCATGGCCAGCCGCGTGATCAGAGCGGGGTATCGGGTGGCCTACTGCAGCCGGGCGCAGGTGATACATTCCCATACCTATACCTGCATGCAGCAGTTCCACCGCAACTTTGATCTGGGTGCCAGTCAGAGACAGTATCATGAGGTCTTTGATACAATCTCCTCAGAGAAGACCGGAGCGGGATATGCCCGGTTCATGCTGTCGACTCTTCTGAAGAAAGGAAGGGTGTTCAAGGCATTTTACTTTGCACTGCAGTGTGGATTTAAGCTGGCAGGATTCAAACTTGGCAAGCGTTTTGATAGCCTGCCGCGAAGACTGGTGCTCCGATGTTCCTCCCAGAAATCATATTGGGAGGATCCCGGACACTGGCAGGTATTTTAGAAGATAGAAGAGGACAACTATGGATTGTGTAAGGATTAAACGTCTGGAGATCTTTGCCAGACACGGGGTACTTCCTGAGGAAAATGTGCTGGGACAGAAGTTTCTGGTCTCCGTCGATATGCACGGGGACTTTGCGGCAGCAGGACAGCACGATGACCTGGAGGCGTCAGTCAATTATGCTCAGGTCTGCCAGAGGATCACGCAGGTGGCACAGGAGAATACCTTTGCACTGATCGAACGGCTGGCCGAGGTGATTGCTGAGACGATCCTGATCGAATATCCGCTGGTCGAGAAGGTGGATGTCGAGGTCGAGAAGCCGTGGGCACCGGTAATGCTTCCGGTGGAGACGGTGGCAGTGCGGATCTCCAGAAGCTGGCATACCTGTTATCTGGGGATCGGCTCCAACATGGGCGACAAGAAAGCCTATCTGGATCTGGCCGTGGAGATGCTGGGACAGGAGGCTCAGACTCAGGTGGTGCGGGTGGCAGATTATATCACGACGGCACCGGTCGGCGGGGTCGAACAGGATGATTTTCTGAACAGTGCGGTTCAGGTGAGGACGCTTCGCACGCCGCAGCAGATGCTGAAGCGCGTGGGACAGATCGAGCAGGCCGCGCACCGGGAGAGACTGGTACACTGGGGGCCAAGGACACTGGATGTCGATATTCTTCTATACGATGATGTCATTCTCCAGCAGGAAGACCTGACGATCCCACATCGCGAGATGTGTCAGAGACAGTTTGTGCTGGAGCCGATGGATCAGATTGCTCCGCATGCTGTGGTTCCCACCAGAGGATGTACGATTCACGAATTATTTATTGCTATCACGCAGTAAATTGTGATATGATAAACAATGGTATAATTTTAGCGTGGGCTGTCATGCCTGCGATATGAGAGAAAAGATTGCTTTATTCATGGATGGAGGTTTCGATTAATATGCTCAAATTACCCGCAATATTCAGCGATCATATGATTCTACAGCGTAACCGGGTTGTCTATGTCTGGGGGGAATCCGATGCCACCAAGGTGACGGTATCCATTCAGGACGTAAAGATTCCGGTTGATGTCATCGACGGCAAGTGGATGGCGGCTCTGTCTCCGATCGAGGGTGGGGGCCCTTACGAGATGGAGATCACGTCGGATCTGGATGACCGCATTGTATTCGAGGATGTGGTCTATGGAGAGGTATGGCTCGCCGGAGGACAGTCGAATATGGAACTGGAACTGCAGAACTCCAAGGATGGTGCAGATGCGGTGTCGGAAGCGACCAATGAACGGATCCGTTATTACAATGTTCCGAGGGTATCTTCCGTTCGTCAGGAACTGTTCGATGCTGAGGCAAAGAGCTCCTGGGAACTGTGTACTCCGGAGCATGCAGGAACCTGGTCGGCCGTGGCATATTATTTCGCCAGAAAGCTGGCAGCACAGCTCGAATGTCCGGTGGGAATCATCGGCTGTAACTGGGGCGGAACCTCTGCATCCTGCTGGATGAGCCGTGAAGCACTGGAGAATGACAAGGTGATCTCCTCCTATGTTGAGGAATATGATGAGGCTGTGAAAGATCAGAACTTTGAGGAGTATCTGAAGGCTCGAGAGGACTACATCGTCTATCAGGCAGAGTTTGACCGCAAGTGTGCCGAGTATTACAAGACCGATCCGAACCCTACCTGGGAGGGAGCGCTGGCTGTCTGTGGTGAGAACCGGTATCCGGGTCCGATAGGACCGTGGAGTGAGGTGCGCCCGGCAGGATTATATGAATCTATGATCCAGAGGATCACGCCGTACACCCTGGCTGGATTTATCTATTATCAGGGCGAGAATGACGACCAGAAGCCGGACAGCTACTACAATCTGTTATCCCGTCTGATCCGTCAGTGGAGAGAAGACTGGCATGATGACAAGCTGCCATTTATGATCGTGCAGCTTCCGATGTTCAAGAATGCGGGAGATCCTGAGATGTCCAACTGGGCCAAGATCCGCGAGGCACAGCACAGAGTGTACCGTACCGTCAAGAATACCGGTCTGGTGGTGGCTCTGGATAAGGGTGAGTTCAATAACATCCATCCGATCGACAAACAGCCGATCGGAGAGAGACTGGCACTGCAGGCAATGTATCATGCCTACAAGATGAACAATGCAGTTCGTGCATACGGTCCGTTTTATCAGTCCTGCTATACCGTGAAGTCCTATATGTGGTGTATTTTCAATCACGCCAAGGACGGTCTGGTATGCAAGGGTGAGAAGCCACTGGGATTTGAGGTGGCCGGACAGGATAAGGTCTTTTATCCGGCAGATTCTGTTGTCCTGCAGGACAACACCGTGCGCCTGTTCTCATCCCAGGTCAATCATCCGATATATGCAAGATATTGCTGGGTGAATTATGGCCCTGTCACCATGTTTGGTAAAAACGGTCTGCCGATGGCACCGTTCAGAACCAGCTGGAGTGATGAAGATTAAGCAGTTTCGTCGGCAGAAAGCCGGCAGAATATAAAATTAAATGGAGGAACCATAATGGCAGAAAAGAAAAATATCTTAACATACGAAGGTCTGAAAGCCCTGGAAGAGGAGCTGCAGGATCTGAAAGTAAACCGTCGTCAGGAAGTCGCAGTCAAGATCCGTGAAGCACGTGAGCAGGGCGATTTGTCCGAGAACGCAGAGTATGATGCAGCCAAGGACGAGCAGCGGGACATCGAGGCTCGTATCGAGGAGATTACCAAAATCCTCAAAAACGCTGAGGTCGCTGACGTGGAAGAGGAGAATGAAGGCGATGTGATCAAGGTGCGTGTCGGTTATACGATCCGTGTGCGTGATCTGGAACTCGACGAGGAAGAGGAGTATCGTTTCGTAGGATCTACCGAGGCAGATATCCTGAACAATAAGATTTCCAACGAGTCCCCTCTGGGCGTTGCCATGAACGGCAAGACGGTGGGAGATATCGTCTCTATCGAGACACCGGATGGCTCCATGATCCAGTATGAGATCCTGGAAGTTAAGAAGCCGGCCAAATAAACGAGAAGAAGATCATCGAGAGGAGTAATATTGTGGCAGAGCAGCAGAAGAAACCACAGGCGCAGCAGCAGGACTTAAACCAGTTGCTGAAGGTTCGCCGTGAGAAATTAGCAAATTTACAGGAAGCGGGAAAAGATCCTTTCCAGATTACCAAATATGATGTCACCCATCACACCGATGAGGTGAAAGACTTATACGCAGAGCATGAGGAGAAACTTCTGGCAGGACGTCCGCAGCCGAATTTTGACGGATTGGAGGAGGCCGAGGCCAGAGCAGCCAAGAAGGCAGAATACAATGAACGCCGTGAGATCATGGACGCACAGCCGATCCAGGTCAGCATTGCGGGCCGTATGATGTTCAAGCGTGTTATGGGAAAAGCCTCATTCTGCAATATTCAGGATCTGAAGGGAAAGATCCAGGTCTATGTGGCGCGTGATGCGATCGGTGAGGATGCCTATGCAGATTTCAAGAAATCCGATATCGGAGACATTTACGGAATCCGCGGCTTTGCATTCCGTACCATGACCGGAGAAATCTCCATTCACGCAGAGGAGATGACCATGCTGTCCAAGTCCCTGCAGGTGCTTCCGGAGAAGCGTCACGGACTGACGGATACCGACACCAGATATCGTCAGAGATATGTGGATCTGATCATGAATGAGGATGTCAAGGACACCTTCGTGAAACGTTCCAAGATCCTGACAGCTATCCGCCGTTTCCTGGCATCCAAAGATTTCATGGAGGTCGAGACACCGATGTTGGTTTCCAATGCCGGTGGTGCAGCAGCCCGCCCGTTTATGACACATTTCAATGCATTGGACGAAGACCTGAAACTGCGTATCTCTCTGGAGTTATATCTGAAGAGACTGATCGTAGGCGGCATGGAGCGTGTCTATGAGATCGGACGTGTCTTCCGTAACGAGGGTGTCGACACCAGACACAATCCGGAATTTACTCTGATGGAGTTATATCAGGCATACACCGATTATCACGGCATGATGGATCTGACCGAGGAGATGTTCCGCTATATCGCGCAGGAGGTTCTTGGAACCACTACGATCACGTATCAGGGAACCGAGATGGATCTGGGCAAGCCGTTTGAGCGTATCACGATGGTAGATGCTGTCAAGAAATATGCCGGAATCGATTTTAAAGAGATCAATAGCCTGGAAGAGGCACGTGCGATTGCCGATGAGAAGGGTATTGAGTATGAGGAACGTCATAAGAAGGGTGATATCCTGAACCTGTTCTTCGAGGAGTTTGTCGAGAAGAACCTGATCCAGCCAACTTTTGTCATGGATCATCCAATCGAGATTTCTCCGTTGACCAAGAAGAAGCCGGAGGATCCAAACTACGTGGAGCGTTTTGAGATGTTCATGAACGGCTGGGAGATGTGTAACGCATACTCCGAGTTAAATGATCCAATCGACCAGCGTGAGCGTTTCGCACAGCAGGATGCCAATGCCGCAGCCGGAGATGACGAGGCAGAGCATACCGATGAGGACTTCCTCAATGCACTGAGCGTCGGAATGCCTCCAACAGGTGGTATCGGATATGGAATTGACAGACTGTGTATGCTGATGACGGACAGCCCGGCGATCAGAGATGTACTGTTGTTCCCGACAATGAAGAGCTTGGATAAATAAACCTAGTGTTTATGCGGGGTTGAGGCATTTGAGTACGTCAAAGGA
>CAKRJH010000021.1 GCA_934351255.1 uncultured Lachnospiraceae bacterium
AGGTGTTTGTGTCTGCGCTCTTGCGCGTCAACGAGATATATCTTATCACCCCTGGCCATGTATGTCAACACTTTTTTGAAGTTTTTTCTGATTATTTTTCAAACCAACAAAAACAGCCCATACATAAACAGTAAAAAGGCAGCAAAGCGGCCGCATATCCGCAGCCGCTTCGTCCTTTGTATTCTTAAAATTATACGTCTTCCTCAAGGGAATAAACAACCTCACCATCAGGACCTTTGTCTGGTTTCTGATTGGTTGGCTCCTCCTCAGGGGCAGCCTGATTCATTCTTCCCAAAAAGGCAGCTCTGATCTCCTCGATCTCTCTCTCTGCTTCGTCATCGCAATCCAGCTGTACATTACGATATCTCTTCATACCGGTTCCAGCCGGAATCAGCTTACCAATGATAACATTCTCCTTGAGACCTACCAGTGGATCGATCTTGCCCTTAATTGCAGCATCAGTCAGAACCTTGGTTGTCTCCTGGAAGGATGCTGCTGACAGGAAGGAATTTGTAGCCAGAGCGGCCTTGGTAATACCAAGCATTACCTGGCTTCCAACAGGAGCTTCTTTGCCCTGTGCCTCCATCTCTTCCACTGTATCCTCAAATTCCAGTGCATCTACCATGATTCCCGGTAAATAATCGGAATCGCCATTTTCCTCGACACGGATCTTCTTCAGCATCTGACGTACAATAACCTCGATATGCTTATCATTGATCTCTACACCCTGCAGACGGTATACACGCTGCACCTCGCGGATCATATAGTCCTGCACGGCACGTACTCCCTTGATTGCAAGAATGTCATGTGGATTTACAGAACCCTCGGTCAGCTCATCACCGGCCTCCAGTTCCTGACCCTCGAGCACCTTGATTCGTGATCCGTATGGGATCAGATATGCCTTGGACTCTCCGGTCTCTTTGTTGGTAACTATTACTTCACGCTTTTTCTTGGTATCACGAATAGACACAGTTCCACCGAACTCTGCGATAATAGCAAGTCCCTTTGGCTTACGCGCCTCAAAAAGCTCCTCGACACGAGGAAGACCCTGTGTGATATCATCACCGGCTACACCACCGGTATGGAAGGTACGCATGGTCAGCTGGGTACCAGGCTCACCGATAGACTGGGCTGCAATAATACCTACAGCCTCACCAACCTGTACCGGCTCACGGGTAGCCAGGTTTGCACCGTAACATTTCGCACAGACTCCGACATGAGACTTACAGGTCAGGATTGTACGGATCTTCACGCTTGCCTTGTCTCCGGCGTCAATGATCTTCTTGGTATTGACGATGCGGGCAGCTCTCTGCGGCGTGATCATATGATTTGCCTTTACAATGAGTTCTCCGTTGTCATCGTACATATTCTCGCATGCGAAGCGTCCGGTGATACGCTCTTCAAGTGACTCGATCACCTCTTTGCCATCAGTCAGGCCTGTGATCACCATTCCAGGAATAGAATCACGATTCTCGCTACAGTCAACCTCACGGATGATCAGATCCTGTGATACATCGACCAGACGACGGGTCAGGTAACCGGAATCGGCGGTACGAAGTGCGGTATCGGACAGACCCTTACGTGCACCATGAGCTGAGATAAAGTACTCCAATACATCCAGACCCTCACGGAAGTTGGATTTGATCGGGAGCTCGATAGTGCGTCCTGATGTATCTGCCATCAGTCCTCGCATACCGGCCAGCTGCTTGATCTGCGCCTGGGAACCACGGGCTCCGGAATCAGCCATCATGAAGATGTTGTTGTAACGGTCCAGTCCGGACATCAATGCCTGTGTCAGCTCATTATCGGCTGCATACCAGGTCGCGATAACCGCTCTGTAACGCTCTTCTTCTGTCAGACGTCCACGACGATAGTTGAATGTAATCTTCTCCACAGTCTTCTCCGCCTGCTCCAGAATCGCCTTTTTGGACTCTGGGACGGTCATATCTGAAATAGATACGGTCATAGCAGCACGTGTGGAATACTTATATCCAAGTGCCTTAATGCTGTCCATGGTCTCAGCGGTCGCTGTCGCGCCATGTGCATTGATACACTTCTCCAAAATCTGTTTTAACTGTTTTTTGCCTACGTGGAAATCCACTTCCAGCTTCAGGAAGTTATCCGGATCTTCACGATCCACAAATCCAAGATCCTGTGGAAGAATCTCATTGAAGATAAATCTTCCCAGTGTGGATTCGATCGTTCTCTGCTCTTTGACACCATCTGCATTGATGCCCTCACGACGTACCTTGATACGGGAATGAAGTGTTAATGCCTCATTCTCATAGGCAACGATTGCCTCATTGACATCCTTATAGACATTGCCCTCTCCGATCACACCGTCACGCTGCTGGGTCAGATAGTAGATACCAAGCACCATATCCTGGGATGGTACTGCTACTACACCACCATCGGATGGCTTCAGCAGGTTATTTGGCGATAACAGCAGGAAACGGCACTCTGCCTGCGCTTCCACGGACAATGGAAGATGCACAGCCATCTGGTCTCCATCGAAATCGGCATTGAACGCGGTACATACCAGCGGATGAAGTTTGATCGCTTTACCCTCGACCAGCGTAGGCTCAAACGCCTGGATTCCCAGTCTGTGAAGGGTAGGAGCACGGTTCAGCATAACCGGATGCTCGCGGATTACTTCCTCAAGCACATCCCATACCTCAGGCTGAAGTTTCTCTACCATCTTCTTGGCCTGCTTGATATTGTGCGCGGTTCCGTTGGAACAGAGTTCCTTCATAACGAATGGTTTGAACAGCTCGATTGCCATCTCTTTTGGAAGTCCGCACTGGTAGATCTTTAACTCAGGACCTACGACGATTACGGAACGACCGGAATAATCGACACGTTTACCTAACAGGTTCTGGCGGAAACGTCCCTGCTTACCCTTGAGCATATCGGACAGAGACTTCAGCGGTCTGTTTCCAGGTCCGGTGACCGGACGTCCACGTCTGCCATTGTCGATCAGTGCATCCACAGCCTCCTGGAGCATACGTTTCTCATTGCGCACGATGATGTCCGGTGCACCCAGCTCCAGCAATCTCTTCAGACGGTTATTTCTATTGATGATACGACGATACAGATCGTTCATATCAGATGTCGCAAAACGTCCACCATCCAACTGCACCATTGGTCGCAGATCCGGTGGAATGACCGGGATGACCGTAAGGATCATCCACTCCGGCTTGTTGCCGGACTCGCGGAATGCCTCGATCACATCCAGTCTCTTGATGATTCTGGTACGCTTCTGTCCGGAAGCGGTCTGCAGTTCCTCCTTGAGGTTTGCAGATTCCTCGTCCAGGTCAATACTCATCAGAAGCTCCATAATAGACTCTGCTCCCATGCCCGCACGGAATGCATTGCCATATTTCTCATAGGCTTCCTGGTACTCGATCTCAGATAAGATCTGTCTCTGGGTCAGATCGGTATTTTCTCCCGGCTCCAGCACAATATAAGAAGCAAAGTACAGCACCTTTTCCAGATTCTTCGGAGAGATATCCAGGATCAGACCCATACGGCTTGGGATACCCTTGAAATACCAGATATGGGATACCGGTGCAGCCAGTTCAATATGTCCCATACGCTCACGACGTACGCTGGACTTGGTAACTTCTACACCACAGCGGTCACAGACAACACCCTTATAACGGATTTTCTTGTACTTACCGCAATAGCATTCCCAGTCTTTGCTTGGTCCAAAGATCTTCTCACAGAAAAGTCCTGCCTTTTCTGGCTTTAAGGTTCTATAATTGATTGTCTCAGGCTTCTTGACCTCACCACGTGACCACTCACGGATCTTCTCAGGAGAAGCAAGACCAATCTTGATCGCATCATATGTGATGTGCTTTTCTTCCTTAACATTACTGTCTGTCATAGTAACCTCCATCTGCCCTTTCGGGCGCTATATAGGATTCATAGATACATTAAAATCGCTACCTGTTACTGTTCGCTGTCCTCGAATGCGTTGAATTCAAATTCCTGCAGCTCCTCCGCTGTTCCCTCTGAATATCCGGCCTGCTCGAAGGATTCACCACTGTCGAATGCGAAGTTTGCTCCGCCGTCGATCAGCTCTTCGGTCTCCTCGTTTGGACCTTCTTCCTCAACATCCTCTGTCATGCACACTTCGTTGCCGTCCTCATCGAGAACTGTAACGTCGAGTGCCAGTGCCTGCAGCTCTTTTAACATAACCTTAAAGGATTCCGGAATACCCGGCTCGGAAATGTTCTTACCCTTGATGATCGCCTCATAGGTCTTCACACGTCCAACCACATCATCTGACTTGACAGTCAGGATCTCCTGCAGTGTGTGTGCAGCACCATAAGCCTCCAGAGCCCAAACCTCCATCTCACCGAAACGCTGTCCACCGAACTGAGCTTTACCACCCAGTGGCTGCTGTGTAACCAGTGAGTAAGGACCGGTTGAACGTGCATGGATCTTATCATCTACCAGATGATGCAGCTTCAGGTAATGCATGAATCCTACTGTTACCTCGCCATCGAAGTACTCTCCGGTACGTCCGTCACGAAGACGAACCTTACCATCGCGGCGGATAGGAACTCCTCTCCACTCCTTGCGGTACTCCTGATTGGTCAGCAGATACTCCAGCACCTCCGGATCCAGCAGATCCTTGTATTTTTCCTCAAACGGAACCAGATCTTTCAGACGGGCTACCTCTTCGTCATCGCCCTCCTTGGTTGCTTTCTCGATCTGTTCCTGACGCTCCTGCTCATTTAACGGAGTATTGGCATAATCATTGGCCATCTCCAGAGTGTCCATAATATCGTACTCGTTGGCACCGTCAAATACCGGTGTTCCTACATTGAAACCAAGCACTTTGGCTGCCAGACTCAGATGGATCTCCAGGACCTGTCCGATATTCATACGGGAAGGCACACCCAGAGGATTCAGCACGATATCCAGCGGACGTCCGTTTGGAAGGAATGGCATATCTTCGACTGGTAATACTCGGGAAACGACACCCTTGTTACCATGACGACCGGCCATCTTATCGCCGACCTGAATCTTACGTTTCTGTGCAATGTAGATGCGTACACTCTCATTTACTCCAGGAGGCAGCTCATCGCCGTTCTCACGTGTAAATACCTTGGCATCTACGATAATACCGAACTCACCGTGTGGTACCTTCAGGGAAGTATCACGCACTTCTCTGGCCTTCTCGCCGAAGATCGCACGTAACAGTCTCTCCTCTGCTGTCAGCTCTGTCTCACCCTTTGGTGTAACCTTGCCGACCAGGATATCTCCCGCACGCACTTCCGCACCGATGCGGATGATACCTCTCTCGTCGAGATCCTTGAGAGCCTCGTCACCGACACCCGGTACGTCTCTGGTGATCTCCTCTGCGCCGAGCTTGGTATCTCTGGCCTCAGCCTCATATTCATTGATATGGATGGATGTATAGACATCCTCCTGTACTAATCTCTCACTCAGCAGAACCGCATCCTCGTAGTTATAACCTTCCCAGGTCATAAATCCGATCAATGGGTTCTTACCTAATGCGATCTCACCACCACAGGTAGAAGGACCATCCGCAATTACCTGGCCTACCTTGATCTCATCGCCCTTGTTGACGATCGGGCGCTGGTTCATGCTGGTACCCTGGTTGCTTCGCCGGAATTTGGCCAGCTTATAGCGGTGGGTATCTCCTGTCTCAGACTTGATGATAATCTCATTGGATGCAGAGCGCTCTACCACACCGTTCTCCTCAGCGACAACGCAGTTTCCTGAATCGACTGCCGCCTTCATCTCCATACCGGTACCAACCGCAGGAGCCTCAGTGATCATAAGAGGTACGGCCTGACGCTGCATGTTGGATCCCATCAGTGCACGGTTCGCATCATCGTTCTCCAGGAATGGGATCATGGCAGTTGCCACAGAGAATACCATCTTTGGAGATACGTCCATCAGATCGATCTTGGACTTCTCAAACTGGGAAGTATCCTCGCGGAAACGACCGGAAATATTAGTGTTCACAAAATGTCCATCCTCGTCCAGAGGCTCATTGGCCTGTGCGACAATGAACTTGTCCTCCTCATCCGCAGACAGATACACAACCTCGTCTGTTACACGCGGATTCTGAGGATCTGATTTATCAACAACACGATATGGAGCCTCTACAAATCCATATTCGTTGATGCATGCGTAAGAAGCCAGTGAGTTGATCAGACCGATGTTAGGTCCCTCAGGTGTCTCTACAGGACACATACGTCCATAATGTGAGTAATGGACATCTCGCACCTCGAATCCGGCACGGTCTCTTGACAGACCACCCGGTCCCAATGCAGATAAACGTCTCTTATGAGTCAGCTCACTCAGCGGATTGTTCTGATCCATGAACTGTGACAGCTGGGAACTTCCGAAGAACTCCTTGACAGCGGCTGTCACCGGCTTGATGTTGATCAGGGACTGTGCCGTGATCGTAGCCATATCCTGTGTGGACATTCTCTCACGGACAACACGCTCCATACGGGACAGACCGATACGATACTGGTTCTGAAGCAGCTCGCCCACCGCACGGATACGACGGTTGCCCAGATGATCGATATCGTCCTTGTTACCGATCTGGTACTCCAGATGCATGTTGTAGTTGATGGAAGCAAAGATATCTTCCTTGGTGATGTGCTTTGGAATCAGTTCACTGATGTTCTCCTGAATTGCACTGATCACCGCATCCTGGTCATCCCCATGCTCATCCAGGATCTGCTTTAATAATGGATAGTAAACATCTTCTGTTACGCCGATGCTTCTTGGCTCAACCTCTGGCAGGAAGTACTGAAGGTCAACCATGAGATTGGACAGAACCTTTGTGCTCATGCCCTCTTTCTCTACCATCACATACGGAACTGCTGCATTCTGGATCTGTGTCGCGATATCCTCGGTCACTACCGTGCCCGCCTCGATCACTTCACCGGTCACGCTGTCGGTAACATCCTCTATCAGTGTGCATCCGACAATACGGTTCTTTAAGTGCAGCTTCTTGTTAAATTTGTAACGTCCTACCTTCGCCAGATCATAGCGGCGTGGATCGAAGAACATGCCATTGAGCAGGTTCTCTGCACTGTCTACAGACAATGGCTCGCCCGGACGCAGCTTCTTGTATAATTCCAGCAGACCATCCTGATAATTATCAGTAGTATCTTTCTCGATACTTGCCAGGATCTTCGGCTCCTCGCCAAAGACATCCTTGATCTCCTGGTTCGTGCCAAGACCAAGCGCTCTCAGGAATACTGTGATCGGCACCTTACGGTTTCTATCCACACGAACAGAGAAAACATCGTTCGAGTCTGTCTCATACTCCAACCAGGCACCACGATTCGGGATAACGGTACATGAGTACAGTTCCTTACCGATCTTATCGTGACCAATTGCATAGTAGATTCCCGGGGAACGTACAAGCTGACTTACGATAACACGCTCAGCACCATTGATAATAAAGGTTCCTGTAGCGGTCATCAAAGGAAGATCGCCCATGAAAATCTCATGTTCCTTGATCTCCTCGGTTTCCTTATTGTGTAAACGGACTTTTACTTTTAACGGTGCTGCATATGTAGCATCGCGCTCCTTACACTGGTCAATGTCATACTTGCGCTCATCGCGGCATAACTCAAAATCCACGAATTCCAAGCTCAGACGACCACTGAAGTCAGAGATCGGGGAAATATCCCGGAATACCTCTTTTAATCCTTCTTCTAAGAACCACTTATAAGACTCAGTCTGCACCGCAATGAGATTTGGCATCTCAAGTACTTCCTGCTGGCGGGCAAAACTCATTCTTACACCGTTACCTACTTTGACTGGACGTAACCTGTTCTTCTCCATCGATGTTCACTCCTTATAGTTTTTAGAGTATTTTGTGACTTTTAACGTAAGGGCTTTTCTTTTATCATAAATTATGCTATAATAAAGAAAGGAAGCCAATTCGCCTATTGTGTCACAATAGTGCACTGTCCATCTTATCACCAAATTTCTGTGGTGTCAAGTGGGCATTTTCGTTTTATTTGTAGCAAACTGCCACAAAGGATTTCTTTTGTGACGGTTTCTTTTCGTTTATGGCTGTTTTTTTATTGATCATGAAGGAGGTATTTTACATTATGAAAACAATCGATATCGAGAAGGTTCTTTCTTCTCTGACGCTGGAGGAAAAGGCCAGCCTGTGTTCCGGCATGGATTTCTGGCACACCCAGGAGATCCCGCGTCTCGACATTCCGGCTGTTATGGTCAGCGACGGCCCAAATGGCCTGCGCAAGCAGGAGGAGGTCACCGACAATCTGGGGGTCTGCGGGAGCGTGGAAGCCATCTGTTTCCCGACCGCGTCTGCCATGGCCTGCTCATTCGACCGCGATCTGATCCATCAGGTCGGTGAAGCTCTCGGCGAGGAATGCCAGGCTGAGGGGGTCAGCGTATTGCTGGGGCCCGGTATTAATATGAAGCGTTCCCCTCTGTGCGGACGAAACTTTGAGTATTATTCTGAGGATCCGTACCTGGCCGGCGAACTTGGTGCCGCCTTTGTCAATGGCGTGCAGTCACAGCACGTGGGCACCAGTCTGAAGCATTTTGCAGCGAACAATCAGGAAAAGCGCCGCCTCACCATCAGCTCCAAGGTCGATGAGCGTACACTCCGCGAAATCTACCTGACCGCTTTTGAAAAGACCGTCAAACAGGCACAGCCATGGACGATCATGTGCAGTTACAACCGTATCAACGGCGTTTATTCCTGCGAAAACAACTGGCTATTGAATGACGTACTCCGCGGCGAATGGGGATATGAAGGTCTGATGCTCACCGACTGGGGTGCCATGAACGACCGCGTGCCTGCGTTAAAAGCGGGACTGGATCTCGAGATGCCATCTTCCCACGGAGTCCGTGATCAGCAGATCGTCAAGGCAGTCGAATCCGGCGAACTCTCCATAGAGGTCCTGGATCAGGCGGTTACCCGCGTGCTGACTCTGGTCAACAAATCCATTGAACACCAGAATGAGAAAACCTCTTATGACAAGCAGAAGCATCATGAACTCGCCAGGAAAGTGGCCTGCGAGTCTGCCGTTTTATTGAAAAATGAAAAAGTTCTTCCTATAAAGAAAGAACAGAAAGTATTGATCATCGGTGAATTTGCCAGGAATCCACGGATTCAGGGCGGAGGTTCCAGCCACATCAACTGCACGCAGATTGACAGTGCACTGGATGCCCTCAAGCACAATCCGAATATTCAGTTTGAACAGGGATATTCTCTGGAAGATGTCTCCGAGGAGATGGAACTCAAGATGCGCGCCGATGCAATGGAGGCAGCCATGGACGTCGATGTCGCTGTCATCTTTGCCGGCCTTCCGGATTCCTACGAGAGCGAAGGCTTCGACAGAACACACATCGACCTTCCGGAAGCACAGAACAAGTTGATCGAAGCAGTCTCCAAAGCTCAGGCCAATACCGTCGTAGTTCTTCACAACGGTTCTCCGGTCACAATGCCATGGCTCGGCCGTGTGCGCAGCGTCCTGGAGATGTATCTGGCCGGCGAAGCCAGTGGTTCCGCTGCTGTGGATCTGTTATACGGCAAGGTAAATCCTTCCGGAAAACTGGCCGAGACTTTCCCTCTGTATCTGGAGGACAACCCATCCTATCTTACGTTCCCGGGAAACCAGCAGGAAGTCTGCTACCAGGAAGGGGTCTTCATTGGATACCGCTACTATGACAAGAAGCGCATGGAAGTCCTGTTCCCATTTGGACACGGACTCAGCTACACAGACTTCGACTATGAGAATATCACTCTTCTGGTCAATGACGAACCGGTAGCTACCGATCAGGACCATATGCCGCACATCAAGGACACCGATTCACTCCGCGTCCAGATGACATTGAAAAATATCGGCGAAGTAGCCGGTGCCGAAGTAGTACAGCTCTATGTATACAACGCACCATGTGAGGATGCACGTCCGCTCTGCGAACTGCGCGGATTCCAGAAGGTCTATCTGAAACCCGGCAAGAGCAAGACGATCACCCTCGAGCTCGACAAACGCGCCTTCTCCTACTATCACACAGGTCTGCACGACTGGTACGCTCCATCCGGAGAGTATATCATCTTCCTGGGGTCTTCTTCCCGCGATCTGCGTGCTCCGATCTGGGTATCTCTGGAGAGCACCGCGGAACTTCCGTATGTTGTGGACGGCACTTCCTCCCCGGCAGACATCCGCAAACATGTCAAAGACACCGCCCCACTGGATGCCCTGCTCACAAAGAGCGGGTTCTCACTTGCTGCAGATACCAATGACTCCATGGGCGATGGAACCGGACAGATGTTAGAGGCAATGTTCTCGGACACCCCTCTGCACTCCATCCTCTCCTTTAGCGAGACCGTGACACAGGAGGACATTGACGAGGCGATTGCCGCACTCAACCGCCAATAATCCTGTCACTCAGTCTTTCTGATGCAGATATTTTTTTCTGGTGGCCATGCCGCCACGGATATGCCGCTCCGCTTTATTGACATCCAGCACACTGCGCACCTCTGCTGCCAGGTCGGGATCAATATCATCCAGGCGCTCTGTCACATCTTTATGTACGGTGCTTTTGCTGACACCATAGTGGCAGGCTGCCTGACGGACGGTCTGATGAGTTGTGGCGATGTATTTTCCAATCTCCACCACTCTGTTTTCAATATATTTTCTCAAGGTAAGCCCCCGATAAACTCGTTTTTACAGTTTATGCGGGCTTTTCCTTTTTATGTTATGGTGACGAGGAAAATGCACACATTTATGCAGCGCATTTGACAGCCGCCAATCAGAGCGAGATTTGCAGAGCTTATCTCATCTCCGTCTGCGATCAGATCACCCCAAACAATTCCAGACACTCGCGGTTCGTTCCATAGAAAATATCGTCTTTGCCGGACATCATCCGGCAGAATGTCTCAATGCGTTCCCAATCACGGTTTACATCAAACTCATAGCTGTGTCCCCAGACATAAAATAACATAGGCTCCGCAGGGTCAGCCTTCAGAAACTCCTCCGCCAGTTCAAACAGCCGCTCGTCCTCATGATGGCAGGTCGCCTCCAGAAGGATCGGCCGGGCCGGCAATGCAAAGGAATGGGTCGACACCACGGTTCTTCCGTACTTGAATCCATGATCCTCGAGATACTGGATCATCCCCGGATCATCCGTGCAGCCATACGCGTATGCCATGCCCACCGGTCTGGTGCCATACAGCCGTTCAATATTCTGCTGATCGCGCAAAAACTCCTCATCCAGCTGTTCCTGCGTCATATTGACAGGAGCAGCATGGGTCAGCCCATGCACGGCAATCTCATGCCCCTGATACAGCTCTTTTAACCCCTCCTGAGGCATGCGGCTGATATGAACGCCCTCAATGTCAAAGTTACTCTCCGGACTCTGGATCCCCGTGTTCAGATTGAAGGTTGCCTTCATTCCATAGCGGTTAAAGATCTCTACCAGTCTGCGGTCCTGATAAATTCCATCATCATAACTGAATGTCAATGCTTTTCTAAATGTCTTCATCGTCGTTCCCCTTTATCTCAGTAACATACAAATCATCTTCTTCCACGCGGAACCGGACATCCAGTCCGCCGAAACTCATACCGTAAATTCTCTGTGGATCCTGCTGATAGGATGGCCTCGGATCCTGCTCCAGCACCTGCCTGAGTGCCTCGAGCTTGTGCGGCGGCACCTGTTCACGCTGCTGCGGTGTCATGTGTACGTCCAGTTCATGTCTCTTCTGTTCCTGCACAAAACCGTCCACAGCGTCCGGATGGCAGTCCGCATAGACCAGATACGGCTTGATGTCATAGATTGGCGTCTGATCCATCAGATCC
The DNA here is from genome assembly GCA_934351255.1 of uncultured Lachnospiraceae bacterium. GTDB lineage: Bacteria > Bacillota > Clostridia > Lachnospirales > Lachnospiraceae > Jutongia. The sequence continues at coordinate 11,847 of CAKRJH010000021.1, forward strand.
GCTCCCGACACAATAAGAACCGGCCCCTCCGGAGTGTCCCACTCAATCTGTTCCAGCCTTACGCTGGACAATCCGATCGGATTGGGACGAAACGGCGATCTGGTCGCAAACACACCGATCCGTTCATTTCCGCCCAGCCTCGGCGGCCGAACTGTGGCAGACCAGGTGTCCCGCCTGGCCCGTGAAAATTCCCAGAGCAGCCAGATATGGCTGAATCCTTCCAGCCCGCGCAATGCCTCCGGCTGGCGATACTCCGGTTCAAACACGATCTTTCCTCTCAGTTCCGGCACAAGGCCGCTCTGCCTGGGAATCCCGAATTTCTGCGGAAACTCCGTGCGTATTGTTGCAATCTTCCTCATCGTCTCTGTTTCCTTCCTCCGGGACATGACCGGATCCGTATGCATAGTCTGGCTTTTTCCCACGACAAGAAAGGGATAGATCGCTCTATCCCTTTCTTGACATGATTCCTATCCACGCTCCAACTGCACTTCCCAGAACTCCTCTACCTGTGTCGGCTCCGTAAGTTTGTTTACTTTGTACTTATACATGTATTCGTCCAGTTTTCTGGCAAACTGCATTTCGCTGTAATCCCCAACTGGTTCCTGTATAACAATTACGTCGCCGGGCTTGGAGTAACTGTACGCTGATCCTAATGTCTTAAACGTAGCCTTCCAAAAATCCTGCTTCTTTTTGAAAAAACCAAAAGCCACAGTGATCACCTCCTGTTATTTTCTCCACCTTCCATATCTCTCCCATTTTTTTCAGTGATATTATAACACTTTTTACGCATTAAGAAAAGTACTATCTAACGTCCGTTTGTAAATTTTTTTTATTTTCATATGTTTTTTCACAAATTAGAGAGATAGATGTGTTATTCTTTCTTTAGTATAAACGCACCCGCGAGCTCGAAAAAGCTCTGCTTTTGCGAGCCTTTTGCCGAAGCATACACAAATTTATAATATGCAGTTCAGGAGGAATATATTTTGATAGAAGCCACACAGCTTTGTAAAGTATTTATCAGAGATGAAGAGAAAACGCGCAGACATCAGCGCACGAAGACAGAATTTTATGCCGTGGATCATCTGTCGCTGACCGTGTGTCCCGGCGAGATTGTGGGGATTCTCGGACCAAACGGTGCCGGCAAGACTACGCTGCTGCGCATGCTTGCCAGTCTGATGGAGCCCACCGAGGGAACTGTCACTATCACCGATGCACAGGGAAACCGGCTTACAGACCCCACCGACATCAAACGGCATATCGGTTATCTGTCGGGCAACACCAGACTGTACCATCGGCTGAGCACCCGCGAAATGCTCCGCTCCTTCGGTGAGATCTATCAGATTCCCCGCAAGGAAACCGAGGAAAGGATCCGCCGGATCTTTGCCCTTCTTGACATGGAATCTTTCGGCGACAACCGTATTGAAAATCTCTCCACCGGACAGACGCAGAGAGCAGGCATTGCCCGCTGTCTGATCCATCAGCCGGACATCTATATCTTCGACGAACCCACGCTGGGACTGGATCTGATCAGCAGTGAAGCCATTGTCAATTTTATGAAAGCAGAAAAAGACCACCGCAAGACGATCATCTATTCCACCCATTACATGGAAGAAGCCCAGTATCTCTGTGACCGTATCCTGATGATCTATCAGGGGAAGATCATCGCCTCCGGCACACCGCAGGAACTGATGGATCAGACCAGTTCCCTCAATCTCCGGGAAGTCTTCTTCCACATCATCCGCAACGGAAACACATGTGATCCGACTGATCCTCAGAAGGGAGGCCACCATGAATAAAATAATCCGCGCCTTATATCGGAAGGAAATGCTTGGGATCCTCCGTGATAAAAAAATGATGCTCGTCATGATTCTGGTTCCGGTCCTGCTGTACCCTCTCCTCTTCCTGGCAGGCATTTATCTGTCCAGCACCATCCTGTCTCATCAGGATGCCAAGACCTATCTGGTTTCTTTTGCGGATGTGGATACTTCTTATGAGAAAGAGCTGACCGGCCTGCTTGAGGATCCCGACCGGAAAACTACCGACAGTTCGTTCCGGGTCGTTCCCACATCAGATCTGAAAAACGGAGACTGGAAGAGTGCCCTGAATGACAAGGAGATCGACCTGTGCATTACACAATCCGAGAAAGATGGAAAGACATTGTTCGTCCTTCATTATCTATCCTCCGTCAGCAATTCTTCCAATGCGCTGGACCGCGTCAAAACCGTGATGGACAGTTTTTCCAGATCCATTCAGGAGAACAATGTCCGCGCCGGAGGGCTGGATGTCCAGAAAACATTGTACTCTATTGACACAGAAGAACAGGATCTCTCCTCCCATGAGGAAAGTGTCGGTTCCATGATCGGATCCTTCCTGCCATTCCTGATGATCGTCAGCATTCTGATGGGTGCAAGCTATCCGGCCATCGACACGACCGCGGGTGAGAAAGAACGCGGCACCCTCGAAACACTGCTGACCCTGCCGGTCAACAACCTGCAGCTCATCCTCAGCAAATTTCTGGTGGTATCGACAGTCGCTTCATTCTGCGCCCTGCTCAATTTCCTGTCGCTGGGAATGATCGGCGTATTTCTGTATCAGAACATGCAATCCCAGGCGCATTTTTCCATCCATATGGGCAGTTTTGTACCCGCCATGCTGATCACTCTGGTGACAATCCTGATCTTTTCCATGCTGCTGTCGGCACTCTGCCTGTGTATCTGCATCTTTGCCAAGAGTTTCAAGGAAGCTCAAAACTATACCTCCCCGCTGCTGATCGTCGTGATGCTGATCGGCTATGTGGGAATGATCCCGGGATCTGAACTTACCCGGACCTATGCACTCATTCCGGTTGCCAACGTGGTCCTGATGATCAAATCCGTCTTCTCCATGCAGTTTTACTGGAATCAGATGATCCTGGTACTGGTCAGCAATATTGCATATACATTCCTGGCCATCCTGTTTATGAGCCGGATCTACAACAGCGAAGCCCTGCTGTTCGGAGCAGGTGGCAACGTCAAACTTTTTGAACGCCGGGATAACATGAAGCCAGGACAGACACCGGGAATCGGCGATGCCTTCTTCCTGTTGGCAGTCTCCGTGCTTGGCATGTTCTACATCAGTTCCATCGCCCAGATGAAACTGGGATTCTGGGGCATTCCGTCCCAGCAGATCCTCTTTGCCGGACTGGTCACCGCCATGGCATGGTACATGAAACTGGACTGGAAGAACCTGTTCTCCCTGCAGCGGCCAAAGCCGTCAGCGATTCCGGGAGCAGTCCTTTTGTGGGCCGGCTGTTACCTCTCCATGCTCCTGCTGTCCATCCCACTGTCTTCATGGCTCCACGAATCGGCCGGTGAACTCGAATCCCTGAACGCCTATTTTGACGGACAGCCTGTGTGGGCATTGATCCTGGTGATCGCGATCCTGCCGGCCCTGTGTGAAGAACTCTTTTTCCGCGGTTTCCTGTTCGGCACACTGCGTGCACACTGGAAGCCATGGGCAGCCATCCTCTTCACCGCATTCCTGTTTGCCTGCTATCACATGAGCCTGATCAAACTGTTTACGATCATGATCCTTGGCACTGCACTGACCTATGCCGTTTACGAGACCGGCAGTCTGTTCGTGTCAATCCTCATGCATCTCTGTAATAATCTGCTGGCGGTCATCAGCTACATACGTCCACAGTGGATCAGCCGGGTCTTGCCGTTTCTGAACGCAGAAAAAAGCAGCACCACAGAACTTCTCGTCCTGAGTGCTGCCTCCATTTTATGTATTGTATGCGGAGTCTTACTGCTCCACCGCAAGAAATAAGATCATCCTTTTTTATGTCTGCATGGAATCATCTGTTTCCAGATCGTCGGATGAAGCAGAATCAGCAGAGGGAACAACTCCAGTCTGCCTGCCAGCATGTCAAACATCAGTACATATTTGGAAAATCCCGACAAATGGAAAAAGTTTGCGCATGGTCCAACCATTTCCAATCCAGGTCCAATGTTATTGATTGTCGCGGCAACCGCTGTAAAGTTGGTGATCAGATCCGTGTCATCAAAGGACACCAGGAAGACCGATGTGGCAAAGATCAGAATAAATGTAATGAAGTATACATTGACTGCTCTGACCACCTCGTGTTCGATCGGCTTTCCGTCCATCTTGATCTTCTTGACACTGTTCGGATGAATATAGGAACCAAGTTCCTTGCCAAGCGTCTTGACCAGGATCACGAAACGCGATACTTTTATACCTCCTCCGGTACTTCCCGCGCAGGCTCCGATAAACATCAGAAGCACCAGAACCACACGGCACCGTTCCGACCAGAGGTTGAAATCCGCCGTCGCATACCCCGTAGTGGTAATAATGGATCCCACCTGAAAGGCTGCCTCGCGCAGATGCGTCAGTGCTCCGCCGCTGACACGCATCAATTCGCAGAAGATGATCGCCACCGCTGCCAGGATCACGGCCAGATAAGTCTTAACCTCCTCCATGGATACGGCCTTTTTCACCTGGCAGAACAACAGATAATAATAGAAATTGAAATTAATTCCAAAACAGATCATAAAGATCGTGATGACCCACTGCAGATATGGCGAATATCCTGCACAACTATCCGCGCGGATGCCAAATCCTCCGGTACCTGCCGTACCAAAGCTGATACACAGCGCATCCATCACCGGCATCTTCCCGATCAGAAGCAGAATACATTCGATCACAGTCATTCCAAAATAAATAGCATACAGGATACGGGCCGTATGACGCACCTTGGGTACCAGTTTACCCACGGATGGCCCCGGGCTCTCCGCCTTCATCAGGTTCATATGGGATCCGCCCTGCATCGGCACAATAGCCAGCAGGAACACCAGAACGCCCATACCCCCGATCCAGTGCGTAAAACTGCGCCAGAACAGCATGCAATTGTCGAGCGCCTCCACGTCATTTACCACGCTGGCTCCCGTCGTCGTGAAACCGGATATCGTCTCAAACAATGCATCAGTAAACGAGGGGATCTGCCCTGACAGGCAGAACGGAAGACAGCCCAAAATACTCATTATGATCCAGGACAATGCCGTCGCCACGCAGCCCTCCTTGAGATAGAACACCTGACTTTTGGCCTTTCGCCAGAACATGGCAATTCCCAGAAGTATACAGCCTATGGCAGCCGCCAGAAAATACAGTCCATTCTTCTCCCGGTATATCAATGCCACAATCACCGGAAGCACCATCAACACTCCCTCAATGGCAATGACGTATCCCAGTATTTTTCTGATCATGGGTCTATTCATAACGATCTCCTACTCCAATATATCCTGAATATCGGTAAATCCGGTGTGCGTTGTCACGATCATCACCGTATCTCCGACCTGTATACAGTCCGGTCCTTTTGGTAGCATCACACGTCCCTTGCGGTAGATAAACGCAACCAATATGTTTTTCTTCATTTTCAGTTCCATAAGAGGCGTATCTGTCACCGCGGACGGCTCGTCCACACGGAATTCGATCGCCTCCGCGCGGGAATCAAACATATGGTACAGTGTCTCAATATTGCTGTCCATGGAATTCTTTTTTGCCCGGACATAGGCTATGATCGCCTCTGTGGTGATCGTGCTCGGATATACCACACTACCCAGATCCAGGCTATTGATCACGTTTTTGAAGTTGCTGCGGTTGATCTTGGTAATCGTCTTGACGTTGGAAACCTGTCTGGCGTACATCGTCAGAAGGATATTCTCCTCGTCAATGCCGGTCAGTGCTACAAACGCATCCATCCGATCCAGCCCTTCCTCCTGCAGCACACTTTCATTCGTGCCATCGCCATTGATGATCACGGCTTTTGGAAGCAGGATACTCAGTTCCTCACAGCGGGCTTTATTGGACTCGATCAGTTTGACCGCAATGCCCATGTGCAGAAGCTGATCCGCCAGATAATAGGCCATATCGCCACCGCCGACGATCAACGCCGTCTTGATCCTCGTGATCCGGAATCCAACCGCCTCCAGAAATTCCTTGGAATGGCGTCTGGTCGCCACAATGGACACCACATCGCCCTCGCGGAGCACAAAATCACCTGCCGGAATATAAACCTGTCCACCGCGTTCCACCGCGCAGATCAGGATATCAAAATCCTGCCCCTTACAGGAAAGGGTAGGCCCGATGCTCGCCACCGGAAGGCCATCCAGAACATTTTTCTCAGGAATCTTAAACTTGGTCATCTCAGCCTGTCCGTGCGCAAAGGAATTGACCTCCAGGGCCGCCGGCAGATACAGGATACGCGCGGCCTCGATCGCTGTCTGCGCCTCCGGGTTGATGATCATGGTCAGACCCAGTTTCTCTCTGAGATATGCCATCTCAGCATTGTAATCCGGGTTGCGGACTCTGCCGATCGCCGCACAGTCACCTGCCTGCTTGGCAATGGTACAGCACAGAATGTTCAGCTCGTCCGAATCGGTCACCGAGATGATCAGATCTGCCTTCTCGATCCCGGCCTCCTTCTGTACACTGTAGCTCGCGCCGTTGCCAACCAGCCCGATAATGTCGTACATATTGGCAAGTTCTGTCACCTTCGCTGCATTTTTATCGATGATCGTCAGATCATGACCTTCCTTGGTCAGCTGCGCGATCAACGTTCTGCCGACCTTGCCGCATCCGACAATAATAATACGAAGTCCATTCTCCTGTGTCTTTCGACCAAACATAATTTTCCTCACTTCCGGACGACTCCCCGTCTATGGGTCTGCCTTCGTCCAAAGGGCAGACTACGGGATTATAGATTCTTATGGCGATATTATACCACTTCTCCCATAAATAGCAACAAAAGACCAAATGCTCCTTCATCCCGTCAGCCAAAGACCTGCATTTGTCACCTCATCCCGGAGTATGATACTATAAAGCCACCATGTATCACAGGAAAGGAGACCATCACCAGTATGAACTTAAAATCCATCAAAAAAGTCACCCAGGGCAAATTCATCACCCTGTACCATCTATATTACGAAACCAGAGAGCATCATCAGAAAATCTACGAGATGATCAGCCGCAATCATGACCTGCAGAATCAGGAACAGCTCCGGGGATCCGAACCGGATTCTGTCGTCATCATCGCCACCGATGAGACCGATGAAAAAATCCTGCTTCAAAAGGAATTCCGCCTGGCCGCAGGAAGCTGGGTCTACAATTTCCCGGCCGGCCTGATCGATCCCGGCGAGCAGCCGGATCAGAGTGCCGTGCGTGAGCTTCGCGAAGAAACCGGCCTGGAACTCTACGAAATCGACGACCACATGGATCTGAGCTACAGTGCCGTCGGCTTTTCCAATGAAATGAATGTCTGCATCATCGGGAAAGCCCGCGGAGAATTTGCCCCAAGCACCTCCGATGTCGAGGAGATCGAAGCCGGATGGTATACAAAAGCCCAGATCCGGCAGCTTCTCCAGACGGAGCGTTTCGCTGCGCGAACCCAGGCTTATTGTTATCTGTGGAGCCGCGAACCGTAATTCGGTGCGCTCACCCACGATTCAACGATTCAACTATTCATAGGATTCGTTCTTCATACGCGCAAAGAAGTCTCTGGTCTCTTTGACCACCACTCCATTCAGTGCAAAGATCGCGATCATATTCGGCACGGCCATCAGTCCATTGACGATATCCGCGATCGTCCATACTGCAGATACCGTAAGGAATGGTCCGATGAATACAACAAAAATGTAAAGCCAGCGATAGACCAGAATCGTCTTTTTCTGGCCTCCCACCAGATATTCCAGACATCTCTCGGAATAGTAATCCCATCCGAGGATCGTGGTAAATGCGAAGAATACCAGACAGAGCATCAGCATAAATGCTGCCACCTCAGAGGAGAATGGAAGTCCGTGCTGGAACGCATACGTCGTCACCTGTACGCCCTCGAGGCCTTTTACCTGCCATGCACCTGTTAATACGATGGACAGACCGGTCATAGTACAGATCACGATCGTATCGATAAAGGTTCCGGTCATGGATACCAGACCCTGTCTGACCGGTTCGTGTGTCTGGGCTGCTGCCGCTGCGATCGGAGCAGAACCAAGACCTGCCTCATTGGAGAAGATACCTCTGGCCACACCTTTCTGCATGGCCACAATGACACTTCCCACAAGACCTCCCGTCACGGCCTTTGGACAAAACGCGCCCTTTACGATCACCTTGATCGCAGCCGGAATGGCGGTGACATTGCACACAAGCAGGATCACGCAGAACGCCACGTAGATGATCGCCATAAACGGCACAATAAACTGTGCGACATTGGAAATTCTCTTGATACCTCCGATCAGCACCAGTGCCACGAAGATGGTAACCAGTGCAGCACCGATCACAACCACGATCGAATACCGGCCCACACCCGGCACGCTCACGGTATGTGCGTTGTTCGGGTCGAAGAAATTGGTCAATGCATTGACAATACCATTGACCTGTGTGATCGTTCCGATACCCATAAGACCTACCAGAACACCAAAGAATGCAAAGATCTTGGCAAGCCATTTCCACCCGCTGCCCATTCCTTTTTCAATATAGTAGAACGGACCACCCAGTGCGTGTCCATCCTCATCCACGACACGATATTTGATCGCCAGCACGCCCTCCGCGTACTTGGTCGCCATGCCGAAGAATGCTGTCACGACCATCCAGAACAAGGCTCCGGGGCCGCCGGCACCGACTGCAGTAGCCACACCGACAATATTACCGGTTCCGATCGTCGCGGACAATGCGGTACAAAGCGCCGCAAAGGACGTCACCTCGCCTTTGCCGCCCTCTTCGTTTCTGATCATCCACTTCAATGCCAGAGGCAGTTTGCGAATTTGAAGAAAGCCCATGCGAAGGGTCAGAAGCAGGCCACCGCACATGATGAGTACCATCAGCGGCACACCCCAGACCAGGTCGTCAATTTTCGTTAACACTTGGGTAAATGCATCCATTATTCTATCCTCCTAAAAAAAATCCTTTCCATTATAGCATAGAACACCCAAATATTACCATTTTTTTCTAAATATGACTCTCCTTACAATAAATTGGCAAACAGCGATGCCAGACATACCGTAAAAATACCGGAAAACGCGATCGCCAATCCGCTCATCGCACCCTCAGCCTCTCCCAGTTCCAGGGCCTTCGCTGTACCGATCGCATGGGAACTTGCCCCAAACGCCAGCCCTTTGGAGATCGGCTCTGTGATGCAAAAGATCTTGCAGATCAACTCCCCAAACATATTGCCCAGCACGCCGGTCACAATGATAACCGCGACAGTGATCGTCACATATCCGCCCAGTTCCTCCGATATACCCATACCGATGGCTGTCGTAATTGACTTGGGAAGCAGGGTCACATATTCAGCGTGGGACAACCCACATATCCTGGACAGCACCAGAACCGTAGTCAGGCTGGTCACGGTACCTGCCAGCAATCCTGCGATCACTGCCTTATAATGCTTTTTCAACAACGGCCACTGCTCATACAGCGGAATCGCCAGACACACTGTAGCCGGTGTCAGCAGATAGCTCAGGTACTTGGCTCCCTCATTGTAAGTCTCATAATCCACCTTGCCCACAACCAGCACCACTATGGAAACGACAATCGAGATCATCAACGGATTCAGGATCCCCATCTTAAACTTTCTTTTTAATGCTGCGCCCAGAGCATACGCCACCAGACTGAGTGTCACACCGGCAAACACCGACTCCTGAAAAAAATCATTCATGTCTCTCTCCATTTCCGGCAGTCTTTCCTGCCTTCGATCTGCGGATAATAAGCTGTGAGATCCTGCCGGTCGACACCATGACCGTGATCACAGTGAGGATCGTGATCACGCTCACCGGCACTATGATTCCGCTTAGCATATGCCAGCTGTTCATCAGTCCCACCCCCGCCGGAATAAACATTACCGGCATGATCTCGATCAAAAATGTCCCTGTCTCCTTGACGGATGCCAGCTTGATCACACCGGTCATCAGTCCGGCAAACAGCAGAACCATCCCATAAATGCTGGCCGGAATCGGAAAAGGCAGCACCCGCTTGATCACTTCGCCAAGAAACGAGATTGCCAGAATAATTAAAAACTGTTTCAAATACTTCATAGTAATAGGTAGTCTCCATTTTTCTTTTTTTCATGCATCCACCATTCTACTCTCTCATGTCCAGATGTCAAGTTTCTTGATTGGATCAGCGCATCATGCTATCATTTTATGTGACATCATTGTGCCGCACATCGAAAGGAGCATTTCCTAATGATCGCCACACGGTTTGACAGCAAGAAATCTTAATCATTTCTGAAAATCGTTCGAAAGACCAGGCGGACAAATGGTCCGCAGTAAAACATCTGATAGCAGACTGCCATCGGGAAATTCATCCCCCAGGTCTGAACCCATGTAGCGAAGGTCTTTGTGTCCTTAAATAAGAGGGTTGCGATGAGACTCATCACCGGACACATGATGCAGCAAATGCAAATGGAGATCGCATAGGTAATGATCTGGGGTCTGTCCTGAGGTGTTACCACAGTAAACGCCAATGCTTTTGCAATCTTTCCAACCACAAAAAATTCCAATACAAACGCAGCCGGAACCATGACAGGGAGTTCATGAAGTGCCATCAAAAATGTCCGTCCGGTCACCCCTCCCATGTTCAATGCGACATTGTACACAACCATTCCATATACCATGACGGTCGCCATGACCGCAGTAAAAATAACATCCTGTAATTTGTTTTTTGGCATAAAAAATCCTCCTTGATGATAACTGTAATTCATGTGTTGTTCGTTATCATCCCGGAGGATTGTGCGTTTCCAATTCTGACCACTATTTCATTGCCTGCCGATTGTAACATAATCCACCGTGCAATGTAAATAGGTGTTTTTATTATTTGTGATAAAGCTGATTCTCTGACTCATACTTTGGCTCACTGGTCAACTGGATGCCAAGCCGCTTGAATGTCTTTTCATCCACGGAGGACAGCAGTACAGACGAATGTGCCCGCAGGCCCTTCAGCTTCTTGAGCTGTGCCAGTGCCGTCTCCGCATTCTTATCGGTTGCGGCAGAGGTGGACAGCGCGATCAGGATCTCATCGGTATGGAGTCTTGGATTGTGGTTGCCGAGATACTCTGTCTTCAGGCGCTGGATCGGTTCGATGGCCTTTGGTGACACCAGATGCAGCTCATGATCCAGTCCGCCAAGCACCTTCAATGTATTTAACAGAACTGCTGCGGATGCACCCAGCAGATCGCTCGTCTTTCCCGTGATGATCGTGCCGTCCTCCAGCTCGATCGCTGCTGCCGGATGACCGGTCTCCTTCTCACGTGCAAGTGCCGCTGCTGCCACCTTGCAGTCCTCCAGCGACAGACCGGCCTTCTTCATCAGAAGTTCCAGTTTGAATACAGTATCCTTGCTTGCCGTGCCCCGTTTCAGATCGCATAATCCCTGATAGTAACGGCAGATGATCTCACGGCAGGAAGCCTCACGGCACACCTCGTCATCCGTGATGCAGTTGCCCGCCATATTGACCCCCATATCCGTCGGAGACTTGTATGGACTCTCTCCCTGGATCTGCTCAAAGATCGCATTTAATACCGGGAAGATCTCCACGTCACGGTTGTAATTGACCGTCGTCTCGCCATATGCCTCGAGATGGAACGGATCGATCATATTGACATCATTGAGGTCTGCGGTCGCCGCCTCATAGGCCAGATTGACCGGATGCTTCAGCGGCACATTCCAGATCGGGAAGGTCTCAAACTTCGAGTAGCCGGCCTTGATGCCACGCTTGTGCTCATGATAAAGCTGGGACAGACATGTCGCCATCTTTCCGCTTCCCGGCCCCGGCGCGGTGATCACCACCAGCGGTCTGGTCGTCTCGATGTAGTCGTTCTTCCCATATCCCTCGTCGCTGACAATGGTATCAATGTCACTTGGATATCCCGGAATCTTATAGTGATGATAGGTCCTGATCCCCAATTCATTCAGACGATTGCAGAACTGATCTGCGGAAGTCTGGCCGGAATACTTGGTCACACAGACACTTCCCACAAACAGCCCTACGCCACGGAAGGCATCGATCAGACGCATCACATCCATATCATAGGTAATGCCGTAATCCCCACGGATCTTATTGCCCTCAATGTCCTCCGCGCTGATCACGATCACGATCTCCGCCTGATCCTTCAGTTCCAGCAGCATCTGCAGCTTGGAATCCGGCTGGAATCCCGGCAGCACTCTGGAAGCATGGTAATCATCAAATAATTTCCCACCAAATTCCAGATACAGTTTGTTATTAAACTGGCAGATCCGCTCCCGGATATGCTCTGACTGCATTTTCAAATATTTGTCGTTATCAAATCCTATCTTCATTACGGCACCTTTTCCTTTACCTTGCAATCCTTACGTACAATCCCCGCATTTCCTGCAGGGAGTTCAACTTTCTTATCATATCATAAATATTCCCTGTTGGAAATAATACTTTCTCACCATCTATCCCTCCTGAGACTGATTCTGCTCCTCTGCAAATGTATTGGTGGTCAGGACAAAGAGTCGCTTGCGACTCTTTCGCGCTCGAGCGGTGCTGTTTACAGCTAACTTCTTCTCCGCGAGATGCGCATCCTCGCGGAGCGTTTTTTACTTTATAGGAAACGAGAAGTTTCCTATAAAGTAAAAAGGCATCCCCCGCCGTATCCGGCAGAGGATGCCTCCGTTGCGACCGCCCGTCACCGGGCGTCACTGTTTTTTTGATTTTCATGTTGTCTTTGATGTCCGGGTCATCCTTCGATCGCAATATATTTCTGCTGCTCGATCGCTTTCTTCGCCTCTTTCTTTGGCACAAACAAGGTCAGGATACCATGCTTAAACTCTGCCTTGACATCCTCCTGCTCGATCGCATCTCCGACATAGAAACTTCTCTCGCAGGCTCCGGCATAACGCTCCTTGCGGATGTAATGTCCGGTCTCTTTTTCCTGTTCGTCCTTGTCCAGCCCCTTTGCTGCACTGATGGTCAGATATCCGTTAGCCACGGAAGCCTTGATCTCATCCTTGGTGAATCCCGGAAGATCCACAACCAGTTCATAACCATCTTTCTTCTCTTTGATGTCGGTCTTCATGATCCTGCCGGCTTTCTTGCCGTACAACTTCTTCTGAGCATTGCCAAGTTCTCTGTCCATGTCATAAAATCCGAATCCATCAAACCAGTCATCAAATAAGTTCTCTCCAAAAATACTAGGCATTAACATAAGTCATCTCTCCTTTTCTCTCGTCCTTGTTCTCAGGCTCTGTGCCCGACGGACCTCTCATGCTTGTTTACCTTGTTTCTTTGGAACCGGGATGTTTCAGAAACCGTCGGGCCTTGTTTTCTCTGGTCCTTCTTGGTTCCCTTCCTTTGTTCTGACTATGTTATAGCACCAATTGTTAGCACTGTCAAGAGGTGAGTGCTAATTTTTTTATGAAGTATGTATCAATGGAATATCCATATTGTACAGGAATCATGTGACGAGATTTTGTGCAGGGCGTGAAAAAATTGTAATCAGATTGCCACACTCTCAGCGAATCTGACGGCCTCATTCACAACCACATCCACATTATCCTGCTCCTCGTCCACAAGATATATCTTATGAAGAAACAGTTTTACATGCTCGCCCTCCTCGATCAGTTCCTGACCGATCTGACGGTTCGCGATCAGAATCTCATCATGAACTCTTATCTTAAGTTCCAATCCATTTCCACGGAATGACACCTGTTCCACCACCCCATCCTCCGTCGTGACAGGATATGGGTTCACTTCGTTTTTCTTTCTTACCGTGATAAATTCAGGTCTGATCACTGCCGATTTTCCATCCTCCGCACCATGAAATCCGTGAAATGACGCATAGTCCCTGATCATTACCGGTTCGCCCAAAAACTGAGCCATAAACGGCGTCCTGGGATTACTGTAAACCTCCACCGGTGTCCCGATCTGCTCTATCCGTCCCTTGTTGGTCACAATGATCTGGTCAGCCACCTCGATCGCTTCATCCTGATCATGGGTCACGAAAATGCTTGTGATCCCGACCTGGTTGATCAGTTCCCTCAGCCAGGATCTCAACTCTTTGCGGACTTTTGCATCGATTGCCGCAAACGGTTCATCAAGCAGGAGAAGATGCGGCTGCGTGGCAAGTGCGCGCGCAAATGCGACACGCTGTCTCTGCCCTCCCGAAAGCTGTGTCGGGTATCTCTTTTCAAATCCTTTCAGACCGACAAGTTCAATCAGTTCATCCACGCGCGCCCTGACCTCCGCCTTGCTTTTCTTCTGTATCTTAAGACCAAATGCGATATTCTCATACACTGTCTTATATCGGAACAAGGCATAATTCTGAAATACAAAACCAATTCCCCGCTTGCTTGCCGGAATATTGTTTACCTGCTCTCCATCGATATAAATCTCCCCGGAATCCGCATTTTCAAGCCCCGCCAAAATTCTTAATATGGTAGTCTTTCCGCTTCCGCTCGGCCCCAGAAGACCGATCAGTTTTCCCTTCTCTACGGAAAAGCTGACATCATCCGACGCCTTATAATCCTGAAATGTCTTATTGATATGTCTCAACTCGACATATGCTTTCTCATTGTCCCTCATAATTATCCCTCACTTTTTCTCATGCTGCTCTCAAAAATATTTTTTAAAATAAGAATCACAAGCGCCATTATCACAAGGATCGCCGACATGGCAAACGCCCCCGTAAAGTCAAATGCCTGATACAAAAGTTCAATATACAGCGGCATTGTATTGGTAATGCCCCGCAAATGACCCGACAATACGGACACCGCTCCGAATTCTCCCATGGCCCTTGCCGAACACAGGACAATGCCATATAAGAACGCCCATCTGATATGCGGAAATGTGATCCGTGTAAAGATCTGGAAGCCGTTTGCTCCCATCAGAGCGGCCGCTTCCTCCTCATCGGTTCCCTTCACCGTCAGAACCGGGATGATCTCTCTCGAGATAAACGGAAACGTGACAAATATGGTCGCAAGGACGATCCCGGGAACCGCAAATATGATCTGAATCCCCGTTTTCTCCAGAAATGGATATATCGCGCTCTGCCTGCCGAATGTCAGCACAAAGATCAGACCGGCGATGATCGGAGAAATCGTAAGCGGCAGATCGATCAGCGTAGATATGATCTTCTTGCCACGAAACTGAAAGCGCGTGATAAGCCATGCCGCAAAGATTCCAAACACGGAATTTATGATCACTGTGATCACAGTAACCTGTATGGTCAGTGCGATGGATTTCACAGCATATTCATCGGTAACCGACGACACAAAAACATCCCAGCCCTCCCTCAATGCCGTGTAAATCACATACACCAGCGGAAGTACCAGCATCACCATCAAAAACAGGATGCTGATCCCGATAAGGATCCATTTGACCGGGCCTTTATCATTTCTTATCTCCAATATCCTCACCTCCTAATCAATGCCGCTTACGATCTTCGATGTATAACTCTGGATCACCGCATTTACAAACAGGATCACAAAGGAAATGATCAGCATGACAAGCGCGATCGAAGTGGCACTCGCATAGTCAAATTCCTGCAGTTTCGCCATGATCATAAGCGGAGCGATCTCTGTTTTGTACGGAGTATTTCCGGCAATAAAAACAACACTTCCATACTCCCCGATGCATCTTGCAAATGCCATCGTAAAACCCGCGATAAGCGCCGGGCGTATTTCCGGAAAGATCACACTGAAAAAGATCCGGCTCCGGGAAGCCCCAAACATGGCCGCCGCCTCTTCATATTCTTTTTCCACTTTTTCAAGCACAGGCTGCACACTTCTCACCACAAACGGAATCCCGATGAACACAAGTGCCACGGTAATTCCAATCCGCGTATAGGCAATCTTCACTCCAACCTTGGAAAAGATCTGTCCTACCCAGCCCTCCGGTATCGTCAGATGCGTAAGGGCAATTCCCGCAACGGCGGTAGGCAATGCAAATGGCAGTTCGATCATTCCGTCCATAATCTTTTTTCCCGGAAAATCATACCTCACAAGCACCCACGCGATGACCATTCCCATCACCGCATTGATCAGAGATGCCGTCAGCGCCGTCAAGACACTCACCCGGTAACTCGCCAGAACCCGTGGTCTCGTCACCGTCACCATAAACTCATGAAGCGACAGCTTAAAGGAAAAGAATACCAGCGAGCACAATGGAATAATCACAATCAGTCCAAGGATCGCCATAACGATCCCAAAGGACAACCCGAAACCGGGAATCACACTTTTCTTACGCTTCATAGTAAACTCCATTTCCAAACAATGTTCTGTAAAAACCGGCCTTATTTCTCCTCATAGATCGAGTCAAACACACCATCGTCCGAAAAATGTTTCTTCGTGGCTTCGGTCCATCCTCCAAAATGTTCAATGTTCGTAAGGTCAATGTCTGTAATGATCCATTTGTGATCATCCGGAAGTTTGTCAATGGTATTGCCCTTGCCCTGATAACTGTACTCTTTCAGGATCTTTTCATCGGAAGGACGGTAATACCACTGAGCCTCCAGTTTCTGGGCCTCCTCGGAATACAGATACTTCAGATATTCTTCAGACACTGCCCTGGTCCCACGCTGATCGACCACCTTGTCAACCACAGCAACGGTCGGCTGGCACAAAATGGACACAGATGGAACGACAATCTCATATTCATCCGGATGCTCATCTAAGGAAAGAAATGCTTCATTTTCCCAGGCAAGAAGAACATCTCCCTGTTTATTCTCCACAAACGACGTCGTCGCACCTCTCGCACCGGAATCGAGGACAAGCACATGCTTATACAGTGTTTTCATACTCTCTTTGATCTGATCTTCACTCTGTCCCTGTTTTTCAAAATAATACCAGGCTGCCAGATAGTTCCACCTTGCACCGCCTGACGTTTTGGGATTTGGTGTGATAACTCCCACATCACTTCGCAGGAGATCATTCCAGTCTAATATTTTTTTCGGATTTCCTTTTCGGACGAGAAATACAATGGAGGATGTGTACGGCGAACTGTCTTTGTCAAACTCATTCACATAGCCATCCTCGATCAGCCCCGCATCCTTAACCGCATCAACATCGCCTTCCAGCGCAAGCGTAACCACATCCGCCTGAAGTCCGTTTGCCACTTCCAGAGCCTGCTTTCCGGAACCACCGTGCGACTGAACGATGGAAACATCCTGACCGGACTGTTCTTTCCAATGCTTCTGGAAGATCTTATTGTATTCCTCATAAAGTTCTCTGGTCGGATCATAGGAAACATTTGTGATCTCGACTTTCTTGTCAGACGCTGTGTCACTCTTTTTGTCATTTGATCCGCAGCCGGTAAGACTTCCCACTGTCAATGCTGCCACTGTAAATAATGCAATAATCTTTTTCACTCTCATACTCCGCCTCTCTTTCTCCGCCCGGAATTGATATGAAATCCTTTCGGGGCGGTTTGTATTTTGCTGATGCTGCAATCATATTCGCAAATGAGGCGAAAAACAATCAGAAACTCTGAAATCGTTTGCAGCGTCGAGGCACAGCAATCAATAATATCCATAAAATATGCCTTACATCCCGGTAAAATATGCTCATGCCGGGATGTATGGCAGAATATTGTGAAATCGTTTACAGTTGGGAAAAATGGGAGGTTTACCGCTACTGAACGGGTAGCTCATAAAAGTTTTCTTCTGAAAATGCGTCTTTTTTCTGCGTATTTTGAGCATTCTTTCCATCATCAGAGCCCTTTGTAAACAACAGACTCTCCACCTGCTCCACGTCGATCACATGATCGGTCGCAAAGATCAGTTCCTGCTGATGATCTCCGATCGCATTCTCCTGCCCTCCGCTCAAAATACATGGAAGAAGCGTGCCGTCCTTTAATTTCACGCCGCTCAACACTGCATAAGATTTCTCATCCGCCCCTTCTTCCTCATTTTCCGGAATGTCCACTACCGCACGGATAGAAATCGGCGAAATTTCGTATTCCAGAACCGTCACATTCGTGTCACCCACCGACGTATGAACCTTCTGATGCTTTGACGAAGAATCTCCTGTCAGCTTCCAGGAAAATGTCCAGTCCCCCTGCTTGCTGCGGATAATATCCTCCTCATCACTGTAGATCCCCAGATCATTCAATTCCACCTGAAGTGTCTTATCCAGGAAAAATCCCTTGCTGCCATCGGTGTAGAGCAGCATACGATACTCCATCGTCCCATCTTTCTGCACATACGAAGATGTCTGATCCTCCTGCTCATTGTCCCCATCAGCATCGACATCGTAAAACCGGCTGCAACTGCTTACTTCCTGACCATCCAGCGTACAATGCACCTGACCGAAGCCCGGGATCTCTCCCCTGCCAATGTCATATCCTTTCACCGAAAAATCCACGTAGGCAAAATAGTTGTCCACCAGAGTCTGACTCACTGAAACCGTCACCCCGGACCGGGTCACACTCTGTGTCTGCCCCTCTGCCTCCGGAAACCTGGCAAGCCCTGATTTCACATACTTAGTGCCGTTCCCATCACGAACAGGGAGCAGCGTCCTCATGCCCGCATTCCAATGATGGATCGCATATACTCCCACCCCCACGGAACTCACAACCAGAAGCAGCGCTGCCGCAGCCGCCACACGCCAGCCCATCCTTCTTGCCGTTCTTCTCGCCGCCCTTCTTGCCGTTTTGCCTGCTCTGCTTCCGCGCACGTTCTCCCTGACAGTGTCCATTTCCGCAGCGCACTTCTCCAGTGCTTGCCTGTCCATGTTCCCCAGATCCACTACCATATCACGGGTCACTTCCCTGAAAAAATCTCTTTCGTTCATACCAAACTACCTCCAATCCTCCATCCTCTCCCGGATCCTCTTTCTCGTCCGGAACAACTTATTTTTTACATTCTGCACACTCAACCCCAGCAAAGATGCAATCTCCGGTATCTTCAACTCCATCGTATAATACAGATAAAAGATTTTCTGGATCTCAGCGGGCTGTTCCCTCAAAATCTCCCGCACATCCTGTACCATTTCTCTGCGAAATATCTCCTCATCTCCGGGATCTTCCTGCGCTGCCCTAAGCGCGGCATCCTTCTCGTAATCCTCCCCGTCAAGGGATACTCTCTGCGGAATCCTCTCCCAGAAAGAATAATACGATGAAATCTTTTTACGACATAAATGAATCAGAAATGCTTCCTCCTCTTTTATGTAATCAGTCCCTTTTCTCATGATCGTCCGATAAAATTCCATATACACTTCTTGCAAAATATCATTGACATCCTCAAATGTCTTGCACTTGGAAATCAGGTATAATGTAATGCTGCGGCTGGTCGCGGCATAGATGTTCTCGAAATAATCATGATCGGGATCACGGTTGCGATTCGTCACTTACTATTACCTCCTTCAATAAGGTAGTGCGGGGGTTGGGGGAAATGGTTTCAAGTTTTTGGTGGAATGGAAAAGCGGCAGCTCCGGGCAGAGCATGCCGCTGATTGTCAGTAAAGAAAAACCCTTGCTGTTTTATGTATAGAATTCATTATCTTAGTAATTATTTAATGCAAACAATTTATGGCTGCTATTTTCGTTGTAAAATACAACATATATTTTCTCTTTTACTTTATCAATTTGTTGCATAAATATTGGAGGAATTTTGCATGCACTAATAAACATCTTCTTAACATCATCCTCTGTAATATTCCTATCCTTATAATAGTAGATTATAAGTTCACTATTTTTAGTTGATAAACTATTATACACATTTTTCCACCACCAATTATCTGTCTCTCCTATTGAAGTTCCATATATAATAAACAATTCAACAGCATCAAAATATGATTTATATTTAGGATTATCCTGTGCCCAATAAGATTTATTGAACCGGTTAAGCACCCTGTCAGAGGTATACTCATTATTTTCAATTCCAAACAATAATGATCTCGGTATATTTTGATATCCATGAGGATGAATTATATCAGTCATAATAAAGGATGACCACCTTGTCCTTTCATCAATACCAAATTTATTAAATCCATTAGGATTAGGGTAAAACACAAAATTGGTATCTACGGTTTTATGTGGATGTGGTTCAAATTGATATTTATCCAAATATATGTAATTATCAAACAATGCTGTATAATTAAAATTGACAAATAAATAATTATACATATGATAATGATCTGTCTTTTCGGGAAAACTCATTCTTTCATAATCATCTCTGCTTAAATCACCTAAGAATCCCTCTAGCGCCTTTTTCCCCCACTCGTTTTCTTGGATATCATTGTTTAATTCCAATAATACCTCTGGTGTTACAATTTCATTTAAAAACAGTAAAAACATCGTTTGTATTTCTTTTAATGATTCCTCTAATGTCTTTACCGATATATTGCTTTTCAACAACTCCCCCAATGAACATTCAAAATCACTCCAATTTTCTTTATATTCTCTCTTATCTTCTTCCATCTTTTTATATAATAAATTCTCTTTATCAAATCCCCTATAACATAAAAAATCATAAAATTTACTATATGAGGATATCAGACCATCCCTCCGATATTTTTTCAAAATTGATATATCAAATCCATTACCTATAAAAACCATTATATTATTTTGCTCTTTAATTCCTCGAATATATCCTTCATCTTTGTAATTTTTAAACATACTTTTCTCCCAACCTTTCTTCTGCAATTTTCATCAACAATGTACAATTCAACTGCATTGTTTTTCTTTAACAACATCTGAACAGCACTCTTTTAAAATATCTTTAATTCTGCCAGTATATGCAGTTCTTCCAACATTTGTTCTCTCTCGATTAAGAGCTTTCTTTATTTGTGCATTTAACGAAGTGATATTATATGAAAACAAAAAAATTAGTTTCTTCTGTAACTTTTACCATTGTCCCCATTATAGATTTCTTTCACCTGCAAATACTTTTCTATCAATTTCGGCTGTATCAAAGGATATGTCCAATTTTCAGGCAACTCCTCCATAAGCACAATCTTCTCCATTTCACTATGTAATTCTTTCGCAAATTCAGTAATCTCCGCAAAACAAAGCAGGCCAAATGTTTCCTCTCCGGTGTCATTTACTCTGTTCTTACCGGTTACTGAATATACACATATCGGTTTTATCTCAAACTTGACCGCTCCTGTTTCTTCCTGCAACTCTCTTTTAGCAGTTTCAAAAATATTTTCCCCGGCTTCTCTATGCCCTCCCGGCACTTCATAGGTGTCTCTTTCTTTATGCTTGCAAAATACCCATTTCCCACCACTCCGTGATATGATTACCGCAAATTTCAGCAGTTCGTCATTAACTGTATCATAAAACTTTACTTCCATCACTTTTCCCCTTCCCATTCTATCATAAACTTATTCAGAAATTCCTGCATTACAGCCTGTCTATGTTCTGCCAGTTTCCTTCAATCAACTTATCAAAGCAATATATTAATTTATCAAAGTCATTGCTACTCCCCACAATTAGAGCCGAACTAGAGCCATTTGACAAAATAAAGCCGAAAACCCGCATAAATACAAGTTTTCGGCATTTTAATCCATTATTCAAACTCGCAGAGTCTGGTTTGATTTAGGTTGTTTTAACGTGGTTATCTATACCATTTTGTATTGATAGTTCATGCCTTTTCCACACATTATTTTTCGTTTCACATATTTTTAGTACCAATCCAGTACCATTGCATTTTTTCATTATTGTGTGTAGTTCCGGTGGCTTGCAGGTTTGTTTACTATTCGCAAAATAATCTTCTGCCGGCTTGCTTGTTCACCTATGAAAATTATAATCTCCGGACGATGTTTCTGCAACTAGAAATTTTGAGGTACTAATGGATAGCATCATTCTTTTCCATATCATTCATCAATTTATCAAAGTCACTTTCATAT
>CAKRJH010000022.1 GCA_934351255.1 uncultured Lachnospiraceae bacterium
CATAAGAATATTTATACATAAAAATACCGACCTCCAATCGTTAGATTTTTAGGTCTAACTTTTGGGGGTCGGTACAACCATCCCATCATTGCTGCTTTTCTCAACGTTCCCTGCGGGAATCGAACCCACAACTAGCGCTTAGGAGGCGCTTGTTATATCCATTTAACTAAGAGAACACATTACAATTATTAATTGTATCATACTGCTTCCCAGAACGTCAAGAAACACCTCTTCGCAAACTTTGACATCTCCCCGCTTTCTTCATATAATGAAAAAAATACAGAAAGGATTACATGGTATGTCAGAGAATAAAGAGAACAAAGAATACGAAGATATCTGCTACGTGTGCCGGCGTACAGAGAGTGTTGCGGGCAAGATGATCCATATGCCCGGCAACATCTGTATCTGCACCGACTGTATGCAGAAGACAATGGACACAATGAGCAATATGCCCGGCATGCCGGGAATGCCATATATGGATATGTTTGGCGCCATGACGCCGCCTGTTGACGAGAACGGAAAGCCGATGTATGAGGAGATCCCGCAGAATCAGCGTCTGAAAAAAAAGACTGCGCCGGCGTCTGCTGAGCAGGAGACCGAGGAACCGTCCGATCCGCTCCACACCCTGGACATCGACCACCTCCCACCTCCGCACAAGATCAAGGCGCGCCTGGATGAGTATGTCATCGGGCAGGAGCACGCCAAGAAAGTGATCTCCGTGGCCGTTTACAACCATTACAAGCGTGTACTCACGGACACGATGGATGACATTGAGATCGAAAAGTCCAATATGCTCATGGTCGGACCGACCGGCTGCGGCAAGACGCACATCGTCAAGACACTGGCACGCATCCTGAGAGTGCCCCTGGCCATCACAGACGCCACTTCCCTGACGGAGGCCGGATATATCGGCGACGACGTGGAAAGTGTGTTATCGAAGCTTCTGGCGGCCGCTGACAATGATGTGGAGAAGGCCGAGCACGGTATCGTCTTCATCGATGAGATTGACAAGATCGCCAAGAAGCGCAACACCAACAGCCGTGATGTCAGCGGAGAGTCTGTTCAGCAGGGTATGTTGAAGCTGCTCGAGGGCAGCGAGGTCGAGGTTCCGGTCGGAGCTACGAACAAAAATGCCATGGTTCCGATGACCACGATCAACACCCGCAACATCCTGTTCATCTGCGGCGGCGCTTTTCCGGAGCTGGAAAAGGTCATCAAAAACCGACTGAACAAACAGGCTTCCATCGGTTTTTCGGCCGATCTCAAGGATCGGTTTGACGGAGAGGAAAACATCCTGCTCCAGACCACACCGGAGGATCTGCGTGAATTCGGTATGATTCCGGAGTTCCTGGGCCGACTGCCGATCACCTGCGCCCTCGAGGCCATGACCGAGGATATGCTCGTGCACATCATGACCGATCCGAAGAATGCGATCCTCAAGCAGTATCAGAAGCTGCTGCGTCTGGATGAAGTGGATCTGCAGTTTGATGCGGATGCCATCCGCGAGATTGCCAAAAAGGCAGCCCAGAAGAAGACCGGTGCCCGCGCGCTGCGTGCGATCATCGAGGAGTTCATGCTGGATATTATGTATGAGATTCCAAAGGACGACAATATTGGCCGCGTGACGATCACCGCTGACTACATTGCCCATCATGGTTCTCCGCGCATTGAGATGCGTGGAAGCTACCTGATCGAACAGAATAACGACTGACAAAATAATGACTGACAAAATAATCTAATAGCCAGCCGGTCAAATCATAACCGGTTGAATAATAATTAGGAGATGTCCTGTGAAAACATTTGTAGATTTCACGTACGAATGTGAGGAAGCGGTATTCTCGGATCAGCACCAGGCATATCTGGTGGAATATTTCCAGGATCCGTCCGATCTGCCACAGACTTACGATATCGACTGCTACCAGAGTATCACCTCCCGCTATGCCGTAGTGTATCAGAGGAGCGATGAGGTGATCGCCGGACAGTATCAGGGAAAACTGATCGTTCCCAGATGTTTCGGCTTTCTGGAGGAAAATTACGAGCCAGATTCCGCTGCCAATGCGGGACCTGGCTCGTCTGCGTTGCTGGAGGCCGCCGGCATCACCCGCGCGAGGCAGGAGCCCCTGTCTCTGGACGGCCGGGGCATGCTGATCGGGATTATTGATTCGGGGGCTGGTGTGCGAATGGGCAAAACTAACGTTTTGCCCTTGCAAGAATTTCTTCGAAATTCTTGTTGGCGTTTCAATTAGTCGGCGCTGTTCGGTCTGTGCGAATGGGCAAAACCGGCGTTTTGCCCTTGCAAGAATTTCTTCGAAATTCTTGTTGGCGTTTGAATACGTCACGGCGTTGTTCGGTCTAAAAAAAGACCTGCGTCGGAGGGATTCTTCGTTCCCTCGTCTGCAGGTCTTTTCGTATATCTACGTCTTTTTCGTTCGATATTAGTTCACAATACGTCTTGCGCAGGATGGCTGGTTATAATACATATTGGATGTAATAATACCGGTTCTGCGGGAAGCTGCATGTACGATGCGTCCTCCACCGATATACATAGCCACATGGCCGATCGTAGAACCGTGACGGTAGAAGATCAGGTCACCAGGCTGTACACTCGACAGGCTGACTGCCCGTCCACAGCTTGCCTGTGCTGCGGAGTAATGTGGAAGGCTGTAGCCAAACTGTGCATATACAGCCATCGTAAATCCGGAACAATCGGCTCCGTTCGTCAGGGAGGATCCTCCCCAGACATATGGGTTACCTACGAACCGCAGTGCGTAATTTGCAACTGCCTGTCCGGATGTGCCGCTCGGTCTCGGTGTGCTTCCGGAACCACCTCTGGATGAGCTTCCGCCGGATGAAGTGCTTCCACCGGAATGGGAGGCAGCTCGTCTCTGTGCTGCCTTCTGTCTGGCAAGTGCTGCCAGTCTGCGGCGCTGTGCTCTCTTGGCTCTGCGCTTTGCACGGATCTTTGCACGCTCTTCCTTGAGGGAGATCGCATGCTTGAAGTTAATCTGAAGATCTACATAATCCTTGGATACAAATCCGTGGGTATCTCCATCGACCTCAATCTTGTACCAGTTCGTGCTCTCGCCGATCACCTCGTACTCGCAGTCCTCGGAAATCTGTGTCACGATGCTGGACTCTGTGGATCTGCGGGAACGGACATTGACCGTAACCACGCCCTTGCGGACAGTGGCATACTCAACACCGAATCTCGCTGCCAGCTTCAACGCTCTGTTGCCGGTCGCCAGATAATCCTTGTTGATCCATCCGGTGACATTACCGGATTTGATTTCTACCCATTTTCCTTTGGTCTTGAGGATCTGTGCCGCACAACCTCTGTATAACTTACCACGAACCTTTGCCTTGGTGGTAGGTCTTCTTCTGATATTGACATAATCTCTTGCAGTGGAGATCGCCTTTACGGAAAATCTCTTTGCCAGACGCTTTTTCTGCGCCAGTCGCTGCTTCTCTGAGAAAGATAACTCCTCTTCCGGCTCTTTTTTCTTCTCTGCCTGTGCCCCTGTCGCTGTCTGACCGGACACTGCCGTGCCGCTGGCTGCCTGAACATCCTGCGATGCATCTTCCTGTGTCTGTGTCGTCGTCTCTGCGTCCGAAGAACTCTCTGTCCCCTGATCTACGTCAACATACTTGTCCAATGACTGGGCAATGCCCACCAGGTTCAATTCCGTACAGAACGTAGCTGCCGACGGTGTCAGACACGACACTGCCAGCCCGGTGATCAGAGATGCCGTCACAGCCAAGGTCGCCGTTTTCTTTCCCCCGAAATGTAAAAACATATGAAACGTCCTTTCTGTCTATCTACGGTAAACTCTTACCTTTCTTAACTTTTCAGCGTATCAAATATTACGCAAATGTTACATATCTGAACCCAATTATAGATACCTTTTGGACGTTTGTCAACCATTTTGAGGGGTTTTTTGAAGTTTTCACAATTTGTCGTTTTATAAAGAAATTATGGATTTTATTCTACTGCAGTAGTCTATTTATCCTTTCTTGCCTCGCCAACCAGATGTGTCAGCACCTCTTTTCGGGTCACAATTCCGATGAATACACCGTTGTCATCCACCACCGGGACAAAGTTCTGATTCACTACCTTGTCGATCAGATCATCGATATGTGCCATGACATTGACCTCCTGGTTATCGCGTCTGCGCTTTACGGTCTGGATCGATTTCTTGCGCAATTCACGGCGTTCCAGATGGTCTTTGTCCTCAAGATTCCAGAGAAGATCGCCCTCCGTGATCGTGCCGATGTACCGGCCATCCTTGCCCAGAAGCGGGATAGCGGTAAATCCGCTCTCACGCATTTTGTCCAATACAGACCCAATATTGTCCGTCTCGGTGACGTATGTCACGCTGTCCTTCGTCGTAAGAAAAAATAATACATTCATTGAATGAAATACCTCCTTTTTATGTATCCCCATGCCATTTTATTCTACATCTGTAGTAAATCTTCCATCCAAGCACGTTCTCTGCTCAGACAGTTCTTTGCCCTACATCCCCCATAACTACTTGTCATTCCGATTTTATTATATCGAAGGTTCCCTCTTCCTTGCAATTAACATTCTATAAAATGAGTATTAATTCCACGAGAAGTGCCCCGATACTGGCTCCCAGAGCCACTTTCAGCAGGCTTCCCCTGCGGTATGCCAGCACCAGTCCCACCACGCTTCCCGCGATCCCGGATGCCAGATGCCCGGTGGCAAAAAAGACCGCCGGAAATGTCATGGCTCCCAGCACCGCATATGGCACATACGCCAGGAACGAACGGATAAACCGGTTCTGGATCTTTCCACGGCACAATGCCAGCGGAAGCGCACGCACCACATAGGTTACGACCGCCATCACCAGCAGATATGATATAAATTTCAAAGTATCCATCGTCTTTGCAAACCCTTTCTATTCTTCCTCTATCGGCATCAGCCACGCCCCAAGCCCTGCCGCTGCCACCGCACAGATAATGATCACAAATCCGGAGGACACCTTTTTCAGCGCCGGGATCCAGTGGAATCCACAGCTCATCGCCACCGCCAGCAGGATCACCTTCATCACACGGCGGTCAGCTCTTCCCTCCGGCAGGATGATCGCCATAAACATGCCGTAGATCGCCACGCCCAGCGCATTGCATAACAGTTCAGGCAGCACGCTTCCAAGCACGGCACCCAGGCCGGTTCCAAACGCCCAGCCGATATATGGCACCAGGATCAGCCCGTACAGGTAAGACCTTCCGACTTCCCCCTTACGGCTGCTGGCCACGCCGAAGATCTCATCTGTTATGCCGAATCCCGTCAGCAGACGGTGCGGCAGGCTCATCGTATCATCCAGCTTCTGTGAGAGCGACAATGACATCAGGGCATAGCGCACATTGATCACAAACTGCGTCAATGCCATCTCCAGCATGCCGCCTCCGGCCACCATGATATCCAGCCCGGCAAACTGCCCTGCCGAAGTCAGATTCAGCAGAGAGATCAGCAGGGTCTGCCACCACGTCAGTCCCATGGCTACCCCCATCAGTCCAAAGGTGAAACTTACCGATATGTATCCCAAAGCAATGGGAATGCCGTCACGCATTCCCATCTGAAAAGTTGTATGTTCCTGTTTCATGTTCACTCCAAATAAAACGCTACGACAGCGTATACTTTGCCTTCCTCATCCGTCCATTCTACCACGGTCCGGCCCGGCTCATGATGAACCACCGGAATCATCACATCGCCAAGTGTCGCCGGGTTGCGGTATTCCACCCGCAGCTCCCTTACGCATGCATACTCCGGCAGACATCCCATGGCCAGTCTCACATACTGGCCGTTGTTCATATGATGATATATATCCAGATGATAATTCTGTACGATCACGGCAGTTCCTGCTTCTCCCGGCGATTCCACCTTGATCTTACGCGGCGCATAGTCCATCTCGATCGGCTCTGCCTCACCGTACAATGCCGCTTCCTCGGGTGTGACTCTGACCGGCCTGCCCGTCTGCATATCGGTCAGCACCCAGATTGAATTGGCCTTCACCATCGGCTCCCCATGATCCATGATCATGAAATTGCGGTGTCCAAAGATCTTCTCGCAGCGGATGGCTCTGGTCATGACCTCGACCTCCTGATCCAATACCGGATACCGGTCGATCACGATCTGCCAGAATGTCATCAGCCAGGAATTGTGACGGGCATTGAGATTGTCCAGTCCCACACCCAGGCTCTCCGACTCCATATTGGAACAATCCTGGAAATAATTCACGATACTGTCCAGCCGCAGTTTTCTATCTTTGTCTGTCTCACTAAATCGAATCCTACTCTCAAATTGATACATTACTGTGCCTCTTCATCTGTTGTGTCTGTGTGGTCATTGCCACCCGGTGCTTTCGTCTTGGCCGGTGCCTTAGTCTTGGCAGGGGCCGGGGCTTTCGTCTTGGCCGGAGCCGGAGCTTTGGTCTTCTCCGGTTCCGCAGTGGCTGCCGGCTCCTGGGAATCCTGTCCCGGGTATGTCGTCACCTCCGGATCCTGTCCGTCACCTGCTTCCGGAGTCGCGGACGGATCGATCGTCGGTGTGGCTTCAGTGTCACCCGGTTCCGTCACGTCATCGTCACCGATTCCTGCGGTTCCGTCACTGCCCCCGATCTGCGACTTGTCAAAGCCACGGTATTCCTTGTCCTGATGCATCACATCCATAAACTGTTTCCAGATATACAATGGATAGGTACCACCGTAAAGATCTGATACCGGACGCGGATTGTCATATCCTACCCACACGGTAGTCGTATAATACGGCGTAAATCCACAGAACCAGCCATCCTTCTTGTCACTGGTCGTACCGGTCTTTCCGGCACAGGCCATATTATCCAGCGCATATCCTCTGGCGGTTCCGGATACCAGAACACCCTCCAGGATATCCACCATATTCTCAGCCGCTGTCGCCGTGTACACCTGTTTTGACTTCACTTTCTTTTTGGCGCGGAATACCACATTGCCCTGTGAATCCGAAATCTTTGTGATACAGGTCGGCCGGCGCCATTGTCCGTTGTTCTCCAGCGCACAGTAGGCAGAAGCCATCTGAACCGTTGTCGCCCCCTTGGAGAGCCCTCCCAGAGATGCCGCCGGATAGAAGTCATTGTCCTGTATTCCGTCAAATCCCATATTCTCTACATAGCCGAGTCCCACCTTCGGAGTCAGCTCCTGGAACAGTCTCCAGGCCACAACATTCTTAGACTGCTCCACCGCGCGCCGCAGCGTGATCTTTCCGGAATAGGTTCCGCTTGAATTGTGCGGCCCTCCCTCAAAATACGTGTCATCCACGATCGATGTCGGTGTATAGGATCTCTCAAGCTGCGGCGTATAGACTGCCAGCGGCTTGAAACAGCTTCCCGGCTGACGGTAACTCTGATAACCTCTGTTCAGGGTATATTTGACCGTACTCTTCTGCTTTCTTCCACCCACGATCGCGATCACCTGACCGGTCTCATTGTCAATACAGGTGGCTGCTCCCTGCAGCTCATAGGTACCCTCGGAATTCTTCGAGGTAAAGCCGGACAGTTTTTCATTGACCGCCTGCTGAAGTTCTCTTTGTACCTTCTTCTTCAGGGAAGTGTGGATCTGATATCCCGCAGTATACAATGCCTTGTTTGATTCGTCATACGCCTTGTCATATTTGGTCTTGTATGCCTTGCGCTCCGCATCGTTGGCAAATTCATACCGGAATTTGAAGCCCTCCACCTGCATCAATGCCTCTGTCGCACAATGCACTGCGTATGTCGTCATGTAATCCTGCGTCTTGATATCCTCCGCAGGATCCAGGATCACATCCTCATAGGTTGCATCATCATACTCCGCCTTGGTGATGACTTTCTGGTCGTACATCTGCTTGAGGATACGCTTCTTACGGGAAATCGTATAGTCAAAATGCTCGAATGGATTGTACAGGGTCGGACGGTTCGGGATGGAGCATACAAATGCACATTCGCTCAGCGTCAGCTGTGATGCCGGTTTGCTGAAATATCCCTGGCTGGCCGCCTCAATGCCATAATATCCATTGGCAAAGTAGACATTGTTAATGTAGAACTCAAGGATCTGATCTTTGGAATACTTTTTCTCCAGCTCGATCGCGATAAAAATCTCCTTGATCTTTCGCTCATAGGTCTTGTCATAGTTCAGGAATGTTCCTCTGGCGAGCTGCTGGGTGATGGTACTTCCACCTCGCGACGGTCCCGCTCCCCGCAGTTTGCTCTTGATCAACTGCACGCCGGCACTCATGATCGCCTTGGGATCAAATCCGGAATGCTCGTAAAAATCTCGGTCCTCTGTCACCACAAACGCATCCTTGACATACTGCGGAATATCCTCAAACTTCAGATACGTGGAATCCTTATCTCCCTTAAGTTTGGCGATCGCTGCACCATTGGACGCATAGACCATGCTGGCCTCCGAGTTCTTGAACGTATCTTCGGTGGATTCCCCTACCAACTGCTTTGCCTCTTTCTGCCAGGTCAGAAGGGTATCTCCATATTTCACATAGAAAATCCCCATGCCGGCCAGGACGGCCACCAGAAACACCAGCAGAAAGATCCGTAAAAACAGACGACGCTTCTTTCGTCTTCTCTTTTTTCTGATCTGTTTGTCCTGCGCCGGTGTGTGTGTCGGCGCCGAGACTGTATGTTCACGATTATTCATATCATTCTCCATTCCGGAGCAGCTTTCACACTGTCTCCATTCCTATTTCTGTTGAATTTTCGGCCTTTTCTTGGGGTTATGATAGCATATCTAAAAAATTTTGTATAGTTCCGGGCATTCTTGTCCATGATCCCCATAGGCCCATAAACAGGCGTGTTCGACAGGAAAGGAAGGATATTTCTATGAAAAATAAGGAAAAATTAATACATTCTTTGAAGGGATTTATAGCATTTCTGCTGGGTATTCTGGCTCTCACAGGCCTACATACGCTGCCTGTGACCGCCAGAGGCGAAGCAAACGAACCGGAGTGGGAAGTCCAGTCTGTTCTTTCTACATCCGTAGTACGCCTTCACATCATTGCCAACAGCGACAGCACCAGAGATCAGCAGTTGAAGCTCCGCCTCAGAGACCACCTCCTTGACCGGACGAGAGCCTGCCTGTCCCGGGCGGCCGATTCCAGTCAGGCCAGAGAACTTCTGGCTGCACAGACAGAGCCGCTGCGCCAGGAAGCTGCTGCCTACCTGCGTTCCCAGGGATATGACGGCCCGGTACGTGTCACACTGGGAGACCGCTATTTTCCGGCCAAAACCTACGGAGATCTGCGCTTTCCGGCGGGCATCTACCCGGCACTGTGCGTCGAGATCGGCGAGGCCAAAGGGCATAACTGGTGGTGTGTCCTGTTCCCGACCCTCTGCCTGGTGGATGATTCCCACGCGGAAGTTCCCGCGCAATCCAAGGAAAAACTCCGCAAAAACCTCAACGATTTTGAGTACCGCTCACTGCTTCTGGACTCCGTCCTTTGACAGCGGCCATGGCTTATACTATGATAATAGCATCATACAAGGTTCAAACGCAGACCACAATGCGATCCGCAGATTGCAATGTTACTGATTTTATGACTACAGAATGGAATGAATTATGAATTCAAATGTTAAGATACAGATCATCGGCAGACAGCTCGATATCGAGCCGGACGAGGCCATCGAGACGCTCCACACCGGCATTATGAAACAGGTGGGAGACACCCATTATCTGAGATATCAGGAGATTCCCGTCGAGGAGGACGGTACGCCACTCACCCCCATCGACTGTCTGATGAAGATTGGCACAGACAAGGTGTCCATCAATCGGCGCGGGTTGGCCGAAATGACCTTTCACCGTGGTCGCACCTGCCACTGCATCTATTCAACACCGGCGGGTGACATGACGATGAGCGTGGCCACATCCAAGCTCTCCCACAAACAGTCGGACGAATCGCTCCATCTTCACCTGGAATACGAACTCAGCATCAATTCCACCCACGCCTCCGACAATACCATTGACATCATCATACGTCCTGCCTAAACGGCAAAACCAAGAACAAAGAGTCGCTTGCGACTCTTTCGCGCTCGAGCGGTGCTGTTTTAAAGCAAAAAACTCCATCCGGTGATCTGAGATCCTGTCCGGATGGAGTTTTTGTTTGCTGGTTAATTTATTTTTTCTTTTTGGCCTTCTTCTGCGCCTTTTCTTTTTCCTGTCTCTCGGTCTCTTCCTTGAGCTCATTTTGTGTCTTGGACAGCTTGTTCAGTAATCTCTGACGAAGTGACGGCTTCTGGTCGCTCGGCTGCTCCAGATTGCCACGCACTCCTTTGACACTCAGAATATAAATGCCGCTTACTCTGGCCTTTACCTCTTTCTTCACAGGAATCTGCTCAAATACCTTTTCCTCGCAGATCAGGGACATTACCCTCGGCCCTACCTTTGCCTTGACGATCGGTACCTTCTGTCCGCGGAACCGCTTTGGTGTCTGCTCCACAACGATGGAAGGAAGTCCGGCTTCCTTTAGTTTCATCCGTCGCTTGTCAATGATCAACAGCGAGACATTCTGCGCTGCTGCCTCCATCTGCTGCTGTGACTCCTGCTGTTTGGTCTGCAGTTTCTTTCCCCAGATGGAAAGTCCGATCATCACACCTACTAATACAAGCAGAATGATCAGGCCCACGATCAATGCCGTGCTAACACCATATACCGGTAATATTGTCATGTCGTTTCCTCTCTTTCCTAGTATCCGGCAAAACTACACGGTTCTGCCATCTTATCTTTATCATAGCACAGTTTTGTCCTGTGGTCTAGCACCGGCCCTTTACTGCGGACCATGCTCGTCGAGCATCTTCTGGATCTTATCCCTGGTGAGCGCTCCCACCTTCTTGCGGTCCTCTTTGGGAAGATCATCGATGTAAAATGGCTCGCCGTACTCGATGCTCACCTTACAGCCTTTCAGCCACGGAAGATGATTCTCCCAGATGTCATCGGAACCATGGATGGCTACCGGGATCACCGGAACCTTTGCCTTGGATGCCAGTTTGAAGCTGGCCTCATGGAACTCCAGCATCTCCGTCCCGTGATTGCGCGTTCCCTCCGGAGCAATGTACAGGGAATGTCCTTCCTTTAACAGCTCAATGCCCTCAAGGATCGTCTTCAGTCCTTTCTTCATGTCATTGCGGTCCAGAAACAGACATTTCATGTAGCGCATCCAGCGGGAGATCAACGGGACATGTTCCAGATCATCCTTGGAAATGTATCCCATCAACTTCGGGCCGGTCGTATATCCCAGCAGAATATCAAAGTAACTGCGGTGGTTGAATACATACAATGCCGGGCCGTCATGACGAACATGTTCCAGTCCGTATTTCGTCACCTTTGTTCCACACAGGAACAGGATCACACGAAATGCACTGACTACCAGCGCATCGGAAAACAGTGCCTGTTTCTTCCAGCCACCCACTTTCCCAATGATCCATCCCACCAGAAACATCGGCAGACTGAATATATAGTAAATTAACAAAAACAATACAACGAGTATCAATCGAATCATAGCTATCTCCATTCCGGTACACGCATGCATCAGGCAGCGTCCCCTCCTACTGTGCCTCTTCGCTGGAAACTTCTGTGGTCTCCTGTGGCGCAGGCTCCTGCGGCTGTGTGGTCTGTGCCGGTGTCTGGGTCTCCTCCGGTGTCGCTGTCCGTGACGGCTTGGCTGTCTTCTTCGGTGCCGTTGTCTGTGACGGCTTAGCTGTCTTCTTTGGTGCTTTTGTCCGTGACGGCTTCTTCGTCTTCTTTGGCGCCGGACTGCGGCTCGGCTTCGGAGCAGGCGTCTCAGGCTCCGATGTCACCTCCGGTTCCGGAGTCCTGACCGGTTTGACCGTAACATCCGGATCACGGGTCGGAGCTGTGGTCATCTCCGGCTCATCCGTTGTCTTCGGCAGTTCCTCATCATCAATGATATCCTGCGCAATCTGTGAATCGGCAGGCGTGATCTCGTAGTATTCCTCCAGCGTCAGCTGATGGCGGTACAGATATTTGGCCAGTCGTTTGCCCACATATCGCACATGCCACGGCTCATACGTATATCCGGTAATTTCCTGCTTATTCTCCGGATAGCGGATGATAAATCCGTACTTGTAGGAGTTGTCTGCAAGCCACTGTCCCTCCGCCGTCTGGGCGAATGCCTTGGTCAGTTCACATCCATTGGCATTGCAGGAGACATCCATCGTCAGTCCGGTCTGATGTTCACTGCTGCCGGGCTGTGCACTGACCTTGTCCGCAGCCTTCTCCCCATCGGAAGCAATCTTGGCCTGATGGATCTCGACCTGTCTCGCATAAGAACGATACCCGGACACCGCCAGGATCTCCAGCCCCTGATCGGACGCCGCCTGAAACATCTTCTCCAGATGTGAGGCCGCCACCTGACGCATATAATTTCTCTCATAAATACCATAATAGCTGAATTTGACATCAGGCACCACCAGATCCCGCGGCACAAAATTCTCATCCAGCCGGTACTCCCGGTTCACCAGCACGGTAATGCTGTCCGGATCGACGTCCACGGGTACCGTAGGTGCTTTGGTTGCTGCCGCCTCAGGAGTTGCAGAGGACTGCGCTGTCTTCGTATTCTTAGCGGTATTATCCAACTTCTGATCTTTATTCCCGGAAATCACAAGGCCACCCACCAGCATCGCCATGGAAAGGATGATGGTCGCTGCACCCGTAAATATAATCTTCTTCATGTAAACACTCTTTCTGATTCCTTGGTAAAAAACCTACATTTCAGTATTCTAGCATACTTTCCGGCAAATTTGTGTACTTTTTCCCAAAATCTTGGTAAACTTAAACTGGAAATGACAAAGAAAGGAATACTCCCATGGAAGATAGAACAAACTCTACGATCACCGTGGCGGCTCCCGCCAAGATCAACCTCACACTGGATGTCACCGGACGCCGTCCCAACGGCTACCACGATCTGGTCATGATCATGCAGACCATCGACCTCTGTGACCACATTACGATCACCCGCACACCGGCTCCGGGCATCACGCTGACAATGAACCGTGAACTGCCGGACAACTGTCCGATGGAAAAAAATCTGGTATGGAAAGCGGCTGCCCTGCTCCAGGAGACATACCACATCACCGGCGGATTCCGGATCTACCTCGAGAAAAATATCCCCGCGGCAGCCGGTCTGGCCGGAGGAAGCAGTGACTGCGCGGCCACTCTGCTCGGCATCAACACATTGTGCGGGCTGGATCTGTCCGTCGACACACTGTGTGAGCTGGGTGTGACGCTGGGTGCCGATGTCCCATTCTGCATCCGTAAGGGAACGATGCTCAGCGAAGGGATCGGCGAGATTCTGACCGAGCTTGCTCCGATCGCACCACTCTGGTGTCTGCTCATCAAACCGGACATCTCGGTCAGCACAGGATACGTCTATACCCATCTGGATCTGGAACATCTCACAGAACATCCGGATACCCGGGCAGTTCTGGACTGCATGGCACGGGCCGACTATCCTGATATGGCCCGCAAACTGTCCAATGTCCTTGAGACCGTCACGATCCCGATGTATCCGATCCTGCAGGAACTCAAAGAATTCTTCCTGACCCACGGGGCGATCGGTTCCCTGATGAGCGGAAGCGGCCCGACCACATATGGTCTGTTCCAGGATGAGATCTTTGCGCGCATGGCGCTTCGCAAAGCTCAGGAATGTTATCCCGGCTATGACGTGATCCTGTGTCAGACACGCTGTCCACAGTAATCCCGGATCAAAAAAACTGCATCCCTGATGGAATGCAGTTTTTTATTGCTTTTTCACGAAATTCCCATTTCGGAAATCCCGATTCATTTTATTTTTCTGAAATCTCCGTACCGGAAAACTCAGTTTATGTTACTTTTCTGAAATCTCCGTACCGAAAACTTCTCTTTATTTCTCCATATCGTAGATATAGATTCCGGTTACAATCGGCTTGTTACCAAACGTAACCTCCAGGAAGTTGAACTCTGTGGTCTGCAGTCTGGTGATCATATTGCCAGGAAGAACACAGGTCTTTCCAATCCATTTGTCATGTGCAAAGGATTGTGCATCTGTACCAGACTTGTTCTTTTTCTTGGTGGTAGACAGATTCAGGGTTCCGACTGCATCATCGGAATCATCCTGGAATGTCATGTAGATCGCAGGCTTCTTGATAGATGCCCAATCCAGTTTCAGATACAGCTGATATCCCCAGTCATTAAACTGTGCCGCGTCTGCATCCGTACATTCTGTCGTCTGGATAAACTTGGACATGTCACCTGCAGTAACTGTGCTGCCATCCAGTGCAATGTTGGATCCATCGTTCTTTGCCCAGAGGCCTTCCCATTTCCAGACCATCTTGTCCTCAGACGGCTGTCCAGCCAGTGGAACCAGTACATCGGTCGGAGTCTGTGCGACCGCGTCAATATTGGTATTTCCGTGTGCTCCTGTGATACGGTTCATCATCTCAGCCACATTTCTGTAGTTCATGATGGCCTCCTCACGGTTGAAGTAGTTGCCCGGGGTATCCCAGAATACCGGCAGACACTGATATTCGAGCGCAGACTTCACGAAGTCCTCCAGACAGGTTACCACACCGTCCTGCAGTGGGTTACATACACCGCACTCGCCGATGATGATGCCATATCCGGCCTCGGTAAATCTGGCCAGTCTCTTGTAGTTTGCGTTACGGATCTTGGTCTGTGACTCAGAATCATAGGTTCCCTGTGCACTGTCTCCACAGAAGCTCCATGGATCGTAGTCATGTACAGAGACACTCAGCTTGGTCGTGCCATTCTCCTCAATGTCAGTTGGCATGATGAATGCAGAGTTTGCAGTCTGTCCGATATTGGTGTTAAATCCTGCGATCAGCAGATGTCTGTATTTGTTGTTGCCGCCGGAATTACGGACGATATTGACAAATCTCTGGTTCAGGTCTGCCGCGATCGCGTAGCACTCTTCTGCGGTCTTCTCACCGAGCACGCCATTTACCGCCGTGTTGAATCCACGGTTGTTGTCGTTGATGTAGTTACCAAACTCCTCATTGGCAGACTCGAAGATCAGATGATCGGAATAATCCTTAAATCTCTCTGTGATCTGCTTCCAATATGCCTCATAGCGGGCATACGCACTTGCTACAATATCGGCATCCTTGCTGCCGAAACGTCCCCACCAGCCATAGTCATAATGCTCATTGACGATGACATACATACCGTTGTTCAGCGCGTAGTTCACAATCTCCTCTACACGGGATAAAAACTTCCGATTGATCGTGTAGGTCGTGTCGTCTTCCTTGACCATGCTTGACCATGCTACAGGGATACGCAGTGTATTGAATCCATAAGAGTGGATGCTGTCAATGTACTCCTGTGTGGTGATCGGCGCACTCCATGCTGTCTCGTAATCACAAGGATCGTCATAGTTGTCCTTCTCGCCGATAGCCTTGGTCGCTTCCATGGTGTTACCCAGGTTGATGCCGACACCCATCTCATGAGTGATCAGGTACTGGGAGGAAAGTTCTTTTCTCATGGTTCCGTTGTCTTTCTTGGTGATGCTGGCATCATGGCCACCCTCGATCGTGATGGTCTTTGCCTCTCCGATGTTGGAGGTGTCATCCCACTTGACATATGCTTCGCTCGTAGCGGACGGCTCCGGTGATGCTGCCGGATTTTCGCTGGTCTGTGCGGTAGGAACCGTACTTGGTGCGGAGCTTGCTGCTTCCGTAGGAACTGCAGATGGTGCAGCACTTGGCGCAGTGCTTGGTGCAGTGCTTGGCACATTGGTAGGCTGTGCAGACGCTGCCGTAACCTTTACCGTACATTTCAGGGTCTTGGTCTGTGTCTTTCCTGCCTTGGTCTTGAAGGTGATCTTGCAGGTAACCTTGGTCTTTCCTGCTGCAACACCTGTTACAACACCTTTTTTGCTGACCTTGGCCACTTTTTTGTCAGCGGACTTCCAGGTCGTCTTCTTGACTTTTTTCACGTTCTTTTTCACTACTTTCAAAGTAGTCTTTGCGCCCGCCTGCACAGTCACCTTCGTCTTTTTGAGCTTGACGCTGGCTTTGGCTGCGGCATCAGCAGAAACCGGTACATTGGCTGCGGTAAGAATCATAGCCAGTGAAAGGGCCCCTGCCAGGGCACGGTTAACAAGTTTTCTTTTCATAACATTTTGTCCTCCTTCTTATAATGCAAACGCTTCTACCGAAGACATTGATATAATCAATTTAACATGATTTTTTCGACATATGAACCCTCAAAATTCGAGATATAATAGGGTCATAATCGCACATTTCCCAATAATACAACAAAGAGTCACTTGCGACTCTTTCGCGCTCGAACGGTGCTGTTTACAGCTAACTTCTTCTCCGCGAGATGCGCATCCTCGCGGAGCGTTTTTTACTTTATAGGAAACGAGAAGTTTCCTATAAAGTAAAAATCCGCAGAACTCCACTCCAGCGTACTGGCGGAGTCCTGCGGACTTCCTGCATGGATCTGTCTGCACAGACCTCTTAATATTTTCTTTTGTCGGTAATGCTCAGTCGGATCAGGGATCTCTTGAGTGCCATCTCGGCACGAAGCATATCCACTTCCTTGGAGCCACTCTTCAGACGCCGTTCTGCTCTTTCCTTCGCTTCTTCGGCTCGATTCGCATCGATTTCCTCCGGCCACTCACAGGATTCTGCCAGGATAGATACTTTATCCTTCTGAATCTGCACGAACCCATCCATCAATGCGGCATCTTTGACTCCCTGGCTCTCATGAATGTGAAGCATCCCGGGTTCCAGAATGGCGGTCAGCGGAATATGTCCTGCCAGCACGCCGATCTCACCCTCCGTGGTCCGCATTTCGACCATGGTCACTTCTCCCTCATAGAAGACTCGGGTCGGGGAGATGATCTCCAGCTTAAATGTCTTGTCCGCCATGAGTCTCTCCTTTCTATGCCTGTTCCCTTGCCTGTGCTCTGGCAACTACCTCATCGATGCTGCCCGCATTCAGGAACAGGTTCTCCGGAATACTGTCATGCTTACCCTCGATGATCTCTTTGAAACCACGGATCGTCTCTGACAGCGGAACGTACTGTCCCGGCATACCGGTAAACTGCTCCGCAACATGGAACGGCTGCGACAGAAATCTCTGCACCTTACGGGCACGGTTTACCACGATCTTATCCTCCTCGGAAAGCTCGTCCATACCAAGAATGGCAATGATATCCTGAAGCTCTTTGTATTTCTGTAAAATCTCCTGTACGCCACGTGCCACCTGATAATGTTCCTCACCCACAACATGTGGATCCAGAATACGTGAGGTGGACTCCAGCGGATCAACCGCCGGATAAATACCCAGCTCCACAATGGAACGGGACAATACGGTCGTGGCATCCAGATGCGCAAAGGTATTGGCTGGTGCCGGATCGGTCAGGTCATCGGCCGGTACATAGACTGCCTGTACCGATGTGATGGATCCTTTCTTAGTCGATGTGATTCGCTCCTGCAGAGCACCCATCTCGGTCTGCAGTGTCGGCTGATATCCTACCGCACTTGGCATACGTCCAAGCAGCGCGGACACCTCGGAACCGGCCTGTGTAAAACGGAAAATGTTGTCGATGAATAAAAGGACATCTTTTCCGGAACGGTCACGGAAGTTTTCCGCCATTGTCAGTCCGGTCAGACCAACTCTCATACGCGCTCCTGGCGGCTCATTCATCTGACCAAACACCATGGTGGTCTTCTCGATAACACCGGATTCGATCATCTCATAGTAAAGGTCATTACCCTCTCGGGTACGCTCACCTACACCGGTAAATACGGAATATCCACCGTGCTCCTGCGCAATGTTGGTGATCAACTCCTGGATCAGTACGGTCTTTCCTACTCCGGCACCGCCGAACAGACCGATCTTTCCACCCTTCTGGTAAGGGCAGAGCAGATCCACGACTTTGATACCGGTCTCAAGGATCTCTGTATTGGTAGACTGTTCCTCGTAGGCCGGTGCCTTACGATGGATCGGGTCATACCGTACTCCCTGTGGCGCCGGCTTCTCATCGATCGGCTCACCCAGCACATTGAACATACGTCCCAAAGTTGCCTCTCCAACCGGTACACTGATAGGTCCCCCTGTGGACACTGCTTCCATCCCGCGGACCAATCCGTCCGTAGGACCCATGGCGATACAACGAACGGTATCGTCACCCAGATGCTGTGCAACCTCTACGGTCAGCACACTTCCATCCTGACGGGTGATGTGAATCGCATCATTGATCTCCGGCAGATGACCGGCAGGGAATTTAATATCTAATACGGCACTGATGATCTGCGTCACCTTGCCTGTAGCTACTTCTGCCATGGTAACCTCCTGTCTTTCGATTCTTATTATTCGATTGCGGATGCTCCCGCAATAATCTCTGTCAACTCCTGCGTGATCGATGCCTGACGGGCACGATTATAACGCAGTCCCAAATCACTGATCATGTCCTCCGCATTGCTGGTGGCCGAATCCATGGCCTGCATGCGGGCTCCGTTCTCACTGGCGTAGGACTCTGTCAATCCGCCAAAGATCAGACTGTTGATATACTTTGGCACGATGGCATCCAGCGCCTCGTCCGGATCCGGCTCATAGTTCATCAGTGTCAGCTTGTCGTATTTGTCCGCCGCCACTTCTTCCTCTGCCTCCGAATTAATATCGTCGGCATCGATCGGCAGCAGCTTGATCAACGTTGGAATCTGAACCACTGTATTCTTAAAGATCGTATACGCCAGATAGATCTCTCCGATCTCTCCTCGGGTATACTTGCTGAGCACATCCTTCCCGATCATGATGGCATCGCCATACATCGGGCCATTCATCGCCTCCGAACAGTCTCCTACAATCTGATATCCCTCTCTGGCCAGGGAATCCCTCGCCTTGGTCCCTACCGCATAGATCACGGTATCTTCCGGGGAAAATGCATCGTTTTTCGTAACCAGCTTGACTACGTTGGAGTTGTAGCCACCGGCCAGACCACGGTTGGATGACACCGCGATCACTGCCTTTTTGCCGGAGTCATTCCGGCTCAGAAACGGATGGGACATATTTCCTGATTTGGCAATCATGGAAGCGACCGTCTCATACATTGTATCAAAATACGGCTTCGATTCCTCCGCACCGGTCTTCGCCTTCTGCAGTTTGACAGAAGACACCAGCTTCATGGCTTTGGTGATCTGGCCCGTACTCTGGACACTCTCGCGGCGTCGCTTGATATCTCTCATTGAGGCCATCTAAATCCTCCATTCCGCAGACATCTTGTCTCAGGCCAGCCCCTTGACAAAGTCCGCCTTAAATGCCTGAATTGCCTGCTTAAGTTCTTCTTCCACTTCCTCGGAGATCTCTCCCTTTTCGCGGATCAGGCGTGGCACATCCGGATGCTTGGTATCCATGTACTCTAACAGACCCTGCTCAAACTTC
Source organism: uncultured Lachnospiraceae bacterium (assembly GCA_934351255.1). Taxonomy (GTDB): domain Bacteria; phylum Bacillota; class Clostridia; order Lachnospirales; family Lachnospiraceae; genus Jutongia. The sequence goes on from CAKRJH010000022.1 coordinate 19,447, forward strand.
AGGACATCATCCACCTCTATATCAATAAGGTATTTGTGTGTGGCTGCATAGATACTGATTACCATATTTTCAACCGGCATTGGCTTGTACTGATCCTGTTTGAGGATCTCACGGATACGCTCACCCTGTGCAAGCTGTGCCTTGGTCTCCGGATCCAGATCGGAACTGAACTGCGAGAATGCAGCCAGCTCACGGAACTGCGCCAGCTCGATACGGATCGGTCCGGAAATCTTCTTCATTGCCTTGATCTGCGCTGCACCTCCTACTCGGGATACAGACAGACCGGCGTTTACTGCCGGACGGAAACCGGCATTGAACATCTCTGTCTCCAGATAGATCTGACCATCTGTGATGGAGATGACATTGGTCGGGATATAGGCAGATACATCGCCCGCCTGGGTCTCAATGATCGGAAGTGCCGTCAGAGAGCCACCGCCCAGTTTGTCGGACAGTCTTGCTGCACGCTCCAGCAGTCTGGAATGAAGATAGAATACATCTCCGGGATATGCCTCACGTCCTGGCGGACGCTTGAGCAGCAATGCCAGGGTACGATATGCTGCGGCATGTTTGGACAGATCATCATATACTACCAGGACATCCTCGCCGTTCTCCATCCATTCCTCACCGATCGCACATCCTGCATATGGCGCAATGTACTGCAATGGTGCCAGTTCACTGGCTGTGGAAGCCACGATGGTCGTGTAATCCATCGCACCGTACTCTTCAAGCTTCTTTACGATCGTCGCAACCGTGGAAGCCTTCTGGCCGATTGCCACGTAAATACACTTTACGCCCTGTCCCTTCTGATTGATGATCGTATCGATCGCGATCGCCGTCTTTCCTGTCTGACGGTCTCCGATGATCAGCTCACGCTGTCCACGGCCGATCGGCACCATGGAGTCAATCGCCTTGATACCGGTCTGCAATGGGGTGTCTACGGATTTTCTGGAAATAACACCGGATGCCACTCTCTCGATCTGACGAGTCTTGTCCGTCTTGATCGGTCCCTTGCCATCGATCGGCTGTCCCAGGGCATTGACAACACGTCCCAGCATCGCATCTCCGACAGGAACCTCAACTACGCGGCCCGTTGTCTTGACCACGTCGCCCTCATTGATATTTCTATGATCACCTAAAAGTACAGCTCCGACATTGTCCTCCTCCAGGTTCAGGACCATGCCGTAAATGTCATGAGGGAATTCCAGAAGTTCGCCCTGCATCGCCTTTTCCAGGCCATGAATACGGGCAATACCATCAGCCACCTGAATAACAGTGCCGGTGTCAGCCACCTCAAACTGAGTGCTGTATTTCTTAATCTGTTCCTTGATCACGGAACTGATCTCTTCCGGTCTCAAATTCATGATACTCTTGCACCTTCTTTCTTAAACATTTAATTGAATCCTGGACAGTTCTCTGGCCATTGTCGCCAGTTCCGTCCGAATACTGCTGTCCACTACACGGTCTCCGATGCGGATCACCAGACCACCGATCAGACCGGCATCCACCCGGTATTCCATGATCAGTTTCTGAAACGTCGTAGTAGCAAGCACTCTGTCCTCTATCTTTTTCTTCTGATCCTCAGACAGACTGATGGCAGAGGTCACAGATACCTCGCCCACACCCAGCTCTTTTCTGGCTTCGTGGATGAAGAAATCCAGGATCGCCAGGATCTCCCCAAAGCGCCCCTTCTCTTCCACTGCCAGCATAAAGCCTGTGATGTCATCACTGACTCTCCCCGCAAACACATCGCGGACAATCTGCCCCTTCTGCTGCGGGCTGAGCTCCGGATGCTGCATCAGAGCAATGAATTCTTCATTCTCTTTCAGAATATCCGACACGGTCAGTACCTCTTCGAGAACACCCTCCAGCTCGTCCTTTTCGACAGCCAGATCATACAGGGCCTCACCGTATACCTTGGATACTAATTTTGCCATGTACTATCACCCATTTCTTTCAATGTGTCCTCGATCAACTGAGCCTGTGTCTCCTCATCCAGAGAATTCGCCACAATCTTTCCTGCCATTGCAGAGGCCACTGAAACCATCTCCTGCTTCACCTGATCCTTGACCTTAGCTTTCTCAAGCTCGACCTCACGGTCTGCCCTCTGCATGATGCGGTTCGCCTCTTCTTTGGCTTCATTGACAATATCATTCTCCTTGCGCAATGCCTTCTGGCGGCTCTGCGTGAGGATCTCCTCAGCCTCTTTTTCTACATTTTTTAACTTGGCATCGTACTGGGCCTTGGACTGCTCGGCATCCTTTTTGTCCTTTGCTGCCGAATCCAACTGCTCCCGGATATGCTGTTTGCGCTTCTCCAGAAGATCTCGTGCCGGGTTGAACAGCAGATAGGATAATGCCACAAACAGGGTAAACATCGCCAGCAGGGTGATGGCGGTGTCAAATAAAAGCTGCACATCCAGTCCAAAGATATAATCACCCAGTCCCTTGCTTGCCAGAGCAACATTTATCACTCCACTCAAGAGATTGCCTCCTTTCTATTGAGACAAATCCTTACTGGATCTTTCCAACCAATGGGTTTGCAAACAACAGGATCAGAGCTATAACCAGACCATAAAGACCGGTAGTCTCGGCTACGGCCTGACCTAACAGCATGGTAGACATGATGTCACCCTTTGCGCCCGGATTGCGTCCTACCGCAGATGCACCATAACCAGCGGCAATACCCTGACCAACACCAGGTCCGATACCTGCGATAACAGCCAGACCGGCACCAATTGCGGAACCCATTAATACTAAACCAGAATTGTTGATATCCATCTTAATATCCTCCTTAGATTAAAAAATAAATGTTGTTATGCTTCGGTTTCCTCTCCCGAATAGGTATCGGATACGAAACACATGGTCAACATACAGAATACGTATGTCTGAATACAACCTGAGAATAAATCCAGGTATGCATGAAGCGCCGCCGGCCATACCAGAGTCAGCACCCTCGGCAACAGACCATAAAGCAGGCCCATCATAACGGTTCCTGACAAAATGTTACCGAACAGACGCAGTGACATGGAGATCGGCGTCGAAAACTCACTGATCAGATTCATCGGGAAGAACAGGAAAATCGGTTCAAATAATCCCTTGATCTTGCCAAACCCCTGGTACTTGAAGCCATTGAACTGGATCATCAGCCAGGTAATCAATGCCAATGGGAATGTCACACCGAAATCTGCTGTCGGCGCACGCAGCCCCAGAAGGCCTGAAAGGTTGCAGATCAGAATGAAAATAAACAGAGAGCCCACGTAATTACGGAACTTGTACGCATATTTGCCCATGGATCCATCGACCATCTTGTCCAATGTCTCGACGATCAGTTCGATCACATTGAGAAATGCACCGGGTTCCTTTGTCGGATCAGCTTTTCGAATCGCCCGGTTTGCAATCAGCGCAAAGACAAGGATCACTGCCATGAGAATGATCATGGATATGTGCGTCGTCGTCAGATAGACGTCCTGCCCTGCGATCCGGAACTTCGTATAGCCATGGATAAAGAAATCCACCTGCGCGTCCGAAGCAAGCGCTACACTTGCCAGGCCTTGTGAAATGCCAAAAATCCCACTGCCCACAATCTCACCTTCCTTTTTCATTATTCCACAAAAGTGCTGTGGTTGACACAGGACATGTCTTGGCCTGCCCTCTGTTAGCCACAACAGGTTCACTCCCGCAAAGAGAAACACGTCTGCCGGATATGTCATCCTTTACCTGCGCACTCATGTTCCTGCGCCCTGTTCCGGTTCCTTAAAAAAGAATCTCCGGACGTATGGATTGATCAGCGCCGTGATCTTCGTCCCAAACAGACCGACCACAACTCCAAGCGGATGAACATAACGCCACAAATAGAATGATACGATCAGCACCGCCGCCATCACAGCGAGCCTCGTAAACGCCGCCACCTGCATGTGATTTCTGGCTTCCTTGGGATCCATCACCAGCGATATCTCAATATGACGCGCCATATGCCAGATAATAAAGACCGCCACCGCACTTCCGGCCAGCACACCAAATGCCGCCGACAGATGATACGGGGAAAGCAGCCCCAGGATCAGCGCCAGGACCACCGCCCACAATGCCAATCCGATATACATCTCTTTCATGGTCTGACGTACCTGTCTCATATGCCACCTCAAACTCTCCGGGTCTTCTCACAGCCCGTCTGGTTATTTGTGATCCGGATAACGCCTGCTCTTGCGCTCCAGCGGATCCGGGATCGTCTCCTGTGGATGCTCCTGACTGTAGTTCTTCAGATCTTCCAGATACTTCATCCTGGCATGCTCCTTTTGCATATCCTTATAATAGAAAGATCTGGTCAGCATGTAGACATTGCGGAATGCCGCACCCACGCCCAGTACCAGAAAGATCAGAAACCAGTACTGCGTCCCAAAATGATGATCCAGCCACCATCCCAGCGCACACCCCAGGAAGATCGGGGAGAGCATGCTGATGCTCACCTGCGTCACCATGGTCAACGCCTTCCAGACACCATTTTTCCTTGCTTTCATCGGATCTGTCCTCCTCTGCATCCGGGCCCACATTGCACTTTAGTATACCGCAATCGATCCCAAAAGTCCACTTTTTACCATTTGTTTATAGTTTCTTTACTTTTCCATTTTATGGATATATAATGTCCTACAAACACTAACTTCTACCAAGGGAGGGCCCGCTATGAACACGATCCGTTTATTCCGCAGACGCTATATGCCGGACGAGATCATCGAGCTGACTGACGATGAGATCTTATGTGTGTCCGAGGACTACCTCATCACCAGATGGCACGTACTAAAACCCCGCAAAGACATCGACCACGGCATCTCAATCTACTATCTGAAAAAAGGCTTTAAGATCAGCAAGATCTTTGATGCCGGGGGACAGATGGTCTACTGGTACTGCGATATCATCTACACACAGCGCAATGCCGAGCAGAACACCTACACATTCCACGATCTTCTGGCCGATGTCCTGATCTATCCGGACGGACACGTAGAAGTCGTAGATCTGGGCGAGATCTCCGATATCATGGAGGCAGGCACGCTGGAACCACGCTTCGTGGCCATGGCGCTGCGCCGCACAGACGAACTGCTCTCCTGTATCTATCAGCACCGGTTTGATGAGCTGACCGCTCCCCTGGAACCGTATCTGTGACGGACGTCCCTTGTATTATTTTTCAGTAACCGGAAAGAACCGCTACGACAGTACGACACGTATTGCCATAACGGTTCTTTTTATTATGTGCAGAAATACTCTGCTTATTTCGTCTTCGCCTTGGTTTTTTTGCTCCATGCCGACAGGTCAAGGTAGCCCTGTCTGCGCACATAGCTGCGGACTCTGACGTAATATTTCTTCTTTTTGGCCAGTTTCTTAATGGTCTTTGAAGTCGTGGCGGCATTGGTCACGGCAAGATTCGTCGTGGAATCCGCCTTGAAGGACGCTGACCTGCCATACTGGATCAGGTATCCATCCACATCTGCCGGATGACTCCAACTGATCTTGATCTGCTTCTTTGCACCCTTCACCCGAACAGTTGGCTTGCCCGGCTTCTTAACCGTCACTGTGATGGAGCTTCCCGTCGAAGGCGCCAGCGATGGTGTCACAGTCGGACGCACCGTCGGTGTCGCACTGGCTGTCGGTCCGGGACTGGCTGATGTGGTCGCAGATGGCATCGGTGTCCCTGTCTGTCCCGGCAATGTACTGACCTGCGGCTCCTGTGTATCATACGGCGATGCTGTATAATCGCTCATCTGCGCACTCTTACCACTCGAAGCAGAATCCGCCCTGGCCGCCCCCGGCACAAGGCCCGGAAGCAGCACTCCAAGCAACAGAGCTGTCCCAAGAATTCCTGCCAGCCATTTATTCTTTCTATGTCTCATAGTGTTCTACACTCCATTCTCCTCACTGAACGCTCAGCACTTCCTTGCCTCCCATATATGGGCGCAGCGCCTCCGGAATGCGGACGCTGCCGTCTGCCTGAAGATTGTTCTCCAGGAACGCGATCAGCATACGAGGTGGCGCTACCACGGTATTGTTCAATGTATGTGCGAAATACTTGTCTCCGTTGCTGCCCTTGACACGGATCTTCAGACGGCGCGCCTGTGCATCTCCCAGATTAGAACAGCTTCCGACCTCAAAATACTTCTTCTGGCGAGGAGACCACGCCTCCACGTCAATAGACTTCACTTTCAGATCTGCAAGATCTCCGGAGCAGCACTCCAGAGTACGAACCGGAATATCCAGCGTGCGGAACAGATCCACGGTATTCTGCCACAGTTTGTCAAACCATGCCTTGCTGTCCTCAGGCTTGCAGACTACGATCATCTCCTGCTTCTCGAACTGATGGATACGGTACACTCCACGCTCCTCAATACCATGCGCCCCCTTCTCCTTACGGAAACATGGAGAATAACTGGTAAGAGTATGTGGGAGATCCTTCTCATCAAGGATCGTGTCAATGAACTTGCCGATCATGGAATGCTCGCTGGTACCGATCAGGTACAGATCCTCACCCTCGATCTTGTACATCATCGCATCCATCTCCGCAAAGCTCATCACGCCTGTCACGACATTGGAACGAATCATATATGGAGGAATACAATAGGTAAACCCTCTGTCAATCATAAAATCTCTCGCATAAGAAATCACCGCAGAATGCAGTCTGGCGATATCGCCCATCAGGTAATAGAAGCCATTGCCGGCTACCTTTCCCGCTGCGTCCAGATCGATTCCATGAAATTTCTCCATGATCTCTGTGTGATAAGGAACCTCAAAATCAGGAACCACCGGATCCCCGTATTTCTGGATCTCGACGTTCTCACTGTCATCTTTTCCGATCGGCACACTCGGATCAATGATATTCGGAATCACCATCATGATCTCTTTGACCTTTGCCTGAAGCTCAGTCTCCTGTGCAGAGAGCTCCTCGAGGCGCTGTGCGTTTTTGCTGACCTCAGCTTTCTTCGCCTCGGCCTCCTCTTTCTTGCCCTGCGCCATCAATGCTCCGATCTCCTTGGAGATCTTCTTGCGGTTTGCACGAAGCTGATCTGCCTCCTGCTGCGCCGCACGCGCCTGCTGGTCTAACTCGATCACTTCATCAACAAGTGGAAGTTTCTCATCCTGAAATTTGTTCTTGATGTTCTGTTTTACCACATCCGGGTTCTCGCGTAAAAATTTTAAATCTAACATAATAAAATGCCTTTCTTATAGAAATAATAAACTTTCTTAATTTTACACAGATTTCGCATATTATGCAAGTTACCCTGCAGCACGAAGCCTGCCCGCTGCCGCAATCCGCTATTTCTCAAGGAAACACTTCTCAAAGACATTGGCACGCATCGGTCCGAAATACAGATCACCCTCCAGCGCGTCGCAGCCAATCTCTCTGGCATATTCCTCCTGCAGCTTATTGTGAATACCGCCACAGGCAACCGTCATACCCATTTCTTTGGCTCCCCGCACCGCAATGCCAAGCACTTTGATGTCACGATCCGTCAGTTGTCTCTCACTGAGGGACTCTCCATGAAATTTCAGGCCGCTGACCGGCAGATTCCGGATTGGGTTGAGCGATGTATGGACACTGCCGAACTGGCTGATGATCACCTTGTATCCCAGTTTGGCCAGCTCTGTCACCGCTGCTTGCACACCAACCCGGTCACTGGCCATATATCTCTCCGGGATCTCCAGCATGAACATGCCCGGGTCCAGCCCATTCTTTCCGACAATAATATCGTGGATACGGTATGCTGACTGCTTGCCCACCAGTGCATTGCCCGCCATCTCAATGGCAAACGACTTGCCCTTGGCCTTCGCGCCGAAACCACGGATCGCCATGGCAGCCTCATGAAGAACGTACAGGCTGTAATCCTCGGCAAATCCGCCTTTGGACGCCAGATGAAGCAGACGCTTGGAATCCAGGAACTGCCCCTCCTTCAACTGAAGGCTCGGCACGATCTTACATCCCACAACGTGCTCCACATCGCCCTGGATCCTAGGCATATAATTCACTTCCAGCTCATGGTTTCTCATTGCCTCGCAGATCTGTTCTTCCATATCCGTCTCATGACTCTTCTGCTTGAGCATGTCCGGCGTATACAGCGCATAATGACTGCCCCGCATGCCCTTGATGCTTCTTCTGGCAATGTCTGCCTTCTCCAGCATCTGCGACAGCTCGGACTCCTCTTCCTCCAGCAGATACAGACCTACCGTCACGCCAAATATGACGTCCGATCTCTCCTCTTTGCCCGGACGGATCTGTTCCTGATAACGAATCACGGTATTGACCGCTTCCACCAGCGACTGGTAATCCTCATAACGGAATACCGCCACAAAGAAATCTCCGTCCACGCGGGTGCAGACACCATCATCCACCAGATTTTCTTTGAGGATCTTTGAGAACAGACGAAGAAGCTCGTTACTGATGGAATAGCCATACACCATACTCGTTCTGCGAAATTCATTGATATCCGCACACATCACCGCCAGATGTCCCTCCTGACGATTCCTGAGCATCTGTTCAGCACGCCCCAGAAATGCTCCATATGGAAGCAGTCCAGTCAGCATATCCCTGCGTGCATTGCGTCCCTTGTGTGCCAATTCCAGAAGACGTTCTCCCATGTTTGGTCTCTTTTTTGCCTCTTCCAATGCCTTTTCAGCCGCTCCGACCACACGGGTCACACCATAAATCTTCAGGCTCTCCGGGTGATGCATGTTTTTCTCCACCGTGATAAACATCTCCGCACGCTGGTATTCTCCGACATCGTTGAGCAGGCGGCATTCCGCATGGTAACTTCCTTCCTGATTCCCCCATCTGTCAAATAATTTCAGGAATTCCGGAACATCGTCCGGATGCATGTATTTGCCGGCAATCTCCGCCGCCTTATCCGGCTCCGCCAGGAAAATGTCTTCCGGCGTACAGATCAGTCGCAGTGCGCCTTCCTTGCGCACCTCATGCGTCAGGGAATCAAAAGACCAGACCGTCTCATGCAGCATCTTGGTCACGCGCGCCGAGCGACGGTTGTTGTCCCACAGCTCCTCCTCCGCTTTCTTGCGGGAAGTAATGTCTACAATGACACACTGATATACGATCTCGCCATCCTCATCGTCCACACGGGCTCCATTGGCATAAGACCAGCGCACCTCTCCGTTCTTGGCGAGAATGCGATATTCCATCCCGAGCGTCCCTCTGTTTTCTACCGCTGTAGTAACCACCTGCATGATCCGCTCTTTGTCTCCGGGATAGATTGGGCCGCTGGCACAATTCTGGAATTGATAACTATACTCCGCTCTGCTGTATCCCGCCAAGCGATAAAATCCATCATTTGCATACAGAATCTTCATATCCGACATGCGCAGCTTGACCACTCCGCCCGGGATGTTATTGGCCATCATCTCCATCTCACGTTTGGCCCGGAACGCATCCTCCAGATGCTGCTTGGACTCCGTAATATCCTGGCACGAGCACTCATAGATCATCCCGTCCGTACATCTAGCGGACAGGCCCAGAAAACACCGGGATCCATCCTTGCGGATCACCGGGATCTCCAACCGGATCCTGCCACCCATGGAACGCTGTCTGGCCAGCACCGACTTCAGTTTCTGCCGCTCCTGCGGTACCACCACTGCCATAAGCTGGCGCCCCATCTTGTCTCGGAACTCCTCCGGTGTATACTGTAAATAGCGATAAAAACAGTCATTTGCATACAAAATCTCCGGCTCCGTCGAAATATTCATCAGCAAAATGCCGCATTCCGCCAGATTCAAGATGTCCCGCAGCTCCTCCTTCGTCATCTCATCCATTCTCTTATCCATAAGTAAATCACCCCATTCCAGCATGATTGTTTACAGGTAACATCATTTCAGATCTATTATACCACACATCTGTAATTTATTCAGCAATCCTTTGCAACCTGCCACAACATCCCGGTACGTCTCATCAAACCTCCCGCTGTACCACGGATCTGCAATGCTCCTGCCGTGCAGCCGTTCATCCTGCGCATAGTCCAGCAGCAGCGCGATCTTCCCCTGTGTGTCCGCCCCTGTGATCCGCTCGGTATTGCGGATATTCATGCTGTCCGCGCACAGCAGATAATCATAGTATTCATAATCTTCACGCGTCACCTGTCTGGCCCGCTTCCCACTGAAATCCGTGTATGCCGTCTTGCCGATCCCGTGCCGCCGCAGTTCCTTCTGCGCCGGTGGATAGATCGGGTTGCCGTGGCCTCCCCAGCATTCCTCGGTGCTGGTCGCGGCGGAAGCGATCTCGAACTGGTCCCGGATGCCGAGTTTTTCGACCATGTCCTTGAGGACGAATTCGGCGATGGGGGAACGGCAGATGTTGCCGTGGCAAATGAATAATACTTTTATCATTTCGCTTAACTCCTTGAAAACTCAGGCTTTCC
>CAKRJH010000023.1 GCA_934351255.1 uncultured Lachnospiraceae bacterium
TTCGGCTCATGTTGGGCCTCTGAATCCTTCAGAACACTCGCCCATCATTCGCCTTCCCTCACTCCGTTCGGTTCGGCTCATGTTGGGCGGGGTGGCTCTATTCGAGCCACCCTACGAATAAAAAAGAGCTGATCCCTGCATGCTTGCATGCGGGATCAGCTCTTTCCTATTCTAGTGTTCTGAATAGATTTTTGCTGTTATCACATTCTCTTCATGTACTCGCCCTTACGGGTATCGATCTGGATGACATCTCCGATCTCTACAAACAGTGGTACCTGGATGGTTGCTCCGGTCTCTACTGTTGCAGGTTTGGTGGCTCCCTGTGCGGTATTTCCCTTGAATCCAGGCTCGGTCTCTGTTACCTCTAACTCTACAAAGAGTGGTGGCTCAATCGTGAATACTTCGCCATTGTGGGAAAGCATCTTTACCATCTCGTTCTCTTTTACGAACTTCATTGGCTCTTCACACTGATCAATTGCCATATCGATCTGATCATATGTCTCTGTGTTCATGAAATGATACATATCATCCTTGTACAGATACTGCATATCCATACGCTCAATATGTGCCTGTGGGCACTTCTCTGTCGGACGGAATGAATTCTCGATCACTCCACCGGTCTTAATGTTCTTTAACTTGGTACGAACGAATGCTGCGCCCTTACCTGGCTTTACATGCTGAAACTCGATTACCTGATATACATTTCCATCATACTCGATCGTCAGTCCATTTCTAAAATCACCTGCTGATACCATGTTTGTTGTCCTCCTTTATGTAGTGGCAAAATAGCCGCATATATCTAATATAGATATTAAGGGATTTTTCTCATTTTTTCAAGCCTTTTTCCAGATTCTCTATGATCTTTTGCGCGACTGCATCCGGAGTCAGCCCGTCTGTTTTGACCCTTATCGTTGCTGCCGCCTCATATTTGGACTGTCTCTGCCCCATCAACTCTGCTATATATTCCACATTCATGTGCCCATTAAGCAGCGGTCGGTCCGTGCTGTGGCGTACATGTTCAAAGATCGTCTCCGGCTCTGCCTGGAGATATACGACCTCTCCCCGGCTGTGCATCAGGCGTACATTTTCCGGACGCATGGCCATGCCGCCTCCGCAGGACACTATACACGGTTCCCGTGATGCCAGTTTCTCGAGGAACTCTGTCTCCCTGGTACGGAAATAGTCCTCTCCCTTTTGTGCAAACATCTCGGGAATCGTCATCCCTTCCTGCGCCACGATCCATGCATCCGTGTCTATCTCCGGCACCGAGAGTTTTGTCTGAAGTTCTCCTGCCACCGTGGATTTTCCCACGCCCATGAATCCGATCAAAAAAATATGTCTTGTCAATGCCACCTGAATCCCCTGTCTTTCCTAGCGATAAAATTGATGCACCCGGTCCATCATATCCTCCAACGGAGCGACTGCGATCTGTCCCGGTGCACTGGACTGCCCGACACTGGCAAACGTCACAGATGAGTTAAATGCCTCTCCCATCATCCGGCTGATGCTGCCCAGTTTGCCCATAGACATCGTGATAAACGGCTTGTCGATCAGCTTGCTGACTTCCAATGTAGCTGCCATCAGCTTGATCACATCTGCCTTGTCGGTCGGCATCACTGCCATCTTCAAGATATCCACTCCGAGCCAGTCCATAAAACGGAATCGATGCTGCATCTCATCAAAGGAAGGCGTCTCCTGAAAATTGTGATAGGATCCAACCACTACCGCGTCCTTGCGCAGTTCCTCAACAAATATTCTCATCTCGTCGGCCTTGCCTGTTACATTCTCCTCGATGCCGGTCTGCATCACTTCCTCATAACTCAGATTGTGGAACACTTCCACATCCACCATCTGTACGTATGGGCTTTTCGCCATAAACAGCAAAAGTTCGCGGTATTCTTCCCAGTCAAGAGTTCCCTTGCCGCCCTCCTGTTTCGTCCGGAAGGTCACCAGTAATGGTTTCCGGAAAAGTGACATGCTCAGTCTATGCAAGGTTTCCTCAATCATATCCCGATGGTCAATGGCTTCATAATAATCCATTCTCCATTCTACGATATCAATGTGCTTTTGCACCATGATATCGGCTGCGGCGATTATCGCCTTCTGTGATGTTTCTGTAATTGATGCGCAGATCTTCGGCTGTCCCTCTCCGATTGTCAAATTTCCTACTCGAATCATTCTGGCCCTCCTCTCTGTTTATCTCCTGTATTTATTCTTCCTCGCTGATTACGTTGCTTACACCGCTTACGATCGCTGCGACAGCACCGATCACTACCACTGCCACGATCACAACTAACAGCACGGTTCCTCCAATAACTGCAACCATTCCAATCCCTCTTTTCTTACATTCCTGAAAATACCATATTTATCCATATTAACAGTTTGCATCCATTATAGCGAATTATACACAGTATTTCAACCCATACGGATTTTCCACAAAAAAGAAAGCCCCATAAAATGGGACTTTCCTATATTCGGTCATATTTCTGAGGACACAGGCATTAATTGTTGATCAGCTTATCCTCTTCATTGTTCCAGCTGTACAGCTTACGAACTTCCTCACCGACTTTCTCTGATGGATGCTCGGAAGCCAGCTTACGCATAGCCTTGAAGTGAACCTGACGTCCACCCTCGGACATGTCTAACAGGAACTCTTTTGCGAATGTACCGTCCTGGATATCGGACAGAACCTTCTTCATAGCCTTCTTGGTCTCTTCTGTAACGATCTTTGGTCCTGTTACATAATCACCATACTCAGCAGTGTTGGAGATGGAATATCTCATGCCTGCGAAACCTGACTGATAGATCAAATCTACGATCAGCTTCATCTCATGGATACACTCGAAGTATGCATTTCTTGGATCGTAACCTGCCTCACACAGTGTCTCGAAACCAGCCTGCATCAGGGCACATACACCACCACACAGAACGGCCTGCTCACCGAACAGATCGGTCTCGGTCTCTGTACGGAAATCTGTCTCAAGAACGCCGGCTCTTGCTCCGCCGATTCCTAATGCATATGCTAATGCGATCTCCTGAGCCTTTCCTGTTGCATCCTGCTCTACAGCGATCAGACAAGGAACACCCTTACCTACCTGGTACTCAGAACGTACAGTATGTCCTGGTCCCTTAGGAGCGATCATGGTAACATCTACATCTGCAGGAGGTACGATACATCCGAAATGGATATTGAAACCATGTGCGAACATGATCATGTTGCCAGCCTCCAGGTTTGGAGCGATATCCTTCTTATACATATCTGCCTGCTTCTCATCATTGATCAGGATCATGATGATATCTGCCTTCTTTGCAGCCTCTGCTGCTGTATACACTTCGAAGCCCTGCTTCTCAGCTTTCGCCCAAGACTTAGAGCCCTCATAAAGTCCAATAATAACGTGGCATCCTGAATCTCTCAAGTTCAGCGCATGCGCATGTCCCTGACTACCATATCCAATGATAGCAATGGTCTTTCCAAGAATTGCGTCCAAGTTACAATCGTCCTGATAAAAAATTCTTGCGTTCTTCATTTTTGTGTCCTCCTAAAAATGATTATTTTGTAATATATAAAGCGCAATGTGCGTTTTACGCAATGTTACTCGTGAGAGGTGCCTCTGGTCAGTCCGGCAAGCCCTGTTCTCACCATCTCCAGGATCTCATAACCATCCAGAAGACGGATAAACGCATCAATCTTTGACTGATTTCCTGTCATCTCAATGATCATGGAATCTTTCTCCACATCCACGATATTAGCACGGAAAATATCGACCACCGATACAACAGATGGTCTCTGTTCCGGAGCTACCTTTACTTTGATCAGGACCAGTTCCCTGCATACGGACTGTCCCGCTTTTAACTCCGTGATCTGACGAACATCCTCAAGCTTTGCCACCTGATGTTCAATCTGCTCCAACTCCAGCTCGTCTCCCTGGCAGACCACTGTGATCCTGGAATATCTCGGATCTTCCGCAGTTCCGGCAGAGATACTGTCTATGTTGTAACCCCGGCGGGTAAACAGGCCCGAAATTCTGCTGAGAACTCCGGAGGTATTATCCACCAGAACCGACAAAACTTTCTTTTGCATCTATGTCGCATCCTTTCCTTAAACGCTACGTTTTATTGTAGCACACATCAACAGTTTGTCAAGAATTGGTAACTATTTTGTCAATCCCCCGGATGCATCCAGCGCCAGTTTTTTGGTGACATATGTCTTCTCCGCATTTCTCACACGGTAATACAGATAGCTGTCCTTGATCTTGATCTCACTGAGTTCATAATCTGCGGTGTACGTGTCAGCTGTCTTCCAGGCGATCGCCGCCGTATTCTTGGAGTAGTTATACAGATAAATGTTATTGTACGCAATGTAATAGTACTTGTTGTCATTGAAACGGATCAGATTGGAAGCGCTGACATTGAACTTGACAGCCGCCTTGCCGGAATCCAGATGTGTTCTCTCGACAACTCCCTTGGAATTCAGATACAGCCAGGTCTTTCCATTGTACTGGAACGCGCTGTTGACACTCTTCCAGTATTTTTTATCAAACCTGGTGTTGGTACCGATCGTCGTGTCAAATCCGGTGTGATCCAGCTTCTCGAAGCGGGCCGCACTGCACATAAAATACTTGTGGAACACCACACCGTACTGATCCTTGTTGTTGTCCGGGTTCAACGCATCGTCCCAGGTCGGGTCAATGTGATACCAGTCCTTTTTGTACTTCATGGCCACCCACATGTGGGACATGCTGGTGGATACCACAAACTCGGTCTCGATACCTGCCTTCTGCAGCAGCATCGCGTAGGCCAGGGAATATCCCTGGCAGTTGCCGGATCCCTTCAACAGCGGACCGACCTCCGTCTTGCGGTACTGCTTGTTGACCTTGGACGAATACGCGGTGTTGGACACAATGTAATCGTGCAGGATCATCGCCTTCTCAATATCGGTCATGCCATCTTTTACCTGTGTCATGATCCCGTCAATCGCCTGATTGAGCTTGGTCGTGGTATTGCGGATCTTGGTCTTGCGCACAGTTCCGTCTGCCTTGACATAATCGTCGGCGTAGCCAAGCTGGATGCTGACGATCTTTTTGGAGGTAGACTTGTGGGACACCGAATATCTGGTTCCCGCATAGAACAGATAAGGCGTCCGGTTGACCACATCCCCCATCATCGTGGTGAGCTGGTCATGTTCTGTCTCATAGTTTAAATTGTAGGCTTCCAGATTGACCACGCTCTCATAGTTCTGGTAGGCCTTGATCACAGCCTGTTTGGCTCCCGTCCAGTTGCCGGCTGCACTCGCCGTCTGCGTCTGTCCCAATGCCATAACAGCCATCATGAACAGCCCCGTCAGCAGACCGGCTGTCTTCCATCTTAATTTCCCCGTTTTGTTCATCCACTGCTCCTTTCCGGGATCAGTCCACGGCACGGCCGCACAGATCATTGATAAACTGCTGTGCTGTCCTTCCGCTGATGCCTCCATGGCTCAGTTCCCATTGGTTTGCTTTTAACTTGAGTTCCTCTTCTCCCATCGTAATCTCCGGACATCTTCTGGCCAGTTCCAGAACAATGTCGAAATACTCTTTCTGGCTCGGACGATAATATCCAATGCTGACACCGAAACGTGCCACCAGCGACAATTTCTCCTGCATGGTGTCGGAGCGGTGCAGCTCATCCTGGCTCATATCAGAGCGGTCGCTCCAGGTCTCACGAATCAGATGTCTGCGGTTTGATGTCGCATAGATCAGGATATTGGATGGCTTGGTCTCCAGCCCCCCTTCGATCACTGCTTTGAGATATTTGTACTCGATCTCAAATTCCTCAAAGGAAAGATCATCCATAAAGATCACAAACCGGTAATTTCTGTTCTTGATCTCAGAGATCACCGCGGACAGATCCTGGAACTGATGCTTGTATACCTCGATCATGCGAAGGCCCCGGCTGTAATACTGGTTCAGAATAGCCTTGACACTGGTCGACTTTCCGGTACCCGCATCACCGAACAACAGTACATTGTTCGCCTTGCGGCCCGATACGAAGGCCTCGGTATTCGCAATCAGTTTTTCTTTTTGTTCCTCATAACCGACCAGATCATCCAGCTTCATATCCCCGACACTGGTAATCTCCTCGAGAATGTCTGCCCCACGCGCACCACTGCGCACACGGAACGCCTTGTTGAGTCCAATCTTGCCGACTCCATAGCTCTGATAAAACTGTGTGATCACACGGTACAGTTCCTCATCATCCGCCGCCCGCTCGATCGCCCGGCTCAGGCTCTGCACCTTCTCACTGACGCTCTTGTTGTAGATCTGCTCACTCTTGACGACGGCCTGATAGTTTCTCACGACCGTAAAGCAATCGATTCCCAGCGCCTGCTCGATCTCGGAAAAATCATAATCAAACAGTTCCTTGAAGATGCGGAAATCGCTGCGCGCAAATGCATTGACAGACCCTTCATTGGCACCCACTTTCTCGCAGACCATGGTAAATGGATTCTCGCTCATCGCCAGAATAAACGCGAGATAATTGTGCCACAGATTTGTGTCAAAACCATAGCGGGTAGAGATTTTTAACAATGCATTGATCTGGGTATAGATCTGTGTGATCAGCGCATCGCGGTCATATTCTCCGGAATAAAATGTCTCACAGATATCAGACAGTCTGGCCAGAATGCTGTCCTTCTCAAACTCTCTGTAAATGACTAATTTGGAAATCAGTCTGTACATGTCGGTCACTCCTTTTTTCTCTTTCTTACATATATAAGTTCAGCACCTCCGGGAAAGGATCACATCCTCTCCGGTGCCTCCAGCCCCAGCAGATCCATTGCGGTCTCCAATACCTTTCCGGTCAGCTCGCTGAGCTTGATCCAGGAATCTCTGGTCTTCTCATCCCCGGCCGCGAGGATCTTGTTTTCATGGTAGAACTTGTTGTATGCATCGGACAGTTCATAGACGAACTGGCAGATCTTGTGCGGTGCCTGCTCCTCATAGGCCGCCCGGACCGTCTCAGGCCACTTGGACAATGCCAGCATCACATCGGTCTGTGACTTATTGACCGGCGCTTCCACACGCGCATCCGCTGCCACAGTAATGCCCTGTGATGCCACTTTGGCCAGCAGAGATTTGGTGCGGACGATCGTGTACAGGATATATGGACCTGTATTGCCCTCAAAGGACGTGAAACGCTCCACATCAAACACATAGTCTTTGGAGGCCTGGTTGCTCAGATCTCCGTATTTGATCGCAGCCAGTCCGATCCTGGCAGCCGCCTGTGCCCTGGTCTCATCATCCATCTCACGATCCGCCATCTTCTCAGCCACCTGAGCCGTCACATCTGCGAGCAGGGTCTCAAGACGGAGAACACCGCCGTCTCTGGTCTTGAACGGCTTGCCATCTTTTCCGTTCATCGTACCAAATCCGACAAAGATCAGATCCACGTCAGAACCGATGATCCCGGTCTTGCGCGCACAGCGGAATACCTGCTCAAAGTACAGTCCCTGACGCTTGTCCACCACATAGATGATCTTGCTCGGATCAAAGAGTTTACGGCGTTCTACAATAGTAGCAAGATCCGTGGTATTGTAAAGGGTCGCACCGTTGGATTTGAGGATCATGCACGGTGGGATCTCCTTGGTGTCGGTCGGTTCCTTGACATCTACGACAAGGGCTCCGTCATCGATATGTGCGTATCCCCCATCTTTCATATACTGCACCATATCCGGAATGTATGGCTGTGCATCGGACTCTTTCTTCCAGAGGTCAAAGTCGACATTCAGGCGGGTATAGATCTTTCGCAGATCTGCCACAGAAACATCGATAATGTGCTGCCAAAGTGCCAGATAACCACGGCGACCTGACTGTAATTCTGCCGTCGCGGTCTGTGCAGCTTCCTTGTACGCCTCATCCGTCTTGGATTTTCCGCTGGCAAACGGATAGATCTCCTCCAGATCTGCCATGGTAAACGGTGCTTCTTCCGGGTATTCTCCCGTATAGTCCTCATCAAAATAAACCAGTTCCGGCTTGCGTGCACGCAGCTCGGTAATGATCAGACCGATCTGCAGTCCCCAGTCTCCCAGATGCACATCTCCGATCACCTTGTGACCGAGATAACGAGCGGTTCTCTTGATACTCTCTCCGATGATGGCACTGCGAAGATGACCGACATGAAGCGGTTTGGCCACATTGGCTCCGCCGTAATCAATCACGATCGTCTCCGGTTTCTCCGCCTGAGCACAGCCAAACTTCTCATCTGCCGCCATCTGCTGCATCTGCCCTGCCAGGAACTGTCCGCTCACCTTCATATTGATAAAACCGGGTGCCTGCGCGGTGATCTCCTCAAAGGCATCCTCGGATGCCAGAAGATCTACCACTTCCTGCGCCATCATGATCGGTGCCTTGTGATATTCCTTGGCCGCTGCAAGTGCGCCATTGCATTGATACTGACACAGATCAGGCCGGTTCGATACAGTGACTTTCGCGTATTTGGCATCATAGCCGGCTTTCTCAAAGCCCTGCGTCAAAATTTCCTGCAACTGTTCCATAATTGTCTTCATCTTGTTCTCTCCTCATCTTCTTCTATGATCTTATCTAATACTTGAAAATACTCCTCAAAGGTCTTGGCGCAACAGCCCGGATCCTCGATGACCAGTCCGCCGCTTCGCAGTCCTGTCACCGCAAATGCCATCGCCACCCGGTGATCTCCAAAGGTCGCGATCCGTGCCGGAGCCGGTTCACCCGGATAGATCGTCACACCGTCCTCATGTTCCTCACAACGGATGCCCATACGGTGCATATTTTCCGCGATCGCATGAAGCCTGTCACACTCCTGACCACGGATATGCCCGACGCCCTGCACCGTCACCTGCCCATCGGCAAATGGAGCGATTGCCG
Organism: uncultured Lachnospiraceae bacterium; assembly: GCA_934351255.1. GTDB lineage: Bacteria > Bacillota > Clostridia > Lachnospirales > Lachnospiraceae > Jutongia. Next base: position 8,880 of record CAKRJH010000023.1, read on the forward strand.
CCAGCGTCAGTGTCTGATCGGAATAATCACTGAGATCCGCAGTAATCCCCCGCAGTCTTCCTCCCTGCGGTCCCTGCAGATACAACTGCCCATCTTTCCACCAGCGCCTGCATCCCATCTGCTCCAACAGATCCAGGAAACGACAATCCCCCTGCAGGGAATCCGGCTTCATATGTGCCACACATGCGGTTCCACCGGTGATCGCTGCCGCCGCATAAAAATAACATGCAGCCGATACATCCGGCTCCACCATATAATGGTCTGCCTGATATGCCCCGGCGGATACCCGGTACACATCCGGCTCCACCTGCGTCACCCCGGGATGTCCGAACTGCTGCATCATCTGCTGCGTCATCTCGACGTAGGACCGTGCACTCCTGGTGCCGGTCAGCGCGATATCCAGTGTATCAAATCGAAGAGGTGCTGTCATCAGCAGGGCACTCAGAAACTGACTGCTGCGGTCAATATCCAACGGTACCCGCGCATACTCCGTCCTGTCTGTGATCCCGGTGATCTCCACCGGAAACTGAAAGGGCTCCTCCAGATAATTAATCCCTGCCCCAAGCTGTTCCAATGCCTCAAACAGTTCACGCATCGGCCGCCGCTTCATCTGCTCCGAACTCTCAATCCGGTATGTGCCCGGATTCATGGCAGCAAACGCCGTGAGAAATCTGGCCGCAGTCCCGGCGCTTCCCACGCAGATCCTGCCCTCCGGCACAGGGATCTTTCCTCCCTCTCCATGCACACAGACAGTTCTTCCCGGTTCATCGACTTCCAGCGCAAATCCGAGATCCTGCAGTGCACGGATAAAATGACGTGAATCATCCGAAAACAGCACGCCGGACAGTGTAGTCTTCGTTCCGGACATCGCTGCCATCAGAAGCGCCCGGTTGGTCATGCTCTTAGACCCCGGCACCTCCACAGAGATCTCTGGCTGTTCCCTGAGATTCCTAACCTCATACAATTCCATGTTCGTCCACCTTTTCCAGTTGATGTATACCTTTTTAGAATAAGGGTTGCCCTGCTTTTTGTCAACGAAAGAGACACACGCTCCACAACAAAAGAAAAGTCCAGAGAATCTCTGAACTTTTCGGTCTTCCTGGCTTCGGCTCCATATGGCTTCGTTCAAACTATGCTTCGCTGGCATCCAGAACCCGGTATGCATAGTCAAACAGTTTTTTGATGTCCTTGTACATCCGTTCCGATCCATCATTGCCATAGAAGCAGACGATCACTTCCCTGCCCTCGGAATCCACCGCGGTTGCCACCAGACAATGTCCCGCCGCATTGGTTGTACCGGTCTTGGTTCCAATGATCTTGTAGTCTGCCTTTTTTAACAGCTTCTTATAAGAACCGTAGAATCCGTTGGTGCTGACGCAGATAAAACTGCTTGCACCGTCCACGGAAGTAATTCTGGCTTTGTGTCTGGCCACGATCTTACGGATCGTCGGATTCTGCATGGCCTGATATGCCAGGATTCCGTAATCTGCAGCAGTTGCGTACGTCTTTTTGAATCCATTGCCCACATCCATGCCGATCGGATTGTCATAACTGGTATGATTCATCCCCAGGGATTTTGCCTTCAGATTCATCCATCGGACAAATTTTTTCGGTCCTCCGGCCACGCCATAGGCAAGTGCCTCTGCCGAATCCGCATCTGACTTGAGCAGCAGCATCGTGAGATAGGACTCGACCGTATAGGTACGGCCCGGTGTCAGATAAATGCGGGATGCACCTCCCGGCACCTTCTTGCTCATCTTTTTGGTGAACGTGATCTCATCATCTACGTCGCTGTGTTCCAGTACTACCAGCGCCGTCATCATCTTGGCTGTGCTGGCAGGATAGATCCTGTTGTCCTCTTTTTTGCCGGCGATACGCTCTCCGTTCTGGCCATTGATGATCGTATAGGCATGACTCTTTGTCTTGGGCAGGGTGCTCGCATGCGCCTGCGCCGGTGTCCATAGATTGCCCAGTATCATTGCCCACAAAAGCATAGCGCATACCAGGGTACGCGCTATGTTTCTATGGGACCACTTGTGTATCTTCTGCTCTAACATCGTAGTCTCCATTTCCTTTCATCGTTCAGATTAATTGACAGTATCCCAGCCGGAGATTCCTCCTCCGCCGGATCCACCGGTACTTCCACCGGTATGGCTGCCGCCTCCCGTAGAAGGTGCTGCCGGTTTCCTGGTCGGCTTCGGTGCCGGCTTTTTGCCTTTGCTGACCACCAGTTTCACAGTGGTTCCCTTGGAAAGTTTGGTTCCGGCCTTCTTGGACTGGCTGATAACCTTACCCTTGGCTACGGAACTGCTGTACTCTGTACTAACATCGGCCTTCAGGGATGCCTTTTTCAGGGCAGCCTTGGCATTGCTCTCACTCTTGCCCTTGACCTGTGGCACTGCAAACAGCTCCTCGCCCTTGCTGATCACCAGATTGACGGCGCTGTTCGGATTGACCTTCTCTCCTGCTGCCGGATCCTGCGAGATCACACTTCCTTTTGCTACATCTGTAGAATACTCCTCCGCAATCTCTCCGGTCTTTAATCTTCCTTCCTTGAGGGCACCTTCGGCCTCAAGCTGTCCCTGCTTTCTCAGATCCGGTACGGCCACCGTCTCTGCCTGGACACGATAGCTAAGCGCATCATGATCTTCCTGCGGAGTACCGGTCTGATCGGCAGACTTTCTCGCTCCGACCGCCAGTGCGATCACAACAACCACTGCCACGACAGCGATCACCGCATACTTGACCGGTATCTGACGGATCATATCCGCCACGCTGCTCTTTGGCACTCCCGAATCCGGTTTATCCTGCTTCATTTTGACCGGCTGTTTTGGCTGCTTCGGCTGTTTCGGCTTTGTCTCACGGCTTCTCGCCGACATGGACACATTCAGGCGGCCGCGGGTATTCCCGCGCTCTTCCTTTTCTTTTCTGGCCTGTGCCTCTGCAATGTGTTCACCGGTGTAAACCAGATCATCACTCTCGATAACTTTCAGGCAGTCCATCATATCATATTTCATGCCTGAAGCAGACTGATATCTCTCTCTTGGATTTGGAGACAGTGCTTTGAGGATAATGTCCACCACTGCTCCCGGCACATACGCCGGTGCCTCCAGAGGATGTCCCGGCATGATATTGCCATTGCAAAGCGCATACAGGAACACACCCACTGAGTAAATATCTGCGGTAATGTCTCCGATCGATCCGCTCAGGATCTCCGGTGCCAGATATGGTTCCGGCTGTGCCACCTCAATTCCGGCTGCCAGACGGTCTGCATCTTTTGGAACTCCAAAACCTCCCAGCTTCAGCATGCCGGTTCTGGTCACATACAGGCTCGATGGACTGACACCCCGGTGGGTCACTTTCAGACGCTTGCAGTGATCCAGAGCATTGGCCAGTTCAATACCCATGTTGACGATCTGTCTGGTGGTCAGTTCCTTATCCGCGATCCAGTCTTCATAAGGAGTCAGTTTCTCCATACGGACATAAATGTTCCATCCGAAACGATCCTCTCTGGCAATGACCTTACAGTCCTGATATTTTACAATGTTAGAGCGCTCCGGCGCCTTGGTGACTGCCACCAGTTCCTCCAGCATCTTTTCTACGATCGACTTGTAATAATCGATCACCTGATCCTGGGATCTGCCACGGCTCGCCTCCTGATATTCCTCCCGGGTGGCCGGAATCGAGATGACCTTCATCATGGCCTCCTGTCCCGATTCATTTGCCAGCTTATAGAGATCTCCGGTCACATCCTCCCGGATCGTCCCTGTTACAGTCCAATTATCAAATACTGATTCCACGTTTTATCCTCGCTATCCAATTCGTTTTTGCGTGTCCGCTTAGCGGAACTTTTTCTTCAGGGAAGACATAAAATCGGTATGTGCCGACCTGGCAGCCATATCCTTGAACATATTGACTCCGCCTTTTTTGCGGGCGGCTGTTTCCAGTTCTTTTTGCTGTCGCTGCTGCGCCTCCTCGATATGTTCTTTGGTGTATACCTTGTCGTCTCCTGTGATCTCCTTTTGCAGATCCATCAGGTCATATTTCAGACCGGAGGCAGACTGATGTCTCTCTCTCGGATTTGGTGACAATGTCTTCAGGATAATATCCGCAAACGGCTCCGACACATATGCCGGTGCCTCCAACGGCGTTCCCGGCATCACACCGCCATTGCACAGTGAATACAACAACACTCCCGCCGAATAAATATCACTGGAGATATCACAGAAATTGCCCTGCACGATTTCCGGTGCCATATACGGTCCCGGATCCGGTACATCAATGCCCGCCGCAATCCGGTCGGCATCTTTCGGTATACCAAAACCTCCCAGTTTCAATACGCCGCCGCGCGTCACATACAGATTCGACGGACACACATCACGGTGTACCACGTTCAGTTTTTTACAGTTGTCCAATGCATTAGCCAGTTCAACACCCATCTGCAGGATCTGCTTTTCGCTGAGTTCTTTGTTGGCGATCCACTCATCATATAGCAGCAGATTTTCCATGCGTACACAGATATACCATCCAAACTTGTCGACACGCGGGATCACCTTACAGTCCTCATAGCGGACAATATTGGAATGGTCCGGTGCCTTGGCGATATTAACGAGTTCTGTGGTCATCTTCTCAATGATCCCTTTATAGTAAGATACCACCTGTTCCTTGGATCTTCCCTTCTTGGCCTCCTGATATTCCTCACGGTTGACCGGAATCGGAATCACCTTCATCATAGACTCCATATGTTTGCCATTGTCAGCAAGCGTTGTCATCTTGTAGAGGATCCCGGTCGCATCCTCATGGATCTTCTCTTTGATCGTCCAGTTGTCAAATGCCTTTTCATATACTGCTTCCACTTTTTATTCCCCTTTTCTTTTCCTTTTTCACTGTTTCCTTTATCGGATGGTCACCGTCTTCACCGCGCTCCATCCGCTGTAAATCGTTTTCTTTCCGACCTTCTTGTAGGCACGGATCTTCACATAATACTTTACACCGCTCGGCGGTCCCTGCAGTTTTACACTGCTCTGGCCGTTTCCCAGCATCTTCTGTACCGTATCCTTGCTGAAATCTGCAGTCTTTGAGAAGTAGATCTGGTATCCGGTCACCGAACGATCCCTCGTCCATGCGATCGATACCGTATTGGCGGATGGTGATACCGCTCTGGTCAGTCCCGGTGTCTTTGGAACCACCCGGATCGTGATCTTTTTGGAAGCCTTCTTGTAGCGTGCTGTCGCGGATGCTGTGATCTTGATCTTTACGCTGCCGTATCCCTTGATCGTCACCTTGCCGGTCTTGCTCACCGTCGCGATCTTTTTGTTCAGGGATTTGTAAGACAACCTGCCGTCTCCGCTGGTCTTTGCTTTCAGTTTAAACCGGCTTCCATATGCCTTGCGCATGTTTTTGGCGCTGATCACCTGCCTGCTTCCCTCCGGATCTGTCGTCTCCACCGGAGCTGCAGATGGCTTGCCGGAAGGTGATGGTTTTGCGGATGCGGAGGGTGCCGCAGAGAATGTCGGTCTGGCGGATGATGTAGGTCTTCCTGAGGTACCAGGCTGAGTCGATGGTCTCGCTGTCGCCGGTGTGGTCGGCCGGGCTGACGGAACCACCGGTGCATCGGTCTCATATCCCGGAGACTGTGTCGGTCTGACCGGCGATGTCACTGCCGGCTTCGGACTCTCCACCTTGGACACCACTTCATCGATCTGGCTCTGGGATGGTTCCTGCTCATCGGTCAGGATCACCGCCTTCAGCGTACGATACGGCGCTCCGAGAACCAGCTGCATACTTCCCTGTTTCATCTCGTCTCTGGCCCCGGACACAGAATACAGTTCGTAGGTCAGCGTCACATCTCCTGTGCCCTGTTCTTTGCCATTCTCCAGATACCATTTCCACCAGGATTTGGTACGCAGGGAATAACTCTGCGAGGAACCGTCACCGGTTCCTGACATTACCAGCGTAATATATGGATTTGTCATTTCTGAAACATCCGCAGAAATCAACACGGAGTCTGTCAGATACGCGTCCAGGCCTTCTGTCGATACGGTCACGCCCTGTGAAGCCTTTTCTTCAACCTCTCTGTCATTCTGAGATCCCACTCCCTGCTTCAGCATACCGGCCGCTCCGGCCCAGTACTGATAGGTTCCCTGCGCCTTTGCCTGCCTGTAACATGCAGTACCGGCAAATCCGCTCACGATCAATGCGCCGGTAAGAAGCCAGGAAGCCCTCTTTTTTGCCCCCAATTTCATGTTTTCTCCTCCTTCTCCTTTCTTTTTCACCCCGCACCGCTCTCTTAATTTTCATTATACTTATTTTCCCTTATTTTTTCAATACCGAAACCGTTTTCGCATTGAATTGTGCTGGTGCGGTTTTCTTATGTCTGCAATCAAAAAGAAGCGCGGAATCATCCGCGCTCCCCAACAGGTCTGTATCATGATTATAAAAATGCTTTGATCTGTTTGTAAATGCCCTCTGCATCCAGGCCATACTTTTTGATCAGTTCCACTGCCGGTCCTGACTCTCCATAGGTGTCCTGCACACCGATCTTGAGTACCGGTGTCGGTGCCTTTGCACACAGACAATCGCAGACAGCACTTCCCAGTCCTCCGATCACTGAATGTTCCTCGATCGTAACGACCTTCCCGGTCTCCTTGGCAGCGGCTACGATCAGATCCTCATCCAGAGGCTTGATCGTATGGATATTGATCACCTTCGCCTCAATGCCTTCTGCTGCCAGCCTCTCTGCTGCAACCAGTGTCTCGGAAACTTCCAGTCCGGTTGCCACCAGCGTGATGTCCTTGCCCTCGCGAAGTACCACGCCCTTGCCAATCTCAAACTTGTAGTCAGGTCTGTCATTGATGACCGGCACAGCCAGACGGCCAAAACGGATATATACCGGTCCCTGATGATCCAGCGCAGCCTTGACAGCAGCCTTTGCCTCCACATCGTCGGATGGGTTCATCACTACCATGCCCGGGATCGTGCGCATCAGTGCCAGGTCTTCACAGCACTGATGGGTGGCTCCATCCTCGCCGACAGAAATTCCGGCATGTGTAGCACCGATCTTTACATTTAACTTTGGATATCCTACACTGTTGCGGATCTGTTCAAAGGCACGACCTGCCGCAAACATTGCAAAGGAACTTACAAATGGAATCTTGCCGGTGGTTGCGAGACCTGCCGCAATTCCCATCATATTGCACTCTGCGATACCGCAGTCGATATGTCTGTCCGGATATGCTTTCTTGAAGATTCCGGTCTTGGTAGCTGCTGCCAAATCAGCATCCAGCACCACTAAGTTTGGATAGTCTTCTGCGAATTCGGTGAGTGCATTTCCATAACTCTCTCTTGTCGCGATTTTCTTTACGTCTGCCATGTTATCCTCCATTCTTCTGGCAGCCCCGCAAACGTTGGGCTGTCAGGCACAAATATACTGTATTACTGTAAACTCTCTGCAATCTTGTCCAGATCAGCCATAGCCTGTGCATACTGCTCATCATTTGGAGCAGAACCATGCCAGCTTGCCTGATTCTCCATGAAGGAAACACCCTTTCCTTTGACACTCTTTGCCACAATCGCTGTCGGCATGCCCTTGGTCTGCTTTGCCTCTGCGAATGCTGCCGCGATCTGGTCAAAGTCATGCGCATCAATCTCGATCACATGGAAATTAAATGCCTTGAACTTGTCCGTGATCGGATAAGGAGAACATACATCCTCAATCTTTCCGTCAATCTGCAGCCCATTGTTATCTACGATCACAACCAGATTGTCCAGCTTGCGTGCACCGGCAAACATGGCTGCCTCCCAGACCTGTCCCTCCTGGATCTCACCATCTCCCAGGATCGCATAGGTGCGGTAATCCGCTCCGTCCAGCTTGGCGGAAAGCGCCATACCCACTGCTGCTGAAATGCCCTGTCCCAGAGAACCACTGGACATGTCAACCCCCGGAATATGCTTCATATCGGGATGGCCCTGCAGATATGATCCCACATGACGCAGTGTCTTGAGATCCTCCACAGGAAAATATCCGCGGTGTGCCAGCGTAGAGTACAGAGCCGGTGCGATGTGCCCCTTGGACAACACCAGACGGTCGCGGTCTGCCTTCTTTGGATCCGCAGGATCGATATTCATCTCCTCAAAATATAAATATGTTAAAATGTCTGCCGCAGACAGAGATCCGCCCGGATGGCCGGATTTTGCACTGTGAACAGCAGTTACAATGCCTTTACGAATTTCATTGGCTGTCTTCTTTAATGCTAAAGTGTCCATCTTTTTTCCTTTCTGAATCTGTGATTACGCAGTCTGTTACTCTCCGAATACTGCAATGTAGTCCTTCTGGAATTTCTCGATACCCTGATCGGTCAGTGGATGCTTCGTCATCTGCTCCAGTACGGCATATGGCACTGTCGCAATATCTGCGCCTGCCAGTGCACAGTCTGTGACATGGATCGGATTGCGCACACTTGCTGCAATGATCTCTGTCGTGATATCCGGATAATTCAGGAAAATATCAGAAATGCTCTGGATCAGATCGATTCCCGGTGTCGAAATATCGTCCAGACGTCCCAGGAACGGAGAAACATAGGCTGCCCCTGCTCTTGCTGCCAGCAGAGCCTGGTTTGCAGAAAAGATCAGTGTAACATTGACCTTGATCCCCTCACCGGCCAGAACCTTTGTGGCCTTCAACCCCTCTACGGTCATAGGGATCTTAACAACCATGTTTGGATGAAGTGCTGCGATCTCGCGGCCTTCCCTGATCATCCCCTCTGCATCTGTCGTTGTTGCTTTTACCTCACCGCTGATCGGTCCGTCCACGATGGAAGCGATCTCCTTTAAGATCTCCTCCTGGCTCTTTCCGCCCTCCTTGGCGATCAGAGACGGATTGGTAGTAACCCCGCAAATCACACCCATGTCGTTGGCTTTCTTGATGTCCTCAATCTTTCCGGTGTCAACAAAAAACTTCATAACAAAATCCTCCTATCTTATTCGTACTAAAAACGCTATCTAAATTATACCTTTTTTGTGATTTTCGGTCAATAATCAATAATACCATAATCCGGTCCAGTCTTCGGCGGAAATGACCTGTTTTCCGGAAGTTATCGTCACCGGCATGGTTTCTTTCCAGAAGTTCTTTTTTTTGCGTTTCTGCCGGCGTACCTTTACCCTCATTTTCACCCCATCCTGTGACAGATGATACTTCAGGCGAATCACCTTGTCTGTGCCTCCCGTCTTCACATACAGACAATTCTCCTTCCACAGGATCCGGCTGACCTTCCGTCCCTTTGACAGATACCGTTCCAGACAGACCTCCTTGCGGATCTTTCGTGAGCCAAGGTTGTAGCAGATCACATACCGCCTGCCATTTTCCCGTTTTTTCCCCACAAAGTAGAGATTGCCCTGATCGTCTGACACCATGCCCGACAATGGAACATACCCCCGGACTGACACCACTTCCATCACCTGTCCCAGCGAATTGACCCGAACCAGTTTATCCCCGGCCGTACGGTATACCAGAGTATCATAGACCACATTCAGGCTCTTTGCCACATTGTCCTGGAGCGGCATGCTTGCCCTGAGCACCCCTGCCCGGTCATAATATCCCAGCGCATACTGTCCCTTCTTGTCCCCGGTGACCACAGCATACAGCTGCTCTTTCTTCGATTTTCTGTATTTTTTTCGGATAGCCCGGTCGATCACCGGCACACTTCCCTTTGGCATAGACACAGCGTACCGCAGTGTTGACAGGATGTTTCCCTGCTCATCCGTCAGTTCCAGCCGGATATGATTGCGGTATCCGGACACCAAACCGGTGAGCTGATATTCATGTTCTGTCGTGACATTTCCCAGTGCTCCATTGGACAAGGTGCGCGTATAATCCGGTATCTTTTTGTGATTAACATGGACAGTCATGCGAACCGAACATTTCTGCTCTGTTGTAAAATACAGATACAGTGAAGATGGATTGGTTCCATATGGATTGTAGGCCCAGAGAGGATTCTCCTGCGGATATGCTTTTACTTTCTTTTGGGCTGTGAGTGTCTCCTCCACACGCGCCGACTGTCCGGTCCTGTAAATCCGGCTTTTCCTGCGCGGCGTGATATCCAGCACGTTCTGGTGCTTTCCCTTCAGATATAGAGGCTGCTCCGTCTGCGAGGAAGAGTTTTGTCCGTCCCGGTTTTCCTCCGGTTCCTTCGTCTGTTGTGCAGCATCTATGGTCTCTCCGGGATTCCGGCTCTCCTGCGCAGTATCTGAAGTCTTCCCGGCTTCCGGTGTCTCCTGCGTGGCAGCATCTGAGGTCTGCACCGGTGTCCGGGTCTTTGTAGCCTGCTGACCCCTGTCCTGACATCCCATCAGACAGAGACAAGACACCGCGATACACAGGACGCTCCACACTGTTTTCTTTCGTCTCACGCTTCCACTGCCTCCTTCAATCTGGTGTATAACTCCGGAAATGCCCGTTTCATCCGGATCGGTTTCATATCACGATCCAGCAGACAATGTCCGGTATGCCCGGTCGTATAGAGTATCTGCCCGGTCGGATCGGTGATCTCATAGCGGAATTCCATTTTGACTCCATCGTATCTGGTCATAGCCACCCGGATCACCGCCTCATCCCCAAATCGAAGAGGTTTCCGATACCGGCAGTCCACCGAGAGCACCGGTATGATGATCCCCATGTTTTCAAGTTCCCGATAATCCAGGTCAAGCTGCTTCATATAATCCAGCCTTGCCTCCTCGAAAAAACGGATATAGTTGGAATGATGGACGATCGCCATCTGATCAGTCTCGTAATAATTGATCTGCCGGACAAAGGGTTTTGTTTTCATATCTGTCTTTCTGTCTCCTGTTCCCAGTCACTTTACAGCGAATGTTTTTACCCTTATTATAGGAGAAAGAACACGACTGTCAATGTATTTTTGACAGTGACAGAAAGGCAGGATTTCCTATATGAATCTAATCACCGCAGAGCATCTGACACATTCCTTTACGGAGCAGAAACTGTTTGACGATGTCTCTTTTTCCCTAAATGAGCACGAAAAGGTCGGAATCATTGGTATCAACGGAACCGGCAAATCCACGCTGCTCAAAATCCTGGCCGGCAAAGAACATCCTGACGCCGGCCAGGTCACCATGGGGCGCAATCTCCGTCTGGGATACCTTCCCCAGAACCCGGACTTTGATCCCTCCTACGACGCACTGACCGCTGCCCTTCCATTGCCGGAGGACATCAGCGGACACCCGATGGATTACGAGAGTGATGCACGTTCCATGCTGACCAGACTGGGCATTACCGACTGGGATCAGCCGATCATGGAACTGTCGGGAGGCCAGCGCAAGAGGATTGCTCTGGTCCGCACTATTCTGACACCCTCTGACATTCTGATCCTGGACGAGCCAACCAACCATCTGGACAGTGCCATGGCTGACTGGCTGGAGGAATATCTGAAGTCTTCCAAAAGTGCCCTTATCCTGATCACACATGACCGATATTTTCTGGACAGCGTTGTCAACCGCATTGTAGAGATTGACAAAGGTAAGCTCTATAGTTATTCCGGCAATTATCTGGAATACCTCAATCTCAAAGCACAGCGCGAGGAGATCGCGCAGGCCACCGAGCGCAAACGCCAGAGTCTGCTGCGCACGGAGATTGCGTGGATGATGCGCGGTGCCAGAGCCCGCTCGACCAAGCAGAAAGCACATATTGCGCGCTACGAAGCTCTCCGGGATACGCAGGCACCACTTACTGACGAAACCGTCCAGATTTCCTCTTTGTCCTCCCGTCTCGGCAAGACCACCGTGGAGCTGGATCACATCTCCAAGGCCTACAACGGCCGTACACTGATCCAGGATTTCACCTATATTTTCCTGCACCAGGACCGCATCGGCATCATCGGTCCCAACGGCTGCGGAAAATCTACCCTGATGAAGATCATGGATGGGCAGATTGCCCCCGACAGTGGAACTGTCACGATCGGCCAGACAGTTCGTATCGGTTATTTTTCTCAGGAAAACGAGGCAATGGATTCGTCTCTTCGGGTGATCGACTATGTCCGCGAGGGCGGCGAGTACATTGAGACAAATGACGGCACGATCAGCGCATCCGCCCTGCTGGAACGCTTCCTGTTTCCATCACGGATGCACTACACCACGATCTCCAGGCTCTCCGGAGGAGAAAAACGGCGTCTGTATCTGCTCCGTATCCTGATGGAATCGCCAAACATCCTGTTTCTGGATGAGCCGACCAATGATCTGGACATCGCCACCCTCACGATCCTGGAAGATTATCTGGATCAATTTGACGGCATTGTCGTCGCAGTCTCACATGACCGCTATTTTCTCGACCGGGTGGTACGCCGCATCTTCGCATACGAGGAGGACGGCCATCTGGTACAGTACGAAGGCGGATATACCGATTATCAGAATGCACTCGCAGCCAAACAGACCGATTCTGCCGCATCGCTTCCCGCCTCTGCCGCATCCCGGAACACACAGGACACAGAGCCGGATACGGCCCGTCAAAACCGCCACAACTGGAAGGACGGTCAGGTGCGCAAGAAAAAAATGACCTATGATGAACAGCGCGACTATGCTTCTATTGAGGGGGACATCGAGGCATTGGAAGAACAGATTGAGAACCGGGAAGCCGAGATTCTCAAGGCATCCCACGACTTCGTCCGTCTCTCTGAACTGACCGTGGAAAAGGAGAAACTGGAGCAGGAACTCGAACAGAAACTGGAGCGCTGGGAGTATCTTGAGAACCTGGCCGAGTCACTTGGGATGACCTCTCTTTAGTTGACACTCCGCCCCGGATATGATAGATTTAGTGTGTTGTGAGTTCCACTTGCAAACATTTTCATTTTTAGGAGGCAGTACAATGAAGGGTACAGTTAAATGGTTTAATGCAAAAAAGGGTTTTGGATTCATCTCTGACGAGTCAGGCAAAGATGTATTCGTTCATTTCTCCGCACTGCAGATGGACGGCTTCAAGGTTCTTGAGGACGGCGACAGCGTAGAGTTCGATGTAGTGAACGGCGAGAAAGGCCCTCAGGCTGCAAACGTAGTTAAGTGCTAATCATTTCATCAAGGAAGACACAGTTATTATTCATTAGCAGAAACCATTTATTTCAATATAATTTTGGATTTTGGGATGATAGGTAACAAAAAAAGGAGACGATCTCGTCTCCTTTTTTCGTGTTCTACTGTTTCTCAGGGTCATCCCCTGCCTGCTCCTGCTCTTTGATGAAATCATCCAGGATCTGCGCGGCCATCCCGGCCAGATCCATGCAGGGCCGTTTCCGATAATATTCCTCAGTACGTGCTTCAGGCACCGGGGACTGCCGCTTCACGTCCAGCCCAAGCAGTTCCCTGCAGACAATCGAACCATTGGCCTGTTCAAATCGTCTGGCCAGTTCCTGAATGCGGGCATAGTGCTCAGCCTTGATCTCTCCTTTCTCCGGTCCACTGTATCCATACAACAGCCCGGCGATCAGAAACATCCCACTCACGCAGCCACAGACTTCCCGGAGGCGTCCCATGCCGCCGCCCATGGAAGAACTCATACACACGATCTGATCTCTGCTCTCCGGCGGCAGCAGATCCTCAAAAGCCAGCACCACCGCCTGAGTACAGTTGTATCCCTGCAGAAACAATTCCTTCGCTTTATCTTTTCGTGATTCCATAGTTTATCCTTTTCTACAAATGTAGTACTCTCTCCTTGATCTCCTGGGTACGTCCCTGATTCCAGAACTGGGTTCCGATATAACCACAGGTTCTGCGCGCCACATTCATCTTATCCTGATCGGTATTTCCGCAGTTTGGACAACGCCAGATCAGCTTGCCGTCTTCATCCGTGGTGATCTGAATCTCACCTGTGTAACCACATACCTGACAGTAATCACTCTTGGTGTTGAGCTCCGCATACATGATATTGTCATAGATATACTGGATCACACTGATCACCGCATCCAGATTATCCACCATATTCGGCACCTCCACATAGCTGATCGCGCCACCCGGAGACAACTTCTGGAACTGTGACTCAAACTTCAGTTTCTCAAATGCATCAATCTGCTCTGTAACATGGACATGATAGCTGTTGGTAATGTAGTTGCGGTCTGTCACGCCCTTGATAATACCAAACCTCTTTTGCAGACACTTGGCAAACTTGTATGTCGTAGACTCCAACGGTGTTCCATAGATACTGAAATCAATATTCTCCTGCTCTTTCCACAGTGCACAGTAGTCATTTAACTTCTGCATAACCTGAAGTGCAAATGGAGTAGCGGCCGGATCCGTATGTGACTTTCCGGTCATATATCTGGTACACTCGCACAATCCCGCATATCCCAGTGAGATCGTGGAATATCCATCATAAAGAAGTTTGTCGATGGTCTCTCCTTTTTTCAGCCTGGCCAGTGCGCCATACTGCCACAGGATCGGAGCCACATCGGAAGGGGTTCCCTTCAGCCGGTTGTGACGGCACATCAGCGCGCGCTTGCAAAGCTGCATACGCTCGTCGAAGATCTCCCAGAATTTATCAATATCTCCGCCGGATGAACAGGCAATGTCCACCAGATTGACCGTGACGACACCCTGATTGAAACGCCCGTAAAACTTTGGCTTGCCCTCATCGTCATGGTACACGGTCAGGAAGGAACGGCATCCCATACATGGATAACAGTTTCCATCCTTTAACTGCTTCATGATCTTCTCAGAAATATAATCAGGAACCATCCGCTTTGCCGTACACTGCGCTGCCAGTTTGGTCAGTTCCCAGTACTTAGAGCCCTCACGGATATTGTCCTCCTCAAGCACATAGATCAGCTTCGGGAATGCCGGAGTGATATAAACGCCCTTTTCGTTCTTGACGCCCTGGATCCTCTGACGCAGGATCTCCTCGGTCACCATGGCCAGATCGTCACGCAGACGGCCTTCCTCGACCTCATCCAGATACATAAATACCGTAACGAACGGAGCCTGCCCATTGGTTGTCATCAGTGTGATCACCTGATACTGGATCATCTGGACGCCACGCTTGATCTCCTCATGAACACGAAGCTCTGCCACCTTATTGACCTGCTCCTCGTCAATCTCCACGCCGGCCGCCTCGAACTCGGTTCTGACGACATCACGGAATTTCTGGCGGCTGATATCTACGAACGGAGCCAGATGCGCCAGACTGATGCTCTGTCCGCCATACTGGGAGCTTGCGATCTGCGCAATACTCTGGGTCGCAATATTGCAGGCCGTAGAAAAGCTCTTTGGCTTCTCGATCATGGTCTCACTGATGACTGTCCCATTCTGAAGCATATCTTCCAGATTCACCAGACAGCAGTTGTGCATATGCTGTGCAAAATAATCGGAATCGTGGAAATGAATGATACCCTGCTCATGTGCCGTGACAATATCCTCCGGCAGCAGGAATCTCTTAGTGATATCCTTGCTGACCTCGCCCGCCATATAGTCTCTTTGTACGCTGTTGACCGTCGGGTTCTTATTGGAATTTTCCTGTTTGACTTCCTCATTGTTACACTCCAGCAGACTCATGATCTGCTTATCCGTAGAGTTTGACTTACGGACCAGTGCCCTGGTATAACGATAGGTTATGTATTTTCTGGCCAATGCAAAGGCTCGCATGTTCATGATCTGGTTCTCCACCATATCCTGAATCTCCTCGACATTTGGCGATCTCTTCATATCCAGACAGATCTTCTCGACATTGTCCGAGATCTCCTGGATCTGCTGCAAAGACAGACGTTCGCTGGCTGCAACCTCTTTATTTGCTTTCATAATAGCAGCAGAGATCTTCGTAATGTCAAATACTTCTTCTGTTCCGCTACGTTTAATTATTTTCATAGTAATGTCCGTACCTTTCCTTTTTACTGCAAGAAAAATACTACCATATCTAGTATGAGGTGTCAACACCAAGTACCAGATATAGTATTACTTTTCATGCATCTCCAGATCCTTCTGCAAAGCCTCCAGATAGTGCATAAACACTTGGTTTGTGACCTTTATGCGGAAGTTTTCATCCAGTTCCTGACGCTGAAAACTTTTTCTTCCGCCCTGTCTGGCACGCTCCCAGAACCGCAGCATCTGTGAACATGGTACATAGTAACATTCACCAACATGAGTAAAATAGATGATCAGAAAGGCAATGCCCCGCTGCTCCTCAAACTCTGTCATAAACTTCACCTGATGTTCATGGATGTTGTTGATGGAAAACCGGTCTGTCGCACATTCCTTGGCGTCAAAACAGACCGGAACACCCTGTACCACTCCCATATAGTCTACAGTACTCTTCTGTTCAAAGTATGCCAGTGTGATATGGCGGGATGCCTTGTCAATATTGATCGGTGTGATCGGCGTCGGTATCTTTTGCACCAGCGCCAGTTTCTGCTCCCGGTATCTCTGATTCGTCATATTCAGAGATTCCTCCAGCATCGATCCGCGGAGTCCCCTGGAATTCCAAGATCCCATATTCTCTTCCTCCTTATGCGCCCTCCGGCAGTTTCAGCCCCAGACTGCGGCAGATTTTTGCAAAATCCTCCGGCACCGGTGCCATCCACTCTGCACCGTGATACTTCTGCGGCAGATAATCCGGCGATCCCAGTTCGAGTCTCCACGCATGGAGAAGCTGATGATCCAGCCCGAACTGTTTCTTAAATGCATGATACATATCTTTCCTGCCATACTTGCCATCCCCCGCGATCGGGTGTCCAATGCTGTGAAGATGCGCACGGATCTGATGGGACTTGCCGGTGATCAGATGAACGCGCAACAGTGTATAAGGCCTGCCATCCATCTGTCCCACGCCAAGAGGCTGATATTCGGTCTCAATGTACTCGGCCCGCTCCTGCGGTACCGATGAGATCGACACAGTATTGTGTGATCCATCCTTGACCAGATAGCCCTGCAGTCTGCGGGGCTTCTCGACCTTTCCCCACACCACAGCCAGATAATATTTCTTCAGATCCCTGTGACGGAACAGCGCATTCATCCACTGCAGCCCCTGTACCGTCTTTCCTGCCACGATCAAACCGCTGGTATTACGGTCCAGACGGTTGCAGATACCCGGCTGAAACGTCTGAAGATCCTCCGGGCTCAACTGGCCACTCTCCACCAGATACTCTTTGACATGTTCTACAACGGAGACATCATTCCTGTCCGCTTTTTGGGACAGCATCCCCACCGGTTTGAAGAGAACCAGCACATGTTCATCCTCCGACAGGATTCGGATCTTCTGACCCGGATCACGCTGCCTGCGTCGATTCTTTGCCACAGAAGCCTGTCTCTTCTGCTCCTTTGTCTCTTCCCCGTCTGCCGCGCCCCGGCGGAATCCCTCGATCGTATCCTCCGCGAGATAGAGCGTAACCACATCGCCCTGCGACAGGCTTTCCCGGCCCTCCGCCTTTGCGGCATTGAGCTTGATATTCTTCTTGCGAAGCATCTTATAGATAAAACTCTTGGGAGCCAGAGGCATATACTTGGCCAGAAAGCGATCCAGCCTCTGCCCCTCCTGATGGTTTCCAATCGTAATCTCCCTCAAAATCCTCTCCATTCCGGAGCATTCACGCTCCTATACAATCAGAGTCTCAAGATATGAGACTACATTTTCATACTCTTCCATCTGCTGCGGTGTCTGTTCTCCCGGTTCTGTCAATGCCCCGAGTTCCGCCATAAACAATTTCTCACTGTCCACCAGTTTCACATGGTACCCGGTCCCCCAGTTTTTGACTCCCTGGCTCAGATAGTTCCGGATATATCCAAGATCCTTAGTACCGGCTGTCACCAGACCGACCACCTGTCCCGGTGCGATCACCACAAAGTCCAGACTCATGATCTTATCCGGAGACGAGATTACGGCGTCCGTCAGCAGGGTCACCCCCTCCGGCACCATACCTGCCACCCTCTGATAACGCTCTGCGGACACAGAATGATGTGGGAACAATACGATCATCGCCACCAGCTGTTTAGCCCATGGAAGGACAAACAGGATTGAGATCACGGTAAAAATATTACGTCTGGACATCTCATTGAGCACCAGTCCCAGCACATAGATCCCGGCGGCTGCAAGCATATATACCAGCAGCAGTGTCAAAACCTTTTTCTTTCTGTTCTTAATGTATTCAAACTCTCCTCGTTTCATCGTTCTCTCCATTCTCAGACCATCCTCCATGCAGGATAGTATTTATTTTTGAGGGTCCCCCGGGCATTGCCTTTGGCCCAGCCCAGCCCGTAGCCATCTACACTGACCAGATGCCATCCTTTGGCGTCACTGTCAGAGACCAGAGTCTCTCCCTTGAGATAACGCACAGTCCTTGGATCCTGCGCTGTCAACCGCTCCACCCTCGGATACTGCGCCTCGTCCAGAGTAAGCGCAAGCTGCACGGCCGGTTCAAACCGTTTTTTGGCCAATGTGCCAAGCAGAATTCCCTGTGAGACGATACGCAGCGGTGGCAGTGTCAACATCTGATGATTCAGCATCTGTACCTTGTCCCGGTGTTCCTGTATCACACCCCCGCGACCGATCCATCCGTCTCCAATCTCCTCCAGAAACTCTGTCACTTCCGGGGTTGGAGCCGATGCTTTTTTCTTCCTATCCTGTTTTACGGACATGTGATCGGGCCCGTCTCCATCTTTTTGCAACAGCGCAGCAAAATGTCCTTCGCCAACCGCCCGATGTGGAAAAATGCGGATGCATCGTTCCAGCTGCGGACTGCCTCCGGGGATCCGGTCCGGCTGTCCGTGACAATACCCCTGCGCCTCCTTGACCGGACACAGGTGCATGTCCGGATGTTCGTCCAGAAGCCATTGCACGACCCCTTCATCTTCCATTGGCGAAAAAGTACAGGTGGAATACACCAGATATCCGCCCGGTTTCAACAGCTCGTAGGCATGGCCCAGAATCTCCTTTTGTAAGGGCTCATAGTACCGCGGTCCTCTGGCCAGCCAGTCCTTTACCATATGGGAATCTCTGCGAAACATGCCCTCTCCGGAGCACGGTGCATCCACCAGTACACAGTCAAACACAGCCCCCATCCGTTCGGAAAGCTCCTGCGGCGTATGCACCGTCACCACACTCTGTGTGATCCCCGCAAGCTGCAGATTTTTGACCAGTGGCACCGTACGCGAAGCGCTCACATCATTGGCCACCAGAAGCCCCTCGCCCTGCAGTTTGGCTCCGAGTTCCGTCGCCTTGCCTCCGGGCGCCGCACACAGATCCAGCACCCAGTCCCCCGGCTTTACCGGAAGGATGGCTGCCGGGATCATGGCACTGGGTTCCTGCAGATAATACAACCCCGCATAATAATAGGGATGTCTCGACGGAACCACCTGATCCGGCTGTGTCCCATAGACAAACCCCTTCGGTGTCCATGGAATCTCCTGCAGATCATACCCGCAGAGTGACCGGAATGTTTCCACCGGGATCTTATGGGTATTCACACGAAGAGCCGATACCGGTGGTTCTTCCAGACTGTCCATATACTCCGGGAACTCCGTCCCCAGAAGCTCTTTCATTTGATCTAAAAACGCCTCCGGCAATGTCATCATCCTGCTACCTCATCCCTTCTGTGCAACCGTTCTCCTCCTGTCGGCTCCGGACGTAAGCTGTGGCCCCTGCGGTTCGAAAATCCGCCGCTTTACACAAGCGTCTGTGCCCGGTAGCTCTCCGCAATAATATCCAGATCACGGTGAAAGTCTGCCAATGCCTCCTGATCATTTTCCTGATAGACACGCAGAAATTCATCCTGGATCTTCTTTACTTCTCTCTTGTCCGCCACGCGATAAAGATTCTCAATCGAATTCAAAATATCACGCACCACGGCCGCCTGTTTCTTCTTGGCCACCTGTACATCCATGATCTCATCGCGCACACTGCCCATCTCCTCGTCAAGACGGTCAACCGCCTGTGCCGCGCGCAGCAGTCTCTTGCGCAGATCTTGCGGCATATTGGCACGATATTTGTATTGCAGGGAATGCTCTATCGTCGCCCAGAAGTTCATCGCCAGCGTGCGGATCTGAAATTCCACTTCCAGCTTCTTCGGCCCCTGTATCGTCTCCACCGTGTAGTACACAATCAGATGAAAGCTGCGATATCCGCTTGGCTTGCTCTGCGTCAGATAATCTTTGATCTGCTTGATCTGCATATCACTGCGCTGTCGGATGATCTCAAGCACCTTATCAATATCCTCGACAAACTGGCAGATCACACGAATCCCGGCAATATCCTCGACATTGCCCTCCACATCATCCAGCGGAATATTCTTGCGCTGGCATTTCTCGATGATGCTGGATATCTTTTTGACACGCCCTGTCACCTGCTCGATAGGACAGTACATGCCTCTCTCATAACATTCCTGTCTGATATGATTAAACTTTACGATCAGCTCATCCACCGCCTGCTGATACGGTGCGATAATCTCTCTCCATAACTGAATTTCCATACTTCTCCATTCCGGAGCGAATGCGCGACGGGGCGAAGAGAAATTCGCGCAGGCGATTTCTCTTCTGCCATAAGAGGCTGTTTGTGCCGCTCCGCCACAAACAACCATGTGAAAAACGCTGCATCGGCAGCATTTTTCATATCTTCTCCATTCCGGAGCGAATATGCGACG
>CAKRJH010000024.1 GCA_934351255.1 uncultured Lachnospiraceae bacterium
AATTCATAAGAATATTTATACATAAAAATACCGACCTCCAATCGTTAGATTTTTAGGTCTAACTTTTGGGGGTCGGTGCAGTCTCCATCGCGGGCTTCTCTTCGTCCTAACTCTCTTTTCTCGTTATGCCAGGCTTGCCAGCGTCTGTCCCAGTGCTACGCAGTCTGCAATCCCCTGCTCATCCGGAGCTTCGTTACAGATCAGACCCTCGCCGTTGACCAGAGTCGCGCCGTCAGATACCATACGCTCCTCCCAGTCGCGCATCCACTGGCCGTCTCCCCAGCCATAGGATCCGAACAGTGCGATCTGCTTTCCGCCGACCATGCCCTCAATGCTGCTGACAAATGGCTCCATCTCGCCTTCCTCCAGCACCTCTGCGCCCATGGCGGAACAGCCAAGTGCCAGTACGTCGGCCTCCTGCACCATGTCGGTCGTTGCATCGCTGACAAATACCAGCTCTGCTTCCTTGCCGGCATCGGTGATACCCTGTGTGATCGCCTCTGCCATCGCCTGTGTGTTTCCTGATCCTGACCAATAAATTACATAAATCTTAGACATAATTTCCTCCATTCCGATTCACTTGTTTTTATCATCCGGACACCCCCATCCGTTCCATACCGCGGCGGGCTGTCGAATAATCCTCAATGATCTGATGCATTGCCACTCCCTGATGGAGTTTGCAGATCAGTTCTTCCCGGGCTTTGTCAAAGGACGCAAACAACGCCTTTTTCTCTCCCGGATATGCATATACCTTCCATTCTCCACTCCACAGACACTGCTTTCCCTGATACTTCATGTATCCCTCGACATCCTCGACCGGATATCCCAGAAGCAGTCCCATCTCATGTGGAAATCCCCCCTTCTTCTGCAGATAGGCTTCGTAACGCAGCCGGAATGCATAGAGCAGTTTTCCCAGACATTGTCTTTCATATCCCAATGACGCAAAGATCTTCCAGACACAGGGACGTTTCAGATACTGTTCCAGACTGCTTCTCTGGTATAACAGAACCGCCGTCTTCCCGCTGCCTGCTGCCACCACAAAATAGGACAATCCGGAGCCTCTGAGCAGCCGGTGCACCTGAACCATCTGATCCGGTTCCACCATCAGCAGATTGGCCATCTTCAGTCCGGCGATCAGCGGAGCGCATTGAAACGCGATCTGCAGTTCCATATTGTGCACATCCATCCCCTGTACAATATCCAATACTTCCTGGCTCATCAATTTTCCTCCATTCCGCCATGTGTTAGTTGCAACTAACTCCATGCCCATATGATACGAAATCCATCTTTTTCCGTCAATAAGGTTATTGATGTTATTTTCCCAAAAAGAAAAAAACCTATTCCCAGAATATGCGGCATCCATGCCACATATCCCGGGAACAGGTCCTTGGATCTTCCCAGATCGGTATGCCCCGTTCACGATCACGATAAAGTGCTCGTATCGCCAATCGTCAGGTCAGTTATTTTTGTCCATAATATGCGTTCTCTCCGTGTTTGCGGAAGAAATGCTTGTCACGGATGCAGTCCGGTGCAGGCTTTACCTGTGGATTGATCAGCTCCGTGCGTGTGGCCATACGCGCCACTTCCTCGAGCACTACTGCATTGTGCACAGCCTCAGCCGCATCTTTGCCCCAGGCAAACGGTCCGTGGTTGGTGCACAGCACACCCGGCGTATACATCGGATTCAGCCCTCTTTTCTCAAAGGTCTCAATGATCACCAGTCCGGTATTTTTCTCATACGCCGAATCAATCTCCTCCGGTGTCAGGCTTCTCGCACACGGGATCGGCCCATAGAAATAATCCGCGTGTGTCGTTCCATACAGCGGGATGTCCCGTCCGGCCTGCGCCCAGCTCGTCGCCTCCGGCGAATGTGTGTGTACCACGCCGCCGATCTCCGGATATTTTTTGTAGAGTTCCAGATGCGTCGCCGTATCGGAAGAAGGATTGTAACGTCCCTCGATCCGGTTGCCCTCCAGATCCATAACGACCATGTCCTCCGGACTCAGCTTGTCGTAGTCCACGCCGCTTGGCTTGATGACAAAATATCCGCTCTCCCGGTCAATGCCGCTGACATTGCCCCAGGTATACGTGATCAGCCCTCTCTTCGGCAGTTCCATATTGGCCTCATAGACCTGTTTCTTTAATTCTTCTAACATATCTTAACATCCTTTCCTGACTGATTTCGTCACGATCAATAACAATTTTCCACAGCAGCCTTCTCCACAGCCAGTCCAGACTTGTAATCCGCGATAAACTGATCGAATCCCCGGACATCCTCCTCCTTTGGCTGTACCTCAGAGCCGGCCTGTCCGGCAAACACCTGATCCTGCAGATATGCCGCCAGTGTCTGTCCTTCCTGATGACATGCGCGGTACTGTGCCAGAAGTGCAATGCCCCAGGCACCGCCCTCTCCCGCGGTCTCCATGACGGAGATCGGCGCATTCATGGCTGCTGCCATAATGCTCTGGCCAACCCCCTTGACCGTGAAATATCCGCCGTGTCCAAACATCTTATCCACCTTCACATCTTCTTCCCGAAGAATGTCCAGACCGATCTTCAATGTAGCGAGCGCGCTGTACAGATGAGTCCTCATAAAGTTTGCCAGACTAAACTCTGCATCCGGTCTGCGCACCAGCAACGGACGTCCCGCATCAAATGCAGTCACACCCTCGCCGGAGAAATAATTATAAGAAAGGATTCCTCCGCAATCCGGAGCTCCCTCCATCGCCTTGTCAAATAATTTCTTAAACAGTACCGTACTGTCCACTTCCATGCCCATCAGTCCCGCAAATTCCTGGAACAGATCGACCCAGGCATTGATATCGGAGGTACAGTTATTGCAATGTACCATCGCCACATCCTCTCCGGACGGTGTCGTCACCATATCGATCTCTGTGTGAACGTCTTTGAGCGGCTGCTCCAGAACCACCATCGCAAAGACGGATGTTCCGGCAGAGACATTTCCGGTGCGGACTGCCACACTGTTGGTCGCCACCATACCGGTACCGGCATCGCCCTCCGGTGGGCACATCGGTACGCCTGCCTGCAATGCCCCGGACGGGTCTAACAGCTTTGCACCCTCCGGTGTCAGAGTTCCCGCATCCGCTCCGGCAGGGAGACTCTCCGGCAGAATGTCTGCCAGCTTCCACGCGCAGCCTCGTCCCTCCATCAATGCGTCAAACTTCTGCAGCATCTTCCGATTGTAATCTCCGGTAGAAGAATCGATCGGGAACATTCCGGACGCATCGCCCACGCCCAGAACCTTCTGGCCGGTCAGCTTCCAGTGCACATAGCCCGCCAGTGTCGTGATAAAATCGATCCGGCCCACATGCTCCTCACCATTTAACACTGCCTGATACAGATGGGCAATGCTCCAGCGCTGCGGAATGTTAAACGCAAACTCTCTGGTCAGCTCTGCCGCCGCCTGTTCGGTCATCGTGTTTCTCCAGGTGCGAAATGGCACCAGAAGTTCGCCGGCCTGATCAAACGCCATGTATCCATGCATCATGGCAGACACGCCAAAACCTGCCAGTCTGGTGAGTCCGACTCCGTATTTTTCCCTTACGTCTGCCGCCAGATCAGCGTAACAGTCCTGCAGACCACTCCAGATATCATCGAGAGTGTATGTCCAGATCCCCTGATCCAGCCTGTTCTCCCAGCGGTGGCTGCCCGCCGCGATTGGTGCGTAGTCCTCTCCGATCAGGACCGCCTTGATACGGGTCGAGCCAAACTCAATGCCCAGTACCGCCTTACCTTCCTGAATGTACTCTTTTGTTTCCATGTCAGTTCCTCCGTTTCCAATTTATAATAATAGATTGTGATGCCATAATAATAATTGTATTCTGTATCCCCTAATTCTCCGAATAAACTCCAGTTTTATTGTAACATATCTACGAAAAACTTAAAGATATTTCATAAATTTTTGACGGTTCAATTCCGCCCGAAATCCTGCATTTTATGTCCGATCATGACTAACTCCGGAAATGCATTACTCCGTTTCCTGTATCAGAGGATTTCTCGGGGCAGACTCGCGGAGCGTTTTTTACTTTATAGGAAACGAGAAGTTTCCTATAAAGTAAAAAAAGACTTCCGATTGAGAATCTCCTCAATCAGAAGTCTTTCTTTTCTGACATATTTTCAAGAATCAGATCTCATAATCCATGCATACACGGGTCTGTGTATATGGACGCACCTTTCCGTTGGCCACCTCGACATGCTTTGGATGCACAGAATATCCCTTGAGTGCCTCGGCACTCTCAAACGTGGAATCCAGCATCACATCCGCAGTGGATGACTCCAGGCCCGCTGTCTGCACATGGATCTCGGTCAGTCCCGGGATCTGTCCTGCCAGCCCTTCCAGACCGGCCTTGATGCCCTTCTTGACTTCCTCTTTCTCCTGTGCAGAAAGATCATCCCGTAAATTCCATAAAATAACGTGCTTTACCATAATAACCCCCATTCCGAAGTCACCTTGCGGCAGGACTTCACATCATATTACTATTGTCTGACCTTACGCCTTGGCCGTCTCTTTGTTCTTGTCTGCCATAACCACCTTCAACAGCAGTGGTGTGATCAATGTCGTCACGATAACTACCAGTACCACCGGTGCAAACAGTTCGTCGCCCAGCAGATGATACTGCTCACCCTTCTGCGCTACGATCAATGCCACCTCACCACGTGAGATCATACCGACACCGATTTGCAGAGACTCTTTGCCGGTGAATTTGCAGAGCTTTGCGCCGAGGCCACATCCGATGACCTTGGACAGGATCGCTACGACCAGCAGCAGAATGGAGAAGATCAGGATCGTTCCGTTCATTCCCTGCAATGCCACCTTCAGACCGATACATGCGAAGAAGACCGGTGAAAAGATCAGATAAGAAGCAATCTCCACTCGACGTGTGATATACTTGTGGATCCTCATGGTACAAAGGATCAGACCTGCAAAATATGCACCTGTGATATCTGCAATACCAAACAGTGTCTCAGACAGATATGACAGGATAAAGCAGAATGCCACTGCCATGATCGCGGTACGTCTCTGCTTGCCAAAGAACTTGACATGACGGTACATCACAGTCATAGCCACTGCAACCACTGCGATGAATACAAAGAATAATACAATCTCCAGAAGAACGGTCACAATGCCGCCATTTCCCGGAAGAATCTTTGCCAACCACGGTGCATCGGCGTCTCCGCCCTCTGCTCCGGAACTCAGGCTGGTTACGATCGTCAGGACGATAATACCAAGAATATCATCGATAACCGCCGCTCCCAGGATCGTCGTACCGACCCTGCCCTGCAGCTTTCCGAGCTCACGCAGCGTCTCCACGGTAATGCTGACGGATGTCGCTGAAAGAACGACACCGACAAACACTGCTTTCAGGAAAATATAGCTTGGTGCATTGTGGAACAGCAGCCAGTAAGAAGCTGCGCCGCCCACAACCGGCACGATCACACCGATACCGGCTACGATCAATGCCGCTACGGCATTTTCCTTCAGCTCGTTGAGGTCTGTGCCCAGTCCTGCCGAAAACATCAGCAGAATAACGCCGACCTCAGACATAAATGTCAGGAAGGTTCCGGCATCGGATCCCTCCAATGAAATCAAGTTAAACACGGATGGCCCCAACAGGATACCTGCCACCAGCGCACCAACCACCTGAGGCATGTGCACCTTCTCTGAGAATAATCCCAGGACCTTGGTAGAAATCAAAATTACGGCCAGAAATAATAAAAAATCGTACTGCATTTCTCTTTCCTCCTTGTCTGTGGTTACAACCACTTTTCTAGCACTGATTGAGTATAAACCTTTTGAAATAGATTTGCAAACAATTTCTTATTAAAATGTAAAAATAAAATTAATTAAGTGCATCCAATGCCTGTGCCAGATCGGCGATCAGATCCTCCTTATCCTCCAGACCACAGGAGATACGTACCAGTCCGGCCGGGATTCCTGCTGCAAGCAGCTGTTCCTCAGTCATCTGGCGGTGGGTAGATGTCGCCGGATTCAGACAGCAGGTTCTCGCATCTGCCACATGTGTCTCGATGGCTGCCAGTCTCAGTCCCTTCATAAACTGCTCTGCCGCCTTACGGCCGCCTTTGATCACAAAAGATACGACACCACAGCCGCCATTTGGCATATACTTGCGGCCGATCTCATAATACGGATCGGAAGGCAGTCCCGGATAATTTACGGATTCCACCTTGTCATGTCCTGCCAGGAACTCAGCCACTGCCTGACCATTTTCCACATGTCTTGGCATACGCACATGCAGGGACTCCAGGCCGAGATTCAGGATAAACGCATGCTGTGGTGACTGGATGCATCCCAGATCACGCATGAGCTGCGCCGTACATTTGGTGATAAATGCACCCTCCTTGCCAAACTTCTCCGCGTAGGTTATGCCATGATACGATTCATCCGGTGTACACAGTCCCGGGAATTTATCCGCATGGGCCATCCAGTCAAACCGGCCTGCATCGACAATGGCTCCACCCACAGCGGCACCATGTCCGTCCATATACTTGGTAGTAGAATGTGTGACAATGTCCGCCCCCCACTCAATCGGACGACAGTTGACCGGTGTCGGGAAAGTATTGTCTACGACCAGAGGCACGCCATGCCTGTGTGCAGCCTGTGCAAACTTCTCAATGTCCAGTACCGTCAGCGCCGGATTGGCAATCGTCTCGCCGAATACGACTCTGGTGTTCTCCTGAAATGCCTCTTCAAGTTCCTCCTCACTGCAATCCGGGGACACAAACGTCACCGAAATTCCCATCTTTGCCATCGTTACGGAGATCAGATTAAAGGTTCCTCCATAGATTGAGGAGGATGCCACAATATGAGATCCGCTCTCACAGATATTAAACAGGGCAAAGAAGTTCGCAGCCTGTCCGGATGAGGTCAGCATCGCAGCCGTACCACCCTCCAATGCGGCGATCTTGGCCGCCACCATATCATTGGTCGGGTTCTGCAGTCTGGTATAAAAATATCCCTCCGCCTCCAGATCAAACAGTTTTCCCATATCCTCGCTGGTATCATACTTAAATGTTGTGCTCTGGATGATCGGGATCTGTCTCGGCTCTCCATTGCCCGGGGTGTATCCCGCCTGTACACATTTGGTATTTAACTTGTAATCGCTCATATTTCCTGTTCCTTTCCTTTACATATGTAATAATTTCTCGCAGAGTTCCAGTTCTTCCCTGGTATCACGGCTGTTTCGGAAAACAACCTTTCCCAGCATACCTTCTTCCTTCAACAGGCCAGCCTGCTCCAGTCTGCGACGCATCTCGCGGGCTGTTCCGGGGCCTCCGTCATAAATTGCCACATGTGCGCCGAGCACCTTCTGGATAGCATCTCTGGCAAATGGATAATGCGTACAGCCAAGCACCACGCCATCGATCTGTTCCTTCTTCCACTGTGCCAGAAGTTGTTCCAGATACTCGATCAGATCCTCGCCGGCCAGATCTCCCTTCTCAATGTATTCCATCAGACCGGGACATCCCAACGGAACCACCTGCGCCTGATCCTCATACTGCGCCAGCAGGTTCCGGAACTTCTCCTGCCGGATCGTCATGGGTGTGGCCATCACAATAATCCTGCCGTTCGGATGCTGCAGCACCGCAGGTTTGAGTGCCGGCTCAATTCCCACCAGAGGTACCTGTGGATACATCTGCCTCAGTACGGCTACCGCTGCACTGGTGGCGGTATTGCATGCCACCACAATACCCTTGGCTCCCTGTGCCAGCAGGCTCTCCACATGTTCTATCGTCAATGCTCGGATTTCCTCAACCGGTTTCGTTCCATACGGTGCGTGGATCGAATCTCCAAAATAGAGAAAATCTTCCTGCGGCATCTCCTTGACGAGTTCCCGCAGAACGCTGATTCCACCCACACCAGAATCAAAGACTCCGATTGATCCTTCCTTTGTCAATGTTAATTCCATATCCGTCTCCATTCTTCCTTTCCATCACAGGAAATTATACTTCTTTTATTCTATCATCTGACGACACATGACGCAACAAACGAGTATTTTTTAAGGGCCGTCACTCAAGGTGACGACCCTTTTAATGAGAAAGAGAGGATTTATTCTATTATACAGTGCATATCAGCCCTTAACAGAACCTAATGCAACACCCTGTACAATATGCTTAGATAAAATCAGGTAAATTACGATAACCGGGAAAATAGAGAATGCGATCATCATATAAACCTGGCCCATATCAAACTTTAACCAGTCTGCACTTCTCAGATTTGCAATCAGAATAGGAAGTGTCTTCTTCTTCTCATCGGTCAGGATAAGAGCTGGTACGAAGTAGTTGTTCCATGAACTTACGAAGGAGAAGATTGCCTGTACTGCAATCGCCGGCTTCATAATAGGAAGAACCATCTGGTTAAATGTTCTGAACTCTCCGGCACCGTCAATACGGGATGCCTCGATAATCTCAATTGGAAGCGATGCCTCCATATACTGAATCATGTAGTAGAATACTACAGGTGTAGATACCGCTGGTACGATCAGAGGAATCAGACTATCCATCAGATTCATATTCTGCATTAACTTGACGAAACCAAGTGCGGTAACCTGGGTAGGGATCATCATGACCATCAGAATGAAGGTGAAGATCACTTTCTTACCCCGGAACTCATATACATGGATCGCATATGCGGTCATCGTGGAGAAGTATGTTGCCAGAAGCGCGGTCAGCGCTGCTACAAGCACACTGTTAAACAAACCACTGAATACCGGCTGTGTTCCATGCAATAAATGATTCAGGTTTTCCAGGAATGCCCCGCCCGGAATTGCGGAGAAACCACTCTGAATCTCATCATGGATTCGGGTTGCATTGATAAACAATACATAGAACCAGAATAAACACAGAATGGAAATAATAACTAACACAACATAGGCAATCGTTCTACGAACACCTAATCCTAAACCACCTTTTAAATCATCTGGTGTTTCTGCATTTTTGTACTTTGCCATGATTTAGTCCTCCTTTCTACGAGCAAATGCCGCATAGACGACTAAGCTCAATATACCAGTGATGATGAACATCAATACAGACAATGCACCACCCATACCATAGTTCTTAGAGAACAACTGCTTGTTCAGGAACATGATCAGAGTCATTGTAGTCTCCATTGGCTCACCAGTACCATTGGTTAAGATCTGAGGAACATCAAACATCTGCAGACCACCGATCAGAGATGTAATCATAACATAGATCAGAATTGGGCGAAGCAGAGGAAGGGTAATCTTGAAGAATACCTGTGTAGATGTCGCTCCATCCACCTCAGCTGCCTCAAACAATGCCGGGTCAATACCCATCATACCTGCCATCAACAGAATCGTTGTATTACCGAACCACATCAGGAAGTTCATGAATGCAACCAGTCCTCTGGAGCCCCATGTGTTTGACATAAAGCGGAATGGCTTTGCTAAGATTCCGGCAGATACCAGAATGGAGTTAACCGGGCCATTGTCAGAGAACAGCGCGAAGAACAGCATTGCAAACGCAGATGCCATGATCAGGTTTGGCAGATAAATAACTGTCTTAAAGAAGTTGGACGCCTTTAATTTAAGGCGAGTATCAGAGAACCATGCACCCAGGAGCAGGGAGAACAGGATCTGTGGAATGAAGCCCATCACCCACATGATCAGCGTATTTCTTAAATACTTAAAAAATCTTCCGTCGCCCAAAAGTGTTGAATAATTGTCTAATCCAATAAAGTTTGGTCCGATTGTGATCAGACCCTCACGATAATTTTCAAAAAAACTGTTGTAAATGGTGCTTACCAGCGGAACGAGCTGGAAGATTACGTATACTAATACAAACGGAATCAAAAAGATATAGCCCCATTTATTATGCTTTTCAACTTTTCCTTTTCTTGGAGATGCCATATTTTCCTCCCCTTTTTTCGTTAAAAATATGCCTGCCTACAGGCGTAAGCAGGCATATCCGATTAGATATCAGTTTCGATATACAGTAATTAGTGAGATAATGCTGGGTACTTGGTCTCTACTGCACTGTAGAACAGATCAAGTGCCTCATCCTCTGTAGAGTTGCCATCGAAGTAGTTCTTCATAGCTGTCTGGAACTCCTCTGTACAACCCTGATCGTAAGAAGTCAGGTTGCTCAGATCGATCTTCTCTACGTTTGCACAGAACAGTGGCAGTGGGTTCTGTCCACCCAGTACCTTGTCACCGAACTTCTCATCGGTAGAAAGTGTATCCATAGCTGCCTTGTTGTTTACGAAGTCGTTCTTCTCTTTGCAGATCTTTGTCATAACATCAGCGTCTGTTGTTAATGTCTCGATGATGCTCTTAACTAAGCTCTGGTTATCTGTACCGTTTGCTGCACAGATCCAAGTACCACCCCAGAAGAAGCTCTGTGGTCCCTCGGTCATAGCCCAGCCACCGTCTTTACCTACAGATCCCTTAGCATCTGCGTTCATAGAGAAGTCGATGAACCAAGCTGGTCCGAAGTAACAGAATACGTTAGAGTTCTTCATGAAGCCCTTCTGCCAATCAGTACCCCAAAGGTCATATGTATTGGTGTATCCCTTGTCTACCATCTCCTTGGACATATCTACCCAAGCCTGGATGTTAGAATCGATGTTGATCTTGCCATCCTCAACCCACTTAGATGTTACGTTGTTGGAGAATACACGGTAAGTATCATTTACAGAAGAAGTGATCATGTATCCTTTTTCCTTTAACTTCTCAGCAGAAGCCTTGAACGCATCCCAGTCTGTGAAGTTCTTCTGAACCTCTGCAGGATCATCTGTTCCGAATACTTTCTTAGCGATGTCACGACGGTAGATCATACCACCTGGGCATCCCTGCCATGAAGATCCTTTTAATCTTCCCTTGGAATCTGTTACGATATCCTGTGTGTACTTGTACTGCTGAGATAATGCATCCTTAGAAACACCAAGGTCATTTACGATATCAACAGTGTAGTCACCATCTACATATTTCAGTGCGTAGTCAGCCTCAACCAGGAACATATCGATCTTGTCGTCTGCTGATGCGCTCTCCTGAGCTAACAGTGCCTCATCCAGAGCGTTCTGGTAAGCATTGTCATCAGATGGAGTAATGTTCCAGACTACATCAACATCACCGATCTTGCCATGAGTCTTGTCTACCTTCTCATAATCTGGATAGTAATCCTCTAAACGGGTCTTAAACTCCTCGTTCCAGCAACGGATGTTAAGAACTTTACCGTCATCTGAAAGAGTTGCTGTAGATGTGGAACCAGCCTCTGAACTGCTGCCCTTGTTTGTAGAAGAGCCAGCGTCATCTTTGCCGCCACAACCTGTCAACATAGTTGCTGCCATTGCTGTGCATAAAAGCACACTTAAAACCTTTTTTCTCATAAAAAGCCTCCTCATATAATATTTGCTTGTTTCTATATTTTACTGCCACTGCAGTATAAATATCTATAAGGTTTTCAATGTGGTAGATTCACGGACTAAATCATTTTCGTTCTCGTCCTAAATCGTTTTCGTAAGTTCATTATATACTATGTTGTCAAATTATACAAGTATTATTTTCATTTTTTAACAGAATTGTGCTAAATGCCCACAAAATGCACCCTTTTTCGAATTTTGACACGGTTTTGATCCATTTTTTGACAGAATCCGACAAATTTTTGGTGATTTTTACAGATACTTTTTCTTACACACGTCCTGCAGGCAGCACACCTCACAATGTGGTGTCGTCCTTGCGGTACAGACTGCTCTCCCATGGTCTACAAACCGGTGGCACAACGCATTTCCCTCCTGTGCGGGAATGATCTTCCACAGTGCCTTTTCCACCTTGTGCGGCTCCTTGATGCCATCCACCAGTCCGATCCGGTTGCACAGGCGGATGCAGTGCGTGTCTGTCACGATCGCCGGTTTTCCGTAGATATCTCCCAGTACCAGGTTAGCACTCTTGCGTCCTACTCCGGGCAGTTTCAGCAGATCCTCCATCGTATCCGGCACCTTTCTGTCATAGACATCGCGCAGCATATTCATACAGGCATGGATATCACGGGCCTTGCTGCGTCCCAGCCCGCATGGGCGCACGATCTGTTCAATCTGCTCCGGCGTGGCATCCGCGAGCGCATCGATATCCGGATATCTGGCATAGAGATCCTGTACCACGACATTGACCCTTGCATCCGTACACTGTGCAGCCAGCCGCACGCTGACCAGGAGTTTCCACGGCTCCTGATATTCCAGGGAACAGCCCGAATCCGGGTATTCCTTTTTCAATCGTTCGATCACTTCCTGTGCCAGTTGTTTCTTGGTCATACTGTATTCTATCCCTTCCTCACTCTGCGTATTTTCGTTCACCCTTCACGCTTCTGTCCACAATCTAGCATCTTTTGATAGCTCAGGTCAATGGCAAAGGCTCCCAGAGGTGCGGTGATCACAATGGCAAGTACCGCCACAGTCAGTACGGTATCTCCACATGCCAGTCCAAGCGACAGCGGGATGCCGCCGATCGCGGCCTGTACCGTTGCCTTGGGCGTGTAGGCCAGCATGGTAAACAATTTCTCCCGGCCGGAAAATCCGCTGCCAAGCACACATACAAAGACACCCAGCATCCGAAACATCAATGCGCCCGCAATCACTGCCAGCGCTCCCGCTCCCACATGTCCCAGATAATGGATATTGACCGTTGCACCGACCAGTACAAACAAAAAGACCTCCGCGCCGACCCAGAGCTTGCCGTATTTGGCCGCGATCCGTCCGGCCACCGGTTCCCTTCTCTTCTGCAGGCCGATGCCGATAAACATGACCGCGATCAGCGCCGAAAAGGTGATACTCGTCTTCAATGCATCCTCGCAGGACACCAGAAGCAGGGAAATGCTCAGAATGATCAGCACTTTGCCGGTATCACGGATATGGACTCTCCGGAAAAATTCTGCCAGCGCCACGCCCAGAAGCAGGCCGAGGCCAATTCCGAGCAGGATGGAAACCGGGATATTGACAAACCGGATCACACTCGCGCCCTGTCCCTGCATCATGCCGATAAACGTGGAAAACAATACGATCACGTAGACATCATCCACAGAGGATCCCGCCAGAATGAGCTGTGGGATTCCCTTCGCGGTGCCATATCCCTCCTCCATCAGTCTGACCATTCTCGGAACCACTACCGCCGGTGAGACCGCCGCCAGCACAGCGCCCATCACCGCAGCTTCCAGCAGCGTCATTCCAAGAAAACGGGGTGCCAGAAACAGCATTCCAAGCAGTTCAAAGGATGCCGGTACAAAACACATCATGATTGCCGGGCGGCCTATTTTCTTCAATCCGGACAGATCCAGACCCAATCCCGCTCTGGTCAGAATGATCACCAGTGCGATCTTGCGAAGCTGTGGGGAGATATTGAGAATATCCGGATCGATCAGATCAAGCACATAAGGGCCAAGCACAATCCCTGTGACCAGCATTCCAAGCAGTCCCGGCAGCTTTACTTTCCGGCAGAGCCAGCCAAGGCCCATGCCCACCAACAAAATCAGCGCAACACTCAACAACATCGTTTTTCCTCCCTTTACACAGGATATTATCTTTGTTATTCTAATGATATATTATTACGTAAACTTAACTTTAGGTCAATACTTTTTGGGGAGCACACGCTATGTATACGATTGGTCAGATTTCAGAAATGTTTGGATTGCCGGTTTCCACACTCAGATACTATGACAAGGAGGGACTCTTTCCACACCTGGAGCGCACCTCCGGGATCCGGCGGT
This sequence comes from uncultured Lachnospiraceae bacterium, assembly GCA_934351255.1. Lineage (GTDB taxonomy): Bacteria > Bacillota > Clostridia > Lachnospirales > Lachnospiraceae > Jutongia. Next base: position 13,756 of record CAKRJH010000024.1, read on the forward strand.
TCTCCGACCGGGAGATTGAAGCACTCCAGGTCATTGAATGTCTGAAACGCACCGGGATGGAGATCAAGGACATCAAGCAGTTTATGCAATGGTGTACCGAGGGCCCATCCACCTATACGAGCCGAAAAGAACTGTTCGAGAACAGAAAAAAAGTGCTTGAAGAACAGCTTCAGGCGCTTGAAAAAAATATGGCTATGATCCGCTTCAAATGCTGGTATTACGATCAGGCCATCGCAGACGGCAACGAAGACCGTCTGCATGAGATCATCCCTGATCAGCTTCCCGAAGAGATCAAAGCACTGTACGATCTGGCCCATTCCTGATTTTTCCGCTTGTTACTATGCGCGCAGATCCTCCAGGATCAGTTCCGGTACGATCCGGTTGTCCCGCAGGACATCCTCTACATTGTAGCGGTCCAGAAATTCTTTTTTGATTCCATAGTTATATACTTTCATCTCAGATGGTCCATAGAAACGGGCAATCTTTTCTCCAAATCCACCATCGATACTTCCGTCTTCCAGCGTTACGATCTGTGTGTGATCCTCTTTTAACGCCTCGAGCAGTTTCTCATCCAGCCCGGTGATATAACGCGGATTGATGAGTGTTGGTTCCGTTCCGGTCTCTTTTCCGATCAGATCCGCTGTTTCCTCTCCGATCTGATAGAAATCTCCCAGAGCGATCACTGCCACCCCGGAACCTTTTCTGGTCACCCGGTACCGGTTCAACTGACTGTAATCCTTCTCCACATTGTCTGTGGTATGGATCACTCCATTGCATGGGACACGGATTGCTACCGGATGGGCATTCTGCTCAATGCTCCAGTCCAGCATCGCAAAATATTCCTCGCAGGATGTCGGTGCCAGGTAGACCAGATTCGGGATATTGGACATCATAGGGATATCGTAAATCCCCAGATGCGTCACGTCGTTCATCCCATATACGGAAGCCGTATTAACCAGAAGGGTTGCAGGATTATTGTTCACGCAGAGATCCTGTGAGATCTGATCATAGGTGCGCTGAAAGAAACTGGAATGAGTCGCAAATACCGGCTTTCCTCCGTTTCTGGCAATGCCTGATACCATCGCTACGGCATGTTCCTCGGCAATGCCCACATCGACAAACTGCGATCCGGCCTCCTTACGCTTGTCCTCGGTAAATCCGATGCATACCGGTACGGCTGCCACGACCGCTGTGACGCGTCTGTCGGCCTTCATCTTTCCCAGAAGATATTCGCAGGTCAGACTGCTGTAATCCTCGCCCTCCATGACAAAATTGCTCTTTCCGGTATTTACATCAAACGGCATGCACCAATGCCAGTTTTCCTTGTCCGTCTCAGCAGGCTTATAACCTTTTCCCTTGACCGTGTTCACATGAACTACGATCGGATGGTCAATGTCTCTGACCTTCTCAAACGCTTCAATCAGTGCGTTGATATTATTGCCCTCAGAAACATACAGATAATCCAGTCCCATGGCGCGGAACAGATTGCACGGACTGCTTCCGTCAGAGTCCCGCAGTTCTTTCAGATTTTTGTAAAGTCCTCCGTGGTTCTCCGCGATCGACATATCATTGTCGTTGACCACAATGATCAGATTGCTCGCAAGCTCTGAGGCAAAATCAAGTCCTTCCAGCGCCTCACCGCCACTCAGGGAACCGTCACCGATCACTGCAATGATATTCTCATGGCCGCCCTTCAGATCACGACCTTTGGCCAGACCGCACGCCAGGCTGACTGAGGTCGAAGTGTGACCGACATTGAAAAAGTCATGCTCGCTTTCCTCCGGATTGGTATATCCGGAAATATCGCTGAAATGGTCGTCCTCAAAATACGCCTGACGACGTCCCGTCAGCATCTTATGAACGTAACTCTGATGAGACACATCAAAGACGATCTTATCCACAGGAGAGTGGAATACATAATGAAGCGCGATCGTCGCCTCCACAAATCCAAAGTTCGGCCCAAAATGTCCTCCCTTTTTCGACAGACGGTTCATCAGACCTTTCCGGATCTCTCCGGCAAGTTCTACCAGCTGTTCCCTGCTCATCTTACGAAGATCCTCCGGTGCATTCACAGTTTCGATCAACATACATTCTCATCCTTTCCGTGGTAAAATTATAAAGCCATTCTAACACTTAAACTTAACTTTAGGTCAAGCACTTTATTGCACTTTTTTTATTTTGAGATTTTTTGACAATCATATCTCTTGCGGTTTCTTTATGGATTCTTTTTCTGATAATGAAACTTTTGGGAACGATTCATTGTATTATAAGTAAAAGACAAAGAAAGGATGAAACGCCATATGAATGAATCAACCGAAGAAATTCTGTACAGGCACCGGCTGATGCTGTGCCGGCTGGCGTATACATATACCAGAACTGTTTCCGATGCCGAAGACATTGTCCAGGATCTGTTTGTCTATGTGCTTACCAAAAAACCGGACTTCACAGACGCAGAACATCAGAAAGCCTGGCTAATCCGCAGCACGATCCACCGGAGTATCAATTTCGTCAAAAAGCGCGGGCGGGAACAGAAAGCACTGGAACAGTTGAGACAGACCACTCCCATCGGCAGTCAGGCATACGCCCCGGCTGACCACACGGTACTCGATGCGCTGGACCGTCTTCCCGCCAGGTACAAAGGCATTCTCTATATGTATTATTACGAAGATTATGACCAGGAGGAGATCTCCTGCATCCTCGATCTGCCCCTTGGCACCGTCAAGACCCGCATGGCCCGCGGGCGTAAACGCCTGAAAGAAATCTTAAAGGAGGAGTTTCATTATGAGAGATAAATCTTTACACGATACCTTCAAAACACAATATGATGCTCTGACATTTATGTCGGAAGAGGAATTCCGAAATGCTGTTGCCCGGAAAATGAAGCAACAATCCGATGCGTCACAGTCCTCTTCGGTGTCAAGTTCTTCAACACCACATTCTCTCGATGCGTCACGTCCCTCTTTGACACCACATACTTCCACGCCGGGAGCCTGGTTTTCGCATAAGGCCGCGCGCATTGCCGCAGCCGCCGCTCTTCTACTGGTAGTGGGAACCGCCACGCTGTTCGCAACCGGTGCCTATGCGCAGATCCTGTCCTACTTCCGGCATTTTTCCAAAGACGCACACCATCGCTATCAGAAAACGCTGTCTCAGTACGAAAATGAACTGGATGCCTCCCTTACATTTGATGGACAGGATTTCCGTGTAGACTCCATGGTGCTCTCCAACCATTCCATTATCTTCCGGATCTTTCGGGAACAGACAGACGAGTCACAGGAAACGCCTTTCTTCTCAGGTCTTGGCATAAACGGTTCCTGGCAGGATGGCAGCCACTTTTCCTACGAATCACCTGCGGGAGCATTTGAAACTCAAAATAAAGGCGAATATATCCTCGTCTATGGAATGAATGACGATATTCTGGCCGATGCCGCCAGTTCCGCTGTCTCCGACCCGGAAGGACGCTCCCTGTCTTTCCGTTTTACAGACTCCCGTGATGACAATCTGTCCTGCTCCGACTCGATCAACACCTCGATCGAACACTCATACACGGAGAAGGACGTCTATGTCAACCGGACACTTTCCGCCGACAAGACGGCTTCCGTCTGCGTAGAAAAAATCTCCTACAATGGCATGTTCTGGTGTGTGTATTACAACATCACGTCTTCCTCCGGATCGCTGGATTTCATTGACGACAGTTACAATGGTACACATTACGCCCTGACAGGACTCAATGACCAAAAAGAATTCGTAAGCTACGGCATCGAATTCCTGTCACAGGGAGCGGACTCTCCGGCAGAAACCAGTATGCTGGCTGTCGATGCCCCGGAAGACCTCGCAGATATCACACTGCGTTTTCGGAAATACAGCGTCAAAAACACCGGAACCAGCCAGAGTCCGGAGATCTCTTCTACGGATGAAGGATATTCCGATGAAACATTGGACATTGATCTGACCGAGGAATGAATTCCCCTATAATTTTGAAGAACCACAGAGCGACAGGCTAACGCCTGTCGCTCTGATATTCTTATGGAATTTGTTTCATAAACTTTTCTGCAGACTGCTGTCCCACTGCAGGCTACCGTCCCATGCTTTCGCTCCACTGTGCCTCACAAAAACCAATCAACACCTGATCGTCACAAACTACCAGCGGCCGCTTGACCAGCATACCATCTGTCGCCAGCAGATGAAGCTGTTCCTCCTCACTCATCTCCGGAAGTTTGTCCTTTAATCCAAGCTCCTTGTACCGCATCCCACTGGTATTAAAAAACCGTTTCAACGGAAGACCGCTTCTGGCGTGCCATTCCTTTAACTCCTCATAAGAAGGATTCTGCTCTACGATATGTCTCTGTGTGTACTCGATCTGATGCGCATCCAGCCAGGTACGCGCCTTTTTACACGTCGAACATTTCGGATAACATAAAAATATCATCTCTCGTAACCTGTATCCCTTTCCCGGCCCGGACATCCGGGGCCGAAGTGAAACTCTACTCTTCTTCCTCCTGCTCCCCGTGCTCTGCCATCAGCGCTTCATATTTCAACTGGTATGCAAGCAGCCTCGGCACATATTCCGGCGGAGTTCTCCTGCCCGCCTCCCAGTCTTCCAGCGTGCGAACCGGTATCCCGGTATGATCTGAAAACTTCCTGCGGGACATACCGGTGCTTTCTCTAAGTTCTTTGATCGTCTTTGCTGTATCCATGTCATCACCTCGCATTGCGTTTTTCTGATTATAACACATCACATGCCATTACGCAATGCGTGATTTACATTTTATTGTACATAATTGAGATACTATTTTACGATTAATGATGTATATACATTCTGGTCATATCCGGCTCATCATCCCCTTGCACCATACACAGGAATTCCCAGCCATATCGCTCATAAAATCCGACATGATCCGTCACCAGATATACCGGTGAAATGCCCTTGTCTCTCAGATCGCCGACCACCTTATCCAGCAAAGTTCCGGCAATGCCCTTTCCGCGCACTTCTTCCTCGGTATACACGGCACACACATTTTTCATGACGGAAATATTTTTTTGAAGATTTGCGCTACAATATCTTGAGGCGATGCGGCGCATCGTTGATAGATATTGTGGTCAAAGATTCGAGAAAATAGCCCGTCAGGGAAATTCAGACCTTTTGACACCTTAATCCTATAAAAAAAAGACATAATCCCAAAGGAGATTATGTCACATCATATAACATTTGGATGGGCGGCGTATCCATCATATCAGGTTCCCGAAGGAGCGCAGGGTGCCTTTCCTGCTTGTCAAATGTATGTAATAAAATACTACCATTGGTTACGATCACTGTCAAGACTCTTTATTTATGGAAACTATTTTTGCAATTAACAGGAACCAATCTCCCAGATTTCACATATGAATCTATTTTTCCTTTTTTCACCTCAAACACTGTTGCAACATAATATTTTGACTTCTTGGCATCCAACTTAATAGCAATAAAAATATTATCTTTATAACATTTCACCATTTCAATATTACCATTGGAATATCCCGCATAATCCGGGGATTTGATTATATCTTCCAAACAGTCAATATATTTTGAAGCAACAAAATGTTTTCTTTTAACCAAATGTGTAAGTAATCCCTTTGATTTATAAATTGCAAAAGAAGCAAAATCTGTACCTAATACGGAATTAAGAGCTGTATTATAATTTGCCACTTTAATCAATTTTTCTCCGCTTCCCATATATTATCTTCCTCCCCCGTATCATACATAGATTATATTTTTCATTTGTAATGTTTTCTTTTCAACCCTTCGATTTCCCGCTGGAGCTGATCGCATCTCTGCTTGTTCACGCGGATCTGTTCGCGCAGACTCTGCCTCTTCTTCTCTCTTCTGACATCAAGAACGACAAACACCACCAGCAGGATCAGGATAGGCATAAATGAGGACAATGAAATAAAATAATCATTCCCCATCCAGTTTTTGATAAACTCCAGCACAAGAAACCATCCAAATAAAAACAGATACGGTGCATACTTGCGCCCCAGGGATCGCTCCTGCAATCCCGTCTGCAGACTGGAATTCACCCTCTGCAGATAATGTATCTGTTTTTGTAATGCAAAGAGTTCCTGACGATAGTCTTCGCTGTTATTTTCCTGTAACTGTTGCATTTCACTCACCACACCTTTCCATCCCATTCGCTGCCTCTGATCCGACGCAAATGTTTACACGTTTCGGGCACAAAATCAGAATAATCATACCGTTTCTGCAGGTATGTTTTCGAACATTCGAATTGACAATAACACCATATTATTATATTATCTGATCATAAAGAAATGGGTTTTTGTCGTGTACAGCTTTATAGCTCAATCGGGTTGCCCGTTTCTTTTTTATCTCTAAAACATCATATAAATACATTTTTCCTGTCAGTGTCTGCTTTAAGATATGTTTTCAAATATTCAGATTGACAAATCATCTAATTCTGTTATAAAATAAGCGCAAGAAATGAGTTTTACAACCGTACAGTTTTTACTCAAGCGGCTTACTCGTTTCTTTTTTTATTCTCAAGACATCATACAAATACAGTTTGCCATCTTTGGCATGTCTTATCACTATTCTCCCCTTAAAAACATTGTATCCTGCTAACTCTCCATCATTATCATATTTCGGAATAGCAAACCGTGTATCATAACGATACCATCCATATTTAGCTTTGTTATTATGCTTATCTTTATAATTCTCAGAAAACACTTTATTGGATGCAATCTGAATTAATTCCTTGATTGCAACAGATGCATTTGCCTTTGCGTATTCATTAGGCCCTCTTAAGACCTTAGTATCTTTTGAATGTGAATACTCATCAGGGAAGTCGCTTCCAATGTATATCATATCATTTGTATCAAAAATTTCAGTGCAAACACCTATATATTCCTTCAAATAGCTTTCTACCACATTCCAATCAACTTTTTTACTTCTTTTAAATCTAAGATCGTTAATTACAACTATCTGATTGCCTTCTGCATCTGTAATAATAGAAACATTCCCTGTTGTCAATTCAATGCTCTTTTTCAATATAAAATGTTCCAGATAACTTATAATCCTTCTCTTCGTTTCATTAGAAGCCGCCTCAATACTATCAATTTTAATCTGATCATCTAATTTATAATCATTGGTCAATACTTCATTACTTTTATCTTCCTCATCACAAAGTAAATCCATAAGTGACATATCAAGCGCCTTACATATAGCAACCAACTTATCCGCCTGTGGATTTATCTTCTTTTTACGCCAGTCGCTTATCGTACTTGTAGCAATACCAGTTTTTCGCGATAATTCAATCTGGCTCATATGTAATTCTGCTAATCTATCAAAAATTTTTTCATATACATTCATGGTACAATATCTCCCTCACAGGTTCTCAGCTTTCCGTATTTTCGGATATCGTATCACAAACAGCTAACTTTCACAATAATAGGAATCTTCCATTGTCATTGGAATATGGCGTTCTGCGCTGTTTAGTGCCGAGAAGTTTCATTGCCCGTGTCGTTGTAATGCCGACATTTTCCGATACATACTTATAAATTTGCAGTTCTTGTTCATTTTCCGGCATTTTATCGGCGGTTTCCCGGCAGTTTGTCGGCGGTATTGTGGTCAACAGTGCCGTTAACCTGACCTCGATAAATATTGATACACAAATCAATTTCGCCGCCAATAAACTCCGGCTCCCGCAGTCCGGCAGTTTTCTCTTTATCAATAATTCTCGGAATACCGCTTCCCCAATTCTCGATCAGATTCATATAAGCAAGCGCATGAGCAAGAGCTTTATTTTTGATAATTCAGACGATTCAATTTACTATTCTGTCACAATCATTTTCTTTTTTCCAGTCTTGCTGCACATAATAAATAACTCAGATTATTTACAAACCAGATTATCGTTACAAAAAGAAGGGCCATCAGATCAGCCTCAAAAGCTAATGAATACATAAATGCAATTACAATAAGAACCATGCATGCTATATTCGTATTTAGGCACCCCTTATAACCTGCACGATACGCAATCAACTGCTCTGCCTCCCCACAAGACTGCATCCATACTTTTTGAACATGTATGTCAAGTACATTTCCCTTTTTTTCGGGATTTAATTTTTTCTCGATATTGATCGTCACAGCTGTGATTACAAGACTAATAATTGATGACATTACAAATATTATAATCCCCAGTATCGTAACAAGTTGTCCGTAAGTCTCTGTCTTTTCATAGTCAAATAGCAGAACATCATATAAAAAACAAAAGAACAGAACTAAATTAAGCATTGAAAATGCATTTGATAATATCATTGGTCGATTCAATTTATCTTCCAACTTATCCCATAAATCATCATTTCCCTTATCTGTCTGTAGTTTCTTATACATAAAATTGCACTGTTCAAATGCAATAACCTGCACCACCGCGCCCAATATAGATACTATGATAAACACAACCGGAAAACCTTGTTTTATAATATTCTTCACTATCTGAATTGTATTATCTACAGATCCCATTTTCTTTACATCTGCAACCAATCTCCCACAAACAAAACCCGCAATACAACTAACCGCCAAAATCAAAATGAATGTTATTATTATTTTGAAATTATTTTTATTTTTCATCAATTTCATCCTCCGAATATTCAAATATATCTTCAACCGTTGCACCACAAACCTTTGCTATTTTTAATGCAAGTGTAACGGACGGAGAATAATTTCCTCTTTCGATCTGCCCGATTGTCTGTCTGGACGTCTGAACCATTTTTCCTAATTCCTGTTGATTTACACCAATACGCGCCCGATATTCCTTCAAATGATTTTTTAGTGGCATGCTTGTTCTCCTATTTTTTCTTCTGTATATTTCTTGTTTACAAACTCAAAAGTTTTCCACTCCTGTTTCTTGCTTGAACTGGAAAATATAATACCTCCAAACAATCCAGCATATACTGGAGCAAAACACAACCCAAGCAGAATAGAATCAAACAACAGCCATCCCATTACCATTCCTAATACAAACCCCATTGCATAACCGGCCCCACTTGAACCATTTCGTGTTTTTTTATCCAGAGTGTTTCTGTAGATTAACATATCATCCCACACAATTCCTGAAACCTGTCCCCATTCCATCTGCTCCTTGATATCCTTTTGTATCAATTCTTCTATTTTATTCTTTGAACTGATCGCAGGCTCAAGCAAGTGATTGAAAATCAGTCTATATGCTGCTTTCCCCACTTCAAATACCTTTTGCAGATCATTCATCAAATTATGTATGTCTGAATTCTGATCTGTTTCAACTTCTTTCGAATTGTACTCAACAAAAAAATCTTCCAGCCACTCAAATATGTATAATCCAATTAAATCCTTATTCTGATATATTCCATAAACCCTTCCTTTTTGTTCAATCGCCGCAAACACCTGACAGCTTATATCCGTATCGCCTGACAGCTTCATCAAACTCGAACTAAAATTCTCTCGTACTATCCTTCTTTTATTCAAAAGCACGACACTAATTTTCTGCTCCTTATTCACAGTTCCTAATTTCATTTCATCCACTCCATTTTCATTTGACAACTTTTCTTTTCTTTTTGACAACTTTCCTTGTCATTTTTATATCATATGACAAGGAAAGTTGTCAATACCTTTGTGGAGTGCTGAAATGGGATCCGAAATTCCAGTTCACCTGATTTTTGAATTAGCAAAACACTGTTTCGCTAATTTGGTCTCGAATTTTCATTTCTTTGTGTTTTCCTCTAATTCCAACATATACTTGTCAAAGTCGGACATGAACAATCTGTCCTGAATGACACGATATTTTTCAAATTCCGTCTCCGCATGAAGCTTTGCAATTTCTGCAGTCACCTTACCTGCATCCTGCAAAATACCGTAATCAAACATCTCAATGAAGCTATTAAGCCTTTTTTCCCAGTCCTGCATCGTCAGAGGAATATGCCGTAATGTCATGTTTTCTGCAAAATCCAGGTATGCCGTAACCATACGATTCAGCTGTTTCATTTCATCCTGACTCAAATAATTCTTAGCAACCGTAACATCACTTTTCTTAATCTTGCCATCCGGAGCATCGGCCCAGGTAGTTAATCCCATATGCTCTTTGGTGTGGTCTGCTCTTTCCACGATTACCTCGGCTGCTGTATGTCCATGAACTGCGAAGTGCATCTTATTCTGGACAGTCGCATAAAATCTTCTGGTCGTTGCAGCATTTTTATCATAATCAATGGCTGTGGCATACAAGTCAGTGATCTTCTGATAGAACTTTCTTTCGCTGGCACGAATCTCACGGATGCGTTCCAACTGTTCGTCGAAATACTTTTCTGTCAGATATGTTCCACGTTTCAACCGTTCGTCATCCATGACCCAGCCTTTGATGGTATAGTCTTTTGCGATCTGATTCACCCATTTACGGAACTGTATCGCACGCTCGGAATTGACCTTGAAACCTACGGCAATAATCATTTCCAGGGAATAGTGATTTGTATTGTAGCTTTTCCCGTCAGGAGCAGTTATTCGAAATTTTCGAATAACTGCATCCTCCTGTAACTCACTGTCCTCGAATATCTTTTTAATATGATAATTGATTGTATTTGTTCCTACATCATACAATGTGGCCATCATCTTCTGTGTCAGCCATATATTCTCATCCTCATAGCGCATCTCTATGCTGTCCTGCTGATCTCCCACAGAAGCAACATAGGTTAAATATTCCGCTGCGCTGGAACGGATGGTTATTTCCTCTTTTTTCTTTGCCAAATAAAGTGTCCTCCTTCTACTTCTTAAAGTAGCTATTCCACTTGTGAATCAAATGATTGTTTCAGGATTTCCTTCAACTCTTCTATCCTATAACTCTTCGGCTTTGTATATAGCATATCCTTCATAAAAATAACTATGATCTATGCCCTTCATATACACTTCCCGGTCATCAATTTTATCTGTCAGCGCCTGCTTTAAGATATGTTTTATTTCAATATCTTTAATCGGGCTTCTTTCCATGGCCAGCAAATAATCTTCCTTATCTACAGCACTCCAATCAACCACCATGCTCAACTCTTTTTTCAAAATTAAATCGAGCCATATCCTGGTACTTCGACCATTCCCTTCTCGAAACGGATGGGCTATATTCATTTCCACATACTTTTCAACAATCTCATCAAATGTTGACTGTGGCATCCTCTCAACATTCTCTATGGCTGCCTGTAAATACATCACTGGCGCAAATCTAAAATTTCCTTTTGCAATATTGACAGTTCTCAGCGTTCCAGCGAAATCATAAATCTCATCAAATAAATATTTATGGATTGCCGCAAGCATTTCAAAGGTTCCAGCTGTATAATTATCTAAATATCCATTTTCAAACAACTCGACAGCTTTTTTCTTGCTTATTTTTTCTTCCATTCTGGCAAGTTCTGTAGAATCTGTAAGATTAAGTTTATTTGCTAATGTCATAGTCATTCACCTTCCCGTCTGATTCACTCACTGTCTCGTCAAGATCATCTCTTATTTCTCTTTCCTTGTAATCAATGCCACCGTCTCACTTTGTGTATCATTGTCCAAACTTAATGTAAACTCTTTTTCTATAATCGGTAACTTAAATTCTATGGATTTCAGCCACTGACCATTTTCTTTGCGTTCTTCGTAAATCTGCACATTATCCACTAACTGCGACAGGAACTCCCGTTTCTCTACTTCGTTCATTTGAACATACAATTTATCAAAGAAAATGAGTGCCTTGTAAATGTTATCCCCTGTAATCTTATCTGCCAGCAGAGAGCGTTTC
>CAKRJH010000025.1 GCA_934351255.1 uncultured Lachnospiraceae bacterium
ATATAAGTAAAATAAGCCTTATCCGGTCTGACCCAGAACATAGAAAGAAGCGCCAGGATCACTGCAATTGACAAAACGGTTTCTTTCCTGAAAAAAACATATAATTTTTGTAACATAATATTTCCTTTCCGGTCTGACACGACCGCGTATAAGTATATCACAAAAGAGGCGAGGGTGCGGACAAAATTCTGAACTACTATAGGGTTCTGAAAGGAGCCTTTTTATGTATTCAAAAGAACAAAAGGATATTGCATTACGGATATATCATCAAACAGAGTCTGTAACTGAAACTATTAGGATTCTAGGATATCCAGCACGTAGAAATCTGTACACATGGATTGCTGAGGAAAATATCCCGCCCAAAACAAGAAAAAAATATCCTGTAATTGATAATCCTCCTGATCATCCTCGCAATCCTCCATTAGAAGTAAAATTAAATGCAATTCATCGTTGCTATGAGCTCGGAGAAAATATAAAATATGTTTCAGAAGACATTGGGTATAGTAGAGCTAGTATTTATCAATGGCGAAAACGATATTTAAAAGAAGGTACATTAGGTCTTATGAATCGCAAAAACATTACTCCGGGAACATTAGTAGAAGGCGCTGTTTCAAGTACAGATATTTCTTCAGATGAAATAAATCAGTTGAAGGCTCAAATGCAAGATATGCAATTAGAAATAGACATTCTTAAAGAAACGATAAATGTATTAAAAAAAGACCCAGACATCGATCAGAGTGCTCTCAGCAACAGAGAGAAGGCAGTGATAATCGGTGTCTTGAAAAATAGATACTCACTGCCATTATTATTACAGAAATTACAATTATCAAAAAGCAGTTTTTATTACCAGGAACATTCCATGCAAAAAGAAGACAAAAGGTCCTAACTTGGGATAGTATATTTATTTTTCACATAATAACTCAAGTAACTCCTCATTTTTCAGGACGCCTTTATACAAGCAAACTTCCCAATAATTCTTTCCATATATTTTCTCTGTTGTTTGAATTCGCAACTCTATCACTTCTTTTAACTTATCTACAGAATATTCCTCATATGTTCTTAATTCGTAAAATAAGCTTGACAATCGATTTGATATAGGCAATTTATATCTATCAAATAGCTTTAATTCCGCATAATGTGTCTCTATAATCTCATTGACTTCTTTTTCCTCTTCAAAGTCTATAGCAAACTGTTCTATATATGGAATATTATCTTTTATACCAATATATATTTTCAGAAAGGAAGTTTGTGGCATTTCATCAAAGTAAAATGATATAAACATACGTTTTCCACTATCCGAAAGGAATTTTGAACCTTTTAGACTATTACAGTACGAACAACATGGAACAAGATTCTTAGCATACACTGAATATTCCGGGAAGGTACCTTTAGCCATATCCCGCATTCTTGCTAAAATACTTACATACTCTTCTGGCAATATTTTTTTCAAATTTATATAATAATTCAGACTTTGCCCTAATGAACAAAACCGCTCGTCCAATTTAACTATTTTTTCTTTTATGTAGTTATGTACTGATTTGCTTTCATTCTCAGCATTTCCCATACTCGTACAGTAAATTTTAACTAATCCAATTTCTTTTACTTTTCCATTCGCATCACAATGCACCATATGATACAAAGTATGGTATCCGTAGGGCAATGCACCACGATACACTGAAAACTCTGCTTGCAGTCATTACTGCACTTTCTGCAAAGTCCGTTGTAGGTAATGCGATTTCTTTCGTTCAGAAACAATGCCCAATCTTGTTTCCGTTTCTTACTCATTCTCGGCATATCAATCCTCCTTTCCGTCTGAAAATAAAAAAACCACAGGAAAGATACTCAGAGCCTTGTTTCTGTCATTTTTCGGGGCGAAAATCGGGCAAAATTGCCTTTCTAAGCCTTTCAAAAAAATCACGCAAGGTATTTGTACTAACCTGTGGTTATGTATGAAATTGTAGGGTTTGGGGCAACAAAAAACACCGTATTTCTACGATGTTTTCTGTCATTCAAGTAGCAAAAAACGTGACCACTAAAATTATAATCATAAGAACAGGCAAAAAGCGAAGATACCGTTCTAATAGAGCTTTTTAGACTTGTTTTTTGGGGCTTTATATTACTTTCCCTATTTTTTAAGGGTATAGGGTGTTACATCAAGTTCTTAGTATATGAAATTTGCAGATTATTCTTGGATTTGGCTCAAATCAAATGCACCGTTCTCAATCAACTTCAAAATTGTGTCTACCAAGTTGTTTTTTACAGTTTCACTTTCATTTTCAACGCCAGAATACTCTACATAAATAGTGTTCTCTCCCATATCAAAGGTTGCATAATATATTACGGTTTTGATACCTTGACTATTTGACTTTGTTACGAAATATCCTGCGTTGATATCAACGCCGTCTACACTTGAAGTGATTGTATTTCCATCAATGATAGTATCTAATAGATTTACACCCTGTTTAGATACTACCATTCTTGTATCACCAATTTTTCCCTCAAAACCCAGAATATTATGATTGTCAGCATCAAAGTAAGCATCTGCGGTAACAGGCAAGTCTGCAAAAAGCATTTCAATTTCAGCATCGCTCAAAGGTCTTGTTGTTACATTTAAGTTAATTGAAGATTGTGATAAGTCATTTTTAACAAAAGTAATTGTTTCTCCATCATTCAGCGTGGCAATATCGTTTTTTGTACCAAACAGATTGCTTTGAAAAACTCCCACTCCAATCACAGCAACGAGTACGAAGCAAGCTGCAACAGACACCCATTTTTGCCGATTAGTTATTTTACTTGTTTTTTTCATAGGTTCAGCCTCCTTAATATACTGATTATCGACATTTCCCAATGCCCTTAAAAGTTTCTTTTCTTTCATACAGAGATACCTTCTTTCTCTAACAATTTTTTGAGTTCGTTCCTTGAACGAAATAATGACATCTTGATTTTGCTCTCGCTCATACCATATTCCGTTGCAATTTCTTTAATGGGCGATAAATACCAATATCTTCTCATAAAGATTTTTCGCTGTTCTAATGACAGGGAAGAAAGAAAGCGGTTGAGAATATCCGTTAGAGCAATTTCTTCAACAATGTTTTCTGTACTATCCAACGATGGTATGCACTCTTGTATTTCATCAAAAATCAATGACATTTGCCCGCCATTACGTTTCTTTGCATTGAGCAGTTCGTACCTGTCCAAAGATAAGTTGCGAGTAATCTTCCCTAAAAAAGTTTTTAGGACAGATGGACGGTTAGGCGGTATGCTGTTCCAAGCTCTTAAATAAGTATCATTTACACATTCCTCGCTATCTTCGTCATTGTGAAGAATATTAAAGGCTATGTATCTGCAATACTTTCCGTATTTTTTTGAAGTTTCGGATATAGCAGCTTCGGAGCGCTCCCAATATAAATCTAATATCTGCTTATCATCCATAGGCTTCTCCTCCTTTCCCTTGTATTAAGGCCTTTCACCCTAATAAACGGGAAAAATGTGTCAAGCGTCACTTAAATTCAAAAAATATTTATTCAAAGATTAGCTTTCATTTTTTGAAAGAATATAATAAAACAGCAAAAGGCTTACACCTACAAGTCTCTTAATATTCAATGCGGAAAATTACAATTCATCACTCTCATTTTAACACATCATACCATCTTTATGAACTTTCAATTTAACCACTTCCATTACACTCACGACTTAATGACTTCTTGAATACTTCCCGAAAAAGAAAACTGCCATCAGTAAAGACAGCAGTTCCTTTTCGGCTGGTATGCTATTAGGAATACACAATATCGTTCAATACAATCTCATCTGCACAGGCTCGGATATTGTTCATCAATCCTATCCATTTCATCATATCCTTTCCTTTCAGTTCTTCCGTCACACCCTGCTTCAGAACAAATTTTGATAATCGTTTTACAGCCGATAATATCAAGGCTTCAACATTATCAGCACTAATCGAATGGGCAGTACAAGCGTTTACTCTGCTTGCATACCCGCCGCAACGGTAAGAATACTGCACCGAACGGTCCTTTTTACTGTAATGCGTTTGCAAGGTCATTCTTCTGCCACAATCCGCACAGTACAGATAACCGCTTAAACGATTGCTATGCGTACCTTTGGTTGCTGTCCTGTTCGCTCGTTTCTTTCGCTTCTGAACGCTGTCCCAAAGTTCCTGCGAGATGATAGGCTCGTGCGTATTATAAAATACATACTGTTCATCTTCATCGGTATTCTTTCTTTTGTGCAGTTTGAAATTGGTGCTGACCGATTTACGCAAAACAGTATGACCGAGATATTCCTGTCTGCTTAAAATCGCTCTTATGGTTGACATTCCCCAAAGATACGGGTCTGAAAACTTTGTTCCGTTATACTGTTCGGGGTGATATTCCTTTGCGTGTGCAGCCGGAATTAAAACCTTTTCTTCGGTAAGCAATTCAGCGATTGCTCTCGGACTTTTGCCCTCGTTGGCAAGCAAAAAGATACGCTTTACCACCGCAGAAGCCACAGGGTCAACGACAAGCGTTTGTTTGTCGGTTGCTAATCGGTTATATCCATAGGGAATTGAACCGCTACAACGCTTTCCGTCTTTCATACGGGCGTCAAACACAGCCTTGATTTTATTGCTTGTGTCTTTTGCGTACCATTCGTTCATTATATTCAAAAATGGGGCAAAGTCATTGTCAGAACTCGCTTAAAGAAATATTACACCTTGTTCTGATAAATTTTAGTCCATTCATACTGTTGGTTCCTTTCTTATCTAGATTTTCATTGATAAGCGCTTTCAACAATATGAATTCTAGCTTCGGTTGACAGCAGGCGTCAACCTGTAACCCAAAAATATTTTCTTCATCCGTACATGCATCTCCCCGCGTTCGTCTTGATCCGGAAGATCATCCGTGCTTTTCCTGAGCCTTCCATGGTCGTCATTCTTATACCTCATCTCTCAATGTCCAATGAAACCTTACCATTCCATCCTATTGAACATATGTTCTCCTTATGATATACTGTTTCTGTATAATGAAATAGAAAGCAGGATGTGATTTTCCGATTATTAGATGCCCTCTAGTTTACAAAGGAGGGTGATGCCCTATGAACACGCTTGAAGTTTTAACTTTAGTGCTAGTAATTTTTGCGGCCTTGTCTTACATAGACGATCATAATAAAAAGAAATAGCATCCTCCGACCAAAGTGAATGCTATTCCAAAAATCTGTATTTACTGAGGGCAAATCGGCATCACGTCCGATTCACTTTCTAAGTAGATTATACAATGGGGCATTTGATTTTTCAAGTGCCCTTTTGATTGTCCTGTGATCCAGATTGAAATCTCGATGTCTACGTTCTCTTATGCCATTGCAGGCTCTTTTTTCTTAATAATCGCTTCCACAGCATCAACGCTGGTCTCTGCAACTTCTGCGATCTGATCTAATGTCCTTCAACTCCGTCGAAAGAAGTGAACCAATCAGTCACTGCTTCCCTTCCCCTGCATCAACACAATCGACCCCATCACAATAACAATTCCCAGATAATGTACAACCGTCAACTTCTCCCCGAGCACCAGCACACCGAGCACCGCGGCTGTCACCGTCTCCATCGATGCAATGACAGGAACTTTACTGCTCTCATGCATTTGCTGCACTCCCCGATAATAAAAGAGATATCCAATAGCCGTTGGGATCAGCGCATAGAGAAATCCAAGCCACACCACAGGAACTGTCAGGGTAAGCGGCGTTTCCCACGGTTGTCATTCTTATATCCATCGACCCTCTCACTCCAGCACATATCTCCCCAGATACCGGAACAATTCCTCATTCGTCCTCCCATTTATCTCCTCGGCCTGCAGATACTCCGGCAGATCCATGTCCGCTGAGCACTCCCCACAGATATCCACGCCATACACCGGAGCCTGCTCCACGAAAAACTTCAGCATGTGTTCCATCATCCCCAGCGACATCTCGCCCTGGTTCCAGTTGGTCTCACTGTATTTTTCACCCAGAACATCTTTGTCTATGGAAAGATACCAGGGCACATCCTTCCGGATCTGCGCGAGTTTATCCCGTCCCTCGCCCCGCCGGATCTCCTGGGCCGAAAAGGTGAGTAATTTCTCCGGATGTCTGGTGTGGATCTGTGCCAAATCTTCTGCCAGCGGGCCGATCAGTATAAACTGCTGCAGATATTCATTGTGATCCAATACCAGTCCCGCCCAATCGCCACAGCTCATCATTCCGCCCAGCATGGGCGGCTGCATATCCGTGTGGTGATCAAACATCGCCAGCGAAAACGGCTGCCGGATTTGATCCGTGATAATCTTCGTCACATAATGATAGTTTCCGGAATCCACAAAATGAATGCCATGTATGCCATATGGGCTGATGCGGCTGCTAACCTGCCTCTCTGCCTGCGGCGAACAATATAGATTGCTGCCCTCTATATCTGAGCAGTCAATCCACCGGAACCGCTTCCGATCCTTCAGATGCTCGTCGTCATAGACATGTGTAAAATCAAGGACATAATGTTGTGGAGTCCCAAAATGTCCACTCACATTTCCCATGGTTCATGCGCCTCTTTCCTGTCATTTCAGATAGTTCAAACCGTCTACCAGTCCTCCTCTTCCATGGCTTCATCTACACCATCCGCGTAATCGCTGTCGCGGTCATATCTCTCGTCATCATAATCCCCCTCATCAATGACATCATCGTATCCATCGTCATAAGAATCATACGGATCGGAATTCTTCCGGCTGCTCTTGCCGGAGCTGTAGCTGTACGCGGATTTCCGCTTCGTAGTGGATCCACTGCTGTAGCTTCGACCGGTGCTTCCTGAGGTCGATCCCGAACGGCTGCAGGATGAACCGCTTTTATAAGCACTTCCGGAATAACTGCCGGTAGATCCGCTTCCATAGGAACCACTGGAATAACTTCTTGTAGATCCACTTCCATAAGAGCTGCCGGAAGAACTGCTCCCATAGGACTTCCCGGAAGTATACTTATGGGTATATATCGGCTTGTGCTCATAACAATAACTGCTGTCACCCGCACGGTAATTGTCACACCCAACCACGCTGCACCTTGGTTCCAGCGCACCGATAACTGCCCCGATGAAATAGAGTACAAACAACACACCAAAAATCATAATGACCGGTTCCCCGAAAAATTTCTTTTTCTTCATAGAAATCAACCTCCCGTCGGCGGTTCAAGCCGCCTGTTTCGTAGCCCTTTTTGTTTCTATTGCTACTATAACACACGTGGTGTCCCATTAGTTGGACAGTCCAATCCCACGCTTTCATAACAGAATGTCGTCTGGGACGTTGTCTGAACTGCCGCATCAGAGGACGGGAACGTCAGGATACCCGCCAGAAATCCGATAATAAGGATCACAACCGGCACCCACTTTGGCACATCATATACTTTGTCACGGATAACATTCCCGATGAGCGGATTGATGGCAGCCGCTGTGATCAGGAATAAAACGCCGCTCACGGTGCCCGAACTGGTAAAGGCCACAATCGCAAAGAGCAGCATAAAGACAGAAAATGCCCAGAATACAATGTCATATATCACTGAAGCCACCTTCCGGACCACACCGGTGTCCTTCTTCGCGTTTTTCTCATCATATCTCACAGAATCGTCCGCCCGGACCGCTCCCGCATTCACACTCTTCTTCCTCTCTTTGCGCTCCGCCTCCCTGTTCGCATTGTCTGACAACCTCTGCACATCAGTATTATATAGATATTCCAAATAATCCTTGTCGGACAGTTCCCTCTGCTCCGGCGTCCTGTACATTGCGGGCAGCGCATACGTCGGCTTGTCGGCGATCGCCTGTTGAAGTTCGGCCTGCTTGTCCGCGATCTGACTCTCGATCACCTTGACCGAGGACTCCTCCTCAGGTCTTAAAAACTGCGCCGGAACCGGCGTTTTGGCAAGAGCGCCTAACTGCGCAATGATATTTTGAGCATCGCTCTGTGCTCTCAGAAACACGGGGCTGGACTGATCCACCTGCGATGCCAGGAGCACAACCTCTGAGGCAAATCCATCCAGATTAACCATGACCCCCAGATGCGTACAGGTCGGAATCTGATCGGAGATCGTAGTTCCTGTGGTTTGTCCCTTCGTCTTTCCCAGGCCGACGCCCCCGGCGACAGCTCCCACCGGCCCCAGGACCAGCCCTCCGGCAACCGCTCCACCCAGAGAAGCATGTTTCTTGGATTTTGTGCTGGTCGTTTCCGTGGTGATCACGCGCATGCCTGCCATCATATTGAGCTCCGCTCCCTGAATACTGGAAAATGCCGCAGTCACCCCATTTAACTGGATCTTGCCTTCCGTCCGGTTCACCAAAATCTTGCCACCGGCCAGTTTTTCCCACCTGGCATTCGCGATCCGGGCGATTTCATTCGTCCTGCTCTTGGAGAGATTATCCCTCTCCTTCTCAATCTGCTTGATCCTCTTGTTGTATGCATTGTCCTCATTCTTGTGGACTTTCGCAATGACCTTGTCCCTGTATTTTGGATCGTTCACAAACTTATATAATTCTTTTTCCTCATTTGCCATATGTAAGAACCTCCCTGTCTGATTAACCCTTTTTCCTCTGCTGCTACCTTTGAATAATTCCTAATAATTTTATCTTACCACAGCCATTCCACCAATACAATTATAACCTTCGAGGGGATTCAATCACCGCACAACCGCTTATGCAATCCTCTTTTGTGCGGTGACTGCATTCTCACAAAGCGCCTTGTTTGCGTGTCATTTACGCCCTGTGATCCCTTTCACAATAGCCGCCGCCATCTTCTCTGCCCTGTACAATTTCACATCATCTTTATCATCCACAAAGCAGCATTCCACCAGCATGGCCGGGGCTTTAGTCTTGCACAGCACATACAATGTCCTGTTTTCTTTCACTCCGCGGTTTCTGAATCCCAGCTTGCTGATCGCCTCCACAGTGCGGCCGGCATACTCTGCCGCCTTGCCCGACTTCGAATAGACATACACCTCAGTCCCGGTGGTCCTGCCATTTCCCCGCCGGTCCGATGCCCCGCTGTTGAAATGAATGGACACATCCAGATCGACTTCATGCGCATTGCACTTCTTCACAATTCTGGACAATACATCCGCCTGACCGGTGCCATTGTTGACTGTGCAATCGTACACAGTATGCCCCAGTGCTCTCAGCTTCCGAATGACAAGTCTCTTCACCGCCCTCGCCTCGGTCGATTCCCGGATCAATCCAACTGCACCACACGCAATCTTTCCATCCGGATTATGTCCTGCATGTACATTGATCTTCATACTTTACATGTCCCCCTGACTTTTTTTCGCCTGTTTGTACACCTGATTCACGCCTGTCGAAGCAAATCCGGACACGATTCCGACCGCCACCGCATTCATAATGTCGGTTGCCGGAAAATCAGGGATCACATGCATTCCCACAATTCCCAGAATACCGCCGGCCGCGCCCACGATGACCGGAATCCAGGAATCCTTAATCAGCGGGATCTGCTTTGCCGCAAGTCCGATCAGATATGTAATCACCACGATCGCAAAGACCGTTCCCATCGTTGAGATCTCCATGCCGCTCCTCCTTCTCATTTGTATATCTTATGCACAACCTTTTGGGGTGGAACGGCAAAGCACCGGTTTCCACTTTTTTGCTGGCAGAAGAAAACGCGTGCAACGTATTTCAAAGACAAAACGCTGGTTTTGTCTTTTTTTGCGTGAAAAATCCGTGCCCGAACCCCTGCAAATCCGAGAAGTCACCTCGAAATAGATATATAACGCATGAAATTATGCGGGTATTCAACATTGCAAAATGCATGTTACGATATTGTCAGAGTATAAAATATGTGGGAGGCGATGATATGATACGATTAGAAAATATCGACAAATTTTACTACACCGACGCGGGCGTGACCCAGGCGCTGCGCCGTGTCAGCCTGGAGTTTCATGTAGGCGAATTCGTGGCGATCACCGGTGAGAGTGGAAGCGGCAAGTCTACCCTGCTCAATGTCATCAGCGGCATGGATACATTCGATGAAGGGGAGATGTTTGTGCAGGGGCATCCGACCTTCCACTACGATGAGAGTGACTGGGAGAAGTACCGGAGAGATACGATTGGATTTGTTTTTCAGAATTACAACCTGATCGGCCATTACTCCGCACTGGACAATGTGATGGCAGCCCTGCTGATCCAGGGCCTGGAGGTCGAGCAGGCCAGAAGCGAGGCCTCGGATTATCTGGAGCAGGTTGGGCTGAGCGAGTTTATGAACCAGAGGGCATCTTCGCTGTCCAGCGGCCAGAAGCAGAGACTGTCGATCGCGAGAGCATTGGCCAAGAAGACGCCGGTGCTCGTAGCGGATGAACCGACCGGCAATCTGGACAGCAACACCGGCCGCGCAATCGTCGAACTGCTGGCCAGCTTATCCAAGGATCGTCTGGTGATCATGGTTACGCACAACTACGACCAGGCAAGGCCCTTTATCACCCGCAAGGTGCGCCTGCACGGCGGAGAGGTCGTGGCAGACATTGTCGTCAAGGATGGTGTCGAAGGAGGTGCTTACCGGGCACCGCTCAAGCCGGAACCGAGCGCACGGCGGGAGCAGCAGGCGCAGAAAAAGAATGCACTGCCGAAGAATAACCTGCAGGATGACGGACAGTCTGAGGCAGCCGGAGATGCAAAAGCACCGGGAACCGGGACAGCCGGCAAGAAGACGTCAAAGAGCAGCAGGAAGAACGCCAAGAGTGATAAGAAGAAATCGCATTTCCTGAAGAACAGTCTGAACTTCTTTGCGCTGCACAACATCCGCACGCAGCCAAACCGCGCCGGCATGTTTTTCTCCTATTTTGCGATGACGGCGTTGGTGTCCTTCCTGTTTCTGGGAGAGTTATTCATCCAATCCGATGATATCCGGACCAAAGTATACGACTCCTCCGCATATCTGCAGGAAAATGACTGCCGTCTGTCGGTTCGTCACAAAGATGGCAGTGTAATTACTGACAAGGATCTTGGGCGCATCCGCAGCGTGAAATATGTAAAATCGGTGGATGCCTACGACGAGGTGTCCGACATCCGTTATTACATTGATAAAAACCATGATTATAAGGAAGTATACAGCGACCAGGAAGAGAAAGAGCAAACGAATGAGGATGATCAAAGCCACGAAATGAAAACGATGAGCCACGTTGAATTCCTGGATGACACGCATTTCATGCGTTCTGTAACTGCGATCACCAAGGACGATCTGAAGGCGGGCCGTCTGCCAAAGACGCGCGGAGAGATCGTGATGTACAGCAACAATACCAAAACACTGAACAAGAAACTGGCGTGCTATTTTACAGCAGACAATATCTGGACCAAAGGCCAATATTATGAGAAGGATCTGAAGGTGGTCGGACTGCTCAAAAAGAACACGGATCAAGTGTATTTCCAGTCCGAGTTCTGCCGTATGCTTCTGGCCGGAGCAAGAGGCGTCTTTGTAGACACAGACTATTATTATAACCTGAAAACAGGGATGTACGACTATAACGCCTATACCATTCCGGTGATTGGGGATGACCTCGAGATACTGGTGAACACCGCACGGTATCTGCCCATTCAGGATAAGTTCGACGACGAGATGCAGTATCAGCTCCGGTATTCCAGAAATTATGCAACTACACAGACCGGAAGATTTGATACTGATATAAATCCGTCACAAAGGTTCGCAAACGAACTATCTTTAGTAGGACGCGCGCGCATGAAGATCACCGGATATGTAAACGGAAAAATGATCAAGAAGCAACTCCGTGCAGATCTGCAGGAAGATCTGACCACCAAGGACTCCGGCTATTTTGTGGAGATCCCGGAGAAGTTATTCTGGGAAATGTACGACTGGGATACCGACCAGGCGGCCGTGTATATCAATCATTACAGCAAGACAAAGCGGGTGATCGCAGCATTGGACAAACTGGGCTATACGGCGATCAATTCCGCACAGGTCAGTGCGACGCAGTATGATCCGGCCAAGGTAACTCAGCGCCTGATCCTGGTTGCCCTCTCCGTACTGGTTCTGATCTTTCTGGCCGTAGTCCAGGTACTGATCCTGCGGTCGATGCTCAAAGCAAAGCTCGACGAATTCTATGTCTTGAAATTCATGGGGATGCGGGAGCACCAGTTATCCCGGATCGTCTACAGGGAACTTATGGTCTATTGCGTGACGGCCGTGATCGCGGTACTGATCGTGACGTTTGCGTTCAGTCTGCCCGGCAGCGGTCTGCTCTTTGACAGCTATCAGTACATGGAACTTCCGGGGATTCTATTGTTTGTGATTTACAATCTGATCCTGATGTGGATGACGGCCGCGGCCTTCTGCAGACAGATAAAGAAGAACACTCTAAGCTAATGTTTCTATTTATTCCGCATTATTTTCACAAAAGGCAGACAATTTGCACTTGTCTGCCTTTTAATGATGCATTATTCCTGTTCCTTTGCAATCGCTATCTTGTCCAACAACGCTACAATTTCTTCCCTTGTATACTCATCCTTTTCTCCCTTTGTAAAGAGCAAGCGGAGTTCGTATAATGTAGCCATTTTAGCATCTACAATGCCCCTTGCAGCATCCAACTCTGACTGAATAGCTTCATATTCCTTTTTGAATTCTTTATCTTGCAATTGCTTAGAAAGCATATCATCAAATGTTCTCATCTCTCATCATCCTCGTATTATATAGTAGTAGTTTTTATAGACCCTCTCCAAGGTCTTTACAACTATTAGGTCATAGTCCATTCTTT
>CAKRJH010000026.1 GCA_934351255.1 uncultured Lachnospiraceae bacterium
ATCATTTGTTGCAAAAATCAGAAGCATTTCAATCAGTTCACCATGTCACTTTTATTTTGTGTTATACTGTTTTATAGGATTTTCTTGGTCTCCGCTGCCGCTCTTCGTTCCACTACGGTCGGTTCAGAGCCAACGTCCACTGGACGTTGTGAACCGGTCGGCACAGAGCAGATGTCCACTGGACATCTTGTGGTCTTCGCTTCGCTACGGTCGGTGCAAAGCGGACATCCACCGGATGTCCTGCACCCTTGTATTTGCCCTTATCAGAGTTCGTAAACACTGGTGGGACGATATAACACAAGGGAAACAATAAGGGAAAGCTCACCTGCGATAAATTCAGTGTTTTCATGGGATTGCGGAGAATTTAATAACAAAATATAACAGTTATTAAATTTCTTAAAACAGGTGAAATCTCAATCGAAATTTACGGAGGTGGACTTTATGTGGTTTTGGTGGTTTATGTTAATATGTGATATGATAATTCCCGTTGTTATGGTTATTGTAGGAAGAATGATGTGGAAACATTGCCCGGAGCATATAAATGGTATGCTCGGATATAGAACAACTCGCTCCATGAAAAATATGGATACATGGAAATTTGCTCACGACTATTGTGGAAAACTTTGGTGGAAAATAGGATGGGTAATGCTGATACCATCTGCTTTGATACATATTCCGTTATACCATAGTGATAAGAATACGATTGGATTTGCGGGCTTGATTCTTGTGACAATTCAATGTTTTATTATGGTTGGATCAATTTATCCGACAGAGAAAGCTTTGAAAAAATATTTTAATGATGATGGAACGCGTAGATAAATTCTAGTTTGTATATGTAATCCTCAATGGACAAAATTTTCTTGATCCCATTGAGGATTATTGTCTTTATACGGTTGAAACTGTCAATCGACTGATCGAAGAGGGGATATTTGAAATTGCTGATATATCCGACAGAAAAACTGTTGTAATAAAACAAAGGTTATGATAATATGGAATGGATTCGATATTATGTAAACGCAGGAGGAGAACGTGTATGGAGCCGATTCAGCCGGCATATATCCCTGTGAATCTTTGTTTTGCAGCCAATGAAAACTATGTGGGGCATTTGGCAACCGCACTGTATTCCGTGTTGAAAAACAGGGATACAGGGCGGTTGTATGATGTCCTTATATTGCATAAGGATATCAGTGAGGAGAGTCAGAAAAGAATCCTGGACATGGAAAAAGAAGGAAACGTCGTTATCCGTTTTATTTCGATGGAACCGTACGAAAAACTGGTGGCCTATGATGTGGGAGCCTATTATTCGGTCGAGACCAACTATCGTCTGTTTCTTTTTGGAGAACTGTTCGCAAAGTACGACCGGATGCTGTACCTTGACTGTGACCTGATCGTGGAAGGGGATGTCGGCAGATTGTACGATGTGGAGCTCGGAGAGTGCGAAGCTGCGGCTGTCAGATCGGAGGATTTCCGGCTGTTATCCAAGATAAAAAAGCCGATTTTCATGGATCGTTTTCCTTACAATGCAGACAATTATCGGACAGATGCCCTCGGCATGAAAACACCGGAAAATTATTTCAATGCCGGTGTGATTGTCATGGATCTGAACAAAGCAAGACAGCGTCTTACTCAGGAACAGGTATTTGAAATTCTTCATCGTCACAAGTATTACTACAATGACCAGGATGTGTTAAATATCGTGTTCGATGGAAGAGTAAAGAATGTGGACTGCATGTGGAATTATATGACCTATATTCCGGAGCAGCTGGCCAAGGAAAACGAAAATAATCGGAAACTTTTTGAAGATCTTTATCGGGAAGATCCGTGTATCATTCATTATACGAGTGCGGAAAAACCGTGGAACAGTGAAACAAAAGTTTTGGGAGACCGATACTGGCACTATCGAAAGGAAATGGAGGAAAACTATGCGTAACCAATTTTTTTACAATAACAATCAGTTACAGATCAAAAAAATCAGAAAACGTGTTAAGCAGCAGTGGAAGAAAGCGATCTGTATCGGTACTCTTTCCGCTACAGTACTGACGGGAATTCCGGTATTTCCCGCACTTCCTGTGTATGCGCAGGAAATCAGTGTTCTGGCGAAAAAGACTGTCACCTATAATCTGAGTGATCCATCGCTGCTTACCGAAAAGACCATTGCCGATTATGGCGGAACGAAACATGATGTGACGATCATCGAGATCAATATTACCGAAGACGGCACCTACACGATCACCGGAAGCAATGAGATCAATGGCGCTTATATGGATGTACATGTTACGGTGGCCGATGGCGTAAATGCAAATGTGATCTTAGACAACGTAACGATTCAAAATGATGATCTGTATGATCTTGACATCAAAAGCTCTGCAACCGATGATGAGAGAGACCAATTGTTCCCATTTATGGAGATTATGGGGACAGCGAATCTGTATCTTAAAGGGAAAAATACCATTACCATACCGGAGTTAGATCAAGGGGTTTCAAAAGATAATACTTCCACTATTTTTAAGCTGTATGGTCAGCTGAACATCCGCGAAGATGCCGGCACACCGGGTTCTTCGTTGGAGATAAACAATGCAGAATATCTGATTCATGGAGGCGGTTCTGACGAATACAACAGCGTCGGTGGGAGCTTTACGATGGAATCGGCAACGGTAACGGCATGGGGGGCAAAAATACAATATTTGGAACGATGGCATATGCTGGGCGGTGCAATCAATTGTTATAGGGCCAGCCTGATTAAGTATGGCGATTATCAGTTTTTGGGTGGTGATATAAATAGTTGGATTTTGTTGTATAATGGGACAGCGAAGATAGGTGCGGCACGATTGCTTGGCAATGTATCGGGAGCGTCGTTTGAGGATAGGAATGGCTATTCATTACAATATCTGACAGTTACAGGTCTGCCTGCGAGTCAGAAAGTTACTGCGGTTAACGGGTATCCGTCAAGTACATTGGAAACATCGGAGGAAGGAACATTAGGGACTTATCTGCGAAAGGGCAGCAATGTCATTGAGATTGGTGGCAAATCCTATCTTTATACATGGGATGAACAAAAGGAGACGCTGGAACAACAATCCGACGCAGAGCTGTGCACGGTTCAATTTGTTCTTGATGGCAGTGAAACTTCATATTGTACGATGAAAGTGGAAAAAGGTACTGCGGTTGGACAATTATTTGATGATAACCAATACACTTATACATATCAGACGGAAGATGGCACGGAATTTAATGAGGAAACGATCATTACCTCAGATATGACAGTTGCTATGACATCCTCGGCCCGTGAGTACAATGTGAAAATTGACGAAGTCACTGCGAAGATGAGTACTCTGCCGGCCGGTAAAATGTATTTGAATCCAGCGGAGTCTCATTATGGCGGTTTTTCTGATATGTATTATTATGATTATGGCAGCTGCTATTATGGTGGAAGCCGTGTGACACGGGATATGACTCTGGAAAGTCTGGATGTCGTCACGGATCAAGGTACAGACTATGTGAAAATATCCAACAAAGATGAACTGATCCGCTTTTTCAAGATGGCGTCTGTCGATGATCATATCAATGCCAGGCTGGAGGCGGATATTGATATGCAGGGCGAAAGACCGACCATTTATTTTGGCAATTATGCAGGAATCTTTGATGGAAACGGACATTCCATCAAAAATATGAAGATGGAACCCAATGGTACCGGTGTCATCTGTCGTACATTGAAGGGGACGATACGGAATCTCTGCTTTGAAGATATTTTGCTGCCGGGAACAGATGATGGATATTACGGCAGTGGTTCGGCGGGTGTAATCTGCGGGATTAACCGTGGCCAGATCGAAAATTGCAAGGTGGAAGGAAGCAAGATCACTCTAAATTGTACTGATGGTGATATCTATCAGGACGGTTATGATCCGGTGGGTGCAGTAGCCGGTGTGAATCTGGGAGAGATCCGTAATTGCCTGGCAGTTAACAATGAATTTGATATGTCAAAATGTGAAAGTTTTGCTATACAACCGGATAAAAACAAGGTTTTCTTCCCGATTGCAGCAAACTATGGAACGATTACAAACTGTTTCTATGATGCGACGGAAAATGTAGAAAAAGAAGCCACAGATCCGCGTGCCGGTATCGGAAGAACGGCAGAGAAACTGAAATCCGGAGAAATCTGTTATCTCTTAAATAATAAGATTTCCGATGGAACACAGGTGTGGTATCAGAATCTTTCCGAGGGGGCGGGAGATAACTTCCCAACGTTGGTGAAGGAAGAGGGAAGTACGGTGTATGATGGTTATGTAAACTGTATCAAAGCATACACGAATGAAAAAGATACCAAAGAAACACATACATTTAACTTTACCGCACAAGAAAATATACTTACTGCAGTTTGCACATGGGCAGCACAACATCAGGCAAGTGCAGTACTGAATGTGCCTTCGGCAATTTATGACAAGAAGGAACACAAAGCTTTCGTGGATTATTCAGATACGTGGAGTGCATTTGGAATCGCGCCGATTGAGATTCAGTATCTGCGGGACGGAGAATCTACGACGGATGTTACTTCGGCCGGTACTATCACTGCAGTGCTCGCGCAGGGAGCTGCCAGGATAGAGAAAGAGTATACGATCGAAAGAGCGGCGCAGCCGGACAATATGCCGGAGGCATCTGCTGCGGTTCCGTATACGCAGAAAAAAGTGACGCAGGATATGCTGAGCCTGGGAAATGGCTGGAAAATTTCGGAAGACAGTATCGGTATGGATATTCCGGAGAATGGAAGTGTGACGATCAATGTCATTTATGACGGAGAAGATGCCAGGAACTACGAAAATACGACAGGAAACGTTCAGGTTTGGCGTGAGGCATGCAGTCATGATCTGGTAAAAGTGGATGCAGTGGCGGCGACCGAATCGAAAGAAGGAAATAAGGAATATTACCGTTGTAAAGAGTGTGGAAAACTGTTTGAAGATGCACAGGGGACAAGAGAAATTACGAGAGAAAGTACGGTGATTCCGAAGCTTGAGAAGCCGGTGCCGACAGAGATGCCAAAGGAATCTGCAAATCCATCCTCTGTTCCGACACCGGAGAAAAAAGGAAGTAAACTCACGGATGAGACGGGAGCTACATATAAAGTGACTGGTACGAACAGTAAACAGCCGACGGTAATGTATGTTTCTTCAAATAAAACGAAGAATGCATCTGTTATCATTCCTTCAAGTATCGAAGTAAATGGCGTAAAGTATCTGGTCACTTCCATTGCAGACGATGCGTTTCGCAATAATAAGAAACTGAAGAAAATTACGATTGGAAAAGAGATCCTTTCTATCGGAAAGAGGGCATTTGAAGGGTGTAAAAATCTGAAGATCATTGTGATCCAGACAGAGAAATTAAAGACCAAAACAGTCGGCAGAAAATCCTTTTCCAAGACTTCTTCCAAGGCAGTGGTTGAAGTGCCAAAGAAGAAGCTCAAAGCATACAAAAAGCTGCTGCGGAAGAGAGGACTCAGCAAAAAGGCGGCATTCAAAACCAAATAAGAAATAGGGATTCTCCTTATTGTATGTATCTATATAGCAATCAAAATGATGGTTTTATACGGCTTGAAAACCATCATTTTGATTGTTTTTGTTTACAAGGTTCAAAATGTGTGATTTAATAAAGAAAAATGGAGATGATAAGACCAGAAGGTGAAGTTATGAAAAAACGATTATTTACAATACCAGAATATATAACTGCAACGGAAATCCGCCAGATCAGAAAGGCATTACATCTTACACAGAAAGAGTTTGCGGAATTGGTGAATTGTTCAAAGCCGACGGTAGAACGTTGGGAGCGAAGTGACGAAGTCATACGCGGGCCCGTTGTTCCACTTCTTAACATGTTGCAGAAATATCCGGAATATGAGCAGAAAGTGAAAGTACCGGAAAAAGTATGGCCACTCAGAATCTGGTATATGTATGGACAGAATGTGTGTACTTTGATCGATGTGAATGAGAGGGAACGGAAGGTAAAAGTAAAGAATTATACCGATAAAATCATGTTCCGGGCGTTTGGAGCGGTAGAAGATCCGGACTATGATCAGTATCTGGAATTCCTGGAGTCAAGATGTTTCCCGAAAAGCAGAGACAAGATGAAACTGATATTGAAGGATTTGGGTCTGCCATTTTATGATCCGATCATGATCATAGAAAAGACAGAAGGCAGGATGGCGGAAGATGATTTTTGGATTCGTATAGAGAGGTAGTTCCATGATAGAATTATTTGAGCAGAATGTTCGCACCAATGAGCGCCAGTCATCCAAGGGAAATCAACTCAAGTGGGAGAATGAAGGAGTATGGTACAAAGCGGATTATACCGGATATGAGGGACTGGCAGATCATTACATTGGAACGGTTATTTGGAAATTTTTTCGGAGAAAGCCTTTATAAAAGTTTATATAGGATACCAGAATATCGGGAGAGATTGCGATTTCTGGTGCAGCAGGTGGAGCGTATGACGGGCCTTCAGAACTTTGGAATTTATATGAATAAATTGCTGACAATAGATGCATTTTTTTTGAACGAAGACCGTCATATGCATAATATTGCTGTATTGATGAATGGAGCAGGTGACTATGCATATTGTCCAATATTTGATAATGGAGCAGGTCTGCTGGCAGATACCACGATGGACTATCCTGTGTCCGAAGATATTTACAAACTGATGGATAAGGCTCAGTCCAAAACGATATGCAGGGATTTTGACGAGCAGCTGGATATTTCTGAATCTTTGTACAGAATGAATCTAAAGTTTCACTTTACAAAAAACGATGTGACGGAGTTGCTGGCTTGTGCAGAGGAATATCCGGAAGAGATCCGGAATCGAGTGCAAACGATCATATTTGCGCAAATGCAGAAATACCAATATTTGTTTTAGGTGGTCAATTGTTGTCAGAACATGTATCAGTGTGCAAGGACACTTCCGCGCATCATTCTGTAATAAACCGGTATGAGCAGTGCGCAGGACAGAGAGCTGATCGGCTTTGGACTTGGTTAAGGACATAGGAGACCCTCCTTGAAGTATTACATGTAGTTTTCTGCAGGAGTCATTATACATAAAATCGTGGGAAAAGGCTATTCTTGTATTGTTTTTTGGAAAAATCTTGGCTATAATAATACCAAATCACGATTTGCTAAATCACGATTAGATATAGACGGAGGCGGTTTTATGTTTATTGGCAGAGAAGCGGAACTGAGATTTCTGAATGACAAATATGAAACAGAAGGTGGACAGCTTGTCGTTTTGTATGGAAGACGGCGAGTGGGTAAAACGGAAACGCTCAGAGAGTTTTGCAAGGGGAAACCCCATCTCTTTTTTTCGTGTACACAGACGACTGACAGAGTACAGCTTCAGAAGTTTTCCAGACAGATCCTGAAAGAGGGGATACCGGCGGGAAATTATATTACGGAATTTGATGATTGGGAAAAAGCGATTGGTGCCATTCTCGATCTGCCATATGGAGACCGGAAGAAACTGCTTATCATAGATGAATTTCCGTATATGTGCAAAGGGAACAAAAGTATTCCTTCTATTTTGCAAAATCTGTGGGATGCAAAACTTCGAGATGCCAATGTTATGATCGTGTTGTGTGGCAGCGCAATGAGTTTTATTGAAAAGGAATTGCTTGCCGAAAAAAATCCTCTTTACGGTCGTGCAACCGGGATATATAAGATGAAGGAAATGGGATTTTATGATGTCATTAAATTTTTCCCGGAATATTCGGAGCGTGATAAAGTAATTACGTATGCGGTTCTCGGTGGCATTCCTCATTATTTGAGGCAGTGGAATCCAAAGTTTACAGTAGCGGAGAACATTAAGCGTAACATTTTGACCAAGGGCTGTATTTTGTACAGTGAGGTTGAGTTCCTGCTTCATCAGGAACTTCGTGAAACTCCGGTCTATAACTCTATCATCGAGGCTGTGGCTCTTGGCAATACCACGTTAAATACGATTAGTCAGAAGTCGTTAGTTGA
The DNA here is from genome assembly GCA_934351255.1 of uncultured Lachnospiraceae bacterium. Classification (GTDB taxonomy): domain Bacteria; phylum Bacillota; class Clostridia; order Lachnospirales; family Lachnospiraceae; genus Jutongia. The sequence continues at coordinate 7,995 of CAKRJH010000026.1, forward strand.
GGATTCTTCGAAGACAAGTGTATATTTGAAGAATCTGATAGAACTTGGAATTGTGGAACGTGAATTTTCTGTTGACGCGAAAGTGAAGGAACAGGCGAATGGAAACAGAGGAACCTATAAGCTGACGGATAATTTTTTCCGTTTTTGGTATGCGTTTGGATTTGCGAACTTTTCACAGCTTGAGGATGGGGATGTTGATGGAGTGTATCAATATATTGTAGAACCGGCACTTCATGAATTTGCGGCCTTTACGTTTGAGGATGTCTGTCGTGAATTTGTCCGGGAAATGCAGAAAAAGAATATGTTACCATTCCGATATTCCAAGATGGGACGCTGGACAGGAAAAACAACGGTACGAGATAAGAATGCGGACAACGGACTCCGGATTGCAGAAACGGAAATTGACCTTTTGTGTATTGATCGGACAGGAGACAACTATATGGTTGGAGAATGTAAATTCAAAAAGGAGCCTTTTACCTATACGGAATATCTCAACACCTTGTCAAAGCTGACTCCACTGAAGGAAAAAGCACAGTTTTATTATGCATTGTTTTCGGAAAATGGATTTGATGAAAAAATACTGGAAGAGGCAGAAGCCAATAATACACTGGTCTATGATCTTCCGCAGATAGTGAATTGTAATGATACTATGAAATGAAATAGGATGACCGGTTTGGCAGGAAATGGAGATGGCAGGATGAAGATTGTTGTTGCAACGGATTCGTTTAAGGGAAGCATGACCTCGCTCGAAGCCGGCAATGCGGTGAAACAGGGGATCCTGGAAGTGCATCCCGGATGGAATGTGACAGTATATCCGGTGGCAGATGGCGGTGAGGGAACGGTTGAGGCACTGACGTATCGTCAGGCAGTCACGAAGCGTGATTGTGTTGTGGCAGGGCCATTGGGCGAGCGCATCGAAGCATCGTATCTATGGTATGAGCGTGGCCAGGAGAAAACTGCGGTGATCGAAATGGCACAGGCGGCCGGACTGCCTATGGTGCCGGAAAAGCTGCGGAATCCATTATACACCACGACCTATGGAGTTGGAGAAATAATCCGGGATGCGATCGATCAGGGGTGCCGGAAGTTTATCATTGGGATCGGAGGCAGTGCCACGAATGATGCCGGAGTCGGCATGCTGCAGGCACTTGGCTATCATTTTTGGGATGAGCATGGACAGGAAGTTTCTTTTGGAGCAGCCGGCCTGGCGAAGATCGAGGAGACAGGATTTGATGATGTGGTCGAAGAATTGGCTGATTGCCGGTTTCAGATTGCCTGCGATGTGAAGAATCCCCTGGTGGGTGCACTGGGCTGCAGTGCGGTATACGGGCCTCAAAAAGGGGCCACGGAGCAGGACATTGAGGTGATGGACCGCTGGATGGAGTGTTTTGCGGATCTGGTGGAACAGACTGCCCGGCAGGGTGAAAGCATGCTTCGTCCGGGAGGAAACCGGAATACGCCGGGAGCAGGAGCAGCCGGTGGCCTGGGATATGCGTTTCTGATGTTTCTGGGCGGCGTGTTGCGGCCGGGCATTGATATTGTATTAGATGAGACCGGACTGGCGGAAGAGATCGCCGGGGCTGATCTTGTGATTACCGGAGAGGGGCGGATGGACGCACAGACCCTGATGGGAAAGACGCCTGTCGGTGTGGCCGGACTGGCCCGAAAGCATGGCATACCGGTGGTCGCTGTGGCCGGGTGCTTCGGGGAGGGCGTGGAGCAGTGCAGGGAGAGTGGACTGTTTCGGGACTGCATAGCTGTCGATGCTATATTGTCGGAGCAGGAGAGAGCGGGTGCTATGAACACGCAGAATGCGGTCAGAAATCTGCGGGAGTTGGTGCGGCAATATTTTGCAGACCGGGCTTGAAGGAGGGATCAATATGCTTCAATTGAAAAAAGCGGTAGCGAAAGATCTGGAACAGATCATGAAGATCTACAGGTGTGC
>CAKRJH010000027.1 GCA_934351255.1 uncultured Lachnospiraceae bacterium
ATCTTCTAGCTGCATAAAGAAAAACGAGACGACCGAAGTCGTCTCGAAAAAAGTCTAACTTTGAGGGGTCACCTCAGTTTCCATTGCGGGCTTCTCTTCGTCCCGGCCCCTTTTCTCCCTGTACAGAATCTGTTCTCTTCTAAACACGAAAAAACATCGCCAGACAATAGTTCTGTTTGGCGCATATCCACTCCTCTTTATGAGATCCCTTTCATACCGTTATCCTGTTAAAGTCCGAAGGTTTTAGCTGTGCTACAATCCGGATCACTATTAGAAAAGCTCCATCACGAACTGCACATTCCACATCTCCCCGATATTTCTCCACCACCCGTCTTACATTCCGAATGCCATATCCATGCTGTTCGCGGTTCTCACGTTTCGTACTGAAAAATTCTCCATCTTTCTCTCGAACCATCTCAGCACATGGATTTTTAACCGACAATATCAGTTCATCACCTTCAATCACCATTTTCAGTTTGATATATCGATGCTCACTGCATTTCTGACAGGCTTCAATGGCATTATTCAACACATTGGAGAGCACCAGGGCAACATCTTCATCCCGCAGCCACAATTTGCCCAGATCTCCGATCTGACACACCATGAGGATTTCCTGTTCCAGCGCTTCATGATATTTTACATTCAACACAGCATTGACAATCGCGTGGTTCGTTTCAAACCGGCTGCCCTCCCCCAAATGCATCGCATTCACTTCAGAAAGGTAACCTTCTAACGCCTCATACTCTTTGTTTTCAAACAGCCCCTGTATCACTTCCAGTTGATTATGAAACTCATGTGACAGACTCCTCTGTGTGTCCACACTTTTGGACAGGGACTCATAAAGATGCAGTTTATTTTTTGCGTCCAATTCCAATCTTTCATATTCTCTCACATGCTTCTCTCTGAGAACAATATCATTGATCATAAAAAATACTGAAAGATTCATCCCGATCAACCCCAGAGAAATCACCAGAAACAGAACGTCATATTGATACTTTATGCTATATGTATTTTTAGAAAGCATTGCTGTAATCATTCCAATGGTAAACAGAGGAATAAACACAAGTTTGATCCACTCCTCATCGTGAAGCAGACGAAATTCTTTTTTTGAAAAACATGCTCTGAGCATAATAATAACCAGAAGAAGAAATGCTTTTGAAAGAACCACCAGCAGAACGCCGGTCAACCTGGAATCCACACTGATATCCGGCAGAAAAACAGACTGGAATCCCAGCATCAGAAACTCCACACCGATCAATAATCCCTGAAACAACATGGACAAAACCACACACTTTTTCACAGAAACCATCGAATACACTCGGAACACAACAGTGTTTGCCAATATTACCACAATCTCTTTGATCAAAAAATGCTGTGCCAAAAAGATTGCGCAGAACAGATCGATCAGGCTCATTCCAAAAAACAACCAAAAATCTCTCTGTTTATGTATGGAAGTACTCCGTGTAAATGTGTCAAAAAACACCTTACAGCACATCACTTCAAATGCAGTGATAAAGTACCCCTGCAGCATATCTGCCATCAAAACTCCCCCTTATATAAGATAAACTGTCTTTTCACTTCCCGGTAATTTGCCCGTGAAACCGGAATGATCTTTCCATCCCATAAAACGGCCTGACCGGACGATATCTCTTTGACATATCGAAGATTGACCAGATAACTCTGATGCGTCCTTACAAACCCCTCCTCAACCGACAACGGAACATCCCTGAGACTCCCCCTCATCGTGTAGATAATCTTTTCGGAACGATGATACACGGTAAACTGCAATTCATGTGACATACTCTCGACAAGTTCCAGTTTTTCAAGCGGAATTTCCCGGTTGCCCTCCCGAAAGCGAAATTCTTTGCGTACAACACAGTTTCTTCGTTTGGCCAAAACCGCATCCACACTTTCCTCAATCCCCTCTGACATGTTTTGATGATCTTTCAGAATATATCGCAATGCCTCTACCTGATAACCAACCATAGAAAAATCTACAAACGCTGTCACAAAAATGATCAGAATATCCGGATGCCATTGCCTGAGTTTTCGCGCTACCTGAATGCCATTCATGCCTTCCATATCAATATCCAGATAAATGACATCATACCCGGTCACTTTTCCCTGAAGGTTCAGAAACTCCTCCCCTGATAAAAATGTGTCAATATGATACTCTTCCTTCCTTCGTTCCAAACAATCCGACAGCATCTTTCTTAACGTATCGCAGAACATTTTCTGGTCATCACAAACCGCAACCTCTAACATACCCTTTTACCCGCGGAATTCCCTGGTCCACGCCCTTCCATCTAGTCTTATCTAAATTATACCATATAAAGACCACGAATAGATAAGAATTACTTTCTCCGGGCAGCTATCCTTGCCACTAATAGCAGAGCAGCACACACAACCATCCCCATTCCCGAACATACAATAATGCTTTTTTCAATATGAAGCCATCCCATAAAACACAGCGTAACAGCTTCAAATATCACGATATATCGTGCACAACGTTTCGATGCCTTTAACTCCTCCCTGTCCAGATTCCAGCCGGAATGATTGACTGTGCCTATTGCACAGATTATCCATGCAGAAATCCCAATTACGGGCCAAATCAGTTTTGAAGAAATTTGTGTGCTGATCTCCCCACATGCAAGAACTGCAATATACACAAGCAATGAACATACATAACACTTTCTAAAAGACTGCAGATGAAATCCACCAGTCCTGCTTCTCAAGCCAAAAAAGAACGCGCAGAAAAACATTCCCTCTATCACATTTCCCCAAAACAAAGCTATGAGAAACATACTGCATACTGTAATTACTGTCTCCAGCGTACACAACATCCTATAACAATATTCCTCTCTGCTCTGCTCCTGTATAAATTGATATTCCACGAAAGAATTTACCAGTTTACAAACCAATTTTTCCGTCATTTCTGTCACCTCACAAATGGCCGTGAATCCACTCAGTGAATCCACGGTCAGAAACTTATATGTGCTCTACTGCACCACCCCGTCTTCAATCCGGATCAGCCGGTGGCATTCTGCAGCCACCTTCTGGTCATGCGTCACGATCACGATCGTCCTTCCCATCTCATTGAGCTTTTTAAACACATCCATGATCTCCTCCGTCGTCTTGGAGTCCAACGCCCCGGTGGGCTCATCCGCCAGAATAAAATGCGGATCATTGACGATCGCACGGGCGATCGCCACACGCTGTTTCTGACCTCCCGACAGATTTTTCACCGGTTTTTTCTCATAGTCTTCCAGCCCGACCATCTGCAGAGCCTCATGAACAAGCCGTTTCTTTTCCTTGCTCTTGATCTTCTTTTTGGAAAAATCCAGCGGCAGGATGACATTGTCCTGCACCGAATAGTTCTCCACCAGCGCATAATCCTGCATGACCATCCCGATCTTTTCATTGCGGAAATGCGCCATCTGCGCTCCGCTCAGTCTGCGGGTTCCCTCTCCGTCCAGAAGATACTCTCCCTCGTCATAGCGGTCGATGAATCCCAGGATATGGAGCAGGGTGGATTTGCCGGCACCACTGGTTCCGATGATCGCCACCATCTCCCCATCCTCAATGCGAAGGGACACACCGTGAAGCGCCTCAAATTCATTGCTCTTTCCCTTGTTGTAAACCTTGACAACGTCTTTTAACTCTATCATATCGTCCCTCCACTTCCGGTCAACACTTCTTTTCCACTCTTTTTGCCGAGTTCCTGCCGGATCGTCACCGCGCCAAAGAAATAGAACACGGCCATTACCAGCAGACACGCTCCGATCTCCCACCAGGAGAACAACACGTAAACGCCATCCAGCCGCCTCATCACCCGCAGCACACCGATCGTCCCCCAGGAGATCAGAATGCAGAGCATCTGCAGCAGCAGGATCGAAATTCTCTGGATCCGGATACACTGTTTCCAGGTCAGTCCATTCATATAGAAGACCGCGTACTTATAGATGTTCTGTCTGGTCACGATCGAGGTACTGCTGATCACGGTCAGTATCGCCATAAACATCAATGCCAGCAGGATCGGAAGCAGATTTCCAAGCTGCTGCAGAATGTAGTCTTTGCTGTACTCCCGACAGGTCTCGAAATCCAGATAGGAAGACACGGAGCCGTTCTTGGACAGGTAGAGTTCTGACCGTTTCGTCATCATCTCATTATTGTTCTCATCCCAGGTCACAAAGGACAATCCTGACATGTAAATCGGCAGTCCCTGGGCATCCTTCTTCTTATACCGGTAGACATCCTTATGGCATACAAACAGATACGGCTCCTGATAATACTCCCCCGAGTAATTCCAGAAATATCTCCGCATATCCTTAAACGCCACGTTCTGGTTGTTTGTCCCAAGCAGGCTTGCACCGTCCTTCACGATCCCGATGATCTTGACCTTCATCGGATTCTTTTCACAGCCCAGCATCTCTATGAAGCTCGGACTTGCCTCCAGCACATCCCCCACCTGATAACGTCCTTTCTCGGCGTTTTCCTGTGCCAGCACGACCTCAAGGGTATCACTCGTCTCATCTTCCTCCCGGAACCAACGGCCGGCGGCCATCTCCGGCTTATGACATTTCCAGAGTTCGGTGTCATAGGCCGTCATCTGGATATCTTTTTCTTTCCCATCTTCGACAGTCTCAAATCCCACGTTGTAGCAGGAATACACCTTCGTATCTTTCAGATATTGGGGAACATCTGCGGAATCCATCAGATAACTTCCACCCTGATACTCCGGCTCCGTCAGATACTCTGCATAGAGCGAGGTTCCTCCGCCCCGGATAAATGGTCTCACCTCCGAGTAGACAGAGAACCGGGAATGCACCGCCGAAACCGCCGAGATGACCAAAGCATAGATGATAACACTCTGCACCAGCAGCAAAAGCAGCGTCAGCGGGCTCTTTGTCATCTCCCGGTACGCATATCGGATCGTCTTCATCGCTTTCCACCTCCCACATGTAACCGTCTGTCAATCACAAAAGAATACACCAGCATCACGGCCATCACGATCACGGATACCGAAATGTATAAGAAAAACAGCTTCCGATAGACCGATGCCGGATAGACCGCATTAATGTAGTAATACTTCTGTTTTAACAGCGGCAGACTCTTCCGGAACAGCAGCACCGAACACCCATAAAACGGAAGCATCAGCACCAGACATTCCCCAATATACAGCAGCACTGAACGAACCGTAGTCATTCCACAGATCTGGAAGACCTGAATATGTTTCTTCCGGGTCATCAGCAGATACCGGTAGATCATGGCGATGTTTAATGCGGCACACAGCACGATCAGTACACAGATGGCAATCACCGTGTTCGTCAGGTAAACATAATCTAGGTTCAGAACGTCTGTCCGCGGCACATAGAACAGACCATACAACTGGGATCCGGTCAACTGCTGCAATTCCAGTTGATCTCTGTTGGTAACTGCATGCTTAAAATAAATTTCAATCCCCAACGAACTGAGCATCGTATCATCCGGAAACGCAGTGATCGGAATATATGGCGTATCCGGAACGCGAGAATGCCATCCTATGACCTGATAAGTCTCTCCCCCGATATGGATCGTCTTCTCATCCTCAGATAACATCTCTTCCGTGAAAGGACTGCAGTCAACGTTAACTTCATGCAGGTTAAATGCAACTGCCACCCTTTTCCCCTCGTTGAACTCTTTTTTCGTATAATAGCGTCCCTGATGAATCTCCGGTTTCAACCCTTCTGCCTCCTCCTGTGAATAGGCAAACTTGCCATCTTCCACCCGGAATGCACAGGGAATCTGGTATCCATCAACAACTACATAAACATACATCCCTAGGATATTATGCTGCAATGCCGGAGACATATGAGCGATCATATCCTTCAACATGGAAATGTCAGCGACCGTCTGCAGATCGTCCTGTTTCCTCAACTTATATGTCTGTATTTGTGCGTTATACTCATACTTATCCAGTTCATAATTCGCTTCCAGAATCATCTGATCGGTTCCCGAGGCTTCACTCTGTCGCTGCAGCATATAGTTCTGATACATCGCATAGGAAAAGTGTACCAGATACCCCGATCCCAGAATGGATAACACGACCAGACAGAACATAAAAAAGTCTTCGCGGATCAAATGCAGAATATTTTTTATAATATACTTCATAGTTCTTGACTCCCCTGATACAAAGTGTCCCCGGATCTGAAGCACAGCCCGGAGACACCACAAAAACTCATGTCTGCTTATTACTCAATGCTAATTGTCATGGTTTTGTCCACCCCGCTCTTAGGATTCCATTCTTTGTAAATCGTTCCCTTGGCATATAAACCCTTTCTTGCATTCTGTAACGACACGTTGATCCATTCCCCGCCATTCAGACTGGCCTGATTCTGAGCATACACTGTTGACATCGGCGAATTTGGTCCAATCTGAATAATGCTGTACCGTTTGGTTCCTGTGTTGTTCTTTACCATGGCCACTGCAATCTTCGGCGTAGTCATATTAGCTGTCACTGTCATGTAAGCATTGGTCTTTGCGCTGGCAACGATCGCTCCGGATACTCCTACAGTAGCGATTAACGCTAAGGTTACAATGTTCTTTACGATTTTTCTCATGATCTTTTCCTCCTTTGTTTGTAAAAAATTTACTTTCTGTTTTTTTCTGATGCAGTTTTCATCTCCATCGGTTTCATTGGTCTCTTTGGCTGATGCAGAATTCCCGTACAATACGGTGGCCATCTGTACGGATCGAAAAGCGTGTTCCGCTTAACCAAAGAAAAGACAACTTTTGTTGCTTCATACTTCTTATTCATCCCGTCATTCCTCCTCCCGGTAAAATTTAACGAACATCACATCCGTTACATTAACCATATAGAATCCGCCCCACCCTTTCAAGATGGTTGGCATAATTAACCACATTTTGGCAAAATTGGTAGTTTTTAGGCTGAACAAAGAGTCGCTTGCGACTCCTTCGCGCTCGAGCGGTGCTGTTTACAGCTAACTTCTTCTCGGCGAGATGTGCATCCTTGCGGAGCATTTTTTTGCTTTATAGGAAACAAGAAGTTTCCTATAAAGCAAAAAAGCCCGCGATGTCTGAGGTGACCCCTCAAAGTTAGACTTTTTTCGAGACGACTTCGGTCGTCTCGTTTTTCTTTATGCAGCTAGAAGAT
>CAKRJH010000028.1 GCA_934351255.1 uncultured Lachnospiraceae bacterium
TTTTGCATTGATTTTTCATGAGGGATTGTATATAGTATATACAGAAAACAGACAAAAGCACTCTTACGGAGGCGATAGTGTGAAAACTACCGCTGATGCCATAATTTTCACACGGGCTATTTGTGCCGCAGGCGTCACAAAGTAGCCTTGATCGCAGAGCAAAATCTGACATTTTGCTCGCGATCCTTCGACGCAAAGCGTCTGCGGAATGGAGATTAAAATGAACTCGATTGGAAAGATATTACAGGATCGTCGAAAAGAACTGGGGTTAACACAACCCGATGTAAATAAAGAACTGAAACAGTTTGGATACTCTATGAATCATGCAGCGATCAGCTCCTGGGAACGCAATGTTACCCAGCCGAACGCCACACAGTTCCTGGCACTCTGCAAGATTCTCGGCATTACAAATATTTACGATACATTCATCGGAGAATATACGCCGGATAATCCGTTCAGCGAATTAAACGAAGAAGGCATTCAAAAAGCGAAAGAATACATAGATCTGCTGATCAAATCCGGAGATTATGCCAAAGAAGATACCTCTGTCCTTCCCTCTTACCGGGAAATCAGACTGTTTGATCTTCCTGCCTCTGCCGGAACCGGCGAATTTCTTGACAGCGATAACTTTGAGATGATCGAAGTCGGAAACGAAGTCGCCCCGGAAGCAGATTTTGGTATCCGAATCCACGGTGACAGTATGGAACCCCGCTATATCAACGGACAGATCGTTTGGGTACAGCAGACGGAAGAACTGGAATCAGGAGAGATCGGCATCTTCTATCTCGATGGCAACGCCTACTGTAAAAAACTGGATTGCAGCAGAGTGGGAACCTTCCTTGTCTCCCTGAATCAGAAATATGCTCCGATCCAGATCACGAAAAATAACAGTTTTAAGATTTTTGGAAAAGTAGTATGCTAATAGTCCTGTTTATTGGACAACATATAGAATATAATAAAGACAATGTCTGGGGACCGGTCTTTCTTCTTCGCCGGCTCAGCACCATTTCGCGGAAATGATTTCCACTTATGATCAGTATGGAGGGCGCTATATGGTAACAAACAATATCTCGGAAATACGCAAAGAAAAACATCTCAGTCAGGATGACCTTGCGGTCGCACTCGGCGTGTGCCGCAAGAGCATCTTTAATATTGAGCATAATAATGTAATTCCGAATATTGATACCTGCCTGCGTCTGGCAAAATATCTTGATATGACGGTAGAGGAGCTGTTTGAGATACAGGATGCATAATGGAAAAATCGAGCTGTTTTTGCGGAATATGCATTTACTTGTAAATTCTATACTCCAAGAATTTCATTTGTATACTTAAATAAGGTCACATTCAGCTGCATAATATCATACTGCTTATCTATAATACTGACGGATTTCATACTCTGTTTCCATCCGCTGACGAGACCTCCCTTGGTACCACACGTTTCTTTCTCTCCATATATCTGCCACATTTACTACAGTTAATTCCGAATAGTTATTGGACTTTGATTTGTTGCGCAATCTTATCCTTAACTGAAGCCTGATGTGATTTCTGTTCGTCAGACCAGAGATTTGCCTCCACCTTCCTTCAGATTTCACCTCGCGATGGACACCCTTGGTCTTGGTTGTATCCTTCCCACTACTAGGGCGGATTGGGGACTTTCACCCGTTAGAAACGTGCGCCGCAAGGCGCACGCAAAAAGGCAGTTGTCCGTATTTCAGACAACTGCCTTTCCATTTTGTCAAAGATAATTTGTTATCTTTATCGTACATTCAAAGTTACTTTCGTACTTGCTTTTCCAACTTTGATCTTTACGATTCGTTTTCCTTTTTTCAATGCTTTCACTTTGATCGTAATTTTACCGGCTTTTTTCGTGATCTTCTTTACTTTAATCTTCTTTCCGGATACTTTTACAGCATCGGTTGTTACTTTTTTCGGATTCTTTGCGGTAACCTTAATGACAATTTTTGCTGTTTTTCCTTTTTTCGCATTGATTTTTTTCTTTGCTGCCACAATTTTCTTTGCCGGATTTTTCTTTGCTGCCACAATTTTCTTTGCCGGATTTTTCTTTGCTGCCGGGATAGTTTCGGTTGTCATCGTATAACCGCAGACGGTGCATTCCTTATGCTTTGAGCCGCTTGTGGTAGCTGTTGCCGGGGTGTCGATGATCCATTCACCGGCGGTATGCGCCGCCTTGCTGCCCTCGATGA